>CP019882.1:4800000-6103712 GCA_002007745.1 Mycolicibacterium litorale | reverse complement strand
CGACAGATCCCCCTGGTCCGAAACTCGGCAACAAACAAATGAGACGACGACAAACTGTCCACATAGTTATCCACAGATGTGGACAGGACAGGCGTCCTCGTCTCGCAGCATATCGGCGCAGGGTCGCGGGTCGGCGCGTAATCCGGTCAAAATCGGATTTGTCAGGATTGTCCCGCCGGCCAGTGCCCCCTACTTCGTGATCGCTCTGCCGCCCCAGTCTGAAGCGGCTTTGGCAGAAGCTAACAGTTTTCGCGGCGGGTGCCAACCGTTCTGCGACATTACGATCGCGTGGATTTGGGCGCTGCGCTGCGGTGCGTGACGATTGTGACGGCAGTAAATCCGTGCGCCGACCGCCTGTGCTCACAAGGCGGTTTGACCAGGGGAAGTGACGTCAGTACCCTCGAACAGTCGCCCGAACGTCGGCGGCACGGCTGCGACCGGATATCCGGGACAGCGCCGGTTACGAGCGAGACCAGAGCTTACCAACGGCAGTCGCGTTCGTTCGGGTACACCTTCGGCGTGTACACCGGGCGGGCACTGCCAAACGCAACGAGGAGAGACAGCCGTGGCCAAGGGCAAGCGGACCTTCCAGCCGAACAACCGGCGCCGGGCGCGCGTGCACGGTTTCCGGCTGCGCATGCGCACCCGCGCTGGGCGCGCGATCGTGTCCGGTCGACGCCGCAAGGGTCGCCGTTCACTGACTGCCTGATCCACAGGATCACGCGGCGTGCTGCCGGCCCAGTACCGGATGACACGGTCTGCGGAGTTCGGCGCCACGGTCAAGCACGGGGTACGGGCGGCGCAGCCCGACATTGTTGTGCACGCTCGACGCGAGACCGACGGCGGACCGCGGATCGGCCTCGTCGTCGGCAAGTCTGTGGGGACCGCGGTGCAGCGTCACCGGGTCGCCCGGCGGCTTCGTCATGTGGCGCGCGCCGTGCTGCCCGACCTCGAGCCTGAAGAGCGGATTGTGATCCGGGCTCTGCCCAGCAGCCGCACCGCCATCTCGGCGCGATTGGAGCAGCAGTTGCGATCGGGACTTCGTCGCACCCATGAACTGATGGACAAACGGCGGTGACGGCCGCGAGCTCGGATGTCCGGTTCCGGATCCGCACCGCGCCCGTTCGTGCGCTCATCTTCCTCGTCGAGCTCTATCGACACACCATCTCGCCGCTGCGACTGCCGACCTGTCGGTTTACGCCGACGTGCAGCCAGTACTCCGTGGACGCACTGACCGAGTACGGGTTGATCCGGGGCAGCTGGCTCGCCATCGTGCGACTCGGAAAGTGCGGGCCGTGGCATCGGGGAGGATGGGACCCAATACCCGAGCGGTGCCCGCAGGTGCCCGGGACCAATCTTGACCATGACGGTAGGAGCAGCACGCATGTTTAATTGGTTCAGCCTCGACGTCATCTATTACCCGGTCTCGGGCATCATGTGGCTCTGGTACAAGCTGTTCGCAGCGATCCTGGGCCCGTCGAACTTCTTCGCCTGGGCGCTGTCGGTGATGTTCCTGGTGTTCAGCCTGCGTGCATTGCTCTACAAGCCGTTCGTCCGGCAGATCCGTACCACGCGCCAGATGCAGGAACTCCAGCCGCAGATCAAGGCGCTGCAGAAGAAGTACGGCAAGGACCGTCAGCGGATGGCGCTGGAGATGCAGAAGTTGCAGCGCGAACACGGGTTCAACCCGATCCTCGGCTGCCTGCCCATGCTGGCCCAGATCCCGGTGTTCCTGGGCCTCTATCACGTGCTCCGGTCGTTCAACCGCACGCAGGGCGGCTTCGGTCAGCCGCAGTTGTCGCCGGAACTGAACCGCTCGTTGGGCAACTACGTGTTCAGCGCGACCGACGTCGGGCACTTCCTGGACGCGAATCTCTTCGGCGCACCGATCGGCGCGTTCATGACGCAGTCTCGTGGCCTGGACGCGTTCACCGAATTCAGCCGGCCTGCCGTGATCGCGGTGTCGCTACCGCTGATGCTGTTGGCCGGTATCGCCACGTACTTCAACAGCCGAGCCTCGGTGGCGCGGCAGAGCCCAGAAGCCGCAGCCAACCCGCAGACCGCGATGATGAACAAACTCGCGCTCTACGTCTTCCCGCTCGGTGTGGTCGTCGGCGGCCCGTTCCTGCCGATCGCCATCATCATCTACTGGGTGTCGAACAACATCTGGACCTTCGGCCAGCAGCACTATGTGTTCGGCAAGATCGAGAAGGAAGAAGAGGCGAAGAGGGAAGAGGCTTTGGCCCGCCGGTCGGCCAACGCGCCGGCGCCCGGGGTCAAGCCCACCAAGCCCAAGAAGGCCGCGCCCGGCAGTACCAATGGGGCAGCCGCAGACGAAAGCGAGACCGCGCCGGCCGACACCGGATCGGATGCAGATGCCGCGAAGCCCGCCGATGGTGGCACGGCCAATCGCACACCGCGGCCAGGCGCACGGCCCAAGAAACGTAAGCGTTGACCGGAGATCGCTCCGGTGGAAGAGGGAGAGACACATGGCGGATGCCGACACCACGGAACTGACCGACGCCGACGCTCCGGTGGTCAAGGGTGACGATCTGGAGGAGCGCCTGGTCGCCGAAGGGGAGATCGCCGGCGACTATCTGGAAGAGCTGCTCGATCTGTTGGACTTCGACGGGGATATTGATCTCGACGTCGAGGGCAATCGAGCGATCGTCAGCATCGATGGCGGCGACGATCTGAGCAAGCTCGTCGGGCGCAAGGGTGAGGTCCTCGACGCACTGCAGGAGCTGACCCGGCTCGCCGTGCACCAGAAGACCGGTGAGCGCAGCCGGCTGATGCTCGACATCGCCAACTGGCGCCGGCGTCGCCGCGAGGAGCTGAGCGCTCTGGGCGACAAGGTCGCGCGGCGGGTAGTCGAGACCGGTGAGCGCGAGGAGCTCGCGCCGATGACACCATTCGAGCGCAAGATCGTTCACGACGCGGTCGCCGGAGTCCAAGGCGTGCACAGCGAGAGCGAAGGTGTCGAACCCGCACGCCGCGTCGTGGTCCTGAAGGACTGAAGTTACACAGATGTAGTTCGGTAGCCCGGCTTCCGATGAGCGGAGGATGTTTCACGTGAAACATGGGGCCGCACCACCACCACCGGCGGCAGCCGAAGCTGTCTTTGGCGATCGGGTGGGCCTCGCGTGCCAGTACGCCGAAGCATTGGCTGGTGCCGGTGTCAAACGAGGACTGATCGGTCCTCGAGAGGTTGATCGGATCTGGGACCGGCACATCCTCAACAGCGCCGCCATCGCCGAGCTGATCGAGCCGGATGCGACGGTGGCCGATATCGGCAGCGGTGCAGGCCTACCCGGCCTGCCGATCGCGATCGCGCGACCCGATCTCCGGGTGGTCCTCATCGAGCCGATGCTGCGACGCACCGAGTTCCTGGAGCAGACGGTGGCCGCGCTCGGCGTTGATGTCGCCGTCGTACGGGGTCGTGCGGAGGAGCCGGAAGTCCGGGAGCAGGCAGGCGGTGCCGACGTGGTGGTGTCGCGCGCGGTCGCTTCACTCGACAAGTTGTCGCGGTGGAGTCTGCCGCTCCTGCGGCCCGGCGGCCGCATGCTGGCCCTGAAGGGTGAGCGTGCCGAGGAAGAGGTAGCCGAAGGGCGGCGCGGGATGGCATCGTTAGGCGCAACCGATGTCAGGGTGGTGAGATGTGGCGTGACGTATTTGGATCCGCCGACCACCGTGGTGATCGCGGTGCGGGGGAGCGCGCACCGGGTCGCCGGCGCCCCATGCGAACGTCGGAGAGAAGAGGACCATGACTGTCCCAGTCAACCCGGAGAGCTCGTCGGGTAGCGCCGATGTTTCACGTGAAACATGGCAGGCGCCGGACGAGTTCGACACCCCGATCGGTGCCGCCGCTCAGCGTGCGATGCAAGTCCTCCACACCGTCGCCGGCCAATTGCCACGGCCAGGGCACCGGCGGATCTTCACCGTCGCCAATCAGAAGGGTGGCGTCGGCAAGACGACGACCGCGGTAAATCTTGCGGCTGCCCTCGCGGTCCAGGGCTTGAAGACCTTGGTGATCGATCTCGATCCGCAAGGCAACGCCAGCACCGCCCTGGGTATCTCCGATCGCCATTCGGGCACACCGTCGTCGTATGAGGTCCTGTTGGGTGAGATCCCCCTGCAGGACGCCATCCGTCAGAGTCCGCACAGTGATCGCCTGTTCTGTGTCCCTGCCACGATCGACCTGGCTGGTGCCGAGATCGAACTCGTCAGCATGGTGGCCCGGGAGAACCGGTTGCGTACCGCGCTCGCCGCACTCGATCAATCCGACTTCGACTACGTCTTCATTGACTGCCCGCCATCACTGGGGCTGCTCACCATCAACGCACTCGTCGCCGCCCCGGAAGTGTTGATCCCCATCCAGTGCGAGTACTACGCCCTCGAGGGTGTCTCGCAATTGATGAACAACATCGAGATGGTGCGTGCGCACCTCAACCCGCAGCTGACCGTGTCCACCGTCATCCTGACGATGTACGACGGCCGGACCAAGCTGGCGGACCAGGTAGCGGTCGAGGTGCGGAGATTCTTCGGCGACAAGGTCCTGCGCACCGTGATTCCGCGGAGCGTCAAAGTCTCCGAGGCGCCCGGCTACAGCATGACGATCATCGATTACGACCCCGGCTCGCGAGGGGCACTGAGTTACCTCGATGCCAGTCGAGAGCTCGCCCAACGGGCCACCCCAGCACCAGTGGAGGCACAGTCATGACACAGGCATCGCGTCGCGGCAAGGGTGGACTCGGCCGTGGTCTGGCTTCACTGATCCCGACCGGGCCGGCCGAGGGCGGGCCCCGGATGGGGGACGCCGCCGCCGACGTGGTGATCGGGGGAGTGGCTATCGACGCCGATGCCGTGGGTGCGGTCTACCGCGAAATCGACCCCTCGGCCATCGAACCGAACCCGCGCCAACCGCGCCAGGTCTTCGATGAAGAGGCGCTCGCCGAGTTGGTGCATTCGATCCGTGAATTCGGCTTGATGCAGCCGATCGTGGTGCGCGCCGTCCCGGACGCCGCGCCGGGGGCGCCGATCCGGTACCAGTTGGTGATGGGGGAGCGCCGCTGGCGCGCCGCCCAAGAGGCCGGACTGGCGACCATTCCGGCCATCGTGCGCGAGACGGCTGAAGACAATCTGCTCCGCGACGCTCTGCTGGAGAACATCCACCGGGTGCAGCTCAACCCATTGGAAGAGGCGGCGGCCTACCAGCAACTGCTGGACGAGTTCGGGGTCACCCACGATGAACTCGCTTCCCGGATCGGGCGGTCGCGCCCAGTGATCACCAACATGATTCGACTGCTGCGCCTGCCGATCGCGGTGCAACGACGGGTGGCTGCCGGCGTCCTGTCGGCCGGACATGCCCGCGCCCTGCTGTCCCTGGAGGCCGGCGCCGAGGCGCAGGAGGAGCTGGCGGCGCGGATCGTGGCCGAAGGGTTGTCGGTGCGGGCCACCGAAGAGGCAGTGACTCTGGCGAACCGCAGCGAGACGAAGACGCCGAATCAGCCCCGACGTAAGCCGATCCAGATGCCGGGGCTGCAGGATGTGGCCGAGCGGTTGTCGAGCACCTTCGATACCCGGGTGACGGTGAGTCTGGGCAAGCGCAAGGGGAAGATCGTCGTCGAATTCGGCTCGGTGGATGATCTGCAACGCATCGTGGGCATGATGGACGGCCAGACCGGCTGAAATCCCGCGACCGAGGACACCGGCTAGTTACGTCACAGTGACACCATCGCCGGATGATGTTCGCTGCAGAATCCCGAGAACCAGGAATTGTCCAGTGTGCCAGAATCATTCGCGTGGACGCCGTCCGGCTGTCAGTTGCCCGACCGGTACTGGCAGGGTACCGCGCAGCTCTCCTATCCTGGAGGGGCTGTTGTGCTCGTCCGCACTGTGTGAAAGCCAGGGAGACTAGTGTCCGTTCGCATCATGCCGCTGCGGCTCGAGGCGTTCGAGCAACTTCCCAAGCACGCACGACGGTGTGTGTTCTGGGAAGTCGATCCCGCCACCCTCGGCACCGGTGATTACCTTCCCGATCCTGAATTCGAGAAGGAAGCCTGGCTGTCCATGGTCATGCTGGAATGGGGTTCCTGCGGGCAGATCGCTGCCGCGACGCCGGCCGAGGGTCTGGAGTCCGACGGCGAGGACTCCTGCCTGGGTTACATCCTGTACGCACCGCCCCGAGCGGTGCCGCGGGCGCAGCGTTTTCCCACCGGCCCGGTCAGCGCCGACGCCGTTCTCTTGACGTCGATGGGAATCGAACCCGGGCAGGGGGCGGGGCTCACCCACTCACTGGTGACCCACGTGGTCACCGAACTCGTCCGCCGCGGCGTGCGCGCCCTGGAGGCGTTCGGTCGGACGGCGGAGGCGGCCGAATTGCTGGACCCGGCCGCGGTGGATCCGGAACTACGGCCCGCCGTCGAAGTGCTCGGCGACTGCTCCTTCGACCAGTGCATGATCGAAGCCGACTTCCTGTTGGACGCCGGCTTCACCGTCGTGGCACCACACCGGTACTTCCCGCGGCTGCGATTGGAGCTCGACAAGGGACTGGGCTGGAAGGCCGAAGTGGAAGCCGCACTCGAGCGACTACTCGAAAGCGCACAACTGCAGCAGCCGGTCGGTGCCGGCGCGGAGATCCGCGGCTAACGGACTCAGAACGCCCCGCGGGCCTGCTCCACGGACAGCTCGTGGGCGAGCAGTTCAGCGAAGGTGAACGTGCCAGTGGGTCGGTCATTCTTGCCCAGCAGGTAGAGCCGCTTGACCGCGGCGAGAATACCTTCGGCGATGGAGTCGCGAGTCTGGGCGGTGACCAGCATCGCGCGATCGCGCGGGTTAGTGATGTAGCCGACGTCGACCTGCACCGTGGGCATCCGAGTCAGCCGCAGCAGGTCCCAGGTGCGACCGTGGGTGCGGCAATCCCGTAATCCGGTGCGCGCCACCACTTCCCGCTGAACGAAATCGGCGAGGTTGCGGCCGATGGTCGACACCGAACCGTGCGAACTGCCGAAATAGAACGAGGCGACACCGTTGGCCGACGGGCTGGGCTGAGTCTCACAGCGCAGGCTGATCATCAGGTCCGCACCCACGGTGTTTGCCGTCGCGGCGCGTTCGGCATCCAGCGGGCTGCGGCTGGCCGAGCGGGACAGAAATGTCTCCATACCGATCGCGGTCATCCGGCCTTCCAGCCGACTTGCCAAGTCCCACAAGATGTCTGCTTCACTGATCGGTCCGTCGGGGCCGTGCGTGATGAGACCGTGGTCATTGCCGCCGCGGCCCGGGTCGATGATGATCCGTTTACCCGACAGGCGTGGCCCGGAACGGCGGACGAGTTCCTCCTCGCGGATCGCGTGCAGCGACCCGCCGGTGACACGAGAACCCAGAAAGTACAAGGAGCGCAATGTTTCTGGGCCACAGATACCGTCGGCGGCCAAGCCGTACTCGCGCTGGTAGGACATCAGCGCGTTGTGGGTCTGCAGGCCGAAGTGACCGTCCACCAGGGCGGTGTAGAAGCCGAGTTCCTGGAGTTTGGACTGCAGCGTGGCCACGTCGTCGCCGTACATCGGGGCACCGAACTGGTGCAGCAGCGTGCGCGCACCGAGCCGATAGGAGGCTTCCTTGAGCGCGCGGTAGGTGGCTTCGCCGACGATCCCGTCGACGATCAGCCCCCGGCGCTGCTGAAACGCCCGCACCGCGTCGTCGAGTTCGGCGTCGAACAGGTCAGCTGCCACGTGCTGTCCGGTGGTGAGGTTCTCGTCGGGGTTGTCCAGCAGGCCCAGTGTGGCCAGCGTTGCCCTGATCTCGACGACCGCGGTGCTGCGATCCCCACGCCGCAGAACATCACCTCCGCCGGACCGGTGCCAGGAAGCGTCGCTCCCGGCACCGTGGCTGAGACTGGACATACAGGGCCCCTCGATCACCGTGGTCAGCAGGCTATCCACGCGCTGACGATTGCACACAGGCTAGGCAGCATTCTCTCAGAAGCCAGCCGCATTCCGGAAAACGGCAGGCGAGCCGCCTGTAACGGAAACGTGTCGGTCCCGCCGGTCCGACGGCAACGGGCCGTGCCGGTGGTCGGACCTAGACGACGTCCGCGATCTCGCGGAGCAGGGCAGCCTTGCCCTTGGCGCCGACGATCCGCTTCACCGGCTGTCCGCCCTTGAACAAGATCATGGTGGGAATCGAGACCACCTGGAAGTCACGTGCGGTCGCCGGATTGGCGTCCACGTCGAGCTTGGCCACCCGCAGCGCACCCGCCTTCTCGGTGGCGATCTCCTCGAGCACCGGGGCGACCATTCGGCACGGACCGCACCAGGTCGCCCAAAAGTCCACCAGCACAGGGGTTTCGCTCAATAGCACGTCTTCGGCGAACGAGTTGTCCGAAACCGTTACGGTTGCGCCGCCCTCGGTCATTGCTGTGCTCCAATCATCTCGGTGGTGGTTCCAGTGGTGCCGGAGTCGTGCGCCTCGGCCAGCCAGCGTTCGGCGTCGATCGCGGCCGAACAGCCCATGCCGGCTGCGGTGATGGCCTGGCGGTAGGTGTGGTCGACCAGATCGCCGGCGGCGAACACGCCGTCCACCGACGTGGCGGTGGTCCGGCCGCGGACCAGCACGTAGCCCTCCGGGTCCAGGTCCACCGCTCCCCGGACCAGCTGAGACCGAGGATCATGGCCGATGGCGACGAACACGCCGGTCACGGCCAGGGTGGACGCTTCGCCGGTCACCGTGTTGTGCACCCGCAGTCCGGTGACCGTGGTGTCACCCTCCACCGCGTCGACCGCGGTGTTGGTCAGGAACCGGATCTTCTCGTTCTCCCGGGCGCGTTCCAGCATGATCTTGGACGCCCGGAAGTCGTCGCGCCGATGCACCAGGGTCACGCTGCGGGCGAAGCGGGTCAGGAAGGTGGCCTCCTCCATGGCCGAATCACCGCCGCCGATCACGGCGATGTCCTGCTCCTTGAAGAAGAAACCGTCACAGGTCGCGCAGGCGCTGACGCCGCGCCCGAGCAGCTCCTGCTCGCCGGGCACACCCAGGTATCGCGCCGCTGCACCCATCGCGAGGATGACGGCGCGCGCGAGGTGCGTCTCGCCGTCACCGGTCACCACCTTTTTGATGGGGCCGTCCAGGGAGACCTCTTCGACGTCTTCCATCCGCAGATCGGCGCCGAAGCGCAAGGCCTGCTCGCGCATCTCGTCCATCAACTCAGGACCGGTGATGCCCGACCGGAAGCCGGGGAAGTTCTCCACCTCGGTGGTGGTCATCAATGCGCCGCCGAAGGAGGTGCCTTCGAAGACCAGGGGCTGCAATTGGGCACGTGCGGTGTAGATGGCCGCGGTGTAGCCGGCGGGCCCTGATCCGATGACGATGACGTCATGCACGGTGGGGTTGGCGGTCATACCAGCCTTTCTGCTCCGGGTCCCGGTGCTGCGGGCGATCAGCCCGCAATTCGGGTGCCACGAGGGCACCTGATCAAACAACAGGGTAGGCCGCGCTGTTCCCCGCCGTGAACTATGGGCGCCGCACGGTCGTGTCGGCGATCAGCCCGGTGTCCACCGAGCTGCAGTTCGCGGCGACCGCCACCGCCACGAGCAGCTCGGGCCGGTCGCCGGGCAACACCAGCACGACCGCCGGCTGGCCGTCGATCTGCATCCGCTCAGCGCCCAGGACCTGCACCGAGCCGGGATAACCCAGGGCGCTCAGGCACGCCGCCCGCCGCTTCGGGTCGGTCAACGGACCGAAGTCCGGGCTGCGCGCAACCAGGGCGCTGATTTCCCGACCGGACAGCGGCAACGTCGGGGTCACTGTGATCAGATTCGCACTGGTCGGCGTGCTCGCGGTCGGCGCCGGGGAGTGCAGCAGCGCCGAAGTGCCCAACCCCACCGCGGCCACCACCGCCGCCGCGCCGACTCCGGCTGCCACGAGTCGACCGGTCCGGGCGGTGGGACGCCACGCGTGGGCGGCGCCCCCGTCGCGCACCGGTCCGGGAACAACCGTGTGTGAGGCGGTGTCGGGCGGTCCGGGTTGCACCCGACCAGTCTGCCCGGGTCACGCGGCATCGGGCCGCAACGGGGCCAGCAGCCCGGTCAACCGGGCCCGGCCCCGGGAACAGCGGCTCTTCACGGTGCCCTCAGCGATGCCCAGCAGCGCGGCGGCATCGGCCACCGAATAGCCGTGCATGTCGACCGCCACGATTGCGGCACGCTGTTCCACCGGGAGCTCCATCAGGGCCCGCCGCACTGCCAGGACGGTCTCCACCTCAGCGGTGCGGTCCTCGACCGCACCCTCGTCGATCAGCACGGTTGTCGCATGTGCACCGGCGCGCCGCAGCCGGTCCAGGGATGCGTTCACCACGATGCGGTGCAACCAGCTGCCCACGGCGGCGTTGTGCCGGAAGGCCGGCGCACCCCGGTGGGCGGCCAGCATGGCGTCCTGCAACGCGTCGGCGGCATCCTCGGGGTTGCGGCTGGTCTGCCGGGCCAGCCGCTGCAGCCTGCGTTGGTGGCGGCCGAACAGTTCGGCGAACGCGCGCGGATCACCAGCGACATGCGCGGCCAGCAGTTCGGCGTCGCTGCGGACAACGGGATGACCGGGGCATCTGGGCACGGCCGGACACTATGGAAGCTCCGGCCGGCAGGCACTTCACCCGCGTACCGGCCTGTTGAGGACTTAGGACGCCGCCTTCACGGTCAGTCCGGAGATCTCGGTGCGGTTCTTGCCGTCGGTGGTGCCCATCGTGGAAATCCACACCACCAGATAGGAGGTGGGCGCGGTCGCGTTCACCTGAATCGTGTTGGCGCCCGGCTGCAGGGTGGTGGGCTGGGTCAACGCGGTGGTGTCTTCGAGACTGGCCGGCGTCGCTGTCGAGGCCGACCGGATCTGCACCTGGGTGCCGGTGCTCGGCACTGTCAGCGAGACACTGCCCACGGTGGTCGGCTGGGGCAGTTGGAGCAGCAGGCCGACGCCGTTCTTGAAGTTGGGGAACGGGTTGGGGTCGGTATACGTGTCCGTCGACCAACCGGTGCCGGGCCCACCGGTCAGCGCGAGCTCGGCCTTGTCTGGATTGTCGGCCCCGCCCTGGGGCGAAAACACCGTTGCCTGAATCGATTTCACGGTGTCGCCGGTCGCGGGCGCGGCGCTCTGCGAGGTCGACGGATTCAGGCCGAGCTGATCACCCTTGAGTCCGCCGCCCACATCGCCGAAGATGCTGCTGAGGACCGAGGCCAGCACGATGAGCGCGACGACGAGCACCGCGCCGCCGACCCCGACGCCGATCAGCAGATTGCGCCAGCGGCGGGCCTGGGCCGTGGGGTCCTGCTCGGCGGGCGGGCGGACCGGGTCCGGCCGAGCCGGATCCACCGGCTCGATGAGATCGGTGCGGTCGGCGACGGCGGTGGCCTGCTGGAGCAGATTCAACAGTGTTGGCGCCGTGCGGATACCACCACCGGCCTGGACCGAGCGCGCGGCGGCGGCCGAGATCTGGAACGGGATGTCGGGGTCGATCGCCCGCGGTTCCAGCACTTCACCCGCCGGGTCGGTCTCGGCAGGCTGCAGCCCGCTGGGAACCCCGGCCTCGGGCAGCGGCCAGCGATCGACGAGCAGTGCGTACAGGGCGGCGCCGATCCCGCGGATGTCGTCTTCGGGAGTGGCGTCGGGCATTGTCGCCGGGAAGGCCAGCGCGACGTCACCCTCGATGCTGACCCGCACTCGGCTGGGGTGGTCGATGGACAGGGCGACGCCCGCTTGGTGCGCCGCGTCGGCGGCCGCCGCCAGCGACTGCACGGCGCGTGCGCCGCCGATCGGCGACGGCGAGGTGTCGGCCACTTCCTTCAGCGACCCGCCCCGGATCCACTCCGAGACCACCAGTCCGCCCGCCCCGGTGTTGGCGACGTCCAGCACCCGCGCCACGCCTGCGCGCTCGATGCGGCTCAACTTCAATGTGCGGGACAGGATCTCTTCCACCTGTCCGTCGGGCAACGCGCCGTCCGGGTCGACGAAGGTCAACGCGACCTGGCGGTCCAGGGCGGTGTCCAGTGCCTGCCAGAACTGCAGCCCGGGCGGGCCGCCGTGGAACACCAGCAGCCGGTAGCGCCCGCTGGCGACACTCGCGCCGGGCACGAGGTGCGTCGAGTCGTCGGCCGCGCTCGGTTCCATCGCCGGCTCCCTGGGCGACTCGAACGTCATGGGTTCGCGGGTCGGGTCCCCGGCGAAGTCGGCGTTGGGACGCGTCGGCGGAACCGGGGGAGCGACCGTCCCGACCTGCACCTCGGCCGGCACGTCCGGCTGGAAGTCGTCGGCGGCCTGGCGCGGGATCTTCGTCGTCGCATCACCGGGCGAATCGGCAGGAGGCATGCCCGAGGGTTGGTCGTTCACCTCCGGTCCTTTCCCCGTAGCTGCTCCGGCCACGCTTGCCGAAGTCTCGTACTGCAGGGGTCTGTGCCCGGCAGCGGCGGAATTCCTGTGCTCAGGGTACGTGACCGGGGTCCGCGCCCGGGGCGGGTCGAGCGCAGCGGCGGGGTGGCGGTGACCGGCGGGGTCCGGGTGATGCGCCGCTTGACCGCGGCCCACGCCGCCGCAGCCTCCGGCACACGTGCGGTCAGCAGCACCGCGGCCAGGATCGGCAGCATGACCACCGTGAGGACCAGCAGCCGCAGCAGCGATCCCGCGCCGCCGGCGTGCTCGGTCAGCGCGCGCAGGCCCAGCAGCCGGTCGACGAGGTATCCGATCAGGCCGGCCAGCAGCGACGCCGCCGTGGTGACCAGGATGGTGCGGATCACCTCCAGGTCCAGCAGCCGGCCTGTCGGAGGCTTGAGCGCGCGGTGCAACAGCACATATCCCAGCACCGCCCCGGCCAGGAACCCGAGTCCGTTGGCCAGACCCAGATAACCGGCGACCAGCTCCTTGTCGTCGGTTAGGTGCGGGGCCACCAGCGAACCCGCGATCTTCACCACGGTGATGGCGATGATGATCAGGATCGGCGTCCACGGTTGTTCGCGGGCGTAGAACACCCGCAGCTGCAGCAGCACCAGCGCGTAGGGGATCAGGGTGAACGACGACAGGGTGATCGCCATGCCCAGGTAGTTGGCGTCGACCTCGCCGAACTTGCCGTAGGCGAACAACGCGCTGCCGATCGCGGGTCCACCCACGGTCATCACCGCGACGATCGGGATCAGCGTCACCATGGTCAACCGGGTGGCCAGGGACAGGTCCGCCAGGACCGCCGGAGTGTTGTCGGCCGCGGCGTTGCGGCTCAACCGCGGCATGACCACCGTCAACACGGTGACGCCGATCATGCCGAACGGGAGCTGGAGCACCAGCCAGGTGTAGTTGTAGATCGCCGGGCCCGAGGCAGCCGCCGTGCTGGCGATCTGGTTGCCGACGATCAGACCGACCTGGCTGATCAGCACGTAGAGCACCATCGCGGCGGCCATCGCACCGAACTTCTTGAGCCGGTCGTCGATACCCCACAACGGCCGCAGGCTGATCCGCTCGGCGCGGATGGCCACCAGCAGCACCGCCGCCTGGGCCACCACACCCAGGGTGGTGCCGATGCCGAGGACCAGCAGCTTGGCATTGCCCATCTCGACGGGGTTCACCGAGAGTTGGCCCGGCACAATCACATACAGGCCCAGTGTGGCGATGGCGACGACGTTGTTGATCACCGGCGCCCAGGCCGGCGGTCCGAACACGTTGCGGTTGTTCAGGATCGCCATGAACACCGATGTCAGTCCGTAGAAGATGACTTGTGGCAGAAGCAGATAGGCGAATGCGGTAGTCAGCGGCTGGTTCACCTGGGGATCGTCGCCCAGCATCAGACGCACCAGCAGTGGGCCGGCGGCCACCGACAACACGGTGGCCACCAGCAGCAGCGCCGTCGCCAGGGTGACCAGCCGGCGCACGAAAGCCTCGCCACCGTCGGGGTCGTCGCGTTCGGCCCGCGCCAGCACCGGCACGAAGATCGCGGTGAACGTGGCTTCCAGCACCAGCGCGGCGATCATGTTCGGCAGCTGGTTGGCCACGCTGAACGCGCTGGACAACGCCGCGCCGAGGATGGCCGCCAGCAGCACGATCCGGATGAAACCGGTGATCCGGCTGACCAGGGTGGCCAGTGCCATGCCCCAGGACCGGGAGACCACCGCGGCGTCGGACAGCTCGGCACGGACCGCCCGGGTGCGTGGGCCCGGCCGGACGTAGGCGACCGGCCGGCGAGGTGGCGGCGTCATTCGCGGCCGCCGGTGCTGGCGCGGCGCGGCCGGTCCAGGTCGGCTGGGTCGGGTTGACCGCGGAACCGATGGTAGAGCCGGCGCCCGACGAGCAGGGCCAGCACGGTGCCGCCGGTCAGGGTGATCGCGAACAGCACCTTGCCGTAGGCGTTGGAGTGCACCGAAAGCCGCACCGGTTCGCCCAGGGGCAGCCCGTCGGGGGTGCGCAAGGTGACGTCGACGGCGACCCGCTGGGTGAAGTGCACCTCGATCGGAACCCGCAGCGGGAGGTATCCCGGCGGCACCTCCTGCTCACCAAGGTCGGTCACGGTCATCCCGGGCGGTGCGTCGACCTGCAGGCGGACCCGGATCGGTACGGCCAGGTCGTTGCGGACGGCCAGCGGAAGCGGGCTGTGCTCGGTGGCCAGCGTGTAGGAGCCGCCCGGGTTGACGATGGTCACCGCGCCGAACAGGTCGTCGATGGTGGTGCCGACCACCGCCAGCCGCTGGCGGGCCAGGTCGTTGCGGCTCTCCGGGGGCTCGGTCTGGCTCAGAGCGCGCAGCATGTCCTCGCGTAGCGGCGCGGTGTACTGCAGACCGGTCAGCCCCGTGCGCGGATCGGTGGTCAGCGCGGCGGTGAGCCCGTTGAGCCGCCCCACCTGGCTGCTGACCGTCGCGACGACGCTGTCGTCGAAGCGGCCCCTGGTGTCACCGGCGAGCTCAGCGCCGGCGCTCTGTCCGGCGGCGACGGCCGCGGACTCGTTGATCACCGCGTCCAACGGCCGTGGCACGGCCAGCCCGGACCGCACGGTGGTGGCCAGCGTCGTCAGCATCGCCGCGGCGTCATCGGGTTGGGGGCTCCACTTCAGCGGGGGCACCAGGATCTGGTCGCGCGGATCGGCCTCGGGCTGCAGCGCCCGCCACAGCATGGAGCCGATCGCGTCTTGGCGCCGGGCGACCACCGAGTCGTGGTTGAGCGGCACACTCAGCGAGGAATCCACATAGGTCGGCAGCGCGGGATCGGTGCCGACCCCGGCCAGCGCGGCTCCCACGGCGGGGTCGAACGGCGCGAGGACCACCTGGGGCGACAACCGCCGCGGCGAGACGTCGGCGATCATCGGCTCCCCGGTGGCGGAATCCTGCGCCGAGCAATCGGCCGCGGCGAGTGCCACCGTCGAGCCCTGGCCGTTGAGCAGGTCCACCGCGCCGGGCGTCAGCGGGCCGTCGCCGAAGATGGTGGCCCCGCGGACCGACGTGACACCGAGGATCTGGTCGACGATGTCGCCGGCGCTGCTGGTGGCCGCGGCGCTCAGACCGGGATCACCCACCCGTTGCAGGGCCCCCAGATCGGCCTGGGCGTACGGGGTTGGCACGACGCACATCCGTTTGGCCAGCGTGCGGAGCCGCTCGAGCCAACCCACCGCAGCCGCCTGCCCGGTTCCGGGATGCGACGCGCTGCCCAGCCCGTCGGGGGAGTCGGCGACCGAATAGCCGGCGGTCATTGCGTTCACCGTGACCAGCAGGTCGGGGTCGACGGCCAGGCACAGGGCGCGGGTGACGTCACCACCGGGGTCGACGTCCGGGCTGGTGGCGAAATCGACCGCCGCGAGCAGGGTGTCCAGGCGCCCCCGGGGGCCAGCGACACCGCGAGATCGTCGTTCATCAACCGCACGGGCGAGGTGCCGCCCGGCACGCCCGGCGCCAGTCGCGGTTTGTCGGCCAGCGGCCACAGCATCGTCATCGCCACCGGCCGGGTGGTGTCGGGGGCGACGACGTCGGTGACCGTGTCGCTCGAGGGCTTGGCGGGGTCGGGCGGCACACCGAGGACCGGCAACAGGAAACGCGCGTCGTCGAGGCGGGCGGCGTCGCCGTAATCCGGCGTCCCGTTCACGTTGACCAGCAGGGGATACACCCCGGGCCGTTCGATGCCCAGCGAGGGTTCGGTGGCCGAGCGGATGGGGTAGCTGAAGCTGAACCCGACCGCCTGTCCGCGCTGGATCTCGGCGGCCACATCGGTGAACTCGCCGACCGGCTGGTATTGATCGTTGTCCCCGCCGAGGTTGGTCCGCAGACCGGCCGAGGAGGTCACCGCGGAGGCATGTTCGAGGCGGGCCACGACGTCGCGCACCGGACGGTCGCCGACGTTCGTCACGGTGCCGGTCACCGTGACGGAGGGCTCACTGGTGGTGGTGACCAGGTCCGGGCTGACGCTGTCGAGGCGCACCTGGAGGAACTGGGTGGCGCCGGGTTCACCGGCGGCGGCCGGTGACGCCGCCGTGGGCATCGCGAGCAGTGCGAGCACACCGAGGATCAGCATGATCCGGGAGAGACTGCCGACCCGCCTCGGCATCGTCACGTCCCCGGTCCGCAGCCGTTCGTCCGCGGACCGGATTGGCGCGGCCCAGCCTCGTCGGAGCGACGGTTGCGGGTGTGCGAGTGCGTCTGGGGACGCCGGCGGGGGTCGTGCGGGGCAGCGGGGGGAGCGCATCCATGCCGTCGGACTGCAGCAGGGCGATGAGTTCGCCGGCGACCTCGGCAAGCCGACGCTCATCGGCGTAGGCCAGTCGCTTCGGCAGCTCCTCGACCGGCACCCAGGCCACCTCGGTGACCTCGACGTCTTCGTCGGAGAGTTCACCGCCGTTGAAGCGCATCAGATAGTGATGAACGGTCTTGTGAACGCGGCGACCCTCGGTGACGAACCAGTAGTCGATGCTGCCCAGCGCGGCCAGGACGTGTCCGCTGATGCCGGTCTCTTCGGCGACTTCGCGGATCGCGGTCTCTTCGGCGGTCTCGCCCTGCTCGATGTGTCCCTTGGGCAGTGACCACAGCATGCGTCCGCGCCGGTCCATCCGGCCGATCAGCGCGGCGACCTGAGTTTCGCGGGGCCGTCGAGGCCGTCGATGACCAGACCGCCCGCCGATGTCTCGTGGACGGTGCGCAGCCGGGCGGCGGTGCGACGCTGTGCGCGAGGCCGATTCGGCTTGGCCGGTCGCGGCTGCGGGTTGTCGGTTTTGCCGCCGGGTGCGGGCAGGCCGGTGTCGGTCGATTCGGTGGCACCGGACTCGGCCGCGACGGGTTGGGGCGGACCAGCAGCGCGACGGCCGCGGCGCCTGCCCCGGCGCCGTCGTGGTTTGGCCTGTTCGCCGTCCGACACCCAAGCGATAGTAGCTGGCACGAGATGCCGTTCTCGCCCGCACTCGCCGGTAGTGGGGCAGGTGGGTGTGTCCGCAGCGATTAGGCTCATCCGACGTGTCCGAATCCATCCAGGACGTCGAGTTGCTCGCCCGCGCCCTCGTCGAACTCAACCGGCAAGGTGCCCTGCTGCGCGAGATCGGCGGATTGTTCGATGCCGCCGGCCACGAGCTCTATCTCGTCGGTGGCAGTGTCCGCGACGCCGTCCTCGGCCGCCTCAGCCCCGACCTGGATTTCACCACCGATGCTCGTCCCGACACTGTCCAACGGCTGGTCCGGCCGTGGGCGGACGCACTGTGGGACACCGGTATCGACTTCGGCACCGTCGGGGTCGGCAAGGCCGGGCAGCGTCTGGAGATCACCACGTTCCGCGCCGACAGCTACGACCAGGTGTCGCGCAATCCGCAGGTCCGTTACGGCGACCGCCTCGAGGACGATCTGGTGCGCCGTGACTTCACCGTCAATGCGATGGCCGTCCGTATCACCGCCGACGGCCCAGGCGACTTCGTCGATCCGTTGGGCGGATTGGCGGCGTTACGGGCTCGCATCCTGGACACCCCGACGCTGCCCGAAGTGTCGTTCGGCGATGACCCGCTGCGGATGCTGCGGGCGGCGCGCTTCGTCTCGCAGCTCCAGTTCACCGTCGCCGACCGGGTGCGGCACGCGATCGAGGCGATGGCGCCGCAACTGGAACGCATCACCGTCGAGCGGGTGGCCGTCGAGCTGGACAAGATGCTGCTGGGGGCGGACCCGGTCGCCGGTATCGAGCTGATGGTCCAGACCGGCATGGGCGACGTGGTGCTGCCCGAGATCGGCGGTATGCAGATGGCCATCGACGAACACCATCAGCACAAGGACGTCTACCAGCATTCGCTGACGGTGTTGCGGCAGGCGATGCAGCTGGAGGAGCCGGGGGAGCGCGACCTCGTGTTGCGGTGGGCCGCGCTGCTGCACGACATCGGTAAGCCGGCCACCCGCCGCCACGAGGCCGACGGCGGGGTGAGCTTCCACCACCACGAGGTGGTCGGCGCGAAGATGGTCCGCAAGCGGATGCGGGCGCTGAAGTACTCCAAGCAGATGGTCGACGACGTGTCCCAACTCGTATACCTGCATCTGCGGTTCCACGGGTACGGGGACGGCAAGTGGACCGATTCGGCGGTGCGCCGTTACGTCGCCGACGCCGGGCCGCTGCTGCCCAGGCTGCACAAGTTGGTGCGCGCTGACTGCACCACGCGCAACAAGCGGCGCGCCGCTCGGCTGCAGGCCAACTACGACGGGCTCGAGGCGCGGATCGCCGAGCTGGCCGCCAAGGAGGATCTGGCGCGGGTGCGGCCCGATCTGGACGGCAACGAGATCATGCGGCTGCTCGACATTCCGCCCGGGCCCCAGGTCGGTCAGGCGTGGAACTTCCTCAAAGAACTGCGCCTGGACCGCGGCCCGCTCAGCCACGACGAGGCCGTCGCCGAATTGCTGGCGTGGTGGAACTCGAAGGGCAGTTCCACCGTCTGATCAGATGTGGACTACTGCTTGGGGCCCGGCGACGGGTCGGCCGCGATGTTCGACGGGCGCCCGGCGCTGGACGTCGACGGTGACGGGGAACTCGACGGGGTGCGCCTCGACCTGGACGGCGACGGGATCTTCGACGACGCGCTGGCCGACTTCGACGGTGACGGCCTGGCCGACCACGCCGCCGTCGACTTCGACGAGGACGGCCCCGCGGCGCGTCTCTACACCGATGACGGCTCGGGCACCTGGGCCTTGACCACGGCGGGCCCGGGCGTCCCCCTGCGTTGGTTCGGCCTCGATGGTGTCGAGCACACCGCCGGTGACACCGTCGATTTCGACGGTGACGGTCATCGCGACCGGTTACTGGACATCGATCGGGACGGACTCGCCGACCGGTTGCTGCGGGCCGGCCCCGACGGTGGGTTCGACACCGGTTATGTCGACACCGACGGGGACGGACGCTGGGATGTCGTGCTGTCCGACGCAGATGGTGACGGTGCCGCCGACGAGGTCGGCTCGCCGTGACCGGTGCCGCCGACGATCATCGGCCCGCACCGGGCGGCCCGGCGAAGGCCTGGGCTATCTCCAGCCAGCGCTCGGCATCGGATCCCTGTGCGACTACGTCGAGCTCGGCTCGGGGCCGGCGCTGGGTGACCAGAAAGCAGAAATCCAGCGCCGAACCGGTGACCCGCTGGGCGGCGTCCTCCGGGCCCCAGGTCCACAGGTCGCCGCCGGGGGCGGTGAGTTCCACGCGGAACGGTTCGGCGGGTGCCGGCAGGCCGTGCACGCTGAAGGCGAAGTCTCGGGTGCGCACCCCGAGGTGCGCGATGGATTTCAGCCGGCTCGACGGCCGGATCTCGACGCCGAGGGCGTCTGCCACGTCCAGGCCGTGAGCCCAGGTCTCCATCAGTCGGGCGGTAGCCATCGAGGGCGCGCTCATCGGCGGGCCGAACCACAACAGTTTGCGACCGTCGGCGACCGTGCGCAGCGCGGCGTGCAGGGCGGTGCGGGTCTGGCGCCACTGGTCCAGGAGCTCGGCCGGCGGGGTGGCAGCGAGCTCCTCGGCGGCCTTGTCCACGAAGCCGAACGGGTCGGCCGCGGCGGCGGTCAGCAGTTCGGTGAAGGCCGGCTCGTCGGTGACCGAGGTCAGCGCCACCCGATCGGTCCACAGCAGATGAGCGATCTGATGGGCGACGGTCCAGCCGGGCGCGGGTGTCGGCTGGGCCCAGCCCGCTGCGTCCAGCGGGGCGATCAGGGCGTCGAGGGCGTCGCTCTCGTCGCGTAGGTCGTCGATGATCGGGTCGGCCGCGGTCATGGGCAGACTCTAGAACCTGACCGGGCGTGCTCGACCCACGATCGCGTGCACCGCCAGCCCGACGAGGTAGATGGCCGTCCCGGCCAACGCCAGTCCGGGTGAATGACCGGTCGCGGGCATCAGCGCTGCCGCCCCCGCGATCGCCGCGATGAACGACACCCAGAACAGCGAGTCCTGCACGGCGAACACGTGTCCGCGCAGCGCGTCGTCGACGTCGATCTGCATGGCGGTATCGGCGCACAACTTGACCATCTGCCCGGCCAGCCCGAGCAGGAACCCGCAGGCCACCATGACGACCAGTTGCAGGGTGGCGCCGGCCAGCTGGATGGCCGCGGCGCACGCCAGCGCACCGTTGGCGGTGACGTACCGGCCCCACCGCCGGATCGCCGTCGGGGCGAGCAGGTTGGCCAGGAAGGAGCCGCTTCCGGTGGCGGCGACGAAGATGACGGCGGTACCGAGTCCCACGACCGCCTCGGTGTCGGTGTGCCGCACGATCACCAGCACCAGCAGCGTGTTGATGCCGAACACCATCCGGTGCGAGGCCAGCCCGGACAGCGTCGCCGCCACCGTCGGGGTGGTCAGCACGGTGCGCGCACCGTAGACCCAGCCGGTTGCCACGGCGTAGAACGCCGACCCGTGCACGGCCCGCGCGGTGTCGTCGGGACCCAGCACGTGCCGGGGAAACCGCACAGACAATACGAGTGCCACGGCAACCGGCAGAGCCACCAGGAAGATGATGGTGGCCGCCCCGGCGTCGCCGGTGCCGAACAGCCACCGGGGCAGCAGCATGAAGTTGGCGCCCAGGAAGGTCGCGGTGGCCCCGGTCGCGGTGGCGACGGAGTTCATCGTGACGACGTGCTCACGCGGCACCACGTGTGGCAGCGCCGCCGACAGCCCGGAGGTGACGAAGCGGCTGAACCCGTTGACGATCAGCGCGCCGCACAGCACGGCGAGATCACTGGCGCCCACCGCCAACTGCACCCCGACACCGATCACCAGCACCAGTCGCGCCAGGTTGGCCGCCACCAGCACCGCTCGCCGGTCCCACCGGTCCAGCAGCGCGCCGGCGAACGGGCCGACGATCGAGTACGGCAAGAACAGCACCGCGAACGCGCCTGCCACCGCCCACGGATCGGCCGCCCGCTCGGGATTGAACAGCAGACCACCGGCCAGCCCCGCCTGGAAAAGGCCGTCACCGAACTGGCTTGCCGTCCGAAGCTCCAGCAGACGCCAGAACTCCGGCAGGCTGCGCACCGAACGCCATAGCGAACCGGATGCGCGGGCGTCGACCATCCGACCCACAGTACAAATATCTGCGGTGCCCGTTCACCCCAGCAACGGGTCGGTGATGCGATGATGGTGGGGTGGCACAGCCGGAAGACCCCGAAGATTTCGTCGCCCCCGCGGCGAATCGGGTGCGCGCCGGCACGTTGCTGCTGGCCAACACCGATCTGTTGGAGCCGACGTTCCGGCGCAGTGTCATCTACGTGGTCGAGCACAACGACGGCGGCACATTGGGTGTTGTGTTGAACCGGCCCAGCGAGACCGCCGTCTACAACGTGCTGCCGCAGTGGGCGAAACTGGCGGCCAAGCCCAAGACGATGTTCATCGGCGGGCCGGTCAAGCGGGACGCGGCCCTGTGCCTGGGCACGCTGCGGGTGGGCACCGACCCGCAGGGCATGCCCGGGTTGCGTCATGTCGCGGGCCGCATGGTGATGGTGGATCTCGACGCCGATCCCGACCTCATCGAGCCCGCTGTCGAAGGGGCGGATCTTCGCCGGCTACTCGGCTGGACCATCGGCCAGCTCGAAGGTGAGATCGAACGCGACGACTGGATTGTGTTGTCCGCGTTGCCTTCTGACGTGCTGGTCGAACCGCGGGTGGATCTGTGGGCGCGGGTGCTACGGCGTCAGCCGTTGCCGCTGTCGCTGCTGGCCACCCACCCGATCGACGTCGGCCGCAACTAGCGGCCTACTTGCAGGACAGCGTGCAGCTCGCGCAGCTGCCCACGCAGCTGGCCTCGGCCTCGCGGCGCGCGGCGTACCGGGCGCCCTGCCAGGAACCTGCGGCCACCGTCCCGACCGCGCCGAGCACGCAGACGATCAGCACCAGCAGACCGGTCCGTGCCGGGGCCACCAGAGCCACCGTGCCGCCGGCGGCCAGCATCACCGCGGCGGCCAGCTGGGTCGGCGCAACCGCGCGCAACACCTGCCCGGTGACATCAGTGCCCGTCGTGCGCGCCAGGGTCCACGCGCCGGAGCCGCCGATCAACACGGCCAGGCACAGGCACACCACGCCGCCGATGAACATGAGGCAACAATACGAGCCCCGGCTCAGCGGGGCGCGGCGGCCTCCGCAGGAACGGCCACCGGGACGCTGGCGGCGACCGCCGCGGGCGCCGACGCGTTGATCAGGGGAGCGGCCGCCGCCGGGGGTGCGGCCGCCGGGGCCGGCACCGGCGCTGCGGTGGGCGAGGTGACTCGGAAGCCGTTGACGATGGCGTCGGTGGCGTCGGCGGTGGCGACCACCTGGTTGGCGGCGGTGGTCACATACAGCGACACCAGATAGCGGTCGGCGCCCGACTGCACGATGACCTCCCGGCGCGAGGTGTTCAGCGTCATGTCGTTCTCGCGGTAGGTGCCTTCGATGATCGACGACGGGAACCCACCGAAGTCCGCCATCGAGGCGTCGGTGGACTGCCAGTTGAACAGCTGCTGGCTGTCGACGTAACCGTGGGTGATCGCTTCCTTGGGGTCGAACTCGCCGACCAGCTTGTAGACCTTCAGTTGCGCGTTGGAGGTGTACAGGCCGTCACCGCCGAGGCGGTCGGCCAGCACGGTGAACGCGTCGGGGACGTTCGGGTCGGGTACCAGACTCCAGCCCCGCGGCATCGGCAGCACGATGTTGAGCGCGGTGAAGCCGGTCGCCTTCTGCGGCTCCATCTTCACGCCCTTGTCCTTGAAGTAGTCGGCGAGCGTGCCGGTGGTCGCGGGCACCAGGGTCTCGGGTGCGGCGGCCAGAGCGGTCGGGGTGGCCAAGGCGGACGGGATGTCACCTGCTGCCGCCGGAGCGGAGGCGGCGGGTGCGGCGACGGCGGAGGCCGCCTCGGGGCGACGGTGACGGTCTGGGTGACGGTGGCCGGAGCCGGCGGAACGGGCAGCGTCGGCTCGGCGGACGCGCTGGCGCCGGCAAACCCCATCACGGCGGCCGAACCGGCGGCCACACCACCTACTACTACCCGCCAGTTACGGGCCATCGTGATCATCGCAGCAGTCCTTTTCGACACGGTCGGGCCTGGTGAGGCCCCTTGTCAGGCGCTGACTGTATCCAGCCGCCGCGGCCCCGGGATAGGGCTGGAACAGAGCTGGAACCAACCCCTGACCGCACTGCAACGCAACCGATACCGAGCCGTTGTCGCCGGTGCGACCGGCGTCACACCGGGTGCGCGCCGTCCGCCGGGTCACAGCGACGCTCGGCGCGGGAGAAACGCCGTGGGCGCCGCCTTCAGCGGCCCTTATACCCTGTCTGCGTGACCGAATCGCCGACCGCCGCAGTGCAGGGCACCCCGGATGCCGCAGGCTCCGACGCCGATGTGCCCCGGTTTCGCTATAACGCCGAACTTGCGGGGCGCATCGAGCGGACCTGGCAGGACAACTGGCAGGACTGGGGGACGTTCCACGTGCCCAACCCGGTCGGCTCGCTGGCACCCGCCGACGGATCGCCGGTGCCCGCGGACAAGATGTTCGTCCAGGACATGTTCCCCTATCCGTCGGGGGAGGGGCTGCACGTCGGTCATCCGCTCGGTTACATCGCCACCGACGTCTACGCCCGCTACTTTCGGATGACCGGGCGCAATGTGTTGCATGCGTTGGGCTTCGACGCCTTCGGCCTGCCCGCCGAGCAGTATGCGATCCAAACCGGTACCCACCCGCGGATCCGTACCGAGGCCAACATCGTCAATTTCCGGCGACAGCTGGGCCGGCTGGGTCTGGGCCACGATCAGCGGCGCAGCTTCTCCACCACCGATGTCGACTTCTACAAGTGGACCCAGTGGATCTTCCTGCGGATCTACAACGCGTGGTTCGACCCGGCCCAGAACAAGGCCCGGCCGGTCGCCGAGTTGATCGCTGAATTCGGCAGCGGCGCACGCACTCTCGACGACGGGCGTGAGTGGTCTGCGCTGTCGGCGGGGGAGCGCTCCGATGTCGTCGACGGCTTCCGGCTGGTTTATCTGGCCGATTCGCTGGTGAACTGGTGTCCCGGACTGGGCACCGTGCTGGCCAACGAGGAGGTCACCTCCGAGGGGCGCAGTGAGCGGGGCAACTTCCCGGTGTTCCGGAAAAGGCTGCGGCAGTGGATGATGCGGATCACCGCCTACTCCGACCGGTTGCTCGAGGATCTCGACGTGCTGGACTGGCCGGAGAAGGTCAAGACCATGCAGCGCAACTGGATCGGCCGCTCCACCGGCGCCTCGGTTCTGTTCGACGCCGACGGCAGTGACATCGAGGTGTTCACCACCCGACCCGACACTCTGTTCGGTGCCACCTACCTGGTGCTGGCCCCGAGCACGATCTGGTCGACACGCTGAGCGCCGCGCACTGGCCGGCCGATGTGGACCCGCGGTGGACCGCCGGCGCAGCGAACCCGGCCGAGGCGGTGGCCGCCTACCGACGGTCGATCGTGGCGAAGTCGGATCTGGAGCGCCAGGAGAACAAGACCAAGACCGGTGTGTTCCTGGGCACGTACGCCACCAATCCGGCTAACGGCCAACAGGTTCCGATCTTCATCGCCGACTACGTCCTGGTGGGTTACGGCACCGGTGCGATCATGGCGGTGCCCGGCCACGACCAGCGGGACTGGGAGTTCGCAGAACAGTTCGGTCTGCCGATCCGGGAGGTGATCTCCGGTGGCGACATCACCGAGGCCGCGTATGCCGGCGACGGCGCGCTGGTCAATTCCGACTACCTGGACGGGTTGAGCGTCTCCGACGCCAAGACGGCGATCACCGCGCGGCTCGAGGCCGACGGCCGCGGCCGCGCCCGCATCGAATACAAGCTTCGGGACTGGCTTTTCGCGCGCCAACGCTACTGGGGTGAGCCGTTCCCCATCGTCTACGACGCCGACGGCCGGGCTCATCCGCTGCCGGAATCGGCGTTGCCGGTGGAACTGCCCGACATCGCCGACTACTCCCCGGTGATGTTCGATCCCGACGACGCCGGCAGTGAGCCGTCGCCGCCGCTGAACAAGGCGGGGGACTGGGTGCACGTCGAATTGGATCTCGGTGACGGGCTCAAGCCGTACACGCGCGACACCAACGTGATGCCGCAATGGGCCGGCAGCTCCTGGTACGAGCTGCGTTACGCCGACCCGCACAACCCGGATGAGTTCTGCGCCAAGGAGAATGAGGCGTACTGGATGGGTCCGCGTCCGGCCGAGCACGGGCCGGCCGACCCCGGCGGGGTGGACCTCTACGTCGGCGGTGTCGAACATGCGGTGCTACACCTGCTGTACTCGCGGTTCTGGCACAAGGTGTTGCACGACCTCGGTGACGTGACGTCGCGGGAGCCGTACCGCCGCCTGGTGAACCAGGGCTATATCCAGGCGTTCGCCTACACCGACTCACGCGGCGCCTACGTGCCGGCCGCCGAGGTCGTCGAGCGCGACGGCAAGTTCTTCCTGCCGGGCCCCGACGGTGAGATCGAGGTGTTCCAGGAGTTCGGCAAGATCGGCAAGAGCCTGAAGAACTCGATCTCCCCGGACGAGATCTGCGACAGCTACGGCGCCGACACACTGCGGGTGTACGAGATGTCGATGGGGCCGTTGGAGGCGTCGCGGCCGTGGGCCACCAAGGACGTCGTCGGCGCACACCGCTTCCTGCAACGGGTGTGGCGGCTTGTCGTCGACGAAAGCAGCGGTGCCACCCGGGTTTCCGAGCACGAGGCGCTCGACGAGGAGACGCTGCGTCTGATGCACCGCACGATCGCCGGGGTGGCTGACGACTACGCGAGCCTGCGCAACAACACCGCCGCGGCCAAGCTCATCGAGTACACCAACCACCTGACCAAGGAGGGGGTCGCCGCGCGGGCGGCGTTGGAGCCGCTGGTGCTGATGGTGGCCCCGCTGGCCCCGCACCTGGCCGAGGAGCTGTGGCAGCGGTTGGGCCACGACACGTCGCTGGCGCACGGGCCGTTCCCGGTGGCCGACCCGCAGTACCTGGTGACCGACACCGTCGAATACCCGGTGCAGGTCAACGGCAAGGTGCGTGGGCGCATCACCGTTGCCGCCGACGCCGACAAGGCCAGCCTGGAGTCGGCCGCACTGGCCGACGAGAAGGTGCAGGCGTTCTTGGCCGGAGCGACGCCGAAAAAGGTGATCGTGGTGCCCGGCCGCCTGGTCAACCTCGTCGTCTGACCCCACCCTCCACTCGCCGAAACCGACGTTTGGCAGGCAAAGTGCGAGTGCAGCGCTGCAAAACGTCGATCTCGGCGCGGCGCTAACGCGGCCGGACGACCACCTGGTGGGTGTGCGCGTCCGGCGGGGTGGCGATCACCTGCGCGACGATGCCCGCAACGGTCTCGACCCGGAGGAACTTCTCCGGGTTGTACTCGCCGCCTTCGTAGGCGACCAGGTCCTGCTGCATCTCGGTGTCCACCCGCCCGGGATGCACGCTGGTGACCCGCAGCTCCGGCACATCGGCGCGCAGCGAGTCGGCGAAGGCCCGCTGCGCGAACTTGCTCGCCGAATACGCGGCCAGCCCGGGAGAGGCGTTCAATCCCGCCCCGGAGTTGATGAAGACGACGTGGCCGCGGGCTGCCCGCAGCGCGGGCAACAGTGCCAGCGTGAGTGCGACGGCACCGGTGACGTTGACTTCGAAGCTGGCCCGCCATTGTTCGGGGGTGGACTCGTCGAACCGGCCCGGGTAGGCCACGCCCGCGTTGTGGACCAGCACGTCGAGCTCGGCCAGCGGCTCGGCGGCGGCCTCGATACTGGCGGGGTCGGTCAGGTCCAACGGCCAGGTGGTCGCCCCGAGCCGGGCGGCCACGGCGTCCAGCCGCGCGGAGGGCCGCCCCGCCAGCAGCAGGGTGTGGGTGGGGCGAGCGCGTCGGCGATCGCGGATCCGATGCCGCCGCCGGCACCCGTGATCAGTGCAGTCTTTTTCCCCGGGTCGCTTCGCTCCTGCCCGCCTGGTTTTTTCCCCGGGTCGCTTCGCTCCTGCCCGCCTGGTGCCATCCGATCACCCTACCGATCTGCGCTTCCCACCTTCGCGTCGCAGAATGAACGCGTGGCATTAGACCCGAGCTTCGGACCGACGCAGCTGGCCGCACGTGCGGCCTACCTTCTGCGTGGCAACGACCTGGGTGTGATGACCTCGGCAGCCCCGCTGCTATACCCGCACATGTGGAGTTGGGACGCCGCGTTCGTGGCCGTCGGCCTCGCCCCGCTGAGCGTGGAACGCGCCGTCGTCGAACTCGACACGCTGCTCTCGGCGCAGTGGGCCAACGGGATGATCCCGCACATCGTGTTCGCCAACGGTGTCGATGGCTACTTTCCCGGTCCGGCCCGCTGGGCCACGTCGGCGCTGGCGGCCAACGCCCCGCGTAACCGGCACACCTCCGGGATCACCCAGCCGCCGGTGCACGCCATCGCCGTGCAGCGCATCCTCGACCGGGCGCGTACCCGCGGTCGCTCGACGCGGGCCGTCGCCGAAGCGTTCCTGGACCGCCGCTGGTCGGATCTGGTGCGCTGGCATCGCTGGCTGGCTGAGGCCCGCGACCAGAACGAGCGCGGCCGGATCACCCTGTACCACGGCTGGGAATCTGGCATGGACAACTCGCCGCGGTGGGATCCGGCCTACGCCAACGTGATTCCCGGCAACGTCCCGGAGTATCAGCGTGAGGACAACCACATCGTCACCGACTCCAGTCAGCGTCCATCCGATACCGAGTACGACCGCTACCTGTGGCTGCTCGAGGAGATGAAGTCGGTCCGCTACGACGATGATCTGCTGCCGAAGGTGATGAGCTTCGCCGTCGAGGACGTGTTCGTCTCGGCGATCTTCTCGGTGGCCTGCGACGTGCTGGCCAACATCGGCGAGGACTACAAGCGACCCAACGCCGACGTCCGCGACCTGTACTCGTGGGCCGAGCGGTTCCGCGTGGGTGTCGTCGAGACGAGCGACGAAAGGACAGGAGCAGCAAGGGATTTCGATGTTCGGTCGGGTAAGTGGATCGCAACGGAGACCGCGGCGCAGTTCGCTCCGCTGCTGTGTGGTGGTCTGCCGCACGACCGGGAGCGCGCGCTGCTGCGAATTCTGGAGGGCCCCCGGTTCTGCGGGCATCCCGACCTGAAGTACGCGCTCATCCCGTCGACATCACCGGTGTCCAAGGCGTTCCGCCCGCGCGAGTACTGGCGCGGCCCGGTCTGGCCGGTGCTGACGTGGCTGTTCTCCTGGGCGTTCGCCCGGCGCGGCTGGTCGGAGCGGTCACTGCTGCTTCGCCGGGAGGGCCTGCGGCAGGCCAGCGACGGTACATTCGCCGAATACTATGAACCCTTCACCGGTGAACCGCTGGGCAGCATGCAACAGTCGTGGACCGCGGCCGCGGTCCTGGACTGGCTGGGCTGAGCGGCTAGCTCTCCGCCTGTTCGGCCAGCCGCTCCAGCGGTTTGAGCGCCTTGCTGAGAGTCTCGCGCTCTTCGTCGGTGAGCTTGGACAGCATCGCGGCGAGGTTCGCGCGGCGCAGCGCCAGCGCTTCACGATGCTGGACCAGACCTTGTGGGGTGACCTCGACCAGCACAGCGCGCAGATCGGAGGGATCACGCGAGCGCTTGACGAGTCCCAGCTTCTCCAGCCGGCGGATCGCGACGGTGGTGGTCGGCGTACGCACGCGCTCGCGGGCCGCCAGTTCGGTCATCCGGATCGGACCTTGGTCCAACAGCGTCAGGAGGATCGACAGCTGCGCCAGGGTGAGGTCGCCGCCGGTGGTGCCGCTCTTGGTGTCGCCGCGGCGCAAGACCGAGAACAACTTCGAGAGGACCCGTTGCAGGTCCCCAGACAGGTCAGTGACCTGCGGTTCGGTCTCAATCATAGTTCGATAGTCTAACCGGTCGGTGCCCGGCAACCGCTATGTTGTGCCCATTTGTTCACCGAGCCCTCACAGCACTTCGGACAGGAACCGCTGCAGGCGGTCCGTCTCGGCGGCGGTGAAGATTTGCTCGGGCGGCCCGGACTCGATCACGGTGCCGTGGTCCATGAAGACGACGGAATCCGCTGTCGAACGGGCGAACCCCATTTCGTGGGTGACGACGACCATGGTCATGCCGTCGGCGGCGAGTTCGGCGATGAGGGTCAGGATGCCTTTGACCAGTTCGGGATCCAGCGCCGAGGTGGCCTCGTCGAAGAACATCACCTGCGGTGCCATGGCTAGGGCGCGGGCAATCGCCACCCGCTGCTGCTGCCCACCGGACAGCGTGGCGGGGCGAACATCGGCCTTGTGCCGCAGCCCGACTCGGTCGAGCTGGGCCAGCGCCACCTCCCGGGACTCGTCGGCCGCCAGCCGCTTGAGCTTGCGTGGGGCCAGCGCCACGTTGTCGAGCACACTGCGGTGCGGGAACAGGTTGAATTGCTGGAACACCATGCCGATGCGTTGGCGCAGTTTGTCCGGATCGTCGCGCAGCACCGATCTGCCGTCGAGCAGAATGTCGCCGCGGTCGGGTTCGTAGAGCCGGTTCAGGGTGCGCAGCAGGGTCGACTTACCCGAGCCGGAGGGGCCGATCACCGCCGCGGTGCTGCCGGCGGGGACGTCGATGTCCACCCCGCGCAACACCCGGCTCGCACCAAACGCCAGGTGAATTCCCTTGGCGGCCAACGACACCGGTTGAGCTGGTTCGGACATCACACCATCTCCTGGGTCGTGGTGCTCGGTTCCAGCGGATCCTCGTCGGAGGGTGGCCGCCCGCGGCGCAGCCGGGTGTCGATGAAGTTCACCAGGTGGGTCAGGGGGATCGTCAACAGCAGATAGAACACCCCGGCGGCCACCAGGGGCGACAAGTTGCCGGTCTGCGCGTTGAGATCGCGGCCCACCTGGAACAGCTCGCGCTGGCTGGCCACCAGCCCCAGGAAGTACACCAGCGACGAGGCTTTCAGCAGCGAGATGAACTGATTGACCAGCGCCGGCAGCACCCGACGCACGCCCTGCGGCACAACGACCAGCCGCATGGACGACGAGTAGCTGAAGCCCAGTGCGCGGGAGGCCTCCAGCTGGCCGGCATCCACGCTCTGGATGCCCGAGCGGAAGATCTCGCCGATGTAGGCCGCGGCCATCAGGCCCAGGGCGGCGATCCCCAACGGGTAGGGGTTGTTGCCGGTCAATCCGCCGACGACCGGCCCAAGACCGAGTCCGATCAGCAGGATGATCACCACCTCGGGCAGGCCTCGGAAGATGTCGGTGTAGATCCGCGCGGGCCAGCGCAGCCAGCGGGCCCGGGAGATCCCGGCCACCGCGAGCACCATGCCGAGCAGCAGCCCGATGATGCTGGCGCTGATCGTCAGCAGCAGTGTGTTGGGCAGCCCGGTGGTCAGCAGGTCGGGGATGGCCTGCTTGTAGAGCTGCCAGTCCAAGAAGGACTCGCGCAGCTGGGTGAGCACCGACTTCGGCGCCTGGGCGGTCTCGGCCGGTTTCTGATGGGCCGCGGCGATGGCGGCGAAGTCGGGAAGTTGCGGCACCGGAGCGGCTTTGGACCCGGGTTTCCAGCCCGGCGGGAGCGCCCGGGGCACCCAGTCGGAGTACAGCCGCGACCAGGTGCCGTCGGCGATCACCGCGTCGAGCCCGGCGTTGAGCGCGTCGATCAGCGGCCGGTTCTCCTGGGCGACCGCGTAGGCGACGAAATTGTCCAAACTGAAGGTGTTTTCGACGATCTGGGCGGGATCACCCGGCCGGACGGTGCCCTGTGCCTGCTGCGACGGCGCCACCCACGCGTCGATCTGGCGGGTCTTGAGGCTGGCGTAGACGGTGTTGTAGTCGGGGAATTTCACCGGCTGCAGGTGCAGGGTGTCGACGACGTAGGCCTCTTGTACGGTGCCTTGCACCACACCGATGCGTTGCCCAGGACCGAGCTTGTCGAATCCGGTGATCGCCGACCCGGACGGAACCACCAGCGAGAAGTAGCCGAAGTCATAGCCGTTGGTGAAGCCGACGGTTCGGCGTCGCGCATCGGTGGTGGTGATCGACGACGAGCCGGCGTCGAATCGGCGCGCCGCGACCTGGGCGAGCAGCCCGGAGAATTCGGTGCCGACGAAGTTGACCTTCAGCCCCAGTTTGTCGGCGATGGCGCGCAGCAGTTCGTTGTCGAATCCGGTGAACTTGCCCGCCGAGTCGATGCAGATACTGGGCGGCGCGTCGGAAAGCGTGCCGACGGTGAGCGTGCCCGGGGTGATCAGCCCGAGTGCGTCGCGGTTGATCGCGTTCAGGGGCTCGCTGGTTGCGGTGGTGTATTTGTCCTCGGCGGGTCCTTTGGCCGCGGCCGCCAGGTTGGTCGGTAGCGAACTGGCCGAGTCCACGCCGGGCGGCGAGCATTGATCGGCGGCGGCGGGCGCGGCCGTCACCAGCCCGGCCATCAACAGCACGATGGTCAGCACCGCCATCAAGCGTGCGCCTGGCCGCTGCGAGTCAGAGGTCACCACTAGCAAGGTACTGCGGATGCGGGTGGCGGCACGTGTTCGGCTCAAGACGAGCGGAATTCGGTGAACACACCACAGCGCTGCAGATCGCTGATGACGATGTCGGCCATCAGATCGGCGCGGTCCATGCAGACCCGTCTCGCGCGGTCGGGGGCACCGTCGTGAATGGCCTTGTTCTCGGTTTCGGCGAAGGGCAGCAGCAGGGTCCGGAAGTCGGGGTTGTGCAACCAGAAAGTGCGAGGCATGAGACTTCGCGAGGAGTGGATGGCGGCGCGCAGCCGGGGGCCGGCATAGGTCTCGACGATGAGACCGCGGTAGCGCTCGGAGGTGGTGATGTAGGCGGGCGGATCGGTCGCGGCGCGCAGCTGCTCGAGCATTCCGTCAAGGGTCGCGAGTATCTCCGGGCGCCGGTCGGCGGCCGCTCGAGCCGACGTAGCACCGGTCAGCAGCCCGTGCACTTCGTGGTGTTCGCGCAAGGTGTCCGCGTCGAAGCGCTGGACGAATGCACCCCGGTGGTAGGTGGTCGCCAGGATGCCGTCGTGTTCGAGTTGGCCCAAAGCTTCTTGAATTGGCATGCGGCTCAAGCCGAGTGACGCGGCGACGTCGTTGCGGTCGACTCGGTCGCCAGTCCGCAGCCGACCGGTCAGCAGGAGGTCGAGGATGTGGGCGACCACCAAGTCCTTCTCTTTGATCCCGTAGCGTTTCGGCATCGTTCTCGCAGACATGTCCCGGTCGGGTGGTGCGGACGCAGGAAACCATCCTGCCGGTTCCGGGGCCCCGGCATCACAGATTCGACCAATCCCCCAAACAAGACCAGCAGTCTCGTTACGCTCCGGGCCATGACGACGACGGAGTTGCCTGACGATTTCTACGCAGCCGTGCCGGTTTGCCAGGGGCGCACCGCGGCGATGGATTATCTACGGCGGCCGGGGCCCGTTTACCAGGCCGGCAAGACGTGGATCATCACCAGTTACGACGGCGTGCGGTACGCCCAGAAGAACCCGGATCTGTTTTCCTCGGCAAAGGCCTTCGACGGACTGAGCGCCGCGATCCCGATGATCCCCCTGGCCATCGACCCGCCGAAACACGCCGACTACCGACGCGTGCTCGACCCGATGTTCGGACCCAAGCGGATCGACGCCATGGAGGGCGAGCTGCGGGCACAATTGCGCGGCCACATCGACGCATTCGCTCCGCTCGGGCACTGTGACGTGGTGGCCGACCTGTCCTACAAGTTCCCCACCCAGGCCATCCTCACCCTATTCGGGTTGCCGCTCGAGCACCTGCCGCAGTTTCTGGTGTGGGTGACCGGCATCATCAAGGGCGCCGACATCACCGCCCTCGGGCTGGAACCGACTCCTCAGGTAATCGACTGCAGCATGGCGCTTTTCGGCTTCCTGCAGGAGCAGATCGAGATCAAGCGGCGCCAGCCGGGGCAGGACATGCTCAGCTCGATCCTGGCGCTCGACGGTGACCAGGCATGGACGGATGCGGAGATCCTCGGGCTGTGCTTCCTGATCGTGCTCGCCGGTCTGGACACCGTCACCGGGGCGATCGGCTTCTCGTTGCTCACCTTGGCCACCGATCCCCAACTGCGACAGCGGCTGGTCGCCGACCCGGCGTTGATCGGGCCGTTCGTCGAAGAGATGTTGCGGCTTGAGGGTCCGGTGCCCGGGGTGCCGCGCCGCACGACAGCCGATGTGGAGGTCGAAGGCGTGACGATCCCGGCGGATTCGCCGGTCTTGTTGATGGTGAGCACCGCGAACCGGGAGGTCCCGTCGGCCGCGGCGAACCCGGACGAGATGGACCTCACGGCCAAGCCCGCCCATCTCGGCTTCGGCGGCGGCATTCACCGCTGCCTGGGTTCACATCTGGCCCGGCGCGAATTGCGACTGACGATCGAGGAATTCCACGCCCGAATCCCGGACTACCGACTTGCCGGCGAGGCGACGACGCTCTGGCCGGCCGGCACCTTCGCGTTGGAGTCGTTGCCGCTGCAGTTCGATCCGCGCTGAGCTCAGCGTTCGGCACGGGAACAAGTTCGCGCGGCTAATATCAGTTCGCCAGTCGGGGGCCCGGGCCTGCTGCGGCTGGTCCGCTCGGCGAACGAAGGATGTACGCGTGGCAGAGAAGTGGCGGGTGGCGGCGGTCGGGGCGGCTGTTGCGCTGGCCGTCCTCACGGCCGGGTGTGGCCACGGGGATAACTCCGCGCACCAGTCGGGGTCGTCGGCGGCGGTCTCGACGGCGGAGCCCGCCGCACCGACGCCGACCGAGACCGACGTCAACGACAACGGCACACCGGACAGCGATCCGTCAGACCGGGACTGGCCGGGCAAGATGACCGTCGTCTACGAGGACGCGACGACACCGGAGGCGATTCGCGGCCGAAAGTTCATGGAGGAGACCAATCTGTTGCCGCAGTTGGCCGACGACATCAACGACACCCTCAAGCTGCCGTACGACATCCCCGTGAAAGGCGAACAGTGCGGCGAGGCCAACGACTTTTGGACGCCGGCCGACAAGGCGATGACCATGTGCTACGAGGACGTCGCCGGCAACCTCGACATCTTCCAGACGGCCGACTTCAAGGACCCACGGCTGGCCGCGTTCCACGCCGCGGTCGCGGCGTTCTATCACGAGACCGGTCACATGGTGATCGACATCTACGATTTGCCGGCCCTCGGCCGCGAAGAGGACGTCGCCGACCAGGCGTCGGTCTACCTGTTACTGCGGCCCGAGGACGACGGCAAGATCGACCAGGACAGCGTCGACGCGGTCCGGGATGAAGCCTTCACCTTCGCCGCGCTGAGCGACATGAACAACGGCGAAGTCAGTCCCGACGAACTCGCCGACGTGCATTCGCCGAACCGGACCCGCATGGTGAACATGGTGTGCTGGGCTTACGGCGCCGACCCCGACCCGCTGGAAGACCTCGTCGCCAACGGCATTCTGCCCGAGCAGCGGGCCGCCGGCTGCGACGACGAATACCAGCAGCTCGAGCACGCGTGGAACACCCTGCTGGGCCCCTACCTGAAGTAGGGCGGCGTCAGCGGTTGTCCCGCCACCGAATCAACGCCTGTGCCGGAGCCAGGTCGTAGTCGGGCCCGTCGCAGCCGACGGTCATCAGCGTCACGCCCAGCCCGGCCAGCGCCTCGGCGTTGGCCACCAGGGTGTCGGGGCCGTCGCCCTCCACCCCGAGGAGCGTTCGATGGTGGACGGGTCGCGGCCCACATCGGCGCAATGCCGGTCGAGCACCGCGGCCTTGCCGGGATAGGTGTCGGCGTTGGTGAAGCCGTGCCACTGGTCGGCGAACTCGGCGACCAGGCGCAGCGTCTTGCGCTCGCCCTGACCGCCGATGAGGATCGGGATGTCCCGGGTCGGCGCGGGGTTGAGCTTCGCCAGCCGTGACTTGATCCGCGGTAACGCGGCAGCCAGGTCGTCGAGGCGGCTGCCGGCGGTGCCGAACTCGTAGCCGTATTCGTCGTAGTCCTTCTGCTTCCACCCCGAACCGATGCCGAGGATCAGCCGGCCACCGGAGATGTGGTCGACGGTACGCGCCATGTCGGCGAGCAGCTCGGGGTTGCGGTAGGAGTTGCAGGTGACCAGGGCGCCGATCTCCACTCGGGAGGTCTGCTCGGCCCAGGCACCCAGCATCGTCCAGCATTCGAAGTGGGCGCCGTCGGGATCGCCGTAGAGCGGGAAGAAATGGTCCCAGTTGAAGACGACGTCGACGCCGATGTCTTCACACCGGCGCACCGCGTCGCGCATCTGGTTGTAGTCGTTGGAATGCTGCGGCTGCAGTTGGACGCCGATGCGGATTGGAAAGGTCACGACTCAACCGTACGTCTGGGATCGATTACTTCGCTCCTAGCTAGACCCCGATGTTCCCGCCGGGTTTCCACACCGCGACCACCGACGGCCGGGCGGTGCCGTTGCCCCCTTCAGGCCAGTTCGACAGCGGGTCGTCGATGCTGTTGTCGTCATGTTCGCCGGGATGCTGGACCGATACCGTGACGAGGTCGTCGAGCACGATCGGCCCGCAGGTCTCGGCACCGATCGGCACGGTAAGGAACTGGCGGGTCTCGCCGCGGTTGGGGCCGTCGAGCGCGACCGCGAACAGGCCGTCGTTGGAGTCCAGCGCGTTGCCGTCGGTGGAGATCCACAGGTTGCCGTGCTTGTCGAAGGCCAGGTTGTCCGGGCATGAGATCGGGCTGACCTTCGCCTTGTCGAAACCGCCGTAGTAGGTGTCGGCGGCGGCCGGGTCGCCGCAGACCAGCAGCAGATCCCAGGTGAAGGCCGTGCCGGCGTGGTCGTCGGTGATCTCCAGGACTTGGCCGTTCTTGTTGTCGTTGCGAGGATTCGCCGCGTCGGGGCCCGCCTTGCCGGGCGCGCCGCGGTCGTCGTTGTTGGTCAGCGCCACATAGAGCTTCCCGGTGCGCGGGTTGGCTTCGAAGTCTTCCGGGCGGTCCATCTTGGTGGCGCCGGCCTTGTCGGCGGCGAACCGGGTGAACACCGCGACCTCCTGCGGCGTCATGCCGGGTACCAAAGACTCCGCAGCGCCCCCGGGACCGGAGCGAAGCAGCGCGATCCACGTCCCCGATCCGCGGAAGCCGCCGTCCGGCACGGTGCCGGACCCGTCGATCTGGCCCGCTGGGATATCGCTGGACAGCTTGGCGACGTAGAGCGTGCCCTCGTCGAGGATCGTCATATTCTGCGCCATCGCCGCCGCGTCGCGCCCGGGTGCAATCTTCTTGTCGGAGACGAACTTGTAGAGGTAGTCGAAGCGCTCGTCGTCACCGCTGTAGGCGACGACGGTACCGCCCGGGGTGACGTGAATGGTGGCGGCTTCGTGTTTGAAGCGACCCATCGCGGTGTGCTTCACCGGGGTCGAGGTCGGATCCCAGGGATTGACTTCGAGGACATAGCCGAAGCGGTTGACCTCGTTGGGGGACTTGGTGAGGTCGAACCGCGGATCGAAGGTTTCCCAGAGTCGTTCGCTGGGCTTGAGTTTGACGCCGTAGCGCTTCCAGCGGTCGGCATCGACCGGCGTCGGGGCCTGGGCGCCCTCGGCGGCGCCGAAGTAGGAGTTGAAGTTCTCCTCGCCGGACAGCACGGTTCCCCAGGGGGTGATGCCGCCCGAACAGTTGTTGACGGTGCCGGTGACGGTGCGCCCGCTTGGGTCAGCGGCGGTTTTGACGAACGCGGTGCCGGCCGCCGGGCCGACCAGGGTGAACACGGAGTCGGCGGTGATGCGGCGGTTGTAGCGGCCCATCACCGGTTTGAGTCCGGCGCTGGTGCGCTCGACCTCCACCACGGTCAACCCGTGTGCGGCGACGGCAGTTTCGAACTGTGCTCGGGTGGGGCGCTTTTCGTCATAGCCGGGGAACATGAACCGTTCGGTGGTGTACTCGTGGTTCACCACCAGTAGGTAATGATTCGGGGAGCCGTCGATCGGGAGAAGTCCGGCGAAGTCGTTGTTGAAACCGAACTGCTGACGCTGCGCGTCCGCGCTCTGGTTGGCGACATCGAAGGCGGGCGCGCCGGGCAGTACCGGGTCGCCCCAGCTGATGACCACCGACTGTTGGTAGCCCGCGGGGATCACGACGGCGTCTTCGGAGTTGGGTGCCACCGCGCTGAAGTTCATGCCGGCCGGCGGGGTCGGTGCCGCGGAAGTCGATGTGCTCTGCGCGACCGGCGTGGTGTCTTTGGCACACGCCGCCAGGCTCGAGCCCGCACCGACTGCCAGCACTGCCACACCGGCGGCCTTGAGGGCCGATCGGCGCGACACCGCGTCGCGGACCAGATCACCGAAGTAGGCGTTGTCGCTGGTGTTGGGTGCGGGGTGGGCGCAGGCGTCGCCACAGCGGTAGCGGCAGGTCACGCGCTGCCGTGCGGAACGTCCGTCGTGACTGATGAGCAGATTCAGCGGAACGAGGGGCATCCCGAAAAGCTATGGCAGGCTGGGAATCACCTGGCGATCTGCTGGGAATCTGCCGGTGAACAGCAGGGAAACTGCTCAGTCGGCCAGGACGTCGCGCAGGATCTCGATCAGGGCGCGCGGCTGGTCGCCCTGCACCGAGTGCCCGGAATCGGGCACCACGATCACTTGCTGGAATCCTGGTGCGGTCCGGGCGAATTCCTCGGCGTCGTCGTCGTTGACGAAGAACGAGTTGGCACCGCGCACCAGGGTGGTGGGCTGCTGCAGTGTGGGGACGTCGTCCCACAGTCCCTCAAAGCCGTCACCTTTGCGGAAAATGTCGTACCGCCAGGTCCAGTTGCCGTCGTCCAGCTGTTTCGAATTGTGGAACACCCCGCGGCGCAACGATTCTCGGTCGCGGTGCGGTGCGGCGGCGACGGTCACATCGAGCATCGCCGCGAAGCTGGGGAAGGTGCGGTCACCCTGAACCAGGGCGACGGTGCCCATCTGGGCCTGGGTCATCTGCTCGTGCCGTTCCGGGGCCGACGGAGTGACGTCGACCAGGACCAGCTTGCGGACGAGGTCGGGGGCGATCGCCGCCAACCGCAGTGCGGTCAGCCCGCCGAGCGACATGCCGACCACGAGATCGGCGTCGGCTGCCAACTCACGGACCACCGGCTCGATGGTCTGCGCGTTGAGTTTGGGTCCGTAGTCGCCGTCCTCGCGCCACGCGGAGCGGCCGTGTCCGGGTAGGTCGATGGCCAGGGCGGGGACCCCGAGTCCGAGGATGACGGTGTCCCAGGTGTGCGCGTTCTGGCCGCCACCGTGCAGGAACACCACCCGAGGCGGCTGGGCGAATCCCCAGCGCACGGCGCTGACAGGCCCGCGATCGATGCGCTCGACATCGGGCAGGGGACCTTCGGCGCCGGCCTGCGCGGCATTCTCGGACAGCAGTGCGAACTCGTCGAGTCCGATCAGTTCGTCATCGGAGATCACCCGGCCCATCTAACGCGACACTGCGGCCAGATCGCGATGGGAGTCCCGTTCGCGTTCTGGCCGCAGTGTCGGCAAGAACTACTCGCCGGTGATGAACTTCTCGAGCTCGGCGCGCGCCACGTCGTCTGCGAGCTGCTCGGGCGGGCTCTTCATGAGGTAGGCCGAGGCCGGGATGATCGGGCCGCCGATACCGCGGTCCTTGGCGATCTTGGCCGCGCGCACCGCGTCGATGATGACGCCCGCCGAGTTCGGCGAGTCCCACACCTCGAGCTTGTATTCCAGGTTCAGCGGCACATCACCGAAGGCGCGGCCTTCCAGGCGCACGTAGGCCCACTTGCGGTCGTCGAGCCACGCGACGTGGTCGGACGGGCCGATGTGGACGTTCTTGTCCTCCACCTTGCCGGCCAGCGAACCGGACAGATTCGAGGTCACGGCCTGGGTCTTGGAGACCTTCTTCGACTCGAGTCGCGAACGTTCCAGCATGTTCTTGAAGTCCATGTTGCCGCCGACGTTGAGCTGGTAGGTCCGGTCCAGGGTGACCCCGCGGTCCTCGAACAGCTTGGCCATCACGCGGTGGGTGATGGTGGCACCGACCTGGCTCTTGATGTCGTCACCGACGATCGGTACGCCGGCGTCCTCGAACTTCTTGGCCCACACCGGGTCGGAGGCGATGAACACCGGCAGCGCGTTGACGAACGCCACCTTGGCGTCGATGGCGCACTGGGCGTAGAACTTGTCGGCCTCCTCCGAACCCACGGGCAGGTAGGACACCAACACGTCGACCTTGTTGTCCTTGAGGATCTTGACCACGTCGACGGGCTGCTCGTCGGAGAGCTCGATGGTGTCGGCGTAGTACTTGCCGATGCCGTCGAGGGTGGGGCCGCGCTGCACGACGACGTCGGTCGGCGGCACGTCAGCGATCTTGATGGTGTTGTTCTCGGAGGCGAAGATCGCCTCGGAGAGGTCGAAGCCGACCTTCTTGGCGTCCACGTCAAAGGCAGCGACGAACTTCACGTCGCGCACGTGGTAGGGGCCGAGCTTGACGTGCATCAGGCCCGGGACAGTGGCGTTGGGGTCGGCGTCCTGGTAGTACTGCACGCCCTGGACCAGTGAGGACGCGCAGTTGCCGACGCCGACAATGGCGACACGCACATCTGTCGACGCTCCGTTGTGCTCCGTCATGGACGTTCTCCTAACTCGTACTTCTGCTGGCTGCTGTTCGGATATTCGGTGGCCGCGTCAGGCCTGGTCTGGATGGCTCTGTGCCACTCGCTCAGCGGCGATCAGCTCGTTGAGCCACTTGACTTCCCGCTCGCTGGACTCCAGGCCCAGCTGGTGCAGTTGTTTCGTGTAGCGGTCGAACGAACTGCTCGCCCGCGCGACGGCCTCCCGAAGACCTTCGCGGCGTTCCTCGACCTGGCGGCGCCGGCCTTCCAGGATCCGCATCCGGGCTTCGGCCGGTGTGCGGTTGAAAAACGCGAGGTGCACACCGAAGCCGTCGTCGGTGTAGTTCTGCGGACCGGTATCGGCCACCAGCTCGGCGAAGCGCTGGCGACCGGCATCGGTCAACTGGTACACCCGGCGGGCACGACGCAAGACCGTGGTTCCCGTGGGCGCGGTGTCCTCGACGATCAACCCGTCGGCCTGCATCCGGCGCAGGGCCGGATACAGCGAGCCATACGAGAACGCCCGAAACGCTCCCAACAAGCCCGTCAGTCGCTTGCGCAGTTCGTAGCCGTGCATCGGGGACTCCAGGAGAAGACCCAGGATGGCAAGCTCCAGCATCGGGTCACCTCCTTTGCTCGACCGTTACGGCGCTTCGACACCTCGGCCGATAGTATCGGAGCGATATATTCGGCGCTAGTCGAGCGCCGTGGCCGCAGCTCAGGGGCTTGGCGGCTACGGGTAGTTGATCTGCTTGACCGAGCCGTCCGGGCCGAGCTGGATGTAACCGCTGCCGAAATCGCTGGAGACGTATACCGAGATCGACACCGCTTCCGGTGTCGTCGGGTCCCGGCTCGGCTCGATGATCAGGTAGGTGCTTTTGACGTCGGCGGATTTGATGTTCAACGTCTCGGGCGCCCCGTAGAGGATCTTGACGATGGCTTTGGTGTCGAACTTGCTCAGGTCGACCACGCGGGCGTCGGCGCTGGCCGGCGAGGTGCTGGGGTCGCCCCAGCCGCCGCGGTAGGTGTAGCTGAGCTCGCGGCGCTCATCGCCGGGGTCGGGTCGGTCCAGGGAGGCGTAGTCCGGGTAGATCACCAGCCGGTAGCCGTTGGTGTCCCCGAACTTCTGTTTCATCTGCTCGAGCAAGCCGGTGAGCCCGCCCAGGGAGTGCAGTTGTCGCGGCGGGGTCAGCACGACCGGCGACAACCCGTCGGACTTCGCTCCGGGGTCGGAGGTGAAGTTCAACGGGGACGCGGTGTTGCCGTAGAGACCCCAGCCGATGCCGACGCCGAGCAGTACCAGTACCGCGGAGATCGCGGCACGGATGCCCCAGCCGGCGCGGGCCCCCGAAACCGGCAGCCGCGGCTTTCTCAGCGTCGGCAACTGAACCGGTGCGTTGGCGGTCTGCAGATCCGACACCAGGGCGCGCAGGTCGCCCAGGGTGGTGGCGTTGGTGGCGGCCTTCACTCGCTGCTGGTGTTCGGCCATCGACAGCTGTCCCTCGGACAACGCGGTGTCCAGGATCTGGCAGGTGTCGTTGCGGTCGGTGTCCTTGGCGCGCGTGCTGGCCGTCTGCGAAGTCGCCACGGCGATGATCGTAAGAGTTCGCACAACAAGATCGCAGACCAGATGCACTATCCGGCCCACCGCGAGTCGGTTGCGCGTCGGTGCTCAGATCACCGACGTACTCTGGTCATCGTGCGACTGCAGCGACAGGTGGTGGACTACGCCCTCCGGCGACGCTCCCTGCTGGCCGAGGTGTATTCCGGCCGCACGGGTGTCTCCGAGGTGTGCGACGCCAACCCCTATCTGCTGCGGGCAGCCAAGTTTCACGGCAAACCCAGTTCGGTGATGTGCCCGATCTGCCGCAAAGAGCCGCTGACCTTGGTGTCCTGGGTGTTCGGCGATCACCTGGGTGCGGTGTCGGGCTCGGCGCGCACCGCCGAGGAGCTGGTGCTGCTGGCGACCAAGTTCGACGAATTCTCGGTACATGTGGTGGAGGTATGCCGGACCTGCGAATGGAATCACTTGGTCAAGTCCTATGTGCTCGGAGCGCCACGTCCCACCAACGGGACGCGGGGACGCCGGGGCACCCAGACGGCGCGTTCCGGCGCGCGTACGGCCAGTGAATAGCGAAGGGCGTCCCGACCGGCCTGCCACTGACGTCCACACGGGATCAGGGGCCGACGATGCGTCCCACACTTCCGAGTCGGCGACGGCGAAGATCCCTGTCGCCGACAGCAACCAGCCCCCGGGCCCGACCCGCAGTGCGCCGCGTCGCCAGGTTCCGCCCGATGACCGGCTGACCGCGATCATCGAGCCGGTCCGCGACGACACGGTGCCGCTGTTGCGTGACCCGATCGACGTCGTCAAGCGGGCCTTGGACGGCACACCGCCGCCGAAACTGCCGCCGCCGCCCCCGCCGATGGGTGGTGGACCGGGCGGTGGCCCGCCGCCCCCACCGCCGACCTTCTCCCAGCAGATCAACTGGAAATGGGTGCGCCGGTCGGCGTATCTGGCCGCGGTGGTGTTGATCCTGCTGCCGATGCTGACTTTCGGCATGGCTTATCTGATCGTCCAGGTGCCGCAGCCGGGCGACCTGCGGACCAACCAGGTGTCGACCATCCTGGCCAGCGACGGTTCGGAGCTGGCCAAAATCGTTCCTCCCGAAGGCAACCGGGTCGACGTCAACATCGACCAGGTGCCGGTGCACGTGCGCAATGCCGTGATGGCGGCCGAGGACCGGGATTTCTACACCAATCCCGGCTTTTCGCTGTCCGGCTTCGCGCGCGCGATCAAGAACAACATCTTCGGTGGCGACCTGCAGGGCGGGTCGACGATCACCCAGCAGTACGTCAAGAACGCGCTGGTCGGTGATGCCCGCTCCGGAGTCGGCGGTCTGGTCCGCAAGGCCAAGGAACTCGTCATCTCCACCAAGATGTCGCGCGAATGGTCCAAAGACCAAGTGCTGCAGGCCTACCTGAACATCATCTATTTCGGCCGCGGTGCCTACGGAATCTCGGCCGCGTCCAAGGCCTACTTCAACAAGCCGGTCGAGCAGCTCAACGTCGCCGAAGGCGCGCTGCTGGCGGCGCTGATCCAACGGCCGTCCACGCTGGATCCGGCCGTCGACCCCGACGGGGCCGCCAAGCGCTGGAACTGGGTGCTCGACGGCATGGTGTCGATGGGCGCGCTGTCCAAAGACGAACGGTCTCAACAGGTCTTCCCGCCCACGGTGCCGCCGGATCTGGCGAGTTCGCAGAACGTCACCACCGGTCCCAACGGTTTGATTCAGCGCCAGGTCACCAAGGAACTGCTCGACCTGTTCAACATCGACGAGCAGAGCCTGAACACCCAGGGCCTGCAGATCACCACCACAATCGACCCGCAGGCGCAGAAAGCCGCCGAGGATGCGGTGTCGAAATATCTCGACGGCCAGATGCCGGACATGCGCTCGGCGGTGGTGTCGATCGACCCGAAGACCGGCGGGGTGAAGGCGTACTACGGCGGCTCCGACGCCCAGGGCTTCGACTTCGCCCAGGCTGGGTTGCCCACCGGATCGTCGTTCAAGGTGTTCGCGTTGGTGGCCGCCCTCGAACAGGGCATGGGTCTGGGCTATCAGGTGGACAGCTCGCCGGTGAACCTCAACGGGATCACCATCACCAACGTCGAGGGTGAGGGTTGCGGGGTCTGCAACATCGCCGAGGCGCTCAAGCGCTCGCTGAACACCTCCTATTACCGGCTGATGCTGAAGCTGAAGAACGGCCCGGCCGATGTGGCCGATGCCGCGCATCGCGCCGGTGTCGCCGAGAGCTTCCCCGGGGTGGACCACACGTTGTCCGAAGACGGCAAGGGCGGCCCGCCGAACAACGGCGTGGTGCTGGGCCAGTATCAGACCCGGGTGATCGACATGGCGTCGGCCTACGCGACGCTGGCCGATTCCGGCGTCTATCACAAGCCGCATTTCGTGCAGAAGGTCGTCAACTCCCGCGGTGAGGTGCTCTTCGATGCCAGCACCTCCGACAACAGCGGCGAGCAACGAATCCCCAAGGCCGTCGCCGACAACGTGACGGCCGCGATGCAGCCGATCGCGGGCTGGTCCAACGGGCACAACCTGGCCGGTGGGCGGGCCTCGGCCGCCAAGACCGGCACCGTGCAGCTCGGTGACTCCGGAGCCAACCGGGACGCCTGGATGGTGGGGTACACCCCGTCGCTGGCGACGGCGGTCTGGGTGGGCACCACCGACGGCACCCAACCGCTGGTCAACCAGTGGGGCGGCCCGGTGTACGGCTCGGGGATTCCGTCCGACATCTGGAAGGCGACCATGGACGGTGCGCTGAAGGGCACCGACAACGAGTCGTTCCCCAAGCCGACCGAGATCGGTGGCTACGCCGGCGTGCCGGCACCCCGCCGCCGCCTCCGCCACCCCCGCCAAGCGAGACGGTGATTCAGCCCAGTATCGAGGTGGCACCGGGCATCACGATCCCGCTGGGGCCGCCGACGACCATCACCGTGCCGCCGGGTGCACCCCCGCCGGGCGCCCCCGATGCCCCGCCGCCGGGCGGTGACCCCAACGCAGCCGTCCCGCCGCCACCGCCGTGACCGCACCCGGCGTGGGTGAGGGCCAACCGCAGGACCCTTCGGCCGACCGGCCGGCCAGTGTGCCGGCCGGTGGCGTGTCTGCGGGGCCGCCCCGCCCCACCGTCTCGCCGCAGCCGCTGGCCGAGGATCTCCGCAGCGCCGACGACCGGGACATGCCCAGCCGCAACGACGCGTTGGGCTCGGCGCTCTCCGAAGTCGTCGGCGGCCCGGTCGGACGCCATGCCCTGATCGGCCGCACCCGGGTGTTCACCCCGCTGCGGATCATGTTCATGATGGCGCTGGTGCTGCTGGCGCTGGGCTGGTCCACCAAGGCGCCGTGTCTGCAGACCGTGGGGACCGGTCCACCCGATCAGCGGGTCGCCAACTGGCAGAACCAGCGCGCCTACTTCGAGCTGTGCTACTCCGACACCGTGCCGTTGTACGGCGCGGAGCTGTTGAGCCAGGGCCGGTTCCCGTACAAGTCGAGTTGGATCGAGACCGACTCCAGCGGCCGCCCGCAGACCCGCTACGACGGCAGGCCGGCGATCCGCTATATGGAGTATCCGGTGCTGACCGGGGTCTATCAGTACGTGTCGATGGCGCTGGCCAAGACGTATACCGCTGTGGCCAAGATGATCTCGCTACCGGTGATCGCCGAAGTGGTGATGTTCTTCAACTTCGCCGCCCTCGGTCTGGCCCTGGCGTGGTTGACGACGGTATGGGCGGCGTCATGGCTTGCGGGCCGACGGGTCTGGGACGCGGCGCTGGTGGCCGCCTCTCCGGTGATGGTGTTCCAGATCTTCACCAATTTCGACGCGTTGGCAACGGCTTTGGCGATCGGCGGTCTGCTGGCGTGGGCGCGCCGGCGACCGGTATTGGCCGGGGTGCTGATCGGCTTGGGGGTGGCCGCCAAGTTGTATCCGGCGTTGCTGCTGCTGCCGCTGGTGGTACTGGCCATTCGCACCGACCGGATGCCCGAGGCGGCCAAGACGGTGGTGGCCGCCGTCGGCGCCTGGTTCGTCGTCAACGTTCCGGTGATGGTGCTGTTCCCGCGCGGATGGTCGGAGTTCTTCCGGCTCAACTCCCGCCGCGGCGACGACATGGACTCGCTGTACAACGTGGTGAAGTCGTTCACCGGGTGGGACGGCTTCGACGCCAATCTGGGTTTTTGGCAGCCGCCGGTGATCCTCAACACCGTCATCGCGGTGCTCTTCGTCGTGTGTTGCGCGGCAATCGCCTACATCGCGTTGACCGCGCCGCAGCGGCCGCGGGTGGCGCAGCTGGCGTTCCTGACGGTGGCTGCGTTCCTGTTGGTGAACAAGGTGTGGAGCCCCCAGTTCTCGCTGTGGCTGGTGCCGCTGGCGGTGCTCGCGCTGCCACATCGGCGAATCCTGTTGGCGTGGATGACCATTGACATGCTGGTGTGGGTGCCGCGGATGTACTACCTGTACGGCGAGGGCAACAAGGGCCTGCCCGAGCAGTGGTTCACCGCGACCGTGCTGCTGCGGGATATCGCGGTGGTCGGGTTGATGGCCCTGGTTGTCCGCCAGATCTATCGCCCCGAGCTGGACCTGGTGCGCTGGGACGGGCGAGTGGACGACCCCGCGGGCGGGGTGTTCGACGGCGCCGCCGACACGTTCCCGTCGCGGTTCCCGCGCTGGTTGCGGCCGCGGGTTCCGGTGGGGGGTCGGCCCGAGCCGGAGGAGGCACCGGATGCAAGTCGCGATAGCCCTGTTCCCGCGTAACACCGCGCTGGACGCGATCGGCCCTTATGAGGTGCTGCAGCGGGTCCCGTCCATTGACGTCGTCTTCGTCGGGCATCGGCGTGGAGAAGTGCGCAGCGACAACGGCATGCTCGGGCTCACTTGCGACGCCACCTTCGACGAGGTGAGCACCCCCGACGTGCTGGTGTTTCCCGGCGGTGTCGGCACCCGGACCCTCATCGAAGACCGGCACGTGCTCGACTGGGTTCGCGACGTCCACCGGCACACGACGTTCACCACCTCGGTGTGCACCGGCAGCCTGGTGCTGGCCGCGGCCGGTCTGCTCACCGGGCTGACCGCTGCCACCCATTGGCGGGCCACCGAGCTGCTGGAATCCTTGGGCGCGATGTACACGCCGCAACGCGTGGTCGAGCACCTGCCGCAGCGGATCATCACCGCGGCGGGGGTCTCCAGCGGCATCGACATGGCGTTGCGGCTGGTGGAGCTCCTCGCCGGGCGAGAGGCCGCCGAGGCCAGCCAGCTGATGATCGAGTACGACCCGCAGCCGCCGTTTCAGGCCGGCGATCCCCGAACCGCCTCCGATCAGACCAGAGAGCTCGCGGTCGAGTACTTCCGGCATCGGAGCTGATTTCGCTGATCAGCCCGCTCTCCGGTAGCCTGGGCAGGTTGCCGACGCAGGCGACTCTCCTGCCACGGAACGACCGTGGCCGCAACGACCATAGGAGGTGATGAGGTTCCCATGCGTCCATACGAAATCATGGTCATCCTTGACCCCACTCTCGACGAGCGCACCGTAGCTCCGTCTCTGGACACGTTCCTGAACGTCGTCCGCACTGACGGCGGCACCGTGGACAAGGTCGACATCTGGGGCCGGCGCCGGCTGGCGTACGAGATCGCCAAGCACGCCGAGGGCATCTATGCCGTCGTCGACGTGAAGGCCGAACCGGCCACCGTGTCCGAGCTCGACCGTCAGCTCAACCTGAACGAGTCGGTGCTGCGCACCAAGGTGATGCGGACGGACAAGCACTGAGTCCGACGGGACTCGCAAAGCCCTGAGTGGATAACCGCGCCACGCCTTCGAGCTGTTCCGTAGGCTCGCGGTGAATCCACCCGCCTATGCCAGGAGGACCTTGTGGCCGGTGACACGACCATCACCGTCGTCGGAAACCTGACCGCCGACCCCGAACTGCGGTTCACGCCGTCCGGCGCTGCCGTCGCCAACTTCACGGTGGCGTCCACGCCGCGGATCTACGACCGCCAGAGCGGGGAGTGGAAGGACGGCGAAGCGCTGTTCCTGCGCTGCAACATCTGGCGTGAGGCGGCCGAGAACGTGGCCGAAAGCCTCACCAGGGGTTCGCGGGTCATCGTCACCGGCCGGCTCAAGCAACGGTCCTTCGAAACCCGCGAGGGTGAGAAGCGCACGGTGGTCGAGGTCGAGGTCGACGAGATCGGCCCGTCGCTGCGGTATGCCACCGCCAAGGTCAACAAGGCCTCGCGCAGTGGTGGCGGAGGCGGCGGCTTCGGCGGTGGCGGCGGTGGCGGGTCTTCCCGTCCGGCGGCCAGCGAGGCTGGCGACGATCCGTGGGGCAGTGCTCCGGCGTCGGGTTCGTTCGGCGGCAGCGACGACGAACCGCCGTTCTGAACAAACTAACGAAAACCTTTTGCGCGCCATCGGCGCGCCGTATGACAGAGAGATTGATCCATGGCCAAGTCCTCCACGAAGCGGCGCCCGGCTCCTGAGAAGCCGGTCAAGACCCGCAAGTGCGTGTTCTGCTCCAAGAAAGGCAAGGGGCAGAACATCGATTACAAAGACACCGCGCTCCTGCGCACCTACATCAGTGAGCGCGGCAAGATCCGCGCTCGTCGGGTGACCGGAAACTGTGTGCAGCACCAGCGTGACATCGCGATCGCCGTCAAGAACGCGCGCGAGGTTGCCCTGCTGCCGTTCACCTCGTCGGCCCGATAGAGCAGAACGGAAGTATCAAGAGATGAAGCTGATCCTGACTGCCGAGGTCGACCACCTCGGCGATGCCGGTGACACCGTCGAGGTCAAGGACGGGTACGGACGCAACTACCTGCTGCCCCGCGGGCTGGCCATCGTGGCCTCGCGCGGCGCACAGAAGCAGGCCGACGAGATCCGCCGCGCGCGCGACGTGAAGACGGTGCGTGACCGTGAGCACGCCGACGAGATCAAGGCCGCCATCGTGGCCCTGGGGCCGATCGCGCTGCCGGTGAAGACCGCCGCCGATTCGGGCAAATTGTTCGGGTCGGTGACCGCCAACGACATCGTCGCGGCCATCAAGAAGGCCGGCGGGCCGAGCCTGGACAAGCGCACCGTGAACCTGCCCAAGGCGCACATCAAGGCGACCGGTGCCCACACCGTGGGCGTGCACCTGCACCCCGAGGTCGACGTCGACGTGACTGTCGACGTAGTCGCCCAGAGCTAGCCGTTCGAGTGCATTCCCCGGGTGGTGGCCCTTGGTGGCCGCCCCCGGGGAATTGCTATTTGTCTGGCGAACTCTCGGCGCCGGCCTCGCCGCAGCTAATCTAACCGGCCGTTAACCTTGCGCATAACCTCCGGCAACACAACACGCCCGGGAGCGCAACCCAGCCCGACACGCCGATGAACTTGCCATCCACAGTGCCGACCGGGGATTACTCTCCCCTCAGCTGGGCAAACGCCGCAAAAAAGACCAGTAATCCACAGGTTCTCCCCAACGACTCAACACCACTGTCCCCAGCTGTCCACAAGCCACTAACAGGTTGATGCACAGGTCCAATTTGCGGTGGCTCCAGCAACGTCTAGCGTGAGCCGTCGGCGATGCGTACCGTGCTCCCGGCTGCCGATTTTTGTCGGCCATTGGCGGTAGACATCTAAGCGGCGGATCGAACCCGCGTTCGACATGGAGGAGGTGGGGTCAGCCCGATGGCGGTCGTCGACGATCTCGGTCAGCCCGGGATGGACAGTCCTCCTCCTTCGGAGGATTTCGGCCGTCAGCCTCCCCAGGACCTCGCGGCCGAACAATCGGTGCTGGGCGGGATGCTGCTGTCCAAGGACGCCATCGCAGACGTGCTCGAGCGGCTGCGGCCGGGCGACTTCTACCGGCCCGCCCACCAGAACGTCTATGACGCGATCCTGGACCTGTACGGCCGCGGTGAGCCGGCCGATGCGGTCACGGTGGGCGCCGAACTCGACCGGCGTGGGCTGCTGCGCCGCATCGGCGGGTTGCCGTATCTGCACACGCTGATCTCGACGGTGCCGACGGCGGCCAACGCCGGGTACTACGCGGGCATTGTGGCCGAGAAAGCGCTGCTGCGGCGACTGGTGGAGGCCGGCACCCGGGTTGTCCAGTACGGCTACGCCGGGCAGAGGGTGCCGACGTCAACGAGATCGTCGATCGTGCCCAGGCCGAGATCTACGACGTCACCGAGCGCCGGACCGCTGAGGACTTCCTGCCGCTGGAAGACCTGCTGCAGCCGACGATGGACGAGATCGACGCGATCGCCTCCAGCGGAGGCATTTCCAAGGGCGTGCCGACGGGGTTCACCGAACTCGACGAGCTGACCAACGGGCTGCATCCCGGTCAGATGATCGTCGTGGCGGCCCGACCCGGTATGGGCAAGGCCCTGGGCTTGGACACGCCGCTGCCCACGCCGACGGGCTGGACAACCATGGGCGAGGTCAGGGTCGGTGATTACCTGATCGGTGCCGACGGGCGCCCTACTCGGGTGGTCGCGGCGACCGAGGTGATGGTGGGCCGACCGTGCTACGAGGTCGAATTCTCCGACGGCACAGTGATCGTCGCGGACGCCGAGCATCAGTGGCCGACGGCTCGCGGCATCCAGACCACCATAACGTTGCGCGCGGACGCCGACGTGGTGACAGCGGCCGTAGCGCGACAGCTTGTCGGGGCGGGCGGTCCGGCACCCGCTGCGTTCGGAGTGGCCGACGTTCGGCCGATCGCAAGCGTTCCAGTTCGGTGTGTGGAAGTCGACAACCACGACCACTTGTATCTCGCCAGCCGGGCGATGATCCCCACCCACAACTCGACTCTGGGACTGGATTTCTTGCGGTCCTGCTCGATCAAGCACCGGCTGCCGAGCATCGTGTTCTCCCTGGAAATGAGCAAGTCTGAAATCGTCATGCGGCTGTTGTCGGCTGAGGCGAAGATCAAGCTGGCCGACATGCGTTCCGGCCGGATGACCGACGACGACTGGACGCGGCTGGCGCGTCGGATGAGTGAGATCAGCGAAGCGCCGCTCTACATCGACGACTCACCGAACCTGACGATGATGGAGATCCGCGCCAAAGCCCGTCGGCTGCACCAGAAAGCAGGACTGCGGCTGATCGTGCTCGACTACTTGCAGCTGATGACCTCCGGCAAGAAGGTCGAGTCCCGCCAGCAGGAAGTCTCCGAATTCTCCCGGCAGATAAAGCTTCTGGCGAAAGAGCTCGAAGTCCCGGTGGTCGCGATGAGTCAGCTGAACCGCGGGCCCGAGCAACGCACCGACAAGAAGCCGATGCTCGCCGATCTCCGCGAGTCGGGCTCGATCGAGCAGGACGCCGACATGGTGATCCTGCTGCACCGGCCGGACGCCTTCGAGACCGACGACCCGCGAGGCGGCGAGGCCGATCTGATCATCGCCAAACACCGTGCGGGACCGACGAGAACGGTGACGGTGGCACATCAGCTGCATCTGTCGCGGTTTACGAACATGGCGCGGTAAGGCGAGCAGCGGGTGGCGTCTCGAGTTCGATGTCCATTTCTCAAGTGAGACGTCCACACGATGTCCAATTGGACTCGGGCTCGAGTACGCCGTTGACATCGCCGTGGAGGAGGTCCACGCCGCCGGGATATACAGTGTCATCACCCCCGGGTCAATGAGCGATCACCGGGGCGGCGTCACCTTTGATCGAGGCGGCAGGGCAGGCATTCATGCTCAACCGGTAGGCCTATGGCGTACAGGCCATTACCCACCTGGACGTGCTGCGCTGGGCCACGGCTAGATCGTCTGCGTGCCTCGGGCGCAGCGACATCGGGTCACTTGAAGTTGGTAAGCAAGCCGATCTCGCCCTGTTAACTCTGGATGGGGTGCACTTTTCGGGCAGTCATTATCTGCTGGCTCCGCATCGAGTAAGCGGTAGCTCAGCGCCGAGCCGAGGCGATCGCCGACTCAATCACGTTGCGGCCCGGGGCCAGTTCTGCGGCAGAAGTGTGATGATGACTGCGGGCGGCTCTCCGGTATGTCGGCCAAGGAGTTCGGCGGTGAGGACATTCAGAGGTGGCCAAGGCAGGTCGCCGTGGTCGTTGTAGAGGCTGACCAAACCGTGCAGCGCGGTCCACAACAGCAGTCCGGCGCGCCAGTGGTCGTCCTCGGATCGCATGCCGTTGGCGTCGGTGACCGCGGCCAAGGCCGCCGATACCGATGCAAGGATCTCCGCGCCGGCGCTATGTGCTGTCTCGGGTACCACATCGGTCGGCATCCGGTTGCTGAACAGCGTGCGGTAGTTCCCCGGTTGCTCAACCGCCCAGGCCACATAGGCCGCACACCGTGCCACCAAATTGGCCAGTGGCCCATGTGCGCCTTCGGCCGCCTCATCCATCAACTGCGCGAGTTCGCTGTAGCGCAGGGATAGGACATGCGCCACGAGGGCACCAAGATTGGGAAAGTGCCCATAGATGCTGGCTGGCGCAATACCCGCCGCCCTGGCAACCTGTCGCAGCGTCAGGAGTTCCGGTCGATCACTGGTGGCCAACAAAGTCGCTGCCACCTCGACAAGTTGTTCTTTAAGGATGTGTCCCTGGCCTCGCGGATTCCGCCTGCGCGCCACGGGAGTCGATCTGCGCGTCGCCACATCTCCCTTTCTGAACTGCTGTGAACCCGATCACTGTAGCCCGGGGTGGCAGCTACTTGACATCGATAACCGAACAGCCGTTTACTCAAGTAAGCAACAAGTGTTCAGTTATCGGGAGGTCGCGTGGCAGATGGTGCCTTGGTGACACGTAGAGCGATGCTGAGTGGCAGCTTCACCGCAGCGGTAGGCCTTGCGCTGCCCCGCAATGCGGCGGCTGCACCGATTGACCACCCAATGCCCGCTTCGGCGGACGACCCCAAGATGAGCTACGACAGGAGGGCAGCGATGCCGGGCTATATCGCTATCGAAGAGGCCGTCGCGGTACCCGGGTTGGCCGAGCGACGGCCCCGATTCCGTTGCCCGTCAACGTCACAGCCGAATTCGCGGCCGACGTGGTGGCGCGGCTGCCTGATATCAGCCGATGGCGCCTGCCCGACATGGACGAGTGCGGCGTCGCCAAGCAGGTGTTGTCGTTGACGGTGCCGGGCATCGAGGCCGAAACCGAGCCCGCCCGAGCGGTCGCCAATGCACGGTATGTCAACGATTACCTCGCTGGTGTCGTTGGCCAGAATCCGGAGCGGTTCTCGGCTTTCGCCACTCTGCCGTTGCAGGATCCGGCTCAAGCTGTCGAAGAGCTGCGGAGGGCGGTGATGCAGCTGGGCTTACGTGGCGCGCTTGTCAATGACCAGGTGCAGGGCCGATACCTCGATGACCCGGCCTTCGACTCGTTGTGGGCGGCACTGGACGAACTTCAGGTGCCGCTGTATTTGCATCCCGGAATGCCGCCCGCCGACACCTGGCATGTCGTAGACGGACATCCCGAGATGTACGGGGCGCTGTGGAGCTGGCAGGCCGAAACCGGCGGCCACGCAATGCGAATCGTGTTATCGGGTGTCTTCGACCGTCACCCAAACGCTCGGTTGATTCTCGGCCATGCCGGCGAATTCCTGCCCTTCCAGTTGTCCCGGTTCGACTCCCGCTACGCGACCGTGACCGCCACTGTTCCGTTGCGACGCCGGCCGTCGGAATATTTCGGCGACAACGTGCTGGTCACCACCAGTGGGATCCTGTCGGCGAAAGTTATCGAAGCCCTGGTGGCGATCATGGGGCCCGACGCGGTGTTGTTCGCCGTGGACTATCCCTACGAGTCCACACGCGCAGCGGTCGCCGCGTTCGAGCAGGCCGCCCTGCCCGACTCCGCACGAGCCAAGATCGGATCCGGAAATGCCCGCAGGCTCCTCAACATCTGAACAGCAGCCGGCCCGGCCCCGATGATGCAGAGGGGGGACGACGTGTGGCAGTGGCCACCGGTGGGGCAGGCGCAATAGGTTCTGCCATCGTGACGTCGCTAGCGGCGCGCGGTTACCGGACTGTGGTCCTCGACCGCTCGGGAGATCTCGCGTGTGATCTGGCTTCGGAGACCTCCACCAAAGCGGTGGCGGCGAAGGTCTTGGATCGGTGCGGCGGCTGCGATGTCTTGGTGCACTGCGCGCCAAGTTTCGATCCTTTGCCGCTGGAATCCTTCGACCTATCCCGGTGGCGGACCGTGCAGGCGGTCAACGTCGAAGCACCATTACTGCTGGCGCAAGCGTTCCGCCCGGGTATGGTCCAACGCCAATTCGGCCGGCGCGTATGAGAGCGAGTTCTTCGAAGTCACCCAAGACTTGATCGTCAACTGGGAGAAGTACGCCACCACCGCTGATTGGCCGTGCGATAACACACTCCGGGGAGGGCTATGAGCCTCCGGATTGGATCTGTCGACGTGGATCGTGTGCCGGAGTGGGTGGGGCCAGTCAAATCCGTGGCCGAGATGTTCCCGGCCACACCCGCCGACCAGTGGACCGATGATCTGGCGCCGTACCACTGGGTGCCGTCGACGCGCGCCTACCGCGCGGCAATCCAGACGTGGGTGCTGCGAATACCCGGGCGAATTATTCTGATAGACACCGGCGTTGGCAACGACCGGGTACGGCCCCAGGCTCCGGCACTTGATCACCTGCACACCAATTTTTTGCAGATGCTCGGCGACATCGGCGTCGAGCCCGCAGACGTGGACGTCGTCATCAACACCCACATCCACTACGACCACGTGGGATGGAACACGACCCTCGACGGTGGGGCATGGGTGCCGACATTCCCCAACGCGACCTACCTCGTTCCGGAGGCAGATTCCGACTACTTTCGCCCCGAGAACGCCGATCGGATGCGGCCGCCCCGCACCGACGACGAGAAGGCGCGCTTCGAGGGCATCAGACTCGTGTTCGAGGACAGCATCGCCCCGGTCGCGGACGCCGGACAGTTGCAGATCTGGCGAGGGAAGCATGCCGTCGACGACATCCTGCGGCTGGAACCCGCGCCGGGGCCACACCCCGGGCTCGTCGGTGGCGTGGCTCGAAACCGGCTCCGGCGCAGTATTTGTCGGCGACCTTGTGCACACCCCGCTGCAGATAAGTCGACCCAACGATTGCTGCGCTTTCGACCTGGATGCCGCTCAGGCGCGGGCCAGCCGCGGCGCCGTCCTCGCCAGGGCTGCCCGGGCAGGCGCCGCCATGTTCCGCTCACTTCGCCGGTCGGGGAGCGACTACCATCGCACCCCGCGACCGAAGCTACGCAATCACGCGATGGGGGCGCTTCGACGAGGTGTGACGGTCTGTCGATACCAGTGTTTCTAAGATTGAGACGTGGCCGTCTCAGCGCGGGAGCGGTTGCCGCGAATCTCGTCGTGGTGATCAGCAGCCCAGCCGATCAGCTGCTTGACGATGTCGTTGAGGCCCTGGCCGAGCGGGGCAAGGGTGTACTCCACCCTTGGTGGGACTTCGGCGTAGGCGGTCCGGGTGATCAGACCGTCGTGCTGGAGTTGGCGCAGGGTGTGGGTGAGCATGCGCTGGGAGATGCCAGGGATTTGGCGTTGTAGATCGGTGTAGCGCAGCGCGCCGCCCTGCAGCACGGCGATGATCAACATGCTCCACTTGTCGCCGACTCGGTCGAGCACCTGACGGATGAACGCCATGTCCTCGGTCGGGATTCTCGCGCAGGGGCCCGCTGCGGCCGCCATCGCCGTTGCGACATCGTTCTGCATGGCAGCCATTTCCCTCCGTTACACACACCGATGTGCCTTTTGTATCGCTCGTGATTCTGGCTAATCATGGCGTTACGCACAATTCGTATGAATTGGAGTCAGCGGCATGAAGCTCGAAATGTGGTCCGAGATCACCTGCCCGTGGTGCGGCCTGGGCAGCCACCGGCTCGACGGGGCAGTGGAACGGTTCGAGCACAGCGACCAGGTCACGGTGGTTCACCGCTCATTCCCACTGAGCAGCGGCTTCCCTGAGGGTCGCACGCTCAGTGTCCGCGAGGCGTTGATGGCCAAGTACGGTGCTATCCCCGAGCAAGCCGCTGCGCTGGACATCGAGGAGATGGCGGCAGCTGAGGGCCTGGCTCCCTACCGGGTACTGGACAACCGGGTCGGGAACACTGACCTTGCCCACGAGTTCCTGGCCCACGCCTCTGTGTTGGGCAAGAACCGCGAAGGTTGGGACATGCTCTTTCGGGACTACTTCGGTAACGCTGAGCCGATTTTTGCCCTCGATGACCTGCTCGGGTTTTCCGACAAGCTTGGTCTGGACCGTGAGCAGACCCGTGAAGTGCTCACCGAACGCCACTACCGCCAGCACGTCCAAGACGATGCTCGCGGCGCCCAGTCCCTGGGGGCCGCCGGCGTCCCGTTCATCCTCATCGACGGCCGATACACGGTATCGGGTGCACAAGGCAGCGACGCCCTACTCGGGTACTTACGGGCGGCGTGGAACGAGGCCCACCCGGTCACCGCGGTGGTCCCCGCCGGCGACGCGCCAACCTGCGGTCCCGACGAGTGCGATCCCGGCTCGTTCATGACCACCGCCGCACGCGAAGCCATACCACCAACGCAGTTTCCAAAGGAGCCCAGCATGTCGTACCTGCTTCCTTCATCGCCCTCGGCCGCCACGTGCCGCCAGGATGCTCCCGACGAGGTAATCCGATGACCAGCCTGCTCGTTCTCGGTGGGAGTGGCCGAACCGGAATCCACGTACTCAACGGCGCCGCTAGCCGCGGCCACCGCGTCCGTGCACTAGTGCGCAACCCCGACGCCGTCCAGGCCCCGCCCGGTGTCGAGCTCGTCGAGGGCACGCCCGCGAACATCGACGACCTGCGCAAGGCCGCCCAGGGCACCGAGGCCGTGATCAGCGTCCTCAACAATGCCCGGACGTCCGACAACCCGTGGGCCAAACCCATCAGTCCGCCGTCGTTCATGACCGATGCCGCCCGCGACACGCTGACAGTGATGGGCGAGCAAGGCATCCGACGGATCGTGCTGGCCTCGACCCAGGGGGCCGGAGACGACTGGAAACGGCTCAACCCGGTAATCAAGGCTGCGATCAAGCTGTCCAACCTCAAGGTCGGCTTCGCCGACCACGACGCTCTCGACCGCCTCGTCCATGCCTCCGACGCAGATTGGACGCTCGCCCGTGCTGTCGCGCTGAGCGATAAACCGGCCGCAGGTCCACTGCTGGCGGCTGAGCCCGGCACCGCTAAGCCGGGGCTCCGAGTCAACCGTGCCGACTTTGCCGGGTTCCTCCTCGATGCCGTTGAACAAGGCACCTGGATCCGGCAGACGCCCTTGGTATGGAACACCAAATCCTGAGGCGGCCGGCGGAAGCCGTTGACGACAAGCGGCTTCCACATCCTGCGCGACTCACACGAGTCCTTGTCATCACCGCGTCGCTAGCCCGTTTGGCCGAGACGGTGACCGCCGGGGACTTACCCCACTTGAGTCATCGCCTGGATCATGCCTTGTGCAGGACGAACTCAGTCCACACCCCCTGCAGGCTTCGACGACTACGAACATGTTGTTCGTGCGATGCCGATCGATGCGGCTACGCCGAACCCGCAACCGGGTGCTTTGCTGTACACGTCCGGCTCCACAGGACGTCCCAAGCCGGTCTGGTACGCAGGCGGGGTACTCGACATCGATGAGCAATTTCCGAGCCGATTCCGTCAGACGATGATCGGCGACGGACACAACGTGTACCTAGCAGGGAGCCCCCTCTACCAAGGGCTGCCAGCTGTCATCAGCTCCCTGGTGCACCGCGCCGGCGGAACTGTCGCGCTCGTGCGCGACTTCGATCCGATCACCGTGTTGGCTGCCGTCGAACGCTACGGGATCACCCACACCGGGGTCCCGCCTTCACTCCTGACGAACTTGAGCAAGTTGAGTCCCGAGATGCGCCTCCGATATGACGTCAGCACCTTGCGCGGTGTCTTGCATGACATGGCGCCGTGCCCGCCGGCGACAAAGCGCGCAATGATCGAGTGGCTAGGACCCATCATCAACGAGTTCTACGGGGCGTCCGACGTCGGCAGTTTCACGTTCATCTCTGCCGACGAATGGCTTGCGCATCCGGGTTCGGTGGACCGGGCCGCGGTCGGAAAAGTCGTCGTTCTGGACGACGACCAGCAGCCCATGCTGCCCGGCGAAATCGGCGGAATTTGTTTCGGCGGTGGGTATCTCGTCAGGGCTGATGCTGAGGGGCCGCCGCAACCGGAGTCCGTGCCTGCTGCGCGGCGTACTGGCGACCTGGGGTACCTCGATGACAGCGAGTATCTCTACCATGTTGGCCGCCGCGCGAACGCCGCGGTCATCGCCGACCGAGCGTGGTACCCGGAGCAGATCGAGCATGTCGTGATCACACATCCGAGCTTTGCCGACGTGGTGGTCCTCGGGCCGGCCCAGGGCGGTGCCGAACTCGCGGCCGTCGTCCAGCCTGTTCAGGGTGTCGACCCGTCGGATGACATGGCGCGCGAGCTGGTGCAGTATTACCGCGATCGCATTCCGCAACCTCAGCCGCCGCTAGGGATTCAGTTCACCGAACGCTTGCCCCGAGCCGCGACCGGGAAGATCTATCGAAACCAGATCCATGTCGCCTGACAGTTCCCCTCCTGGGCCTCCTCCGATGGCGCAAACAGATCAGGGTTGGTCCGGTCGAAGGGCTCAATCAGTGACTGCTACGACTATGTGATGACCGAAACATTCTGGCGTCGAATGCAACTCGAACCACGTAGCGGCAGGTTGTGATGGTGGTCTCTTAGCTGTGCGCATGAAGGGCCTTGCCGGCCAGAGCCAGGTGGGCCTCACCCAAGGCTTCACTCTGACTGGGATGAGCGTGTATCAATGCGGCGACATCAGTTGCTTCCGCGTGCCAGTTGTAGACGAGCTGCGCCTCGCCGATGAGTTCACCGACACGGGCACCCACCATGTGAATTCCGAGAATCCGACCGGGTGCGCCGGCTGCTCCAGCCTTGATGAGCTTGACCGCCCCTGCGGTCTGAAGGATCTGGGACTTGCCGTTTCCTCCCAGATCGTAGATGACGGTGGATACTTCACCGTATCTCTCCTTTGCCTCGTCCTCGCTGAGTCCGACGGAAGCGACCTCGGGATGGCTGTACGTCACACGCGGGATACCGTCCTCATCGACAGGGCGCGGATTGACGTCTGCAATATCTTCGGCAACGAAGATGCCGTGCTGGAATCCGCGATGGGCCAGTTGCACACCGGCCACGACGTCTCCGACCGCGTATACGCCAGTCAGGTTGGTACGTAGTCTTGCGTCGGTTCTTATGAATCCACGATCGAGGGCCAGGCCGGCCTCGGGGTAGCCGAGCCCAGTCGTGTTGGGTCCCCGGCCGATCGCTACCAGCAGCAGATCGGTGGCGATTTGCTCTCCAGAGCTGAGGGAAACGGTGACCGAATCCGCCGTTTCCGTCACGCTGTCCACCGACACGGCGGTCTCGATGTGAATCCCGCGCCGACGGAATCCTCGCTCTAGCAGTTGGGAGGTGAATTGGTCGTCATTGGGCAGTAGCCGGGACCGCGCTTCGACGATCGTGACTTCTGATCCGAAAGACCGCCACATGCTGGCGAACTCTGCACCGATGACCCCACCGCCGAGAACTACTGCACGCGGGGGCATTTCGGTGAGGGAAAGTGCTTGGTCGGAGGTGATTACCCGTTTGGATAGTGGAATGCCAGAAACGGTTCTGGGATGTGATCCGGTCGCCAATACGATGTGGCGCCCGGTGTAGCGTAATCCATCGACTTCGACCGATTGTGGGCCGACGAAACGACCGGTGCCCGCTATGTATTCGATGTCCCTGGAACGTACGAGTCCCTGTAGTCCGCGGTGGAGGCGTCCTACGATGCTGTCCTTGAACATGTTTGCAGCTTCTAGGTCTATCCCTGAAAGCTGGGATAGGACGCCGATATCGGCACCTTCACGTACTGCGTCGGCGACTTCGGCGACATGTAGTAGCGCTTTGGTCGGAATGCAGCCGTGATGCAGGCAAGTGCCACCGAGCTTGCTCTTCTCGATGAGCACGACGGACAAACCGAGCTGCGCTGCACGCAGGGCACAGGCGTAACCTGCAGAGCCCCCGCCGAGAATCACCAGATCGTTGATGTGGTCGGTCACCAGGTCTCCTCTATGTGGCTCACCGGTTCAGGAGGCGAGTGCAAGTGATGGCCGAGACAACAGTCTGGCGATGTGAGCGAGCACTTCGCTGCCCAGTTGACCGTCAACAAGGCGGTGGTCAAAGGAAAGCGACAGGGTGCACACGCTGCGCAGCTTGACCGCGCCCTCGTGTTCCCATGGCCTCCGCGCAATCTGGCCGACACAGAGGATACCGGCTTCGCCCTTGTTCAGGATTGGCGTGCCGCCGTCGACGCCGAACACTCCGATGTTGGTGATCGTGAATGTTCCTCGAGCCATCGCCTCCGGCTGGGTCCTTCCTTCGCGTGCTTGCGTGATCACCTCATGTAGCTCATCACACAGTTGACGGGTGCTCAGGTTCTGTGCCGCTTTGATATTCGGTACGAGAAGGCCCCTGGGGGTGGCTGCCGCGATACCGAGATTGACATCGCGATACCGCACTATCTCGCCCGCGTCGGCATCCCATTTGGCATTGATATCGGGATAAGCGCGCAATGCGGACAGAGTCGCACGTGCGACGAAGACAAGCGGTGTCAATCGAGCGCCGCGGAACGCGCGGTCGTCGCGAAGTTCTGCTAGTAGGGTCAGCGACTCGGTGACGTCTACGGTGACCCATTCGGTGACGTGCGGCGCGGTGAAGGCCGATGCGACCATGGCTTCGGCGGTCGCCTTCCGCACTCCTTTGACGGCAGAACGGGTTTCGACAGGATCCTCGGAGCGGTGGGGGTTGCTCAACCGAGCGGCGGCTTCGACATCGGCGCGGCTGATCTGGCCTGTTGAGCTCGATGGTGCGATTGTACCCAAGTCGATTCCGAGTTCGCGGGCGCGCATACGTACCGGCGGTGTGGCGTAACGCTGTTCGGGCGCAGGGGCTGTTGGAGCCGGCCTCAAGCTCGACGCGCGGTAGCCGCTGACGCGCGGGCGCCGGGCGACCACCGTTCGGCTAGGTCCGTACCCGACGAGTACCGGTTGCCGATCCCGATCTGGCCCCTGGAGCGGAGACGACGGCACCTCCAGGACTGGATTGGCTGCGCTAGGCATGTCGCCGAATGTGACGATAACGGTTCCGACGGCGACGGTTTCACCTTCTACGGCGTGCAGGGCGGCGATCGTCCCGGCAAACGGTGAAGGCAACTCAACGAGTGACTTCGCCGTCTCCACCTCGACGAGGCTGTCATTGATGTCGACGGTATCTCCGGGTTTGACGTGCCACGTGACGATTTCGGCTTCGGTGAGTCCTTCGCCGACGTCGGGCAGGGCGAACTGGTTGATCTCGGTCATCGTGATCCTTAGTGCAGGAAGGTGACATCGACGGCGTCGAGGACCCGATCGAGGTCGGGCAGGTAGTGCTCCTCGGCGCGCGCCGGGGGATAGGGGATATTCCAGCCGCCGACCCGTTGCACGGGGGCTTCCAATCGCGAGAAGCAACGATCAGTGAGAGATGCGGCGATCTCCGCGCCGAGCCCGCAAAACGTCGGCGCTTCGTGCACGATCACGACTCGGCCGGTTTTGTTCGCTGACGACGTGAGGGTGGGGAGGTCCAAAGGCGACAACGACCTCAAATCGATGACCTCGAGTGACCGACCCTCGCCGGCTGCGACGGTCGCTGCGTCAAGTGCGACGCGAACGCTGGGACCGTACGCGATAAGGGTGCAGTCGGTGCCTGTTTTGATCACCCGCGCCGCGTCAAGCGGCAGCGCGTCGTCCGGTGGGGGACCCAGTACAACCGGCGCCTTGTCCCAGTAGCGCCGTTTGGGCTCGTAGAAGATCACCGGATCGTCGCATGCGATTGCTTGCTGGATCATCGTGTGCGCGTCTGCCGGGCTTGCGCAGGCGACCACACGAAGTCCAGCCGTATGGCAGAAGTATGCTTCGTTGGACTCGCTGTGATGCTCGACGGCGCCGATTCCTCCACCGCATGGCACCCGAATGGTGACCGGTACGGCGAGCCGTCCTGCTGACCGTGCACGCAGCTTAGCGAGCTGAGAGACAATCTGGTCGAAGGCGGGATAGATGAAGCCGTCGAACTGGATTTCGCAGACCGGACGGTAGCCGCGTAAGGCCAATCCGATTGCGGTACCGACGATTCCCGATTCGGCCAGCAGGGAGTCGATTACCCTGTCGGCGCCGAATTCGGCGCGTAAGCCATCGGTTACCCGGAAGACCCCGCCCAGTGTGCCGATGTCCTCTCCGATCAGCAACACCGACTCATCAGCGCTTAATGCCTGCCGCAGACCGGCATTGAGTGCCGCTCCGAGCGTGAGGGGTCGTTCTGTGCGGGCTACTGCACCTGCGGCGTTACTCATGCGAAGGATTGCCTCCATGCGCTGTAGTGTTCGCGCTCTGCACGCAGAGAAGCAGTTTCGTTGGCGAACGTGTTGCGGAACGTGTCTTCCAGCGCGGGCGCCTCCAATGCGCGGCACGCGGCGCGCGTTGTCTCAGCGAGTGCTGCGGCCTCACCTTCCAACGCTGAGTAGTAATCGGCGTTCGCCCACCCACGGGTATCGAGCAGACGTTCGACGCGTCGAACGGGGTCCCGCCGTTCCCAGAGCGTCACCTCATCAGCGTCGCGGTAACGTTTCGGGTCGTCGGACGTGGAGTGTCCACCGAGGCGGTAGGTGATCGCTTCGATGAGTTCAGGAGGCCCCCCTGCGCGTACCCGATCGGCGGCCGCGAGGGTGGCTGCGTACACCGCGAGCGCATCATTGCCGTCCACCAGCGTCGTGGTAAGCCCAAAACCTCGAGCTCGCAAATGAAGTGGCGTCCTGCTCTGCGCTGTCGCGGGCGTGGAGATCGCCCACTGGTTGTTCTGGCAAAAGAACACCAACGGAGCGTTCGTGACAGCAGCCCAGTTGAAGGCCTCGTTGGCGTCGCCCTGGCTGGCAGAGCCGTCACCGAAGTAACACAATACGATTTCGTCGAGGCTGGGATCCCGGCGGCGATCAGCGGCCACCCCCAACGCATACCCAGTGGCGTGCAACAACTGTGTGGCGAGCACGAGGGAACTGATGTGGAACCTATAGTCCGCGGGGTTCCATCCGCCATGAGCGGTGCCGCGCCACTGCGTCAAGAGCTCGGCAGGACTGATTCCGCGGCAGAGCGCAGCCGCGTGCTCGCGGTAGGACGGGAACACGTAGTCGGTAGCCTTCATGGCGCGAATGCTGCCCACTTGCGCGGCTTCCTGGCCCTGGCAGGAGAGCCAGAGACCGAGTTCACCCTGGCGCTGTAAATGATAGGCCTCTTGATCAAGCCGCCGGGCCAGCACCATGTCACGATGGAGCCGGCGAACAAGCGAAGGCGTGAAGTCGATACCGCGGGCGCTCTCATGCAGGCAGCCGTCAGTATCAAGTACCTGCAACGGCGCAGATGAGGACATCCCAGCAAGGGCGAGACCGTCGGGTGCGTCGGCCAAATCCGTCATCGAGATTCTCCTCGCAAATGGGTGGTTGGACGTTGTCAGGAGGCGTGTACGTGGGGGCGTGAACCCGCGCTACCGCTGGCGCTCGCGTCGGCAGGAAACGCGAAAACTGCGCTCGCCATGCAGTCGAGGAGGTCGTAGGAGCGAAGCATCCAGATGAAGGCGGCGCAGTGATCTGGCGTTCCACAGAGGTGCAGCACCACTTGATCCGTTCGGGCAGCGACTATTTCCGCGCCAAAGCTGGTGATGATCTCCACGATCCGGACCCAGTCGGTGGCGTCCGTCACCATCTGGACGTAGACCGACTGTCTACGAGGATCGTGATCAGCCAGCTCTACCGCCTCAACGACGTCGATCAACCGATTGCATCGCTCTATGACCAGGGTGAGCCGCTGGCGAGACGGCACACGAACGCTGAGCTGCGCACACCACCCGTGTGATTCCGGCTGCCGCCAGAAGTTCATTCCTACCACTTCGACGTCAGGTGGTAACAGCAGCGACGCCAGTCGAGCGGGAAAGGCATGCCCGGCGCCCCGCACGACGACGTGGTGCACGGAAGTAGTCGCACCCAGGCGGGCATTCTGCTCTGAGGGGCATAGTTCCGCCATGAGAAATACTCTAAGTCGGGGCGGGCGCTGCGGCAACATGCGGGGTGCATGTCCACCAGACGACGCGCATTAATGGCAGTACTGCGGGCCCTTCGCTTGAGAAAAGTTGCGTGTTACGCAACTTCGGCGGATTGTGGGTCGATGCTCGATGAGATAGATCGGGAAATCTTGCGGCTCTTGCGCGCGGACGGCCGCCGGACGGTGCGCGACATTGCGCGGCAGGTCGGCCTGACAGTTGCCCCGGTAAAGCGACGTATCCAGCGGCTGGAACTCACCGGGGTGATCACGGGCTACGCGGCACAGGTCGACACCACGAAAATGGACGGTGAAGTTGAGGCCATCGTTGAACTGCGGGTCGGCGGAAACCTGGAGTTGGAGCTGATTCTTGCGTTCGCCGAGAACGTTCCCGAGGTCGTCGAAGTCCTCACCCTCGCCGGCGATCCGGATGCCATTGCCCGGATTCGTGCGCGCAGCATCCACGACCTGCAGCGTGTCGTCAACGTCTTGCGGACAGACGGCCGCGTAACTGGAACCAAAACCCTTGTGGTGTTGGGGGCGTGGTCCAGGCGGAGTTAGCCAGAGCGCGGCCGACGTTGATCTCGGCCGAGGGTGCGCACGGAGTCCTGCCTACAGTCGGCGCTTTCGCCCACTTGACCTCGCTCATCAAGAGAGCCTATATTCCTCAGTGAAGCACAGAGTTCTGCACAACAGAATCTACAGCGGCTCGGGACTGTGCCGATGAGGGCGCCAGGTGGGTGGGTTTCCCCGTCTCGGACAGGCGATCCGCCTCGGGGGTAAATGAGGCCCGTGGCCCCGTCTTTCGCCGTCCGTTTCGGGTGGCGCATCGTCTGCTTCAGGGACTTCCGTCGCCGCGTTATTGAGGAGCCAGTTGCTATGCCCGATCCGGCGGACCTTTCGAACAGCTACACCGACACGTCGTTCGTCAGTCCGTGGAACGCCGTGCCCGCAGCTGGCACGCCGTTAGTCGTCCATGACACCACGCTGCGTGACGGCGAGCAGCAAGCTGGGATCGTCTTTACACCGGACGAGAAGCTGCAGATCGCATCCGCATTGGACGAGGCGGGGGTCAATCGGATCGAAGCTGGCATGGTCGCCGTTTCGGACGACGACCGCAAAGCCATTCTCTCGATAGTTGAATCCGGTCCGCGGGCTGAGATTTGGACTATCGCACGAAGTGTCTCCTCTGATGTTCAGATGGCGATCGATGTCGGTGTCAATGGTGTCGGGATCATTCTGCTGGCCAATTCTCAGTACCGAATGATTTTCAACTTGTCGCTCGACGAAGCGATTGAACGAGCAATCAGGGCTGCTGAGACTGCGCGTGCTGCGAAGCTGCAGACGACGTTGTTGCTCGCTGACGCTCCACGGTATCCGATCGACGAGCTCCGGCATGTCGTGGAACAGATCGACTTGTCTGGCCAGTTCACGGCCATCTCATTGATGGACACGTTCGGAACGCTCAATCCGGCCGGTACGCAACGGCTGATTCGCCAGATCCGCGAGTGGACGCAAATCCCACTAGAGCTGCATGCGCACAACGATTTCGGGCTAGCCACCGCCAACTCGCTCGCCGCCTTTGAAGCCGGCGCGTCGACCATCCATACGACCGTCCTAGGACTCGGTGAACGGGTTGGTAACGCCGCACTCGAGGAGGTCGCGGTCGCAGCAGCTCTACTCGAACAAGCCAGCACATCTGTGCACCTCAACCATTTGTCGGCTATTGCCCATCTGGTGAGCCGGCACTCGAATCATCCGATCGCCACCAATAAACCCATCGTCGGCACGCGGATCAGCGAGATTGAATCGGGGACTGTTGCAGTGGAATTCGCGCGCTGGTCGGAGAGAGGAGGCGACCTTCAGTGGCTATTTCCCTACGTGCCTGAGTTGGTAGGCGCAGATCAGCCCACCCTGGTCCTGGGCAAGTACAGCGGCATGGCCAACGTCGATTGGGCCTTACAGAGCAGTCAGATCACATTCCCTCAAGATCGCAAGGCCGCACTGCTTTCGGAAGTGAAAGCCGAAGGGATCCGGCTCCACCGAACATTGACCACAGCCGATTTCGAGGCCATTACCCGCCGTCTCCTTTAGACCCAGAGCCCTCAGTCGGCAGACCCCGTCAGTGAATTGCGATTGGAGAGCAGTGACAGAGATGACAGGTATCCGTGGCGTGGCAGGCCAGGTCGCACTCGTCACCGGCGGAGCTAGTGGTATTGGTGAGTGCTGCGCTCGCCTACTGGCGGGCCGAGGCGCTACGGTCGTCGTGGCGGATGTGAACTTCGCTCGGGCGGAGCAGGTTGCGCAGTCAATCGGCGGTCATGCAACGCGCTTGGACATCACCGATGATCGGCGGATTGCGCACGAGATCGCGAACGTCGAAAAACAGATCGGCCCATTGGAGATTGGTGTCCTGTCTGCCGGCGTCGCGCAGGTCCCCACACGCACTGAGGACTATCAGATGTCCGACTGGGATCGGATCATCGACATCGACCTCCGAGGGGCCTACCTAAGTGCGGCTGCCATCGGAAATTCGATGTGTCGACGAGGCCGGGGTTCGATCGTGATGATCGGGTCAACCGCAGGATTGAGATCTGTGCCGCTGCACGCGTATGGCCCGGCGAAGGCCGCGGTGATTGCGATGACAGCGAATTTGGCCGCAGAGTGGGGCCGTTCGGGTGTCCGAGTCAACTGCGTATCTCCGGGCTACACACTGACGCCGATGCTCCAGGGCATGATTGAGCGTGGAGAGCGGGACCCCAGCATCATGGAGGGTGACTCCGCCCTCGGCCGCCTTGTCGAGGCGGACGACGTAGCGCGGGCGGTCGGATTCCTCATCTCCGACGAGGCCTCCGCGATCACCGGTGTGAACATTCCCGTGGAAGCCGGATGGCTGTCGGCCACATCGTGGCATACCTACGGAGGTCTTCCGCCAGCGCGCTAGCGAAGGAAGCGGCAGGCCTGCATCCCCGGCCCCCGCCGTGATGCATCTATTTGGGCATTCGTGCTCGCTAGTGAGCGGCTGGCGCGAGCACCGAGGACTGTTTTCTGCCAATCGATTTCCTGACGCGGCGCAGTGCACGCCGTACCCGCGGCGTGTCACTCCGGGCAACACGACCGCTCCCGCCGCAAGAGCCGTTCTCTTATATCGAATGCTATTTCACTGATAGGGATCTTGAGGTACGTTGCTGTTGTCCCCGCGTAACGCTGACCATAGGGAGATCTCATGAATCAGGCTCAGGCGATTGCCATCCTCAATGCCGGGATCGGCAAAGCTACCGAACTGGGCGTGCCGATGACTATCGCCGTCGTGGACGGAAGTGCCGACCTCGTCGCCCAAGTCCGGATGGAGGGCACGTACCGGCATACCGTCGAGATCTCGCGTGGCAAGGCGATGGTGTCCGCAATCTTGTTGCAGCCCAGTGGTGCGGTCAGCGACGACAACGCAGTAACCGCCAAGCTCAATAAGCTGCACCACGATCAGTTCGTCTTCGTTCAGGGTGCTGTTCCGCTTTTCGTCGACGGCGTCCCGGTCGGCGCGGTGGGTGCTAGCGGCGGCCTTCCCGAGATGGATGAACAGGTAGCCACAGCGGCGGCCTCAGTCCTGGATTGATAGACGAATAGCGTCACGCACCACCAGTTTCAAGTCGACGAAGGGACGTTCTATGGCTCCGTCAGACGGACATGGTTCAGCGATCAGTGACGTCATCGATCCGACTGCTCAGATCGAGTGGCTGGGGTCGGGGTATGGCGGCACCGACGATGACGGCGTGTTCCTGGGCGTGGCTGAGGGTCCGGTGTGGGATTCGAGGGGCAAGTGTCTCGTCTTCACCGATAATGGGCGCGGGATCCGCTACCGCTTCGATGACACCGCAGGTGTGACGGTAGTGGACACCGACACTCTCAATGCGAACGGCCAGACACTCGACAACGAGAATCGCCTGGTGTGGTGCGAGCACACCGGACGTCGTGTCAGACGCCGGGAACACGATGGTTCGATCACCACCGTCGCAGACAGCTACCATGGGCTCCGGCTCAATCGGCCCAACGATGTCGTCGTCGACTCCAAGGGCGCGATCTGGTTCACCGACCCGTTCACCTTCGAGGTTGAAACTGAACTTGATCTCGCCGGCGTGTACCGCGTCTCGCCCGACCTCACTCACGTCAACCTCGTTCTGAGAGACTTCGCGTTCCCCAACGGGCTGATTTTCTCTGAAGACGAGCAGACTCTGTTCGTCAACGACACGGCCAGAATGCAGATCCGTGCCTACGAAATGGACTACTGGTGCGCCAGCGGAGGCCGGCCGAATCTGGCGACAGAGCGCGTCGTGATCACCATGTCCGGCTCCGATCCGGGTGCGCCGGACGGAATGAAGATCGACGCCTTCGGTCGGTTGTGGTGCACCGGCCCCGGCGGGATTTGGGTCATCGAGCCTTCGACCGGCGCGCTCATCGGAATCGTCAGCGTCCCGGGCCGCAGCGTCACAAACTTCACTTTCGGCGGCCCCGACCTATCGACCTTGTACTTCACCACATATACCGAACTCGGCAGAATCCCTTTGCGCACAGAAGGGTTGAGTGTGCCGCGCCCGGCCGCCAAGACGAAGGCAGCGCCGAAGTATCCGCATTGACCCAACAGTGGCGCTCGTGTCTATCACCACGACTCGTGGCGCCACCGCAGCACCCGACAAGGGTTGTGGGAGTAGAGCTTCGTGGTCGGTGCCCGCCGGTGCTGGCTGACGCCTGCGCTCCGAAGCTTTTTCGCTCTACCGGTCCTGAGGGGTTGTCAACGGGACGGGCCTTCCCCGCTGTGCCACATCGAGAATGACCGCAGCATTCGCGTGAACAGAAACATGTTGCACTCTGCGGCACAGATCGGCTACCGTCGGACAACGTCACTGCGTCGCACATCACATTTCTTCGCGATCGTGACGAATATGAACGTGGAGGTGCGTGCATCGTGGGTCAGACCCCTTACGTCATCGTGTCTGGGGCCGCGTCGTGACAATGTCAGCACGGTTCGCGACGCCGGTTCGTGGCGTCGGTGGGTTCTTCGCGATGTGCATGGACACCGCTGTCCTGGCGGTGCGGCCGCCGTGGGCGTGGCGCGAGTTCCTTTACCAGGCATGGTTTGTTGCGCGCGTTTCGATACTGCCCACGATTTTCATGGCGATACCGTTCATCGTTCTCGCGGTCTACGTACTGAATATTCTGCTCGTGGAATTCGGCGCGGCCGACCTTTCCGGTGCCGGGATCGCTTTCGGTGCGGTCACGCAAGGCGGACCTATTGTTACGGTGCTGGTGATCTCCGGGGCGGCAGCGACCGCGATGTGTGCGGACCTGGGCTCCCGGGCGATCCGCGAAGAGTTGGACGCGTTGCGCGTGCTGGGCATCAACCCCATTCAGGCGCTCGTGGTTCCGCGCGTAGTCGCAACGACGTTGGTCTCGACGCTTCTCGCCTCTGTTGTGGCGATGGTAGGGATCATCGCTGCGTACTTCTTCTCCATCTATCTCCAGCACATCACGCCAGGCGCGTTCGTCGCCGGCTTACCCTTGCTCGTCGGGGTTCCCGAGATCGTCATTTGCCTTGTCAAGGCGGCGATCTTCGGCCTGGCCGGTAGCCTGATTGCCTGCTACAAGGGCATGTCGGTGGGCGGCGGTCCCGCCGGAGTCGGCAACGCCGTCAATGAAACCGTCGTCTACACGTTCCTGGCGTTGTTCGCAATCAATGTCGTTGCGACCGCCGTCGGAGTTAAGGCGACACTGTGACCCAGTCCGTTCCCAGCGTGATCCACCCGCGTATCACCCGGACCGCAGAGGGTTTCGCACATGGATGGAGCCGCCTCGGCTCTCAGGTCCAGTTTTGTGCGGCGACCGTCAAAGGTTGCCCGCTGGCTCTGTCCCGCTATCCCAGCGAGTTGTTAAGGCTTATCGCGGAGATGAGTCTGGGCGTCGGTGCTTTGGCCCTGATCGGCGGCGCGGTCTGTGTCATCGCGTTCCTGACATCGACTGCAGGATCCCTGATCGCGATTCAGGTCTACCCCCAGTTGCAGCAAGTGGGTGTGGAGGCACTGGCAGGTTTCACCTCCGCTCTTCTCAACACACGATTCCTGTGTCCGTTGATCTCCGGCATCGGCATGGCTGCCACGATCGGAGCTGGCGCCACCGCACAACTGGGCGCAATGCGGATCAACGAAGAAATCGATGCCCTAGAAACGATGAGCATCCGCGCGGTCTCTTACCTTTGTTCGACTCGATTGATCGCAGGAATCGTTGTGGTGATGCCCCTCTATACGGTGGCAGTCTTGATGGCATTTACCGCGACCCGATTCGGCACCACAACGGCATACGGTCAATCGTCCGGTGTGTACGACCACTACTTCTATACGTTCCTCAATCCTATTGACCTGCTCTGGTCCTTCCTGCAAGCCATCGTGGTGGCGGCCGTGGTGATGCTGTTGCACACCTATTACGGGTTCACGGCATCCGGCGGTCCGGCGGGCGTCGGCGAGGCTGTGGGCCGCGCGGTCCGAACCTCGCTCGTGGCGTTGGTCGTCGTCACGCTGCTCGTATCCCTGGCGATCTATGGTCCTTCCGGCCACTTCACTTTCTCCGGATAGCCGCCCGTGCAGCCGCAGTCGGATGTCAAGTTGAAGCCAGGTTGGTGGGCACTTATCTTCTTGGTTGCTGTTTTTGCCTTCCTCTTTGTGACGCTAGGAGAATTCCGCGGGACCTTCACCTCATCAATTCCTGCGGTACTGACCTCTGACCGCGCAGGCCTGGTCATGGAGCCCGGCGCGAAGGTCAAGCTGCGTGGCGTTCAGGTGGGAGAGGTGACATCCATTGATGAAAAGCCCAATTCGGCGCGCCTTGACCTAGCTATCGACCCGGACCAGGTCAAATTCATCCCGGCCAATATCGAGGCTCGGATCCGAGCCAGCACCATCTTCGGCGCCAAGTACGTCGATCTGATCTACCCGGCAGATCCGAGCCCCACACGCCTGGCTGCCGGGGCGATCATCAGGTCGGAGAATGTGTCGACCGAAGTGAACACCGTCTTTCAGAACCTGGCCGAATTACTGAAACAGATCGACCCAGGCAAGCTCAACAGCGTCCTCGCAGCCTTCGCCGAAGGGTTGCGCGGACAGGGAGCGCAACTCAACGAGTCGATCAAGAGCGCCAATGAGGTTCTCCTCGAACTCAACCCCCGCGCGGAGGCCTTCCGTCGTGACTGGCGGTCGCTGAAGAGCTTCGCAGACACCTACGGCGACGCCGCCGGAAACATCATGCAGACGTTCGACGCGCTGGCCGTCACCAGCACAACCGTCACCGCACACGCGGACGCTATGGACGCGTTGTTGCTCGACGCAGCAGGCCTGTCACGAAGTGGCACCGCTCTGCTCGGTCCCAGTGAGGACGATCTCGTTCGGGGGTGAACGATCTGGAACCCACAACAGCACTTCTGCTGAAGTACAACCCGGAACTGACGTGTGCACTGGTCGGCGCACAACTGGTGCAGACCAAATATCACTGGCCCGACATTCAAGCCAACAACGGGTACGCGGCAACCATCTCAAGCACTTTTCAGTTCGGTAGCGATCCCTACAGGTATCCTGACAACTTGCCGATCATCGGTGCCAAAGGCGGCCCCGGAGGAAAGCCCGGCTGCGGGTCGCTGCCCGATGTGTCCCTGAACTGGCCGGTGCGCCAACTGATTACGAACACCGGATGGGGAACAGGCCTGGACTGGAGGCCCAACCCCGGCATCGGGTTCCCGGGTTGGGCCGACTACTTCCCAGTGACTCGCGCCGTGCCGCAACCACCGAGTATTCGCTATCCCGGTGGGCCGGCACCCGGTCCGGCTCCTGCCGTGCCGGGGGGTGCGCCCTACGGTGCTCCGTGGTACGCACCTGACGGGACGCCACTGTTTCCTGGGGTGCCTCCCGGCGTGCCCTCAACATCGCCACCGCCCGACCCGGCCCATCTACCACCGGGCGCCGAACCGTTCTCTCCTCCGGATGATGTAGCGCCATCGGCGGCCCAACCGGATGACAACCAAGCGCCGCAGCCAGTGGGTGGCGGCCACTGATGAACGACAAACTGTTCGGTGTGGTGTGGCGGCTTACGGCATTTGTTGTGGCGTGCCTCTTTTTCGCCGGGGCGATGTTCGCGATCTTCGCCCAACTCCGCTTCCAGAAAGAGGTGTCGTATTCCGCGACGTTCGCGGACGTCTCGGGACTCGAAGAAGGTCAGTTCGTCCGCATCGCCGGCGTCGAGGTCGGCAAGATTAAGAAGCTAAAACTGAACCCGGATACGACGGTTGATGTTGTGTTCGGCACCGACATTTCGGTGGTGCTCACGCGTGGCACTCGCGCTGTCATCCGCTACGCCGACCTGATCGGAGGGCGTTATCTGGCACTCGAGGACGGTGCCGGCGACGCCAGCCGCTTACGGCCGGGGGAAACGATCCCGCTATCCAACACCTCCCCAGCGCTGGACTTGGATGCACTGATCGGAGGATTCCGACCACTGTTTCGCGCTCTCGACCCGGACCAGGTCAACGCGTTGTCAAGCCAATTGATCGCTGTGTTCGAAGGACAAGGAGGCACGATCGGCTCGTTCTTCGAGCACACCGCAGCGCTTACCAGCGCACTGGCCGACCGCAGCAAGCTGATCGGTGAGGTCATCGTCAACCTCAACACGGTGCTCGGGACCCTCGGCGATCAGAACACCCAATTCGCCAAGGGCATCGACTCCCTCGTCCAGCTCGTCACTACATTGGCCGACCGGAGACAGGACGTCAGCAACTCGGTGACCTACGCCGACGCCGCCGCAACCGCGCTAGCGAGCTTGCTCGGACAAGCTCGCCCGCCACTGCAGAATGTCGTTCACGAAACGGACCGTGCGGCAGGGATTGCCGTCGCCGACCACGATTATCTGGACAACCTGCTCGCGACACTGCCCGACGCATATCAAGCCCTCGGTCGGCAGGCGCTCTACGGCGACTACTTCGGCTTCTACCTGTGCGACATCCTCTTGAAGGTCAACGGCAAGGGGGACAACCCGTGTACATCAAGGTGGCCGGACAGCCCAGCGGGCGGTGCACACCGAAGTGAAGTCATTCAGTGAGCGCAACCCGGTCGTCATCGGGGCCATCGGACTCTGCGTGGCCGGCGCGGTCGTGACCACCGCGATCAACTTCCAAGACCTGCCCTTCATCGACCACTCGACCGAGTACTCCGCATTCTTCTCCGAAGCGGGGGGCCTCACCTCCGGTGCAGCCGTGCAGGTCTCTGGGATGAAGGTAGGGCAGGTCGAAAGCGTCGGCCTGTCGGGACCCCAGGTGCTGGTGACGTTCAAACTCGACGAAGACGTCCGGTTGGGTGACCGCACCGAGGCCGCGGTGAAGACAAAGACGGTGCTCGGCGCCAAGATCCTGGAGGTCACTCCCCGCGGCGACGGTCAACTCACCACACCCATACCGGTCGACAGGACACGATCGGCGTACCAATTGCCGGATGCGCTCGGCGATCTCACGATGACCATCAGTGGCCTCAACACCGAGGACGTATCGAAATCGCTGGCTACGTTGTCTGAGACGTTCAAGGACACCCCTCCGACTTTGAAGATCGCTCTCCAAGGCGTCTCACGCTTTTCCGACACGCTCAACGCACGAGACGCGCAACTGCGGACATTGCTCGCCAATGCCAACAAGGCAACAACTGTCCTGGCCGAGCGCAGTGACCAGATCGTCGGACTCATCACGAACTCCAATGCGCTGCTCACGGAGCTCCTCGAACAAAGCTCGGCGTTGGATCACGTTGCGCGCAGCGTTTCAGCGCTATCCCAGCAGATCCAAGGTTTCATCACCGAGAACAAAGACACCTTCAAGCCCGCGCTCGAAAAGCTCAACGGCGTCCTCACCATCATCGACAATCGCAAACAGCAAGTGCAGGAATCCATCAGAAAGTTGAACGCATACATCCTCTCGCTCGGCGAAGCGGCGGCGAGCGGACCCTTCTTCAAGGCCTACGTGGCCAACCTGCTGCCCGGACAATTCATGCAGCCCTTTGTCGATGCGGCCTTCTCTGACCTCGGGCTGGATCCGGCCACGCTGCTGCCATCTCAACGGGTCGATCCGCAGACCGGTCAGCCAGCCACGCCGGCTCTGCCCATTCCCTACCCGCGCACCGGACAAGGAGGTCCGCCCACGCTGGACTTGCCGGACGCGATCACCGGCAACCCTGGCGATCCTCGTTATCCGTACCGGCCGCCCCTACCCGCGCCGCCGCCTGGCGGCCCACCGCCCGGGCCACCAGCGGTCCCGGCAGCACCGCCCACCCCGAGTTCGGTCCTGTATCCGCCCCTGGAGGCGGCGCCACCGACGCAGGAAGGAGGCCGGTAATGGTCACTCTGCTGCGGCGCTGGCGAATCGCCACAGGAATCCTGTTGGTGGCGATACTGATCGGGGGGACCTGCGCGGTCCTTCGCGCCGGCGAGCACGTCAGCCGAACCCATGTGGTGGGGTATTTCGCCAACAGCAACGGGGTTTTTGTCGGTGATGACGTGATGATCCTGGGCGTACCGGTCGGCAAAATCGATCACATCGACCCCGACGGCGCGCGGGTCAAAATCAGCTTTTGGTACGACGACAAGTACAAGGTTCCCGCGACGGCGAATGCCGCGATATTGTCGCCCTCCCTCGTGCCAGCGCGGGCCGTCCAGTTGACCCCGGTATACCGGGGAGGGCCAGTGATGGCCGATGGCACCACGATCCCTGAGGAACGGACCGCCGTCCCGGTGGAGTACGACGACCTTCGGAAACAACTTGAAAAGCTCACCACCGCACTACAACCCACCGAGCCGGGTGGGGTCAGCACCTTAGGCGCGCTGGTCAACACCGCCGCCGACAACCTGCGGGGACAAGGCTCCACGATTCGGCAAGCGATCATCGACATGTCGACGGCATTCTCGGCTCTGGGTGATCACACCAACGACATCTTCGGCACGCTGAAGAACCTGTCCATTCTGGTGACCGCGCTGGGCAGCAGCACAGAAGCGATACGGCAGCTGAACCAGAACATCGCCACCGCCACCGGCCTGTTGGCGAACGAGCCCACCGAAGTCGGGGACGCCATCAGCGATGTCAACTCCGTCGTGGGTGATGTTCAAGCCTTCGTGGCCGCCAACCGCGAAACTGTCGGTATCACATCGGACAAAGTTGCGTCCATCAGTGCCGCGATTGTTGAGAGCCTCGGCGATCTCAAGCAGACGCTCCACGTGGCCCCCAACTCCATCCAGAACTACATCAACATCTACCAGCCCACCAAGGGGGCGGTGTCCGGGGCCATGGTGTTGAACATGTTCAACAACCCCATCACCTTTGTCTGCGACGCGATTCAAGCGGCCTCGCGAATGGATGCCGAACAATCTGCGAAGCTCTGCGTCCAGTATCTCGCACCCATCGTCAAGAATCGTCAGATCAACTTCCCACCCCTGGGGATCAATCCGTTCGCCGGCGCCATGGCGCGGCCGAACGAGGTGACCTATAGCGAAGACTGGATGCGTCCCGACTACATCCCACCGCAGCCGCCCCCAAGCGCGACGCAGGACAACACCCCGACGGGCGCAGACGAGCCGCTTGCCGCTGAGTCGCCCGCGGCGGCGCCAGCACCGACCTCTGCCGTGTCGACACAGAGCGGGGCGCAGCCCACGGATCCAAGCGACGGACTTCGCGGGATCATGATGCCGCCCGGAGACGGCTCATGAGATCGCGAGGGCTCCTGGCACTGACGACGACAGGGTTGGCAGTCAGCATCAGCGTGACCGCTTGCGGCTGGCAGGGCGCTAACTCACTGCCACTGCCCGGAACGGAAGGTCGTGGCAGCGGCTCCTACACCATCCAAGCGCAATTGCCCGACCTCGACACCATGGAACGCAACTCCAGAGTGCGAGTCGGCGATGTCACAGTGGGCACCGTCACCAACATCGAACGCCAAGATTGGCACGCCCTGGTAACGATGACGATCAACGGTGACGTCGTGCTGCCGGCGAACTCCACCGCGACTGTTGGCCAGACCAGCCTGCTGGGGTCACGCCATATCGAACTTGCACCGCCCCAGAACGTTCCACCGCAGGGCAGGCTGCACGACGGATCGATCATTCCATTAACCTCCGGCAGCACCTACCCGACGACCGAGAAGACCCTTGCCGCGATGTCGCTGTTGCTCAACGGCGGCGGCCTCGGCCAAATCCAGGACATCACCGCCGCGCTGAGCACCGCCTTCACCGGCAGGGAGAACGATCTGCGGAGCTTGATCGAGCAGCTGGACGTGCTCGTCTCGTCGCTCAACGATCAGATCGGCGACATCATCGCCGCGAACGAAAGCCTCAACAACCTCGTTTCACAGATTGCCGATCAAAAGCCAGTGCTGGACAGGGCGGTTCGAGCAATACCGGACGCGCTGGCCGTACTGAAGGACCAACGGCAACATCTCGCCGATGCGCTGGACACCTTGGGAAAATTCAGTGCCCTCACAGTCGATTCGGTAAACCAAACCAAAGACAACTTGGTCCGAGAACTCAACGAACTCGCACCCGTTCTTCGCTCGCTGGCCGACTCCGGTCCCGCGCTGACGCGGTCACTGAGCGTCCTGACCACCTTCCCCTGGGTGAAGGAGAACGTCACGAAGTGGTTTCGCGGCGACCTGGCCAACGCCAACGTGGTTTTCGACTTCACCTTGAGTCGGCTCGACACCGCGCTGTTCACCGGAACTCGATGGGAGGGCAACCTGACCGAACTCGAGCTGCAATGGGGTCGCACGATCGGCCAGCTCCCCAGCCCGTACACGGCCGGCAACCCGTTGCTCGCCCCCTATCACTTCGACCAAGGCCGCTGACATGCCGAGTCTCTACATCCGACGAAGAACCGGTGTCCAGCTCATCGTCCTGGCGGTAGTCACCGTGGTGGCGCTTGTCGTCATGTCGCTTACGTACCTTCGCTTGCCCGCGCTGCTATTCGGCGCGGGCCGGTACACGGTGACCGTCGAATTAGAAAGAACCGCAGGTCTTTACCCTCGCGCGAATGTCACCTACCGCGGAACCGAGGTCGGCCAAGTCACCGATGTGCGACTGACCGCGGATGGTGCGGAGGCTGTCTTATCGCTGAAAACGTCAATCCCCGTGCCATCCGATCTCGAGGCGCAGGTTCGAAGCCAAACCGCGGTCGGCGAGCAGTATGTCGAGCTGCTCCCACGCAACAACACGTCGCCACCGCTGAGAGGGGGCGACGTGATACACGCATCGGTCCCCCCGGACATCAACGCCCTGTTGGACGCGGCCAACCGAGGCTTGCTGGCCATTCCCGGCGACAACCTCAAGACCGTTGTCGACGAGTCCTACATCGCCTTTGGTGGCCTAGGCCCGGACATCTCCCGAATCGTCAAAGCCACAGCGTCATTGTCGATCGATGCCCGCGCCCATTTGAACGATCTCACGAACCTCGCCGACAACTCCGAACCTCTGCTCAACAGCCGGACCCACCCGCCTGACGCGGTCCAAGCTTGGGCTGCCCACCTTGCCACCGTCACCGGCCAACTGCGTACACACGATCGTGACCTGGTCGGAATTCTGCAGAACGGTCCGGCAGCATTCGATGAGACCCGACAGTTACTGGACCGGATCCGGCCGACGTTGCCGATCGTGTTGGCCAACCTCGCAACCGTGGCCCCGGTGTTGATCACCTATCAGGCGAATCTCGAGCAGCTGCTTGTGCTGTTGCCCATGGGAGTTCAACTCTTGCAGGGCACCGGAATGGCCGATCATGCCGTCGACACCCCGTATCGGGGATTCGGTCTGAACTTCAACATGAACTTCAACGTGCCTGCTCCGTGTATGACCGGATTTCTTCCAGCGCAACAGATCCGCTCGGCGACCGACGAGGATTATCCGGATCGCCCCCCGGGTGATTTCTACTGCCGTATCCCGCAAGATTCACCAAATGCCGTCCGAGGTGCGCGCAACATCCCCTGCGAGACCCGGCCCGGCAAGCGGGCACCCACAGTCGCGATGTGCGAAAGCGACGACAATTACGTTCCGCTCAATGATGGTTTCAATTGGAAGGGGGATCCGAACGCAACACTGTCGGGTCAAGACGTTCCGCAACTGCCACCAGGCCCGCACCCGCTACCAGCCGACGAATCGGACCACGCAGCACAATCGGCCACGCCGCCCGCCGTCACGCAATACGATCCCGCGACCGGCTCCTATATCGGACCCGACGGCAAACGGTACACGCGTAGCGACCTGGCGCAGAACGGCACCCAAACTAAATCCTGGCAGTCCATGTTGCTACCGCCAAACTCATGACACTGGGCGAATCGGAGCCACCGGACCTCACATGACCCTGCGACACACGACACGTGCTGCCACAATCGCCGGTTTACTTCTCGCCGTGGCTCCGGTGCCAACCGCCCACGCCGACAACGTACGGCTCAACAATTCCGTTGTCACCAACGTGAGCACGATTCAGCAAGAGGCGGGGTGCACCACGCGCGTCCATGTGAACCCGCAGTTGCGCCTCGCCGCCCAATGGCACGCCGCCGACGTGCTCACCAACCATGCACTCGACGGCAACATCGGCAGCGACGGTTCGTCCCCGCAATCCCGGGCGTCAGCCGCCGGGTTCGCCGGCGCAGTGACCGAAACCGTCGCGATCACCCCGTCGCTCGCGATCAACAACGTCGATGTTCTCAACCAGTGGTACTACGACCCGGTTGCTCACGGCATCATGGCCGACTGCGACAACAGCCAAATCGGCGTGTGGTCGGAGAACAGTTGGGATCGCAGTGTCGTGGTCGCCGTCTACGGCCGACTCTACGGCCGACTCGTGGCGAACTGAGCAATCTGAACGCCGACGTGCTGACCCGGCGACGCGTCTATTAGGCCACGTTGGTACGCAGGACCGACTCAACACCTGAACTCGATCGTAGGTGTTCTGCGACAAAATTCGCGTATTCGATGGACCATGATCATCAATGCCACCCGCGGTAGTGCAGTTGCATGTACACGCGCGAACCCGGGTGGACGGTCTGGTTGACGCACCGCCTTCCTGGTCGATACGGTGACGTGAGAGTTCCGTATAGCAGGCTATTATTCTGCTTTGGAGAACACTTGATGCGCCGACGATAGGAATTGCGACGATGAACGAACTGCTTCGGCTCGCCGCCGGGGCGGCGAACTGTATCCGCTTCGGTAACGTTCAGCCCGGCGAGTCAGTCCTACTCCTGTGTGAGCCCGGAATGGACGACCGTGTCATCGAAGCGATTGGGTTTGCCGCAAAGAGTGTCGGGGCCGAGGTATGTGTATTAGTCAAAGAACCCACCAAGTTCGGGCAACCTCTCAACCCGGTTGTTGCCGCCGCGATCAAGGCGACAGACATGCTTTTCGATTTCGGGGGGCCGACGTCGCATTCGGAGGCCGGATTCCTTGCATCCTTCGACTACGGCACGCGGTACCTGCTCGTCCGACCGGAAGCGGACGCTCTCATCGCTGAGTCAGCGTTAGTACCCAACGAGCTCATCTATCTCTTTGGCACCCGAGCACAGAAGATCATCCGGGAGAACCGTGCGTTGCACGTCACCGATGACAAGGGCACGGACTTCCGGATGTCACCCGTTCCCGGCAGTGTCGGCGCATACATAGGTCCCCGTCCCTATGAGTCGGGCCCAGCCGTGCCGGGCTATATCGGCACGTTCCCGGGCGCAACAACGGTCTTTGGAGATCTCGAATACACGGCAAACGGCCGGCTGGTGCTCGACGCCGCGCTGACGTTCGATGCGCCCAGTGAACCCATCGTCTTCACCATCAAGAACGGCTGGGTGACCGAGATTTCTGGTGGGCCCGAGGCGCGTTTCATGTGGGAGACCGCACGGTCCACGCACAACGCGACTCGCCTCGCCGAATGCGGGTTCGGTCTCAACACCAAAGTGCCGCTCCTGCCTGCACAGGTTCGATCGGACGCTGCACGATCCGTCAACATCATGTCCTGGTCGCGTCGCGCAGGCACATTCTTCATGGCCATGGGTGGCAACCAATTGCTCGGTGGTACCGACCCCAGCACCGCGACGCCCATGTTCGGGGTCATCAAGCGGCCGACGATCACCGCGGGTGAGGTTCCGGTTGTCAGGGACGGCCGGCTGGTCATGGCCGAAGAACCAGATGCCGAAATCATCGAGCTCTGCGAGCAATTTGGAGGAACCAAGTGGTTGACGCCGGCATGACTAGTCTGCGCGACCAAGCCGAGGCGTTTTTCGCCGCTGTCAGGGCCGCGCCATCCGCCGGTGCTCCTGTCAAGCCGTATCCGGTCGAGCTGGTGATCACCACGGCAAATGAGTGCATCCTTGTCGCCTTCCGCGAAGGACAGCCCGGGCCTGCCGCAGAACTGCCCCGTGACGCGGCGCCTGGCTACTGGACGTTGGAGCTGCGGGGGGAACGCGAAGTCTTCGAGGGCATCTTCGCTGGAGCACTCACATTGGGAGAGGCCTTCTATGCAGGAATCCTCGTCGCGCCTGAGGAGAAGTCGAAACACAATCTGACCAGTGCCATCGGTCAGACGATACGGCTTACCCAGGAGCTCCACCGCAGGGCCAAGGATCCGCGGCGCGTGGCCGCAGCGTCTATGAAACCGAAGGACTAATAAATGCGCTTAGCCAGCATCGTTCACGGTGGGCGGACAACCGTCGTAGCAGAAACTGAATCAGGTCTCCACGACATGACAGGGCTCCTATTGGAGCCCGAAGGGCGCGTCGATCATCTTATCCAAATTGCCTCTCTGGTAGCCGGATTAGAGCCTTCGACCGTTGAGGAGCAACCTCTGGTTACGGGTGAGGTGACTTTTGCCCCTCTGCTGGCTCGACCAGGGAAGATCGTCGCAGCACCGGTGAACTACACCGATCATCAGGAAGAGATGAAGCACGTCGGCGACATATCTGCGCTGGGCTTCTTCTTGAAGTCACCGTCTTCGGTGGCGGCGCACGAGGGGATCGTTCGACTTCCCTATGTGGACCGCCGCTTCGACCAAGAGGGCGAGCTTGCCTTGGTAATCAAAAAGCGTGCTCGGCACATCAGTCCGGCTGAGTATTCCGACTACGTTGCTGGGTACACGTGTCTGCTCGACATCACGATGCGTGGTGGCGAGGACCGCTCGACCCGCAAGTCATTCGACACTTTCACACCGGTCGGGCCCTTCCTCGTCACGCCGGACGAGATTCCGGATCTCAGCGCACTGGCTTTGCGCTGTTCGGTCAACGGCACTCTGCGGCAGGATGCGGATATCGCTGAACTCATCTGGGATGTACCGGCTTTCGTCAGCTACGTGTCCTCGGTGACCACCCTCGAACCGGGGGATATCGTCACCACTGGGACACCGGCTGGCGTTGGGCCGATCTCCGACGGTGATGTCGTCGAAGTGTCAATTGATCAGATCGGCACGCTACGTGTAACGATCAGTTCGCTAGATGCGATGGAATGTCCCACTCGCGGTGCGAATTCCGGTCCCCATGCGCCGAAGGAGTTGACTCCGGTTCGGCAACGACCCGACGCAGTTCGGGCCAGGAGATGACGCGCCCACCAAGGGGGGCGCCAGTCCGTGACCGGTCCACGCTATGACGACGGGTGCGTTGGACGGTATCCGCGTCATCGAGGTCGGCACACTTATCTCCGGCCCGTTCGCGGGGCGGCTGCTCGGCGACATGGGCGCCGAAGTCCTCAAAATCGAGCCGCCTGGCTCACCGGACCCGCTCCGTGCGTGGGGCCAAGCTGAACTCGACGGCTACCACTTCTTCTGGACCGTGCACGCCCGCAACAAGAAAGCCGTCACGCTGGACTTGCGGACGACCAAGGGCCGCAACCTGTTTCTTGACCTCGTCGCGGAATCCGACGTCGTGATCGAGAACTTCCGGCCAGGCACCCTCGAGAGGTGGGGCTTGGGGTTCGACGCTTTGCGAGAACGCAATCGGGGCATCATCCTGGTCCGGGTATCCGGCTACGGTCAGACCGGTCCCGACGCCAAGAAGCCCGGATACGCTTCGGTTGCCGAGGCCGCCAGCGGGCTGCGTCACATGAACGGCTTCCCTGGCGGCCCACCGCCGCGGTTGGCCTTGTCGCTCGGCGACACCTTGGCGGGGATGTTTGCTGCGCAGGGGGCTCTGGCAGCACTGTACCGCCGCACGGTGAGCGGTGAAGGGCAAATCGTCGATGCGGCACTGACTGAGTCCTGTTTAGCAGTACAGGAATCCACGATCCCGGATTACGATGTTGGTGGCGTGGTGCGCGGACCTTCGGGGACCCGGCTGGAGGGCATCGCCCCTCGAACATCTACCGGTCGGCCGACGGTAGCTGGGTCGTGATCGCAGCGAATCAAGACTCAGTTTTCGGCCGCCTGTGTGAGGCGATGGGTCAACCGGAGCTAGCACGTGACGAGCGGTTCCTCGATCACGTTGCGCGCGGGCGCAATCAAGACGAGCTAGATCGCCTCATTGCCGACTGGGCATCGGCGCGGAAAGCTGAGGACATCATTTCCGTGCTCAATGCGGCAGGCGTGATCAGCGGTCCGATCAACACCGTGGCGGAGGTTGTCGAGGATCCTCAGCTGCGGGCACGGGGCATGATCGCAGAGCACTACGATGAACGCATCAATCGCATAGTCCTGGGACCTGGCGTCGTGCCGGTACTTTCGGAAACACCTGGCTCGATACGCTCCGCCGGACCGGCGTATCCCGGGCAGCACAACGATGACGTTTATGGGGGTTTGCTCCGTAAGTCCAAGATCGAGCTCGAGGCACTGCGACAGGAAGGCGTCATATGACTGGCATGCCCTCTCACGTAACGATTCGCGACGTTTCGTTGCGTGATGGTCTGCAAATCGAAGAGCCGATTCCGCTGTCGGCCAAACTGGAACTGCTCGCCGCTGTGGTAGCGACGGGGGTCTCAGAAGTCGAAGTGACGGCGTTTGTCTCGCCGTCGAAGGTTCCGGCCCTCGCTGACGCGGCGGAGTTGGCGGCTGAGCTGCAGCCATACCGCGAATCTCACGGGATCAACTTCTCTGCACTCGTTGCCAGCTCGAAGGGTGCCGTGCGAGCTGTTGCCGCCGGCCTGCGGTCGATCGAGTACGTGGTGTCGGCGGCCGACGGGCATAGCCTCGCGAACGTTGGGCGCACCACTGCGCAGGCGACCACCCTCATCGACGAGATTGTGACGATCGCGCACGACAACGACGCATGCGCCGAGGTCATTATCGCGACAGCGTGGGACTGCCCATTTGACGGACCGACACCGCGCGCACAGGTAGCCCGCATCGCTGAGGTTGCATGCTCCGCCGGCGCCGACCGGGTTGCGATCGCCGACACGATCGGTACCGCCACCCCTCTTCGCGTCGCCGCTCTTATCGAGGCGCTGCGCCCGATCCTCGGCGATGTGCCCCTCGGTGCACACTTTCACAACACCCGCGGCACAGGACTGGCCAGTGCGTACGCGGCGGTCGCCGCGGGCATCACGCGCTTGGATGCCTCCGCTGGGGGATTGGGCGGGTGCCCGTTCGCGCCCGGAGCGAGCGGCAACATCGCCACCGAAGACCTCGTCTACTTACTTCGCGACTGCGGAGTCCACGTCGACGTGGATTTGGAAGCGGCGATAAGCGCCGCGGAGATGGCGCAGCGCGTCGTGGGGCACACGCTGCCCGGCGCGCTGCTCCGCGCCGGGGACCGGTGACAGCTAACCCCGACCGCGTTGTTCCGTATAGACGAATAGTCTCCCGCCTAACGAAATCTGGCATTGAAAACGCAGGTGGGCTCAACTAGACTTCTGCCCATGCCAATAACCACACGCAGTGCCGCGCTCTTGAAGTCGGGTCGCGAGCTCGCTCCACTTATTCGTGAGAATTCCGATTACGCAGATCTGAACGGTCGGCTGGCTCCGGCTGTTGTGGACGCGTTCCACGAGGCCGGACTCTGGGGTATGTGGGTGCCCGAAGTCTTGGGTGGTGCCGAGCTCGATCCGCTGAGTGTCCTGGATTTGACTGAGCAAATCTCGTATGAAGATGCGTCCGCTGGGTGGGTCTTGTTCACCGGCGCCGTCGGTATCGCAATGCCTGCTATCTACCTGCCCGAAGACGGAGTGGAAGAGATCTTCGGCGGCGACCGCATGCCGGTGGCCGCCGGGCAAGGCACGAGATCGGGGACGGCACAGTTAACCGACGGCGGCTACCGGCTCAGCGGAGCTTGGAATTTTGCCTCCAGCGCCCCGTACGCCGATTACATCTTGACGCTGGCGACCGTCGAACAGACCGGCGAGCCGCGTCTGTTCATTGTTCCGGTGCACGAGGTGCGATTGGACCAAGACTCGTGGGATGTCATCGGACTTCGCGGGACTGGCAGTTTCGACTACTACATCGACGACGTCTTCGTCCCGGAACACCGGACCTACCCCGCAGCAATCGACGGCAAGCCGGTTCGAGGCGGAGCGGCCTGCAAGCTGGGTCTGGTTCAGACATCAATGATCGGCCACACTGGCTGGGCGCTGGGCGTCGGACGCCGCTTACTAGACGAGTTGTCTGCGTCCATGCGCGACAAGGCCGGACGCGCCGGGGCCCAAGCCGGTAGCGACAGCCTTCACGAGCAGTATGCGAAGGCCGAGGCGCGACTGCGCTCAGCGGGCGCATTGGCACGTGAAGTCTGGGTCGATGTATGGGAAACCCTCTACAGCGGAGAGGATCTCAGCAGGCGTCAGAGTAGCTTGGTTCGCTTGGCGCTCAACAACGCGACGTGGTCTGCCTTTGATGTTGGTAGCTTCGTCAACGTCGCGGCCGGGAGCCGGCCCCTTCGTCCCGGTGCTCTGCAGCGCTTCTATCGGGATCTGCATGCCGGCGCGGCCCACATCATGTCGGGGCCGTCGGTCCTGCGCGATGTCGGACGAGAACTTGCCGGACTTGCCGGGAGCGAACGCTGGTTCTATGTGGGCCTCGTTGACGCCTAACCCGTTGAAGCGGCCACATCCGGATGCGCCACTTGAGGAGAAATAGGGTATGGCCGCGCTGAAAACGGTCGACGCGTGGCGAGCTGAGGCCAAGCGCCGGTTACCCAGGCTGGCATTCGATTTTGCCGAGGGCGGCGCCGACGATGAGGTCACGTTGCGTCGAAACCGGACCGCGTTTGATGACGTGGCTCTGGTTCCCCGGGTGCTTCGGGGGGTGGAGCAGGCGTCCACAGACGTTGCCGACCTCTTCGGCCGCAGCCTCGCACTTCCGGTGCTACTGGCACCCACGGGCGACAGCAGGATTCTCGGCCCACAAGCGGACCTCGCGGCGGCACGGGGCGCTCAGGTCGCGGGAACGGTGAGCGTGCTGAGCGGTGTGGCCAGTGTTCCTCCCGAACAGATCGCCGAGGCGGTCAGCGAACCGCAGTGGGCTCAGATCTTCCTCTATCGGGACCCTGATGTGACCTTGCGGGCGCTGAAACGATTGAAGCAGTTGGGTTTCGCTGCGTTGGTCGTCACTGTCGACGGCCCGGTCCGGGGCAACCGTGAACGTGATGTTCGTAACGGGTTCAGTCTGCCACTGAAACCGTCGGCGCGAGTCGCTGTGGGAAACGCCCGCCACTGGCGATGGATGTGGGATTACTTCACCAACGACCCGAGGAGTTCGACCACCACTACCGGTGTCGCCCAGCGGATTACCGCGTTCGCGGCACAGCGTCGGCAACCGCCCCTTTCTGTTCCGGCGCTCTTTCGCGTTGACCAGAACTGGGACGACCTGCGCTGGCTGCGCGATGCCTGGGACGGCCCATTGATCGTCAAAGGCGTGATGTGCGGGGAGGACGCCGACCTAGCGGTGGAAGCGGGCTGCGATGGAGTGATCGTGTCCAACCACGGTGGACGAGAACTCGACGGCGCGCCCGCTTCGATCGAAATGCTCCCGGAAGTGGTGGCGAGTGTCGCCGGCCGTGCCGAAGTCCTCATCGATAGCGGCTTCCGCCGTGGAACCGATGTCGTCAAGGCGCTGAGCCTCGGCGCGAAAGCGTGTCTGGTTGGGCGGCCATGGCTCTACGCGATGGCCGTGGCTGGCGAGGCCGGCGTGCAGCAGATGTTGCAGCAACTGCAAGCCGAGATACTGACGACGATGCAGCTCATCGGGGTCACGAGTCCGGACCAACTGGGACCCGATTGCGTTCGGCGTCGACCTCAGTTCGGTTGGGAGGCCCTGGCTCCCGGCCGGGACGGAACGGCAGCAGAGATCACCCGCTGATCGTCGCCGAACCGATCGCCTCGTGTGTCTCGGCGATGATTCGTTGCACCGCTTCGCCGAAACCGTTGAGCGATCCGGTCGGAACCCTCGACACCGGAGAGGCAACGGTGACGGCGGCCGCCGAGTTCGCTATTGGCAGGCACACCGCCACCGCGACCACATCTGATTCGCTCTCCTGCTCGTTGGTGGAAAATCCGTGCTTGCGGATCTTGTCGAGCGCTTTGCGCAGCGCTGTCTTGGTTCGGATCGATCTCGGCGTCAACGTCATCAGCTCGTCGTCGGGATAGAGACTTTCGAGCGTCTCAGGGCTTAGCGTGCTGAGCAGGACCTTGCCACCCGACACACAATGTGCCGGCAGGACTTCGCCGGTGCGAGATCCGACGCGCAGTATCTGAGGGGATTCGATCGAGTCGAGAAACCGAGCCTTCGCGCCCTCAAGCACGACCAGCGAGACCGTCTCCTTGAGTTCTTCTGCCAAAGCCGTCATATACGGGCGGGCGCGGCCTCGGACGTCCAACATGTCGACGACGGCGAGCCCGATCTCGGTAAGTTCCGGTCCCGGCATATACGCGCGGGTTACTGGGTCCTGGGCGGCGAATCCACGCTGGACGAGGGCAACCAACAAGCGGTGGGCGGTTGACCGCGCCACGCCCAATTGGTCAGCCACGTCGGCGACGCGAAGTACCTTGCGGGACTTGAAGAGCAAAAGCACGTGCAGGGCGTTGTCAACGGAGCTGACGAGTTTGGACTCCGCAGCGGAACCTTGGGCTTGGTCACTCGCATCCACTGCTTTGATTTCGGTGCGAGTGCGCGGTCTACCCGGCATTTATGAACTCCACTACATCAGTGATGCCGTTCAGGCCTTGTGGCCCGCCATCAGTGGCGGGCGTGGATACGAGCCGAGGGGCCGCCGGGTAGGCGTCGGCGGAACATGACGCGCGGCAGACGCCACCCCCAACATCGACGCGGTCGCTCCTCAGCAGCGCTTCCCTCCTTGTTGCGTCTAGCACAACGATGTTACACCTACCGCGCGCCGCTTTGCGCTGCGCTCAGGGCGGTAGAGCCGCTTCACCCGTGGGTTCGGTTCGGAGCAAGGCTCATCGGTCCGGGTTTGACAGATGCCAGGCCGACTGGAATATTCCACTATAAGGAAAGACATTCCGGAAGGGAGAATCTGTTGGAGATCCCCGCGCAGGTGCGCTTCCCGACGTCAACTGAACTTGGTCCAGACGCCTCGGGGCAGGTCATCGCCGATATCGCAGCCCTGTACACCGATCTCGACGCACTCGATCTTCAACCGTTGTGGACACAGAACAAGCGTCTGTTGTCGCTGGTGCCCCGACCGGCGGCTATCCCCTGGATGTGGCGCCGTCGTGATCTATGGCCGATCGCCGATCGCGCGAAGGACCTCATCACGATTTCGCGTGGCGGAGATCGGCGGGTGCTCGGACTGGCCAATCCGGGTCTAGGGGGAAGCCCTTCGCGACACCCACGCTGTGGGGCGCGCTCCAGTATCTCGGCGCGGGCGAAAGCGCACCCGGGCATCGCCACACCCCTGCTGCGATCAGATTTGTCCTGGAAGGAACCGGCACTGTCACGACAGTGGATGGCGATGCGTGTGACATGCGCGCGGGCGATCTCATCCTCACACCGCCGTGGGCGTACCACGATCACGCCAACACCGCCGACACTCCAATGATTTGGTTCGATGGGCTCGATCTTCCACTCGTCAGCCATCTCGACGCGATCTTCTTCGAACAATTCCCCGGCGACGACATGCAACCCGTCCATGGCCACAACATCTCCGAGGCGATCTACGGTGGCCGCGCGACCAGACCGCAACTAGGCAATCCCGCTGTGCCTCCGACGTACTCGCCGCTGCTGACCTACCGCTACGACGACACGAACAAGAGCCTCGGCGCGCTGCTGACACGACTGAATACGGCAATGGTGTCGATCGAGTACGTCAACCCGGTCACCGGTGCCAGCGTGCTGCCCACGATCGGATGCCATGCACATCGCATCGCTGAGGGACAGCGGAGTGCGGCGCGTCGGGAGGTCGCGAGCTCGATCTTCGTGGTCTTTCGCGGCAGCGGTGATTCCGTCATCGACGGCACCAAGTTCGAATGGTCGGCTGGGGACATCTTCGTCGTGCCGTCATGGGCATGTGTAGAGCACCACGCGAACGTGGAAAGCGACCTCTTCTCGGTAACCGACAAGCCGGTACTCAAAGCACTTGGTCTGTACCGCGAGCACACCGAGTCGTTGCCGCAGGAAGTCACTGGTTCATTTGAAGGCCGACGTCAGCAGCTCATATCGGCGACGGGCTGAGACCGACTGGCGTCATCCGGGTGGGACTGCGGGCGCGACGGTCTACAGGTGAGGGTCATTCAGACAGGAGTGCGGAGGTAGCGTGACCGGGAATCGTTCGAAAAGCCAGGTGCGGTGATGGCGAGGGAGTCGTCAGCTCCAACCATCATCGTTGGTGGTGGCATTGGCGGATTGGCTACCGCCGTATCGCTGGCATCGCGGGGTCGGCGCGTCCACGTTTTGGAAAGGGCGCCGGCTTTTGAGGAGATCGGTGCCGGTATCCAACTCGCGCCGAACGCACTTCGTATTCTCGATGAGCTCGGTGTGCTCGACACTGCTCTGCGCGACGCTGTTCGGCCAGAGCGCGGCGTGCTCAGGGATGCGCAAAATGGCGACGTTCTTGTCGAGATCGACTTCGGCGAACAATTTCAGGAGACCTACGATGCGCCCTATGTCGTCACCCACCGTAGTGATCTGCTGTCCGCACTGCTAGCCGCGTGTGAATCCAACGAGCTGGTCACGCTGGAGAACTCGCGCCACGTCATCGGCATACAGGACCGCGACGACGATGTCGTGGTGGTATGCGAGGACGGAACGCGGTATGTGACCGACCTGGTGATCGGCGCCGACGGGCTGCGGTCGGTATGTCGCGAGTACGTCGTTGGCGACGGGCCTCCGGTGTGCCGGGGTGATGTTGCCTACCGCGGCACAGTCCCGATCGCTCTTGCGCACTCAGCGGGTGAACCGCCCTCCGTCACTTGGTGGGTCGGTCCGAACATGCACCTCATCCAATACCCCGTACGTGGAGGCGGACTCTTCAACCAGGTTGGGGTAATCGTCAGTGACGCCTACCACGAGGGAGTGGATCCCGAATCGCAGACCTGGGGCACCCCAGAGGAACTCGACGAACGATTCAGCCAACTCGACAAGCGCGTACGGTCCTCAGCGGCACTGTTGAACCGGGATCGTCGCTGGGCTCTCTTCGACAGGCCGCCGACAGCCACGTGGACAAGGGGACGCGTCACCTTGCTCGGCGACGCTGCGCATCCGATGCTGCAGTACCTGGCTCAGGGCGCATGCCAGGCGCTGGAAGATGCGCACATCCTTGGGCAGTGCCTCACGGAACCTGGCGTCGCGACCGCCGATGCGCTGGCCCGCTACGAACAAATCCGACTGCCCCGGGCTAGCCAAGTCCAACTCTGGGCGCGACGCGTCGGTGACATCGTCCACGGTGACGGTGTGATAGCCATTCTGCGCAATGCACTGCTTAGTCAATTGGCGCCGAATGACTTCCGCTTGGTTGACTGGCTCTATGCCGACCGTCAGACCAGTGGGTTGATTCCCGAGAGCTCGCGGCGGTGATCTGCTGCGGCATGTCGGCCGGTGTCGAGTTGGCGAGATGACGGTGCCGTCGCCGAGGTCCGGCCAGGCTGCTGAAGGCAGGGCGCAAGCGTCGCCGTCAGTCGCCCGCGCGATTGACGCTATGCGGGCAGGTGAGCCTGTTGTCCTGGTGGCCGACAATCGGCCAGATCTGGCTTATCTAGTGTTCGCCGCCGAGCTGGCCACCTCCGCGACCGTGTCGTTCGGTGTGCGGTACACCTCAGGCTATTTGCGAGCCGCGGTGACACCGGAACGATTCACGGTGCTAGACCTGCCATTGCTGGTTAACTCAGGCCCGGACAGCTTGTCTCGCTTCTACACTGTCGCAGTCGATGCGGTATCCGGTGTGACGACGGGAATAAGCGCCAAAGATCGGGCAATGACGATCCGAATGTTGGCAGACGAAGGTGCTGCGCCCGAAGACTTCACTCGGCCTGGCCACGTCATCCCGGTATGTGCGATGCCAGGCGGCCTGTTGCGAAGGCCCGGCTTTACCGAAGCTGCCGTGGACCTCGCGGCAATGGCCGGCCTAACGCCGGCCGCCGCCTTGGGTGAGTTAGTCACCGACGCTGGGACTTTGATGTGCGGAAATGCCCTGGGTGAGTTCTGTAAGGCTCACCACCTGGCGCAGGTCTCAGTGTCCGAACTCATCGCATATCGTCGTGGCACTGATTTCACCTTAGTGCCGTTGTGGCGGCGCTCTGTTCGACTGGCCGGCGGCCGATGCCTGCAGCTCGTCTTCGGTGGAAAATTTCGACCTGTCCGACATGATGCGTTCGTATTCGGAGAATTGGCAGCCGTGGACGAGTCCACGCCGCTGATGGTCCACAGGGAGTGCGTAGCCGGCGATGTCGTCCTGGCGTCCGACTGTAACTGCCGAGCACACTTGGATCAGGCGTTGGCTGAACTGGGCCAATCCGGGCAAGGGATCCTGGTCCTCATCGGCGCCAATCGTTACATGTCAGAATTCACCGAGGAGAACTTCCTCGTCGATCGCGACTCACCGCGCGCATTCTGGCGGCCTGCGGACGCAGCACTGCTGCGTGAGCAGGATATCTATGACATGCACCAGCGACAGCCCCGCTGCGCAGACTCAGTGGCCACCGACATACAACGTTATCTTGTCAGCGAAGCCGCGCTCCTCCGCGAGAACTCGGCTACCGAGACGCTGGGCCTGGCTGCTGCCCATCGCCCACGACTTCCGAACGCCTGCCAGTGATAGGGCCGTCATCGCCGCCGCCCGCGATAAGGCGCCGGCTGCAGGGCGAGCAGCTGCTAATCGTCTCTTCGGATCCGTACCGGCGCAGTCACTCGGGCGATCGCCGAACTGGTTGCCGGAAAGTTATGACTGGAGCCTCGACGATCCTGACCTGCCACTGGTCTTGGTCGCCGACAGTGGACTGATCGCTGCGCCGACACTGAGCGGCACGTGCAGCGACAGCCGGGCGCAGCGGTCGAGCAGAGCCATCCGTTGAAAAACTGAAACGCACCACGGCCGTCGAGCGGGTACCACCGCCGTTCTGGTGTCAGGTTGGGAACGCGAACAAGCCGCACGAATGCGGCCGTGAGCTCCCGATAGCTTTAGCGGTTAGGGGCGGCGAGGCCTGCGTAGACAAGTTCGAACTGCTGGCGCAGCCGAGTCAAACTTGCCGCGATATCGGGTTCCTGGGTATCCAGGCAGCGGCGGATCTCGATGCGCTGGAGCGCGAACAAGACGTGAGCCGCAAGTCCTGGGGCGACGCCGGAGGTGACGTGGCCGCGTTCCTGCGCGCGTGCGACAAGTTTGGCGAGATACTCCTCGGTCACCAGGACCTCCTCCCACAAACGGGGAGCGACGATGCCGCCGCCCGCGAAGGTGAACTCACGCATCATGTCGCGTGACAAGGCCGGCGTTTGGGCGAAGAACGTATAGATCTCGGCAAAAAACGCCATCAGCTGATCGATGAGTAGACCCTCGATCGCGGTGGCTCGTTTGTACGCGCGCTCGGTGACCGCGGGTAGCTCCTCGTCGAACAGTAGGAGCAGCAGATCCTGCTTGTTCTTGGCGTATAAAAACAGTGTGCCGAAGGCGACATCCGCCGCCACTGCGATCTCCCGAAGCGTGGCGCCCTCATACCCTTTCTCCAGAAACACATCTCTGGCGGCTTGCCGGATTCGGCGCAACTTCTCGCGCTTGTTGGCATCGCGCCGCCCGTAGCCAGCTGCAGCCTCGGTCTCGGCTTGTCTCGCCGGGTCCATCTAGTGCTGCGCTCGGCGCGACAGGCGATTGGGTGTCATCGCTAGGTCTGTGTCCTCATACTCCAGGTGATTGTCATCGGGCATTGAGTATGCGTGGCGTCGCTGTCGTCGTCTAGCTCGCCGCTGACGCTGCGACACCCACACGACCGCGCTCGCCCAGGGCGGCGTTGACGGCCGGCATGACTTCCTCAGCCATGAGGATCATCGATCTACGGCTCAGTTCTGCGTCGGTCCAGTCTTTCCCTGCGTACACCAGGGTGCCGAACGGCCCTGCGATCTCACGAAGGGCCAGTATCTGCTCGGCGACCTGATCGACAGTCCCGGCGATGATGCAGTTCTCCAGGGCGTAGTCGAGCGTGACGTCGTCGTCGGGGATCGCGGGATCGGCCTTGAACATGCTCAGCGCGCCCGCGCGCTGAAACTTCTCATGGAACTCGGCAAAATGCCCCCGGTAGGGGCTTCGCGGATGTGTCTTCGCGTACTCGACGGCGCTGCGCTCGTCGTCGGCGACGAAGATCGCGCGGACCACTCGCCAATCATCGTAGTTGGGGGCCGATCCCGCGGCGGCTCCTCCTTCAGCGTAGTTCGCCCACTGCTCGGCCAGGCGGCTGGCTGGCAAGGTATCTGAGGACATCAGCGACCATCCTCGCTGGCCGAACTTGGCCAGACTCCTCGACGTTGCATCACCCGACCCGAAGAGAATCGGGGGGTGAGGCTGCTGGAAGGGCTTTGGTACTGCGCCGAGGCCCATCTCGGACCAGCTCGTCTTTTCTGTCGAGATGTTCCAATACTCGCCGGACAGGTTGTACGGCGGATCACCGGCCCACAGCGCCAGCACGTGAGAGATCGCTTCGTCGAACATTGCCCGACGGTCGTGGTTCAGCACCTCGAGGGCCTCTGCGTCCGTGGCGGTGATGCCGGCACCAACACCGAAGATGAAGCGTCCCTTCAGAAGGTGATCTACCCACGCGGCGTTCGAAGCGATGACCAGCGGATGACTGAACGCAAGATTGTGCATCGCTGTGCCAATCGTCATGTTGGTCGTCGTGCCGGCCAACGACGCCGCGAAAAGTAAAGCGTTGGGGACATTTTCGCGCGCAGCGGTCATGTGCTCGCCGATGAATGCCTCGGCATAGCCGAGGCGGTCGGCGAGGGAAAAGATCATCCGGTCCTCGTGCAATGTCTCGGTCATCGCGCGTCCCGGAGCGTGGTGGGGCTGAGTGAAAAACCCGAGATCCATCCGGCATCTTCCTTTCGCCGCACCAGGTACCGCCGCCAGACGGCGACATCCCGTGCGATTCCTCGGCATCAGGGGAAAAAAATGAGCACACTCAGTTTTAGACCATCGAAGTGTGGACTGTCTAGTGGTACCACCGCGAAAAATACGCGAAACTAGGGGACATTTTCGGGGAAAATCCTGATCCTGATCGCTTTATCGCGGTAGTTTCCGAATGGACGCTGCTCGTCGTACGCCGCCTCGGAGGTCCGTGCACAGGGCCCGGCATCTTGCCGTGGACTACCCGGACCGACTCGGCCGTGCCCGTCGTGCCGTATCGGCCGCGACCTGCATCGATGTGGGGCCGAAGCGGTCTTGACGAGTATTCCTTAGCCGGATACTCTGGCCCGAGTTCCAGTTAGCAGTACCACGTTCCTATATATCGAATTGCCTGTGGTTGGCGGACTGGAAGCGAGCCGGACCCGGTGATGTCCAGCTCCGGTGGTCCGCTCGCGCGGACCACATACATGCATCAGGAAGAAGGAGCCGCGTTGACCAGCGATGTGACCACGCTCAAGTTCGAGGACTTTCCGCCCGCCTTCAAGGGGGCGGTGTTGCGCCCCGGAGACGATGGCTATTCGCAGGCCCGCCAATTGTGGAACATGCGGCGAGGCGACGACAGTCCGGCGCTCATCGTCCAACCAATCGATGTGCTGGACGTGGTCGATGCAGTCAAATATGCCCGCCAGCAGAGTATTTCGATTGCGATCCGCAGCGGTGGCCACGGTGTCGACGGGCATGCCATGCCGCACGATGCTCTTGTCATCGACTTCTCGAGAATGAAAAACATTCACGTCGACCCGGAGACAGGACGCGCAACCCTTGAGGCGGGGATTCTCCTAGGCGAGATGGACTCGGCGACACAAGAGTTCGGGTACGCCGTCCCGGCGGGTGTGGTCAGCGAGACAGGGGTGGCCGGGCTGGCCCTTGGGGGAGGTATAGGCCATCTTTCCCGCCGGTTTGGGGCCACTGTCGACAGCATGTTGTCGATCGAGGTTGTCACCGTCGAGGGTGAACAGCTGACCGTCTCAGCCGACTCGCATCCGGATCTATTCTGGGGAATACGGGGGGCCGGCCACAACCTGGCGATCGCCACCTCGTTCACCTTCCAGGCGTACAAAGTCGGTCCCCAAGTCGTCAGCGGTGTCCTCGTCTATTCGCCGGGGGAGGCTATTGCACTGTGCTCTGGGATTGACGCTGCCATGGCGAAGTCGCCCCGCGATCTGTCGATCGCCACCGTGTTCACCCAAGCTCCGCCGCTACCGGGCCTACCGGAGGAACTCGTCGGGACGCCGTTGATGCTGGCCATCGTGGTGTACGTCGGCCCAGTCGAGGATTACGAGGCCGCGATGACTGAAGTCAACGCGCTGGCGACGCCGATGGCGGACATGGTGCGCCCGTCGACGTGGTGTGAGGCCAACTCTCTGGGGGATCTCTTCCAGCCCAGCGGTAGGCGCTATCACAGCGGTGGTGGATATGCGGCAGCGACCAGTGGCGAGCTTGCCGAGCTCGCCCTGAACCTGGTTGCCGCCGCACCGCCACCCACGAGTCCGGCAACTGGCTGCTTGATCGGATTTCCCATGTTGGGTGGTGCACTGCTCGACGGTGACGAAGATTCGTGCGCGTTCTCGCGACGGGGTGCCGCCTGGCTCTGCGAGACGGTCGCCATGTGGGACAACGACGGTGCCGACGACGAGTTCATGAATTGGGTGGACGACAGCGTCGACGCCATGGCCCCGTATCTGACGGGGAACGGATACATCAATCTGACGGCGGACCGGGGCGCGGAGTGGCTGCCTGGTGTGTACGGATCACCCGAGAAGTGGCAGCGGATCGTCGAACTCAAGCGCACATGGGATCCGGACAACGTCCTCTCCTACAACAAGAACGTCTTGCGGGCTGCCGACCGCGACCGCCTCTGATCCCCGAAAAGCTTTGTAGGGGTTGACCAGATGAGAATTATCGCCGTCGAGGAACACTTCCTCGATCCGCAAATCGCTGCAGCCACTGCGCCGGCACTCCAAGAATTGAGTCCGCATTTCGCCGCGGCATATATCGAAACCGGCGATTTCCCGCTTCCCGAGGTAGCGCAGGGGCTGGGGGAGCGTCGCCTGGCCGACATGGACGCCAGCGGGATTGCGATGCAAGTCCTGTCATGCCCGAATGCTCAGCTCTTACCGAAGGAGTGCGCCGTCGATGTGGCGCTTTCGGTCAACGACAAGGCTGCGGACGCCACACGCAAGCATCCTGATCGCTTCGCGGCGTTCGCTGCGTTGCCTACTGCTGTTCCCGAGGCGGCAGCGGCGGAACTCGAGCGGTGCGTGACTGAACTGGGGTTTGTGGGCACGCTGATCACAGGACGGACCGAAGGGGACTTCCTGGACGAACCCCGCTTCGATCCGGTACTCAACGTCGCGGCCGGCCTCGATGTACCGATCTATCTGCATCCCGCGATTCCGCCGCAAGCGGTCACCTCATCCAATTATGCGTGTGGGCTCTCGCCAGTAGTGAGCACGAGATTCCAAACAAGCGCGTGGGGATGGCATCAGGAAACTGCGGTGCACTTCATCCATTTGGTGCTGTCCGGTGTCCTCGATCGGTACCCACGTCTGCAGTTCATCTTGGGACATTGGGGAGAAATGGTGCCCTTCTTCTTGGAGCGCATCAACCACGAACTACCGCAACGGGTGACAAAGTTGGACCGTCCGTTCATCGACTATTTCCAGCAGAACGTGTACATCACCCCAGCGGAATGTTCAGCCAGGCACAGTTGCGCTACTGCCTCGAGTTCATGCCCGTCGAACGCATTCTGTTCTCCACGGACTACCCGATCTTGCCAATGACAGGAACGACCGGATTCTTTGACGGGATGGGGCTTTCGGACGTCGACCAGCGCAAGATCGCGTATGAGAACTGTGAACGTCTCTTGCGCATCCCGTCTCTTCCCGCCCAACGGTGAGCTGAGTACACCGTCAACGCATGCCCCATAACTGATGAAGCTCCGGGCAGCTAGATGCTCTGGGCAACCAGGAAAGAAGCGAGAACATGGATAACGCAGTGAAAGCATCGTACGCGCCGGCGCCGATCAAAGAGGGGGCATGCCCTCTGTCGTACCGGGCTTCGGCCCCGTCGACCCAGTCAATATCCGCGCCCTGCTGATGCTTGGCGTGGCAAGCTACCTCACCATCGACGACGAGTGGCCCTATCGTGAGACTACGATTCAAATGCAAAGTGCCGGTGATGAACTCGGATCGTACCGGTTCTTCGGGGCGAATCACCCGGACTCTATCCGCAAGGTCTTCGAGCGCGAGTTAGACATCTCCATCATGAATCCGTCCGCGATTCTAGGTATGGCGCACCGGGGAGAGGGCCTGTTCAGCCACCCGATGGAAGTCGCGCTCATCGCGGTTATGCCGCATGACGACCAACTCGGATTTGCCGTAAGCGAGGCGTCAGGTCTGACATCGCTCGATGACATCCGCGAAAAGCGCTACCCGTTGAAGCTGTCGGTCCGCGGGTCATTGGATTTCTGCACCACCGAACTGGTAGAGCAGGTGTTGAAGGTCCACGGCTTCAGCTATTCAGACATTCTGAACTGGGGCGGCAGTGTGTCGTATGACCAGCAGATGCCTCCAATAGGGTTCCCTAAAAACCCTTCTCGCATCCAGCTTGCTTCTGAGGGTCACTATGACGCGATCTTCGAGGAGGGCGTTTTCATCTGGGCGAATGCTGCTGTCGGCGCCGGCCTGCGCTTCCTCGACATCGCCCCCGAACGTCTCGCGCAGCTGGAGTCGATCGGGTTCAAGCGGGCCGTCATCGAGAAGGCGCGGTATGGCCAACTCCCGGCTGACGTATCCACCATCGACTTCAGCGGCTGGCCCATCTATGCGCGCGCTGACGCTCCAGACTTGCTGGTGCGGAAGTTCTGCCAGGCCATGGAAGTCAGGAAGGACGGCATCCCGTGGAACATCGGCCCGGTTAACCAGCAGGAACTGCCCCTGGAAAAGATGGTGGTTGAGGCGGCAGACACTCCACACATGGGCGTTCCGTTCCATCCCGCTGCACGGCAGTTTTGGAATGAAATGGGTTATCTACCAGGGTAAGTCGGCTGCAGCCGATACGCCGGAGAAGGTCAAAGCCTGACAATCGAGCCAATGGTGGGGACAGTGATCGATCAACCAGTACATATTGTAGGAATCGGTGGCACCCTGCGGCTAGGCTCGTCAACCGAACGTGCGTTGCGGGCGGTGCTGAACCTTGCCGAAGCGGCGGGCGCAACAACACAGTGTTTCGGCGGTGCCGAACTGAGCGAACTCGAGATGTATGACCCTCGCAGCGCCGAGCGGAGCCCGGGGGCGCTGCGTCTGGTCTCTGAACTGCGCAAGGCTGACGGTGTTGTCCTGGCCTCGCCCGGATACCACGGCGGTGTCTCCGGGCTGGTCAAGAACGCCGTCGACTACGCCGAAGACCTTCGTGAGGATGCCCGCCCGTATTTTCAGGGGCTACCGGTCGGGTGTATCGCTACCGGCGCGGGTTGGCAGGGTGTCGTCACGGCGGTCAACCAGCTGAGGACGATCGTGCACGCGCTCCGCGGTTGGCCCACACCACTGGGAATCTGCATCAATACTGTCGAAACCCCCTTCAACGAAGAAGGTCCCGGCAGCGTCAAAATTGGCGAGCAGCTGAGCATTATGCAGCGCGAGGTGGTTGAAAGCGCATCGCTGCAACGCGATGCGCGGCGCGCAGGCAGTGTCTAGGCCCGGGCGAGTCGCGTATAGGTCCGGCGAGATGGTTCCGCAGGAAGGTGAACGCCGATCGCCCGACAGACCTCAGCTGTGAACCTCGAGCGGATGGTGTGGGATCTGCTGGGCCATTGCCGATCCTCGCCGAGCGAGCTCGAACTGCGCCATCTCCTTGTTCAACGGAGGCGGTGAGCCTGGACGCCGCGGTGCACGACGGCATCCAGCTGCCGGGGCGGTTGGTCGGCCAGGTCCTGAACTGGATTGATGGCTACTCGGGTCACGCCCACCGCGGCTGCCGGAGGGCGCTGGCGATCGATGGCGTCACACGCTGCTGATTCTTACAGACACGACCCGGGATCGTCGCTGTCGCCGATGATTTCGATGAGCATGCGCCGGAACAGCCTTACCTCATCGTCGGTGAAGTTCGGCAGGGCCGCCTGTTCAACGCGATGACAGGCCTGGGACACCTTCTCGCGTAGGTCTTCCCCCGAATCGGTGATTTGAGGGATCCGCGCGCGACGGTCGCGAGGATCATGCCGACGGATCACCAGACCCATCCGCTCGAGCTTGTCCAGTTGACTCATCAGCGTTGTCTTATCCAACCCGAGGGCCTTGCCGAGTTCTCCCTGCGTCAGATTGGGCGTCAGGTTGAGGGCAGTGAGCACGATGTAGTCGCGCAGTTGCAAGCCGTGCTCTTCGGCACGCTCGCCGGTGGCGTTGCGCATTCGCTGTGCGGCCCGATGGAGGAGCCAGGTGATTTCAGAGTCAGCGGACGGGCGCGGACTCATTGGCTGGAGCTCGGCGGGCTCTGGCGAGACGGAAGCCGGTGTCATCGGGCGCTGCATAGGACAACATTGTGCTCCTTGCTCGCTGCTCCGACCGACAGCGGTGCAGCCATGAATGCTAACTGGCTGCGAAGACGGGGATGCCGTCGTAGGCGTTCACGTCGTGAGAGGGCACGATCTGCATGACATTGTCAAGCGCGATCGCGCGCAGAAGACCTTGTCGAGTCTGTTCGGGATCGCTGTCGGCAACTTTGCGCATCAACCGGGGTCGCTGAACGCGCTTGCGGATCCCGTCGAGCTGCCATGTCAGATCGCCGATGAAGGCATAACGCTTCCGAGACGGCACCGTCACGAACACGACGACAGACCCGGCTGTGTGCCCACCAGCGAAGGCGACCACCACCGAACCGTCACCGTGCACGTCGTAGCTGGACGAATAGCCCAGATACGGGCCCGAATCGAAGTCGTAGCGATGAATGTTGCGGCCGGCCGATACGATCCTAAACACCTCACCATCTGATTCCTCAGCGGCGTAACGCGTTTCGGCTGCATTAATCCAGACCGGCACATCGAGCTCGTCGAGACCGCTCACGTGGTCCCAATGCGCATGCGTTACCAACGCGCCGAGTAGCCGATTACGGTCGTACCCTGCTGAATCGAATTGCTCGCTGACCGTCGTGGTCGCCTGGTATGGAGCCCGTGCGATCCGCGGCAGGGTCGCGATGTGCGCCGCCACATCGGCGCCGAAACCCGCATCTATCAAAAGGTCGCCTTTGGGGTGCTGCACAAGGATGGCTGTTGCTGCGAATTGCCGCTTGTCGCTGAATGATCCGCCGCAGACGGCGAAGGCTGCACGGGTCTCGTAGGTTCCGGTGGGGAGCTGATAGATCGCCATATCCGACGGGGGGTGTGCGTCGGGCAGGGGCTGTGACCAGGCGGCAGGCTGGGGGAGTTTCGACATGAGGAAATACTACGAGGTCAGATAATCTGACGCAAGACTAGTTTGCCAGCTGTCATTTCTCCCGTTCGAACTGCTCGTAGAACGCCCGCGCTGCGTACCGGATGTTGCGAGGGCCGTCCCAACCGGGCCAGATGGTGCGGGCCTGCTGTGCGACAACGGTCGAAATCTCCTGCGCCGGGACGTCATCCAGCCAGAGCAATCGGGTGAGTTCGCCTACGTAGCGCAGGTAGTCGCGGACGGCGACGAGCTGCTGCACGTCGGTTACTTCACCGTGGCCCGGCACCACAATGTCAGGTCTCTCGGCGATGAGCCGGTCAAGCGCATCGATCCATCTCCGTCCGTCGAAGTACTTATCGAATGGTGGGAAATACGGAAGGATCGGAAACATTCTGGTCTCACACAAGTCGCCGGTGAAGAGGACCCGCTGACCGACGTGCACTGTCTGGTTGTCGCGGGTATGCGCGGGGCCCCACTGCCGCAGCGTGGCTGTGATGCCACCGAGGTCGATGTCTAGGCGCCGGCCGAAGGATATGTCACAGTCGATGAGGTCGAGGCCCTCCAGCCGGGCAGCAACATCGGGACTCAGAGAGCGGAACGTGGGCACGAAGGAGTCCGCGTCTAGACGCAACCTGTCGCGTTGGGCATCGCTGTAGATCACGGTGGCTGCATCTTTGAACGCTTGGACACCGAATCCGTGCCCTGGATCAAACTGCGTAACCGTCAAGTACAGCCGACGCCGGCCGGCCAGTCGTCGTGCATGGTCGAGCACTATGCGGCCGTTGTCGGGCCCGATCCCAGTGTCGATGACTAGTGCGGCGTCGGCGCCTACCACGATTCCCACATTGGGAACGAATGGGATCCTGTTGTCGCCGATGATGAAAACGCCATCGGATACCTCGACTGGCCTGCCGGATACAGCGGGATCGGTAGCGCCCGCCACATAGGTCTCGGGTACGTCGGTCATCGACGCACGAGTCCCGCCGGTCCTGTCACTACTCATTACACTCCTGTCGGCACGACGTGATGGTTCGTGAATTGCACGAGGACAGAAGGTCGCTTCACGGTGCTGGCGTCTTGATAGCGCGGCCCTGTGCGGCGAGACGTTCCACGTGGGGAGCGGTCACCGATGCCGCATTGAACGGCGGGGTCGTGGGCGCGCTGAGTCCCGACAGTATCGCTCGTACCAGCCGTTCAGCCTCCAGGTCGGTGGTGCGCCGGTTCCGATGGCGGATCATGCCCTCCGCGGACAGCATCGCCAAGCCGTGCACCCCGGCCCATACCGCAAACTCCGCACCCGGGCGCGCATCGGAGACCAGAAGTCCCTTGGTGACCAGCGAATCCAATTCCTCGACCAAGATGTCGTAAGGATGGGGAGTGACGATATTTCTAATCCCCGAGCCGCGGTTCGCGGCGAACGCCAGCGCTGCGAGGCCGGGATTGTCCACCGTCCACCGAACGTAGGCGCGGGCGTAGGCAACTAGTCGCGCGACGGGATCGTCGGTGTCGGCTCGGGAGACGGAGAGCGCCAAGTATTGCCCGGCGCTGGCCTGTATGCGTTCGGCCAATGCGCTGACGAGCGCCCCGCGGCTATCGAAGTGGTGGTAGGCCGCGCTGGGGGCGACGCCGACCCGCGCCGAGACCTCGCGAAGCGACCAGCCTTCGGCGCCGCGTTCCTTGGCCAGTTCCTCGGCTGCCGCCAAGAGAGCCTCACGCAACTGGCCGTGGTGGTAGCGATGTCTTGCCACCCAGGCACTTTAGCAGTGAACATCTTCAATCTGTACAGCGTTCAGATGTGTGGTACATTTGTGAGTCACGTGAACTGCGCTCAGATTGGAGCCAGCCGATGTGCGTTGTCACGCCGTCGCCTTCTGTCACCGCTTCCGGTGACGCCCCAGCCGTATCGGACGCCGTGCCGCCGACAGTTGGGGGCGTGGCCACCGAAATCAGTCCGGGCGTGTACGTCATCCCAGATGGCCGGACGCCACTCGTTCCCAATGTCGGCATTGTGGTGGGGGAGCGGGCGGCCTTGGTGGTCGACACGGGGCTCGGTCCGCGTAGCGGGGCTTACGTGCTCAACCAGGCGAGGGAGCTCGGCGGTGGTCGGCCGTTGTACTTGACTACCACCCATTTCCACCCAGAGCATGCCTCTGGTGCCCAGGCGTTCAAGGGCGAGGCGACCATCGTCTGCAACACGGCTCAGCGCGACGAGATGCGCACCAAGGGGCAGGCGCACCTGGACATGCTTCGGGCTGCAGGCCCCGTCTACGCGGAGGAGCTGCAGGATGTCACGTTTGTCGATCCCGACATCGTTTACGTCGGGTCGGCCGCGATCGACCTAGGCGGAGTCCGAGTGTGTCTGAGGTCAGTTGGCCCCGCCCACAGTACCGGCGACCAGATTGTCGCAGTCGCCGACCGCGTGCTGTTCACAGGGGATTTGTTGGAGCACAAGATGTTTCCTCTCGCACCATTCATCTCGCCGACCGATGTGGATTGCGACGTCATGCGATGGACCGGATTGCTTGACGAATTGGTCAGCGTTGGAACAGAAATCACCGTTCCGGGGCACGGCGAGATCACACCGGAAACCCTCGCTTCCTATCGCGACTACTTCCAGTTCCTTCGGGCCGAAGCCACGCGGTCGTGGGCGGCGGGTATCTCGGTGGATCAAGCTGCCGAGACCATCAAGAAGGCGGCTCAGTCCAGATGGACAGATTGGGACCATACAGCGCGGATTTCATCAGTCGTCGGAGCGTTCTACCGTGCAGCCGAGGCCGCATAGCCTGATCTCGAACCAGCGTGAACGGATCCAAGCCCTGGCCGGCGAAGCGTCTCGAAACGCGCGGTTGAACGCGGTATTACAGCGCGAGCTTATCGATCAGCGAAAGGTCCTGATGGCGGACATATTTGGTCGAGCCGTCAGTCGCGGCGAGCTCGAACGCGCGGCCCAATATGATGACCTTTGGGATCTGCTGCCCGGCTACCTGCTCGACCGAGCCATCTTGACCGAACGACCGCCGTCTAGCCAAACAGTGCATTGCTTGGTCGACCACGGGTTAATGCCCGCTCTGGCGCTGCGCCCCGGATAAGGGCGGGCGGTACGGCGCGCACGGTGCCGCCGAAGCCAGGATTCCAACCTTGGCTACGGATGGATTCCGAAACTGCCGTCCTACCAGGAAACGTCGGCCGGTCGGTCAAGCCCGGCGTCGCGAAAACGGAGGAGCCTCAACCCAAGGTGGCAGCCACCCAAGCTAGGCGCCAGGTGAGCAGGATCCCCCTTGGCAACAGCGGCAACCTCAGCTTGACACCGATGGTGCCGGACTACCAATTAGACTGGCTAAGCAGCACTCAGCCGTTGGTGTTATGGTGCATTTAAATGTGAACAGTGATCAGATCGGATGACGAATGTGCCAGCTTCGGCAGGGAGGACTGCCCCTGCATGGGATTGGATCGATATTGGCACCCAAGCCGTCCCGGACCCTTGAGCGAAGTGCATTCGCTGTTTATAACGACGGCCCAGGTAACAACGCATGACGGACATGACGGCGACGGTTCTTGTGGTCGGTGGCGGCCCCGCGGGAATGGCCGTAGCAATCTCGCTGCGCCAGCGCGGAGTCAGCGTTCTAGTCCTGGATCGGCGGCCGTCCAGAGACACCTCCACATCGCGTGCCCTGATGATTCACGCTCGCACTCTGGAAGTGCTCGAGGAGCTGAACGTCACTGAGGCGCTATTGGCCAGCGGTCGGCGCGCGTCATCGTTCGCCTTTCGCGACGCATCAAAAGTACTGCTACGGTTGCCTTTCAACAATCTCCCCACTGCGTATCCCTTTATGCTCATAGTCCCGCAGTGGCGCACCGAACAGGTCCTCGAAGAGCGTCTGCATGCTGTCGGCGGCGAGGTTCGCTACGGGTGGACGTTCACCGGGCTGCGCCAAGCGCCTGGGCATGTCGACATTGACGTGCTCGACCCCGACGGTGGTCCGCATGTGATTCGGGCCCAACTCGTCGTCGGTGCCGATGGGGGCAAGAGTGCGGTGCGGACGGCGGCCGGGATCGCGTTCGTGCGGTCCGATTACGTCGGCGAGTTTCTGCTCGCCGACGTTGACATGATCTCCGATCTTGACGGTGGGGAGATCCACAACTTCCTATCGCCCGAAGGGATGATGGTGATCGAGACCCTTCCCGACGGGAAGAAGCGCATCATCACCACTGATTCTCCGACAGCGGCAGCACCGCCGACACGCGACGAGCTAGAACACCTGGTACACATGCGGGCGACGACGTCGGCGCGCATCGACGCGGTCGCGTGGGTGTCGAGGTACCAGGTCGGTCATGGGCTCGCCGCGAGCTATCGGCGAGGCAGGGTGCTACTCGCTGGGGACGCCGCACACGTACACAGCCCGGCGGGAGGCCAGGGCATGAACACCGGAATCCAAGACGCAGTCATGTTGGCGGCACTAGCCAGCAGCGCGCTCGAGGGCAGCCTCACTGCACTGGATGAATACGAGCGGCACCGCCGTCCTGTCGCGGCGGCGGTCATTCGGTTCTCTGATCTGTTCACACGCCTGGTCACCGTGCGGACCGGTGCGGGGCGACATCTGCGGAACTTCGGCCTGGCAGTGATCGGTCGGGTGCCGATGCTTCAACGCGAGATCGCCCTGCGTATGTCCGAATTGGTGGTTCCGCCGGGCAGAAGCTAGTTAGTGCGGACGCCTTCCGAGCGGGCGCCTGCACCACCACGGTCTACGTGAAGCGGTCGATGGGGCTGCTGCTTGCGGCATGCGGTTTACCCCTACGGGGTAGATCGATGGCGGTCGCCGGCCCAGGCCATGGCGGCCAAGGTATGTGCATCGACCACCATGGCCACCTAACCCGCGGCATCGATACACGGCAGATCGCCAGAGCAGCTTCTTGAAGAACGGGTCAAGAGCCGCTGCTAGAATCACTGAGTGGGACGACCGAAGGAATTCGATCCAGAAGCCGCGGTCGACTTGGCGATGGAACTGTTCTGGGGTCGGGGTTACGGCGCTACCACGCCTCAACAACTGGCCGAGCATCTGCAGATCGGCAAGGGCAGCATGTACGCCGCCTTCGGCGGCAAGCGCCAACTTTACGACCTCGCGCTTCGACGCTACCTGGACCAACGGGTCCGATCCGTGGCAAAGATTTTGGAGAGCCCAGGTCCAGCCAAAGACGTTCTGCGGCGGGCGCTGCGGTACATGGTGAAGACCGACCTCGAAAAGCCAGACCGTCGCGGCTGTTTCGCCACCAACAGCGCAGTCGAGTTCGGGCGAACAGACTCGGAGGTCGCCGACCAGGTGCTCGACATGTTCAGCCGAACCGAAAGCGCCTTCCGCGCATTGATTGAGCGCGGACAACGCGACGGCGATATTCGGTCCGACGTTCAGCCGGCGAACACGGCGAGCATGCTACTCAGCACCGTAACGGGTCTGCACGCGTTGGCGCGTGTGGAGCCAGGGCGAGCGCGGCTCGCTCGGGTCGTCGACGCGACCGTCGACCTTCTCTGATCTCAGCGCGACCATGTCCGAATTGCCGCGCCATCACTAGGTGTCATTCACGTGACGGAGTTGAAACACAGCCGCCAATTGGACCTTTCATCAGCCAAGCTTGCCGGTTGTTCTTGACTTACCGGTCAAGAACGAGGATGGTGTTCATCATCCCGAAGTCCGAAATCGCCGCGCCCATCGTCAGGAATCATCAATGAGCGATGAACTGAGTTTGCAAACCTTCACTGCTCCGCAGCGTCCGCTCGAGCCTCACCTGCCTTTCGACGCCCCAGAAGGAGGATGGACGTTCCCGCCCACGTCGGTGACGTTGCTCGCCGGTGAACGGGAGGCGATATTGATCGACACAGTTCCCACCCTCGTGGATTCGAAGGCGTTAGCGGACTGGGTCGAGTCCACCGGCAAAACACTCACCACCGTATTCATCACGCACTGTCACTTCGACCACTATCTCGGTGTCGCAACCCTTCTCGATCGATTTCCGGTCACTCGGGTGGTGGCCACCCAGGCCACGGTTCGCCACATCGCGAACGAGAGGCTCTCCGGTGCCGAATTGTCGCTCTACTCCGCGATGTTCGTCGACACCCTCCCCTCGACCGTCGTCGTGCCTGAGATTCTCGGTGGTGACAGGCTCGATCTCGAGGGCCACGACGTGGTCGTCGTCGCGACCGGCCAGTCTGATCATGTCGACTCGTCCTACGTGCACCTGCCTGAGCTCAAAGCCGTAATCGTGGGCGACATCGCGTACAACGACGTGCACTGCGCTCTCGTGAACACCGACCACGAGAAGCGGCAGGAGTGGATATCCACGCTGAAAGAAGTCCAAGCCCTTCGCCCGGAGATCGTCATCGCTGCGCATCGCCGCGCGGACGCACCAGACGACAGCCGCGCCTTAACCGACACCATCGGATACATCGAGCAAGCCGATCGTCTACTCAATGAGAACCCGAGCGCTGCCGATTTCACCAAGCAGATGCTGACGTCTCACCCGACGCGGCTCAACGCCTCCACCGTGCTATTCAGCGCGGCAAGCCTGGGCCTGACATGATGCTTGGCGCCGCCGACGGGAGTCGACGAGCGATTTGGCGATCACCTTGTGGGCCGAGCCGGATGGGCGAACCACTTGAACCAGCTCGAGTATCGGGCGAAGCGACGCCGCCATCCCGCGTCTGGTGGCGACGAATTCCACGTACCGGCCCAGCCGAGGCCTCGGCCCCAGTTCCGCTCGGTAACCGTGTCCAGCTTTGTATGAGTAGGACCCGGTAGTGGTGCGCGAGTGCGAATCACCGCTACAGCGTCGCTCAGCTCAGCTCAGCTCAGCGGCCGCTCTACACAGCCTGCGTAGCGCCTGTTCGGCGAGAATAGCCATGGACTCCCGGTTTGTCGGTTGCAGCCATTCGTTGAAGGCGTCGCCGAGGGCGAGAGCGCCGATGTTGGCGGCGAGTTTCGCCGCGAACGGTTCGACCCCTCGATCGGTGAGTGCAGTGGCCATCGCGGCGGTGAGCGTGTTGGTCTTGAGGAGGTCGCGTTCCCGCAGATCGTGATTGTCGTTGATGACCGCTTGACGCATGGCCAGGAATTCACGGCGGTCCTGGTCGAACCCTGCGGCGAACGCCGTCAGTGCTACCCCAATCGCCTCCAACGGGCTAGCCCCGGTGGGCGCGCTGGCGATGGCAGTGGCGAACATCTCGCGATAAGCGTCCTGGCCCCGAAAGAGAATCTCGCGCTTGTCGGTGAAGTGACGAAAGAAAGTACGTCTCGTCAATCCCGCACGTTCGGCGATCTCGACGACCGTGACGTTGTCGTACCCGCGTTCGGCGAACAACTCGACCGCTGCCAAGCCCAATCGCTCGGCCGCATGAGGTTCCCACCGACTCATGTTCGCAAGTTTAGGCCTGCCAGCGCGACATGATGACACGTAGTGCCGTACCATCCAGTGATGGCACAGAGTGCCATCACTCCGGTTACTGGTGAGCTACATCGCAGGCAGGAATCACTATGACGAATCTCCGCTCTCGTTATGGGCAATACGCCATCGTCACAGGGGCGTCCTCGGGCATCGGCGAGCAGTTCGCCCGTCAGCTTGCCGCGGCCGGCATGGACCTCGTTGTCGTGGCGCGCCGCAAAGACCGTCTCGAGGCGCTGGCTGCCGAGCTGTCACGCGCGCACGGAATCACCACCATCGTGATCGTGCTCGATTTGCTAGCCGACGGCGCAGTGGAGCAACTGTACAGTGAAGTTGGCGATCTCGACGTGGGGATCGTAGTTGCCAATGCCGGAATCTCTTCTGTGGGAGCCTTTCTCGACCATTCGCTTCAGGATGAGCTCGATGTATTGGCCCTTAATGGTGCAGTGCCTCTGCGGCTGGCGCACCAGTTCGGACGAATGTTCGTGGGACAAGGGCGGGGGGCGATAATCTTGGTGTCTTCGACCATCGCCGCAGGCGCGATACCGTTTCTAGCGAACTACGCAGCAGTGAAGGCCTACGTTCTGTCGCTGGGACAGGCTTTGAACTACGAATTGAAGGAAACCGGCGTCGACGTGCTGGTGGTGTCCCCAGGGCCGACGCGCACCGACGGTCATGCAAAAGCAGGACTTGATGTGGCCGGAGCATCGGTGATGAATCCTTCGCGAGTCGCAGCTGCCGCGCTGAAGAATGTGGGCAAACGTTCCCACGTCATACCCGGTACCTCCAACAAGATCGCGGACGTCATGAGCAGATACTTCACGCCGCGGTGGCTGTCGACCCGCCTCTACGGATGGCTGTTTGGCCGCGCCATTCGACAGAAACATGCACCACACCACCCGATGTCGCACTGACAGCCTGAGCCTCACGGTCACGCTAACCGACAGGCAAGGCTTGCGGAGCTCTGATGCGGCGAAGGCGTGACTGCGCTCGGGCGGCACGATGCTCTGGTCGGACTCCACCCAGGTCCGCGACGTCACCACCTTCACCGGGTTCGCCCGGTGCGTTACCCGAGCTGATCATGTGTTCATCAACACTGACATTCGGATGGCTACGGGTAAGCGGCCGTGGCGCGGATCTCGACCAGGAGTCCGGGAACGGCCAGGCCGCTGACACCGATCATCGACCACGCGGGGTAGGGCGCCTCGACGAGGCGCTGTTTCACCTCGAGAAAGCCTGCGAGGTGGTGGTGGATGTCCACGTGATAGCTCACCACGTCGACGAGTGCGGCAGGCGTGAGGTCGGCTAAGCGCAGAATCTCGTGAATACGAGTCAAGGCGAGCTCGGTCTGCTCCTGGACGGTGTCGGCAATGGATCCGTCGGCTCGACGCCCGATCGTGCCCGAGATGAACAGATGACCGTGTGAGCGTACTGCAGCCGAATATCCGAAGCGGGTGAACGCGTTCCGGGTCTCGCCGAACACGGCCGAATTCTCGGGTATCTCGATGGCCTGGAATGTCATTGAAGCTCCTTTTAAAGCAGGGGTGGTGAATTTGGTCGGTAAACGACGGTTTATCGCCGGTCTTAGCTGTCCCATCGGGATGATGAGCGGGCTGCGCGCTCCAGACGGGTATGGCCGAACATTTTGCGTTCCCGGACGAATTCCCCGGGGACCGAGTACCGCGGCGCGTTCGCCGGATCCTTCGCGGCCTGCGCCACGATCTCGTCGATCAGAGAGCCGATCATGTTCAACCGCGGATAAACGGCGTGAATGGTGGTTGCCTGCTCGTCGGTGACGCTGCTGACGTGCTTGTCGCCCAACGGGCCACCGAAGTCGACCGCGACACCCTCGCGGACAAGGACACACAGTGCACCGCGGCGTTCAGCGATTCCCGGCGAGGTGTGCAGGGCGATCGCTTGCCACACACTGTCGCAGTCCTGCCCGGTGACTCCGCGTGAGGACAGGAATTCAATGGCCCGATCGGCACCTTCGACTTCGAAGCGCTGTCTGTGCGGGCCGTCCGCGGCAACTCCGAGATCGTGCATAGTGCATGCCGCGAACAACAGATCGTCTTCGTAGTCTCGACCGTTGGCAAGGCCGAGTCGAACGCTGATCAGCCGCGCGAACAGATACGTGCGCAAGCTGTGGTTGAACACCGACGGCGTATGCACGCGGCGAATCAGATGCAGGATCTCGTGAGCAAGCACAGTGTCCGGCAACGCGATCAGCTCTGCTGCGCTCGGCTCGTTCACTACTTCAGTCTGGGTGTTGTGCGGCTGACCTGGCCAGTGTCAATAATCCCAAACTTCGATAGAATCTTGCCATGGCAGCGCATCGCGTCGCGGTTCTGGCGCTGGACGGTGTTACTCCGCTGGATCTAGCGATCCCGGCGCAGATCTTCCAGCATCGCCCGTCTACTCCCTATGAGCTCACGGTGTGCGCCGTGGCCGAAACAGTCACCACCACAGCAGGGTTCGGCGTCGTGCCCACCGCGGGCCTCGACCCTCTCCGCTCCGCGGAGACAGTGATCGTGCCAGGTTTCGCTCCGGTGCACCGGCCTGCCGAACGGGTACTCAAGATGCTTCGTCTGGCCCGAGACAGGGGTAGCCGGGTGGTCTCCATCTGCACCGGTGCGTTCGCGTTGGCAGCGGCGGGAATCCTGGACGGCCTTGAGGCCACGACACATTGGCAACACATCGATGAGCTTGAGACTGAGTTCCCCCGTGTCACAGTCCGTCGCGATGTGCTCTACGTCGACCAGGGCGATGTACTGACCTCAGCAGGAGTGTCCTGTGGCATCGACTTGTGCCTGCACATAGTGCGCCGCGACCTCGGAGCCGCGACCGCTAGCGAGATCGCCCGCGCCCTGGTGGCTGCTCCACACCGTGACGGCGGCCAGGCGCAGTTCGTTCCCGCACCCGTCCCGTCGGTGGGCGCTGACTCGCTTAGTTGCACGAGGGAGTGGGCACTGGCACGACTGGATCAACCGCTCGCCCTGCGCGTGCTGGCGCGGCACGCCGGGCTTACCCAGCGCACCTTCATCCGACGGTTCACCCAGGAGACGGGCACCACCCCGTTGCAGTGGCTCCTCAATGCGCGGATCGGGCGTGCGCGAGAACTTTTGGAGTCGACGGATCTCTCGGTTGAGCGAGTAGCCCAAGATTGTGGACTTGGGACGGCGGCCAACCTGCGCCTGCATTTTCGGCGACTCCTCCAGACCACCCCTACCGCGTATAGACGTACCTTTCGATCGTCAGACGGCGGGACGCGAATCGACTGCGCTCCCTTGGCGTCGTTGCTCTGACGCGCGGACGCCTGCGGTTCACCGGACAACCAGTCCGCCGACCGGCGCAGGGTCATCGGCCAGCTGGTCTTGTGCTGAGGGCCAACTGGTCTCATCGACGGCTAGGGCACTGCGCAAGTATGCTGTCGTCATCCGCTGCACGAGTGTCACGGTGGCCGGATTGTCCGACGCGGACTGCGGGACCGTCCCGTACGCATGGATTCCGCCCAAGGCGTGGTCGGCGCCGGACAATGTGAGCAGGCTCTTGCTGCCGGGGCTGAGGCGGTATGCGTCCTGCCACCAGTCTGGCCCGCGCGTCGACAGCGGCGACTGGTCGGCATCGCCGGCCGCGATGAGCGCGGGGGTGCGCATGCGATCGAAGTCAGGATTCATAAATGGAAACATCTGGGTTGCGAGCGGCGTCAGGTCATGGCCAGCCAATCCGGCCAAGCACAACAGGACGCCGGCAGAGATCCGCGTATCGGTGAAGTCCTCGTCTGCGTGGCCTGCAGGAGGCAGGACTCGCGCCCCGAGTAGCGCACTGGCCGTGGTGGCGCCGTAAGAGTGTCCGGCGACGGCGATTTGGTCGGTCCTCACCCGACCGGAGAGTCTGGGAACAGCATCGACCACTGCATCGAGCTTGTCGGCGATGTGCACCAAGTCCTCGATTCGTTGGCGCCAGATCCGCGGTGCCCGTACATCGTCCGGTGCCAGCGCAAGTGTGGCGGAGTCCAGGTGGGTGGGCTGGATGACGACAAACCCGTGCCCGGCCCAGAAGTCGGTCAAGGGACCGTACGCGTCCATCGAGAAGCCGAAGCCATGCGAAAACAGGATCACTGGTAGGTCGCGGCCCTCCAGCGGAGCGGTGACGCGCAGTTGCAGATCATCACCGCGGTCGGGCACGGGTAGCACCACGGGTCGCGTCGACAGGCTGGCGGTCCGCCGGTCCGTCACGGTGTCGGTGTCCGAGGTGTCGTTGGCCATCGGGCGCTCTCCTCTGTTTGGCGCAACTGTGCTGAAAGCTACGAAGGATCAGATATTGTCGAAGTGGGCGGGGTGCCCACTTCGACAATACGGACACCGTCCCCGTTTGTCGACGTAACGCGGAATCAGAGGGAAAAGGCTTGGCGCAGAACGAAGCTGTGAGCCGCAGGGTTGATGCGCAGCGGAATCGTGAAAAGATCCTCGCGGCGGCCCAAGCGGCCTTTGCCGACCCTGACGCTGATGCATCGATGGCCGAGATCGCACGGCGAGCCAAGATCGGATCAGCGACGCTCTACCGCAACTTCGCCGATCGTCGCGCTCTGCTCGAAGCCCTCTACGGCGAAGAAATTGCCGCGATCTGCCACGCGGCCGAAACGTGCGAAGGTGCGACCGCGGGGGCGAGGTTGGCGGCGTGGTTACGTCGCTTCTACAGCTATTTTCTGAACAAGCGCGTCTTGGCTGGCGAATTGCTCGAACTAGTGGGGGAGACCAGTCCGGTCTTCCGTACCGGCTTCGCCCGCGTTGTCGGGGCAGCCGAGTTGCTAGTGCAGGCCGCTCATCGATCCGGTGAGCTTCGCGAGGACCTTACGGCGGAGCAGGTGCTGGCATTCGTCGCCTCGATTTCGAACATCCCGGGCGACCAAGATTTCAGGAGCCCGATTCTGACCGCAGCCTTGGACGCCCTGTGGACGTCGAGACCGTCCGAGGAATGAGTTGCGAGTCACTCTCACTCAGAGATCGGATGTGCGCCCGCGGCCGGGGCCTTAGTTGCGTGAGCGGATGCCTTCCGATCACAGTGGCGATGACGGCGCGCCACGCTGCCTCGACCGTCTACAGCGCTTCCAACACCGGGAAGCGCCTGCACAAAGCCTCGGATGTGCCCGTCAGTCCGCTAGGGGGTCGACCGCAGGCGTGCCGCAGACCAGGCTGCTGTAGCAGTGCGTCGCATTCACCGGTGTCCTTGAATTCGAGGAAAGCCTGCTCGTCCACCGCGAAGGCGGCTGTCTAGGAGCGCCCACCACAGTCGACGACTGGGTAGGCCATCTGGGTTAGGCGTTCAAACCCACTTTCCGTCAGGGCGTTAACAGTGACTGGTCCGTCCGCCCACGGCGATACGACTCGCCGAGATATGTGAGTCCAGCGCATTAGTCGGCTCTGTCTAAATCTGCAGTCGGATAACGTTGTCGGCCATCATTTGCGCGAGGCGTCTCTGGCCGTTGACATTGGGGTGCGTCTGGTCTGGGGCTGCGAATGTGCTTTCCAGACGTGAGGTGTCGGATTCGGACCGGATTGCCGCGTCGAAGTCGACGTATCTGTAAGGCGCTGTTCGGATCCAGTGGTTGATTGCGAGGCGGAAACCCTCTCGACTCGGGTCTTGTGCCAGCTCGGGGTCTAGTGGTGTGACGGTCGCGAGAATGGCTGTGACTCCGGCCGAGTGGGCTCGATTGACGAGCTCTTGGTAACTGGCGATCAACTGCTCGAGGGTCGGCATTTCGTCGAGCGGTGTCACCCTGCCCGGCAGGCCCCAATCGTTGCTGTTGTAGGCGATGACCACGTGGGTGGTCCCCCGGGTTGCGAGCACGTCCTCATCGAATCGGGACAGCCCGGATCGGCCCCACGACGGGGTCTGCTGCGGTGCGTCAAGGCGGATCCTGTTGCCGGCGATACCCCGGTTGAGGACGGCGATCTTGGCGTCGGAGGGAAGAAGTGCGGCGGTGTACTGTGGCCAGCCCATGGCAGTGGTCGAGCTGCCGAGGCAGACGACTACCGCCTTGGCCTTGACTCCGGCGACCTCGATGGTACGCAAGAACGGGCCCCCAGAAGGCAGTGACCAGCCGGTCCCATCGGGGCTGGCCTGAACGCCAGCGCTGCTGATACCAGGCTCCGGCGACTCGCCGACCCGCGCTGGATTAGATACTCCAAGTGGGAAATTGCGAGATCCGGCAAAGTCGCCGGGTCGTGATCGGTCGAACGTGAACCCGTTCGCCGACGCGTACGGCGTCGGTTCGGGCAGGTAGAGATCGACGACAATGTCGTCTGCGTGCCCGACGGTCAGCTCGATCGGATCGGTCCACCGCGACTGGCCGGCTGGAATCTCCGTCGACCGCAGTCCATCGAACGCCGTTTCAACGGATTGGTTACCGACCCCGATCGCAACCCGTCCAATCTGCACTGATTTGTCCGCGAAGCGATTGCTGAACTCCGCTCGAATCTGGCTGCCGCCTATGCTGGCAGGCACAGTCATACGAACGGTCACGTCGTCGAAAGGCGGCTCGACATCTTCGCGGCGGAAGTCGGTAATGGCCTGGGTCCATGTGGGCTGCCAGATCATGGCCTCGTCGGCCTTGAGCGTCAGAGCGTGTGCGCGCCTCATCGCCTTGCGCCGTCGTTGAAAAACTCGACAAGCCCGAAGGGTGCGCGGTCACCGAGCATGAGCTCCACGATGTGGCCCGCCGCCGTGGCGGCCTGCTTACACCGCGGGAACAGTGCTTGCTCGTAGGCGGTGAAAGCCGCCTCGACGTCGTCCGGTTGCGCGGCGATCGCGAGCCCAAGTTGGGCGCCGTCGACCATCGCCAGGTTGGCGCCATCTCCGGAGGGCGCCATCACGTGGGCGGCGTCTCCGATCAAGGTCACCCCGGGCACGCGGTCCCAGCGGTGCTCATCAGGGAGTGCGACGATGCGGCGCGGAACGAGAGGCGTGTCCGCCTCGGTGATCAGCGCTGTGAGTTCCGGCGCCCAACCGGTGAACTCGGCGACCACCCGGTCCGTCGCGGTAGCGGTGTCGGTGAAGTCGACCGTACGGATCCAGTCCACCGAACAGCGCAGTTGCGCGTAGATGTGGAGGGCCTCGGGCTCGCGATGGACGGCGATGCCGCGTCCTGGGGCGAGCGCGTACATTGCGCCGGCACCTACCAGCGCAGCCGCCGCTGGGTGCCGGTTATCGGGGTCGTGCAGATAGGTCTCGATATAGGTGGTACCGGCGTACTCCGGCGCGGCGGCCGACAGCAGCGGCCGCACCCTCGACCAGGCGCCGTCGGCGCCGACGAGGACGGTCGTGGTCACTGTCGATCCGTCCGCCAAGGTCAGAGTCTGTCGGCAGTCGCCGGCGGGATGGACGTCGACAACTTTGTGTCCCCACCTGACCGTCCCGCCGGGCAGCGAGTCGAGCAAGATCCGCCGTAAGTCTCCCCGGAACACCTCAGGTCGGCCGCCATTGCCGTCATCAGGCTCTTCGAGAAGCACCGTGCCGTGCCGATCAAGCACGCGCGACGCCTGGGCACCTTGATGGATGATCGCGCGGAACTCGTCGGTGAGTCCCGCCATTGCCAGCGCAACCTGGCCATCGTGTTCGTGGATGTCGAGTTGGCCGCCCTGCGCACGGGCCTCTGCCGAGGGCTCCGCCTCATAGACCGTGGCAGCGATGCCGTGCACGTGCAGGACCCGAGCCAGGGTGAGGCCACCAAGGCCTGCACCAACGATCGTGACAGATGTCGTCACCACAACCTCCCGAATGGAACAATGTTCTAGTCGGAATCGTGGAACATAGTTCCAGTCATGTCAAACTGTTCCCCATGGTGAACACGGCGCAGCGACGGCACCGACGCTCTGACGCGCTCTCCAAGGAGCGAATCGTCGCGGCCGCGATCGAGATCCTCGACACCCAGGGAGAGAATGCTCTGACCTTCCGGGCGCTTACGGCCCGCTTGGAAACGGGGGCGGGAGCGATCTATTGGCACGTGGCCAACAGGGACGATTTACTCGCAGCGGCCACCGACTACGTCATCGCCCACGCCGTGACGGCAGGAGCCGGCGAGACGGACCCGCAGCAGGCCATCCGAGCCATCGCCCTCGGTGTGTTCGATGCCTTCAACACACATCCTTGGGTAGGTACCCAGCTCGCACGTGAGCCCTGGCAGCCGGCAATCTTGCACGTGTTCGAAGGCATCGGCCGACAATTACAGGCGCTCGGGGTGCCCAACCTCGCGCAGTTCAACTGCGCGACCACACTCATGGGCTACATGGTTGGTCTGGCCGCGCAATACGCCGCAGGCGCCCGACTGCATTTGCGCGCGACAGATCGACCAGAATTTCTCGCCGGCCTCGCCGCCCGCTGGACACAGCGACATGACGCAGCGAGCTACCCGTTCGTGCATCAACAGGCAAACCAGATCGCCACGCATGATGACCGCGAGCAATACCTCGCCGGCATCGACCTGATCCTCGCCGGCATCCATACGCTCCGATAGTCGATTCGTGGCACGGGCGCATTGATGCCGGTGATGGCGGGTGTGCGGAGTTCGCTCGGCTCGCATCCCACCCTAGGGGTCAGCGGAACGTGGGGCGGCGCTTCTCGAAGAATGCGCGCACGCCCTCGGCACCGTCTGGGGTTGAGCTCAGGCGGGTGATTTGGCGGGCCTCTTCATCGAGGTGATCGGTCAGATCTGTTGTGACGCTGGAGCGCAGCAGACGTTTCGTGGTTGCCAGAGAGTCGGTTCCCATGGCTGCCAGGCGGGCGGTGAGCGCGTGCACTGCGTGGTCGAGGTCGGCGTCGGGCGGACACACCGGTCCAACGAGCCCGATCCGCTCAGCCTCCTCGACGCCGACCGTGCGGTCAGTGAGCGTGATCTCCAACGCTCGGCCCAAGCCGACGCGCTGGGTGAGGAACCAGGATCCGCCACAGTCAGGGCTCAGCCCGACGCTGGTGTACGACATCTTGAATTTGGTGGCGGGGGTGCCGACGACGATGTCGCCGGCGAGTGCCAGCCCGACTCCGCCGCCGGCTGCGACTCCATCGACGACAGTGACGACGGGTACGGGCGCGGTGACCAGCACCTTGAGGGCTTCGTGGATGGTCTCGGCCACGTATCGCAGCTCGCCGGGGAGATCGGTGGCGTTGCTGAAGTGGGTGAGGTCACCGCCGACGCAGAACCCGAACCCCTCGTTGCGGAGCACGGCGACCCGCACACTTCCAGCCTGGGTGCACTCGACGAGGTCGTGTGCGAATGAGATGAGGGAATCAGCGAAGACCCGATCCATGCCGTTGCCGACGTCGCCGCGGCGCAACGTTGCCGTCAGGACCTCGTCGTGCAGGGTGACACCAACGTGGTCATTGCTGTGGAGGCGCATCGGGATCCTATTCTTTCGGTGCTGTGCTGCCGGGTGGGGCGTGTGGGTCACCATGCCGCTTCGAGGAGGCGCTGGACGTCGTCTCGGGTGACGGGCCGACGGCTCGCCGCGACAGCGGAATCGCCCATGATGCGTTCGGCTAGTGCGGGTAGCGCCTCGCGGTGTCCTCCGGCCGCGGAGATGGTGTCGGTCACGCCGAGTCGGGCGACCAGATCGCGGACGGCAGCGATGGCTTGGCGTGCGGCCTCGGCGTCGTCGAGGTCTCGGGTGTCGCGACCCATCGCCTCGGCAATACGGCGCAGCTGCGGGCGGGTCAGCGCTTCGCTGAACGCCATGACATGCGGCAGCATGATGGCCGAGGTCACGCCGTGGGTCATGTCGAACTCGGCGGCTAGTTGGTGGCCGATGCCGTGGGACAACCCCATCCCCACGTTGGTCGCGGCGAAGATCGACAACCAGCTGCCCAGCAGGCAATTGGTCCGCGCGTGGGCATCATGAGGGTTCTCAGTGCTATGCACTAGGTTGGCCGACAGCAGCCGAAGCGCTTCGCCGCCGAGGGCGTCGGCGATCGGCATGCTTCGGGCGGACAGGATGCCCTCGATGGCGTGATCGAGCGCCCGAATTCCCGAGGCCGCCCACAGCCATCCGGGTGTGCGGGCTGCCACGTCGGGGTCCAGCACGACTGCGACCGGGGTCAAACCCGGTGCGCTGTAGGCACATTTCTCATGAGTGAGTTCGTCGGTGACGCCGGTCAGGCCGGTGTGTTCGCCGCCAGACAAGGTGGTCGGTACCGCAAGGTGCGGGACGAGCGGACCGGGGATGTCGGGCACTTCGTAGACATCGGGGTAGGTAAAGCGCACCCGGTAGTGCTCGAAGCCTGCCGGTTCGGTGATCCCCGCCGCCAGGCACATGGCGACGGCCTTGGCGCAGTCGATGGGGGTGCCGCCGCCGATGCTGATCACGCTGTCGGCGCCACCCTCCCGCGCCTTCGCCGCTGCCCGCAAGACGGCGGCGCGCGGCACATGCTGCGGGGTGTCGGAGTGGACGCCCACCAGCGCGTCGCCGAACTGGTCGCGCAGGGATTGTTCGACCTCGGTTCCGGCTAGGGACCCCGACATGATGGCCAGGGGTCGTCGTCCCCCGTGGGCGCGCAGAATGTCGGCGACGTCGTCGAATGCCCCGTCGCCGTAAGTGACGGTGTCGACGTTGGGGATGGTGAAGGTACGCGCCATGTCTCAGCTTTCGGTGTGAGGGTCGACGACGTCGATGACGACGTTGCCGCCGCCGGTGCCGGATTCGACGGCCTGGTGGCCGAGGGCGGTGTCGCGAAGCGGGAAGCGTCGGCCGATGCGCGGGGTCAGGTCGCCGCGGGCGATCCAGCGGTTGAGATCGTCTGCGGCGAGGCGGTGTTCGCTGTGCGGGAGGTTGTAGAGCAGCACGTTGCGCAGGTTGACGCTCTTGTTCATCAGGCGCCACAGCGGAATGGTCGGAGCATGTCCCGAGTCGGTGGCGTAGACCGCGATAGTGCCGTTGGTGGCGATCACGCGGCTGTCGGTGTCAATGTTGGCGGCGGCGTCGACTTCGACGATCCGGTCGAAGCCGCGCCCGTTGGTGAGGTCGAGCAGATCCTCGACGAGACGCTTCGAGCGGTAGTTCAACACCTCCTTGCAGCCTGCCTGCTGGGCGATGGGTGCGTTGTCGTCCCGGCCGACGGTTCCGATTACCGTGGCCCCGGCGAGCCGGGCTTGCTGAACGGCCGAGTGGCCCACTGAGCCGGCCGCGCCGGCGACCAGGACGGTGGCGCCGTCGATCGGTCCGTCGGTGAACAGACACCGGTGGGCGGTCCGTCCCGGAATGCTCAACGAGGCGCCGGTGGCGAAGTCGACGTGGGCGGGCAGAGGTTCGACCTTGTGTGCGGGCACGCAGACGTATTCGGCGGCGGTGCCGGTTTGGCGGCCCAGACGGGCGTCGAAGATCCACACGCGCTGCCCGACGGCCGTCGTGGTGACCTCGGACCCGATTTCGTCGATGACGCCTGCACCGTCGTCGTGGGGGATGAGGAACGGGGTGTCGAGGGTGATGCGCGCCCAGCCGGAGCGGCGTTTCACGTCGGCGGGGTTGACCCCCGAGGCATGCACGCGCACGCGGACTTCACCCGGTCCGGGAACCGGCAGCGGCATCTCCACCAGTTGGAGCACCTCGGCCGCAGGTCCGGTCCGCTCGTATAGCACGGCCTGCATGGTGATTCTCCTTCGTCGTGGGGTCCGCGACACCAACCGGCACAATGTTAACTGTCTAGTTAGTATTAGACAATGGCCGGCCGCAACAGCGTCGGGCGCTCGGACTGCGCCCGACTGTGTGCGGCCCTGATGACCGGTGAATTGACCTGCCGACCGCAGCGGTGGGCCGCCGAGGGAACGCCAGACGTCGCCGCGAGACCGCTATCGGTCGCCGTCCGATGCCGAGGCCATCCGGCTCGGTGCCGCACTCATTGTTCGAAGACGCTGCCGACTAGCAGCCAGATCTGCTCGGCCAGGCGCTCCGGGGTGGTGCTTCCGTCCGGGTCATACCAGCGATACAGCGTGGCCAGCATCGACTCGAGCAGGTTGGCCGCAATGCGGGTGTCCAATCGGGGGCGGCTCTTCTTCGGTTGCGCCGCAAGGCATTCGTCCAGCAGCACTCGGAAATCCTTGGTTTGTTCGCGGGCCCAGCTGCGGAACGTTTTGCGCGCGGCGTCGGAAAGTTCGGTCTCCTCGCTGAAGACGATCGCGTAGAACGTCCGGTTGGCCGACGACGCCTGAATGTGGGCCATGATCGTCTTGCGGAGCCGGTCGACGGGGTCATCAGTCGAGGACTGGATGCTGTGCAGTTCCTGTTCGAGGTTCTTGGTCATCTCCTCGACCATCAGGTCCAGCAGGTGCTGTTTGGTGCGGGTGTACTTATAGACCGTGGGTCGTGAGATGCCCGCAGCCAGCGCGATGTCGTCGATGGTGGAACTGCGATAGCCCTTTTCCCGGAATGTCTTGGCTGCGGCGGTCACCAGCGCGCCGGTGTCGGTTGCGCGTTCCCTGGCCATCGATCCTCCGGTGAGCCGTGAGCCAATCAGTAATACTGCCTAGTCAATATATCGGGCCTCGGGTGGATTCGCGCAGCGGCGCGACCAGCCGGTCGATGACCGCCGGCGCGATCCCCGCGGCGGTGAGCAGTTCGGCGGTGTGCTCACCGAGTCGGGGGACGCCGCGACGCGGGCCGTGCGCGACGCCGTCGACGAGCAGCGGTTGGCGGATGAAGGTCTGCTCGCCGTCGGGGGTGGGGATCGATTGGAACATCTGCCGCAGCGCGACGTGCGGGTCGGCCAACAGGTCCTCGGCGGTGTTGAGTCGCCCGTAGGGGATCCCCGCACCGGCCAGCACGGCATCCCAGTGATCGGCGGGCTGGTCCGCGAACCGCTCGGCGATGGCCGCGTGCAGCGCTTCACGCCGGGCGATGCGTTGGGCACTGGTCAGGTCGTGCACGTCGGGCATGTCGAGTGCGGTGCACAGCGCCGCCCAGAAGTGGTCTTCGAATGCGATGCTCAGCGAGACCCAGGTGCCGTCGGCGGTGGCGAACAGCCCGTAGCCGGGGTCCAGGCCGAGGGTGTCGGCGGGTAGCGCGTTGGCATGGGGGACCAGTTTGGTGGCCGCCACGGTGAGCAGGGTGTCGAGCATGGCCACGTCGTAGTAGCCGCCGCGGCCGCTGCTGCGGGCGGCCAGCGCGCCGGTCACCGCGGCGAACGCGGTGAACATGCCACCGAACAGGTCGGCCAGTGCGAGGTGGGGGACGCGTGGCTCGGCGGTGTCGAGCAGGCCGGCGAGGGCTTGGAAGGTCAGGTCGTGGGCGGGTAGGTCGCGCAACGGCCCGTGCTGCCCGAATCCCGAGACCGACACGTACACCAGCGCCGGATTGTCCTGGACCAGTTGGTCGTGCCCCAGTCCGAGGCGGTTGAGCACGCCGGGGCGAAAGCCCTCCAGCACGACGTCGGCAGTCCCGATGAGCGTCCGGCATGCCGCCAGCGCCTCGGGGTCCTTCAGATCCAGTGCCACGGAGCACTTTCCGCGGTTGAGGGCTTGATAGAGCCCAGGGAAGGCTCGCGAGGGATCACCGCCGCGGGGCCGCTCGATCTGGATCACGTCGGCGCCGAGGTCACCCAGCAGCAGGGTGGCGAAGGGGCCGGGGAACTGTTCGGCCAGACTGATGACGCGGATCCCTGCCAGGGGAGCGGTGGGGCCGCTCATGCCGATACCGCGTAGCCGCCGTTGACGGGGTAGGTCTGTCCGGTGATCCACTCCCCGGCGGCCGAGGCCAGGAACAGGATCAGCCGGGCGGGGTCGTCGGGCTCTCCGAAGCGCCGGATGACGTAGGAGCGCAGCGCCTTCTTGGCGGCCTCGGGGTTGTCGAGGGCGGTCGCCACGCCGGGGGTGTTGACTCCGGACAGGGCTACGCAGTTGACGGTGATGCCGTGACGGCCGACGGCCTTGGCCAGGCCGCGGGAGAAACCGGCCGCGCCGGCCTTGGCGCCGCCGTAGACGACCAGGTTGGGTTCCCCGATGCGCCCGGCGTCGGAGATGACGGTGATGATGCGGCCGTGATTCTTGGCGACCATGTCGGGCAACACCGCACGCGATGCGTTGAGCACCCCGAAGAAGTTGGTTCCGATCCAGGACTGCCACTGTTGGGGTCCGGTTTCCCAGAACGGCGGCGTGGGCGCCATCGGGTCTTCGGCCGGGCCGGCGTTGCCAGCGTTGTTGACCAGGACGTCCACCGTCCCCACGTCCGCGGATACGCGGGCCACCATCGCCTGGACCTCGTCGAAGTCGGTGACGTCGCACTGCACGGGCAGTGCGGCGCCGCCGGTGGCGTCGATCTCCGCAGCGACGGTCTTGGCGCGGTCCTCGTGGAAGTCGTTGACCACCACCGTGGCGCCCTGGCGGGCGCATTGGTGGGCCACCGCGCGTCCGACGCCCTGGCCGGCGCCGGTGACCAGCACCACGCGTCCGGTCAGGTCCAGGAAGTTCTCGTCCGCCATGTTTTTCCTCTTCGTCCTTATCGGCCAATGTATTTCGGTGTGCGCTTCTCGTTGAACGCCGCGATGCCCTCCTGCCAGTCGGCTGAGGTCTCGTGTAGGGCGGATTGCTCGAGCTCCATCGTCAGACCGACCTCGGGAGGCACCTGCAGGCCGTCGTTGGCGAGCATCTTCATGCGTGCCAGTCCCACCGGGCTCTTGGTGGCGATGTGGGCGGCAATCTCGGCAATCCGCGGTTCGAGTTGGTCGTCGTCGACGACGGCGGTGAGCAGGTCGGTGCCCTCGTACCATTCGGCAGGATGGAGCTGGCCGGTGAACATCAGCAGCTTGGCGCGTGACAGTCCGAGCCGGCGGGTCAGGCGCACCGAGGCCCCGCCGCCGGGGATCTGGGCGTAGTTGGCGTGACCGTCACCGATGCGCGCCGAGCGGGCGGCGATGGCGAGGTCGCAGCACAACACGAGTTCCAGGCCGCCGCCCACGGTGATGCCCTGAATCGCGGCGATGGTGGGCTTGTCGAGGGATTCGAGTCGATCGAACAGCTCGCGTACCCGGCGCAGGAACAGCTGACCGGCGCTGTAGCGGCCGGGGGGTGCGGTTGAGCCGCCAGGGACTGGGCGTAGGCCAGATCGCCGCCGGCGCAGAAGGCCCGGCCCACCGCACCGATGATCACGCATCGGATCTCGGGGTCGGTGTCGGCGCGGTCCAGGCCGCGGTGCAACCCGTCGACGAGATCCTGGTTGAGTCCGTTCATGGTGTCGGGCCGGTTCAACCGCAGCCACAGGGCGGCGTCGCGGCGCTCGATCAGGACGGCGTCATGGGCGTCGGTCATCGCCTAGTCCCTGCTCAAGATGGTGATGGCGCAGGCCGCTGCTTCCGGGTGGCTGTAGCCGCCGGCGTTCTCGGCCAGGCCCCGGCGGGCGCCGGCGACTTGCCGTTGCCCGGCGCGTCCTCGTAATTGGGTGACCAGTTCGACGATTTGGGCCGCGCCGGTGGCGCCCACGGGGTGCCCCTTGGATACCAGGCCGCCGCTGGTGTTGATCGGCAGGTCTCCACCCAGACCGGTGGCGCCGCTGCGCGCCAGCTTGGGTCCCTCGCCGGGTGCGCAGAGTCCGAGTTCCTCGCAGACGATGAGTTCGTTGGGCGAGGCCGCGTCGTGCAGTTCGACGACGTCGAGATCCTCCGGTCCAAGGCCGGCCTCCTCGTAGGCCGCTTGGGCGGTGCGCCGTTCCAGGGTGGTGGTGCCGCCACCGGGAATCCCGGTGCGTAGCACCGATGCTCGCACCCGGACGGCGTCGGGGGACGGGGCGTCGTCGCTCGCGCGTACGACGAGGGCGGCCGCGCCGTCGGCGACCGGTGAGCACATCAGCATCGTCAACGGGTCGGCGATCATCCGACTGGCCAGTACCTCTTCAAGGGTGCGCACCGTGCGGTACTGCGCGTGCGGATTGAGGGCGGCGTGGGCGGAGTTCTTGGCCGCGATCATCGCGAAGTCGTGCGCGGTGGCCCCGGTGCGCGCCATGTAGTCGCGGGTCTCCTGGGCGTAGACCTCCATGAAGAAGGATTCGGCCGCACCCTCGCGTCCGGTGAGTTCGCGGCTGTAGCCCTCCAGCCGGTCGACGTCGGCCGCCGATGCCAGCGCGTCGAGCACGGTGCGGGTCGAGCGGCCGCTCATCTTCTCGTTGCCAACGACGAGCACGGTGCGGTACATGCCCGACTGGATCGCGGCCTTGGCCAAGTGCAGCGCTGATGAGCTACTGGCGCAGGCGTTTTCGACGTTGACTAGCGGCTTGCCGACCAGTCCGGTGTCCGAGACGACCACTTGTCCGCGGGTCATCTCCTGCCCGGTCAGCCATCCGGCGACGGCGTTGGCGTGGATGACCAGATCGACGTCGGTTTCGCCGACCGCGGCGTCGTGCAGCGCCTCGGCGATCGCTGGTGCCGCGAGGTCGCGCAGCGACCGGTCGGGGAACTTGCCGAACGACGTGATGCCCACGCCGATGATGCTCACTGTGTCCATTTCACCCTCCGAACTGCCGCTTTGCGATCCGTTGAGATCGACACTTGCAGAATACTAACTGATAAGTCAAGATTGGATCCGGCGGAGACGCGCGTCACACCGACACTGGCGAACCGGTCCCTGTCACCCACCACAAAGGAGTGAACCTGTGAGCACGTCAGCGGCTACCGGGCCCAACTACGGCAGCCTCATCGTCGAGACACTGACCCGGTACCCCTCGCGCGAGGCCTTCGTCCTGGGCGACCGGCGCGTGACGTACGCCGAGACCGCCGACACCACCGCGCGCATCCTGCGCGTCATGCACGACCTGGGAATCCGCCGCGGATGCGGCGTCGGGGTGCTCAGCCCCAACGCCCCGGAGGTCTTCATGACCCAAGCCGCCACCTTTCTGTCCGGCGCCCGCTACAGCGGCCTGCACCCGATGGGCTCGATCGAGGACCACGTCTTCCTCTGCGACGACGCCGAAATCGAACTGCTGGTGGTGCATCCCAAGTTCGCCGACACCGCCGCAGCCATGGTCGAGAAGGCCGCCTCGGTCCGTCACGTGCTCACCATCGGTGCCTGCGACGGCTTCCCGAACCTGCTGGACCTCACGGCCGCCGCCGACCCCGGCCGGCTGCAGGCCCTCGACGTCGACGAGGAGGAGGTCGGCTGGCTGCAGTACACCGGCGGGACCACCGGCCGCCCCAAGGGCGCGATGTTGTCCCACCGCGCGCTGGTCCAGGAGGTGCAGAGCCTCACCGCCGCGTGGGGGCTGCCCGAAACCCCCCGTTACCTGGCCTCCTCGCCGATCACCCACGCCGCGGTCCTGCCGCTGCTGCCCACACTGGTGCGCGGCGGAACGGTGGTGCTGCACCAGGGATTCGACCCGCAGGCCTGGTTGCGCACCATCGAGGTCGAGAGGATCAACTACGCCTTCCTCGTCCCGACGATGCTCTACACGCTGCTCGACAAGACCGACCCCACCACGGTGGACACCTCGTCGCTGGAAACCCTCGCCTACGGCGCCGCGCCCATGTCGGCCGCGCGTATCAAGGAGACCCAGGAGGTCTTCGGCCCGATCGTCATGCAGGTCTACGGACAAACCGAATGCGTCGGCATGGCCACCAGCCTGCGCAAGGACGAACACGACCCGGTCCATCGACCAGAACTGCTGGCCTCCTGCGGACGGCCGGTACCCGGTGTGCAGGTGCAACTCCTGGACAACGAGGGCGCGCCGGTCGCCGACGGCGAGATCGGCGAGATCGCCGTGCGCTCGCGCGCCGTGATGAACGGCTACTGGAAGCGACCCGAGGAAACCGCCGACGCCCTGCGCGAGGGCTGGCTGCACACCGGGGACATGGCCCGCACCGACGAACACGGCTTCTTCTACCTCGTCGACCGCAAGAAAGACATGATCGTCACCGGCGGCTTCAACGTCTTCGCTAAGGAAGTCGAGGACGCGATCGCCGCGCACGCCGACGTCTCCGCGGTCGCGGTGATCGGCGTCCCGGATGAGAAGTGGGGCGAGGCGATCGCCGCCTTCGTCGTCCCCCGGCCCGGCGCCGCCATCGACGTGGCCGCCTTGACCGCCTCGGTGCGGGCCCGCAAGGGACCCCACCAGACTCCCAAGCGGCTCGAAATCGTTGCCGACCTGCCGATGACCGCAGTCGGCAAGGTCGACAAGAAGTCGCTGCGCGCCACCCACTGGGCCGATCAGGCCCGCCAAGTCAACTGAAAAACAACACCTTTCACCTCCGGTAACTAAGGACAATTCTGTGTCGACCACCCCCTTCACCCTCGACGACGACCATCTCGCCTTCCAACAGGAGGTCCGCAAGCTCGCCCGCCGCGAGTTCCTCGACAGCTACCTGCCGCGCGCCGACAGCACCGAATTCCCGTACGCCGAACTCAAACAGCTCGCCCAAGCCAACCTGACGACCCTGTCGTTGTCGGAGGACCGCGGCGGTCAGGGGGCCGACCTACTGGCCGTGGGCCTGGCATGCGAGGAGATCGGCTACGCCGACCCGAACATGGGCTACATCCTGTTCAGCACCAACAGCCTGGTGACGCTGTTGGCCGAGCACCCCTCCCCGGCGGTCGCCGCCTGGGCCGACCCGGTGGCACGCGGCGAGGCGTTGGGATGCTGGGCGGTCACCGAGCCCGGCGCCGGCTCCGACGCAGGCGCGATGAGCACCAAGGCCGTCCGGATCGACGGGGGTGGCGCGTGACCGGTGAGAAAACCTCCGTGACCCAGGCGCCGCACGCCAACATCGCCGTCGTGCTCGCCCAGGCCGATGCGGCGAAGGGCACCAAGGGGATTGGCTGCTTCCTGGTCGACATGGCCGCCGAAGGCGTGTCCTCGCAGAGCTTCGACGACCCCGGTTTCAAGCCGCTGGGCCGAGGGTCGGTCACCATGGATGACGTGTTCGTCCCCGACGACCACGTCATCAGCACACCGGGCGCCGGATTCGCCGACATCATGGCCGAATTCGACCTAAGCCGGACCCTGATCGGGCTGTTGTGCGTGGGCAGCGCGCAGCGGGCCCTGGACATGGCCACCGCCTACGCCAAGGATCGCCGCACGTTCGGCAAACCCCTTGCCGCCCATCAGGGGGTGTCCTTCGCCATCGCCGAACACACCACCTATCTCACCGCCGTGCGGACGTTGGGCTACCACACCCTGGGGCTGCGTGCGGCGGGCCTGCCCCACACCAAGGAGGCGGCGATGCTCAAGTGGTGGGCTCCCAAGGTGGCCTTCAACGCCATCCAGGAATCGGTGGTCCTGCATGGGCAGGTCGGCTGGTCCAACGAGATGCCGCTGCAGGCGATGCTGCGCGACGTCTCGGGATACCAGATCGGCGACGGCACCCCGCAGATCCAGAAGATGATCATCGCCCGCGGCGTCATCGGCCGCGACGCGGTCAGCGGATGACATCCGCGTCACGCGACCAGGATGGGCCGCCCGGTGCGGCGGTCCCACTGTCCCCCTTAATCATTCAACGAGACAGGAAGCAACGATGACCGAACACGTTCAGTACCAGATCGGCTGTGACATCGGCGGCACGTTCACCGATGTGACCGCGGTCGACAGCCGGGGCGTGGTCTACTCCGACAAGTCCGACACCACCCCGCACGACTTGAGCGTCGGGCTGATCGCCGCGCTGGAGAACCTGGCCCAGCGCATCGGCAAACCGCTGGATCAGGTGTTGCCCGACACCACCCGATTCGTCAACGGCACCACGGCGGTGACCAACTCGATCGCTGAACTCAAAGGCGCCCGCGTGGGACTGATCACCACCCAGGGTTTCGGGGACAACCTGCTGATCGCACGATCGGCACGCAGCGCCGATCGCGATCACCACCGCCAGCTCAACATCCCGCAGATCGTTCCCAGGGAAAGGGTTGTCGAAGTCAGCGAGCGCATCGATCGCAAGGGATCGGTGGTGGTCGCGCTGACCGACGACGACGCCCGCGCCGCGGTGCGGCGACTGGTCGACATGGACGTCGAGGCCATCGCCATCTCCCTGCTGTGGAGCTTCGCCAACCCCGAGCACGAGGAGCGGCTCGCGGCGGCGGTAGCCCAGGAAGCCCCGGAGCTGTTCGTCAGCGTCTCCTCGCGCCTGCACCCGATGATCCGCGAATACGAACGCACCATGACCACGGTGCTCAACGCGTTCACCGGCATCCGCGTCGCGGAGTACACCGGCCGCATCGAACGCGAACTCGGCGCCCGTGGCCTGCGCGTCCCCATCGGTTTCATGCAGGGCTTCGGCGGAACCCTGACCGCCGATGAGGCCCGCCAACGACCGATCACCCTGGTCGACAGCGGCCCTGCCGGCGGCGTCATCGGCGCCCAGGCACTGGCCAAACGGCTGGGCATCAAGAACGTCGTCACCGCCGACATGGGCGGCACCTCCTTCGACGTCTCGGTGCTGCAGGGCAACAAGCCGCTGGTCACCCAACGGGTCATGCTGCGCGACCAGTTCCTCACCGCGCTGCCCAAGATCGACGTGCTGCCCATCGGAGCCGGCGGTGGCAGCATCGCCTGGGTCGACGCCCGCGGCATCCCCCAGGTCGGGCCGCACAGCGCCGGTGCCGAGCCGGGCCCGGTGTGCTACGGCAAGGGCGGCGTGGTGCCCACCGTCACCGACGCCTCGGCGGTGCTGGGCCTGCTCGAACCCAGCGCCTTCCTCGGCGGCCGTCGCGAACTGGCGCTGCAACCGGCCCGCGAGGCCATGGAACGCGAGATCGGCAAACCGCTGGACGTCGACGCCGTGCGCGCCGCCGCAGCGGTCTACCGCATGGTGACCGCCAACATGAGCAACGCCGTGCGCACCGTCACCGTCGAACGCGGCCACGATCCCCGCGCGTTCAGCATGGTCGCCTACGGCGGCGCGCTGGGCATCTTCGCCGCCGACATCGCCCGCGAGGTCGGCATCCGTCAGGTCATCATCCCCGCCGACGCCGCGGTGTTCTCTGCCACCGGCCTGCTCAACAGCGACGACGTCCGAACCCGGTCGCGCTCAGCGCTGTGGGTCGGCGGTGACGCCGCCACCATCGCCGCGGCCCTGGGCCAACTCGACGACGAACTGGTCGCCACCCTGCGGGCCGCGGGCTACGCCGACGAGGCCATCGACGTGGTGTGGGAGGGCGAATTCAAGTACGCCGGCCAGCAGTGGGAGCTGCCGGTGTCCCTGCCGCGTGACCGCAACCTGAGCGAGGCCGACCTGGTCGACGCGCAAGCCCGCTACGGCACGCTGTACGAAACCGAATACGGCTCCGGCAGCGCCTGGGTCGGCAGCCCGGTGGTGCTGGTCGCCGTGCGCGTCACCGCCACCGGCCGGGTCGCGACCATGGAACCAACACCGGCGCAACCGGTTCCGGAATCAGAGGAGCGACTGCCCGCCACCGGAAGCCGCACGGTGTTCCTGCCGCTGCTGGGCGAGGAAACCGAGGTCGGGGTCTACGACACCCGTACCGCCAAGGCCGGTCACCAGATCCAGGGCCCCGCGATCCTGGAGCACCCGCTGACCACACTGCAGATCCCGTCGGGCTGGGATGCCCGCATCGACGAGTGGGGCAACTTCATCCTCACCGACCGCACCGCAGATCAGATCGAGGAAAAGGCGTAATGAGCACTCAAACCATGGACCCCACCGCCACGCTGACGGCGTCCCCGGTGGACCCGGTGACCATCGAGATCTTCTCCAAGGCACTGGAGAACGTCGCCCACGAAATGGGCGTGGTGATGATGCGCGCCTCCGGGAGCCCGGTCATCGCCGAGGCGGTGGACTTCTCGACGTTCATCGCCGACGCCGACGGTGACATCATCTGCTACGCCGGCTACATCACCATCTACATGGGCACTGCGCGGCAGGCCGTCAAGCACATCCTGGCCACGGTGCCCCGCGACGAGATCCGCCCCGGTGACCTGTTTATCTGCAACGACCCGTTCACCACCGGCAACGCCCACCAGGTCGACGTCGGGGTGGTGCGGCCCATCTTCTACCACGACGAACTCATCGCCTGGTGCTGGGCCGAAGCCCACGTCAACGACTTCGGCGGTTTCGCCCCCGGCAGCATGGCCCCGATGGCCACCGAGACCTACGGTGAGGCGCTGCGCCTGCCCGGAGTCAAGATCGTCGACCAGGGCCGCCCGGTGGCCGACATCTGGCGGATCATCGAGACCAACATCCGGGTGCCCAACGTGGTGATGAACGACATCCGCTGCTTCATCGCCGCCTGCAACCGCTGCGACGACCGGCTGCAGGTCCTCATCGACGACTACGGCACCGCGGCGTTCAAGCACTACGTCGAGGTGGCCAAGGACCTCGCCGAGAAAGCGGTCCGCCGCCGCATCGCCGAACTGCCCAACGGCGTCTACACCGACGTGGACTACGAGGAGCACAACGGCCACACCGACGACATCTACCCCATCCGATGCACCATGACCGTCGACGACGGCACGCTCACCATGGACTTCAGCGAATCCGCCTCGCAGACCGACGGCTTCGTCAACTGCTCGGCGGCGATCACTCTGGGATGCGCATTCAGTCCGGCGCTGTTCATGCTGTTCCCCGACCTGCCGATCAACCAGGGCACGTTGCGGCCCATTCAGGTGATCACCAAACCCGGCACCATCTGCGACGTCCAGATGCCCGCCCCGGTCTCCGGTGGGCACCTGGAGACCGGGTTGCGACTGGGCCGGCTCGTCACCCGGATGCTCGCAGCCATCCAAAGCCGCAGCGACAGCCGGTTCGTGCGCGAGCACCTGATGGCACAGTGGCAGGACTCGTGGAACGCCGGGTTCTTCTACGCGCCCAACGAGGAGGGCGAACTGGTGCCGTTCCCGGACATGAACGGCGGCAGCGGCGGCGGCGGTGCCCAGCCCGTGGCCGACGGGATGGACGTCTCCGGGGCGTTGGCCCAGCCGTCGAACAGCCTGCCCGACATCGAGATCAACGAACTGGCCTATCCGATCCTCTACCTGTGGCGCACGCTGCACCAAAACTCCGGCGGCCCCGGCCAATACCGGGGCGGCAACGGCCTTGACCTGGCCTGGACCCCCTGGTACACCACCGGTGGTCAGCAGCACGTGATGACGCCCTGCTGGCAGGTGCCGCCCACCGGACCCAAAGGCGGTTATCCCGGGTCGACGAGCGGCTTCACCCTGGTTGCCGGCGCACGCGCCGATGAAGCGCTCGCCGCCGGCAGGATCCCGCGCTCGTTGGATGACTTCGACGCTGCCCCGCAGTTGCTCGGCGGCAAGCAGTTCGGGTTCGCCGTGATGCCCGGGGATGTCATGCGGATGCGCTCCGGCGGCGGAGCCGGTTACGGAGATCCGTTGCAGCGCAATGCCGAGGATGTCGTGGCCGATCTGCGATCGGGCAAGATCGACCGCACCGCCGCCTCGGTCGCCTACGGCGTCGTCGTCACCGACGACGGTGACCTTGACGCGCAGGCGACCACCGCCCGCCGCGCCGCGATCCGCGCCGAGCGCCGGTCCTGGCCTGTGCAGGACGGGTACGCGGTGCGGCGCACGCAGGCCGGGCAACGGCTGGCCGAACTGGGCCAGTGGTGCCAGCCGCGCGAGGGCATCGACCTGCTGGAGCGGGCCGACCCGACTACGGGCGACCTGATCAGCGCCGACATCGACGTTCGGGAGTCCTGATGTCGTGCTACTTCCTGGCCGTGGTCGACAAGCATGACCCGCAACGCTACGCCGACTACTCGAAGGTCAACTACAAGATCATCAGCGGACTGGACGTCAAGGTCCACGCCGTCACCGACGACATCAAGCTCCAGGAGGGCGACCTCGACGCCACCACCGTGATCCTGTTGGAGTTCCCCGACGACGCGGAGTTCCGAAAGTGGTGGGACAGCGAGGAATACGCATCGGTCAAACCCATCCGGCTGCAGTCGTCCACCGCGCGATTCGCAGTCACCTTCGGTGAGGACGCCTGAGTGCGTGCAGCCACCTACCAGGGGCCGGGCGCTGTCGAGGTGACCGAGGTCCCCGATCCGATCGTCGCCGATGAACTCGCTGCGGTCGTGCAGGTCGCCGCTGCCGGCATCTGCGGCAGCGACCTGCACATCTTCGAAGGCCACGGATTCAGCGACGACGTGGGGTTCACCCTCGGTCATGAAGCGGTGGGCATCGTCGTCGACATCGGCTCGCGGGTATCACGATTCGCGATCGGCGACCGGGTACTGGTCGCGGCGTCGGTCGGGTGCGTGCTGTGCCCGACTTGCGCCGCCGGCCACGTCACCGCCTGCGAGCACCGCCGTCAGCCGTGGAAGGAGTACTGCTACGGGATGAGCCACCGGTTGCCCGGCAGTCAAGCCGAATTCGTCGCCGTGCCCCATGCCGACCGCAACCTTTTCTCCGTGGCATCCGAGGTGTCCGACGACGCCGCGCTCGCGCTGACCGACAACGCGCCCACCGCGTGGTACGGCGTCCGCCGCGCAGGCGTGGCGCCCGGCGACACGGTGGCTGTCATCGGCGCCGGACCGGTGGGTCAGCTGGCCGTGCAATCGGCGTTCCTGCAAGGCGCAGCCAGGGTGCTGGTCGTCGAACCCGTCGAACACCGCCGCACCGCGGCGGTGGCGGCGGGGCAGAGCCCGTCGACGGCGCGGACCCCAAGGCCCACATCCGCCAGCTCACCCGCGGTGAGGGCGCCGATGCCGTCATCGAAGCCGTCGGCCTGGACGCCACGATCGCGTTGGCGATCAGCGCGGCCCGCCACGGAGGCCGAGTCAGCGTCATCGGCGTCAGCCACAACGACGCATTTCCGTTGCGCCTGAGAGCAGTCCAGACCAAGGAACTGCAATTCTCGGCCGGTCTGTGCTCGGCGCAACGCGAAATGCCCACCCTGCTGGCGCTGACCGCGGCCGGACGCTTGGATCCGGCGGTGGTGGTGTCGGATCGACTGCCGTTGGCGCAGGCCGCCACCGGCTACGCCATGCTCGCCCGACGCGCCCCCGGCGTCGGGAAGATCACCCTGCGGCCGGACGCGGTGACATCATGACCGCGCTGAGCGGCCACGTCGCGGTAGTGACCGGCGCCAGCCGCGGCATCGGCTTGGCGATCGCCCGACGGCTCGTCGACCAGGGTGCCACGGTGTGCATCACCGGCCGCAAAGACGATCAGCTGCAGCAGGCCGTGGACATGCTGGGACACGCCCACGCCGTCGGCGTCGCCGGGCACGCCCACGACGCGGAGCATCAACAGCACGTCGTGGACGCGATGATGCAGCGCTTCGGGCGCATCGATCTCCTGGTCAACAACACCGGCATTAACCCGGTCTACGGCCCGCTAATGGACCTGGACCTCGGTGCCGCGCGGCACACTCTGGAGGTCAATTGCCTAGCGGCGCTGTCGTGGACACAACGCGTGCACGCCCGATGGATGGCCGAGCACGGCGGCGCGGTGGTCAACGTCGCCTCGATCGCCGGGCTGTCGGCGTCCACCGGGACCGGGTTCTACGGCGCCACCAAGGCGATGCTGATGCACCTGACCAAGCAACTAGCCTACGAGTTGGCACCCCGGACGCGGGTCAACGCGGTCGCGCCGGCGGTGGTCAAGACCCGGTTCGCCGCCGCTCTCTACGCGGACCGGGAAGCCGAACTCGCCAACCGATATCCATTGCAGCGGTTGGGAACCCCCGAGGACGTCAGCGGCGCGGTGGCCTTCCTGCTGTCGCCGGACGCCGGATGGATCACCGGGCAGACCGTGGTCATCGACGGCGGAGCAACGCTGGCCGCCGGCGGTGACCTGTGAGCCACGACCTGCACACCGACGCGCCGCCGGGACTGGACCTTGAGCGGCTGGGGCGGTGGTTTCGCGCCTCGGTCCCCGACTACGACGGCGCGGCGTTGGGTGCGACGATACTGGCCGGCGGGAAGTCCAACCTGACCTACCGCGTCACCGACGGGCAGCACTCCTGGGTGGTGCGCCGCCCGCCCCTGGGGCACGTACTGGCCACCGCGCACGACATGGGTCGTGAACACCGGGTGATGGCGGCGCTGCACGACACCGCGGTGCCCGTTCCCCGCGTCTACGGTCACTGCGCCGACGCCGAGGTCATCGGGGCGCCGTTCTACGTCATGGAGTTCGTCGCCGGCGACGTCTACCGCGACGCCGCCCAGCTGATCGCCGCCGGCCCGGCGACGACGGCCGCCGTCGCCACCGCGATGGTGACGGTGCTGGCCGACCTGCACCGCGTGGACGTGCACCGGGTGGGCCTCGAGGGCCTGGGCAAACCACACGGCTACCTGGAACGCCAGGTCAACCGGTGGGCCCGCCAGCTCGACGCCTCCCACAGTCGCGACCTGCCCGACGCGCCGGTCCTGATCGACCTGTTGCGCCGCGCGCTGCCCCCGGACTCCGGGGCGGCCCTGGTACACGGTGACTTCCGGTTGGACAACCTGCTGATGAGCGGGACCACCGTGCGCGCCGTCATCGACTGGGAGATGGCCACGGTGGGTGATCCGCTCACCGACCTGGCGTTGCTCCTGGTATACGGCCGGCTCCCGGCACTGGTGCGCTCACCGGGCCTGCCCGACGTCAGCACCGCACCCGGCTACCCCAGCGAACAGCAGCTGCTCGACCGTTACGCCGACGTCAGCGGCCGCGACCCGCAGTCGCTGAACTTCCACCTCGCCCTGGCCTACTTCAAGCTCGCGGTGATCCTGGAGGGCATCCACTACCGCCACCGCAGCGGCCACACCGTCGGCGACGGCTTCGCCACCGTCGGCGCCGCCGTAGCCCCCCTGCTGCAGGCCGGTGTCCGCGAACTGACTCCCCACACCGAGGAACACTGATGGACTTCACCTTCGACTCAACGACCGAGGAATTCCGAACACGGTTGAGCGCGTTCATGGTCGACCACGTCCACCCCGCCGAGGACCAGTTCCGCGCCGACCTCGACGCGTTGAGCGACCCGTGGGCGTGGTCGCGCACCCCCACCCTGGCCCGGTTGCGCGAGGAAGCCCGCAGCCAGGGGCTGTGGAACCTATTTCTGCCCGGCGCCGACGGCGCGGGTCTGACCAACCTGCAGTACGCGCCGCTGGCCGAGATCACTGGCCGCGCCATGGCTTTGGCGCCGCCGGCGCTGAACTGCTCGGCGCCCGACACCGGCAACATGGAAGTGCTCTCCCTGTTCGGCACCCCCCAACAGCGCGAGCGGTGGCTACAACCGTTGCTGGCCGGCGAGATCCGTTCCGCGTTCGCCATGACCGAACCCGCCGTGGCCTCCTCCGATGCCACCAACATCGCCACCCGCATCGAACGCGACGGGGCACACTACGTCCTCAATGGCCGCAAGTGGTGGATCACCGGCGCCATGAACCCCGACGCCGCGGTGTTCATCGTGATGGGCCGCACGGACCCCACCGCGGCGCGGCACCGCCAGCACAGCCAGATCCTGGTACCGCGTGACACGCCCGGTGTCAGCGTGACCCGCGGCATGGAGGTGTTCGGGTACGACGACCGCGACCACGGCGGACACGCCGAAATCGAGTTCCGCGACGTGCGCGTGCCGATCGATCACCTCATCGGCGAGGAAGGTGACGGATTCGCCATCGCCCAAGCCCGACTCGGACCCGGACGGATCCATCACTGCATGCGCGCCATTGGCGTCGCCGAGCTGGCCATCGAACTGGCCTGCACACGCGCCGCGGACCGGGTGGCCTTCGGGCGGTCGCTGGGTGAGCAGGGGATGGTGCGGGACTGGATCGCCGAGGCCCGCGTGCGCATCGAACAGCTGCGGCTGCTGGTGCTCAAGACCGCATGGTTGATGGACCACGTCGGTAACCGAGGTGCCCACAGCGAGATCCAGGCCATCAAGATCGCCACCCCGCGCACGGTGGAATGGGTGCTGGACAAGGCTATCCAGATCCACGGCGCCGCCGGGCTGGGCCAGGACCTGCCGCTGGCCGCGGCGTTCGCCAACATCCGCACCCTGCGATTCGCCGACGGACCCGACGAGGTCCACAAGAACGCCCTCGCCAAGGCCGAGATCAGCCGCCAGCTGGCGGCCTGCCACACACCGTCACCCGCCGAGGAGCAAGTCAGTGCCTAGCAACCCCGAGTTCGACCTGTTCGCGCTGCCCGACTCACACGTCGAGCTCCGCTCGGTCCTTCGATCACTGTGCGAGAAGGAGATCGCCCCCCACGCCGCCGACGTCGACGAACGGGCACGCTTCCCCGATGAAGCCCTGACGGCGCTCAACGCGGCCGGTCTGTCGGCGGTGCACATTCCCGAGGAGTACGGCGGCCAGGGAGCCGACGCCGTCGCGGGCTGCATCGTGATCGAGGAGGTGGCCAGAGTGTGCGCCTCCTCGTCGATGATCCCGGTCGCCAACAAGCTGGGCACCATGGGGATCATCTTGCGCGGATCCGACGACCTGCGGAAACAGATCTTTCCCGCCATCGCCTCGGGGAAGCGATGGCCGCCTACGGACTGTCCGAACGCGAGGCCGGCAGCGACGCCGCCGCGATGCGCACCCGCGCCACCGCCGACGGCGACGACTGGATCCTCAACGGCGCCAAGTGTTGGATCTCCAACGGCGGCAAGGCGACCTGGTACACCGTCATGGCGGTCACCGACCCCGACAAGGGCGCCAACGGCATCTCCGCGTTCGCCGTGCACGCCGATGACGAGGGGTTCACCGTCGGAGCAAAGGAACGCAAGATGGGCCTGCGCGGATCTCCGACGACCGAGCTGTACTTCGAGAACTGCCGCATCCCCGGCGACCGGATCATCGGTGAGCCGGGAACCGGCTTCAAGAATGCGTTGACCACGCTGGAACACACCCGGCCCACCATCGGCGCCCAGGCCGTCGGCATCGCCCAAGGCGCACTGGACGCGGCCATCGCCTACACCAAGGAACGCAAACAGTTCAAGAAGTCCATCAGCGACTTCCAGGGCGTGCAGTTCATGCTCGCTGACATGGCGATGAAGATCGAGGCGGCCCGCCTCATGGTCTACACCGCCGCCGCTCGCGCCGAACGCGGCGAACCCGCACTCGGCTTCTTGGCCTCGGCGTCGAAGTGCTTTGCCTCCGACGTCGCAATGGAAGTGACCACCGACGCCGTGCAGCTGTTCGGCGGCTACGGCTACACCGTCGATTTCCCCGTCGAGCGCTACATGCGCGACGCCAAAATCACCCAGATCTATGAGGGCACCAACCAGATTCAGCGAATGGTCATGGCGCGGTCACTGCTCACCTGAGCACACCCACCACCCCCGAGCACGGTCAGCAAAGGAGCACCCATGAGCACCCGCAACGGAGCCGGCGCCGCCGCCGGCAACGACCTCGACGGGCGTGTCGCCATCGTCACCGGTGCGGGCGCCCAGGGTGAGGGAATCGGCAACGGACGGGCCGCCGCGGCGCTGCTGGGCGGCGCCGGCGCAAAGGTGGTGCTGGTCGACCTGAGCCAGGACCGGCTTGCGGCCACCGAGGACCTGCTGCGCGACAACGGTTCCGACTTCATCTCGATCGTCGCCGACGTGTCGAGCGAGGCGGGTTGCCGCCGGATCGTTGAATCGGCGATCCGGCAGTGGGGCCGCGTCGACGTCCTGGTCAACAACGTCGGCGTGGTGGGCCCGGCGGAGTCGGTGGTCGACATCGATCCGGTGGCCTGGGACAAACTGTTTCGGGTCAACGTGACCTCGGTGATGTTGATGTCGAAGTTCTGCATTCCCCCGATGCGCGCCGCCCACGGCGGGTCCATCGTCAACGTGTCCTCGCTGGCGGGCGCGCTGACCCACCCGCGGCCGGCCTATGCGACGACCAAGGGCGCGATCCTGAGCTTGACCCGGTCGATGGCCAGCCGCCACGGGCCCGAGGGCATCCGGGTCAACGCCATCGCCCCCGGCACGGTGTACACGCCCATGGTGCAAGCCGAAGGACTATCCGAGGAGGCTCGCGCCGCGCGTGCGGCGATACTGCCGCTGCGCACCGAGGGCACCGGATGGGACGTGGGGGAGGCGGTCCTGTACCTGGCCGGTCCGCGGTCGCGGTGGGTCACCGGGATCACCTTGACCGTCGACGGCGGATTCTCCGCCGATCTGCGAATGTCCAACGCGGCCACGGTGACACCGGGGTGAGGCGCCCGTCCACGCCGCCCACCGGGCGCTCACCCCCCGCCGCCGGTGCGGCGGCTCGGTCATGCCGAATCTCGCCCTCAACGTCACGAGTTCCGCGCCCAGCTCGGGCTCAGCCACCCCACGCCCTACCCGACGTGCCGCCGATCGCTGCTCAGCGAGGCGACGGCGCGTGATGCGTCATGTCGTCGTGCCCGGAAAACGACTGTCGCACTCCGGAATCCAGCACCGAGTCTAGCGTACTCGACCCGCGTCGACAGTGAAGGCACCGCCCACCGCGACGCGTGCCGACCCACCGACTGACCCACGCCCGCAACCAACGAAACGTCAAGGACCACACAATGATTCCTCAAGCCGATGCCTCGGCGCGACCGGCCCGGCCCCTCCACCGACGGCAGCGCCCGCTGCGGGCACTGGTCGTGCTGGTCGTCACCACGCTCACCTGCCTGGGGATGGTCGTGCCCATCACGGTGCACCTGGCGGTGGCCCATGCCGACGAAGGGCCCTACGAGGCGTTCTACACCCCGCCCGATCCGCTGCCGCCCGGCAAGCCCGGAGACCTGATCCGCACCGAACCGTCGCGGCTGGTGCTTGAGCCCTCGGGTCAACTGGGATCCTTCGTGGGCACCGGAACCCGCATCATGTACCGCAGCACAGATGCCACCGGCGAACCCGTGGCCGTGACCGGCACCTACATCGAACCCGACAACCCCTGGCCCGGCGCCGGTCCGCGCCCGCTGCTGGCCTACGCCACCATGCCCTACGGGATGGGGGAGCAGTGCGCGCCGTCGCGGCTGTTCAATCAGGGCATTCACGCCTCCCTGGACACCGGATTCGACCTGATGTTCAACATCGAAGAGGGATTCGTCGCCACACTGCTGGCACGGGGATTCGCCATCGTCGTCACCGACGGCGTCGGCCTGGGCGTGCACGGACCGATGTCGCCGCAATTCCTCAACCGCCAGGCCGGCGGCACCGCCTTGATCGATGCCGCCCGCGCCGCCTTCAACCTTCCGGGCACCTCGCTGGGCCCCCATGGCCCAGTGGCATTCTGGGGATGGCTGGCAGGCGGGCACGCCGCCATGGCGGCCGCCGAGCTGACCGCAACCTACGCCCCGGACCTGCACGTCGTCGGAACCTACGCAAACGCCCCTCTGACAGACCTGGCCGCAACGGTTCCGGCCATCGACGGCAATTTCTTGGCAGGGACGATGGGCTGGGTGCTGCGCGGCATCCAAGCCGCCTATCCGGCCACCGACCAACCCATCTGGGACTCTCTGACCCCGCGTGGCAAGGAGATGTTGGCCAACACCAGCCGTCAATGCATGCTGCAGACCGGAATCGACTACGCGTTTCGCCACCTGCAGCCCTGGTTCAACAGCGATCTCGGCCAGTTGGTGAGCAACGACCCATTCAAGAGCATCCTCGCGATGCAGCGCATCGGGAACACGAAACCCACAGGCCCGGTGTACATTTCGCAGAACAGATTCGACTCCTTCTTCCCGTACACCTCCTCGATCGACACCGCGAATGACTGGTGCGCCAAGGGCGCCGACGTCACCTTCTGGACCAATGAACAGCCCCCGTTCCTGAACAAGACCGATGTCAACTCGCTGCTTCCGGCGTTTGTCGATGGGGAGCGCAGCATGGCCTGGATCACCGACCGATTCAACGGCGTCCCCACAACACCGAATTGCGGGCAGTTCTAGACCCGCCCAGTGCGCCGTCGGGGGTCCCCGGCACATCCTCGAGCTGGTTCCATCTGGGTGACGTGTTCGCGATGGGTGCCGGCCACGCTGTAGGCCACCCCGGTGGCCACTCCGGCGGTGTGCAGCGCGGCCAGCCGCGCCTGCGCCCGTGCGCCGGCCACGGGCACCGAGCGGAACGTGACAGGCAAGGTCGGCCTCGGAGCACGGATCAGGCCCAGGCGGCCCCTGCGGCGGGCGCGGCTACGCCTGACCCAGACTTGGCCGGTAATCAGCCGCTTCCGCCTCGGCAGCAAGCAGTGCGCCCAGCTCACCCTCCTGCTGGGCAACAAACACACCGACCACCTGCCGGCATACCTCCGGCACGCTCACCCCACGCATATCTGCGATACGTTTCAGTCCGAGCAGCATTGACGTAGACACGTGAAACTGCACGGCGAACTGACCGCACGAACCATCCTCGGGCGGCAACCCCGGACCCACCACCACCGGCTCATCCACGCCATGCTCGATCATTTCAGCACCCCGAGCCCGCTCAACACCCCCGCCGCTAGCGCCGTCACCAACGCCGTCGTTCGGGTCGCGGAACTCCTCATGACTGAACAAACTCATTCCGCCTACGCTAGACCTCGCAGGATGCCCCGGCGAGATCGAGACGCGTTGTCCGCACCGGCGGCCTGGACAACGCGACGCTCACCGACGACGTGAAGCGGCCCTCTCAGCTGGGGAAATCCGCACTGCGGGAGAGGGTCTCGTTCGACCGGATGTCGGCCAGGGTCTGCTCCAGCGTGTCGACCACGGTGTCGTATCCGCTATTGCCGAGGACCAGCCGACGGGGCGGCGGATCTTGAGCCATCGCCGCGATCACCGCGCGGGCACCGCGACGCGGATCGCCGGGCTGCACACCGTCCATCTCAACAAAGGTGACGCGGACCTGTTCCAGCACATCGTGATAGTCCGGAATCGCTTCGGCGACAGGCTCGTTCGCAAAGCCGGCGTAGGCGTTCGTGCGGAACGCGCCTGGTTCGACGGTCAACACGGAGATGCCGTGCTCGGCGACCTCGTCGCGCAGGGCATCGGTGATGGCCTCGATGGCGAACTTCGTCGCACTGTAGTAGCCGAATCCGGGTGCCGATACCAGCCCGGCCACCGAGGACACGTTGACGATCCACCCGTCTCCGCGGGCACGCATCCCCGGCAGCACCGCACGTGTCACCGCCAGTACTGCGAAGAAGTTCAGTTCGAACATTGCCCGCAAGGCGGTCTCGTCCATGCCCTCGATCGATCCGTACCAACCGCGGCCAGCGTTGTTGACAAGCACGTCGATGCCGCCGAAGTGGTCCTCTGCGGCACGCACCGCACGCTGCACCTGCGCGGAGTCGGTGAGTTCTAACGGCACGACCAGAATGCGGTCCCCGTACTGTTCGGCCCACGTCGCTAGTTCTTGCGGGCGCCGGGAGGTGAGCGTCGCGCGATCACCGGTCTCCAGCGCCGCCTCGGCGAGCGCCACTCCGAAGCCGCCGGGCGTGCCCCCGGTGATGAACCATCTCTTGCTCATGGCTCGATCACCAATCGGCTGATCAGCGCGCCGTCGAGGGTGAAGCGGTAGTGCAGGTCGGCGACCCCGCCGGGGAAGTTCCCTTCCAGGTGCTGCGCGAGGTCGACACTCGTACCGGTCTGCCGTTCGAGCACTGTCGCGCCGGTGAACTCGGTGGTGTAGGTGTATTCGCTGGCCGCGGTCACGATCCAGGATCCGATGTCGTCGTGTCCCGCGTAGTCGTGGCCTTCGTCGGTCACGACGGCTTCGGTGGTGAGTGTGGCCAGTGCTTGATCCACCTGGCGGGCGTCGAGCGCGGTCATGAACGTCTTGATGGCGTCCGGGAGGGCATCCCATTCTGTGGTCATGACCCCACGATGGACGTTGCCGTAAGGGGAAGGTCAACCGCGGCCGGAGAAATCATTGGGGGCGCGCGGTGATGTTGACAGTCCCCCAGGGGGAAGCTGCACGATGGTCCCACCCGACAGCACGGGCTGCGGACGACACGAGGAGGATGCCGTGGGCGCACGGGTCTCGATCGGTGACTTCGCCGTGATGACCAGCCTGAGCAGGAAAGCGCTACGGCACTACCACGACATCGGCATTCTCGAACCGGCCCACATCGATTCGCACACCGGCTACCGCTTCTACGACACCAGCCAGGTCGACCATGCGCACATCATCCGCAGGTTCCGATCACTCGGCATGTCCATTCCCGATATCAAGGCGCTGCTGAGCACCGACGACGCCGCGGCTCGCACGGCGATCATTACCACTCATCTCGAGCAGATGGAGGCGCAGCTGCAACAAACTCGTGACACCGTCGGCGCGCTGCGTGAATTGCTCGCACCCGTCGGCACCCCCGCCCAGGTGGAGGTGCAGCGCAAGCCGGCACTCACCGTCTGGTCCATCGGCGCCACCATCGACGTCTCCGAGATCGACGACTGGTTCGGGGAGTCGCTGAGCACATTGCGCGGCGCGGTTGCGACGGCCGGTGGTGCACCTCTGGAGGCCGTGCCGGGTGGCCTCTACGACCGAGCGCTATTTCTCGAATCACGGGGCGAGGCAACCCTCTTCGTGCCGGCTCCAGAGTCCGCGCACCCTCCGCAGGGCGTCCGTGCCGAGGTTCTGCCTGCGGCCGAGTTCGCGGTGCTCACCCACCCCGGCGGTCACGAAGGCATCGACCGCAGCTACGCGGCTCTGGGACGATATGTGAACGAGCATCTGATCAGCCACCAGGGCCCAATCCGCGAACACTACATCGGTGCCACGCCCTGCGCTCCGACCACGTTCACCGCCACAGAAATCTGTTGGCCGATCTTCAGCACCACCGCGCCCCCAGAATGACGGCAGTCCTCGGCCGGGCTGGGGGCCAGGCCCATCCGTATCGGCCGCATATCATTCCGACGACCGGATGCCCTCATGCGCAGGATTGCCCGCCGATGCCGACTCGGAGTTGTCGGGGATTGCGGTGCTGTGCTACTCAGCAGCGTTCCAGATGCGGCCTCATCAACCGCATCGATGTTGTAGCGTTCGACGCGGTGGCGGGCCGCATGTGGTCGATTGCCCTGCCGCAGGTGCATTTTGCCCAGGATCCGTCCGGCTGACCGTGGTTGGCGGAGGGGGCGGGAGTGTGGGTGGTGGTCATCGGTGTGGATCCCGTTCGGTCAGACCAGTGGGGGCACGTAGGGAAAGTCGGTGCGGGGTGGCACTTTGACCGATTCCTTACCGATGCCCAGCGTGATGGGGGTGTTGGCGGCCAGGGTGAACATCACGTCGGGGGCGTTGTCGATCAGGGAGCGGCCGTTGAACTCGGTAAAGCTGAACGCGGCCGCGGTGCCGACGGTATAGGGCAGGACGTTCGGGAACAGTCGGCGGGCGACGGCGCGGGCCTGCGCGTGCGGGTCCTCGGCGGTGCCGTAGGCGCCGATGACGGCGGCGAGCTTGCCTGCCACGCGTTCGCCGTGGACGGCGTAGTCGTCACGGGGGTCGCCAGCGTTGAGGTCATCACCGAGCTGCTCGTCGAACTGGGTGAACAGTGGATGGATCATCGGCAGGCCCACCCGGTTGATCGGCCGCCACCCGCCGGCGTCGGTGCCCAGCGTGGCCACCGCCCACACCCCGATGCGGTTATCTGCGGCACGGGGGGTCAGATCGGCGTCGGGTACCTCCAGCACCAGTGAGTAGACCGTTTGACCGGCAAACAGGTTGGTCGCATTGGCGGGCGTCCAGTCGCCCAGTTGCACGGTGGTGCCGTCCTGCACGGCGTGCCCGACGGCGTGCAGGACGTCAGGCTCGATCCAGAACGGGTCGGCGGCCTGGCCTGCCCATGCCCGCAGTCCCGCGTCGTTGATGTTGGTATCACCCGTGGCGCCCGCCAGCACTTTCACGCCGACGGCTTCACGATCAGCGGCGTCGGGTCCGGAGAGCCGACGGACGGTGTAGTACTGCCGGCCGTCCCGGTCGAGCTCGGTGAACCGCACCCGGTAGGTGATGTCCTCGATGGCGTTGCCGTCGAGGTCGATCTTGAACTCGTACATGCCCTCCGGGTGAAAACCCGGGGCTGGGATGTCACCGCCCAGGGAGTGGCAGACGTTGATCACGAGCACGGTGCCAGTTTTGCCGCGGAAGACGTAGAGGTCGGTGATGTCGAGCCGGATGTCCTGGCGTGCGAGTGGCGAGTCGAGGTGATGTGACATGTTGCGGCCCTTCTCTTCTTGATGTCGACGGTTCAGGGGATCTAGTCCGGGGCGTAGCCGAGTCGACCACGACGCTGTGCTGGTTCGCCGGGCAGCGGAGCACCGGTGACGCCCGGGGTGTAGTCGCAGCACGCGATCACCCTTGAGTTGGAGCGCATCCGGCGGAGGCGCATGCCATCGTCCGGCGAATTCTGCTGTGCTGCGGCGATCCTCACGCTTCGAGTATGTTCGGGCTCCGTCACCTCAAGCTATGGCGGTGGCGCTACTTCTGGGGTAGGGCTAACCCCCATCGCGGCCCGAATGGGTCAATCACCGGCAGCAGCCGGGAGAACTGCCGGCGGAACGGTTCACCAGGCCTGACGGACTTAATTCGATTGTCACACCGGTCGAGTGGAGATCCAGGTCTGGTCGGTGCGCGGACGCAAACCCGCCGCGGTGATGATGCGGGCCGAGGCGGCGTCGGCGTCCTGAATCAGGGCTTGTTCGGCTGTGGTGTCGAGCCAGTAGGGGACGCGATCGCGCATCACGATCTTGCCGTCGACCACTACGGTTTGGACCTCCGTGCCGTTGGCTTGGTAGACGAGCGCAGACGCGGTGCTCTGATGCGGATGCAGGTGCGCGCCGTGCATGTCCACCACGATCAGATCGGCGATCTTGCCGACCTCCAGCGAACCGATCCGGTCCGCCATCCCGATCGCGGTGGCCCCATCGATGGTGGCCATCTCCAAGACGCGCTCCGCGGTGAGCACGGCGGGATTCCGTGCCCGGCCCTTCTGCAACAGTGCAGCGAACTTGAGGTCTGCCAGCATGTTCACCGAGTTGTTGCAGTCGCCGTCGTCAGTACCCAACGCCACCGTGACCCCTGCGCTGTGCATATCGCTGACCGGGGCGATTCCGTTCCCGAGGAAGAGATTGCTCACCGGCTGAGTCGACACCTTGGTCCCGGTGAGCGCCAGCGTGCGAATGTCATTGGCGTCGATCTGAACGCAGTGTCCGGCCAGCACGTCCGGTGCGAGGTAGCCGATCGCGGCCAGGTACTGCACACTCGGGATACCGTGCTGCACGGCGTCAACCGGTGACTCGCAGACGTGCACGGTGGTCATCACACCGTGCTTGCGGGCGAGCTCCTGTGCGCCGAGCAGAGCCTCGGGCGTGCACAAGACGGCCACTCCAGGTGCCGGCCAGAACGAGATGCGGCCGTCGTAGCTGCCATGGTGGCGGTCGATCATCCCTTCGATACGCTGCAGCATCTCTACCAGTAGGCCGGGCTGTGCCCCGAGGTCCTGCGGAATCTGCGGCTCTTTGGCCGCGTAGGCGGCCATGACGGCTTCCATCTGAGCCGGGACCGTGTCATAGAACATCTGGGCCACGACGGCCCGCATTCCGGTGCGGGCGTAGCTCCCAACGACGTTGTCCGCTATGGCGTCCCACTGGTCGTACGGGGTTTCGATCTGATCGACGACCGTGGTGACGCCGCCGCGCAACGCCTCGAGCGCGAAGAGTCGCACAGCCAGGTCGTGGTCTGCGAGCGTGTACTGCCGGGCCGCCGGGAGTCCGACGTTCACCAGCCAGTCATACAGCGGGCGATCATCGGCCACGCCGCCACGTAGCAGGATGTCCAGGGAGTGCGCGTGTGCGTTCACGAAGCCGGGCAGAACTGCATGCCCAGAGGCGTCAAGGACCTCGTCGGCACTGTCCGGACACTCGGCCATAGGTCCGACGCCTACGATAGTTTGGCCCTGCACCGCAACGTATCCCGAGTTCAGCACACGACGCTCGGCGTCCATCGTCACGATCCGGGCATTGATGATCAATAACGAGACTGGTGCCACGATGTCCTTACAGTTCTGGATTCGCTTGTGCGGGAGTCACTGTCGGCGCCGTCCGACGAGACGGCGTTGGCGCTGCATCCCCGGAATCGTATAAGATCCAGGCCAGGACGTCATCTCGAAGTCGTGGTCATCGCACGCTCGCGATCCTGCGAAACGCGCGTAGCAGCACTGCTCGCAGTTCGTCCTCGGGGTGGTCGCCGAGGGCCCACAGCGCCGGGCCCACCGATGTCGCTGAATATACGGCGAAGCGTTGGTCCAGGCTTGGGTCAGTACCGAAGGTGGCCTCGATGAGCGTATCGAGCATTCCCGGCCCACCGACTGCGTTGCGCATGGCCTCGCGGAACGCGGTCTGCTGAGCCATTATTCGCGCGAACTCGCGCCGCGAGAGAAAAAGATCGGCCAGTCCGGTCACCAGGACCTCGGTGCGCCGCGGCCCGAGCGGTTGGGCGCGGGCGCGATCCAAGAGTGCCGACAGGGCGGTGCGGACCGGTTCGGCGAGGTCGTTGAGGATCTCCTGCTTGCCGCGGTAGTGGTAGTAGACCGCGGGCTTGGTCAGTCCCATCTCGTTGGCGATGTCCTGCAACGACGTGGCTTCGTAGCCTTTTTCGGCGAACAACGTCAGCGCCACGCTGACGATACGGGCACGAGTCTGACGGACGCGCTCCGCGCGCGTTGGGGGCTCGGGGTCCTGCGGGGCCACGGATTCACCTTACGGCTGTTAGACGGATCACATGGGCGTCGCAGACTGGACATTTCATTTAACGCCCGTAAAGTGAAAACCGACGAGCGATCGACCGGGAGGACCCGATGTCCGATGAAGTCGGTGGCGTGGGAGCTGCCTCGACCGCAACGCACGGCCCGCAGCACGCGCCCAGCTGGATCACGTTGGGAACCATGAGCGGACCGATCCCGAGCGACGTGCGGCACCAGCCGGCCAATGTGCTGTACGACGACGCGTCCGCGATTGTCGTAGATTGCGGCGACGGCGCCGTCGACCAGCTCCGCAAGGCGGCGATTCCCCTCCCCGCGGTGCGCACCGTGATCCTCAGCCACCTTCACGTGGACCACACGGCGGGCCTGTATGGGCTTATCGGACGCAGGCTGCAGGCGCACATCCCAGGCGCCCTCACCATCTACGGACCGCCTGGGACGCTGCGCGTTGTCAACGCGATCCGGTCCTCATTCGACTTCGCCTCGGGGCTGATGTCCCGGGTGCCGGGACTTACTCACCAGCTCGACGCGGAGATCACAGTCGTGGAGATCACCGACGGTTCGCAGTTCACCCTCGGCCGCATCGACGTGACGGCCGCGATCAACACGCACTACAGGTATCCGGAGGGAAGTCCGGAAGCCAAGCGCTACCAGTCGCTTTCGCTGCGGTTCGACACACCGACACGGAGTATCGCCTACACGGGCGACACCGGACCGAGCGAGAAGGTCGAGCAGCTGGCCCGCGGAGCGGACATGCTGGTGAGTGAGATCACCGACCCAGAGCAGGTGACGTCCCAGCTGTCGCGCACCCTGCCGATTCCGCCAGCGGCACTCGCCGCCATCAAACGACGCTTCGAACTCGAACACCTCACCGCCGACGAGGTGGGCCTGTTGGCAAGCCGAGCGGAGGTCAAATCGGTTGTCATCACGCACAACCCGCTCACCGCAGAAAACATGGACCGAGCCCGTGACACCATCGGGTGCCGGTTCACCGGTCCAGTGGCATTCGCCGACGACCTGGATAGCTACTAACTCAGAGGAGGACGCAACCCATGACGTCGAAGTATCTCGAGTACCACGACCATCCGGACATATTTGTGCCACATCGCTACCCGGAGCAGACCGTCGACCTCGGCGAGGTCAGAATGAACTACGCCACCGCCGGCGAGGAACACAATCCCGCCGTCCTGCTGATCCCCGGGCAAACCGAGTCCTGGTGGGGCTACGAGACTGCTATGCAGCTGTTGTCGGGGCGCTTCTGTGTGTACGCGGTCGACCTGCGCGGGCAAGGACGGTCGACCTGGACGCCTGGCCGCTACAGCCTCGACCTTTTCGGGTCGGACCTCGTTCGGTTCATCGATCGCGTGATCGCGCGTCCCGTGGTGGTCAGCGGACTGTCCTCGGGGGAGTCATCGCGGCATGGCTTTCTGCCTACGCCGCACCCGGTCAGATCCGCGCGGCGGTATTCGAAGACGCGCCTCTGTTTGCATCCGAGGTGAATCCGGCAGTAGGACAATCTATTCGCCAAGCCGCCGGGCCGTTGTTCGAGCTGTTCTACAAATGGTTGGGGGCGCAATGGAGCATCGCCGACGTTGACGGCATGCGGCGGGCACAAGAGGCGGAACTGCCGGCACGGCTGCCCGGCGGTAGCGACGGGGTGCCGCAGAATCTGCGTGAGTACGACCCGGAATGGGGACATGCCTTCACCACGGGGACGGTCGGCCAGAACTGCGACCACGAGACCATGCTGGCCCATGTCAAAGTTCCGGTTCTGTTCACCCACCACTTCCGCATGCATGATCCGGCGACCGGAAATCTGCTCGGCGCCATCTCCGAGCAACAGGTGCGACATGTGCAGCGCCTCGTCGAACAGGCCGGGAACTCGTTCAGCTACCGGAGCTTCCCCGACATGCCGCACTCGATGCACGGTCACCAACCGCAGACCTACGTCGACACCGTCACCGCCTGGTTGGACGCCTTGCCATCGTGAGCAGACGCTCGGACGCGCGTGAGCGTCTTCGCCGGGCCCGGACCGAGTTCGCCGCGGTCATCACATCGCCCACGACGTCGTTGATCGCTTTGGCCGGCGGCTGGCACGGACTTGCCGATGCGTTGGGGCCGCACGCTGTGTTCTTCGCCATCTACGTGGCAACCCAGCAGATCGGCCCGGCCGCATGGGCCGCGCTGGCCGTGGCGATGGTCTTGGCATCGATACGACTACTCAACCGCGAATCTGTTTACGCCGCGGTGGCCGGCGCGGCACTGGTCGGGGTGTCGGCATCGGTGGCCGTCACCACCGGTGACGGGGTGGACTTCTATCTGTTGGAGATCGCCCGCACCTCGGTGCTGAGCGTCGTCCTGGTGACATCGCTGCTGGTACGCCGTCCATTGCTCGGAGTGCTCATCGGACCGGTAGTCGCCGGCCCAGGCTGGCACCGCGATCGCATTCAACGCCGCGCCTATGACCTGTGCACCATCATCTGGGCCGTCGCCGTCATCATGCGCAGCGCGGTCAAGATCTCGTTCTATCTCGACGGCAACGTGATCGGGCTCGGCATCGCGAGCATGGTGATGGGAGTGCCGCTGCTAGTGCTGACCACCTATGTCCAGCTGCGGATTCTGCGGGCGGTGTACGCGCAGTAGATCCCGTCGACCGACGACTTACCCACATCTCGGAACTCGTCCGGCCGTAGGCTGCATCGGTGGAGTGGGAGTTCGAGGCTGAAGTCTTCCAGTGGCGTGGCCCTGCACCGTATTTCTTCGTCGCCACGCCACCGGACGTCGACGACTTCCTGCACACCCATCACGGTGAGCTGACCTATGGCTGGGGTGTCATCCCCGCTCAGGTACGTATCGGCGGCACCGAGGCGACGACGTCGCTGATGCCGAAGGACGGCGTGTATCTCGTGCCGATGAAGATCGCGCTGCGTCGCGCCGAAGGCGTCGACGACGGTGATCGCGTGCACCTGCGGCTGCGCGTCGGCTCGCCGAGCCCAGCGGCCGCCAGCACAGAATCGCCGATGACTTCATTCGTCATCGATGCACCGGTGGCGATCAAGATTGCCGTCGACGAACTGACCATCCCACCGCAGCACAGCTTGACCGCTCCGACGCTGTTGCGCTCGCAGGTCCTCGCCTGCGTATACGACATGGTGTATCGCGGCGAGATCGACACCGGCGCGGGAAAGCGAATCCTCGACGGGATTCGGAAACTGCAGATCCGGTACCTTGGCGACCGATCGCTCGAAGATCACGCATGGCAATTGGCCGCCACGCTGAACTGGCCCGACATCCATCAAACCCAATACATCGCGCTGACCCAACTGCAGGCGGACGCTCTGGTCACCGCGGACGAGCACCTTGCCGCTGCGGCTCGCCAATTCGTGAGGGTCGCCGTACTGGCCGATGTTGTGGGCCGACACCGGCAATAACTCGCTTGATCGCGGACGGCTGTGCGTGACACGCTCCGGTCGTGCAGGTGCACCCCGATCAGATGTCCATCTCGTCGTACACGGTGAGCACCTTGATCGCAGAACAGTTTCCGCAGTGGGCAGGGCTACCGGTTCAGCAGGTCGCAAGCGCGGGCACAGTGAACGCGATCTTCCGGATCGGTCGCGAGATGGCGGCCCGGTTTCCCTTGGCAGCGACCGACGATGCCGATGCCCGCAAGGACGAGCTGGGCCTGGAAGCCGCTGCCGCAGACGGCGACCTCATTCCGCCCACCATTCTGGCCACCGACGGGCGCCTCACGGGGGTCCTGGATGTCGGCGCGCTCTGGTACTACGTCGAGACGAATCCGGTGATGAGCCGGAACTGCCGTCGCACCTTGGACCGAATCGTGGCCGATAACTGAACGCAGGCGAGAGGATGAACCGACGCCAGCACGGTGGATGTCCCGGAGATGTCATCGCCAGCCTCGTCCTCCAACAGGCACGATGGAGCACATGGACGTCTTGGTAGTCGGGGCTGGGCCTGCCGGCATGGCCTTGGCGGCGGCGTGCGGCCAGACCGGGATGACGGTCGGGTTGGTGGATCCGAACCCCGACCGGCCCTGGGTGGCGACCTACGGCACGTGGAGCCCGGAGTTGCCCGACCACCTGCCGGCGTCGGTGGTGGCCGCTCGAGCCGACGGCCGGGCGATCGCGCTGACCGAACACCGACTGGGTTGGGAGTACGCGGTCCTCGACGTCGACAGGTTGCGGGCGCACCTCGCAGACCAGTTCACCGGAGTGACCACGTATCGGGGCCGCGCCGTCGGCTCTCCGGAACATGGTGCGGTGGCTCTGGCCGACGGTTCGACCCTGCGGGCAGCGGTTGTCGTGGACGCCGCGGGCCGGTGGCGTCCGTTGAGCGCCGCCCCGTCACGATCGGTGCCGGCCGAACAAACGGCCTATGGCTTGATCCTCGATGAGCAAACCGTGACACCCCTTGCCAAGCCCGGCGAGGCGCTGTTCATGGACTGGCGTGCCGACCACGGTGAGGCCGGGTGGCCGACATTCGTCTACGTCGTTCCGTTGGGGCACGGCAAGGTGCTGGTGGAGGAGACCTCGTTGGCGCGTCGCCCGGGCCTGGCGTTGTCCACCCTGCGCCGACGGCTCTATGCGCGGCTGGCTCACCACGGCATCACACCTCCGAACGACGCACGCACGGAGAAGGTTTCGTTCCCGGTCGACCAGCAGCGGCATTCCGGACGTGACGTGCTCGGCTTCGGTGCGGCCGCACCGCTGGTTCATCCGGCCAGCGGATTCAGCGTGGCGGCGTCGCTTCGACTTGCCCCCCAAGTGGCCGTGGCGCTCGCCGAGCACCTGCCCGGGCATCCGGAGCGGGCGCTCGCGGCGGCGCAGGAGACGGTGTGGCCGGCCGCCGCGAAGGTGATCCATCGGGTGCGGCGGATCGGCCTGGAAGCATTGCTGCGCATGCCTGGGGCCGAGGTCCCCGGATTTTTCGAACGGTTCTTCTTGTTGCCGGATGCCGATCGTTGGGCCTATCTGACCGCCCGCGATGACGTCGGCGGCACTGTCTCGGCGATGGCCAGCCTCTTCCGCGAGTCGAACTGGCGGATGCGTCGTCATCTCATCCTGCCGGCCCTGATGCCGCCACTGCTCACCAATGACGAAGCAGCTGACTGAATTACAACGCCCGGCCGAAGGCCACTGACAGTCCGAGCGACGCCACGCCGTCGAAGCTATACCGTGGCGGCCGAACAGCGTGGGCACAGTAGGCGCGGGAGGGTGTCAGGGAATGCCGAAGGTGACGAACGACGGGGCCTTTCCGGGTGGGCCGCTTCGATGGATCCTGTTCCCCTTCCAGCTCACCGGGTACGTCTGGTGGCTCCGCGTGGTCAACCTTCGGTCCAAGGAGCCCGTCGTCGGCGACTGCGATGTCGATGTCTCGCTGGCCAGTCACGGCGTACGGATTCGCACGGTATGGAAGACGGTTGAGACGATCGGGCGCGGTGCCGAACGTCCTCGGCGGGTAATCCTCTGGTTGGCCGACGAAGCCGCGGTTTCCAAGCCGCCCCGCACGCTGCGGCGCCTGGCCCGGCGCGGACTGGAGATCAACCACTGCGGGGACTTCGGCCCGCACAACAAGTACTTCCCCTACGTCATGGCGGCGGAGCCGGTGCGCACCCTGGTCACCGCCGATGACGACGTCTACTACCCGCGGAACTGGCTGGCCGGGTTGATGGCCGCGCATCGCCGGCGCGAGGTCACCGCTTACCGTGCGCGGATACGCTCGGAGGAGCCTTACTCGACATGGCCGATGTGCACAACCAGCGAACCCTCCGATCGGGTGTTCGCCACGGGTGTCTCCGGTGTAGCCTATCCGCCCGAACTCTTGTCGGTATTGCGCCGCCGCGGCGCCGCTTTCCTCGCGGTGTGTCCGCACGCCGATGATGTCTGGTTGCACTTCGCGGCGGTGGCCAGCGGAATCCCCATTCGCCAGGTGTCGAGTGTGGCCGCGAACTGGTGGCCGCAACTGGCGGTGGCCGTCACGGGTCTATGGGCTGACAACGTGATGAACCATGCCAATGACTTGGTCATTGAACCCACCCGCCGGGCGTGGTTGGGCGGGGAGCAGGAGATCAGCGGCGATGGGCACCCGCCGGCCCGCAGATAATCGACGCGATGCCGACTTAAATCGACACAACGTTGATTTTGTTGTTAGCCTGGTTGGTGAGAGTCGATCCGAGGAGGTGCTGATTGAAGACGATCCTGATAACGGGTGTGAGCAGCGGGCTGGGGCGGGCATTCGCCGAAGGCGCGCTGGCTGCCGGGCACACGGTGGTGGGTACCGTCCGACGCCAAGCAGATCTGGAGTCCTTCGATGCTCTAGCGGCCAACGCTCATGGCCGGCTGCTCGACGTCACCGATGAGTCGGCCGTCTTCGCCACAGTCCGGGACGTCGAGTCGACCGTCGGCCCGATCGATGTGGTGATCGCCAACGCGGGCTACGGGCTCGAAGGTGTCTTCGAAGAGACCGCATTGAGCGAGCTGCGAGCCCAGTTCGACACCAACGTGTTTGGTGTCGCGGCCACGCTTCAAGCCGTCCTGCCGTACATGCGCGAACGGCGCCGCGGCCACCTCATGGCGGTGACCTCGATGGGCGGAATGATGGCGCCTGCGGGCCTGACCGCTTACTGCGCCAGCAAGTTCGCGCTGGAGGGCATGCTGGAAAGTCTTGCCAAGGAGGTGGCTCCGCTGGGCATCCAGGTCACCGCGATTGAGCCCGGCTCGTTCCGCACCGACTGGGCCGGACGCTCGATGAGGCGCGCAGAGCGGACCATCGCCGACTATGACGAGATCTTCGCTCCCATCCGGGAAGCCCGCCTGCAGGCGAGCGGCAACCAGCTCGGCGATCCCGCAAAGGCCGCCGACGCGGTGTTGCAGATCCTGGAGTCCACCGACCCGCCGCGCCACCTGGTGCTGGGCTCGGACGCGCTGCGGCTCATCAGGGCGGCCAGGGCAGCCGTCGACCGGGAGATCGACAACTGGGAACCCCTCTCTCGCACAACCGACTTCCCCGACGGGCATCAGATAGCGGCCGGCTAGCCATGCCGACGCAGTCGCAGCCGCGCCGACGTGCCGCCGCACCCACCAAGGGGGACCGGCGCGAGCAGGCCATACTCGACACCGCCGAACGGCTGCTCGGCGAGCAGGGATACGACGCGATCACCATCGCCGACATCGCAACTGGCGCGGGCATCACGCGCGGATCGCTGTACTTCTATTTCGGATCCAAGGAAGCTGTCGTCACCGCGCTGGTTGCCCGGACGGTGGAGGCATTGCGGGAGAAGTCGCGCGCCGCGGCGCAGGACGCGGCACGAGGTGTGAACGCCATCGACGAGGCCATGGCCAGAACTGAGGCGCTCTGGCTCGAGCATGGAGTGGTGATGCGGGCAGCGATCGACCTCGCCTCGTCGGTGTCCGAGATCGACACCCTGTGGGCCGTGACCGCCGACATCTTCACTGGCGCGATCATCGAGATCCTGCACCACATGGACCCGACCGCGGGTGAGCGGTCCGACGCCACCGCCGATATCGCACGGGCTCTGTGCTGGATGATCGAGCGCAGTTTCTACCAGGGCTCGCGGATCTCCGATGCCGAACTGCGCCGCGCGAGGATTGCCTGCACAGAGGTCTGGCTCCGGGTAGCGGCCAGCGGGTGATTGTGGCTGTTGGATACATAATTTGGGTGGATGGGCACCGCGATAAGCCAATGACCCGGGGAGCGGATGCGGCAGGGGTTAGCGTCAATCGCCAGATAGCACCCGCTTTTCGGAACCGTGACACGGCGTGACGTATTGGTAACACGCTGCCGATAAGTTGGATACAACATTCTTGCGAGAGGAGAACATCGGTGGCCAGGCCGCTCAGCACCGCTGCTCTCGACGCGGCGAGGCGAGTCCTCGACGATGTCGACCAGTGCACCGACCCGGTAGCGACCGCGCGGCTGTTACCACCTGAGGTGTACACGGGCGAAGACTTCTGGGAGTTCGAGAAGGAAGCGATCTTCGGTCGTGAGTGGCTGTGCGTCGGACATGTCAGCGAGATCCCCGAACCAGGAGATCAGTTGCCTCTCACCATCCTTGATGAACCCATCGTGATCCTGCGGGATCTCTCTGGCGACGTCAGGGTGATGTCGGCGGTATGCCAGCACCGCGGGCAGCCACTGTTCGGTGGGCTGGCAGGTGAGGGCCGTGATGCTGCCAGCCCATGTCTGAACTCACGGCGAATGGTCTGCCCGTACCACAACTGGCAGTTCGCCCTGGACGGCCGGCTGGTGGCCGCCCCTTCGATGACGGAGACGGTACCGGTCAAGCAACTGCGCGAGACGATCCGATTGCCCCAGATCCGGCACGAGATCTTCCACGGTCTGATTCTCATCAACTTCGACGACGACGCGCAGCCCCTCGGATCCTCGCTGGCACGGATCGATGAGGAGCTCTCGACATTCGGGCTCGATGACCTAGTGGCCCTACCTGCGCAAGTGTTCCCGAACCAGCAGTGGAACTGGAAGATTCACCACGACAATGCGCTCGAGCCGTACCACACCAGTTATGTACACCGCGGGGTGCACGAGGCCGCCCCGGCCAAGAACGCGCGCTTCTACGATTTCCACGAGGGCGACGGACAGGTGATGCACCCGACCTATCTCCTGGACGAGAATGCCGGCCTGGCGAGCACGGACGGCAAGCGCACCACGGCGATCATCCCCGGTCTCACCGATGAACAACGGCGCCGCGTCATGTTCGCCTCGATTCCGCCCATGCTGTTCAGCATTCTGCAGCCAACCTTCGTTCAGTTGGCCATGATTCATCCGACCGGGCCGGGCTCGATGGACTTGCGCCGGGTGAACCTGTACCCCAAGTCGGCGGTAGAAGAGCCAGGCTTCCACGAGGCTTACGAAAGGTTCACCGAACGCAAAGCTCTCGCGATACATCAGGACGCGGTGACCACTGCCGCGTTGCAGCAGGGACTGCGCTCGCGGTACGCACCCCGCGGACCGCTGTCCTGGATGGAGTCCAATATCCCTCAACTCAACCAGTGGCTCATCGAGCGCTACCGAAAGGCGCTGACACACGATGTCTGACACGACGGAGATCCCCACCGGCGCGCTGACTACACTGCTGGCGCGGTTAGATGATCTCGAGTCACGCGAAGCTATCCACGGCCTGATGGTCAGCTATATGGCTGCGGCAGATGCCAAGGTGGACAAGGGCATCAAGGTGGCACGGCTGTTTACCGAGGACGGCCGATGGCAAAGTGTCGGTCCGCACGGGAATCCGGACTGGGCAGCCGTCGGTAGACCCGCGCTGGTCAAGAAGTTCGACCGCAATGTCGAGCGCATGCCGTTTTCCGCGCACTTCGTCACCAACCCCGCCATCGAGATCACCGGTGACACGGCCAGAGGTCAGTTCATGTATTTTCAGGCCTGCACGTACCGGGGGACCAGCCGCTGTGGATAGCGGGTTCCTACGACAATGATTTCCGGCGAGTGGAGGGCCAGTGGCTGGTCTCCCACATGCGGGTCCACAACCACTTTACGACCCCGTTCGACAAGGGCTGGGTGGCCGTGCCACATGTCGAAACACCTTGAACAGGAGTTGCATTGACCTACCGTCACCAGATCCTGCGCAATCTGAAATTCGGCACTTTGCCCACCTTCACGGCTGCCGAGCGCGAGAAGAACGCGCTGCGCGTCCAGGCGGGGCTCACGCCGTACTCAATCTGGGCACCCGCGTTCGGAGGCCTCCACCATCTGGTGCTGGAGGCGACCTTCGAGTCGATGGCAGCATTCGAGGTTGAGCACGTGGCCGCGAAGGCCCTGGATGGCATGGGTGCGCTGTCCGCGCGACAACTGGAGTGCGTCATCGAAGGCACCGCGGAGGACCGGTTGCAACGCCTGAGCTTGGACGGCGGGGAAACCGCCGGCGCAGACTCCAGGTGACGCATCCTGCGCAGACGTGGTACTCGTGGCATGCACAGTACGACGATCTCGAGTCGTCGCACACGGACCGCCTCGAAGTAGTCCAGGACTTCCTCATCCGGGCTTTGGATGCGGCTTCGCCCGGTCCATTGAAAGCGGTCAGCATTTGCGCCGGACAATCCCGAGATCTGCTACCCGTACTGATCCGGCATCCCCGCGGGGCTGACGTCTCGGCCCGAATGGTCGAGCAGGATCCGCTTAACGCATCGTTTATGCATGGGGCACTGGGCAGTACCCGTCTGAAAGACGTCGAGGTGGTGGTAGCGGACGCGGGCACCACAGACGTCTACACCGGCGCAGTGCCTGCCGATCTGCTCCTGCTCGGCGGTGTGTTCGCCAACATCACGCTGGCCGACGCCTCCCGGACGGTGACTGTCCTGTCCCACATGTGCCGCCCCGGCGCGATGGTGGTGTGGACAAGCTACCCGCCACGGCTCGATGATGCCGACGAGGTCCTCGCTCTATTCGCAACCAGTTCGTTCGAAAGCGTGGACCTGCACCGGGACGAACACTATCTGGTGGCGGCCCACCGTTACTGCGGTCCAGCGCGGATACTGCCCGCCGGGCAGCGGCTCTTCGCGTTCGGCTCAGACGAGAACTAACCTGCGGAATTGCTCACGGCGACACCGGATCCGGTTCGAGAGCATCGGCGTGTAGGCCGCCCTGGTTGGTGTGTCGACTCTTGAGGTGTCGCCGCATGAGCATCATCGCCAGCTCGGCGTCCTCATCGAGTACTGCGGTGATGATCGCCGAATGTTCGTCCCATGAGTGGCCGATCGCGGTGCTCTTGCCGCCGACGAGGTGATGGGACTGGTTGCGCACCGCGCGCAAGGTGTCGGCCAGGAATCGTGACCCACTGGCCTCACCCAGTACCGTGTGGAACTTGTCGTTGAGTTCGTCGAGCACCTCGCGGTCACCACCCTCGGCCGCCTGGTTACCCTCGTCGAGTATCTTGCGCAGCGCGTCGCGCGTTTGCGGCTGACCCTGAGTCACGGCGTGGCGCACCGCAATCAGCTCCAACGCCACCCTCATATCGCGGACCACATCGAGTTCGTGCTGGTCGAGTTCGACCACTCGCACTCCGCGGCGGGGCGTCGATTGAACGAGCCCCTCGGCCTCGAGGCGACGGAAGGCCTCACGCACCGGAAACCGCGAGACTCCAAGACGCTCAGAGATGCTGAACTCGTTCAGGCGCTCGCCTGGGGCGAGCTCGCCGTTGAGGATCAACCGACGCAGCTCGTCGACAGTCTCGTCGCGCAGCGACCGATGTCGGCTACCTACCGAGGTCATATGCGGTGCAATCTCCCGACTCAGTGCCATGGCTATTGGATACCAACAGCGCTTGCCAGCAGATTACCCATACTTCCTCTGGGGTCGCGGCCTTGAAACGTCAACGTAATCAACTCCGCCGGTCGTCCGTAACAAGTCTTGGATACAAAAAACAACATGACTTCGACGTACTCGCACATCGCCGCCACCGGCCAAGGCCTCGTATCCGTCAAGCAGCTGGACCACATCGTGCTTCGCGTCGCCGACCCGGAGGCGTCAATCGACTGGTACGTGGAGAAGTTCGGGTTCCTCGTCCACCGTCTCGAGGAGTTCCGGGCCGGCACTGTGCCCTTCCCGTCAGTGGAGATATGCCCCGGGACGATCATCGACCTGGATGCGCGCCGGGCCGCGACTGGCACCAACGTCTCCCACTTCGCCGTCGAGATCGAACCGGTGGACCTGCTCGAGCTCGCACAGTCTGGCAAGTTCGAAAAGATCGAAGGTCCGTACCGGCGGTGGGGTGCCCGTGGTCCTGCCGACCTGGTCTACGTCACCGACCCCGACGGCCACGTGATCGAGCTGCGGCACTACGGGCCCAGCCAGCTTGCGTCTTGAGCGCGTTAGAGCTGCTTGCGCGACGGGCCGTCGCGACGGGCAGCAGGGGCGCGGTGTCGGCGGGCTCGCGTACTGCCGCCGCTATCGGGGCGGCGGCGCTCCTGGACGGCGGGAACGCATTCGACGCCGCGGTGGCCGCCGCACTCGCCGAGACCGTCGCCCTGCCGTCGAAATGTGGGCTGGCCGGCGACGTCGTGGCGCTCTGCGTCACCGCAGGCGCCGACACCCCTACCTCGGTCGTGTCGATCGGGGGCGCCTCGGAAGGGTTGTGGCAGGCTGCCCAGGCTGCCGGTTGGGACCTGGCTGCCACCGGACCACTGGCGGTGGGGGTGCCGGGGGCACCGGCCGGGTACGCCCGGCTCGCCGACCGGGGACGGATGTCGCTCCAGCGCCTCGCTGCCCCCGCTATCGACCTCGCCCGCCGGGGCGTGTGGTGGTCGCCGATGAACGCCCTCTTGGAGCAGGAATCCCGGGACCTGCTGCACCGGTACCAGCCCGGCGGCTGCGCTTACTCGCCGGTCGACGGCGCCCACCGCGCAGGCGATCTGGTGATACTGCCCGGTCTTGCCCGTGCACTCCAGGAGTTCGTCACCCGGGGCCCGGCGCTGTTCGATGGCCCGCTGGGTGACGCAGTGGTGAGCAGGGTCCAGAACGCGGGGGGTGTGCTGACGGCTGCCGACCTGTGTTCCGTCCAGGTGGACGAGGAACCTGCGCACCGCGTGCAGACGGCGGCGGGTCCGGTCTGGGCGACCAACGCACCGACATATGGCCCGGCCCTCACCCATAGCCTCGCGGGACGCATCCCAGCCCAGGTTGGCCCTGGGGATGTCCGCGAGAGTCTGGCCGCCCTGACTGCGGGAAAACTTGATCTGCCGAGTCGGCAGGAAGGCACCTCGACCGTCGCCGCCGTGGACAGTGACGGTAACGCTGTCGTGGTGGTGCATTCACTGTCCTTCCCGCAGTACGGGAGTGGCCTAGTTGTGGGCGGTTATGACCTGGTGCTGTCCAACCGTGCGGGCCGTGGGTTCACCTTCGAGCCCGATCATGCCAACAGTCCGCTTCCGGGCCGACGGCCGTTAACCACACTGCACGCCTGGGGAGTTCAGGCGCCGAAGGGGTGGCTGCTCGGAGCCACCCCTGGTGGGCACCACCAGGTGCCGTGGAATGTCCAGGTGCTGGCGCAGGTGATCGGCGACCCGGCCGAGACCACCATGGCCGCGGCGCTGACCGATGGGCGGTGGCAGCTCGATGCCGACGGTGTCGCGCAACGGGAAGGACGTGAACTGGCCGAATTTGGGGCCCGTAGTAGCCACACGATGGTGCTTACGGCGGGGCAGCGGTGCGCGGCGGCGGCCGACCCCCGCTGGGACGGTGCGGCGGTAGCCGTATGACCGCGGTGACGGTAGTGGGTACTGGAACCATCGGCACGACGGTGGCGACAACCCTGGCTCGTGGCGCGGTGCCGGGTTGCACGCTCGTCGCAGCAGTCAACTCTCGAACCGGCATCGAGGACGTGCTCGCCGCGATCGCAACCAGTGATGTCGTCGTCGAGGCGAGTAGCGTCCAGGCTGCCTGCACGGTGATCCCAATGGCCGTGTCGTCCGGCAAGGACGTGATCGTCTGCTCCTGTGCTGCGCTTGCCGTGCCCAGCATGGCGGTTTCGCCAGCGGCCACTGGTCGGATCTTGTTGCCACCGGGGGCCATCGGGGGTCTCGACATCCTCGCTGCTGCAATCTGCGCTGACGGCGTCGAGGCGCGGGTTCGGCATGTCACCGTCAAGAGCCCGGCGGCACTGGGCGCCGATGTCGGCGATGGCGGACCGGTGGAGGTTTTCCGTGGCACCGCACGTCATGCGGCCCTGCGGTTCCCGCGCACGTCCAACAGTTCGGTGGCGCTGGCGCTGGCCACTGTGGGACTCGATCGGACGGAAGTTGTCATAGTCGCCGATCAGGCGGCCACGTCGACGCTCCATCGGGTGCAATGGGTCTCGGCGGTCGGCACCTACGAGTTCAGCTTCCACAACACGGTTGACCATGCCTCGGGGGGCAGACATCGGCGATCACCGCATGGTCAGTGATCGCCACGCTGAACAGCTTGCGCAGTGGTGTCGGGCCTGGCGTTGTGGTGTTGCCGGCATGCGAGTACGTGTCGACGACCGCCGAGCGGCGCGGGCTCTAGACATGCTCAACCGTGAGACGCGCCTCGGCGAGACGCTGGGACCTGCGTTACCGCACGCCCTGGAGTTGCATCGGGATCTGCACCGTCATCCGGAACTCTCCATGCAGGAACACCGGACGCAGGCGCAGATCCGGCGAGCGCTCGCCACCACCAACACATTGGTGTGCTCTTGGGCGCGAACCGGATTGGTGGCGATGCTACGCAACGGTGACGGCGCGGGTGATCGCCATTCGGGGCGATGTCGCGGTCGTTGCCGTCAGCCGGTGACCGCCGGCTCTTGGATCCAATGCGCGGTGCTACCGGGACGACACGGAGGGCGATTCCGCCAAGACGAAACACGGCAGAAACCTTGGAGGTCGCCAACCGTAAAAGTAGATGGATACAACATACGAATGGACGCAGGATTGACCATCGCTCCAGTTTCAGAGTTCGGTGTCGAATGTCCGTGATACCCGATACCCACACCCTGTCGACCGAGTTGGTGACAGCAGACCCCGGCGCCAAGCAAAGCCGGGTGAGCCTGAAGGACGTCTGCATCGTCCACGGCCGCGGCGACGCCGCCGTGGTGGCGGTAGAAGGCGTCGACCTCGAAGTCGCGCCACGCGAAATTGTCTCCATCGTCGGCCATTCCGGTTGCGGCAAGTCCACTTTGCTGCGCGCCATTGCCGGACTGCTGCCCGAGGCATCGGTACAGGGTGAGTTGTCGATCCTGGGCAAGAGCCCCGACGACGCCCGCAAATCGGGACTGCTGAGCATGGTCTTCCAGGATGCGGTGCTCGCTCCATGGCGCACCGTGGAAGCAAACGTCCGGTTGCCTCTGCAGGTGGCGCGCGGCCGCGATCACGTTCCGGCGAAGACCCCCCGCGAGCAGCTGGAGGTGGTGGGGCTGAAGGGTTTCGAGAAACGGCTTCCCAAGCAGCTCTCCGGCGGGCAACGTCAACGGGTGGCGTTGGCCCGGGCTCTGGTGATGGAGCCGCAGGTGCTGTTGATGGACGAGCCCTTCGGCGCCCTCGACGAGATCACCCGCGATGAGATGCATACCGAGCTGCTACGCATTTGGGGTACCACGGACGCCTCTATCGTCCTGGTGACGCATTCGATCGCCGAGGCGGTCTTCCTCTCCGACCACATTCTGGTCATGGCTGCCCATCCGGGCCGGATGGCGGATTTCATCTCGGTCGACTTCCCGCGGCCGCGGCGCAACGATCTCAAAGACTCGCCGGAGTTCGTTGGCATCCAGCACCGGATCCGAGCCGCTCTGGAGGACAACCGATGACCGCCTCGCAGCTCACCGAAGGCAAGCGGGTGACCGCGATCATCCCGCCAGCGGAGCGGGCCAGTTGGTTGATGTCGGCATTCCGTATGAGTCGGGCGTGGCTTGTCCTGGCTGCCGCGCTGCTGGTCTGGGAACTGGTCGTTCGCGCGTTCGAGATTCCCAAGTATGTATTACCAAGCCCGTCCGGCATCGTCATGGCGTTGACCAAGCAGCCGGGTCTGTTTCTGAGCGGGCTGTGGGAGACGGCCAAGGTTTCGTTCCTGGGGTTCGCGGTCGCCGTGGTCATCGGCGTGTTCCTCGCGGTTTTGATGGCCCGCAGTGCGGTCTTCGAAGAGCTGATCTACCCGTTCCTGAACATCATCCGCGTCATGCCAACCGTGGCCATCGCGCCACTGCTGATCATCTGGTTCGGGCGAACCGGCCTGCCGATCGTCATCTGTTCGTGCCTCATCGCAGTCTTTCCCATCATCGTCGATGTGACGCACGGTTTGACCGCTGTGGAGCGGGATCTCATCAACATGATGAAACTCGCCAACGCGAGCGAGATGTCGATCCTGATGCACATCAGGATCCCCAACTCACTTCCGTACCTGTTCTCGTCATTCCGTGTCGCGGCGCCCGGCGCAGTGGTGGGCGCACTGCTTGGAGAGTTCATCGGCTCCAAAACTGGTCTGGGATACCTGATCACGGTGTACAGCGCGCAGCTCGACACCGCAGCGGTGTTCGTCCTTGCGCTGCTGTCCTGCCTCCTGGGCATCCTCTTCTTCAACGTCTGTGTCTGGGCGGAACGGATTGTCGTTCCGTGGAAGACCGTCGTGCGTTGACCTGCTGATCCACCAGTCCACCGCCTAGCCTGCCCTGGCGTCCCGACGCCCGGCCAACCCCCGTTGAGGAGAAATGATGTTCACTATTGCCTGCAGATTGGGTGCCGTCGCGGTAGCCGGCTTGGGCTCGACGCTGATTCTCGGAGCCTGCTCGACATCGTCCTCGACCGGCGCGCAGGGTTCGTCGGAGGGGGACGCACTCCGGTGAAGATGGCCTTCGAGTGGACCTGCTCGGGTGACTGGGCGGTGGTCTACGAAGGGCTCGAGCAGGGTATCTTCGCCAAGAACGGGGTCGACCTCACCTACGACCGCGGCCAGGGTGGCAGCGATACCGTGCCGCTTGTCGCGGCCCGCGAGTTCGACATCGGCATCATCTCCGCACCGCCAGCCGTGATCGGAGCGGGTCAGGATATGCCGATAACCATAATCGGTGCCGCGTCCACGGTCGGACCGGTGACGATCTTGGCGGACCCGTCCATCAAGAGTCCGAAAGACCTGGAAGGGCACTCCCTTTCGGTGCAGACCAACCAATTCGAAGGTGCTGTGTGGGATGCCTATGCCAAGGCCGCGGGCATCGATGTCAGCAAGGTGAACGTGATTCCGGCCGATGACGCTTCCCAAGCCGAGTTTCTCGGCGGGAAGATCGACGCCTTCGTGGTCTTCTATCCCACCGCGAGCACCAAAGCGATTCTCGACCAGCGGCCCGGCCTCACTGTCATGCCGATGCAGGACCACGTGCCCACCTACGGGCACACATTCGTCGCCAACAACGCCTTTCTCAAGGAGAACGGCTCTGCGGCAAAGGGCTTCGTAACCGGTTGGGCGCAGTCGGCGAAGTACGTACAGGACCACTACGACGAGTCCTACCAGCAGCTGGTCTCCAAGTGCCCGGAGGTGTCACCTCAAGCTCTGAAGTTCAGCATGGATGCCTACTTCGATTCCTACACCGCCCCCTACTCCCGAGAACATGGGTTCGGCAGCTTCTCGGTCGACGGTATCGCCCAGACCCAGGCGGTGCTCGTCGACGCGGGCCTTGCCGAGGCCAAGCCGGTGGCCGAGTTCACCAGCGAGGACTACCAACCCGACCAGCCCGTCCTGCCCAGTGCCGCAGCGCCGAAGCCTTGAGGTACCCGCGATCGGTGACAGTGTTCCGGTAGGCATCGGCCAGCACGCGCCCCGGGCGGACGCGTTGGCGAAACTCACCGGACAGTTCCGTTACGCAACGCAGGAACGGGTCGCCGGGCAGCTGTATGCGCGGACGGTGCGAAGCCCGCTCGCCAGTGCCACGATCGAGCGGCTGGACACCGCCACCGCGATGCAGGTGCCCGGCGCCGTCACCGTCCTGACCGCAGGCGACCTCCCGGGACGTCGCCTCGGCGCCAAGGTTGCTGACCAGCCCGTGCTGGCCGACGGTGTAGTGCGCCATTTCGGCGAGGCCGTCGCGATTGTCGTTGCGGAATCCGACGACGCGGCGCGCGCGATGGCGGAGTCCGTCGATATGGTCTTGATCGAAATTCCCGCCCTCCTAGAACCCAAGCACGCCCTCGACGCGACTTCGCCGCAGGTCGGGCCGGCCGGCAATCTGATCGCCACTCACCGAACCCAGCGCGGTGAAGGTCGAGGGGAGGTCGTGGTCTCGAGGCAGTGGGCCACCGGCCGTCAGGACGCGGCCTTCCTGGCACCGGAAGCGGCTGTGGCGGTCCCACATCCGGATGGGACGATCCATCTCACCTTGGCCACGCAGGACATCCACTCCGACCATGCACAGCTCACCCGGGCGTTGGAGCTGGACCCGGCAAAACTGGTGCTGCACAACAGCGGTATCGGTGGCGCGTTCGGCGGGCGTGAGGACATCACGCTGCAAGCGCACCTGGTGTTGGCCACGTTGCGGACGGGACGTCCGGTGCGCATGGCCTATTCGCGCACGGAGTCGCTCGCTGGTCACCCCAGCCGGCACCCGATGACCAGTTCGGTGGAGTTGACCTGCCGCCACGATGGTCAATTTGTGTCGCTGAAGGTGCGTACGGTGCTCGACGGCGGTGCGTATGCGTCGAATTCCGCACCGGTGTCCGCGATCGTGCACGACTTCAGTGCGGGGATGTACCGCTTTGCCGCAGTCGACGTGGATACGACGGTCGTCTACACGAACAACCCACCGGCCGGCGCCATGCGCGGATTCGGTGCCACTCAGGCATGTTTCCTCATCGAATCGACTGTCGATGCCGCCGCTGCGGTGTTGGGGCGTGACCCGGTGTCGCTGCGGCGGCAGAACCTGGTTCGTATCGGAGAGGCGCTGTCGATCACCGGGCAACCCCTGCTGGGTTGTGCTGATCCGCGGGACGTGCTGGACACCGCGATGGCGGTGGCGGCGCCCACCGGTGCGGGCCGCGGCTATCGGCGCGGCACCGGCGTTGCCCTCGGCATCAAGAGTGCCGGACTCGGCCACGGCAAGCCCGATCCCGCAACTGTCGCGGTCACCCTGAGCGCCGCCGGAGTCACCGTCGAATCCGCGGCAGCGGAGGTCGGCCAAGGGGTTACCGAGGTGCTCAGGCGCATTGTCGGAGCTCAGTTGCCCGGCCTGCCCGTCACGGTGCAGACCATGCCCACCACATTCCCCGCCGCGGGTGGCAGTAAAGCCAGCCGTCAGACGATGGCCAGCGGCGGGGCGGCGTATCGGGCCGCAAGAGAGGTCAGAAGGCAGGCCGATCAGCGCTTCGGCGCCGAGTGGACGCCCGCGTCCGTCGGAACACACGTCATCCGCCACGAGATGACCTACGACGGCCCGGCTACGTCAAAAGAACGCCCCCATAAGGCGTTTCAAGTGATGGCGCATCGGATGACTGTCGACGTGGAAGTCATTACCGGCCGTGTCGAAGTAGTACAGGCGGTCTGCGTGCAGGACTGCGGGCGGGCCGTGGACCCCATCGGTGTCCGCGAGCAGCTGATCGGTGGAACGGTACAGGGCATCGGATTCGCGCTGTGGGAAGAGCGCATCCTTGACGAGTCGGGGAGACAGACCACCACCGGGTTCGCTGACTACTTGGTGCCCACCGCTGTGGACGTACCCGACGTCCGGGCGGTGATCCTCGAAGTCCCCCACCCGGACCTGGCACTGGGAGCCAAAGGAATCGGAGAGGGGCCGCTGGTGTCATCGCCGGCGGCGGTGGCGTCGGCGGTTCGAGCGGCGACGGGAAGCGCCATTGCGCGGATTCCCCTGTGGCGCAGCCGGCAGGATTGTCGGTGAATCTGTGACTATCGATGTTCGGCCCGTCAGCTGGGTACAGGCGTTGTCAGCGGCAGCTGACCCGGCCGCCGTCGTCGTCGCCGGCGGTACCGGAGTGCAGCCGTGGCTCACCACGACCGGGGCTAAACCGACCGTACTCGTACATCTCAGCGATATCCCCGAGGCCTGGGAACTCACGCCCGCTGATGACCGTCTTCGGCTGGGCGCCATGGTGCCCGTCGGACATGCCGCGCTCACGGATTGGTTCGGCATCGACGGACCCCAGTGGTTCGCCAGCCCCGCGGTACGACGCCGGGCCACCGTGGTCGGCAACGTCGTATCCCGGCTGGGCCCGCGCGAACTCGTGCCGGTATTGGTGGCAGTCGACGGTCGCGTTCGCTCGGTGAGCCCACAGACGCAGGTGTGGCTACCGGTGCAGGACGCCCTGGACCTCGCCCCGGGAGCGGTGGCCACCGAAATCACTCTCGCCCGTCCCGAGCGGATCAGTTATCGGCGAGTCGCGCCGAGGAGCCGACTGACCCGGGTCGAAATGGGTCTGTGTGCTGCACTGGGACCGGAATGCACTGCAGCTGTGGTCCTCTCGGCTGGCGGCCCGGTGCGCGCGATCCCCCGAGCGCACCCCGGCGCGCGGCGGGCCGACTTTATCGGGGCGGTCAGAGCCGCCGTGGCGCCGCACAGTGCGGTCGATATCGACATTCTGGCTGCGCTGGCCGACCAGGTGCACTGCGACCTACATGACGGAGTACCGCGATGACGGAATCGGTGTGGATCGACGGCGCCGAGGTGGCTCTGCCCAGCTCGGGAACGGCGAGTCTATGGGACGTCCTCGACGAGACCTCGACGGCGCCACCGTTCGGCTGTGGCACCGGACACTGTGGCGCGTGCACCGTGCTGGTCGACGGGATACCGGCGCCGTCGTGCGTCGTTCCCAAAGCGGCGGTCCGCGGAAGCGTCGTCAGCACCGTGCAGAGCGGCCCACTCCAGGATCTGGTGGACGCGTTGGCACGCGAAGGCGCGGTGCAGTGCGGGTTCTGCTCACCCGGCATCGTGGTGACCCTGTCATGGGCGCTACGGGAGGCCGCGGCACAGCGGCGTTGCCTACAGCCGGCCGAGGTGAGAGAGCACCTCGTCGGGCACCTCTGCCGGTGCACCGGGTACCAGGCGATCGTCGCCGCGACGGTCGCTGTGTCCGCGGCTCTGCTCGCTACCACCGGCCCGCCGGCGTGAGCCACCGCGGCGGGACAACCTGTGTGACGCCCCCCACAGTGCGGGTACTCCGTCGGCATGGCCAACGTCGATTCCCGTCCCACCGCCGTCCGACAACAAGCTCACCAGCACGCTGACCAGGCCCGCCGCGAGATGGCGGACCGGCGCTCCGAACAGTCCGACGGTGGCATCAGCGGTTGGCTCAACCAGCGAACCGGGCAATGGGACCTGGGTGGCCAAGACGAAGCGACGATGCAGCGCCAGAAGTACCTGTGGAACTTCCTGGTGGATCACTGGTTCCGGATGGAGTTCGACGGCTGGGAGAACCTGCCCGACCCACCGGTGCTGCTGGTCGGGATCCATACCGGCGCGCCCTTCGTCTGGGATGCCTGGACAGTCGGAGTGCAATGGTGGCGCCGGTTCGGCCAGGAGCGCCCACTGCACGGCACCGCCCACGACGCCCTGATGGCGATGCCGATGATCGGCAGGTACTTCCGGGCGATGGGTGTACTGCCGGCCGCGCGCGACTCGATGGCCACGGCGCTGGCGGAGGGGCACGATGTGGCGGTGTGGCCGGGCGGTGAGGTGGATTCGTTGCGACCGTGGAACGAGCGCGACGTCGCGAATCTGGCGGGGCGTACCGGCTTCGTCCGCATGGCGATCAAGGCGGGAGTGCCGATCGTGCCGATCGCGACGGTGGGCGGGGCCGATGCGATGCCGGTGCTCATTCGCGGTGACAGGCTCTCTCGCCTGCTGCGACTGGACAAGATGTTGCGCCTCAAGGTGTTCCCAGTCGCCGTCTCCCTGCCGTGGGGGATCGCGCCGGCAGCCCTGCCGCAGCTGCCGCTACCGGCGAAGATCCGCACCCGATTGATGCCCGCGGTCGATGTGGACCACGATCCGTCCCGCGCCGACGACGACCACTATGTGGAACAGAAATACCGCGAGGTCCAGGACAGCATCCAGCGCGGCGTGGACGCGCTGGCACGCAAGCGGTCGTTGCCGCTCTTCGGCTGATGCGCCGGCCTGACCGGGCTGCTGGGGTCCAGGAAACCGGAAACCGTCGTTCCCAAATGCTGATCACGTGGGTTACCGTCGAAGTACTGCCCGTGAACTCCTAGATGGGGTCGCTTCATGACTGTGACCGGTGAGCGTCCGGAGATCCTCCTCGAGGACGTCGACTTCAATAGGCGTGACCATCCCGATCGGCCGCTGCGGCCCATCCCGCCCGGTCGCGATCACTTCGCCGACCAGTGGCGCCGCATGCGCGAATTCCTGTTCGGCGAATGGATCGACATCGACAAAGAGGTCCGTCCCAGTGACCTCACCCGCCTGCGGGACGACTATTTCTGGCAGCGCGACGAATACATGATCGGCGCGGTCGACGCCTTTGAACGCCTCGGCCATGAGCAGGGCCGCGCCCTCTTCGAGCAGGCTCTGACCCAGGGCATCGATAGCATCGAGGATCCGCCCCAGGAGTTCGTCGACCTCTTCGAGCATCTGGACAACCTGCCGGCGCAGTTCGACCTGGCCTCCGCCGAGCGCGGCCGGATGCTGGCGATGTCGAGCACCTGGGCCGCCACCACAATCATCCGTTCGTGGGCGTTCTACGAGACCGCGATGACCGGAGACATCTCCGCAGCCACTGGAGCCACCGGTCGATTCGCCGACGACGGCCCGCGACGGTTCATCGAGACAGCACGGGTGTTCGCCGAATTCACCTTGCCCGACATCTTCGACCGGCACTCGGATGCCTTCCAGGACGTGGTGCGGGTTCGGTTGATGCACGCCCTGGCCAGTCGTGGACTACGACGGAAATGGGGCGACGACGTGTATCTCAAGTTCGGCGAGCCCATTCCGGTGACGTCGTTGCTCGGGTTCGGCAGCGGTATGTTGCTCGGGAGGCTGGTCGACCACGCGTTCGGGCGCAAGCTCACCCGGGCGCAGCTCGAGGATCTCGCCGAGTATTCGTCGTTCTCCGGACGATTGTGGGGAGCCCCGAGTTGCTCCACTCCGCGACCGGCATCGAGTTGATCAAATCGCTGAACTACGTTCTCGCCCGCGGTGGTAACCCGTCGCCGTGGCGCGCTGAACTCGTCGACGCCATCGCGGGCCCAGCCCACCTGACGACGCTGACCGAGGCCCTGCCCGATTGGGCCAGAAAAGTCGCTCAGCGATATACCAACCAGATCACCGCCAGCATCGCTCTGGCGCCGGCCGGGGTCGTCTTCGGCTACCAGCAGATCGAGGCCATGGTGGCGGGCACGCTCTTCGAGCCGCTGGGCTACAACTTCGAACGCCGCGTGCGGTACTTCGCCAAGCTCACCAGACTGAACGTCGGCATCGCCATGGTGGCGGACCGGGTGCCATGGTCCAATCCCACGCGGGAGAGCAGGAAGAAGAGCGGGGCAGCGGCGCGCGAGCGAATCGCCATGCTGGACAAGATCGCCCGTGGCCGGCAGATCCCGACGACCTACACCCACCACGACCGGTCAACATCGGGGGAGGGCTTCACCGGTTAGCCCGCCGGGCGACGGTGACCGCGCGCCCTCCCACAGGATTGTGGCGGCCAAGCCATACTACGATCGAAGTTCATGACGGATGATGCACCTCAGTCGGCATCGACGCCGGGGCAGGACGGTGAGATCCCTCCGCTCGATGTCGTAGGCTCTGGAATTCTTCCTCCGGTCGAGGACCGGGTGCGTCGGCGATTTTGGTGGCTCGAGCGGTTTGCGCCCTGGTTGGGATCGCGATGGGCAGTCGAATTATGGTGTACTCCACCGATACTCGAGTCAGCGCTGCGTATGCCTCCGGGCGTTCCGCCAGGCAGGCCGATAGAGGCGTGGTGGGACGGGCATCGAGTCGTCGGCGAGGAATGGGGCGAGGGGCCTCCGGTATACCTGGTACACGGCTGGGGCGGGCAGCGCCCACATCTGGCAATGTTCGTCAAACCGCTGGTGGCGGCCGGGTATCGAGTCGTCGCTTTCGACTTGCCAAGCCACAACGAATCCGATCCAGGCGAGCTCGCTCCCGGGCGCACCACAGCCACCGAGTGTGCCGACGCGATTGCGGCCGTGATCGAGACCCATGGTCCCGCCCACGCAGTGGTCGCTCACTCGCTGGGTGCGAACGCGACCGCATTGGCGGCGGCGCAGGGCGCACCGGTCGGACGCCTGGTCTTCTTCGCGCCGATGGCCGATTTTCCGCTCTATCTAGATCTGTTCGCCGCACGCCATGGCTTCGGTCCTCGTATCCGCACAGGGCTACACCGACGTCTGGAAAAACGAATTGGCATGCCGCTGCGCGAGACCAACATGACCCGAATCGGTCGACGGGCTAACTACCCTCCGCTACTTCTCATCCACGACCCCGACGACCCGGACAGCCCGTATGCCGCCACTGCGCGCCTGGCCGCGTCATGGCAAGGCGCACGGCTACTCACCACGCGAGGACTAGGCCGACTGGCTCATTACCGAGTCCTGCGTCACCGCCCTGCCATCAACGCCGGAGTGGAGTTCGTCGGCGACCGAACCGGTTAGCCCGCCGGGGTCACGTCCAGCCCGGAGCCCTTGATCGATGCCTTCGCACGGTTCTCGGCGCGGACGGCCCTCTTGCCGCGGACGTAGCCGGTCGCCGAGATCGACGCCGCCAGCAGGGCATCCTCGCCCTTGACGAACGGATGGAAACCGACGCCGGCGCCGCCGCGGCCCTTCACCGGGATGTCGGCGACCTCGGTGACCTTCCAGCTCTTTTCGGCCACGGACAGCAGGGCCTCGCCGTTGGCACAGGACACCGGCAATGCGGCGATGACTTCGTCATCGTCGGCGGCCAGCTTCACCCCGGCCACACCGTTGCCCGCCGCGCCCTGGGGATTCACCGCAGCCGGGTCGATACGCAGCACCTTGCCCCGCCGCGTCACCAGCGCCAGGTGGTAGTCGGGCGGCAGCACTCCCGAGGACAATAACCCGGTGATGTCGGGTGCCACCGGGATGTCGCGGATCTTGTACGGCAGACCGTTGCCGGTCGTGAACTTCACCCGCCCATCGGTCCAGACCGCCCAGCCGAGGCCGGAACTGAGCAGCTCGCCGTGGCGGTCGGAGAACACCCCGCGATCGTCCAACCGCCAGGCGGCGTTGACCTTCCGCTCGCGCTGCCCGTCCTCGTCGGCGCCCGACGTCACCGGGGTCGCCTCGGCATCGAGCACGGTGCGACGGTCGAAGTCGGGGCCCTTGAACAGCTTTGCCGTCTCGACGAGCTCCTGGTCGATCACCGTCCGGCGGGCATCCGGGTTGGCGACCAGCTCGGTCAGTTGGGCGAACTCGGCGTCCAGCTTTTCGGCCTCGGCACGCAGCTCGATCACGTCGAGCTTGGTCAGCCGGCGAAGTTGCAGGGCTAGAACGTAATCGGCCTGCACGGCATCGATGGCGAACCGTTCCTGCAGGCCCTGCCGGGCGTCATCGACCGTGTCGGAGTTCCGAATGATCGCGACGGCGGTGTCGATGTCTAGGTGGACCAGCATCAGGCCGGCCACCAAGTGCCGGCGGGCGGCGACCTTCTCCAGCCGATACTCGCTGCGGTGCAGCACGACTGAATCCCGCAGATGCAGGAACGCGGATATCAGTTCGCGCACCGACCACCAGCGGGGCACCCGGTTCTCATCGAGCGCGACGAGACTGGCGGCGAATGTCGACTCCAGCGGGGTCAGGGCCAGCAGTTGTTCGCGGATGTCCTCGGCGCTGTGGCCGCGCTTGGCGGTGACCACGATACGCAATCCGTTGCGCCGGTCGGTGAGATCGGACATGTCGGCCACACCCGACAGCTCGCCCGACTCGACCAGGGCCCGGATCCGTTCCTGCACAGTGTTACTCGCGACACCGGGCGGCAGTTCGGTGATGATGCAGTTCTTGCCGTCGATCGACACCGTGCCGCGCACGGTGAACGCGCCGCGGCCGGTGGTGATGTACTCGCGCAGTCCGGCCGTTCCGACGACGGTGGCCCCGCAGCCCCAGTCGGGACCGGGGATGAGTTTCACCAGCCTGTCATCGGTCATGTTCGGGGTCTTCAGCAGCGCCCGGCAGGCGGCCATCACCTCGCGGGGATTGTGCGCCGGCACTTTGGTGGCCCATCCCTCGGCGATCCCGACAGCACCGTTGCACAGCAGCACCGGCCACTGGGCCGGCAGCATCGTCGGCTCGGTCCATTCGCCGTCGAAGGTGGGCACCATCGGCACGGCGTGGTCGTCGAGTTCGGCGGTCAACGCTGCGCCTGGCGCGGAAAGCCGCATCTCGGTGTAGCGGTCCGCGGCGGGGATGTCACCTTGGATGCGCGGGAACGCACCCTGTCCATCGATGACTTTCACGCGCTGGAATTCCGCAGCCATCAGCGCCGCCGCGCCGTACATCGATGCGCCGCCGTGGGGGTGCAGGTTGCCGGTCACCGCGGAGCAGACCTTCGAGGACTTCTGCGGTTTGTTGCCGGGCAGCAGTCTCGAGTCATGCATCTGATAGAGCAGGCGCCGCTGGCCCGGCTTGAGTCCGTCGAACGCAGACGGGATGGCGCGGTCGCTGACGCTGTAGAGCGCGAAGGTCAGCTGGTAGTGGTTCCAGTAGTCATCGGCGCTCTGGTCGAGCACCAGGTCGGGGTTCTGTTCAGGGATGTCCAGGGTGGCAGTCACGGGGTGCTCCTAGTCGAGGTCCAGCGCGGAGGTGTCGACGCGGGCGGCCACTTCGGCCATCCACGTGCGTCGGCCCTCGGGCGGTCCGCCGAACAATGTGTGATGCAGTTTCGTCTCGCTGTCGTCGAGATGGACGCGAATCACCGTGCGACGCTGCGGGTCCAGCACGGTATTCCAGAAGTCGTCGGCATCCATCTCGCCGAGGCCCTTGTTGCGCTGTACTTCAACCCGCTTCTTGGAGGTCGCCTTTAACTGGGCCACGGCGGCGTCCCGCTCGGATTCGTCCTGGCAGTAGATCCGCTGGTCGCCGTTCTTCACCACGAACAACGGCGGCAATGTGACGTAGACCATTCCGGCCTCGACGAGCGGGCGGTAGAAGTCCAGGAACATCGAGATCAGGCTCGAGTTGATGTTTCCGCCGTCGGGGTCGGCATCGGAGGCGAACAGAATCCGGTCATAGCGGCACTGTTCCGGGTCGCAGTTGTCCCGCACGCCGCAACCCAGGATGCGTTCGATGGAATCGAACTCGTCCTTCGCCCGGGCCTTGGTCAGGGCGAACCCGTAAACGTTGGGCGGCTTGCCTTTCAGCGGGAACGCCGCCTGGAACGTCGCGTCGCGCGCGGCTTTGATCGTGCCGAGTGCCGAGTCACCCTCACACAGGAACAGCTCGGCCCCGAGCCGCGGCCGGTTTCCCTGCTGGGCAGCAGCTTCGGCGGCAGCGAAAGGTTCGTGCCCAGCCCCTTGGCCTTCGATGCGGCACGCGAGCGTGCCTTGGCGCCTTCGGCGCTGCGGCGCGCACGAGCGAACTCAAGCGCCAGCTTGGTCCACAGGCTCACCGCGTCACCGTTGGCGGGGTTGGCTGCCCAGATGGTGACACTGCGCGCCACATCGGGGGCCATCGCCACGTTGAGCGACCGTGACGACACCGCGGTCTTGGCCTGGGAATCCCACGACACATCGGGGGCGCGAGTGTCGACGGCCAGTGCGGTGACCGCTGCGAAATCCTGTGGCTCCGGGCCTTCTTCGCCCTTGGCCAGGCCCAGGTCGCGGATGCGGGAGGCGCGATCGGCCAGCGCCTCGGACAACCCCTTCATCGCCGCGGTCAGATGCGATCCGCCGCCGGGGGTGCGCACGGTGTTGCAGAAAGCGGCCACCGTTGCCGGCTCGGCCGGGCCCGCGGTCAACGACCACCGGAACGGCGTCGGCCCACGGCCGGTGGTGTATTCGCCGCGGCCCTCCACCACCGCGCGCACGGTGGGTGCCGGCGTGCCGGCGGCGGTGCACATCAGGTCGAGCAGGGTGTCGGTGCCCCACGGGCCGTCGAACGGTTCGAGCAATGCCGGCGCGATATCCTCGCCCAGCCAGCCCTCGTCGACGACGATGAGATGCACACCGGGGGACATCCGCGCCGCGGCGTGGGCGCGGAGCAATACCTCACCGATGTCGATTCTGGAGTCGGGGACAACGGCCGGGTCGAACAGGATGCGGACTTCTGTGCCCTGGGCGTCGGGCTTGCGATTGCTGATGCCGCGCAGTTTCTGGGTGTCCGAGCGGGTGAACGGCGCGTTCGGATCGAAGGCCGTGCCCTCGAACACGCCGGGATAACCCTTGCCGAAGCTCTGCAGATACGTCTTGCCCGCCCGGCGGACCGTGACATCGGTGCGGGCGGAGATGAAAACGGCTGCTGCGGCGCCGATTCCGTTCAGTCCGGCGCCGGTACTGGCGGCGTCGGTGTGCGCGGAGAACTTCCCGCCGGCTCGGGCGGTACCGAGTGTCTTGACGATACCGTTCTTCCCGGTGGCGGCATCGGTGTCGACCGGCAATCCGCGCCCGTCATCGGCGACGCTCACCGATCCGTCGGCGTGCAGGGTGATCGTGACACGGGACCCGCCGTGGCTGGGAACGGCCACCTCTTCCACCGCGTTGTCGATCAGCTCGCGTAACGCGGTGTTCAGGACGTCAAGCCCGAGGTTCACCGCCGGCCGCAGGCGGGTGTGCTGCACATCGTCGAGCTCGGTGATGTCAGCGGCGGTGTAGCTCACAACTCGTCCTTTCCATCGGTTGGGGCGCCGGTGGAATGGTAGTCGGCCGGTCAGACTTTCTGGTGTATCCGCAGGTGACGGCGCTTCGCGTGGCTGGATGTCGGGTCAGCCCGGCGCGTCCGACTGCTGCGTGACCTCCCCTCCACGGGGCACGATCTCGATGCTGTTCGCGGCCAGTGGCCGGCAGCATTGATCGCAGGTCAACTGCGGGACGAAGGCATGCCGGCACCGCCGATGCGTCAGCTCGAGGGCGGGCCCTTCCGACCCGCGATAGTTGGCGTGCGCCCAGTCGATGGCGGTGGCGACGACGGGGAAAAACGCCAGCCCTTTGGGGGTGAGGTGGTATTCCGACCAGTCGGACCGGTGGGGGTGGGCTGCTGCCTGCAGGATTCCGATGTCGCAGAACACCTTCAGCCGGCTGGCGATGAGGGCGGCCGGGGCCTTCAGTCGTGCTTGGAAGGCGCTGAATCGTCGGGTACCGAGGAAGGCGGCCCCGACGATCGCCGCCGACCAGCGGTTACCGAAGATGGCCATGGTCTGCGGGAACAGCCCGGGCTGCCCGGCGTCGACGGTGTGCAGCCGCTTGCGGGTACTGGCGCGGGGCACTGAGCGGGACCAACCGCCGCTGGGGCCCCACCGGGCATCGATGTCGGGCGCCTCGCTCGGCGCCTGACAGTGTGCGCAGGTCAGCACGGGGGCGAAGTCCTGCCCGCAGCTGCGGTGGTGCATGAGGGGCAGCTCGCTGGACCGGTCGTGAACCCAGGTGCGTTCCCACTGCCAGATCGAGATCAACACTGGCCACAGCTGTCGGCATTCCGCGGTGGGCAGGTAACCGGCCCGTAGGGGCTGTTGCTGATAGACCTCTCGGCTCAACAGTCCGTCGCGCACCAGCGACTGCAGCCGAGTGGTGAGTACCGCATTCGAGATGGGGAGCCGGGAGAAGTCACTGAACTTCGTTGCTCCCGAGAGTGATTCGCGGACAATGAGCAACGTCCACTCGTCGCCGAGTAGCGCCAGCATCCGCCCGATCGCGTTGGTACCTCCTGCTTCGAGGTCGAACCGCGAGCCGGGCTCCCGGGACACGGTCACCGTGCGGTGTGCCACTTGCGAAGCTCGGCGCCATCCACCCACGTGGAGTGCGTTCCGCTACAGATACGTTCGGGAAGGCGGAGTTGGCAGACCGGACCATCGCCGGGGCGGTTTGCGTCCAGCACAACGCAATACGATGTGTCATCGTTCATGTCCATGGTGAAGGTGACGAGGTAGCCGTCGTCCTCACCGCTGGATCCGACCCGGGGTGCCATCGGCGTCTCGCTGGCGAACACGCCATCGCCGAGGGAGATTCGCTCCTCCACCCCGGTCTGAAGGTCGTGCTTGACCAGACCGTTGAACAGGAACCGGCCGGGTTCGCCGGTCGCGGCGTAGACGTAGCGGTAGTCACGCGTCTGCAGATCGGGGTTGATCATCCCGAACTCGGTGAAGTTGTCACTGAGCTGCTCCTCAGTGGCCTTGCCGGTGACGAGATTGAATCGCCAGCGGTGCAAACACGACTCGAACCCGTCCAGCGCCAACCACCGGAACGCGGCTTCCTCCAGCGAGCGTGCCCCCTTCGTCGACGGCGAGGGGTTGTTCTGGAAGAACCCGTCCAACACGATCTCGTCACCGTCTTCATAGGCGTTGGTGAAGTGCAGGACGTAGGTGGGATCGGTCTCGAACCACATGATCTGCGACTGGTCGCCGCGCCGGGGTACCACCGCGAAGCGCGACGGCAGGTCGCGGCAGAACCTCGGCAGGTGCAGATCGTGTTGCAACAGTTGCGGATCCCAGAACAGCGGAAAGTCGTTGAAGATGGCGTAGTTCTCGGTGAACGCCATGTCGTGCGGCATCCGAGGTCCGGGCAGCTCGACATCGGTGAGGTGCAGCAGGTTGCCGTCTTTGTCGACCGTCCCGAACCGCAGGTACGGCGCCTCCTTGCTGTAGCTGAAGAACAGCAGCTCACCGGTGACCGGATCGACTTTGGGATGGGCAGAGACACCCCACTGCGGGAACGCGCCGCCCCAGGTTTCCTTGCCCAGGGTCTCGGCGGTGTAGGGATCCGCCTGGTAGAGATCACCACACATGAAAAAGCTGGTCAGCGCCTTACCGCGGTGGACCACCACGTCGGTGCTCGACGCATCCTTCATGCGGGTCCGGGCTCCCCACCCGTCGGTGCGGATGGCGTCCGAGGGGTTCTCGATGAAGCCGGCCCACAACGACCGACCGGCGGCGTTGTCGGCCAGGAAGCCATCGGTGCGCACGAACCGGTTGCGGTAGTGGGCGGCGCCGTTGGAGAACTCGATGCTGTGCAGCATTCCGTCACCGTCGAAGGGGTGATAGTGCGCGATGGCCGGGTGCAGCGGGTTTTCGGTGAGACGAAGGTAGACCCCGTCCAGGTCGTCGGGGATCCGTCCTTGCACAACAGGAAGGTCGTCGGCACGCCACTCATTGCGCTGCGGGCGCCACGGCCCGGTGCGGTACGGATGGTCGTCGTCGGCGGGCAGCGTCGACAGGAACGTGTGCAACAGTTCGGGTTCCACGATGCCTCCACTGCATACGACCGACGGCGGCGGGGCTGCGCGCCCGAAACTCAAGCTACGGTTAGCAGAGTGACTCTGTCAACTGTAGTTCGTGTGGTCAGGCGCCGTAGTGCAGCCAGATCGGCATGCACGTGTCGAGTTGCTCCATGAATTTCTCCAGCCCGACCCGGTGCTCGCCGTATCCGGTGGGGTCCAGCCGGTACCCCGGGAAGGCGATACCCACGCCGAAGAGGCCCGGTGCGATGATGCCGTTGGACGCGTTGTGCTGCAGCGGTCCCCACTGCGGTGCGTCGATGCGGCGCGGCTCGAAACCGACGGTGTAGACGACGTGATCGCACTGGTCCAACAAATCTTCGAATCGCGGGTCGCCCACGTGACAGCGTTGCAGACGTTGGGGTAACCGCCCATCGAGATTCTGCCGCGCCCAGTCCGCGGCGTGGCCCTTGAGGCCGGTGTCGTCGAAGAGCGTCCAGCCGTCGAACTCCACGGCGTATCGCAGCGGGCGCTGATAGAAATTGACGACTCTCGTCACCGGTTGGCTGAGCAGGTTGGGCAGCACCAGCATGGTCGAATGTGACGCCCCGAATACCGCGACTGTCGCGCCGTCGAGCCGTTCCATGCCGAGCTTGTGGGAGTCGACCGCCACGGACAGCGGAATCTCGCGGACGTTGGAATAGTCGAGGCTACGAGGCTCTGATCCGATGGCCAGCACCACGTTGTCTGAGGTGAAGATGGCCTCCTCGGTGTGCACCGTCCAGCGCCGCTGGCTCAATTCGAGCCGGGTGGCGGTGGACTTGATCGTGACCACCCGTTCAGCGAGACGACCGGTGATCCACCGCAGCGGCTCGGCAACGGTGGCCAGTGGGCAGGTCTGGCGCGGATCCAGCGACCGGATGGCGAATTGTGGTGCGCGGCGGAACTGGAAGGCAGTGCTGGCCTCCAGGAAGTCGATGAAGCCACCCACCCGGGTATTGCTCGAGACGACCGACCATTTGGTGCCGAAATCACCGACGGCGAATTCCGGGTCAAGCCAGCCGATCTCGTCAGGACGGATGCCGTTGTCTATCAACCGGCCGACGGTGGCGATGCCGGCGGGCCCGGCCCCGATCACGGTCCACCGGAACTGTGTGGGATGCATTGTCTGCGCCTCCTTTGCTGCGCTGTGCATTGCTCACGAGCGCCATGTACTCATCCTCGGATCGCCAGGCGGCTGCCGGTAGAGGTGCCGGACTTGTGGGTCCACAACCACTGTTTGTGAGGCCGGAACGTGGCGGGAGGTGCTTCCACAGCGACCTCAGCAGTACCGCTCAGCGCTGTCCCAGCTCGCGCCGTGACTGTGAGAACATGACTCTCATCGCTCCGATGTCCCCGCAGCAGCGGCGGCATGCTCGCTGGCTTCTCGTCGCTATCACCGCGGTATCGGTGTCGGCCTGCGGATCGTCGCACTCCTCATCCGCGCCGCAGGCTACCGCGACCGGCAGTGCGACATCTGCGCCGGCCCCAGCGACGAAGGGCGGCAAGGACCATGTGGCGGGACTGATCACGTCAGTGTCGGCCAATTCATTCGTGGTCAACCAGAAGAACGGGGCAGCCACCGTCGGCTTCTCTACGACGACGAAGATTTCGCAAACCACCCCGGCCGCGCTGACCGATGTCACACCAGGCAGCTGTGTCAGCGTGCGACCAGAGCGCGGCAGCAGCCCCGGGGCAAACGGCGCGGTCACCGCGGCGGCAGTTCAGATCAGCTCAGCAAAGAACGGAGCCTGCTTCGCAAATGTGCGAGAGTTCACCGGCGCAGCTGGCGTGCTGCGCGGCACAGTGAATTCCGTCGACGCCACGACCCTGGTCGTCGCACCGGCGGGCGGCGCGACTCCGGCTACCGCCGCTCTGACCACAACCACCAGTTATGCCAGACATGCGCCGACCGATGCACAGGCGATCGCGCAGGGTGAATGCGTGACCGCGCGGGGCACCACCGACGGCAACGGCACCCTGCAGGCTGACACGATCGCTCTGCGCCCGGCCGTCAACGGGAAGTGCCAGGGTGCGAATCGTTAGCGAAAGACATTGGCTTGCAGCATCTTCCCCGGGCCAGGCGACCAAACCGGCCACGGCGAGAAGGTGTTACGCCGATGCGTCCTTTTCGGGCTGGTCACCTTTGAAGTGGTAACCCTGATGGACCGGGGACTCCCAGGTGTAGGGCTCCTCCGGGTGGCCTGAACCGCCCAGGATGAATGCACGGTCGCTGCGGTTGGCCCGTGCGATGGTCGCCAACCACGTTCCGACGGTGCTGAGCCGGTTACGCACACCGGTCAGGAAAGCGATGTGGATGAACCCCCACCCGATCCAGCCGAGCAGGCCGGTGAGCTTGACCGGGCCGAGCTGCATCAGGGCGTGTCCCCGGCTGATGTACGCCGCGGATCCAACGTCGCGGTAGCGGAAGTCCTTTCGTGGGGCGCCCTTGATGTCGCGCTTGATGCTCGCCGCGGCATGCAGCCCGCCCTGCATGGCGTTTTCGGCGACACCGGGCAGCCCGTCACGACCGGCCAGGTCACCGATGACGAACACTTCCGGGTGTCCAGGCACACAGAGGTCGGCGTTCACCGCGATCCGCCCCGAGCGGTCGGTGTCGGCCCCCAGCGCTTCGGCGGCATGCCGGGCGAAGGGGACCGCTTCGACACCGGCGGTCCAGAGCACGGTTCGGGTCGCGTAGTCCTGATCCGGACCGCCGATCTTCGGGCTCACGGTGATGCCGTCACGCCGCACGTCGGTGACGTGCACACCGAAATGCATTTCCACCCCAACCTTTCGAGCACACTTTGGGCGCGGGCCGCGAGTGCCGGGGCAAAGGCCTTGAGCACGCGGTCGCCGCCGTCGAAAAGCAGGACCCGCGCCTCCTCGGGCTGGATGCTGTGGAACTCGTTGGCCAACGAGCGCGTCGCCAATTCCCGGATCTGGCCCGCCAATTCGACGCCGGTGGGTCCGGCTCCGGTGACCGCGAAAGTGAGCCACTGGTCGCGTTCGGGCCCAGGAGGTAGCGTCTCGGCGATTTCAAAGGCGGCGAACACCCGGCGCCGGATACTGAGCGCATCGTCGAGCGTCTTCATGCCCGGCGCCCAGGTGGCGAACTCTTCCTTGCCGAAATACGACTGCCGCATCCCGGCGGCGAGCACCAGGTAGTCGTAGTCGACGTCGAAGGTGGACTCGTCTGGGCGGCGAGCGGTGATCCGGCGGGAATCGGGGTCGAGTCGGACCGCCTCGCCGAGCAGGGTCGTGACGTTGCGGTGGTGGGCGAGTTCCTCGCGCAGGGACCGACTGATCTGCCCGATGCTCAGCGTTCCGGTCGCACACTGGTAGAGCAGCGGTTGAAACACGTGGCACGCGGCGCGGTCGAGCAGGATCACATCGACGTCGACGTGCTGGAACCGGCGGGCACAGAATAGTCCGCCGAATCCGCCACCGACGATCACGACGGTGGGCCGGCCGGTGTCGAGTTTCATGCTCAGGTCGTACCCCTTTCGCAGTGATTGGCAACGGTGGGCGGCCCCTGCGCCGGTCCGGCCCCTGGATCAGCGGTTTCGGCGCCGCCGCGACTGTATGAAGGCGATGATTCCGCCGAGTGCCAGCCCGGCGATGCCCGCGCTGATAATGGACGTTCGGGTGTCCGGCCCGGATGGTGACGCAGCCGGCGAAGCAGTCGGCTCGGCCGGTGCGGAACTCGCCGAGGGGGTCGCCGACGTCGGTCCACCGGGGGCTGCGGTGATGGTGAAGGCGTACGAGCCGGACACCGGGTGCCCGTCGGCGGAGACCACCCGGTAGCCCACGGTGTAGCCCCCGCGGGGAAGCGGTTGGGGTCCCACGTCGACGGTGAGACGAGGCCCGTCGACCCGCACCTGGCCGGTGACCCAATCGCGTCCGTCGGCGCTGCGCACAACGACATTGGCAAACGTCGGGTTGATGCTTTCGCTGAAGGTCAGCACCACCGTGGTCAACGGCGCGGAGATCTGGGCGTCCTTGGCGGGGTCGGAGGCGATGAGAGCAGTGTGGGCTGCGGCTATGCCAGCCGCCGACGACAACAAGGCGAGCGATATCAACGCCACGGCGACGGCGCGAATGGTCGGGACCACCGTGTTCCTTTCCCCGCAGCCGGCGCGGCGCCAAGCGGCAAGCACGCCCGAGTGTACGTTTCGGCCGGTGTCGCGGGCGCACCCGAAGGCCGCATACTGCGCAAGTGCGAAGCGATGAGAAGTCAGCGGGGCACGGGATCCCGGGTGCGCCACGGCGATCGAATCGCGCCGATGTGATCGCGACCGTGGTGCTGCTCTGCGCCCATGCCGGATTCGCACTGTATACAGTCATCACCTCGTTTTTCTTGGTGATGGCAACCGACGCCTGCGCATACCAGACCTGCGGTGACGAGCGTTGGGTGACTCGCGCCATCTACCTTGCGATCGGGGGCGGCGCGCTGACTGTTCTGCTCGATGCCGTGCTCGCGGTGGTGCTCCTGGCCAAACAGCGCCTCGCGTTCTATGTGCCGCTGCTCGGCTGTGCCGCGCAGATCGCGGTCAGCTGGGCCGTCCTGCACATGGCTGCCCTCGCCGGCCCGATCGGCTGAGTACCGGCCGTCCGGTGCCTGGTCGGAGAATTTCGATAGGTTCGGCCTATGCCCGCACAGGGAATAGATATTGGACGATGCCGCCGACTCACCGGAAGGCTGGTATCGGCGCGCGGGCTGCGCCCGCGACCTGTGCTGTGCCCACGCCGTCGAACCACGAACAGGACACTGAAGTGACTCACGAGTCTGGGGCTCCGACGCCCACTTACACCGACGTCGCCATCGGCATCGACGCCGGCGGCACGCGTACCGAGTTCGACAGCCTGGGCACTGTCGACGTACCCGCCGACCGATACTGGGGAGCGCAGACTCAGCGCTCGCTGCAACACTTCTCGATCGGCACCGACCACATGCCGATCGAGGTCTATCACGCCTATGGGTTGGTGAAGAAGGCGTGTGCCCTGGTCAATGAGAAGGCAGGCCGTTTGGAGCCGTGGCGGGCCCGAGTCATCGTGCAGGCCGCCGAGGAGGCCATCGCCGGCAAGCTCGACGAGAACTTCCCATTATTCGTGTGGCAGACCGGATCTGGCACGCAGAGCAATATGAACGTCAATGAGGTGCTGTCCAACCGCGCGATCCAATTGCTGGGCGGAGAGCTCGGCAGCCAGGTACCGGTGGGCCCCAACGATCATGTCAACATGGGGCAGAGCAGCAACGACACCTTTCCCACGGCGATGCACATCGCGACTCTGACAGCCATCGACGACCAGCTGCTGCCCCGGGTACGTGCACTGCGCGACGAGATCGCCGGCAAGAGTGCGCAATGGATGGATGTCGTCAAGATCGGCCGTACCCATCTCGAAGATGCCGTCCCGCTCAGCGTCGGGCAGGAATGGTCGGGCTGGGCTGCGCAACTGGGGGCTTGCCTCGACGATATCGACCGTGCGCGTGCGGGTTTGCTGGAATTGGCAGTAGGCGGCACGGCCGTCGGCACGGGACTCAATGCGCCGGCCGGCTTCGGGCGCGATGTCGCCAGCATGCTGGCCGAGCTCACCGGTAAGCCCTACGTCACCGCACCGAACAAGTTCGCCGCATTGGGATCACTGGACCCGATGGTGCGGGCCCATGCGGCGGTGCGTGGTCTGGCGGTCGCCCTGATGAAGATCGCCAACGACATGCGCTGGCTGGCCTCAGGTCCCCGATGCGGACTCGGCGAGCTCGTGCTGCCGGCCAATGAGCCGGGTTCCTCGATCATGCCGGGAAAGGTCAACCCGACCCAGTGCGAGGCTCTGGTGATGATCGCCATCCAGGTCATGGGCAACGACACCGCGGTGGCGTTGGCCGGCTCGCAGGGCAACTTCGAGCTCAACGCGATGCGCCCGGTCATCATCAACAATGTGTTGCATTCCATTCGCATCCTGGCCGACGGCTGCGCGAAGTTCCTGGAGTATTCGGTCAAGGGAACCACGTTGAACACCGACCGCATCACCCGGTACGTCGACACCAGCGCGATGTTGGTCACCGCGCTCAGTCCGGTCATCGGTTACCAGAACGCCGCGCACATCGCTGAAGACGCCGTCGCCCGTGACATCACCCTGCGACAGGCGGCGTTGGATTCCGGCAAGGTCACCGCCGAACAGTTCGACTCCATCGTCAACCCGCACGACATGATTGGTCACGGCGTTGCCGGTGCCTGACGGCGACGACGCGCTGGGCACGATCCTGCGGGCCGCGGTGCTGCTGCACGACAACGGCCAGTCGACGAGCATGACCCTGACCGCGGTCCAGCGGCTCTCGACCGGCCTTGCGCAACCCGCCGTGGTCATCCCGGAATGGTCGTCGGTCACCGCCTACGATCCGCGCGGGGGCGGCCGCGACGTACTGATCAGCGAGGCGCATCCCAATGCGGTGAACATGCGCCGGGTGGCTGCGTTGATGAGCGCGGTGGACCACGCCGAGACCCGGCCGTTGGGGCGCGAGGAGATCGAGCGCGCACTGGACACCGCGCGGCGTCTGCCGGCGGCGTCGAATCTGGCCTTCGTCTGCGCGTGTGGTGTCGGTGCTGCCGCACTGGCCGTGGTCTTCGGTGCCGACGACGTCCGCACCGTTGCCGTGATCGCCGTGGCCGCCGCGCTCGGGGTGTGCTGCGTCGCCTGTTGGCCCGGGTGGGAAGCGATGCCCTTCTGCAGGTCTTCGTCGCTGCCGTGGTCGCCGGGGTGGCTGGTGCGGTCGCCGGCACGACCGGGCTGCCGGCATCGGTGGGCCTGGTCGCGGTCTGCCCCGCGATGGTGCTGGTGCCCGGGCCTCAGATTCTGATCGGCGCCATGGACCTGCTGGCAGCGCGGATGTCCTTGGCGCTGGCGCGCCTGGGTTATGGGCTTCTCCTCCTGGCCGTGATCGCCGTCGGGCTGGTGCTCGGCCTGGGGCTCACCGGTCAGTCGTTGCCGCTGGCCTCGCCGCCTGTCGACGTGCCGATGGTGCACGACGTCATCGCGGCGGGTGTGGCCGCGGCCTGCTATCCGGTGTTCTTCTCGATGCCCTACCGCCTGGTGGGCTGGCCGGTCGTGGTCGGCATGGCCGCGCATGCGGTGCATTGGTGGGCGATGGCCAGCTGGCACCTCAGTTTGCCGGTGGCCGCTCTCTTGGCGTGCCTCCTCGTCGGTGCCGTCTTGACGCCGGTGGCCTATGTGAAGCAGCTGCCTTTCGCTGCGATCGGCTTCGCTGCCGTGGTGGCATTGGTACCGGGCATGTTCGTCTTCCGCGTCGTGGCCGGCCTCACCGAACTCGCTGTTCACCCCAGCCAGCAGGTCCTGCTCGACGTCGTGAACAGCGGCGCCGTCGCCGGTCTGACCGTCATCAGCATGGCGGTGGGGCTTGCGGCACCGACCCGATTGCGAGACTGGTTGCTGGCCCGGCGGCTGAGACCGAGGCCGTAACGGATCTTTGCCTGCACGCGATATGGGCGGCATGTCGAAGAAATCTGCAGCGATCCTGTTCAGTGTTGTCGCCTTGTCGGCTGCCCCCGCGGCGATGGCTCCGGTGGCCCAGGCTGACGTCTGCGGCGATATCGGCGGCCGGCACGTGACCGTCGGGGGTTGCACCCCGGGTTTCGCCGGTGACGCCGTCGATGCCGCGGTGGCCGGCGCGGCGGTGGATGACTGGGCTCGCTATGGCTTCCCGGAGAGCTATGCGTATTCGCTGGTTCCCGCCTTCCCCGGGGAGGCGCCCTGCATCTCACCGACCGGTTTGCCGTACTACACCCCCGGCGACGCGCCCTGCTACATCCCTTAGTCGTCCCCTAGTTGCCCGGTAGTCACCGCCGCAGACCACCGAGCGGGTCAGCCGAGCGGGCCCAATAGTCTCGGGGGATGACCACCGCAGCCAACCCGTCGGCCGTTGTCGTGGGTGTCGACGGATCGGACAGTGCGCTCGGCGCCACCCGATGGGCCGCGCAGTTCGCCGCCGGACAAGGGCTCACGCTGACACTCCTGCACGCGACCCCGCGGCTGGACTGGCACTTCGCCGGCGCTGATCACTCCGCCGAACTGCGGGGCACCGCCGACGCCGACACCGTGCTGGCCGCGGCCGAGGCAGCTGTTCGATCAACGCATCCCGATCTCACGGTGACCACGGCGATAGCCAAGGACGCGGTCGCGGCAGCCCTGGCCGACGCGTCGCAATCCGCTCGGCTTCTGGTGGTCGGGGCATCGGACCACCGGGCCTTGGGCAGCCAGGTCGTCAGAACGGTCCATCGGACCCACTGCCCGGTGGTCGTGTGGCGAACTCCGCTCGCCCGGCGGACCGGCAAACCGCTGCCGGTCGTCGTCGGGGTGGACGACTCCGAGGCGGCGGCCCGGGCGCTCGCCGAGGCATTCGACGTCGCCCGCACACTGCATGCCCAGCTGATGGTGGTGCACATGTGGGAGATCGACGCGGCGGTCGGGATGGGCGATCTGGGTGGCGAGGGCAATATGGATTGGCCGTTGCTCGAAGTATTGGAGACCCGACAACGTCAGCGGATGGACGAGTTGGTCGAACCGCTGGCCAGGAAGTATCCGAACGCCCACGTCACCAAGGTCTTCAAGGACGCCGGTCCGGCGAAGGGGCTCACCGATCTGTCCCGGGAAGCACAGTTGGTGGTTGTCGGCAGTCACGGTCGCGGCAGACTCGCCGGCTCGATCCTCGGCTCGGTCAGCCAGAACCTCATCCATCACGCCGAGTGTCCTGTGCTGGTGGTGCGGTAGCTGACCTGCGGTTGGACAACCGCTAGCCCGTTTCGTAACCTTTCCGAGACCTAAGGCACACCGGCAGGCACTTCGACGAAGAAGACGTCGACGGCACTCAAAGGATGCACAGTCGTGAACTTTCACCCGCCTCTCGTGGCCCGACCGCGCCGGGGTAGGACGGCGACCTGCGCCATCGCGGGCCTCACGGCCCTCGGCGTGGTCTGGGCAGGTGCCGCGTACGCAGAGCCCGAAGTCGACGAACTGGCCAAGCTGAACGAGCTGACCAAGCAAGCGCAGCAGCTCATCGAGACCGCCCAGTCGGTCGAGCTGGACTTGGACAAGAAGTTGCAGATGCAAGCGGCGGCGGAGGCGAAGCACGCCGGCGATCTGGCGGCTTTGGAGGCCACCAGGGCGGAGCTGGCCGGCTACCAACGCACCGTCGACCAAGCGGCCGCCGCGTTCTACGCCGGTGGGCGCACCGACAGTGTCAGCGCATTCTTCACCGCCGCGTCACCGCAGCGCCTGATCGACGAGTTGGCCTTCCAACGGGCGATCACCGACGAGATGTCCCGGAATCTGTTGAGGTTCCGCGAGGCCAAGCGGCAGGCTGAAACCAGTGCGGCCGCCTCAGCCGAGTCGGCGGCGAACGCCAAGGCGGCCGCGGATGCGGCGGCGGCCGTGCGGGCGGAGCTACAGGACAAACAATCCGAGGTGGAAACCCAGGTCAGGCTGGTCAGGGCGACGTACTACGCGCTGCCCGCAGCCCAACAGGCGCTGCTGGGTCCGGGTGGAGCGATCCCCACGGTCGGCATGAACGGTCTGGTTCCCAATGCCCGAACCCTGGCGGCGTACATCATCGCCACCTTCCCCGGCGTGCAGTCCATCGGCGGCGTGCGCGCGGACCCGATTCCCGATCACCCGAGCGGCCATGCGATCGACATCATGATCGGTTCGGATATGGCCCTGGGCGACGCCATCAACGCCGACGTCCAGAGCCAGGCCGAGCGCTTCGGGGTCTCGTACACCATGTGGCGGGTGGCCAATCACTTCAATCACGTTCACGTGACGGTCTTCTGACCGCTTGTCGCGGGCAGCAGCCTCAGCTGGCCACCACGTAGACCACCGACGCCAGAGCGAAAGACATGAAGCCGATGGCCGTGGCGACGACCGTCCAGGTCTTCAACGTGGTCACGGTGTCGAATCCGCAGAATCGCCCGATCAGCCAGAATCCGGAGTCGTTGACGTGGGAGAACGTGATCGACCCGGCGGTGATGGCGACGACGACCGCTGCCAGGGCGATCGCACCGAGGTTCATCGAGGTCACTGCAGGGGCCATGATCGAGCCGGCGGTCGTCGCCGCGACGGTGGCCGAGCCCTGCGCGACCCGGAATACGATGGCGATCAGGAAGCCCGCGAGGATGACCGGCAGCCCGAGTGCGTGCAGGCCGTCGGCCAACGTCTTACCGATCCCGGTCTCGGTGAGAACTTTTCCGAAGGCGCCGCCGGCCCCGGTGATCAGGATGATCGAGCAAACCGGCGCCAGAGCGTTGTCCACGAGATCCTCCAGAAGACCACCCACCCGCTCGCCGGCTCGTCGGCGCGGCACGACGTAGAACAGCACCATGGCTAGCAAGTCGGCGATCAGCAGGGCCATCGAGGTGGTGCCGATCAGGCGGGACACTTGGAAGGCGATATTGCTGTCGCTCACCGTGCCGTCCGCTTCGAGAGTGGAAAACACCGTGTTGAAGAAGATGAGCATCAGCGGCAGCAACAGCACCAGCATGATCGTCCAGAAACCGGGGCGCTCTTCGGCCGAATAGTCTTTTGGTTCGCCGAGCAGGTTCGGCACGGGCATGTTCGGGTATCGCTTGGCGATCACGAGCGCCAGCCGGTAACCGGCGAGGTACCACGTCGGTAGGCCGACGAGCAACGCGACGATGACGACCATGCCGATGTCCGCACCCATCACCGTCGCCGCAGCAGTCGGACCGGGGTGGGGAGGTGTCAGTGCGTGCATCATCAGGAACGCACCGATGGACGGCAAAACATACAGCATGAACGAGCCGCCGAGCCGCCGAGCCACGGTGTAGATGATGGGCAGCATCACGATGAAGCCGGCATCCAGGAAGATGGGGAACGCATAGAACAGCGAGGCGACCGCAAGAGCTAGGGGTGCCCGTCGTTCCCCGAACCTCTCGAGCATCTTGTCCGCCAAAACCTGTGCGCCGCCGGTCATCTCGACCAGACGCCCGAGTACTGCTCCGAAGCCGACGAGGAGTGCGACGGATCCGATGGTGGTGCTGAAGCCGTCGATGACCACGCCGACGACATCGCCCATGCTGATACCGGCAGCCAGGCCGGTGAGCACGCTGACCACAATCAGCGAGAAGAATGCGTGCAGCCTGACCTTGACGATCAGGAAGAGCAGCACCGCGATCGCGACAAGCGCAATGATCACCAGCAGTGCCGTAGGCCGTTCCGCAAGAACTACTTTGTCCATGAGGGTCCCTTCCGGGGTGGCGGACGCGGGAGGCGGCTCCAGGCGAAGCCGCCCGATCAGGGGGCCGTCAGGTTCCCTTCGGCGCTGGGCCGAGTTCGCGCAACAAATCACCCATGCGGGAGTAGGCGTTATTGCGATAGGCGATCAGTGCTGCCTTGGTGTCGTCGTCGAAGTCGCCGGTCAGACCCTTGCCGTTCTTGGTTCCTTCGCGGCCGGCGGCGACGGCATCGACGAGCAGCTTCGGTGTCGCCATCCGGTCACCGAACGCGTTCTCCAGGGTGGTGAAGCCCTTGGCGTACACCGGAAGCCCGGCTTGGTCGGCGATGGCGAACGGGCCGAAGAATCCGAGTCGGAACCCAAAGGTGGTACGGACGATGGTGTCGACGTCTTCGACTGAAGCCACACCCTGCTCGACGATAAGAGTCGCCTCCTTGAGCAGTGCGTACTGCAAACGGTTCAACGCCATCCCGGGCGTATCGGCAACTTGGGCGCCCTCCCGGCCGGCGCGCGCGAGGAGGTCTTTGACCGAGTCGATGGCTTCTTGGCTGGTGGCCTCACCGGCGACCAGTTCGACTCCGGGAATGAACGGCGCAGGATTGGAGAAGTGCACGGTCAAGAAGCGCTCGGGATTGGTGACGGCGCCCACCAGCACTTTCACCGGGATCGTGGAGGTGTTGGTGCCGATGATGGCGTCGGGTCGAGCGCTCGCGCAGATCCGGGCCAGGACTTCCTTCTTGACCTCGGGGTCTTCGAACACTGCCTCCATCACGAAGTCTGCATCGGCCACCGCATCTTCCAGGCTGTCGCCGGCCGTGAGGTTGTCCATGATGGTCTTGGCGCTGCCCGGTTCGAACAGGCCCTGGTCTTCGAATTCCCGGGCCTCCTTCTCCAGTCGCTTGAGGGCTTCGTGAGTGGCTGCCGTGTCGACGTCGGCGATCCGAACTGTGAAGCCATGCAGGGCCAGCACTTGAGCGATTCCCCCGCCCATATACCCGGCGCCGACGACGGTGGCGGTGTTGATCGTGTGCATGGGATGCCTTTCGGGTTGAGGTCAGGAGAGAGCGGACGACAGAACCTGCTTGATGTATTCGCGGTTCTCGGCACACACGCCCAACGAGTCCGAGCCGTAGTGCTCGCAGCAGAATGGTCCGGTGTAACCGAGTTCGAGTGCCAGACGAATCATTTGGCGGTAGTTGATGTACCCGTACTTCAACGGCAACGGGGCCGAGCTGTACGCGCCGGTGGCCGGGTCGTAATCCCGCGAATAGTTCTTGATGTGCCAAAAGTTCGAATATGGAAGAACTTTGGCGAACATCTCGCTGAAATGGGGCATCGGCCGATGGAGCCGGATCAGATTGCCCAGATCCGGATTGAGTCCGACCGCCTCATGGTCCACATCACCGATGAAGCGCACCGCCTCGTCGGGCGTGCCGATATAGGTGTCTTCGTACATTTCGAGGCTGAGCTCAATGCCGTTGGCCCGGGCGTGGTCGCCGAGTTCGCGGATGCGTTCGATCGCCAGGTCGCGCAGTGCCGGGTCGTCGACATGGCCCTCGACCAACCAAAACCAGATCTGCTCGCTCTGTTCGGCGGTGATCGCTTGCATGAAACCGGTGTTCACAATGGTGGCCCCGAAAGACGGCGCCAAGTCGATCAGGCGGTGCGCGTCGGCGAGGTTCCGCACACCGTGCGCGACGTCGACGACGGAGTTGCGGGTCATGGAGATCGAGGAGATCGCCAGGCCCTCGTCACTGAGCACGGTGCGAAAGTCTTCGATCCGGCTGTCGGTCAGCGCGGCGAGTGGGACCCAGGCGTCGGTCGGATCGATGGAGTCGAATCCCAATTCGCGGACCTGGCGCAGTTGTGCTGCCCACACGGCGGCGGGCGCGTCCTTGATGTGGTTGCCGTCGGGCGCGCGGTTGCCGAAGCCGAGCATATTGGCCGCGATCGGCCAGTTGTGAGCCGAGAACATCTCGGTCCTCCATCGTGGTCTGTGTCACAGGAGCCGCTAAATCACATAGGATATAGGGCTCAGGGCACGCCCTGTCAACGTCGGTTAAACTCAGCTGCCCGAATCAGTGCGTCGTGTGGTACCGGCACGTGATCGCGCGCCCGGGCTATCCGACGGGCGCGAGCGCCGCCGGGATGCGGAAAGGCCTGGCCTGCGGTGGGAGCCGATGAGTACCCGATGCCGGTGCGCAGCACGCTCGTCGACCAGGTCTACGAGCGGCTGATGGAGCTACTCCTGGACGGCACCCTGCACTCCGGAGATCCGGTGAGTATCGACGGGACCGCTCGTCACCTGGGCGTGTCACCGACGCCGGTACGTGAGGCGCTGGCTCGCCTGGAGTCCACCGGCAACGTCGTGCGAGTGGCCATGCGCGGCTACCGCGTCCCGGAGATGCCAGATGCCAAGGAGATATCGGACGTCATGGACGCTCGCCTGCTCATCGAGCCGCAGCTAGCCGAACTGGCTTGTACGCGTGGCGGGGCGGACTGGCTAGATGCCCTAGAAGAGGCGATCGAGGAGCAGGAGCTGGCACCGCACACCTCTGATGCCGCCGCGATCAGGACGTACCACCGAGCCGACGAGCGCTTTCACCGGCTGATCGCCGAGCACGCCGACAATGGCGCGCTGCTGCGCGCCTACGACGCCCTGGGTGGGCACGCGCAGCGTTTCCGGCTCTTCATCGGCGTCGGCGTCCAGGATTCCGCCGCGGCGATCGCCGAGCATCGGGAGCTGCTCGCCGCGATGCGGCGGGGCTACGCCCCCGAGGTGTACCGCATCATGCATACGCACATCTTGGGTGTGAAACAGCGGGCGCTGGCCGAGCGCGCGCAGGCTCAACAAGCCGGAGGGACGGCGAACTCGGGCGGGCACAGCCACGACGGGGCGGCGTTCGGCAGCTGACGCGGCGCCCAAGATCCTATAGGATTCTGGGGCGCATAGCGGTCGCGTGTCGTGGGAACTCCCGGCGTGGGTCGGCCGCACCGAAGGGCGAAACAATGACGTACCTCCTCAACTCGCCGGACGACTTCGCTGCCGAGGCCGTGCGCGGCCTGGTTGCCGCCCACCCCGACCTCCTTGTCGAGGTTCCCGGCGGCGTGGCCCGCTCCACGCAGACCCCGCCCGGGCAGCCGGCTCTTGTCATCGGCGGCGGATCCGGGCACTACCCGGCCTTCGCCGGGTGGGTCGGACCTGGCATGGGTCATGGCGCACCATGCGGCAAGATCTTCTCCTCGCCCGCGGCATCGGACGTGTACTCGGTGATCCGTAACGCCGAAAATGGTGGAGGCGTCATCCTGGGGTTCGGCAACTATGCCGGTGACGTGCTGCACTTTGGCCTGGCCGCCGAAAAGCTGCGGCATGAGGGAATCGACGTGCGCATTGTCGCCGTCAGCGACGACATCGCCTCCAACAGCCCGGACAACCACCGCGACCGCCGTGGTGTCGCCGGCGATCTACCGGTGTTCAAGATCGTGGGGGCGGCCATCGAGGCCGGCGCGGATCTCGATGACGCCGAGCGAGTGGCCTGGAAAGCCAACGACGCGACCCGCTCGTTCGGGGTGGCCTTCGACGGGTGCACGCTGCCTGGAGACGACGGGCCGCTGTTCCATGTGGAAGCGGGCCAGATGGGCGTTGGCCTCGGCATCCACGGCGAGCCCGGAATCCGCGAAACCCGCCTCGGAAGCGCCTCAGAATTGGCCGACATGTTGCTCGACGCGGTCCTGGCCGAAGCGCCACCGCGCGGCGAGGATGGTTATGACGGTCGAGTTGCGGTGTTGCTCAACGGCCTTGGCAGGGTCAAGTACGAGGAACTCTTCGTCGTCTACGGACGTATAGCCGAGCGGCTCGAAGACGAAGGACTGACTGCGGTGCGCCCAGAAGTGGGCGAGTTCGTCACCAGTCTCGACATGGCGGGCCTGTCATTGACATTGGTCTTCCTCGACGAGGAACTCGAACGGCTCTGGATGGCGCCGGTGGAGACCCCCGCCTATCGGCGGGGGGTCATGCCGAGTGCGGACCGTGTCGCGCGCACCGACACCTGGAACGCGGCAGAAGAGCGCATCCCGGAAGCCAGCGAGGAGTCCCGCGCGTGCGCCCGAAACATCGTCACCGTACTGGAGACGTTCCTAAAGGTGTGTTCGGACAACGAGACTGAGCTGGGCAGACTCGATGCGGTCGCCGGCGACGGCGACCACGGCCACGGCATGACGTTCGGTGCCCGCGGTGCGGCGGAAGCGGCCCGCGCCGCGGTGGAGCGCGGTGCCGGCGCGCGGACCACGTTGCTGCTGGCCGGGCAGGCCTGGGCGGATTCCGCGGGTGGGACCTCCGGTGCACTGTGGGGTGCCGCGCTCACCAGCGCAGGGGGCGCGTTCGCCGACACCGGGGGAGCTACCGACCAAGCCGTCGTCGACGCCGTCAACGCCGGCATCGATGCCATCATCCGTCTCGGTGGCGCCAAACCAGGGGACAAGACGATGGTCGATTCCGCGGCGCCCTTCCGTGAGGCGCTGACCGAGGCCTTCGACGCGACCGCTGGCCCGGCGATCACCGCTGCCGCCAGGGTGGCCCGCGAAGCGGCCGACAAAACAGCCGACATTTCAGCGCGGTTGGGGCGCGCGAGGGTACTCGGTGAGAAGAGCATCGGCACGCCGGATCCCGGCGCCTTGTCGTTCGCGTTGCTGATGACGGCTCTCGGTGAGCATCTGAGGCGATGATGGAGACGACGTTCGACCCGCTGTCCTCCTCCGTGGCCAAGGTAGGCGCCATCGGCAGCGACGAAAATGGCTGACCCAGGAGCGATCGCCAACGGCCCGTTGTGGATTGGCACTAGCTGGAAGATGAACAAGGGACTCGCCGAGGCCCGTCGTTACGTGCGAGCGCTGTCCGAGTACGTCCGCCAGACCGGCGTGCCGGGAGTGCAACCGTTCGTCATTCCGTCCATGACGGCGCTTGCCGCCACCCGCGAGGAGTTGGGGTCGGACTCGCGGGTCCTGCTCGGGGTGCAGAACGCACACTGGGAGGACGCGGGAGCGTGGACTGGCGAGGTGTCGGTGGCCCAGGCGAAGGACGCCGGGGCGCAGCTCGTTGAGATCGGACATTCGGAGCGTCGTGAGCACTTCGGTGAGACGGTGGCGACGACCCGGCTCAAAGTGCATGCCGCCCTGGCGCACGGGCTCGTCCCACTGCTGTGTATCGGCGAGAGCGCCGAAGTCAAAGATGCAGGAGCTTCGACCCGGTTCATCTTGGAACAGGCCGCAGGCGCCCTCGACGGCCTCACCGCAGAGCAGCTCGCGCGCGTCCTCATTGCCTATGAGCCGATTTGGGCTATCGGCGAAGGTGGCCGGCCGGCAACGGTCGAGGAGCTCCACGAACCATTCGCTGCGCTTGGGCAGCAGTACGGCGGCCGGGCAAAGGGATTGCTCTACGGCGGGTCGGTGAATCTCGACAACGCCCAAGCGCTACTTGGCATCTGTGCGGTCACCGGACTGTTCGTCGGCCGGGCCGCGTGGCAGTTGCCCGGCTACCTACGACTGCTCGAACTTGCCGCCGCCCATCCCAAAGCGCGTCGCTAGCTGTCGCCAGATCGCTTCTGGCGACTCAGGCCTCGGCCTCACCCATGTTGATGGTCAGCGGCCGGCGGAAGAACCGGGTCAGCCACAGCAGCACGACGATTCCGATGACGAACCAGATGATGCCGTACCGGGTCGAGTCGGCCGAAAGATAAAGCCACAGAACAACTGTCAGCGTCACGCCAATCGCCGGCAGGACGATGTTCTGCAGGATCTGGCGCGCCCCGCGGACTTCGCGCCGTCGATAGGCGAAGTAGACGATCACGGTGAGGTTGACGAAGGTGAAGGCGACCAGGGCCCCGAAGTTGATCAGCGAGGCCACGAAGTCGAGGTTGAACGCGATGGCCAGCATCGACACCGCACCCACGAACAGGATCGCGTAGGCCGGGGTCTGGAAGCTGGGATGCAGATATCCGAAGAAGCGGCCAATCGGTCCACGACCGTTGCGCCCCATGACGTACAGCAACCGCGACACCGAGGCGTGGGAGGCGAGGCTGGAGGCGACCGTGGCCGCAAACGCGGCCGAGGTCAGCAGGATCTTGAACAGGTGGCCGCCGACGTTGAAGGCGATCTCGGGCAACGCGCTGTTCTCCAACGATTCCTGACTGAAGTTGGCGACGTCGGGAAACAGCGATTGTGTGAAGAAGGCGGCGACGAAGAAGATGACACCGCCGATCAACAGCGCCAGCATGATGGCCTTGGGCACGGTGGAGGCGTCCTTGGCCTCCTCGGTGTACATCGTGATCGCGTCGAACCCGATGAACGAGAACGCCACGATGGTCGCCCCGGTGATCACCAGGTTGAGGTGCACGCCCTCATGCCACAGCGGCTGGGTGGAGAACAGAGTCCCGTTGCCCATCCCGTCGATCAGGGACTTGGCGGCCAGAATGAGGAACACTCCGATCAAGACCACCTCGAACACCACCAGCAGCATGTTCACCCGCGAGGTGTTGGTCATGCTGAACAGACACATGCCGGTGATGATGGCGACATAGACGACGACCCAGATCCAGGCCGGCGCCTCGGGGAAGAACGAAAACAAGTAGCTGCGAATGATCAGTGCGTTGACCAACGGCAGCAGCAGGTAGTCGAGCAGCGCGGCCCACCCGATCAGGAAGCCGACGTTGGGACTGATGGTTTCCGAGGTGTAGGTGTACGCCGAACCCGCCGACGGGAAGATCTGGGTCATCCGGCCGTAGCTGATCGCCGTGAACATCATGACCACCAAGGCGAAGATGTAGGCGGTCGGGACGACGTTCCCGGTTTCGGTCGAAACGATGCCGAACGTGTCGAACACGACCGTCGGCGTCATGTAACCCAGACCGAGGCCCACGATCGCCCATAGACCGAGGGTGCGGGCGAGCTGGGTGGTGCCCTTCGCCCCAGAGGCAACCTGACTCATCTTCGACCCACCATCATCAAATCGTCCGGATTCGTACGCTGTGGCTTACCACAACGGTGGCTACTCCGGCAGTGTTTGGCTGCACCGACCGACCCAGCCTCTCAGACCAAGAACGTTCCTGCAGTCGACCACCTGCACCGACCACCCGTGTTAGCGTCACCAAGCATGCGGTACGTCGTCGGTTATGGCCCCCGCCAACGCGGCCTTGACGGGGTCAATCTCGCGGCCACCCTGGCCCGGTCCTCAGGTGCGACGCTGGACCTCGTCTCGGTGCTGCCGAGCGACGCCCCCACGTTTCACCGGTATTCGCCCGATCAGGCGTTCAACGCCGAAGTCGAGGAACAGGGCCGTGAGTGGCTCGAGGAGGGACTGGCCCACGTGCCGGACGACGTGCGGGCCGAGGGGCACGTGCGCAGAGCCGACTCCATCACCGAGGGTCTGCTCGACGCCGCGGCCGACCCCGACCAGGGTGAAGCGGCGCTGATCGTCGTCGGCACATTCCATCGGGTGCGCAGCGGGCGGTTCGGCCTGGGGAGTCTGGCCGACGCGCTGCTGCACGCGTCGGCAGTGCCGGTAGCCCTTGCCCCGGCCGAATACGAACTGCAGGAACGAATCACGCGTATCACCTGCGCGATAGGGATGCGCCCCGGCAACGAGAACCTGTTCGACAACGCAGTCCGCCTGGCGGCCGAGTGGAAGGTGCCGCTGCGGCTCATGTCGCTGGTGGCCGTCGGCGAGGGCGGTAGCGAAGAGCGCCGTTACGAGTGGACGCAACTCGCCGAGCAGCACGCCGCGGGACTGGTGAGCAAGGCATCCGAGGCGCTTCCCGCCGGTTCTTCGGTGACAAGTGTTATCGGACACGGGGATTCGCTCGAAGACGCGGTGCGCGCGCTCGATTTCGAGGACAGTGAGGTCGTGCTGGTCGGCTCCAGCCGGCTGGCACAACCGAAGCGGCTCTTCCTCGGCCACTCGGCCAGCAAGATCATGCGCGCCCTGCCGGTGCCGATGATCGTCTGGCCTCGAGACTGAGGGTGGCTCAGCCGGGTCGGGTCATTCTGAAAAGAGCGTCTGCGCCGATCTCGAAGTAGTTCGCAGGACCACCGCTACGCAAGATCGGCCGTGGTCCGGCGGTGTCATAGACGCCGTCGACAAGATGATCGCGGTCGATGTGCACGGCCACCACTTCGCCCAGAACCAACCAGCTGTCGAGTTCGGCGCCGTCCGCGGCGGTGAGCCGGATGAGTTGGGACAAGCGGCATTCGAAGTTGACCGGGCTTTCGGAGACCATCGGAGAGCTCACGACCGTCGCCGGGATCGCGGTCAGACCGCTGGCGGTGAACTCGTCTTCGTCGGCGGCCAGTGGCGCGGAGGTCTGGTTCATCTGCTCAGCGAGCTGCCGGGTGGCAAGGTTCCAGACGAAGTCACCGGTGGCCTCGATGTTGGCGACGGTGTCCTTCCAGCCGATCGAGGAGAACCCGATGATGGGCGGGTAGTAGTTGAAGCCGTTGAAGAAGCTGTAGGGAGCGAGGTTGCGCACCCCTTTTTCGGAGTGGCTGGAGATCCAGCCGATCGGCCGCGGTCCGATGATGGCGTTGAACGGGTCGTGCGGAAGCCCGGTGCCCTCGGCAGGGCGGTAGTAGTGGGCGTCGCTGCGGGCCATGTCAACTCCTGGTCGGATCTCGGGAACCCCGGCCGAGGGCTCGGCGAGGCCGTTGGTGATTCTCGCGTGAGTCGATCGAGCGTGCCGGGCAAGAGGTCGAGATCACTACCGCACCCAGGTTGCCTCCCTACCTATTGGAAGGTAGGGTCCAACTATGGCGAGCTCCCCATCCACAGCTGACGCGATCCTGCGCTGCGCCCGTACGGCGATCATCGCCGGGGGCTACAACGGCTTCAGCTACGCCGACATTGCGACCGTGGTCGGCATCCGCAAGGCGAGCATCCACCACCATTTCCCCACCAAGGTCGACCTGGTGCGGACTCTGGTCAAGCAGTATCGGGAAGAGGCGGAGGCGGGCATCGCCGACTTCGAGCGGCGCTTCCCGGATCCGCTCGACCAGCTCCTTGCCTACACCGGGTACTGGGAAGCGTGCATCGGCGATCTGGAAACCAGCTACTGCCTCTGCGCGTTACTCGCAACGCAGATCCCCGTTCTGCCCGATGAGATCGTGTTCGAGTTGCGCGCCTACTTCAGGACCCTTTCGGCGTGGTTGGCATCGGTGCTGGAGCGTGGCGTGCGGCAGGGCACGATCGCCGTGTCCGAGAGCGTGCATGCCGACGCCGAGGCGTTGATGGCCGCGGTGCACGGCGCGATGTTGTCGGCTCGGGCATACGGCGATCCGCAGGTCTTCGCGACGGTCACGCACGCGGTGATCGACCGACTCCGCACAGGTGCGACGCACACCCGATAAACAACCATCCAGTAGGTAGACGCTAACGTCCGAAGATCGCCCGACGCGACTTCGGTGGACCCGCCGTGGGCGGGTCTCGGGCACCGGCGGCGCGGGTTTGGCCATCCCGCGGCGTTCGCGGTGCCCTCAGTGAAGTCGACAGGAGAAGAACATGACGAACACAGTTGATGCAACGCGTGCCACGCTCGGGGACAGCGCATGGCTCAAGCGTTACTACTTCGCTCGAGCGGGGTTCTCGATCGCGTGGGTGGGCGCTGCCACGGGGCTGGCCGACAGCGGCGCTGTCGTTCTGGGCGCGCTGCTGCTGATCTATCCCGCATGGGATGCCATCGCCAACCTCGTTGATGCACAACGGTCCGGCGGCATCCGCCGTAATCCCACCCAAACGTTGAACGCTGCGGTGAGCGCGCTGACCACTGTCGCCGTCGCGGTCGCCCTGTCACAGGGCATGAACGCCGTGCTCGGCGTGTTCGGTGCCTGGGCTGCCTTTTCGGGCGTGCTGCAACTCGCGACGGCGGTGCGTCGTTGGCGCAGTCACGGGGCGCAGTGGCCGATGGTTCTCAGCGGCATTCAGTCCGCCGTCGCGGGCGGGATGTTCCTGGTCCAGGCGGGTGCGCCCGAGGTTCCCCGGATCACCGCCATCGCGCCCTATGCCGCCTTCGGTGCCTTCTACTTCCTGCTCTCGGCGGTGTGGATGACCGTCGGTGAGGTCCGCCGTCGGCGGGGGTGAGGCGGACCAGCTCGGCGGATATCCGCGGCTCCTGGGTTCACATCGTCACGATCCGGCGACCGTGGGTCGGCTTTGCACTGCGCCCTCCGGAGGTGTCCCGAGCACGCGGGACATGAATTGGCGAATGTGGCCGCTGATTTCGTCACCGTGCGTCTCCAGTGCGAAGTGTCCGGCGTCCAGCAAGTGAAATTCGCCATCAGGAAGATCTCGCCGAAATGCCTCCGCGCCTGCCGCACCGAATATCTCGTCGTTCTTGCCCCAGGTGACCAGGAGTGGCGGCTGGTGAGCGCGGAAGTACTCCTGAAAGGCCGGGTAACTGTCGAGGTTGAACTGGTAGTCCCAAAAGAGCTGCAGCTGGATCGCGTCGTTGCCCCGACGATCCAGACCGGCCTGGTCGAGCAACCATGCCTCCGGGCCGATCCTGTCCAACCGGTCGGCCGGCACGCCGTGGGTGTATTGCCAGCGCGTGGTTGCGGGGGTGAAGTACTCGCGGACCTTGTCCTCGTTGGCGGCGCGATTCTCGGCGTGGGCGAACAACCGATCCCAGAACGGTGTGAATCCTTCGGTGTAGGCGTTGCCGCTCTGGGTGATGATCGCTGTGATGCGTTCGGGGCGGCGATGGGCGATTCGCAAGCCGATGGGTGCGCCGTAGTCATGGATGTAGATGGCGAAGCGTTCCAGGCCGAGCTGGTCGATGAGCGACTCCGTGATCTCGGTGAGCCGGTCGAAGCTGTAGGTGAACTGGTTCACCGACGGCATCGCCGACTGGCCGAACCCGATGTGGTCGGGGGCGACCAGGTGGAACTGATCACTCAAGGAGCGAATAAGGTTGCGGAACATATGAGAACTTGATGGAAAGCCATGCAGCAGCAGGATTGTCGGATTGGCGGGGTCGCCGGACTCGCGGTAGAAAACTTCCAGGCCATCGATGTCGATCGAGCGGTGGTGCGTCGGAAGTGCGGTCATGGTGTTACCTCGGATGGGTTCAGGGCTCATGGCCGGTGGAATATCGGATTCAGGCAGGAGGGGTGATCAACCCGCCTGCGAAGAACAGGAAGTAAAGGGTGCCGACGAACGCGGCCATGATCGTCGAGCCGACGACCTTGGCCGGGGCGCGGCCGTGGGTACCGGCCCAGATGGCGAGCCCGGCCAATGCGAATGCGCCGAGAGTGATCTCCTGTAGTAGCAAATGCGTCCTCGAGATACCTGCTGCGGCAGCCAGGTTCGCGAGTACCAGCATCTCCGCGACCTGAATCGGCACCGTCAGGAGCGCGAAATTGCCGAGAGGTCGTGGGTCGTAGCCCTTGAACTGGACGATCGCGGTGGCCAGAAACTGCAACCCGTACATGCCGGTGATCGCCGAGAACAGCAGCTGCAGTTTGACAGTGGTCGGGTCGTCTCCGAGCGGGGCGGCGACGATCAGGAACGTGGATGTGAACAACAGAGTCGCTGCACCGACGAGGCTGGCGGCAGCCGCCACCGTCTTCGCCGGATCGGGGTCGGACTCGCTCTGGGGACGGGCGTCGACGCCGAAATTGGCCAGCGCGTTGCCCCACAACGCGAAGCTGAGTCCGACCATGCCGAGTGTCACTGGTGAGAGTGCCATCAGCGGCGCTAGATGAAGATGTCAAGCGGAAGGACGGCTGTCACAACGAAGTTGGGCACATCGACCATCTCGGCGATCTTCAGGTCGACGGCGACCGAACAGATGGTGTAGGCCTGCTGTTCGTCGTAACCCCATTCGTCGGTCAGATACGCGATCATTTGGTGCAGTGCATTCGCCGCGGCCAGGCTGGTGTCCTCGGACTCATTGGTGCCGTCCGCGCGGATCGGCAGCCCCGTTGTGGCATAGAACCGCTTGGGGGCCTGCCACTGCGGATCCATGATGAATTCGTCTCGGAAGAACTGCAGGCCCTGCACGCCGCGGCGCTTGGCCTCCCCTTTGCGCAGATGTAGCTCTGCGGTGAAGGTGGCGGCAACCTCGATCGCGGTACCGCACACCTCGCCGTCGCCCTGGGCGAAATGTGCGTCGCCGACCGAGAACAACGCCCCCTCGGTGGCCACCGGGATCAGCATGGTGGTGCCGGCGGTGAGCTGTTTGACGTCAATGTTGCCCGCGATCTCACGCGGCGGAATGGTGCGAAGGGCCTCCTCGGCGATTGCCGGGTCGGCCGGCACCGCCCCGCGTGACTGGGGACCGTTGACCGCTCCACCGCGGGCGAGTAGCTCGGCTTCACGGCGAAGGTAGGTCTCGCGCAGCGATGTCGACGGGGCAACACCCATCGACCCCATGAACGGGGCGCCCGGGATCCGCACACCCGGGATCTGTTCGCTGGTCGCCCAATTGTCTGCGATATCCCACTTGGTGATGTGCGGAGCGGTGTACTTGTCCCGCAGGAAGCCGAAGCCGGGGACCTGCACCGTGTAACCCCAACGATCACACCTGGTTTCACGAATCCGGACTTCCAGGAGATCGCCGGGCTCGGCGTCACGGACGTAGACCGGACCGGTGTGCGGATGGACCAGATCCGTTGTCGCACGGCCGACCTCTTCGTTGGTCGTGTCCTTGTTGAACTGCGAGTCCCAGGCGTCGCGTGCCTCCATGACGACGGTATCGCCCGGGTCTATCGTGACGATCGGCGGAATGCTTTCGTGCCAACGGTTGTGCCCGGTGTGTGGCTCCTCGGCGAGCGTCTTGGACTTGTCGATCTTGATGTAGTGAGTGGCTCCGGCCATGCGGGTCGTTCCTCAGTTGTTGGGTCGCAGAGACTGCTGACGGGGTGATGAGACGAATTCAACGGCGGCCGGGACAGCTGCACCAGTCGATATGCGCAGGCTTACCGGCGATTTGCGCATCGTGCGGAGCCGGCACGCCCGGCAGCCGCCGGGTTTACACACGCTCAACAATCGTGGAACGGCGTGGAAACCAGATATCGCGACTCTCGTCTGGTGGGCTCAGGCCAGGGTCTGCCGTAACACCGGGAGATCTGCCATGTCGTTCGACCAGTTCGCCGCACAGGTACTCGAGCGCCTGCCGAGCCCCGTGTGGGTGGTGCAGGGTGACGGGGAGATCGCCTTCGCCAACACCGCCGCCGCGGTCGAAGTAGGTTGGTCAGACCCGCGCAAGCTGCTCGGCATGCCGAGTCATGAGACTGTGCATCACAGCCGCGCCGACGGGTCGGAATACCCGCGCGATGCGTGTCTGGTGCTCCGCAACGGCACGCCGATGCCGTGCACGCGCCAGTCGGACGAGTGGTTCGTCCGTAGGGATGGCTCCATGTTTCCGATTGCGTGGTCGTGTGCGCCGATCGAGATGAACTCCACCCGGGGCATGGTCGTCGCGTTCCGGGATGTCAGTGTGGACCGAGAGCGCAGCCGGCTTCGCCACGAGGGGCAGTGGGAAGCGATCCGGGCGGCTGCCCCGAGACCGGCGGCGGCGTTGAGCCGGGCGCTGCTGATGGATCGCCTACGCGGCTTCATCAGAGAGAATGCCCTGGACCCGGCGCTCGACCCCGCCCTGGTGGCAAAGACGCACCATATTTCGCTGCGGCTGCTGCAGGGTCTGTTCGCCGACGAAGGCTCATCGCCGGCACGGTTCATTCGGGATGAGCGGCTCTCGCACGCTCGCTTGCTGCTCGAAAAAGGCGAGCCCATCTCGCGTGCCGGCATGCTCAGCGGATTCTCGGACCTGGGTACGTTCACCCGAGCGTTTCGCCGCCGCTTCGGTTGCACACCGTCGGCATTTCTGCGCGGCTACCGGACGCTGCCCTGAAGTCGGGCCGGCGCTGTCGGGGATATCCGATGCATCGGACGTCGGCGACCAGTGCCGCGCCGATTCGGTGTTGTGCACTGCGGCCGCGTGTCGTACCGTCAACCTAGTTGATTAGCTTCCCTAGCGGAAAGTGACGCCCGCACCTGGCACTGCTCATGAAAGGGTCATGGATGCAGGGGGTTTCGATTGCCCCGGCGACGGGGCCGGCCCGAACGAGTACTCGGCGAGTGCCCGGCCTGATCCGGCGGTACTCGGTCCTGATCGCACTGTTCTGGCTGGGCCTGGCCGTGGTGACGAATGTATTCGTGCCGCAGTTGGAAACCGTCGCCGAAGCCCACAACGTCTCACTGAGCCCCCAGGATGCGCCGTCGCTGCAGGCGGCCAAGCGCATCGGCAAGGTGTTCGGTGAATTCGATTCCGACAGTTCGGCGATGATCGTGCTCGAGGGTGATCAGCCGCTTGGTGCCGCCGCCCACCACTACTACGACGGTCTGATCGCCAAACTGTCCCAGGACACCAAGCATGTCCAACACATCCAGAATTTCTGGGGGGACCCGCTGACCGCGGCAGGTTCGCAGAGCGCCGACGGCAAGGCCGCTTTGGTCCAGTTGTACCTGGCCGGCAACCAGGGCGAGTCGCTGGCCAATGAATCGGTCGACGCGGTGCGTGACATCGTCGAACATTCGCCGCCGCCGCCCGGCGTGCGCGCCTACGTCACCGGGGCGGCACCGCTGGTCACCGATCAGTTCGAGGTGGGACGGCACGGCACCCTGAAGACCACCCTGATCACCATCGGCGTCATCGCCGTGATGCTGCTGGTGCTCTACCGGCGGCTCACCACAGTGTTCCTGGTGATCTTCACGGTGATGATCGAGCTGACCGCCTCGCGCGGCGTCGTCGCAGTGCTGGCGAACGCCGGCATCATCGAATTGTCGACATACTCGACCAACCTGCTGACGTTGCTGGTCATCGCCGCCGGAACCGACTATGCCATCTTCATTCTCGGCCGTTTCCACGAAGCGCGATACGTCGGGGAGGACCGGATATCGGCGTTCAACACGATGTACCACGGCACCGCGCACATCATCCTGGGCTCCGGCCTGACGATCGCCGGCGCCGTCCTGTGCCTGACCTTCACCCGGCTGCCGTACTTCAACAGCCTGGGCATCCCCGCCGGTATCGGTGTGCTGGTCGCCGTCGTCGCGGCGCTGTCCCTGGCGCCCGCGCTGTTGATCATCGGACGCCACTTCGGCCTGTTCGAGCCGGCCCGGCCGATGCGCACTCGGGGTTGGCGGCGCATCGGCACCGCCATCGTCCGCTGGCCGGGGCCGATCCTGGTGGTGACGATCGCGATTGCCCTGATCGGCCTGATCGCCTTGCCGGCGTACAAGACCAGCTACGACGCTCGCGGTTACATGCCGGCCAGTGCCCCGGCCAACGTCGGGTATGCCGCAGCCGAACGCCACTTCTCCCAGGCAAGACTCAATCCCGAACTGCTGATGATCGAAACCGACCACGATTTGCGTAATTCCACCGACATGATCCTGCTGGAGCGGGTGGCCAAGGCGGTGTTCCACACCGACGGGATCGCGCAGGTCCAATCCATCACCCGGCCCCTGGGCACGCCGCTGGACCACACCTCGATCCCGTTTCAGATCAGCGCCGGCAGTGCCTCGCAGATCAACAACCTGCCGTTCCAGCAGGCCCGCGGCGGCGATCTACTCAAACAGGTGGACGTGATCAACAACTCGATCGACGTTCTACGCCAACAGTTCGCGCTGCAACGACAATCCGGCGAGATCACCGACGAACAGACCAAAGCCTTCCAGGACACCGTCGCCACCGCCCGGGACCTGCGCGACAAGATCGCCAACTTCGACGACTTCTTCCGCCCGCTGCGTAACTACTTCTATTGGGAGCCGCACTGTTTCGACATCCCCATCTGTGCCGCCCTGAGATCGTTGTTCGACGCGCTCGACGGTGTCGATGCGCTGACCGACCAATTGGCCGACGTGGCCGGCAGCATTGCCAAACTCGATGCGTTGCAGCCCAAGTTGCTGGCGCTGATCCCACCTCAGATCGCCAGTCAACAGACCAACCGCGACCTGAGCCTGACCAACTACGCCACCACGTCGGGCCTCAACGACCAAGCCGCGGCAGCCCTGCAGAACGCGACGGCGCTGGGCCAGGCGTTCGACGCTGCGAAGACCGACGACTCGTTCTACCTGCCGCCCGAGGCGTTCACCAACCCGGAATTCGAACGCGGGCTCAAGCTGTTCCTGTCACCGGACGGCAGGGCGGCTCGGATGATCATCACCCATGACGGAGATCCTGCTACCCCAGAAGGCATCTCACACATCGATGCCATCCGCCATGCCGCGCAGGAAGCGGTCAAAGGCACACCCCTGGCCGGGTCCAAGATCTTCATCGCAGGAACGGCGGCCACGTACAAGGACATTCAGGACGGCGCGAAGTACGACCTGATGATCGCCGGGATCGCGGCGTTGAGCCTGATCCTGCTGGTGATGATGTTCATCACCCGCAGCATTGTCGCCGCATTCGTCATCGTCGGGACGGTGGCCCTGTCATTGGGCGCCTCATTCGGGCTCTCGGTGTTGATCTGGCAGGACATCTTCGGCATCGAGCTGTACTGGATTGTGCTGGCGCTCGCCATCATCCTGCTGCTGGCCGTCGGATCGGATTACAACCTGTTGCTGATCTCGCGTTTCAAGGAGGAGATCGGGGCGGGTTTGAAGACCGGCATCATTCGTGCCATGGCCGGATCGGGTGCGGTGGTGACCGCGGCCGGGCTGGTGTTCGCCGCGACGATGGCCTCGTTCATCTTCGCCGACTTGCGGATTCTCGGGCAGATCGGCACGACGATCGCGCTCGGGCTGTTGTTCGACACGCTGATCGTGCGGTCATTCATGACACCGGCGGTTGCGGCGTTGCTCGGCCGGTGGTTCTGGTGGCCGCTCAACGTGCCGACCAGGCCGGCCCGCAACCACCGATCGTCTGAACCCACCCGGCAGCTGCCGCTGTGGGATGATGCCGATCCGGCAGTCGCCTCGCCTCCGCCGGCGTCGAGCTAGCGGCGAAAGTCAGTTGCTGGCAACCGTATTGAGCGTGGGCTCGATGACGGGAACGCTGTGCAGCTTGCCTCGCAAGCCGGCGACCCTGCGCAACTGTGCGGCCATGTTCATCGAGGTCAGCATCGGGATGCCGCCGATGAACGTCCGGAATGACGGACGTCCGCCATCGAGGTGAAGCATGAACAGGCAGCCGACCACGTAGAACAACCCCATGGTGAACAGCGCCGCGGGAATGGCGTAGGCCAGCGGTGATCGTGCGTCGGCGATCAGTTCGGACGCGTAGTCGACCTCCTCGCGCGACATCGGTTCGCGCTTGCGGATCTTGGCCAGTACCGCCTTGTGCGCACCGACCTTCTCGCCCAGGGGATGCGGCGTTCGCCTCTCCAGTCGGCTGATGTAGACGACCACGCACGTCGCGAACACCACCTCCATGACGGCGGCGAGAATGGTGAGATCACCCCACGGACCGAGATTCACCCGTCGCTCCTCTGCTGGCCGATCGTGGTCTCGAGTGGCACCACCACCGAAACGCTACCTGACCTGACTATCTTTGGCGGGCCCCGAGCAGCGGCTAGGAGTGCTCTTCGATGTATTCGCCGGCATCCAGGTTCCGGGCATCGACATGCGAGGTGGATTCGTGGTCGGCGTAGAACTGCAGCCATCGCATGCCCAGTTCGTGACGCAGCTCCAACGACGCGCTCTTGATGAAGTCCGGCATGGCCTCGCGCTCTTCTTCGTCGAGGTGTTCGCCGTTCTCGCTGCGCGCCTTGAAGACTGCCGTGAACCAGTCAGTGGTACCCGGCTGGTGCCGGCGGGACTCGCGGACCGCGTCGCGGATCGCGTTGTGGTCGGTGATGGCATCCTCGGTCTCGTCCTGAGGATCCGCCTCGGGATTGCCGGGATCATCTCGGCCACCGTGCTTGAGCAGGGCGGGATAGAACACGCTTTCCTCGGCGGCCGCATGCGTGTCGAGACGCGCGCTGAGCAGCGTCCAGATCGCCGCGAGCTCGGCTGCGGACCGGGCGTCATCGAGCCGAAAGAACTGGCGGCGCAGCCAGTCATGGTCGGCGTAGATGAGCTCGATGATGTCGGCCATGCGCCTGGGTTTACCGTTTGCGGGCTGATCAAAACGCCGCGGTGAGCGTCAGCGGAACCGGATGTTCATGGTGGCCAACCCGAAGATCTTGCGGCCGGCGGACTTCGCGGCGACGATGACCACCCCGCTGCGCGTCTCGGGGTCCAGCGACTTGATCCGGCCGCTGAACTCGATGTCGGCGCCTTCCTTGGCGGAGACGATCGCCGGCTGCGACAGGCGCACCGAATAGCGGGTCACCGCACCTGGATCGCCCGACCACGCCGAGACGAAGCCACCGCCCAGGCCCATGGTGAGCATGCCGTGGGCGATCACGTCGGGCAGGCCGGCCAGCTTCGCGATGTCCTCGTCCCAGTGAATCGGATTGGCGTCACCGGCCACCCCGGCATAGTTCACCAGATCCCCGCGGGACAACCGGGTGTGGTGCACGGCGATTTCGTCGCCGACCTTCACCTGGTCGAACGACAGCGTGCCCGGCGTCCGGGTCACCCCGCCCGCCGAGATCCGAATCTCGCCTTCCGGCCGCAGCTCTTTCTCGTAGTCGGCGTCGGCCCCGCCGATGTCGAGGATGTTCATGTCGTGCATCATCGCCTTCTGCACGGCTTCTTTGACCCCGGCGTCGATGTCCTCACCCGTCACGCCGACGACGGTGGTGTGCAGGGTGTGCACCCGTTCGCCCGCAGTGTCGGTGAAGGTGTTGGTCACCGTGATGAAGTCGCGGCCCGCCGTCCGGCGCACCGAGGTCAGTTCGACGTCGATGACCAGTTCGTCGCCGGCGACGATCGGGCGGTGCTGCTCGAACACCTCTTCGGTCTGCAGGTAGGTGTCGTAGCCGACCACGATCTCTTCGAACATGCGGCGATTGCACTGCATACCCGGAGCAGAAGTGAACGTCAGCGGCGCGATGACATCGGGATAACCCAGGGCGGCGGCTGCGGCGACATCCCAGTGCGCGGGGTGGTAGTCCTGCACGGCGCGGGCGTATTCGCGCAGCTTCTCGCGGCCGACCAGGTAGGTACCGGCCATCTGGTAGTAGTGGCCGACCCGCGCTTCGAGCGGTGACGTTTCTGCAGCTGCAGTCATAAATGTGCCAACTTTTCTATCGACCTGTCCGGTGGGGCCGACACAGGCACAGTAACCTGCGGGCGCAGGCGCCCGGCACGTCGAGGCGTTATCACGGGAAGGCCGGTTGCCCGGTGTCGGGCGGGCTCGGCAAGAATCTGGAGGTGGAAGGCCTCGGCTGTCGAGGATATCCGGGTGTATGGCGGTTGGTGATAAGACATGACCGAAGCGTCGGTGCGGACGGGTAGTCAGCGCGTGTACGGGCCGGGTCGGCGATGACCAGGTGGCGCCGGCGCGCGCAAGAGTCACCGGCGGCTTGCCCGTATTGCGGCGCGGCGCTGGACGCTCACGGCACGTGCGCCCGATGCGGCGGTATCCGCACCTCCAGCTCACCGACTGGATGGCGCCCGGATCCCACAGCCCGGTACGAAGGCCGGTATTACGTCACCGGCCGGCCCACCAATCGGGTGCGCAACGGCCGCGTCGAATCGGCCGACGCGGCCGGCGGCCAGATGCTGCCCGACTATGTGGAGTTGCGGCTCGCGCGGTCGAGTATTCGCTCCACCTGGCTGACGACAGGCGCGGTCACGGTGATCCTGGTGATGGTGGCCGCAGTGGTGTGGGCACTGACGTGGTCAGGTCACCGGCCGGCGGCTGCACCCGAAGTCGGCTACGTCCAAGCGCTTCAGGCTGCCGGGCTGAGCAACCAATTCAACTCCGACGCCAACGCCGTCGCCCACGGTCATGAGGTGTGCCGACAGTTGGAAAGCGGGGGTCCGCAGCAGGGGCTGCCGGCCGACAAGATCGCCGTCGACGCGTTCTGTCCGCAGTTCAATCAGGGGTTCCGTGTTCTCGAGTCGGCGAAAGTATCCGGGATCTTCGTCCTCACCGACAGTCTGGGCACCGGCGCCATCGAATCGGACGGCAAGACATGCCGGGGAACCAACGGTTATTCCGATGTGGGTCAGTCCAGCCCGGTGATCGTGAAGAACGGCACCGGTGAGATCCTGGCCACCACGGCGCTGGGACCTGGGACCGGCGACACCGCCAGCTGTACGTTTTCGTTCAGCTTTCCCATCACCGAAGGGCAGGACCGCTACATCGTATCCTTCGGCCGCCGAGGCGATTTCAGCTACAGCTTCGATCAGCTGCGTTCGCAGGGTGTGCAGATCCGCCTCGGGCATTGACCCAGCTGATCAGCGTCCGGCTAGCTGGGTGACCTTTTCGGCGAGCGCGTCGGGTGTGCTGATGTCGTAGTCCTCGCCGTTGATCCGTACCGTCGGGGTGGCGTGGATACCGGTCGCCTCCGCAAGGCCCTGCACCATCGTCACGTAGCGCTCGCTGTCGATGCAGTCGGCGACACTGCCCGCTGCACCGGCCTGTCGAGCGGTCTCCGCCAGGTCGGCGTCGGTGGGAAAGTTGCTCGACAGTTCGTCGGGCTGGTTTGCATACAGCGCGGAGTGGAAGCGGACAAAGGCATCCACGGAGTCCTGGGCAACGCAGTACGCCGCGCCGCCCGCCCGCGACGAATAGTTCTGATTCTGCGGCATATCCAGGATGGCCACCATGTAGTAGTCCGCGGCGATCGTCCCAGCGGAGATCAGCTTCGCGATCGTCGACCCGAACGCCCGCTCGAAGTGTGCGCAATGCGGACACAGGAAGTCCTCGTACAGCGACACCACCACTTTGGGTTCGCTGCCACCGTCCTTGGTGACCAGATTGCTCGATGCCACCCGGATGGCCTGGACGCTCTCCGAGGCGCCGTGGTCGGCAACCGGGTGACCGACCAGTGTCCGATGACCCGACGTCAACAGATAGAGCACGAGCATCACCGAGGCCACCACCACAAGGGCGGTCAGCCCGATCTGGATGATCAACCGGCGATCGCCGTTGGATGTCTTGGTCCCGCCGCCGGGCACGTTGTTCGGATCGCTCATGGGCCAAGCCTAGGCCGCCTGCCGCACAGGATGATTCCGGCATTCCTCGACGGTGTCCGCATCGCTCACCGACACCACTGCGCGAGATGCCCGGGCGTTCCCCGGGCACCAACTGACGATCACGCCGCACCACCGATATCCGCGATCCGTTCACTTCGCACGCTGTCAAGAAGTCGGCGAGTGGTTGGTCGTCGTACTCGATGTCGATCACGTTGGGACCGTAAACATCGGTGTAGGAACCGCATTCGTCGTAATGCTGACACTCCTCGGCAATGGCGAAGTCGAATCCCGTCGCGGGGCCACGGCGGGCGATCTCGGCGGCGTTCTTCTGCGCCACCGCCAGGCCGTCCTGATGAGCCCGGTCCACCAGGACTTCGGCCAGCGCCAGGTTGTCCTCCGGGGAGAGCAACCCGGCCGAGCGGGTCCAGGAGTCGAGGTTGTCGAGTTCGACGGCACGGAATCCGCGGCGGGCACACTGGTCGATCCACTGGGACTGCACCCGCGCGATGACCGAACGCCGGCCGGTATCCGAGGTGTCCAGTAAGGCCTCGCCCCAGTCGCTGTCGATCAGCGGATGTCCGTCGTCGTCGCGCAAGGTGAGGTCCCGCCCGTCGATCCGCCATTGCCCATCCTGCCCGGGCTGGGCTTGGAACGCGTTGAGGTAGCAGACGTTGTACAGGCCCGGGGCGGGCGCGGCGGTGCGATCGCGCACCACGACCGCGACGCCCGGATCCGGCGGGTAGGCGCCGCCCAGCTGGTAGTCGACGCGGACCGCCACCGGTGGGGCCTGCGCGGCCGCGGTGCTGGACGTCGGTGCGGCTGGGGCGCCGTCCAGGGGCGGGTGTGACGGCGTCGAGGCACATGCCGACGCCAGTAGGGCCGTGGCCAACGCGCGCGCCACCGGTCGGGTCATATCGTCGAGTCTGCGCCCGCCGGAGCCGGGCTGGCCTGGTAGTAGGCGATACGCCAGCTCTCACCGCAGCGCGTGAGTACCACACCGAGGCGCAGGTCGAGACCGTCCCGGTCCGGGAATGCGAACGCCGCCGCGACGTAGCCGAGTGCCGTGCCGTGCTCGAGGTGACGGGCCGCAAGGATGCGGTATTCCACCGTCATCCCGGCCGGTTGGGAGTCGTAGTACTCGACCACGCCCCGCGGTCCGACGCTGAACGGCCGCAGCCCCTGAAATATGGCGTCAGCGGTGAACAGTGCGGCCACTCGTTGCGGGTCGTGGCTGTCGATGCCGGCCTTCCACTGGCCCAACACCTCGTGCAGGATCGACTCGACGTCATCGGGATACCTAGTGTCCGGCACTTTGCCCTCCGTCCAGATGCAGGATCTCCCCGGTGACGAATCCCGCCCGCTCGAGGTAGAGCACCGCTTCGACGGCCTCGTCGACCTCACCCAGCCGACCCATCGGGTTCAGCCTAGCCAGCGCGTCGTGGGTGGACGGGTCATGCATCGGCGTGCTGATCACCCCGAGTGCGACGGTATTGACCCGGATCCCGCGGGCAGCGTATTCGACGGCCAACGCCTTGGTCACCGCGTTGAGACCACCCTTGGTCAGCGAGGCCAGCGCGGAGGGCACCTGGGAATTAGCCTGATCCACCAGACTGGTGGAGATGTTGACGACGTGGCCACCGGAACCCATCACCGTCAGTGCCGCACGGGTCATCTCGAAGAAGCCGCGCAGATTCACCCCCGTGATGGCGTCGTAGTCGGCATCGGTGTATGCCGTGAACGGCTTGGGGATGAAGATTCCGGCGTTGTTGACGACGGTGTCGACATGCCCGAAGCGGGCCACCGCGGCGTCGATGACTCGTTGGCCGACACCGGGCCGGGAGACGTCGCCGGCGACGGTGAGCACCATCGGGTCGCTGCTGTCGCCGATGCTGCGGGAGTTCGCCACGACGGCGTAGCCCAGGTTGCGAAAGCCCTGTACCAGTCCGGCCCCGATGCCCTGAGAGGCCCCGGTGATGACCGCGACACGGACGGGAGTGTTCATGATCTTTCCTTTCCTCGCTGTGTGTCTGGCCCAACGCGGCCCGCGACGCGGACATGCCGGTTCGACGCGACCCGTCACCTCCGTGCTGAGAGTCGGCTCCTATTAGGCTGCAGCGATGGAGTTGCGTCAGCTGCGCTACTTCGTCACGGTGGCCGAGGAACTCAACTTCGGCCGCGCTGCCCAACGTCTGCGCATCGCCGGACCGTCACTGTCCCAACAGATCAAGGCGCTCGAGCGCGATCTCAAGGTCACGTTGTTCGACCGGGACCGCCGTTCGGTGGTCCTCACCGCGGCGGGAGCAGCCCTGCTACCCGACGCGCGGGCGCTCATCGCCCACGCCGACGAGTTGCGCCGGCGTGCTCTGAATCTCGCCACCACACAGCCGGTCCGGATCGGCTACGTGAACTGGTGCCCCACGGATTGGTCCGAGCGGGCGGCGGGGATCGCGCAGCTCCGGGTCGACACCTGGGTGCTGCCGTCACACACTCAGGCCCTGCGAGTCGCCGACGGAAGCCTCGATCTCGCGATCTGCTGGGTGCAGAACAGCGATCTGCAGGCGCTGTCCCTGGCCGCCGAGCTTCTCGGCGTAGACCGGTTGTATGCGCTGTCCGCCGGCCCCGACGACACCCCGGTGGAGGCCGGTGACACTCTCGTGCTGACCGACACCGACGACGCGAGCTGGTCGTCGTGGAACCGCTACGGCAAGCAGTACGCGGCGGCCACCGGTGCGCGCATCATGCGAACCGACGACGGCGGGGTCACCGGGCCCACCTTCTTCGAGCACGTGCGTGGGTTGCGCAGACCCGTCCTCAACAACCCCAGGGGCCAGGACGAGCCGCTGCCCAAGGACCTGGTGCGTCGCAGGATCGTCAATCCGTCACCGCTGTGGACCTGGTCTTTGGTGTGGCGGCGCGACGACGACAATCCCGTGGTGCACGCGTTGATCGAGGAATTCACCAGGGACGTCGGCGAGTTCGGATTGCGCGACGAATCGGTGTGGTTGCCCGCCGACGACCCGCATCGACCCCGCGACGACGGCAGCGGCTAGGACCACCACCGCCGCTGCCACGAGGGCCGGCCGGAAGCCGTCATCCAACAGTGGGCTGACCACGACCGGACCCAGAATCTGGCCCACCGAATAGCCTGCGGTGAGCAGCGCAACGGCCCGCGGATAGTGCAGCAGACGCCCACTCGCCAGGGCCAGTGTGCTGACACCGATGAAGGTCCCGCCGAACAGCACCGCACCGATCAGCGCGGCACCCACACCGCCGAACGCGCCCGCCACCCCCACGCCCACGGCCTGCGCGCACAGTGCGACGGCCAGCAGGCCTGGATGCGACCACCGGCTGCTCAGCCCAGCCCACAACGCCGCCGAGGGCACGGTGGCCAGACCCACGAGCAACCAGGTGGTGCCGCCGACCCAGTGCGGCGCATTCTGCGTCACCGCGGCCACCAGGAAGGTGCCGGCGACGATGTAGCCGATGCCCTCGAGCGTGTAACTGGTAGCGAGCAGCGTGAACGCCCGGTGCGGTGGGCGGGCCGCGGTGGCGGCGACCGACGGCGCGGGGCGGGGAGCGGAGCGCATCGTCCACGCGAGGGCAGCCAAGCCCGCGGCAAGTGCCGCCGAGGCCCACCACGCCACCCGCCACTGGCCGCAGGCCAGCACCAAGACAGCCGACAGCGCGATCCCGCCGCCGACCCCACCGAACGCCCATCCGGCTAGATGGGCGGGACGGCCGTGCAGGTGCTCCAACAAGACATTGACGGCGATCACGAACACCAGCGCACTGGTCAGCCCGGCTATCGCGCGCAGTGCGATCCACTCGACCGGGGTGGTGGCCAACGGCATGGCGGCGAGACTGACAACCAGCGTCACCAAGGCGGCCTTACAGACCATCACCGAACGGGCCAGTGGAGTCCACAGGATGCCCGCCACGGCACCGGCCAGGTATCCGGCGTAGTTGGCGGTGGCCAGAGCGGCGGCGGTGTGCGCGGTGATGCCCGCCTGCGCGGTCATCAGCGGCAGGATCGGTGTGTAGACGAACCGGCCGATTCCCATGGCGGCCGCGAGCGCTGCCGCGCTGCGCGCGACGTGACGGTGGTGCTGCTGCATCCGGCCATCGTCGAATGCCGGCGCCGGGCCGGCCACGATCGGTGCACTCACAGCTGCGAGACAACGACTTGCACCGATCGGAACGCAACCGCAGCCCAGACGTGTTGACGCCGTCGAACCCGTTCGCCAACCTCACGAGGGAGGACCTTCGATGACACAACAGATCACGGCATTGGTCACCGGCGCCAACCGCGGCCTCGGCCGTCACCTGGCCGCCGAGCTGCTTTCCCGCGGCGCCAAGGTCTATGCGGCGGCCCGCCGACCCGAGACGGTCGACCTGCCCGGAGCCATCCCGATCCAACTCGACATCACCGATCCGGACTCGGTGCGCCGCGCCGCCGCAACAGCCGGTGACGTCACGATGCTGGTCAACAACGCCGGGGTATCCACCCGCGCGGCCCTGCTCACCGGGCCGATCGACGACATCCGGCTGGAAATGGAGACCCACTACTTCGGGACGCTGACCGTCAGTCGTGAGTTCGTGCCGATCATCGACAAGAACGGTGGTGGTGCCGTTCTCAACGTGTTGTCGGTTCTGGCCTGGGCCCACGTTCCGACATCGGGTGCCTACGCGGCGGCCAAAGCCGCTGCGTGGGCCATGACAGATGCCATGCGAACAGAGCTGGGACCGAGGGGCATTCACGTCGCCGCCCTGCATGTCGGCTACATGGACACCGACATGGTCAGCTACATCCCCGCCGAGCAGAAGATCGATCCCGCGCTGGTCGCAGCGCAGGCGATCACCGGTCTGATCAACGGGGACGCGGAGATCCTGGCCGACGATCTGTCGCGGCAGGTCAAGGCGGCCCTGTCCACGGCGAACACCGTCACCGCCATCCGGCACTGACATGTCGGACATGCGCAGTGTTCGTGACCTCGGCGGCGCGGCGCGGCCCTTTCGCCGACGGCAATTGGCACTTATTGACCAGCCACACTACTTTTCTTCCGGTGACGTCCTCAGCTGCCGGTGCGGTCGCGCGCTGGATCGCCCCGTTCCTGACCGTTGCCGCCGTAGCAGGCCAGGTGCTGTCGACCGAGCCGATGCGTGTTGTCCCAGCCCCGGCGGTGCGTCTGGCCGAAGACGCGAACCCGCTGGCCGGCCTGCCGCTCTATGTGAATCCGAATTCAGCGGCCATGCGGGCCGCCAACAGTGCCGATCCGCCGAGCCCGGAGCTGACCTATATCGCGTACACGCCGCAGGCGTACTGGATGGACCAGCTCTCCACACCCTCGGTTGACGCCAAGTACATCAGTGCAGCTCAGGCTGCCGGGACCATCCCGCTGCTGGCGCTGTACGCGATCCCGCATCGCGACTGCGGCAACTTCGCCGCCGGCGGATTCGGCTCGGGCGATGCCTACCGGGGATGGATCAATGGCGTCGCCGCCGCCATCGGTCCCGGGCCGGCAGCGATCATCCTCGAACCGGACGCGCTCGCCATGGCCGACTGCCTCTCCGGTGATCAGCGCCAGGAACGGTTCGACCTGATCCGCTACGCCGTGGACACATTGACCGCCAATCCGGCCACCGCCGTGTACGTCGACGCCGGGCACTCCCGCTGGGTGGCCGCCGACGAGATGGCCGCCCGACTCAACCAGGTCGACATCGGCAAGGCTCGCGGTTTCAGCCTCAACACCGCGAACTTCTTCACCACCGACGAGGAAGTCGGCTACGGCGAGGCCATCTCGGGCCAGACCAACGGCGCGCACTACGTCATCGACACCTCCCGAAACGGCGCCGGTCCGGTGGAAGGCGACTCGATGTACTGGTGCAACCCGCCGGGTCGCGCGCTGGGGGCGGCGCCCACGACAGACACCGGCAACGGTCACATCGACGCGTTCCTGTGGGTCAAGCGTCCCGGTGAGTCCGATGGATCGTGCGGCCGCGGCGAACCCGGAGCCGGGCGCTTCGTGAGCCAGTACGCCATCGCGCTGGCGCGCAACGCCGGGCACTAGCGCTCGCGGCCATGACCGCAACTCTTGTCGCCAAGAACCTGGCCGGCGGATTCGCGCATCGCACGTTGTTCGAGGGGTTGGACCTGACCGTCGCGCCCGGCGACGTCATCGGTGTGGTCGGCGTCAACGGTGCAGGCAAGAGCACCTTGCTGCGGATCCTGGCCGGCGAACTCGAACCCCTCGAGGGCACGGTCAGCTTGGCGCCGACCGACGCCTTCGTGGGGTGGCTGCCGCAGGAGCACGAGCGGGTGCCCGGTGAGACCGTGGCGGCCTACATCGCCCGGCGTACCGGGTGCACCGAGGCGACCGATGTCATGGAGGCGGCAGCCGCCGCATTGGCCGAGTCCACCGCATCGGGTCCGGACCCCGCCGACGCGTACGCTGCGGCCCTGGATCATTGGCTCGCGACCGGTGCGGCCGACCTCGACGAACGGCTGCCGGAGGTGCTGGCCGACCTCGGGCTCGACTCCGAGGCGGTGCAGCCGCAGTCGACGGCGATGACCGCGTTGTCCGGCGGACAGGCGGCACGAGTGGGGTTGGCGGCCTTGCTGCTGTCGCGATTCGACATCGTCTTGCTCGACGAGCCGACCAACGACCTCGACCTCGACGGCCTGGCCCGACTGGAGCGGTTCGTCGCCGACCTGCGAGGTGGTGTGGTGCTGGTGAGCCACGACCGGGAATTCCTGGCGCGCAGCGTAACCCGAGTCCTGGAACTGGATCTGGCGCAGAACACCACCACACTGTTCGGCGGTGGGTACGAAAGCTACCTGGAGGAGCGTGAGGTCAACCGCCGGCACCGGCGCGAACAGTACGAAGAGTTCGCCGAGAAGAAGGCCGACCTGGTGGCGCGCGCTCGCACCCAACGCGAGTGGTCCAGCCAAGGGGTGCGCAACGCGATCCGCAAAGCCCCCGACAACGACAAGATCCGGCGGCGCGCCGCCAATGAGTCGAGTGAGAAACAGGCGCAGAAGGTGCGGCAGATGGAGAGCCGGATCGCCCGCCTCGAGGAGGTGGCCGAGCCCCGCAAGGAATGGGTTCTGGAGTTCACCATCGCCGCGGCGCCACGCTCCAGTTCGGTGGTCGCGACACTCGACAACGCCGTTGTTCGGCAGGGCGATTACCGCCTGGGCCCGGTGACCCTGCAGGTGAATGCCGGCGAACGGATCGGGATCACCGGCCCGAACGGGGCGGGCAAGTCGACATTGTTGGGACTCCTGCTGGGACGGCGTCAGCCCGACGAGGGACGTGCGAGCGTGGGCGTCAACGTCGCCATCGGTGAAATCGACCAAGCCCGGGCCGAATTCACCGGATCCGACCGGCTCGTCGACCGATTCGAGCAGCGGGTGCCCGCCTGGCCGACCTCCGATGTGCGGACCCTGCTCGCCAAATTCGGGTTGCGCGCCGATCACGTGGACCGGCCGGTCGACGAATTGTCGCCCGGTGAGCGCACTCGCGCGGGCCTCGCCCTGCTGCAGGCCCTCGGTACCAACGTGCTGGTTCTCGACGAGCCGACCAACCATCTCGATCTGCCGGCCATCGAGCAGCTCGAACAGGCGCTGGAAACCTATGACGGTGCATTGCTGCTGGTGACCCACGACCGCCGGATGCTGCAGAACGTCCGGTTGGACCGTCGATGGCTGGTCGACGGTGGTGCGGTGACCGAGCTGTGACTGAATACTGTTGATCACCAATGAGTTAGCAGATGCGGCGGGTGGCTTGGGCTGCGCAGTGGCCGTAGATTGTGGATCATGCAGCTATGACTTTCGCAGCCGACGCTGTCCGTCCGCCGGACTTAGACGTCGACGCCCTCCGGGTCTGTTTTCCGGCGCTGCGGTCGGGCACCGCGTTCTTCGACGGGCCCGGCGGGTCGCAGACTCCTGACGTGGTCGCCGACGCCATGCGCGACGCGATGCTGCGCCCACTGTCGAACCGGGGCACCAACACCGAGTCCGAGCGCAACGCCGAGGCGATCGTGCACGATTTCCGGCGGTCGATGGGCCAGTTGCTCAATGCCGACCCGCGCGGGGTGATCTTCGGTCGGAGCATGACCGCGCTGACTTTCGACTTGGCGCGAGCTATCTCGGCGACCTGGCGGCCCGGTGACGAGATCGTGGTGTCCCGCCTGGACCACGATGCCAACATCCGCCCGTGGGTGATCGCGGCCGGCCGAGCCGACGTCACGGTGCGATGGGCGGACTTCGATCCCGATAGCGCCGAACTTCCCGCCGAGAACCTTGCGGCGCTGCTCACCGAGCGCACCCGCCTGGTCGCGGTGACCGCGGCGTCCAACCTCATCGGCACCATGCCCGATGTCCGCACCATCGCCGCCGACGCCCACGCGGCCGGGGCCCTGCTCTACGTCGACGGCGTGCACTACACCGCGCACAACGTCGTCGATGTCGTCGATCTCGGCGCGGACTTCTTTGCGTGCTCGCCGTACAAGTTCCTGGGCCCACACTGCGGGGTGGTCGCCGGCCGGCCGGACTTGCTCGACGAGTTGCACCCGGACAAGTTGAAGCCGTCCACCGATCAGGTACCGGAGCGCTTCGAACTCGGGACGCTGCCCTACGAGATCATGGCCGGGGTCAGTGCCGCCGTGGGATTCCTGGCCGGGTGCAGCGGCCTGGACGGAGACCGCCGGGCCCGACTGGTGTCGAGTATGACTGCCGTCGCGCGCCATGAAGACCGGCTCCGTGTCGTGCTCGAGAGCGAGCTACGCCGGCTGCCGGGAGCCACCCTCCACTCGCGCGCCGCGTACCGGACGCCGACACTGTTGGTGACCTTCGACGGGCACCGCTGCGCCGACATCAGCGCACGCCTCGCGGCGGAACGCATCAATGCACCGGCGGGGTCGTTCTACGCCTACGAGGCGGCCCGACGGCTCGGCCTGCCCGAGGGCGGCCTGCGGATCGGGATGAGCCCCTACAACACCATCGAGGAGGTGGACCGGCTGGTCAGCACGCTGACCACGTGCGTCGCGGCCTAGCCGCTGCGGGTCAGTCGTCGCCGGCGGCCACCAGCGGGCGTAGCCGCACGGCGGGGTTGTCCTCGGCGAACCCCTGCAGCCGCCACTTGGTGGTGAACAACGCCAGCACCACCCCGTCGGTCCGGGTGAGAGCCTCCATCGACACCTGCTTGTCGACGAACGGTGCGTCCTCGGGGTCGACGGCGCGGGCCACCGTGTAGGGCAGCGGCTCGAGGGAGATGGGGGCGTTGAACTCGGCCGCCATCCGGTGGGTGGCCACCTCGAACTGCAGCGGCCCGACTGCGGCGAGCACAGGTGCTTGGTCACCGCGCCGGTCTGAACGCAGAACCTGGACGACGCCCTCCTGCTCCAGCTGTTCGATGCCTTTGCGGAACTGCTTGTGCTTACTCGGGTCGGTCCCGCGGGCGACGGCGAAATGCTCCGGGGAGAAGCTGGGGATCGGCGGGAACTGCACCGGCACGTCGCGATAGAGCGTGTCGCCGGGCCGTAACGCCGCCGCGTTGGCCAACCCGAGCACATCGCCGGGCCAGGCACTGTCCAGCGTCGAGCGCTGTTGGCCGAACACCGACTGGGCGTACTTGGTCACGAACGGTTTACCGGTCGCGGCGTGGGTGAGGACGTCACCGCGCTCGAATGTGCCCGAGCAGACCCGGGCGTAGGCGATCCGGTCGCGGTGGGCGGAGTCCATGCCGGCCTGCACCTTGAACACGAACGCGCTGAACGGCGCGCCGACCGGCCGCACGTTGCCGTCGACGTCGCGCTGTCCACCGGGCGCTGGCGCCAGCCGCACCAGCGTGTCCAGGAGCTGGTTCACCCCGAAGTTCAACGCCGCCGAGGTGAACAGCACCGGTGTCGTCTCGCCGAGCAGGAACGTCTCCTGGTCGTGGTCCCCGCCATCGGCCGAAAGCAGCTCGCATTCTTCGACCGCGTTGTCCCAGTCGATGCCGGCGGCCTCGTGGGCGCGGTCGGGGGCGATGTGTTCCTCGGGCGCCGCGGTGGCACCACCCGCCGTGCGGGTGAATCGAATGAAATTGCCGGTCCGGCGGTCGAGGACGCCCTTGAAGTCACCGGCGATACCGACCGGCCACGTCAGGGGGGTGGGTTTGAGCCCGATGCGTTCGTTGATCTCGTCGAGCAGCTCCAGGGCGTGCCGGCCGGGACGGTCCCACTTGTTGATCACGGTGATGATCGGGATGCCGCGGTGGCGGCACACCTGAAAAAGCTTGAGGGTCTGCGGCTCCAGGCCCTTGGCCGCGTCGATCAGCATGACGGCGCAATCGACGGCGGACAGCACGCGATAGGTGTCTTCGGAGAAGTCGGCGTGCCCGGGGGTGTCCAGCAGGTTGATGACGCAGTCCTGGCCCTCCGGCGAGCGATAGGGGAATTGCAGTGCCGTGGAGGTGATCGAGATGCCCCTGGCCTGCTCCATCTCCATCCAGTCCGACACGGTGGCCCGTCGGCCGGCTTTACCGTGGATGGCACCCGCCTGGGTGATCACCTTGGCGTGCAGGACCAGCGCCTCGGTGAGCGTCGACTTACCGGCGTCGGGGTGGCTGATCACGGCGAAGGTCCGCCGTCGGCCGGCTTCGGTCGCGAGACGGTTTGCCGCGCCTATGCCAGCGGGCGCCGTACGAATATCCAGGTCTTGATCGCTCATTGCGCTGTCGATGGTATTTGCCGGAGCCGCAAAACCTCTAATCGCGTCGCTGAGATCCGCCGTAACCGCTCAGATGTGGCGGGCGGCCTCCTGCGCGAGCTGCAGGCGAGACGAGACATCGAGCTTGGTATACACGTGCGTAAGGTGCGACTGCACGGTACGCGGGGAAATGAACAGTCGCGCCGCGATGTCCTTATTCGACAGCCCTTCGCTGACGAGTCGGACGACGTCGTGTTCGGTGCGGGTCAACGATTCCCAACCGCTGGATGGCCTGCCCCGCGCACCGCGACCGCGCTGCGCATAGGCGATTGCCTCGGCCGTCGACAACGCCGCTCCTTCTGACCACGCGGTGTCGAATTCGTTCGCGCTGAGCATATTCCGCGCAATCGACAGCCCGGACTCGTAGGCTGCCTGAAAGGTGAGGAAGCGTGAATCGCCGTGCCGCTTGCGCATCGCGTCTCCGGCGCCGAAGAGCCGGGCAGCGTGCGCGGCACTGGAACCGGCCGACAGGGCGGCGAGAGTTTCGAGCGATTCCGGCAGCCAAAGATGTCCGCCGGTGCGCTCCGCGACGGCGACGGCCTCGTGCAGGTCGGCTTCCGCCTGCTGGGGCTCGCCTTGGGCGATCGCGACCCGTGCGCGTGCATTCAGCGCCATCGCCCGGTAACAACCCGGCACGGTCGAGACAGACTCATCGGCCCAGCGCCGGGACGCGACGAGGTCACCACAGGCGAGGGTGGCCTCGGCCATTGGTGTCAAGCTCCGGACGAACAGCGACTTCAGCGGAGTCGTATGCCGCCAGGCGTCTTCGCATGCCTGTCTGGAGCCCTCGACATCACCGGCAGCCAGAGCGGCGGCGGCCACGGCAACGTATCCGGTGTCCTCATGGAAGCCACCCAGGGTGGCTCCGACGGTCAAAGCGGCTTCACCAGCCGCGCGGCCCGCCGCGGCATCGCCTGCGAAGGTCGCTACCTGCGCGAGGGCCATCAAGCCGAACGCTTCCATCGGGCGGTCCTGCGCTGCCCGGGCCTCCTCGACGAGTTCACTTGCTACCGCGAAGCCTTCGCCGAGCTTGCCCTGGTAGCAAAGCGCGCCGGTGAGAAACGTCCGGCTGTATCGGGACATGAAGCTGTCACCGAGCATGTCGGCGAGTTTTCGGCCCTTCTCACCGGCTGCTTGCGAAGCGCGGGGGTCACCCATGACATGGGTGACAAAACATTGGTAGCTGTAGACGTGGTACAGCGCGGCGTCGTCGTTGTGTGCACCGGCCAGCTGTGCCGCTTCGGCGAAGTATTGCTGTGCGAGGTCGGCATCGTTCAAGGCCAGCAGGCCACAACTGAGCAGGGTGTGGACAACCAGAGTTTGATCGTCAAGGTCCCGCGCGGCGGCGAGCGCTTCCTGTACGCGTCCCAGGGTAGACGGCACGGAAAGCCAGACTGCCAAAAGCTCGGCGTTGGCCACAGCCCTTATCCACACGGGGGAGTGACAAGCTCGTCGTGGTAGCGCTCGTCGTTCAACACCGCCTGGAATCCGGCGACACCTTCGCGGAATCGACCCCGGGTCACCCAAAACCGTTGTAGCGCGGACACCAGTTGCAATGCGGGCTCGAATTCCCCTCTGTCACAGCTCCAGGTGTGAGCCGCGCGAAGGTTGTCCATCTCGAGTTCGGCCCACGGCACCAGTGGCGCACCGTCGCCACCGGTCTGAGCGGCCAGGTGGACGGCTGCGCGGGTGTAGTGGTCGCGGTGACGTGAGCGCACCGCCTCGGCCTCACCGGACTCGGCCAACTTTTCCAAGCCGTACTGGCGGACGGTCTCCAACAACCGATACCGCATGGTGGTCTCCGCCTCCTCGGCAACCACCAGGGACTTGTCCACCAGTAATCCCAGCAGGTCGATGAGTTGGTAGTGCTCGACGTCCTCGTCGGCTCCGATGGCGTCGGCGCCGTCCAGATCGAACCCGCCCATGAACACCGCAAGGCGCCGGAACAGAACGCGCTCCGGTTCGGTCAGCATGGCGTGCGACCAGTCGATCGATGCGCGCAGTGTCTGTTGACGGCGTACGGCGGTGCGCGCCCCACCGGCGAGCAGTCGAAAGCTGTGGTGCAGGCCGTCGAGGATCTGCGTCAGGGACAGTGTGCGGATCCGCGCAGCCGCCAGCTCGACGGCGAGTGGCATGCCATCGAGACGCCGGCAGATCTCAGCGACAGTTAACGAATTAGTCTCCGTTAGAACGAAATCCGGCCTCGTATGACGTGCACGATCGACGAACAGCTCGACAGCCTCACCGTCGACCGATAACGAAGGAACCCGCCAGACAAGTTCTCCCGCTAGGCCGATCGGCTCACGGCTGGTTGCCAACACGGTGATATCCGGGCCGGCGCCCAAGATACCCGCGACCAGGGCCGCGCAGGTATCCAGTAGGTGCTCGCAATTGTCGAGGACTACCAACATCTGGCGATTTCGGAGGAACTTCTCAACGGCGTCCATGATTGAGGGGCCCGGATGGTCGGTGAGCCCCAGTGTGCGTGCCAAAACCACTGGCACGAGTAGAGGATTGGTGACCGGCGCAAGGTCGACGAACCACACTCCGTCGGCGAAAGTGCCGGCAACGCCGTCGGCTACGCGCACCGCCAACCGCGTCTTTCCCACCCCACCGGCTCCGCTGAGGGTGATCAGTCTGTTCTCGTTCAGGATTCCTCTGATCTCACTGATCTGTGAGTCGCGTCCCACGAACCTGGTCAGCTGCGCCGGAAGATGGCGGCCGACAGTACCATTGGTGATCCGCAAGGGTGGAAAGTTGGTACGCAGGTCCGGGTGGTTCAGTTGCACGACTCGTTCCGGGCGCGGCAGGTCGCGCAAGGGATGCATACCCAGGTCGGCCAGCCAGGCGTCTGCCGGCAACCGGTCGATCACCAGCTGCTCGGTGACACCGGATAACACCGTCTGCCCACCGTGGGCCAAATCGCGAAGCCGTGCGGTCCGGTTGATGGTCGGCCCCATGTAGTTCCCGGTGTCGCGTAGTCGGACTTCACCGGTGTGTAGTCCGAGGCGCAGCCGGATCGGCAGCAGGGGAGCCAACTGCAGCTGCAATGCACACGCGACGGCGTCGCTGGCGCGAGCGAACGCGAGGACAAAACTGTCACCCTCACCCTGTTCGATTGGCCGGACGCCGCCGTGTCCAGCGACCACGTCATCAACAGTGCGGTTGAGTAGCTCCAGCGCGGCCGCCATGACCTCTGGTTGTGTTTCCCACAGCCGGGTGGAGCCCTCGACATCCCCGAGAAGAAGTGTGACGGTTCCGGTTGGCAGTTCCCCCACGATCTGCTCGTTCCAGGTCAGCAGCGGCATTTCCGCCGGCAATTCGATTGCGCTCATGCTAGCCAGCGTGAGGGCGTGCTGAGCGGTAAACATCGGCACAAATGCGCAGAACGCGTAACCCGGCACGCGGACGTACGACCCCCGCCGGGATTTTCTGCGCCAACTGGCCGATGGTCTGCGCTGGATGTGAGCCGATAGTCGACCCATACCGACTGGAGGAGGCCGCCATGACCACTGAGCCCTTCGATTCGTGCACCAGCTTCTCGGTCACCGGACTGCCCACCCTGGCTTATGACCACTTGCAAGACCCCGATGAAGCACATCGCGCTATCGCCGATGCTCGCAGACGGGCACCCATTGCAATCGGGCCGCACGGGCCTGAAGTCCTGAGCTACGAGCTCGTACGAAGGGTGCTCCGTGACCCGAGATTCAGCACTGCTGCCGGCCTGGGGCTCGATGTCCAAGGCATTACTTCCGGGCCATTGTGGGACCGTGCCACCCAGAACATCCTCGGCTTGGATGGCGCCGAACACCATCGGCTGCGCCGGCTGGTCTCCCATGCCTTCGCACCGCGCGGCGCCGAACGGCTGCGTGAGCTGATCGTCGGCACTATCGACAGTCTCGTCGAACCTCTCACTCGAGTCGGGCACTGCGACATCGTGGCTGACCTCGTCCGCGGTTATCCCACGCCGATAATCTGTGCCCTGCTGGGTGCCCCACCCCAGGACTGGCAGCTGTTCTCAGCGTGGACCGACGAGATCACGAAGCTCTTCGACTGGAATCTCGCCAATGACGGGCCTGCGGTGCTGGCCGCTTGGCAGGACCTGGACGCCTACCTGGCCGATATGGTCGAGCAACGTCGCCACAATCTCAGCGACGATCTGATCTCCGACCTGATTCGCGCCGAAGACGGTTGCGACCGACTTACCCACGGTGAGCTGCTGATGCTCGCCGCAGCCCTGCTGGTCGCGGGCACCGATACCACCCGTAACCAACTCGCCGCCGCCGTGCACGCGTTGTGCGACCACCCCGAGCAGTGGGCGTTACTCGCCAGACGCCCCGAACTTGCGCCGAACGCGGTTCAGGAGGTGATGCGCTATTACCCAGTGGTTCTGGCCACCATGCGAAGAGCTGTGGAGGATGTGAACCTCGACGGCGTTGTCATCCCGGCCGGCACCCTGGTCATCGCCAACACCGCTGCCGCCAACAGGGACCCCGCTATCTACGCCGACCCGCACCGGCTGGATATCACCCGCGACGGCCAACCGGCCATCCTGACGTTCGGTGGTGGCGTGCACTACTGCCTGGGTTCGCACCTCGCTCGCATCGAGCTCGCCGAGGCCCTGCGGATCATCGCCCAGCGTATGCCCGATCCGCGACGCCGGGCGCCGGCGAGGTGGCATGCGATGTCCGGTATCACCGGGCCTGCCGAACTAGCTATCGAATTCACACCAGGGCATTGATCTCTCAGTCCAGACGGCCGGCGTCGACGACCCGCAATACGGCCGAACCCGCCTCATCGGAGGCCTCCAGGTCCACCTCCACCTCGAATCCCCAATCGTGGTCGCCGTCGGGATCGTCGAGGATCTGACGCACCCGCCACGTGCTGGGCCCACGGTCGATGATCAGCAGGGCCGGCCCCCGGGCGTCGGCACCGGTGCCCACCTCGTCGTGATCGGCGAAGTACGCCTGGCCAACCTCCTGCCAGCGTTGCGCGGACCAGCCCGAACCGCCGTCGAGCTCGCCAAGCTCATCCCAGCGCCGGCGCGCGAACAGTTCGACCCGCCGGAACAGCGCATTGCGAACCATGGCGGTGAAGGCCCGCGCATTGCCGGTGAGCGGTCGCGGACGCGTCGGCATGGCAACTGGGACATCGTGGGGTTGGTCGGGACTGGTGAGCTCCTCCCATTCGTCGAGCAGGCTGGAATCGACCTGTCGCACGAGTTCACCGAGCCATTCGACGATGTCGGCGAATTCCTCGGTCCGTGCCGCGGTCGGCACCGATGAGCGCAGCGCCTTGAATGCGTCGGAAAGATAGCGCAGCACTGCCCCCTCGGAACGCGTCAGCCCGTAGACGCTGACGAATTCACGGAAGGTGAAGGCCCGCTCCCACATCTCGCGCACAACGGATTTCGGCGACAGCCGGGCGTCGGCTGCCCACGGGTTGGTGTGCAGGTAGACCTCGAACGTGTGTCCGAGCAGCTCCTCGAGCGGTTTGGGGTAGCTGACCTCGTCGAGCAGCTCGATCCGCTCGTCGTACTCGATGCCCTCGGCCTTCATCGCGGCGACGGCTTCACCTCTGGCCTTGTTCAACTGCGCCGCCAAGATCTGGCGAGGGTCGTCCAGCGTTGCCTCGACCACCGAAACAACATCGAGTGCAAAGGTTTCCGATTCGGGATCGAGCACGCCGACCGCGGCGAGCGCGAATGTGGACAGCGGCTGGTTGAGGGCGAAGTCGGGCGGCAAGTCCACGGTCAGCCGGTAACGCCGCCCGTCGGGCAGCGGCTCGTCGAGCCGCTCGATGACGCCGGCCTGCAGCAGCGAGCGGGCGATGCCGACGGCATCCCGGATGTGCTGCAGCTGACGCTTGCGTGGTTCGTGGTTGTCGGTGAGCAGACGCCGCATCGCGGTGAACGGGTCACCCGGGCGGTCGACGACGTCGAGGATCATCGCGGTGAACACCCGCATATTGCTGGTCAGTGGTTCCGGGGTGGCCTCGACCAGCCGCGTCATGGTTGCCTCGCTCCACGGCACCATTCCCTCCGGTGCTTTGCGGCGCACCAGCTTTCGACGTTTCTTGGGATCATCGGCGACTTTGGCGAACTGCTTGAGATTCTCCACCTCATGATCGGGGGCCTGCACGACGACGGTGCCCGCCGTGTCATAGCCGGCCCGCCCGGCGCGCCCGGCGATCTGGTGGAACTCGCGGGCATTGAGCAGCCGGGTACGTGTCCCGTCGTACTTCGACAGCGCCGAGAAGACGACCGTCCGGATCGGCACGTTGATGCCGACGCCCAAAGTGTCGGTGCCACAGATCACTTTGAGTAGGCCGGCCTGGGCCAGCTGCTCCACCAGCCGTCGGTATTTGGGCAACATCCCGGCGTGATGGACGCCGATACCGTGCCGGACCAGACGCGACAGCGTCGAGCCGAACGCGGTGGAGAACCGAAAGCTGCCGATGTGCTCGGCGATCGCCGCTTTCTCCGCTTTGGTGCTGACGTTGACGCTCATCAGCGCCTGCGCCCGCTCCAGCGCGGAAGCCTGGGTGAAATGCACGACGTAGATCGGCGCCTGCTTGGCCTGCAACAACTCGGTGATCGTCTCGTGCATGGGCGTGGTCGCATACGAGAAGAAGAGCGGCACGGGACGCTGCGCGCCGGCCACCAGAGCGGTCGGCCTGCCGGTGCGACGGGTCAGATCCTTGCGCAGAAAACTGACGTCGCCGAGCGTGGCAGACATCAACAGGAATTGGGCGTGCGGGAGTTCCAGCAGCGGTACCTGCCAGGCCCAGCCGCGCTCGGGGTCGCCGTAGAAGTGGAACTCGTCCATCACGACCAGGCCGATGTCGGCGTCCGCCCCCTCGCGCAGTGCGGTGTTGGCCAGTACCTCCGCGGTGCAGGTGATGATCGGCGCGCCGGCGTTGACCGCGGCGTCACCGGTGAGCATCCCCACGTTGGCGGCACCGAACGTCGCGCACAGCGCGAAGAACTTCTCGCTGACCAGCGCCTTGATCGGTGCGGTGTAGTAGCTGCGCCGCCCCGCGGCGAGGGCCGCATACAGCGCCCCGGTCGCGACCAGAGATTTCCCGGATCCGGTCGGTGTGGCGAGGACGACGTTGGCTCCGCTGACCAGCTCGATCAGCGCCTCTTCCTGTGCCGGGTACAGCGGGGTGCCGGTGGCCTGCGCCCAGCCGGCGAAGGCGGTGAACAGCTGGTCCGGGTCGCCGCCCAGCGCGCGGAGGGCAGACAGATCGCCCGGATCGTCGAGGAGGGGGGCAGCGGCTGTCATGGGGATACCCGCAGCCTAGCTAGGTCGACCGGCGCGGGACGCAGATGACTCAGGCGGAGTGCACACCGGGGACCGGATTGTGACCGGTGACACCGCACCTCGACAGGCCGATCCTTCCTGCCGTCAAATGGTGGGCAGGAGTTCCGAGGAAGGTCCCAGCGTGTCACACAGGAAGAAGCCGCCAGCAGCGGCTCCGCCCTGCGCCGAACACCTGCTGGTCCCCGGCCAGACGTGCTGGCGTACCGCGATCGCGGACCGGTTCGCCCCGGTCGTCGACGGCGCGGACTATCTCGCCCATGTCAAAGCAGCCATGCTGCGTGCGCAACACCGAATCATGATCATCGGCTGGGACCTCGATTCCCGGATGACGTTCGAGGCGGGCGAACCGACGTTGGGGGGCCCCAACCATCTCGGCTTGTTCCTGCACTGGCTGCTGTGGCGGCGCCCCGAGCTGCGGGTGTACCTGCTCAAATCGAATCTGAGGTTGCTGCCGGCGTTCGACGGGTTTTGGTTCGGAGTGACCCCGGTGGGCTTGATCAACCAATTCACCTCACGGCGAATGCATCTGGCCGTCGACGGGGCACACCCGACCGGAGCCGTGCATCACCAGAAGATCGTGGTGGTCGATGACGCGGTGGCCTTCTGCGGGGGCATCGACCTGACGCTCGGGCGCTGGGACACCCGTGCACACCTTCCCGACGATCCGGGCCGGCAGGCATCGGGCCAGCCCTACGGTCCGCGCCACGAGGTGGCGGCCGTGGTCGACGGGGCTGCCGCGCAGGTGCTGGGCGAGCAGGCCCGCGACCGGTGGGAGGGCGCGACCGGAGAGGCGCTGACGCCGTGCGCGTCCACCGAATCAGCGTGGCCACCGGCGCTGCAACCGGCATTGCGAGATGTCGAGGTGGGCGTGGCGCGCACCCTGCCCGCCCTGCGGGAGCGTGCCGAGGTCCGCGAGGTGGAGGCGCTCAACCTGGCGGCGATCGCAGCCGCACGTGAGGTCATCTACTTGGAGAATCAATACCTGGCTGCGCGCAGTCTGGCCGAGGCGCTAGCGGCGCGACTACGGGAACCGGACGGGCCCGAAGTGGTGATCGTGTTGCCACGCAGCTCGGAAAGCCGGCTCGAGCAACAGTCGATGGACAGCGCGCGGGAACGGCTGGTGCGCTTGCTGTGGGAGGCCGACGAGTACGGCAGGCTCGGCATCTACTGGCCGGCGATCAAGGGCGGGACCTCGGTCTACGTGCACGCCAAGGTGATGGTCGTCGATGACCGGCTGCTGCGCATCGGCTCGTCGAACCTCAACAACCGATCGTTGGGTTTCGACAGCGAGTGTGATCTCGCCGTGGAGGCATGCGGCTCGGACCGCCACGATGTGCGCAGCCTCATCGTTGCGACCCGCGATGGTTTGGTGGCCGAACATCTGGGTGTATCTGTCGACACTTTCCAGCGGGAGATGGTGCGGCACAAGTCATTCCTGCGCGCGACCAATGCCCTGCGCGGAACCGGCCGTTCGCTGCGCAAGTTCACCGAGTTCATGGTGTCGGCGGATGCGAGTCCGTTGGCGGAGAACGATCTGATGGATCCCGACCAGGTACCCACGTCAATAGGGCAGAGCGTGTGGAGCCTGGTGAGCGGGGTCGTCACCTGGCCGCTGAGTCGGGCGTCGCCGCTGTGGGGATTCCTCCGGCCCGGACAGCCCGCGCCGGTCGCTTTGCCTGACGGGGCCGGCGGCTCGGCGCAACGCGATTGGCGGGGGTCGGTCAGCTCATCGAATAGCGACTGACCCGGGCCGGGTGGATGACGAGCCGGACCCAGTCCTCGGCCAGCAGGGCGGCAAGGTCGGCGGCGCGGGCCGGCTCGTCCAGATCCCAGTAACGGGCAGCCAGCCGCTCGCAGAGTTCATGTGCCCCACCGCTTTCGATCGATGTCGGCCCGGAGACCGAAACCCACCGCTCACGCTCACCCACCGGGGCGGCGACGACCAGCGAGGCGCGGGCGTCACGGCTCAACCGCCGGATCTTCACGCTGTCCGGCGCGGTGAACAGTTGGACGTCTCCGGCGGCGGTGACCTCGAACCACACCGGGCGGGGCTGGGGTGGAACCGGGCCCGCCGCGACGGTCAGAAAGCCGTACAACGGGCGCCGGAGCAATTCCAGATCCTCGGCGGTCAGTGGGCTGGTGGTGCCGTCGTTCGGGTCGCAATCGGGTGGTGTCAGACTCGACGGATCGTCCATAGGTAACACTCTGCCTACCGCTGACCCGCCGAGGCCAGATCCGATTCGACCGTGAACTCGTCGGGCCGTTCCGGAACGATGAGCACTGCGGTATCGGTGTGCGCGACGACTGCCGCGGCGACGCTGCCGAACGAATGCCCCAGCAGACCGTTGCGCCGGTGCGGTCCAAGCACGATCAAGCTGGCGCGATAGTCGTTGGCGGCCTCGACGATGCCCTTCCAGGTGGGGGCGGCCTCCACCGCGACGGCGTCGGCGGTGAACCCGGCTTCCGCTGCCAACCTGGCCCCGTGCGCGGCGGTCCGCTCGGCGGCGCGCCGGACCTCGGTGGCTTTGTCCGGGTCGAACGGCTGGGCGTCGGTGGGGCTGAACCCGACGTCGACGGGGCGCCAGACGCACACCACGAGGGCCTGTTTCGCCGCGGACAGCTGGTCGGCGGCTTGCTGGATGGCGCGCCCCGCCAGTGCGGAGCCGTCATAGGCGAACAGGACCGGCCCGGTGAGGTCGTCGATGGGGCGCACCCGGGACGGGGCAGCCGGTATGCCGGCCACTTCCGCGGGTGGTGCCGGGTGGCCGGACCGGATCCGGGCCAGCAGTGGTGGGGAGTACCAGGCCGGAAAGTCGCCGTCGAGAAACCGGTCCAGATCGGGGGCTTGGGGCCGGGCCCCGCTGAGCAGGTAGATGAGCACTCCGAACAGGGCGCCGCCGACGGCCAGTCCGAACCCGATCCACAGGGCCGTTCCGGTGCCTTCGACGAGATCACCACCGGCCGCCGTCACCGCGACGCGAGCCAGAATCGGAGCGACCATGAACGCGGCGACCGCACGCAGCAACTCGATGATGGCGAAGACACGCTGGAGGCTGTTCGACTGCAGCGAGAAGCCGGCAACGAACAGGGCGGGTGCGACCGTCGCGCCGAGCGCTAAACCGGTCAGTGCGGCCCCCAGCATCGCCAGGGGCTGACTCGCAGGCAGGCCGACCCGGAAGACCAGGATTCCGAGTGCCAACAGCGCCATCCCGACCAGGGGCAGGTAGTGCATGGCCCGGCGGCTGATGACCTTGCCGAACACGAAAGCCATGACGATCGCTCCGCCCAGTTCAGGCAGGTACAGCAGCCCGACTCGGACCGGGTTGTAGGTCTGCAACAGGACATTCGCGGTCAGGACGGTTGCTGCGACGGAAGCCGCCGCGGCGAACAGCGCCACGCCAACACCGGCGACCGGTATTGCACTCGTCAGCATCGTCCGGACCGTCAACAGCGGACGCCGGGCCCGAAATTGATAGACGATCAGCACGACGATCAACGCCAAACCGCCGAGCATGGGTACCGTCACGGCCCGGTCGCCGAACCCGTGGCTGGTCAGCTGCGCCGCACCCACGAATGCTGCGGTGCAGCCGACCGCCGCCAGGGCGATGGCCGGCAGATCCCACGGCGCGTCGCGGTCGGCCGGAGGCGCATCTTCAAAAGTCAGCGCGGCCATCACCAGGGCCAGCAGCGCAATCCCGGCGATGATCCAGAACAGCGGGCGCCAGGCGTGCGCCTCGGCCTGCGCACCTCCGATGAACGGACCGAGCGCGACGGCACCGAACACGCACATGTTCATGATGACGGCGGTGTGCCGCAGTTTGTCCCGGGGGAAACCGATCGTCAACGGCGGAGCGGCCGCGATCAGCAGCATGCTGGTGGCCAGACCTTGCAGCACATGTCCGCCGATGTAGGTCCCGGCGTTCTGCGCAGCGGCGGCGAGCACCGAACCGGCGACGAGTACCACCGCATAGATCAGCAGCATCCGGCGTTGCGGCAGGTGTTGGGCGAACTGAACCGCCAGAACCGTGCCCACCGCGTAGGCGGCGTTGCCCAGACCGGATGCCAGCGTCATGGTCTGGGTGGTCATGTGGAGGTCAGCGGAGATGATCGGGACCAGCGGATCTATCGCCGCGGACAGCGCGAGGTAGGGGATCAGCGCGAGGGTGACCATCGCGGCGACAGCAGGGTACCTTCCCGCGAGCGGGCCCTGGCGGATCACCGGGTCAACACTTTCGGGCCGGACACGTGTGCCTCCAACTTCGTCTTGATCGGATTTGTTCCCCGGGCGGCGCGATGTGTGGCGTCGTCAGCAACTCCGCTGACCGGGCGTCGACCGCCCACCCTCTCAAACCTTAGTTTCTCTATGCAACTTATGTCGCGGCGGAACCGGCCTGGTGTAGCCAGCGCCACAGCGGCTCACGACCGCCGCTGGCCTGGTGTTCTCCGGTCGATCAGTGACCGGGACCAGGGCTTGGGCCCGCACCGGTGTGGTCGTTGGCCGGCGTCGGCTCCAGGGCGACGCTCCATGACCGTTGGTGCGGGTTGCGGTTGGCCGGATGCGCGGTGGCCGGCCGGAGCCGGACGACGCGGCCGACGGCACGGCGAACGCCCGGCGGTCCGTCGACTCGGAACAACTCGCCAACGCGCCCGGCGCCGTAGCGCAAGGGTGAGGCCAGTAATTCGCCCATCACCGCACCCGCCCCGATGGCCAGCGCGGTGGCCGCCGCTGCCAGCGCCTGCGCCGTCCCACCGGCGTAGTTCTTGTCGACGGCCAGAAAGAACACCGATCGGAAGACGGCCAGGCCGGGCAGCATCGGCGTGATCCCGGCCGTTGCGGTCACCAGGGCCGGTGCCTGCTGACGGATGGAGAGAAACGTGGCCAGCACCCCGACCCCGACGGCCGCGATGCCGGTTGCCACGACCTGCCCGAAGCGGGCGTTCCCGAGACCGATGAGCACCAGTTCGGCCAGACCGGCGACGATTCCGGCGGTGACCACGGCTCGTGGCCGCGCGTAGCTGGCAATCGTCAGGCACGCTCCGGCCAGCGCCGCACCGGCCACGGCGAGCAGGATCGGCAGGGGCTGGTTCGGGATCACGAACGACTCGGTGGCATCGACGTGCAGTTCAATCTGGATACCGGCCAACGCCGCGATCTGTAGGCCGGCGAGAATGCCGACCACGATTCCGGCGGTCAGGAACAGCACGTCACCGAGCCGCGCGACCGCGGTCAGCATGTAACCGGTCAGTGCGTCCTGGACCGATCCGACCAGCGTCATGCCCGAGAGCAACATCACGATGCCGGTCGCTACCAGCGCGGTGGGGCCCTGGCCGGCGAACAGGTAGGCCGCGACCGCAACCAGGGTGGCCAGCAGCGCACCGGCAGCCTGCTGGAAGAAGAACGGGGTGCCGGCGCGATTGAGCAGCCGCCCGAGCCGGTCGATCATCGCCGACGACAGCGCGGCGAGGATGCAGGTGAGCCAGGTGCCACCGAGCAGCATGGCGATGCCGAGGGCAAAGCCCGCCCAGCCCGCGGTCGCCACCCAGCGCGGATACGGGTGCGGTCGCTCGGTCAGGACGTCCATGGCCTTGTGGGCCTCGTCGACGGAGACACCACCGGCGGTGATACGACGGACCAGCCCGTCCACTTCGGCCAACCGCGTGTAATCGGTCGAGCGCGCCTGCACCGATCGCACGATGGTGACCGGCGGACTGTCCGCGGTCGGCAGTGCCGAGACGAAGATCGTGGTGACGAAGACATCCACCACGCAGTCGGTGAGCTGATAGGCCTGGGCGACGTCCTGGGCGGTGGCGACCACATCCGCGGTGCCCGAGCCGGACGACAGCATCACTTCGGCGAGCCGAATGGTCAGGTCCAGAACCTTGCGGGTGTGCCGATCACCGAGACCCCCGGAGGCTCGGGCGCGCTGCCCGGCGCTGGATGCCGGGTCCCGGCGGCCCCGCAGCGTGAAGCTCAGTTGACGGCGGCGTTCCGTCGATGCCGACCGGTCGGATCCCATTTATTCCACGATACCGAGATCGCATCGGCAATCGCGCTGCCAGCCAATCGAGAACCGCGAAAATTCGTTTCTAGCAACCGTTTTGATAAGAACGGCGCCGTCCGGTGAAATCAGCCCGGGTGACCTCTGAGGGTGGATGTGGACTTCCGGGCCGTTGGGGAATAGCGTTGTGCGGACTGGCGTCGCCAGCCTCCCGCACTGGAAGACGAGGGCGCACCCATGAAATTCGGCATCTCCACATTCGTCAACGACGACACCATCGACACGGTTTCGTTGGCACGTGCCATCGAGGAACGCGGATTCGAAGCCCTCGTGATCGCCGAGCACACCCACATCCCGGCGAGCCGAGAGTCACCGTATCCGCAGGGTGGTGACCTGCCGCCGTACTACTACCGGACGCTGGACCCGTTCGTCACGTTGGCAGCCGCGGCGGCGGTCACGTCGAACATCGAACTGGTCACCGGAATCGCACTGCTCATCCAACGCGACCCGATCATCACGGCGAAGGAGGCCGCGAGTATCGACCTGATCTCCGGCGGCCGATTCGTGCTCGGGGTCGGGGCGGGCTGGAACATCGAGGAACTACGCGACCACGGCACCGACCCCAAGACCCGCGGAGCTCTGCTCGATGAGCGCATCGAGGCCATCAAAGCGCTGTGGACCGAGGAACCCGCCGAATACCACGGCAGATTCGTCAATTTCGACGCCTCCTACTGCCGGCCCAAGCCGGTTCGCAAGCCGCACCCGCCGATACTCATCGGTGGCAACTCCGACGCCACCGTGAAGCGTGTCATCCGTCACGACGCCGGCTGGATCTCCAACCCGTTGCCGGTGGAACAACTCACCCACCGCGTCGAACAACTCCGCGATGGCGCCGGCCATGACGTACCACTGGCCATGTTCGGCGCGCCGGTCGATCCCGACTACTGGCGCACTGCCGAAGATCTCGGGTTCGGCCAACTGGGACTGCTGCTGCCGACCCGTCCGCGCGACGAATCACTGCGGTTGCTGGACGGCTATGCCGAGAAGGTTGCCCAGTACCGGGGCCAAGGGGCGCGCTGAAGTCAGTGTGAGACCGGCGTGCGCGGTGTCGCGGTACGCGCCGGAGCGGCCGCGACGGTACGCGTCTGGCGAGTGAGACGACGGTCGTGGCGCTGGATGCGGCGGTCGAGGGCGCGCACGTCGCGCGCGGTCAGCGACCGGTTCCGGCGGATCAGAAGGTCGAGCTGCTGCCAGCTGAGTCCGTCGAGTTCGCCGTCCTCGTCGTGGGTGGCGACCACCACTCCGCCGGGCAGCAGTGGAACGGTCTTGGCGGTGAACTTCGTGGTGGCCAGCAGCAGCTCGCTGGCGCGGCGATTGGTCCGCGCCTGGCAACCGCGTGCAGCCGGGCTGAACCAGAAGTCGAACTGGCGGTCAGTGCTGGTCAGGCAGTGCAGTTGCCGGTCTTGGACGAGGCGATCGATGTCGGCCTTGGTGTAGGCGCGCGTCTCAAAGATGGGGCCGCGGGTGCTGAAGTACAGGACAGTGTTCATAGCGATGGTCCATTCGACTCTTTCGTAGCTGGTGATGGCGGCGCCGACGCGTCGGCGCTGTGACTAAAGTTACCCATGTTGCAAATGGGACAAACCTCTATATCGAAGCGGCAACGGCCCCTGCTGACACCGCGCGGTTCTTGAGCAAATCTTCACACGATCACCATCGGATCCATGGCGAGCACGACCACCCTGGACGTGATGAATCCACCGCTCCCGGCGCGACCGCTGAAGCGACGCGCCTTTCTCGCCGGCGTCATCGCCGGCGGTGCGGCCCTGGCTGCCTGCGGCCGAACCGCCACGTCGCACTCCACCACGAATTCGACTGGTGGTCAGCAACTTTCCAGCCTCATCGATGCCACCGAGGCGGCGCGGCCGCACACCGGCAAGACGGTGAGCCGGCGGCTGACAGTCGCGCCAGCGGATGTCGATCTCGGCGGCCCCGTCGCGCGCACGTTGCTCTACGACGGCACCCTGCCCGGGCCGTTGCTACGGGCGAATGTCGGCGACGACCTTGCGGTCACCGTGACCAACGGACTCGATCATCCGACGTCGGTGCACTGGCACGGGCTCGCGCTCCGCAACGACATGGACGGCGCGGCTCCGGCGACGCCCGACATCGATCGGGATGCCAGCTTCGCCTACCGGTTCAGCTCGCCCTACCCGGGCACCTACTGGGCGCACCCCCACACCGGGCTCGACACCGATTTCGGCCTCTATCTGCCGGTGATCATCGACGATCCGGCGGAGCCGGGGCGCTACGACGCCGAGTGGATTGTGATGCTCGACGATTGGACGTCCGGGGTGGGCAAGGCTCCACAACAGATTTTCGACGAGCTGCGCTCCGCAGGTATGCCCGGGCATCGGGGTATGCCCGGGATGCCCGGTATGGGGTCGATGCCGCGACCGACCGGCGGTCAGGCCAGTGACATGCTCGGCGGTGACGGTGGCGACGTCAGTTACCCCTACTACCTCGTCAACGGGCGGATTCCCGCCGCGCCGAGCACCTTCAGCGCCAAGCCCGGCCAGCGGATCCGCATCCGCATCATCAATGCCGCGGCCGACACGGCCTTCCGTGTCGCGCTGGCCGGCCACCGGATGACGGTCACCCACACCGACGGATTCCCGGTCGTTCCCACCGACGTCGACGCAGTCCTGCTCGGCATGGGGGAACGTTACGACGTCATCGTCACCGCGGGTGACGGGGTCTTCCCGCTGGTGGCCGCCGCCGAGGGCAAAGACGCAGTGGCACGAGCGTTGTTATCGACCGGTGCCGGCAGCGCTGCGGATCCGCAGTTGCGTCCACCGGAACTGGGCGGCCGAGTCGCAACGGTGGACACCGTGACCGCCGCACCGGAGGTCGTGCTGAGCTCGGGCAGCAGCGACGTCGCGCTCGAGGCGCGCCTCGGTGGATCCATGATGGGCTACACCTGGACGATCAACGGCCGGACCTTCGATCAGACTGTCCCGTTGACGATCCGTCGCGGGCAGCATGCCACAGTGACGTTCACCAACAACACGATGATGTGGCATCCGATGCATCTGCACGGCCATACATTTCAGGTGCTCAGAGCCGGAGCACAACCGGGCCCCCGCAAAGACACCGTGATCGTGAAGCCGATGCAGACCGTCGCGGTAGCCCTTGTCGCGGACAATCCGGGGATCTGGATGTTGCACTGCCACAACGGCTACCACATGGATGCCGGAATGATGACGACCTTGGACTACACCGGTTGAGGACTCGGTGATCAGTGTTGCGCCGACGTTCGCACGTCGGCTGCGGGAACATCGCAGCCACGCTGTGCGGTTCGGTGGCTGTCCCGGGCGATCCGGCGACCCAGCACCCGCGCGTCACGGGCGGACAGCGCTCGGTTGCGTTCGGCCAGCACGTCGAGCTGTTGCCAGCTGAGCCCGTCCACCTCGCCGTCGGTGTCGTGCGTCGCAATGACGATGCAGCCACGCAGGAGTGGCACCGTTTTGGCTGAGAACGATGTGGTCGCCAGCAGCAGTTCAGTGGCGTTCTGGTTGGTGCGGCGTTGGCACCCGCGCGGTGACGGGCTGAACCAGAAGTCGAATTGACGATCGGTACTGGTCAGGCACTGCAATTCATGGCCGTGCACCAGTTCGGCGAGGTCGGCTTTGCTGTAGGCTCGCGTTTCGTAGACGACGCCGGTGGTGCTGAAATACAAAACGGTATTCATCGGTAGGGTCCGTTCGGCTCATTTCGCGATGTCGGCGGCCGTTCAGGTCCACCGGCCCTGTTACTCAAGTTATCCATGTGACACTTAGGGCAACCCTAGATAACGATGTGAATACGATGTGGTTATTAGCTGACGTGGACCGCCTCGGCTATCGAGCCGGTGCCCACCGCTGACTACGATGGGCCTCTTGGGCGAGCGATATCCCGTCGATTCCGGAGAACATGTGAAACCACTCAAAGCGCTGCCGGCCGCCGGAGCACGGGCGGCCCTGCTGTTGTTGGGCCCGACGGTGCTCGCCGCGCCGGCCGCCGCGGAGCCCGCAGCCGGGCAGTCCACGCAATGGGTCGTGGTCGGGGTCCCGGCTGCCAACGCCACGACCGGCAGTCTCACCGCCTTCCAGAAGGTGGGCTCAGAGTGGAAGGTGGTCCTGGGGCCCACTCCGGCCAAGGTGGGTGAACTCGGCGTCGGTGCCCCGGCGGATGGTGTCTACCGCACGCCGGCCGGGACTTTCGGTTTCGACCAAGCCTTCGGCCGCCAAGCCGACCCGGGCACGAGAATGCCGTATTTTCAAGCCACGGACCAGGATTGGTGGGACGAGGACGGTAAGTCGCCGACCTACAACACCCACGTGCGCAGCCAGGACAAGCCGTCCGGGATCGCCGAGAATCTCTATGACTCCGGGCCTGTCTACGACTACGCGGTCAATATCGCGTCGAATCCCCAACGTATTCCGGGAAAGGTGGCCGGAATCTTTCTGCATGTGACCGACGGCAATCCCACCTGGGGCTGCGTGGCCATCGGCCGCGAGGAGATGCGGTCGATCCTCAACTGGCTCGATCCGGCGGCTGATCCGCTGATCACCATCGGCGTCGGCAGTCCATCGCTGCTTCCGTCCTGATGGCTGCGCCGCGGGGAGACGCCTGGCGGTCTGCCGTCGACCCAGTGTTGCGATCGACGGTGTCCTGGCTCCTCACGCGTCCCGGAAGACCACGTTGTGCGCCAGCGGATCGCGCGGCACCGTAAGCCGATTCGCGGCGAATTCGGGATCGGGGTAGCCAATGGCCACCCCGCACAGGATCTGCATGTCGGCGCCGATGTCGAGGTGTTCGCGCAGGGTGTCCGGGTAGCCGGCCACCGACACCTGCACGCAGCTGCCCAGTCCACGAGCGGTCAGCGCCAGTAGGAAGGTCTGCAGGAACATGCCGACTCCGACAGCGTCGACAGGGCCGAGATCGCGGTGCATGCAGACGATGCCGGCCAGCGGAGCGCGGAAGAACTCCCAGTTGCGCAGTACCGCGAGGCGCCTGGCCTCGGCGTCGTGCCGCGCGATGCCCATCGACCCGTAGACCAGGGCGCCCAGCTCGCGGCGCAGGTGGGCGAAGTTCTCCGGCAGGGCCGGGACGCTCGGTACCGCGATGTCGGCCTGTTCCAGCAGCGCCTCGGCCAACCGGTCACGGGCCGGGCCGGACGCGAACACCACGTGCCAAGGCTGGATGTTGGAGTTCGACGGTGCCCGGATGGCCAGTTCGAGCGATTCCACCACGAGATCCCGCGGTACCGGCTTGTCCCGCAGGAACAGCCGAATCGAGCGCCGGTCGGTGATGGCCTGCTCCAGGTCGTACATCGTTATCTGCCTCCGTCGGTGCCGCACGATGCGGATATGTCTGCAACGGAAAAGTGTCGGCGATCGCGATCTGCATCCGGGCCACCCCGATCCCGCCGATTCACAGGGTGGGGACGTAGCCGCCGTCGATGCGGATGTCTGCGCCGGTGATGTTGGCCGCCTGCTCACCGGCCAGGAAGACGGTCAGATCGGCGACTTCCGCGGGTGTGGTGAAGCGACCGGTCGCCGAACCGGCAACCACGGAATCCACCACCTGGTCGGGTGTGGCCCCACTGGCTGCGGAGAACTGTGCGGCGATGCCGTCCTCGGCCAGCCACAGGTCGGTGGCCACCGGTCCGGGGCTGATGGTGTTGACCCGAATTCCCTTGTGGCCGAATTCTTTCGAAAGACTCTTGGCGAAGTTGGCCAGCGCGGCCTTCGATGCGCTGTAGTCGACGATGTTCCACTCGGGCAGCGTGGCGTTGACCGAACCGATCATCACGATCGCGCCGCCGCCGCGGACGAGCATGTGCGGGACGGCTTCCCGGGTGATGCGCACGGCGGACAGGAAGTTCAGGGTCAGTGCTTCCATCCAGTCCTCGTCGCTGACCGACAGCAGGCCTTCGAACCGCGGCGTGACCGCCCCGGCGTTGTTGACCAGGATGTCCACTCCGCCCCGTTGGGCAGCGGCGGCGACCAATGCCCGCGGCCCTTCTGTGGTGGACAGGTCAGCCGCGACGAAGGTCGCCGAGCCGGCCGCTTCCAGGGCTTGCAGTTCGGGGCTGTTGTGCCGGGCTCCGGCGACGACGTGGGCGCCCGCCGCGGCCAGCGCCTGGCTGATGGCCAGCCCGATGCCCTTGCTTGCGCCCGAGACGACGGCGACTTTGGTGGCCAGATTGTTTTCCATGACTGCTACCTTGCGCTAACTGTCAAGGATTCGTGCACTCAGTCATACCGTTCACTGAGAACCGTGACACCCATCCGACGGCGACGCCTCGCGCGGACCAGCTAACGCACACCGCGTTCTGCGTACCGTCCGCCGACCACCGCATCGCTGAGCGGGGTCAACTGTCGGAGGGCGTCGTCGTCCAAGCGCACATCGACTGCGGCGACATTCTGCTCCAGCCGGACGGGGCTGCGAGTGCCAGGGATCGGTACCACCGAAACGCCCAGCCGCGGTGCCTGGGCGTAGACCCACGCCAAGGCGACCTGCGCTGGGAGTGCGCCCAGCCGTCCGGCCACGGCCGCGACGGTCTCGGCGATCGCCTGGTTGTGTCGACCCGCCTCACCGGTGAAACGGGGATTGCGCGCACGGAAATCGTTCGGATCGAGGGCGTCGGTATTGACCGCGCCGGTGAGAAAGCCGCGGCCCAGTGGCGAGTACGGGACCAGGCCTATCCCGAGCTCGGCCATGACAGGGGTGACCTGTTCGACGTCGCGGGTCCACAGTGAGTACTCGCTCTGCACGGCTGTGATCGGGTGCACCGCATGTGCGCGGCGCAGCAGGTCGCCGTCAACCTCGCTGAGGCCCAGGAACCTGACCTTGCCTTCTGCGACGAGTTCGGCCATCGCGGCGACGGTGTCTTCGATCTCGGCGTTCTGCGGCGGCCGGTGCAGGTAGTACAGATCGATGTGGTCCACACCGAGCCTCAACAGGGAGGCCTCACAGGAGCGTTTCACATAGGGCCGGTCTCCTCGGTAGAGCCGGTTGTCGTCGCCGGCGCTGCGGTCGATACCGAATTTAGTTGCCAGCACCACGCTGTCCCGGCGACCGGCGACGGCGCGGCCGACGAGCACCTCGTTGTGTCCCGCACCGTACTGGTCGGCGGTGTCGAGGAACGTGACTCCGAGGTCGAATGCGTGGTGAATGGTGGCGATATTGGTGTCCCAGTCCGAGGCACCGTAGTACTCGCTCATTCCCATGCAGCCCAGCCCCTGTGCGGAGACCTCGAGCTCACCGAGTTTCGACTTGTGCATGGCTGCGATCCCTTCTTCTCCGATGTTGTGCCGAGCGGTCAGACGTTCTGTTGGGGCTGGGCAGGCGCTCCGCCGAGTGCGTTGACGACGTAATCTGCGGCCTGCCCGGCCATCCCGTTGTCCTTGTATGCGCTGTGTGCGGCCCGATCCAGTCCCCCCGGTGAGCACACCGGATCTCCTGGTGCACACAATTCCAGGGTCTTCGGCGCATACAGCGCGCCGATGGCGATCGGGGGGGCGTCATGGTCGGCCAGGTCGACGACCCAGTTCGCCGGCGTCCCGAACAGCACTACGGCCGCGACGTGCGATGCGATCGCCGGCGGCATCGGACCGCTGATGCCGCTGGGCAGCACGAACCCGGCCGGCAGGGTCTCCGTGGTGGTGTAACCGGCCACCGCGGCACCTTGGGAGTAGCCGCCGAGCACGATCTTGGTGCTCGGGCAGCTGGCCGCGATCGCCTCGATCTTGGTGCTGGCGTCGGCGATCCCGTCAGCCGCCTGCGCGAAGTCCAGCGATGCGGGATAACTGACCGGGTACACCCCGACGGTGTCCTTCCCGTTGAGGCGAGCGGTGAGTGCGTCGACGAAGGCTTGGCCGGTGGCGCCCACCCCGGGTGCCTCGAATGTCCCTCGGGCAAAGACGACCTCGACGTCCGGGCAGGTGTCTGCTGCGGCGACGGGTGTCGCCTGCGGGCCCAGCAGGGCTGCGACGGACACTCCCGCGGCGGCGACTCCGTACCGAACTCGTTTTGCCTGGCTGGCCTTGGCTGCTGTGGTGAGTGTCATGATCGTTTCCTTCCCCGAGGGACAATGCGCTTCGATGGCATAAGAGTCGCGTGCCCAGGGGTGGCCGCACATCGCCGCTGGCACCCAGCTATTCCGACGGATACCCATGAGCGGCTCTACCGGCTAGCAGGTATGCCGAGTCAGGTGCATCAGCGAACGCCGACCGGGAAGGTCCTGCAGGACTGCCGCAGCGGTCGGCCCGAGCTACCTGCGCGGCAGGCCCAGGATCATCGACGCGATCACGGTCAGCTGAATCTCCGCGGTCCCACCGCCGATGAGTTCCGACGGCATGTCGAAATACGGCGATATCACGGCGGGGTCGGAATCCTCGAGCATCGCGAGGCGTCCGGTCAGTCCGAGCGTGGCGGTTGAAGCTCGCCGCAGCAGCAGCACCATCGCATACTTGGCGATGCTCGAGGTCGGACCGGGACCCTGGCCCTCGACCAGTCGCAGGGTCTCGCGCAACACCATCGCCTTGATCGCGGTGGTGTGGGCTTCGATCCCCCCGAGGGCCGCGAGGATGGCGTCATGGTCGGATCCGCCGGTGTCGGCCAGCTGCCGAAGTGCTTCGCTGCGATCGATGTTGACGTAATTGCCGATCGCCGTGCGCTCGACGGCCATGGTCGCCACCGCCAGGTTCCAGCCGTCGCCGGGTTGCCCGACCAGCATGTCGTCGGGAACGAAAACGTCGGTGAAGAACACCTCGTTGAAATCGAAGTGTCCGCTGGCCTGCTTGATCGGGCTGATCTCGAGGCCCGGTGAGGTCATGTCGACCAGGAAATAGCTGATGCCCCGGTGCTTGGGCGCATCGGGATCGCTGCGAGCCAGCAGCGCGCCGAACTGTGCCAGGTGGGCCGAGGACGTCCAGATCTTATGGCCGTTGATCAACCAGCCGCCGTCGACCTTCGTGGCGCGGGTGCTCAGCGAAGCCAGGTCCGAACCGGCGCCCGGCTCGCTGAACAATTGGCACCACCGCTGGGTGCCCCGCAGGATCGGTTCGGCGAATCGCTCGCGCTGCTGGTCGGTGCCGCTGTCGAGGATCGTGGGCAGGATCCACTCCGCGATGCTCAGCGACGGCCGGATCAGTTCGGGACGCTTGTCGAATTCCTCGGCGATGATGACCTGTTGCACCGGGGAGGCTGCCAAACCCCAGGGCGGCGCCAGGTGTGCTGCCGCCAAGCCGGTCTCGACCAGCAGGTCCCGCTGGGAGCCGTGGGCCAGACCTGGGGCGCGGCGGTCGTCGGTGGGGATTTCATTCTCCAGCGACATTGCCCGGTCCAGGATCTCGGAGACCCTGGACCGGAACTCGGCCTCGACGTCACCCAGCTGGATGGCGGTGGATCGGTGCAGCGTCCTGGCCAGCTCACCGGCCTCGCGGCCCCATCGGGTGACGGGCCCGAGTGCGGCCGCCAGGCTGGTCGCGCGCCGCCAGTACAGGTGCGTGTCGTGTTCCCAGGTGTAGCCGATGGCGCCGAACATCAACAAGGCGTCCAGCATCAGGTCCGGCCCCGGGTAGACCGTCATCAGAGCCGCCGAGGCGGCCGCCAGGCGGTGCTGTTCGATGTCCTCATCGATCGCCCGGACGGCGTCCCAGGCTGCGGCGGAAGCCATTTCGGCGTTCACCAGAAGGATGGCCGCCTTGTGCTGCAGGGCCTGGAAGGAGCCGACTGGCTTGCCGAACTGCTCACGGGTGCGGATGTAGTCCACGGCTGTCTCCACCCCGCGGCGCACCGTGCCGGCCGAGGCGCAGGCCGCCAGCGCCACCACGACGCAGCGGGCGCGGTCGGTGGGGATGCCGGTGACGAGACAGCCGGCGGCCGCCAGGTGATCGTTGAGCACGAGCACGCCGACGTCGGTGCTCAGGTCGGTGCCGCGCAACTGGTCGACGGTGACACCGGGGATCGCCGACCCCAGGTTGAGCGCGAACCACAGCTCGGCATGGTCGTCGCCCCGGGTGGCCAGCAGCACGCGTTGGGCTGCGCAGAGCCCCAGCACGGTCGAGGTCTGCCCGCTCAGTCGCCACCGGTCGCCGTCGGGCACTGCGCGCACCGCGGAGTCCTCGGGCAGCACCACCACCGCTGTTGCGCCGGCTGCGAGGTCGGCGATCAACGTCGCCGCCGAATCGTCGGCCAAGGTCGCCACCGCGCTTGCCGTCGCGGTGCTCAGCAAGGGCCCAGGCAGCAGTGCCGCGGCAGCGGACTCGATGACGCACGCCATGTCGGCCAGGGTGCCGCCCTGCCCGCCGGCCGCTTCGTCGATGTGCACCGCGTGGAATCCGTTGGCGGTGAACTCCTCCCACCAGGTGGGCAGTTCGCCGGCGGCGATGGAGTCCAATGCCGCGCGGGTCTTGTCGATCGGCGCGTGCCGGGCCGCGAACTGGGCTACCGACTCAGCCAGGTCTTCCTGCTCGGTGGTGATCGCCAATGCCATGGGGTGTCAGTTCTCCAGACCTAGTATGCGAGCGGCGTTGCCGTACAGAAACTTCGGTCACACCTCAACGCGCGGCGGATGCCGCACCGCTGTGATCCCATGGTGAAACACGGTTCTCTTTTGTGTCAACTCCTGAGCTGCGCTGATCTGTCGGTAGTGGCAATGGTCGCGTAATATCACAGAAGCTTGTTCTCTCAGCATTGTCGGGGAGGTCGCACCGTCAACACGTCAACCGCCGATCTGGCGTCGCACCCGGGCCGGGTCATCCCGCTGTCGGATATGACCAGCGGTCAACTGGCGCGCCGAGCCAAGATCATCGAGGAGGTCGCCGACCTCATCGCCGAGGTCGGTGCCGACGCGGTTCAGATGCGCGACGTCGCCCAGCGTTCCGGGGTGGCCTTGGCCACGCTCTACCGCTACTTCAGCTCGAAAGAGAATCTGCTGGCGGCGGCGCTGGAAGATTGGCAGAAGCGGCTCACCCGCCGCGTGCTGGCCGGCGGTGGGCCGGTGGCCGCCGACCCGTTGCCTGCTGTCCTGGACTACCTCAGGAGGGCGCAGCGCGCCTTCATTCGCAGCCCCGAGATGACGGCACTGATGCTGCAGATGATGACCTCCACCGATCCCGAGGTGAAGTCGACCATCGACCAGATGCAGCGCACCAACGTCGAGCTGCTCGACCGCCTGTTGAACGGGGTTGCCCCAGAGCTGATCCCGAATGTGACCTTCGGACTCAATGCGGCACTCAGCGCCGCGTTGGCGGGTCTGCTCGCCGGCCGCCTCACCCTGGAGGAGTCGTTGAATCACGTCGAGTGGGTCGCCCGCGTTCTGCTGGCGGGGGCCCAACCCGGATAGGCTTGCCGTCCATGCCCCTGTCTGCTCAGCTGTGGTCTGCCAATGCCGATGTCGCCGCCGAGGTGCTGGGACATCCATTTGTGCGCGGCATCGCCGACGGCACCCTGGGCAGAGAGCGGTTCGCGGGGTACATCGCCCAGGACGCCTTCTTTCTCGAATCCTTTGCCCGCGCCTATGCGTTGGCCCTGGCGCACAGCCCCGATACCGCAACGCTGCTCGCGCTGGCCGATCTGATCGCCGGCGTGCGTCAGGAACTGGGTCTGCACGCGCGTTACGCCCAGTCCTGGGGCATCGACATGTCCGGCGTGGAGCCGTTGGCGGCGACGTCGGCGTACACGGAGTTCCTGCTGGCGACCGCCGGGACGCGGGAACTCGGCGTCATCTTCGCGGCGATGACGCCGTGCATGCGGCTGTACGCCTGGCTCGGTCAGTCGCTCGACGAGCGGGCGGCAGGACCGTATGCACAGTGGGTGCAAACCTACGCCGCCGCCGAATTCGAGGAGATCGCGCAGCTGCTGGAACGGCTGCTGGATGATCACGCCGCCGACGTCCCGCCCGTTCGTGCCGCCTACCGCCGTGCGATGTGCCTGGAGCTCGCGTTCTTCGAATCCGCCAACACCACGACCGGGTGCGATCTTTAGAAGTCCGCCGGATCGGGTCGCGTGATCGATCGCGGCGCCAAACCCAATCCGCGGACATGGGTGGCGATCTCGCGCAGCGGAGCCACCCACACGTCCGAACAGGACACCACGTGTTCGACTAGTTCCTCGAGCACCGCCGCCCGCGACGGGCGCCCGGACAGGAACGGATGGTTGGTGAGCACGAAGCAGCCACCGACCGAACGTAAGCCCTCGAACTCCAGCCGCCAGATCTCCGCGGCCTTGCGCGGGCTTTCGATCAGGCCGCTGCCCGAAATCTCGGGCAGGTAGCAGTACTGCTCCCAGTCGTCGAGAGCCCACTGCACCGGGATCTCGACGAGCCGTCCCGAGCCGCCGACCTCGAGCTCGTAGGGGTGATCGGCGTCCATCAAGCTGGTGTCATAAAGGAATCCGCGATCAGCGAGCAATGCCGGTGAGTGCCAGTTCAACTCCCACATCGGGGCCCGGAAGCCAACGGGTGGTTCACCGGTGAGCCCGGCCAGCACGTCGCTGCCGCGGTCCAGGATCGCGGCCTCCTGCTCGGCTGTCTTGCCGGTCAGAACCTCATGCAGGTAGCCGTGGTGGGCGATTTCGTGGCCGCCATCGGCGATCGCACGGATCACGTCCGGATAGCGCACGGCGGTGTAGCCGGGGACGAAGAACGTCGACCGGACATCGTGGCGGGCCAGGATGGCCAGCAACCGCGGAACACCGACGAGCGGGCCGTACGCCTGGTGGGACATCACCGACATCCGCTCGCCGTGCGCGGCGTCGACGTTCAGGATCGCCGATTCGGCATCGACGTCGAAGGTGAAACATGCCGCGGCGCGTTTGCCGTTCGGCCATTCCACCGGGGAGGCGGGTAGCGCGCTCATTCAGTCCTCCCTAGCAGCGAAACGAGTTCGTAGGCGATGTTGGCCGCCGCGATCCCGGTGATCTCGGCGTGATCGTAGGCCGGCGAAACCTCGACCACATCGGCACCGATCAGCGCCAGTCCATCGAATCCCCGCAGTATCTCCAACAATTCGCGACTCGTCATCCCGCCGGCCTCCGGCGTGCCGGTGCCGGGGGCGTGGGCCGGGTCGAGCACGTCGATGTCGATCGACACGTAAAGCGGCCGATCGCCGATCGTCTGACGCAGCCCATCGATGACGTCGTCGATCGAGCGACGCAGGAAGTCCCGGCAGTGCACCACGTGAAAGCCCATCCCGGCGTCCTCGCTGAGGTCGTCCGGCGAGTACAGCGAACCGCGGATACCGACGTGGGCGCTGTGGCCGGATACGAACAGGCCCTCCTCGGCGGCGCGGCGAAAAGGCGTCCCATGAGTCAGTGGCGTGTTGAAGTAGGTGTCCCAGGTGTCGAGGTGGGCGTCGAAGTGCACCAGCGCCACTGGACCGTGAATCTTGTTGACGGCCCGCAGAAGTGGATAGGCGATCGTGTGGTCGCCGCCCAGGGTCACCAACCGGGCGCCGTCGCGGAGCAACTCCAGCGCGCCGTCCTCGATCTGCTGCACGGCGGTCCCGATGTCGAACGGGTTGAACAGCAGATCTCCGGCGTCGACGACCTGCTGGCGGGCGAACGGCTGGACGTCCAGCGCGGGGTTGTATGGCTTGAGCAGGCGGGAAGCTTGCCGGATGTGGCTGGGGCCGAATCGGGCGCCGGGCCGGTAGGTGACTCCGGCATCGAACGGTGCGCCGACGACGGCGACGTCGTAGCGGCCGACGTCCTCGATGCGCGGCAGTCGGGCGAACGTCGTATGGCCGGCGTAGCGGGGCACCTGCAGGCCATCGACCGGCCCGACGGGTCCGACCGGGGTGTGCGGGTCGCTCATACTCGGCATCGTGTGGTTCCTCCGTTGATCTGGATGGTCTGGCCGATGAAGGAACCCGCAAACGGTGACGTCAAAAGTGCCACCGCGTCGGCGATCTCAGCGGGCCGGCCGATCCTGCCGACAGGAATGTCCTCGGCGTAACGCCGGTGCATCTCGGCGAGATCCACGCCCGCGTCGGCCGCATCGACTTCCAGCTGGGGGGTGTCGGTCACCCCCGGCGCTACGGCGTTGACGACGATGTTCTCCCGTGCGAGTTCACGGCCGAGCGTCTTGGTCAACGCGATCAATCCCGCCTTCGACGCTGCGTACGCGGTGGCCCGCGGCCAGCCGGTGACTCCCCATTCCGAGGCGATGACGACGATACGGCCGCCGCCAAGTCGCCGCATTCCGGGCAGCACCGCCTGAATGGTGTGGAATGTCCCGCCCAGGTTGGTGTCGACGACCTTCCACCAGTCGTTTTCGTCGTGCTCGGTGACGGGCCCCATCGACATGTAGGCGGCGTTGCATACCAGCACGCTGATCGGGCCGTGGCGTTGCTCGGCGGCGGCGACCGCCGCCGACACCGCCGCGGGATCGGACACGTCGGCCGGGGCGGCGAACCCGCCGACCGCCGCGACGACGTCGGTCATCTGCTGGTCCTCGCAGCGACCGTTGACGCCAACGCGGTAACCGTCGGCGGACAACCGCTCGGCGATCGCCCGGCCGATGCCCTGGGTGGCGCCAGTGACCAGTGCAACCGGTGGTGTGGTCATCAGATCACCGCCCCGCTGTTGGGGGACAACACTTCTCCGACACAGAACGCCGGACCGTCGATCAGGAAGCGGACCGCGTGGGCGATCTCCCCGGGTGTGCAGAGGCGTCCTGCGGGCAGGGTCGCCAGGTAGGCGGGATCACGCCACGGTGAGTCCGGTGCCAGCATAGGAGTGTCGGTGGGGCCGGGGGCCACCGAGTTCACCCGGACGCCGTGCGCAGCGACCTCGGCGGCGAGGCTGCGGACGAAGCCGACGACGCAGCCTTTGGCTGCCGCGTAATGCGCGTCGCCGTCGCCGCCGCCGATCGCCAGCTCCGAGGAGATGGCGACGATGGCTCCGCTACCGCGCTCCAGCATGCCGGGTAACACCGCGTGCACCGCATTGCGCAGGCCGCCGAGGTGGATGCGCAGCATCCGGGTCCAGGCCGCCGCGGTGATCTCGGAGACCGGCAGCATCTCGTAGAGTCCCGCGGCGTTGACCAGTGCCTCGATCGGGCCGAGCTGCGCGGTGACGGTTTCGACGCCCCGGCGCACACTGTCGGCATCGGAGACGTCGAGCGAGATCGACGCCGAAAGATGCTCGGCCGGGTTGAGATCCAGGCCCGCCACCGTCCAGCCATGCTCGGCGAGGTGAGTGCTGACCGCGGCGCCGATACCCGATGCCGCGCCGGTGACCAGGGCAACCCGCGTCATCAGAGCCCCGGTCCCGCGTCGTGGTGCAGCCGCTCGGCCAGCGGGACCGAGATCCGTCGGCGCAGATTCAGATAGATCACCCCACCGATGATGCCGAGCACGACGGTGGTGATCACCATGCTCCAGTTGATGTACCACGGCTGGCCGGGCTGCACCCGCGGCCAGGCCACGTTCACGGTCTCGGCGATGATCCACATCGCAGCGAAGTAGGTGACCGGTGCGCCCCAGCGCCCCAGCGAGAATTCTCCTGGGCTCCACCGGCCGGTCAGCCGCGCCCACGCCGCACCGAGTACAGGGATGCCGAACGCGATGTAGAAGCCGATGACGGTGAAGTTGATCAGGACGTTGTAGAGGTCGGAGCCGGCGAACAACACCAGCAGTGCGGCGACCCCCGCGGTCAGTCCGATGGCGTTGATGGGCATGCGTTCCGGGCCGGCGAGCTTGCTGAACAGAGTGGCGGCGGGCAGGCCGTGGTCTCGGGCGGTGCCCCAGATGCAGCGCGACACGGCGGCTTGGACCGCCAGGAAACTGGAGATGAAGCCGATGACGAACATGATCAGCAGGGGCTTGGCGATACCGGCGCCCAGGTGCGCGGTCAGGGTGTCAGACACCGGGTCGCCATTTTGGTCGGTGAGTACCTGATCGAGGTTGGGAATCGCCAAAATCAAAGCAGCACTGGAGAACATCACGATGAGCGCGACGCCGACGAGACTGCCGATGATGGCCTTGGGAACATTGCGGGCCGGGTTCTCGACCTCTTCGGCGATGGAGCCGGCGGCTTCGAACCCGACGAAGGCCCAACCGGTGTAGGCGATCGCGAGCAGCATCGGCCCCGCAGCCCAACCACTGCTGCCGGGCAACCCGTGCAGCAGGGTGGAGAACGGGTTCTCCCGGTAGAACAGCAGCAGGACCAGGCCCAGGCCGACCGATCCGATGATCTCGCAGGTGATGCTGGCGACCACCATGACCTTGAGGACCTGGCGGCCGATCATGTTGGTGGCGGTGCCGATCACGATGATCGCGATGGCAACCACGGCGGTGGTCCATCGGCCTGCGTCGCCGACTCCGAAGACTTCGAGTAGGAATCCGGCTGCGGCATAGGCCAGTGTGGCCAGGGCGATGGTCAGTCCCCACATGTAGGCCCACGCCGCTGCCCAGCCAGACGTCGTCCCCGGACGTGACGGGCCCATTGGTAGACGCTGCCGGCGAACGGCCACCGCGACGAGAGCTCCCCGAATACGGCGGCCACCGCCAGCTGCCCGATCAGCACGATGGGGAAGGCCCAGAAGAACTGCGGTCCCGCGGTGAACAGGCCGAGGGCGAAGATGGCGTACATCGCCACGATGGGAGAGACGTCGGCGAACGCGAGGGAGAACGCCGATCGCAGACTGAAACCGCGGTGCAGGCGTTGCACCTCGTCCTGCAGGTGGTCGAGCCGGGTGTCGTCGGGATTCATGAGGGGACTCCTCAGCTAGTCGTTGACGCATGACTATGCTGCGGTCCGGTCGCGCCGGGAATACTCGTCTAGTATAAATTTCCGCTCAACTCTTATCTCGAAGTACAGCTTGGAGCGTGCGTGGGCCCCACCATCCTGGATCTCGTCGAAATGCCGCACCTGCGGCTGAAGCTGCGGGCCGGTGGCAAGGGCGTGGACCGGCGGGTCACCTGGGCGCAGGCCTCCGACCTGGACACTCCCTGGGAATGGATGACCGGCGGTGAGCTGCTGATGAAGAACGGGCGGACGCTGCCCGCTGATGTCGACGGCCAACTCGCCCTGTTGCGCGGGCTCGCCGATCACGACACCGCCGGCGTGATCCTGGGCATGGACCCCGATACCCCGGAGCTACACTCCGCGGCTGTCGACGCCGCCGACGTGATGGGCCTGCCGATCGTGATCGCGCCGTTCTCGGTGGGCTTCGCGGCCATCGGGAGGGCGGTCGCCGAGGCGAACATGTCTGATGAGGGCCGGCGGCTGGCGATGACCGAGCGGGTGTACACGCTGATCCAGCGCTCGGTGTTGCGGTCGGGCCGCGGTGGCATCCTCGACCAGCTTTCTCGCGAATTGCGCTGCCGGCTGGTGCTTCTGGATGCGGATACCGGGGTGCCGGTGCTGGACGGCAGCAGTGCGCCGCCCGAGCGGCTACGGCGGGCGGTGGTCGACTTGGTGGCGCAGCGCGGCGGTGCGCTGCCGGGTGTGCTGCACCTCGATGACGCGGGGATGCGGGGGCAGATCGTGGAGGTCCCCGACGAGGATCCGACCGTGCTGGTCACCTACGACTTCCGTTCCACACCACCGGATCTGGTGCTGCTTCAGCATGTGGCGACCGCCGCGGCGGTGCTGCTGGTCCAGCAGGACATCCGCCGGGAGCATCGTCGCCGGCTCGGAGCGGAGACGCTGGCGAATCTGCTCGACCTGCGGTTGGGGGAGTACGAATTGTCCCGGCAACTGCAGGAAGCCGGATTGCCGCCCGAGCGCGCGGTGTTGGTCGCGGTGCGCGGTGGGAGCACCACCGGCGAACGGCATCTGCATCTGAGTCTGGACCGGCACCGGATTCCGAATCTGCTGCTGCGACGCGCTGGCCTGCTGTATGCCTTGTTACCGGCGACCCCCGCCCCGATCACGGTGTTGCGGCGGCGCCTCGGGACGGACGCCATGATCGGCATCAGCGATCCGCTGGTCTCGGCCAGCCGGGCCCCGGCGGCGGTGCGAGAAGCGAATTGGGCTGTGCGAGATGCCGAAAACACCGCCGAACATGTGAGCCGCTACGCCGACGCCACCCTGCTCTCGGTGCTGCGCGACGCCGACGAGGCGCAGTTGGTGGTGGACCGGGTGCTGGGGGATCTGCTCGCCTACGACGCAGCGCACGCAACCAACCTGACCGAGACGCTGGACATCTTCCTGCGGCTGGACAAATCGTGGCAGTCGACCGCTCAGCAGGTCGGCGTGCACCGGCAGACGGTGGCTTACCGGCTGCGTCGAATCGAGGAGATCACCGGCCGCAATCTGGCGACCACCGCGCACACAGCTGAGTTGTGGCTGGCTTTGCGGGCGCGGGATCTGGTTTCGGCGCCGGAGTCAGCCGCCGGCGGCGCGCACCAACCGGCCCTGTGAGATCAGTGAGCCGGCTTGCTTGAGCCGTTTGGTTCGGATGCTGACGTCGTATCCGTCGATGCACTCCGCGGTGGCGAGCCGTTCGGTCAGGTAGCGATAGAGATGACCGACGTCGCGGCCGATGAACACGGCCATCAGGTTGTGCTGTCCGCTGAGGGCGGCCACGGACGCGATGTCGGCATGCCCAATCAGCTGTTCGGCGACGCCGGCCAGATGGTGTGGCGCGGTCCGCAGCCACACCACGGCATGAATCGGGAAGCCGAGACGCTCGGGTAGCACGTCGACGTCGTAGGTGAGGGTGCCTGCGGCCTCCAGAGCGCTGATCCGTCGTGCCACCCGGGCCGCCGACCATCCGGTGAGCTCGGCCAGCCTCGCCTGCGGGGTGCGGCCGTCCTCGGCGAGGGCGGCCAGCAGCGGCTGGTCTTCGTCGGAGGGCGGGATGGGGGCCGCCGTACTCCGTGGCGGGTCCTGCAGTGCAGCGGCTTGGCCCCCGTCGAGGGGGTGGCCGTACCCAGTCCAGGTGGCCGACGGCTCGCCGAACACGTGCAGCACCAGGTCGACATCCATGCCCAGAACCGATGAGGTGCGGGGCAGGCGATGCAGCAACCCGTCGCCGCTGTCGCCGAGCGGGGCCCGGACGACACACATCAGTTCCGTCCAGCCGGACAACACGTTCGCGTGGGTGACCTCTGGGCGGCGGGCCAGCGACTCGGCCAGCCGCCCCAGGTGGTCGGGCTTGGCGCGGACCCGAACCACCCATTGCGACTCGCCGTACACCTGCGGGTTCACCACACCGACTACTCGAACGGCGCCGTCGCGGCGCATCCCGCGGTACCGGCGCGACACGGTTTGTTCGGGCACGCCGATCACCGCACCGATGCGCCGAAACGACGCGCGAGGGGCCAGCTGCAATGCATGCAGAATTCTGCCATCAATGGCGTCGGCCACGACGAAAACTCTACGCATTCCGACATCAGTATGCCGATTTGTGCCGCATCGGGCCGATGGGCTGGCACAACCCTGCATGGTGCGACGACGCTTGGGGGTGAAGCGATCCGAGGAGGAGGAGCCCATGGAGATCGGCATCGGTCTGCCCAACCACATCGCCGGAGTCCCCGGCACGGTGATCGCGCCGTGGGCCCGGCGCGCCGAAGAACGCGGATTCGACTGCGTCACCACGATCGACCGAATGCTCTACCCGAACCTGGATCCCCTCGTCGCACTCGCCGTCGCGGCCGGAGTGACTGCACAGCTGGGACTGGTGACCAATGTGCTCCTGACGCCGCTGTATCCGCCGATCGTGCTGGCCAAGCAACTGGCGAGCCTGGCCGCGTGCGGGGGTGAACGACTCACCCTCGGAATCGGGGTGGGCTCGAGGCCCGACGACTATGCGGCGGTCGGGGTCAGCTATGAGCAGCGCGGGAGCGTGCTCGACGAGCAGATCACCGTGCTGCGCCGAGCGTGGCGAGGGGACCCCGAATTGGCTCCGGCGCCGGTGGAGATCCCGCTGCTCTTCGGCGGGCGGTCGGCGGCGACCATCAGGCGGGCCACCACCATCGGAGCCGGCTGGGCGGCCGGTGCGTTGCGCGACTTGCCGAACCAATCCGCCTTCGCCGACCGGGTTCGCAGTGCGTGGACGGCGCGCGGGCGCACGGGACATCCGCAGATCCATGCCTCGGTGAACGTCGCGCTGGGTCCGGCTGAGGTGGTGCAGTCCGGTCGCGATCATCTCGACCGGTACTACGGCTTCAACCCGGACTACGCCCGGCTCAACGTGCAGGACATGGTCTGTTCCGCCGAGGACGCGCGTGCCGCCGTCCGGGCCTACCGTGACCTCGGTTTCGACCGGTTGCTGTTCCACCCGGCGGTCTCCTCGCTCGACCAGGTGGACCTGCTCGCCGACGCGGTGCTGTAGCGCTGCGTCGCGCTTACCGAAGCCGGGGAATCACCTCGTCTCCGAGGCGCTTGACCCAGCCCTGCGGGTCGGGATTGCCGGGCAGCGGTCCCGTGGTGATCAGGTCGAACCCCAGCGCCCGGTAACGATCCAGCACACGCAGGTACTCGTCGACATCGCCGAAGGGATCGTCGACATAGGCTGCAGTGAGCCTGATTTCACCGACATCTCGGCCCACCGAGTCACAGTGTCCCCGCAGGACGTCCAGTTTGTGCGGCAGCTCGTCGAGGGTGGCCGAAGTGTGCCACACGTCGGCGTACTGGGCCACCATCCGCAGCGTCTTCTTCTCACCCGACCCGCCGAGCAGAATGGGCGGCCGGCGCAGAGGTTGCGGCCGGCAGATGGTCTCGGCGAGCTGGTAGTGCTTGCCCTGGTAGGGGCCGTCGTCGTCACTCCACATCTGCAGGCAGATCTGCAGCGTCTCCTCGAGCATCTCGAACCGGTCGCGCAGCGGGGGGTACGGGATGCCCAAGGCGTGATGCTCGCGGTCGTACCAGGCCGCCCCGAGTCCGAACATTGTTCTGCCCCGGCCAATACGTCCAACGTGGTCATCGTCTTAGCCAGCACGCCCGGATGCCGGTAGGTCACCCCGGTGACCAACATGCTGAGCGTGATCCGCTCGGTCACACCGGCCAGATAGCCCATCGAGGTGTAGCCCTCCAAGAAGGGATCGGTGGCCGCGCCAAGCCCCTCCATCTGCAGGAAATGGTCGGCCAGGGTCAGTACCTCCACCCCGGCGTCCTCGGCGGCTTTGGCTGTGGCGGCCAACGTCGGTCCGAGCCGATCAGCAGGGCCGGGCAGGAAATCGATGTAGTGCACTCCCAAGTTCATTGGAAATCCTCGTCTTTCGCTATTCCTCCAGTCGTCCGAGCAACGCCAGAGCTTCGTTGATCACGTGGCGTTCCTGCTCGGTGTAACGGTCTTGCATGGCCCGCACCAACCACTCCTCGCGCACCTTGCGATCGCTTTCGGCGCGACGCCGCCCGAGGGCGGTCAGGGTGATGAGCTGGCGACGGCCATCGTGGGGATCGGGCACCCGCTCGATGAGTCCGTGCCGGTCCAGCCCGGCGACGGTCGCGGCCATCGACTGTGGCCGAACACGTTCGGCGCCGGCCAATTCGCTGGTCGACGCAGGGCCGTCCTTGACCAGCCGCAGGAGTGCGGCCGTCTGGGGCGGGGTGAGGTCATCGGCGGTGGCGACCTCCCGCAGCCGGCGGCGCAACCTGCTGAACACCACCCGCAGCTCCCGAGCTGCCCGAACCGATGAGTCGTCGACTGTCCCCACATAGACAGCCTAGACTGCACAGTCTTAACTGTCTAATTTGCGCGCGTGCGGCTACGCCAGCTGAATGAGGGGAACGCCGGGGAACCAGTCCCCGCCACTTTCAACATATAGCGCAGTGGGGGACTTGCGGCAAGACCCCCGTGGTGCCGCAAAATCGCTGGCCGAAAGTGAAATTCACCGAATCAGGGGGTTTGCGGATGCGACAATTGCACGCCGGTGGCGGTCATGCGGTCGTCATCGCCGGTGCCGGTCCGACCGGCCTCATGCTGGCCGGGGAGCTGGCATTGGGCGGCGCGGACGTCGCGATCGTCGAGCGCCGAACCAGCCAGGGCCTCGTGGGGCAACGAGCCGGTGGCCTGCATTCGCGCACCATCGAGGTGCTTGACCAACGCGGCATCGCCGACCGTTTCCTGGCCGCCGGGCAGGTGGCTCAGGTCGCCGGATTCGCCCAGATCCGGCTCGACATCAGCGACTTTCCCACCCCGCATCCCTATGGCTTGGCGCTGTGGCAAGGCGACATCGAGCGCATCCTGGCGGACTGGGTCACCGAACTCGGGGTGCCGATCTACCGCGGAACCGAGGTGCGCGGGTTACGCCAACACGATGGTGGCGTCGATATCGAACTGTCCGACGGGCGCACCACACGAGCCGACTACCTCGTCGGCTGCGACGGTGGACGCAGCGTGATCCGGAAAGCCGCCGGCATCGGGTTTCCCGGCTGGGACCCCACGACGAGCTACCTCATCGCCCTGGCCGAGGTCGCCGACGAACCGCCATGGGGCATCCGTCGCGACGCCGTCGGCATCCACGGCTTCAGCCGGCAAGACGACGGGCCGGTCCGGATCATGGTGACCGAGCGTCAGCTCAGGTCCTCGGCGGGCGAACCGACATTGGCCGACCTCCGTGCGGCCGTCGCCGCGGTGTATGGCAGCGACTTCGGGATCCACACGCCGACCTCGATCGCCCGGTTCACCGACGTGACCCGCCAGGCATCGGCCTACCGCAGCGGCCGGGTCCTGCTGGCCGGGGACGCCGCGCACATCCACCACCCGGCCGGCGGCCAAGGGCTCAACACCGGTGTGCAGGACGCGGTGAACCTCGGCTGGAAGCTGGCCCAGGTGGTCAACGGGGTGTCACCACCGAGCCTGCTGGACACCTACCACGACGAGCGCCACCCCGTCGGTGCCCGCGTGCTGCACACCACCCTGGCCCAGATTGCGCTCTTGCGCACCGATGACCGCACGGCAGCGTTGCACGACACCATGTCCGAACTGCTGGGTATGGACGAGCCGCGCAAACGCCTCGCCGCCCAGATGTCCGGCCTCGACATCCGCTACGACTGCGGCGACGGCCATCCGCTGCTCGGCCGCCGGATGCCGGACCTTCACCTCGACAGCGGGACTGGCCGGCGGGTGTTCACCCTGCTGCACGAGGCCCGGCCGGTCCTGCTCAGCTTCGGCGGCGCACCGCGGGTATCGGGCTGGACGGACCGAGTCCGATCGGTGCCGGCCGGCTTCACCGGCACCTGGGAACTGCCGGTGCTCGGTGCGGTCGAGGCAGCCGCCGCGGTCCTGATCCGGCCTGACGGGCATGTCGCCTGGGTCGGCGATGAGTCCGCGGCCGGCCTGACTGAGACGCTCACCACCTGGTTCGGGCCAGCGCGGGCGCCGGGGTAACGGAACAGGTCACCCGCGACGATCTACCCAACGTGATTCGTCAGGTGGGAGTGGCCGTGCTGGCCGCGGGTATCGGAGTGGCTGGGCTGGCGACCGGAACCGCCGCCGCCGACGCGGGGTGCGCGGATTTCCACTGGATGGGCGCGGCCGGGTCCGGGCAGCGCGACGGCGCCGGGCTGAGCGCCAACGGCGGGATGGGCTCGGTGGTCTACCAGTCCTACCAGCAGTTGAAGTCGCAGCTTCACGCCGACGGCCTGACGATGGACGCCGAAGCCGTGCAGTACCCCGCGGCGCCCGTGCCGCTGGAAGGCGGGCTCGGCGGCTGGCTGACCTTCCTCGGTAGCGTCGGCGACGGCACCGACGCGACCGCCGAGCAATACAAGGCGTTCACCGAGCGCTGCCCCGACACCAAGGTGATCCTCGCGGGCTACTCGCAGGGCGCCATGGTCGTACACCGCAACCTCTATGACCTCGCCGATGACCCGCACCTGGCGGCCGCACTGCTGATCGCCGACGGCGACCGGCTGCCCGCCGACACCACGATCACATTGGGCTCGACGGCGGTGACGCCGAGCCGCGGCGAGGGTGTCGCCCAGGACCATTCCTTCCTGGCCTCGACCAACACCTCGCCTCTGCCGCCGGCGATCGGCGCGCGCACGATCAGTGTCTGCGATGTGGGCGATCCGGTGTGCGACTACGACCCGGACTCGGGCACGGTGACGGACTCGGCGATCGCGATCCACACCGCCTATGCGCCCACATCGGGTGGCCTGCACGGGTGGGGCGCCCCGCTCTACAACCTGGCGTTGGCGGCCGCTCCGGCACCGTCGGTCGGCGTGATCGCCCCCGCTATCGCCTAGCCGGGGCGGGTGCGGGATGAGTTTCTGAACACCCAGCCGTTCTCGCCGTCAGGGAGCTGTTCGCATCCCTGTTGGCACGAGAGCGACAAGGGAGACTCATCATGAAGATCGTCGTCATCGGAGGCACCGGCCTGGTGGGGTCGAAACTGGTGCACACCTTGACCGAACGCGGGCAGCACGCCGTCGCAGCAGCCCCCTCGACCGGGGTGAACACCATCACCGGTGCGGGCCTGCCCGAGGTCATGGCGGGTGCCGACGTGGTCGTCGACGTTTCGAACTCGCCCGCGCTCGATGACACCGCCATCGACTTCTTTCGTACGGCGACTGCGAACCTGCTGGCCGCTGAGCAGGCTGCCGGGGTGCGTCACCACGTCGCCCTTTCGGTGGTGGGCACCGCACAACTGGCTGCCCAGAGCGGCTACTTTCAGGCGAAACTCCTGCAGGAGAAGATGATCGGCGAAGGCCCGATCCCCTTCTCGATCGTGCATGCCACGCAGTTCTTCGAATTCCTGGACACCCTGGCCGATTCGGCGACGGTGGGCCAAAAGGTGGTGCTGCCGCCGGCATATTTCCAGCCGATGGCCGTCGCCGACGTCGCCGAGGGTGTCGCGATCGCCGCGCTCGGCGAGCCGGTCAACGGTGTCGCCGAAATCGGTGGGCCCGAAGCGGTACTGCTGCCCGAGCTGATCCGCACCGCGCTGACCGCCCACGGCGACCGTCGCACCGTCGTCGCCGACCCCACCGCTCAGTACTGGGGTATCGACATCGGCGAACGCACGCTGGTTCCCGGCCCGGGTGCCACACTGTTCGACACCCGATTCGAGGACTGGGTTCTGCAAGCCGCCGCGCGATCGTAGGGGCCTGCCCCAGTCGCCTCCGCACCCGTCGACCCTGGTGGCTGTCCGCTCTCGTTACCATCGGAGCCGGAGATCCGATGCGGCCGCTGGGGGCAGACACGGTGGTGCCTATTGCGGGCGACGGCCAGGACGCGCCGCTGCGCGGACGTGCGGCGGAATGCCGGGCGCTCGACGGTGTGATCGCGGCCGTCCGATCGGGCGGTTCGCAGGTGCTGGTGGTTCGTGGCGAGGCCGGCGTCGGGAAGAGCGCGCTGCTCGGCTACCTCGCCGGACGGGCATCGGGTTTCCGTTCTCTGCACGTCGCCGGAGTGCAGTCGGACATGGAGCTCGCGTTCGCCGGCCTCCAGCAGTTGTGTGCCCCGCTCCTGGACCGGCTGGGGAGCTGCCCGAACCGCAACGCGAGGCGGTCAAGGTCGCCTTCGGCCAGGGCGTTGGTGAGGTTCCCGATCGGTTCCTGGTCGGGCTGGCGGTGCTGAGCCTGATGGCGGCGGCGGCCGCGGACCAGCCGCTGTTGTGTCTGGTCGACGATGCGCAATGGCTTGACCAGGTTTCGGTGCAGACCCTCGGATTCGTGGCGCGCCGGCTGCTGGCCGAACCGATCGCGCTGGTGTTCGCCGTGCGCGACGGGGGTCCCGGGGTGCTGGCCGGGCTGCCCGAGCTCACCGTGCGCGGGCTCAGTGACCGCGATGCGCGCGAACTGCTGGAATCGGTGATGCTCGGCGGCATCGACGCCCCGGTGCGCGACCGCATCGTGGCCGAGACCCGCGGCAATCCGCTGGCCTTGCTGGAGGTTCCCCGTACCGTCTCGACCGCCGAGCTGGCCGGTGGCTTCTGGCTCGCCGGCTCGGCTTCGTCGCCCGGCGAGATCGAGAAGAGTTACGTGCGAAGGATTCAGGCACTGCCTGAACCGACCCAACGGTTGCTGCTCGTTGCCGCGGCCGAACCGGTGGGTGACGCGGCGCTGTTCCTGCGGGCGGCCGCGCACCTGGGTATTCCGATCGACGCGCTGGCACCTGCCGAAGCCGCGGGCGTCATCGAGTTCGGTCCGCGAATGCGCTTCCGGCACCCGTTGTTACGGTCGGCCGCCTACCGCGCGGCCGGCCTGGCCGATCGGCGCGCAGTCCATCGCGCCCTGGCCCATTCCACCGACCCACAGGCCGATCCGGATCGCCGGGCCTGGCATGCCGCTAACGCCGCTGCGGGCCCCGACGAGAACGTCGCCGCCGAACTGGAGAGCTCGGCCGCCCGCGCTCAGAGCCGCGGAGGAGTCGCCGCCGCAGCAGCGTTCCTGGAACGGGCCACCGCCCTGACGTCCGATTCGAACCGCCGCGGCGCTCGGGCGCTGGCTGCGGCCCAGGCCAAACGGGACGCCGCCGATCCCGCTGCGGCCCGAGAACTGTTGGCGCTGGCCGAACTCGGCCAGCTGTCCGGCCTTCAGCAGGCGCAGGTGGCCCGCCTGCGCGCCCAGATGGACTTCGTCCGCAGCCGCGCCGGCGAGGCGGGCGCACCGGCGGTCAGCGACACCGCACAGTCGCTGCTGGATGCCGCCCGGCGCTTGCAAGGCCTGGACGACGACGCCGCACGGGAGAGCTATCTCGAAGCGATGGCGGCCCTGCTCTATGCCGGGCGTCTCGGCCAGGCGGATGCGCTGATCCGCGCCGCCCACGCCGCGCTGGCGGCGCTCGGGACCGACGAACGACTGGTCCGCCCGGTCGATTTCCTGCTCAAGGGGATCGCCGAACGCATCACCGGAGGTGTCAGCGCCGGCGCGGCAGCGCTGCGGACGGGGCTGGACCACATGTGCGCCCAGTCGACGACCGACGACCGCCAGGTCCTGCGCTGGATGGTTCCGGCTTTCCCGATCCTGCAGGAATCGGCGGCCCACGAGTTGTGGGACGAGGGGTGGTGCGCCAGCTCGCCACCGCTGCCGTGCGTCAGGCGCGTGCGGCCGGAGCGCTGGCCAGCCTGCCCCGGGCGCTTGTCTACCAGGCCGGCGTGCATCTGATAGACGGTGAATTCCACACTGCGGCAACCCTTGTCGAGGAGGCCAACGCGATCACCGCTGCGACCGACCACTACGCCGCAGTCAAGTATCACGCCCTGATGCTCACCGCGTGGCGGGGCGACGAGGCACAGGCCACCGGTCTGATCGAGGCCACCGCTGCCACCGGTACGGCCAGAGGTGAAGGCCGGATCCTCGGACTGACCGGGTATGCGACCGCGGTGCTCTACAACGGGTTGGGGCGCTACCGCGAGGCGCTGGCCGCGGCCCAGACCGTATGCGAATACGAAGATCTCGGCTTCTACAGTTGGTGTCTCTACGAATTGGTCGAAGCCGCCGCCCGCAGTGGCGAACCGGAGGCGGCCCGCGGAGCCGTCGACCAACTCGCGCAACGCGCCGGTGCCAGCGGGACCGACTGGGGCCTGGGGGCGCTGGCCAGCGCCCAGGCACTGCTGGCCGATGACGAGGCCGCCGATGCGTTGTTCACCGAGGCCATCGAGCGATTGGAGCGCACCACCGTCGCCGTTCACCGGGCACGCGCCCACCTGGTGTACGGCGAGTGGCTACGGCGGGTACTGCGCCGTGCCGACGCCCGACACCATCTGAGTCAGGCGCACGACATGTTCACCCGAATGGGTGCGCAGGCCTTCGCCGAGCGGGCCCGCCGCGAGCTGGTGGCCACTGGGGAGAAGGTGCGCACCCAGCAGAAGAGCTCGGGTGGAGAGCTGACAGCCCAGGAGGCCCAGATCGCTCGGTTCGCCGCGGACGGATTGACGAATCAGGAGATCGGCGCGCAGCTGTTCATCAGCACGCACACCGTGGAGTGGCATCTGCGCAAGGTGTTCGCCAAACTCGCGATCAGCTCACGCCGCCAGCTGCGGACGATGTCCTGGGACAATTAGCCGCCCCGTGCGGCGGTGCGAAACCTGTCCCGGTAGGCCCTCGGCGACAGGCCGAGGTGACTGACGAACACCCGCCGCAGGGTCTCCGCGCTGCCGAAGCCGGCGAGCCGGGCCGTCTCGGTGATGCTGTGTCCGGCATCGAGTGCGGCCCTGGCGACGTCGACGCGCACCATCTCGACGTAGCGGGCCGGCGTGGTGCCCAACTCCGACTGGAACAAGCGCGTCAACTGACGGGTGCTCAGCGAGGCTTGGGCGGCAAGGCGTTTGACACTGTGGTCGCCAGTGGGATCGGCGGCGATCGCGTCGGTGGCCGGACGCAACGCCGATGTCGGCGCCGGGTCGGCCTCGACAAGCACCGAGAACTGGGACTGCCCGCCCGAGCGCTTGAGGTACACCACCAGTGAGCGTGCGACCTCGCGGACCAGCGCGCTGCCGTAGTCCAGCTCGACCAGCCCCAGGGCCAGGTCGATACCCGACGACACCCCGGCCGAGGTGAACACGTTGCCGTCCTGGACGAAGATCGCATCGGGTTCGACACTGATCTCGGGGAACGCGCGGGCCAGCAGTCGGCCGTGCCGCCAGTGCGTGGTGGCCCGGCGGCCGTCGAGCAGGCCGGCCTGAGCCAGGATGAACGACCCGGTACACACCGAGGCCAGCCGTCGGGTGTGACCCGACGCGCCCCGCACGGCGGCCACCAGGTTCGGGTCGATCGGCTGCCCCACCAGAACGTCGCCGCCGGCCACCATGACGGTGTCGACGGCGTCGATCGCCGAAATGGTCTGGGTGACGGCGAATCGCGTGCCGATCGTCGTCATCACATCGCGGCCGTCCACCGAGGCGAATTCCAACCGGTAATCGGCCCCGAACCGGTTCGCCTCGGCGAACACCTCGGCCGGGCCCGCTGCGTCGAGCAGCTTGACTCCGTCGAAGACCACGATGACGACCGCCCGCGGACCGCCGCTGTCAGTCACCCACCAATTGTGGCGCTTTCTGTGGGAAACGTGACGCACTCGAGGTCCTCGGGGATCAGCTCACCGGCGCACGCTGGCAGTACCAGTTCATCGCTATAAGGAGCCAATGATGACCACCCACATCGGCGACACCATCGCCGGCATCACGATCCCCGACACCGCTTTGGTGCGTGACGTCACCGCCTTCATCCGCGAGGCCGAGGACGACCTGCTGTTCCACCACTCCCGCCGGGTGTTCCTGTTCGGCGCATTGCAGGGCCGCCGTCGTGGGCTGCAGCCCGACCTGGAGCTGCTCTACGTCGGCGCGATGTTCCACGACCTCGGGCTCACCGAGCCGTACCGGACTTCGTCCTCGCTGCGCTTCGAGGTCGACGGTGCCAACGCGGCACGTGATTTCCTGCTGCGCCGCGGTGTCGACGAAGCCGCCGCCCGCAAGGTCTGGCTCGGCATCGCCCTGCACACCACACCGGGTGTGCCCGAATTCCTCGAGCCGGAGACCGCGCTGGTCACCGCGGGAGTCGAAACCGATGTCATCGGGATCGGCCGCGACGACCTCGACGCCGAGGCCATTGCGGCCGTCGTCGCCGCTCATCCCCGGCCGGATTTCAAGCACCGCATCCTGCATGCCTTCATCGACGGTGTGCGCAACCGCCCGGACACCACCTTCGGCACGATGAACGCCGACCTGCTCGAGCGTTTCGACAGTGGTTTCGTCCGCCAGGACTTCGTCGATCTCATCCTGGGCAACAGCTGGCCGCAGTAACGGGCCCGCGGGGCCGGCCACGGACTACGGACTATCAAGGGTTCGCTTTGCCGCCGGCGCCGCGAGGCTGATCTCGACAGCCTGCCGACGCATCGAGGAGATTCACCATGACCGTCCCGTCCGCACCGCCAGCGTCCGGGGAGGACGCCGCAGCGCGCTTCGCCCGCGAGGCGGCGCCCCTGTTCGACGCCCTGCTGCGCCGCGCCCGCGGACTGACCCGGACCCAAGCCGACGCCGAGGATCTGCTGCAGGACACCTTGTTGAATGCCTTCGCCGGTTTCCACACCTTCCGCGAGGGCACCGACTTGCGGGCGTGGCTGTTCCGGATTCTGCACAACCGCTGGGTGAGCACCCACCGGCTGCGGCAGCGCCGACCCGCCGAGGTGCCGGTCGACGGGGTGACGGAGCGCGAATTGGCGGCCAGTGCGGCGCGGCAGCCCTCGGCAGGGCGCTCGGCCGAGGCTGAGGCGATCGACGGACTGCCCAACCACCGGATCCGGGCGGCGATGGCCACCCTCCCGGAGAACTTCCGCACGGCGCTGTTCTACGCCGAGGTGCAGGGGCACACGTTCACCGAGACCGCGGCGATCCTCGACGTGCCACGCGGGACGGTCATGTCGAGGGTCTCGCGCGGCAGGCAACGGCTGCGGGTGGCTCTCGCCGACACCGCTCACGTCGCATGAGCGGGGCGCACGGCATGGGACTGGGTAACCGGACGGCGCTGGTCACCGGTGGCACCGCGGGCATCGGATTGGCTTGTGCCCGACTGCTGGCCGGTGCGGGGGCGTCGGTGATCGTCACCGGCCGAGACCAGCGACGCGGCGAACGCGCGGCCGGGCAACTGGGCGGCGACGTCCGATTCGTGCGGGCCGACCTCGCCGACATCGCGTCGGTAGCGCAGCTGGTCCCACTGGCCGGCGAGGTCGACATCCTGGTCAACAACGCCGCCAGCTTCCCCGGCGCGCTCACCGTTGACCAGGACATCGACAGCTTCGAGCGGACCTTCGACACCAACGTCCGCGGCACCTACTTCCTGACTGCCGGATTGGTGGCGGGCATGCTGGATCGGCGGCGCGGCAGCATCGTCAACGTCACCTCGATGGTCGCCTCCAAAGGCGTCGGCGGCGCCTCCACCTACGGCGCATCCAAGGCCGCTGTCGAATCGCTGACCCGTGCCTGGGCCGCCGAGTTCGGCCCCTATGGAGTGCGGGTCAACAGTGTGGCGCCCGGGCCGACCAGAACCGAAGGCGTGCAGGCGCAGTGGGGCGATGTCAACGAGGAACTGGGCCGCGCACTGCCGCTCGGCAGGACCGCCGATCCCGAGGAGATCGCCCACGCGGTGCTCTTCCTGGCTTCGCCGCGCTCCAGTTTCATCACCGGCTCCACCCTGCACGCCGATGGTGGCGGCAGCGCCATCTGAAGAAAGGACTGTCATGTCGAAAAGCTATGACCCACACTGGAAGAACGCCCTGACAGTGGTGCAGACGGTACATCCGCCGGCCATTGCACCCGGCGCGGAGGCAATGACCGTGGTCATCGAATACCCGCCAGGAAGTGCCGGAGCCCCGCCGCATCGGCACCCGAGCGGACCCGCCTTCGGCTACATGCTCTCCGGAGAGATGCTCTTCGAACTTGAAGGCGAACCACCCCGGGTCATCCGCGCCGGCGAGGCATTCTGGGAACCCGGCGGCGACGTCATCCACTACAGCGACGCCAACAACCGGCAGGATATCGCCAGCCGGTTTCTGGTGACGATGTTCTGCGTCCCCGGCCGACCGATGCTCGAACTCGTCGACGACAACGAACTGGCGCAACGCCGCCATCTGAGGGTGCCAACCCGAACCGAAAGCGCTGGAAAGGAATGATTTCCGATGTCACGAATACTATTGCAGACGACGATCGAAACGCGCCCCGACGACTGGGACATCACCCGGTTCTCGCTGCTGGCCGCTGAACTGCGGGCCGCCGGGCATCAGGTCATGGCCCGCAACCGCGCACCCGTCGGCCAGGACGACCCGGTGCTCAGCCACCTCGACGAGCTGCCCATCGATCAGTTGTGGCTGCTCGCCGTCGACGTCGGGGACGGCCTGACCGATGCCGAAGCCGAGGCGATCGGACGGTTCCGCCGCAACGGGGGAGGTGTCCTCACTGCGCGCGACCACCAGGACCTGGGATGCTGTCTGTCGCGGCTCGGGTCGCTGGGACGAGTCAACGTCTTCGCCGACAACACCGTCGACCAGCGACACCTGTGCGACGACCGGGACACCCCGACGATCGCCTGGCCCAACTTCCACTCCGGCGCCAACGGCGACTACCAACCGGTGTTCGCCGACGAACCGATGCACCAACTGCTGCGCACGCGTCGGACCGCGAGCGGACGCATCGAGTGGTTCCCGGCGCATCCGCACGAAGGGGCGGTGTCGGCGACCGTCGCCGGGTCGACCGTCCTGGCCCGGGGCCGCAGCACCGCGAGCGGGCGGTCCTTCAACCTGGCCGTGGTGCTCGACGGTGACCTCGCACCGGACGGCACGCCACTGGGCCGCGCGGTGGCCGAGTCGACGTTCCATCACTTCGCCGACTACAACTGGGATTTGGACTGCGGCGCACCATCGTTCGTCAGCGAGGTGCCGGGCACCCAGATCAAGGAAGACCCGGCGCGGCTGGCCGCGTTCAAAGACTACGTGCGCAACGTGGCGGCCTGGCTGCATCCCACTTCTCGGGGCCGCCACCCGGGAGAGCTGGCCACCGGCGCGCTGGCCTAGTCTGGAGGCGCTTCAGACAAGGAGGCAGCAGTGAGCGAGCACGAAGTCAAGATGATCATCCTGTCGACGGACGACCTGGATGAATCGATCCGGTTCTACAGCGACACCCTGGGTATGGCGGTGAAGTTCCGCGACGGAACCCATTTCGCGGCCCTCGACGGTGGTGCGGTCACCCTCGCGCTGGCGACCGAGATCGACCACCCCATTCCCGGGCAGGTCGTGGTCGGCATCAAGACCGCTGACGTCGACGCCGCGGCCAAGGCCGTCGAGGCCAGCGGCGGCGGGATCGTCAAGGGTCCCTATGACGACGCGCACGAGCGCCGTGCCGTGGTTTACGACAACAAGGGCAACGGGTTGGTGTTCTACAGCCCGCTCAAGCGCTGAGGCAGCAGCTTGCGACAGGGTTGTCCGTCGCGTCGGTGATGGGTCGAGACTGATTGAGCACGCGGAGTTCCCGTGATGTTTACGCCGGACGGAACTGGATAGCTATATCGGTACCAGGCACGTCCCTAGCGAACTCACGATTGGAGCTGGAAGCCATGAGGTTGACCGACATTGTCGCCGGTGCCGCTATCGCCGGTGGATTAGCAGCAAGCGCTCTCGGCCTGGGGGCCGCCACCGCAGGCGCCAACCCGCCCCCGCCACCCGCCCCCGGTCAGCCCGCGCTGCCGCCAGCGGGTCCGGAGGTCTCCAGTGCGCCGGCGTGGGCGCCGCCCAAGCCCGTCGACCCGTCGTGGGCCAATGGCAATCCGCAGGTGTGGGACGCCGGCTGGCAGCACTGGGGTGTGTGGATGAACGGGGTGTTCATCCCGACCTACTGACGGTGACCGCGACGCCGCCGGCGCCTCCTGTCTGCCTGGAGGGTGGTGCCGGCGGCGTCGCTATGGTCAGACGGTGACGATCAGTTATGACGACGCGCTGCGCGACCGAATGCAGACGAATCTGGCCGCCCACGATCGCCGTATCGTGACCGACCCCACGAAAAGGCATGCCGCCGTTGCGGTCGTGGTCGTGGACTCCGAAGTCGGTGAAGACCGCGTCGACCCGGCACCGGTGGACGACTGGATCGCCGGGCGTCCGATGGCAGCGGGCTTGGACGGCCGCATGGTCGGGGTTTCCGGTGGTGCGGCGTTTCTGTTGTGCCGCAGGGCGTCCCGGCTCAGCACCCATGCGGCCCAGTGGGCACTTCCCGGCGGTCGGCTGGATCCCGGTGAAGGCGTGGTCGAGGCGGCGCTGCGTGAACTCGACGAGGAGGTCGGTGTCGCATTGCCCGAATCGTCGGTGTTGGGGCTGCTCGACGATTATCCGACCCGATCCGGGTACGTGATCACGCCGGTGGTGCTCTGGGGCGGCGGGCGCCTGGAACCGCGTCCCGCGCCGGACGAGGTTGTCGCGGTGTATCGCGTTGGCCTGCACCAGCTTCAGCGGCCCGATTCGCCGCGCTTCATCACAATCCCGGAAAGCCCGCGCCCGGTGGTGCAGATCCCGCTCGGAAACGACCTCATCCACGCACCGACCGGGGCGGTCCTCCTGCAGCTGCGGTGGCTCGGCCTGGAGGGTCGACACGACCCGGTCGACGGTCTCGAACAACCGCTGTTCGCGTGGAAGTAGTCCGATATGACAACAGCGCCGCGGCCGGGTTGGCTGCAGCGCTGTCGCCTCGTTGGTCGGTGAACTGACTCAGGCGGGCGGGTAGACCCCCATGCCCTTGGCCTTCTCGGTCTGCCAGAAGATGTCGGCGATCTTGTCGATGGTCTCGAGCAGCTTCTCGGCCACCGCTGCGTCGGTCGACTTCTTAACATCACCGGCACCATGCACGCCGTCCCAGAACAGCTGGTGCAGGTTGGGGAACTGCTCGAAGTGCTCCTTGGTGAAGAAGTCGGCCCACAGCACCATCAGGTGGTGCTTGACCTCCTCGGCGCGCTGCTCCTTGATGATGATGGCGCGGGTGCGGAAGTGCTCGTCGTCGGAGTCGTTGTACTTCTGGATCGTCTTGAGGCAGGACAGCGCCTCGATCTTGGCCTGGGCGGGGTCGTAGACACCGCAGTACAGATCGCAGTGGGCGTGGGCGGGGTGGCGTTGGCGAAAAGTCGATGCAGCATGGCCTTAACTTACCCTTTCACGGTGGGCGAGAACCATGGGCTTCGGTACTGGCCGCTGCGCCGGTTCGTGGTGGTCGAGGACTCGATGCGCCCAGCGCTGCGGCCCGGTGACGGTCTGCTGTCGTGGCGGGGTGGCGCTGTCCGGCGCGGCCAGGTGCGGGTCTTCCCCGATCCCACCCTGCCGAGCCGTTGGCTGGTCAAACGGGTCGGCGAGGTCCGCGGACGGGGCCGCTCGGCCACCTTCGAAGCGCGTTCGGACAACCCGCACGCCCCCGGTGTGGTGGATTCGCGGCAGTTCGGCTGGGTTCCGGCGGCGGGGTCCTACCGCGTGCTGTGGACGGTGCGCGGGGTTTCGCCCGGGCGCTGAGGAGGTACCCACAGCGCGACCGGGCCCGCGCCTTGGGTTGCGGGCCGAATAACGAAAGGGACCGTCTGATGGGTATCTCCGACAAGATCAGCAACAAGGCCGACGACCTGGCCGGCAAGGCCAAGGAAGGTGCCGGCAAGGCCACCGGCGACAAGAGCACCGAGAACGAAGGCAAGATCGACCAGGCCAAGGCCAACCTCAAGGACGCCGGCGAAAAGATCAAAGACGCCTTCAAGAACTGACCGGCATGCAGCGAGGTAACCAGCCGCCGACACCGGCGGATGCTCGCCAGGCGACCGAGGAACAGCGCATTCTGCAGCAGCAGCTGGATCACCAGAGTGACGATCCCGATGCGCCGGGCGGTGAGCTGGACCGCCACCACGTCGCCGACGAGACCTGAGCGGTGCGGTACCTGGCTACTGCGGGTGGGTGGCCAGGTACTCGCCGACCGGGATCGGTGTGTCGGCAGAGTATCCGATCGGCAGCAGCACATCGCCGTCGACGGTGGCGCAGTACACATCCCAGCGGTAGTAGCCGGCGAAGGCGGCTGGGTCGGCGCCCAGCACCGCGGCATACTGCTTGACGGCGGCCACATAGTGGTCGGAATGGTTGTAGCGGTAGATGGCGTGGTCGGGGTCGGTAGCGAAATCGTTGGCGGCCAGGTACCGCCCGGCGGCCAGGATGCTGTCGCGCGGGGAGCGGATGTCGCCCCCATCGCCGTACGCAGCGAACGTCGCAGGCAGGAATTGCATGGGGCCGTCTGCGCCGGCGGTGCTGACACCGGTGATGCTGCCCAGCCGAGTCTCGATCAAGTTGATCGCAGCCAGGTAATTCCAGCCCACACCGCTGGCCGCTTCGGCCTCCCGGTAGAAGCCGAGGAGCTGCTCTGCCGGGGCTGGCTGCTCAATGTGCCACGCCGGCAAGGTATCTCGAACGTGGACCAGGGCGTTGAGCTGTCGTCGGGCATCGACGTTGCGCTCGTAGACCTCGGCCAGCGACGGCGGGATGCGCGCCCGGATGACCGCGTCCCAGTCCGGGTGGTGTCCGATGCTGCGATAAGCGGCCTGCTGACGTCGTGCGGCGGTCAGCAGAGCGGCCTCGGGTGTCGCCGGGTCCCGCAAGGCGGTCTCGTCGGCTACCAGATCATCCCCGAGTTGGGCGGGGTCGGCAGCCAGCCGCGGTTGCGCCCCGGCCGCAGTGGCCGAGTCGTCCGGCAGTGCCGTCGTCGACACCAGCGCAGCTCTGGGCGCCGACGTGGCGGGCGACCCGGCGCCGGGGCGCCCCGCCGGCAGGACGCCCGGGGCTGAACAGCTGGCCACCGCGACCACGACCGCGGCCGCGGTCGATGTCCATAGCCGGCTGCGCACCAACCGAGTGTGTCCCACGACGCCGGGCGGCGCGCCGGATTGGCCGCAGTTTGCCTGCGGTGCGGCCCACCGCGAAGATCGATAGATCATGTGGATCAACAGCACCGCTGTCGCAGCCGGCGTCCTGAGCGTCGCCGTCACCGCGGCGGTGGCGGCGAACGCCGCCGGCACAGCAGGCCATTCACCAATCGTTCTGGTGGACAACACCGTCAGCGTTCAACCTCCCACGGTGGCGCCGGGTGACGGTTCGCTGGCCGACGGCCAGACCCTGACCCCGTTCGACGTCGACAATCCTGCGGTGGGCAACCTGGACCCTCGGCTGCTCGACGCCATCCAACACGCCGCGACCGCGGCGTCGGCGGACGGCGTCGTCATGACCATCACCTCCGGTTGGCGTTCCCCGGAATTTCAGCAACGCCTGCTCGACGAGGCGGTCACGACCTACGGCAGCATGGCGGCCGCTCGCCAGTATGTGCAGACGCCGGCCGCCTCGAAGCACGTCGTCGGGCAGGCGGTCGACGTCGGCGGTGTGGGCGCTGACCAGTGGTTGATCGCCAACGGCGCGAGGTTCGGGCTCTGTCAGATCTACGCCAACGAACTGTGGCATTTCGAGCTGGCCACCGACGCCGCCGGTAATTGCCCGGCGCTGCTGCTCAACGCTGCCGGCTGACGTCGGCCGGCGGGCTGGGCGTATTTTGATCGGGAAACCGCCCGGGGGCAGCGAGGAGGCATCAATGAGGAGCCTGGACGACATCCGGACCGCGCTGCAGGAGTGTTACTCCTCGATCGAGGGGTTGTGCGCCGACCTCACCGACGCCGAGTGGACGGCTCAGTCGCTGTGCCCGGAGTGGAAGATGCGCGACGTCGTCCAGCACGTCACCAGCATCGAGGCGGTGATGGCAGGCTGGTTGCCGCAGGACGACACCACCCCGCCACCGTTGGAGCGGGCCGCCGACTTCCTGGCCGGCACCGACGACCCGGCGATCCTGGCCCAGAAGGTCCATGCCGTCTATGACCGCAGACGCCAGGATCTGGACGCGTTGACCGCTGCTGATCTGGACCGCCCGTCGTGGATGCCCGTCGGCCCCGGCCGCTACGGACGGTTCCTGGAGATCCGGGTCTTCGATTTCTGGGTGCACGAACGGGACATCACCATCCCGTTGGGGCGACGCACCGACGACGCCGGCATCGCCGCCGAGATCGCGCTCGCCGAGGTCGAGGGTTCCATCGGATACATCGTCGGCAAGAAGGTGGGGCTGCCCGAAGGCCGCAGCATCGCCTTCCGGCTCACCGGACCGATCGAACGGGACATCGACGTCGCCGTGAACGGGCGCGCCGCGCGCGTCGATCATCTCGACGATCCGGACGTCACGCTGACCACCGACTCGACCACGTTCGTCATGCTGGCCTCCGGGCGTATCGACCCGCAGGCTCAGATCGATTCCGGCGCGGTCAGCTGGACCGGCGACGCCGAACTGGGTGAACGAGCGGCCCGCAATCTCCGGTTCACGATGTGACCGGCCGGCCGAAATCCGTCGACTTCCACTTCGACGTCATGTGCCCCTACGCATACCAGACGTCGCGGTGGATCCGGGAGGTGCGCGACCGCACGGATCTGGAAGTCAACTGGCGTTTCTTCAGCTTGGAGGAGATCAACCGCCAAGAGGGCAAGAAGCATCCGTGGGAGCGGGACTGGTCCTACGGGTGGTCGATGATGCGGATCGGGGCGCTGCTGCGGCGCCGGTCGATGGCCGACCTGGAGGCCTGGTACGAGCGTGCCGGTCGCGCCCTGCACGTCGACGGCCACAAACCCCACGACCCCGCGGTGGCCCGGCACCTGCTCGCCGAACTGGGTTTCGATCCGGCACTCGTCGACCAGGCCATCGCCGACCCCACCACCAGCGACGAAGTCCTGGCCGACCACCGCCGCGTCGTGGCGGCCGACGGATACGGCGTGCCGACGTTGTTCTTCCCCGACGGGCAGTGCTTGTTCGGGCCCGTGCTCATCGAACCACCCACCGGCGAAGCCGCGGTCCGGCTGTGGGATGCCGTCGCCGCATGGACGGAATTCCCGCACCTGTACGAACTGCAGCGGCCCAAGACACCGGCCGACGAACGGCTGATCGCCGAGACGTTCCGGCCCTACCTGCAGGCCCGCGACTGGGTGTCGATCAACCGCGGCGAAGTGATCGGTTTCGGCGACTAACGCTGATCGTCCCGGTCGTTCGACGGATCCGACAGCGACAGCGTGAAGATCAGCGACATCAACCCGAAGATGATTGCGGCCGAGACGATGTCGAACCATTGGAACGGGAAGAACGCGCCGTCGATGGAGAGCACCAGGACGGTTTCGATCACTCCGAACAAGGCCAGGAACACGCCGATCCGCACCCGGGACAATCGCCGATGACGTTGTGTGCGGCGCAGTTCCACCGCCAAGGTGAGCAGCAACAGCGGTAGCACCTGAGCCAGCGTGCTGGCGGTCTTGCTGTCCACCAACACGATGCTGTGCGCCACGCGCGAACCCTATCTGCCGTTCCTGTGTGCGCTGGCGCCGTGGCAGTCTCCCCGGTCACGCAACCCCGGCGCGGATCCCCAGAACCGGTTGGCGACTTTCGCGGTCACAGAAGTCGGCGGCCCACGGCCAACGGCCCCGGCCGTCCGCCCAGACCAGCTGCTGGGCCCGGACCGCGTCGCCGTACAGGGCGACCGCCATGGCCAGGTGCACATCGGGGTGCTCGACGTCGACCACCTCCAGCATCGGCCCGCCGCACAGAGTGAACTGCCGCCCCGCGGTGAGTTGGGTGCCGCGTAGGACGTGTTCGGCCGACCTGTTCAGAATTCGTGACGCACGCTGTGGCGACGCGTTGGTGATCAGCAGCTCGGGCACCTGGTAGTCGGTGAGGCCGACGGTATACGCGTAAGGCAGCTGCGGGTTCTCCACGTACTGCACCGCCCAACCCCGCCGCAGGATCGTGCTCCGCACCTCGTCGAGGTAGTCGGTGACGGTACTGCCCGGGTGGTCGCACATCCAGCACATCGCGGTGCCCCTTTCGTCGGCTGGCTCCTCGCCACCATGCACCCGGGGTACGACAAGTTTCTCTCGACAGGGCGGGTCACCCGGTCGGGGTGGCGCCCAGCACCCGCTGCAGGTCGCCCTTCATCGCCTGCAACTGCGCGCCCCAGTATCCCCAGCTGTGAGTTCCGCTCGGCGGGAAATTGAACACCGCGTTTCGCCCACCGGCGGCCAGGTAGTTGCGCTGGAACTCCTTGTTGGTGTTCTGGGTGATGTTCTCCAGGTATCCGGCGGTGAACAACCCGCCGAAGCTGGGATCGTCGCTGTTGTCCAGTTCCGAGGGCGCACCCGTGCCGCAGTAGATCCACACCGCGGTGCCGTTGGCCACCAGCCGCCCAATGTTGACCATGGGGTCGTTGCGCTGCCAGGCCGGGTCACCGGACGGGCCCCACATGTCGGTGGCCCGGTACCCGCCGGCATCTTTCATGGCCAGCCCGATCAGCGTCGGCCACAGACCCAGCGAGGGGTTGAGAAATCCGGACAGCGAACTGGCGAAGATGAACTGCATGGGATGCCAGATCGCCAGGGTCAGGGCGGCGCTGCCCGACATCGACAGGCCCACAACCGCGTTACCCGTCACGGCGATGCCGCGGTTGGTGGCCAGCCACGCGGGAAGCTCCTGGGTCAGGAAGGTCTCCCACTTGTAGGTCAGGGTCCCGTTCGAGCCGGCAGCCGGCTGATACCAGTCGCTGTAGAAGCTCGATTGACCGCCGACTGGCAACACCAGCGACAGCCCGGACTGGTAGTACCACTCGAACGCGGCGGTGTTGATGTCCCAGCCGTTGGCGTCGTCCTGTGCGCGCAGGCCGTCCAGGAGGTAGACCGCGTGCGGGCCGCCACCCTGGAACTGCACCCGGATGGTGCGGCCCATCGCCGGGGACGGTACATCCAGCGCTTCGACGGGCAGTCCCGCGCGCGAGTAGGCAGCGGCGGTACCCGGCGCGCCGCTGAGCAGGCCCAGCGCGAGTACCAGCGTCAGCACGACGGTGACGACGGCCCGGTAGGCCGGCAGACCTCGCACAGATGTCGACACCACGGCAAGTTAACAGCGGTGCAGGCCTACCCCGCGGCTGCCATGCGGGTGGTAATGCCAGTCGTAATGCCTTTGTTATCAGGCAGACTCGTTGGGCGATGTCACCCACAGGCCAGCGTGCAGGACGTCGGTCACGGCCAGCTCGGCATCCAGCGCGACCAGGTCGGCCCGCGCGCCGGTGGCCAGCAGCGGCGACGAAAGCCCCAGCGCCCGAGCGGGATTGATCGAGGACTGCCGGACGGCGAGCATCAGCGCCTGGTCGCGGGGGAGTCCGCTGTGGGCGACGGCGAACCGGAACACCCGGTCCATCGTCGCGGTACTCCCGGCGATGGTCGACGTTCCGGCCAGGCGGGCGACCCCGTCGGCGACGTCGACCGCCATCGGTCCGATCTCATACGCGCCGTCGGCTGCGCCGGCGGCGGCCATCGCATCGGTGATCAGCGTCAAGCGGTCCGGTCCGACAGTGCGGGCGACGTGCCGATACAGGGCGGCGTCGACGTGCACTCCGTCGGCGATCAGCTCGACGGTCACGCGCGGGTCGTCCAGCAGGGCGATCACCGGGCCGGGCTCGCGGTGGTGGATGGGCCGCATCGCGTTGAACAGGTGCGTGCCCACGGTTGCGCCGGCAGCGATCGCCGTTCGGGTCTGCGCGTAGGTGGCCTCGGTGTGGCCGACCGCGGCCACTGCGCCGGCGCCCACGACCCGCTCGATGGCCGCCAGCGCGCCGGTGCGTTCGGGCGCGAGGGTCACCATGCGGATGGTGCCGTCACCGCTGTCGAGCACCCGGCTGACTTCGGCGGCGTCCGGGTCGCGCAGCAGTACCGGGTCGTGCGCCCCGCACCGCTGTGCGGACAGCCACGGCCCCTCCAGGTGGATGCCCGCGATCACGCCGTCGCGCACCTGCTCGGCGAGTTCCGCCACCTGCCGGAGCAGATCCGCCGGCCCGGCCGACACCAGCGAGGCCACCAGCGTGGTGGTGCCGTGTCGCCGGTGCAGGTCGGCCGCGGCCGCGGTGGCCGCCGGGGTTGCCTGCGAGAAGTCGGCACCGCCGCCGCCGTGGATGTGGGTGTCGACGAAACCCGGGACCACCGTGTCCAGGTCGTGGTCGGCCGGGCGGGGCGGGGCTCCTGCTCCGACCCGCCGCACCGTGTCGCCCGCGACCTCGACCCATCCGGGCCGCAACAACTCCTGGCCGGTGAGCAGGGTCTGTGCGGTCAGCAGCACTCAGATGCCCTGCCACCCGGGCTTTGATCGATAGGTCTCCCGGTAGTACTCGGCGAGCTGCAGGCGCCGGGCCGCAGCACCGTCGAGTAGGACCGTCACGTGCGGATGGTGTTGTAAGACCGTCGCCGGCCACATCGCGCTCACCGGTCCTTCGGCCAGGTGGTGGACCGCTTCGGCCTTGTTGCGGCCGGTGGCCACCAGGATCACGTGGCGGGCCGCCATGATGGTCCCCAGCCCCTGGGTCAGGCAGTGCGTCGGGACCCGGTCGACGTCGCCGTCGAAGAAGCGGGCGTTGTCGACGCGGGTCTGGCGGGTCAGTGTCTTGATCCGGGTTCGCGAGGCCAGCGACGAGCCCGGTTCGTTGAAGCCGATGTGGCCGTCGGTGCCGATGCCCAGGATCTGCAGATCGACCCCGCCGGCGGCGCTGATCGCCTCCTCGTACTCGGCGCACGCTGCCGGGATGTCGGCGGCCAGACCGTCCGGGCCGGCCACCGCGCCGGGAGCGAAGTCGACCCGCGAGACGAAGACCGTGTCGATCACGTTGCGGTAGCGCTCGGGGTGATCGGCCGGCAGGCCGACGTACTCGTCGAGGGTGAAGCCGCGGGCCTGGCTGAACGAAATCCGGCCGGCCTGTTGGCGCGCTACCAGTTCGTCGTAGATGGCCAGCGGGGACGACCCGGTCGCCAACCCCAGCACCGCCGTGGGCTTGCTGGTCAACAGCGCCTCGATGGCGTCCGCGGCGACAGTGCCGATCTGCTGGGTGTCCTCGAGGATGACGACTTCCATGAACCTGACCGAGTCCTACCTGTTGGCGGTGAAAAGTGCTGAGCCGGCGGCAATTCCAGCGCCGGACGCGACGGCGTCGCCAGGTACGACATTACCCGGCTCGCGTTCGTCCATCACCACCACCGCAACGATGGGGTTGAAACCGGCCGCCACCACCGTCGGAACGTCGTAGGTGATCACCGGCTGGCCGGCGGTCACGGTGTCTGCCTCGGCTGCGCGCGCGGTGAAGCCGGCGCCGTTGAGGGTCACTGTGTCAAGTCCGAGATGCACCAGGATGCCGACATTCTCGCTTGTCATCACGATGTAGGCGTGCGGCATCAGTTTGAGGATGCGACCACTGACCGGTGCGACCGCGTCGATCACCGCACGTGGCGGATCGACCGCGGCGCCGTATCCGACCATGCCCTGGGAGAACACGGGATCCGGCACATCGCCGAGGGCGACGGCGCGGCCGCCGACGGGCGCGAGGACAGGTGTGCTGGTCACATCGACTCCTTCTGCTGGTGTTTTTCGACAATAGAGAGTCGTTGCACGCGAGCGTGGCGAAAACAGGACCCGACGTGCGAAGGTGTGACTAAGCTTCCGCTGCGCTGCAACAAGGGAGGGTCAGCCGGTCATGAGCGAAATCGCCAAAAACTCACGGGCACAGCAAAAGTCGGGACTCCGCATTCCGGGCTTCGCCCAGCTGCAGCGGCTCGGCAAGAGTTTGATGCTGCCCATCGCGGTCCTCCCGGCGGCGGGCATCCTGTTGCGGCTGGGTCAGGACGACTTACTGGGCCGCATCAAGGCGCCGGTGATCGGGCCGTTCTTCCAAGCGATGAGCGCGGCCGGCGGGGCGCTGTTCAACAATCTGGCGTTGCTGTTCGCCGTGGGTGTCGCGATCGGGTTCGCCCGCAAAGCCGACGGGTCGACCGCCCTGTCCGCGGTGGTCGGCTACCTGGTGATGCAGGCGGTGTTCAAGACCATGTCGCCGGTGGTGCTCGCCGGGCAGCTCGACAAAGCCGGTGACCAGGCGCAGATCAACTACAGCGTGTTCGGCGGGATCGTCGTGGGCCTGCTGACGGCCTGGTTGTTCGACCGCTACCACACCATCGCGCTGCCACCGTATCTCGGCTTCTTCGGCGGCCGGCGCTTCGTACCGATCATCGTGTCGCTGGTCAGCCTGGTGGTCGCCTTCGCCATGAGCTACTTCTATCCGATCTTCGACGCCGGACTGACCGGGCTCGGTCATTTCATCGGCGGTGCGGGCGCGCTGGGTGCGTTCGTCTACGGCTTCGCCAACCGCATGCTGATCCCGCTGGGACTGCACCACATCCTGAACTCCTACGTGTGGTTCATCTATGGCAGCTACCCCACCTCCGATGGTCATGTGGTCACCGGGGAGCTGAGCCGCTTCGCTGCCGGTGACCCCACCGCCGGCCTGCTGACGTCGGGGTTCTACCCCATCCTGATGTTCGGTCTGCCCGGTGCGGCGTTGGCGATGATCCACGTGGCCAACAAGAAACAACGCAAGGTGGCGTTCGGCATTCTGTCCGCGGCGGCGCTGACCGCCTTCCTCACCGGCGTGACCGAACCGCTGGAGTTCGCGTTCATGTTCGTGGCCTTCCCGCTCTACATCGTCCATGCGGTGCTGACCGGGCTGTCGCTGGCCATCGCCTATCTGCTCGACATCCACCTGGGCTTCTCGTTCTCGGCCGGACTGATCGACCTGCTGCTGTACGGCACCGCGCCGGCGGCCAAGAACATCCCACTGCTCATCGTCATGGGGCTGGTCTTCTTCGCGGTGTACTACCTGCTGTTCCGGTTTGCCATCACCAAATGGAACATGCGGACGCCCGGCCGCGAACCGGAGGACGAGTTCGAAGCCGAGGAGCGGGCCAACCTCGGGGAGGGGGCGAGTCGGCCACCGCCGTCGACACGGGCGCAGGCCCCGCCCCCGCCGTGTCGACCGCGCCCGCCGCCGTCGACAGCAAGGCCGAACAACTCATCGCGGCCTTCGGCGGCCGGGAGAACCTGCGCAGTGTCGACGCCTGCATCACCCGGTTGCGGATGGAGGTGGTCGATACCAGCAAAGTCGACCAGGGCCGGCTGCGCAGCCTGGGGGCCGCCGGTGTGATCGAGGTGGGCAATAGCGTGCAGGCTGTCTTCGGTACGCAGGCCGAGGTGCTCAAGAACGAGATCACCGACGCCCTGTAGCGGTCGCGTCGCGACCCTGCCTGCGGCTAACGGATGTGGTTGTGCCGTCGATAACGTGGTTAAGTGGTTGTGACCGCGGTCGGGACAACTCCTCAAGGCGGAATTCAGGTGACGGTGTGAGACGACGGATCTGTGTCAGTGCGTGCGCGGTGGCGGTCGCGATGAGCCCACTGGTGTTTGCGGCGCCGGCGGCTGCCGACGGGTGCCCCACCGGCACGGTGCCGACCCGCTTTCCCGGCGTGTGCGTCGCCGGCCAGTCGGGTGGTCAGATTCCGCAGGCTGTCGGCCCGTCCGACGTGAGCTCGAATTTCCAGCCGAACCAGATCCCCACGATGAACGGCGTGCCGTGCAACTTGAACCACTGGGGCACCTGTTGGGGGATGGCCCAGAACGGCGGCTAGGCCGCACAGGTCACCGCAACGCGGCGATGCCCTCGTCGAGGGCATACTCCAGGTAGGTGAGGTCGCCGGTGGCCAACATGATGCCGACCCCGCCCTGAATCCCGGCCAACAGCGCCGCCGCCGCCCGCTCGGCGTTCACCGAGTCGGCGATTTTTCCTTGTGCCTGCATCGACTCGATCCCGGTGGCGATCGCGCCCCGCCACTGGGTGATCAGTTCGGTGGTGACCGCGGCCGCGCCCGGCGTGGTCCGGCCGATATCGGACATCAGCACCGCGATCGGGCAGTTCTGGCCCTGCCGGCGATAGCGGTCCACCACTGAGTCGCGCCAGCGCCGCCAGGCCGCCCAGGACGTGAGCGCGCCCAGATGGGGTTGCTGGTCGTCGAGGACCAGCTGCGACTCGTGGGCGGCGACCGCCAGCAGCAGTTGGTCTTTGCCATCCGGAAAGTAGTGAAACAGCTGGCTTTTCGATGTCCGGGTACGTGCCATGACGTCTTCGAGAGTGGTGAGCGCGACGCCGCGGGCGCGGATCTCCACTGCCGCGCCCTCGATGATGCGCTGGCGTGTGGCCCGTCCCTTGGCGGTGAGTCGCGGCGTGTGTGGACTCATTGGTCCACAATAGGTCAGGATACCGGGACCAGGCCGGCGGCATCCTCGAGCTGGGCCAGCGCGGGCTCCAACGCATCGGTGAATTCGTCTATGTCGGGAGCGATTTCGGGTGTGGTCGACACTCCGAAGTCCAGTGAGCCGCGATAGCTCAGGCAGGTGACGTTCAGGCCGACGTCGAGCATGAGCGGTCCGATCGGTACCAGCATCTCCACCGGCGCCCCAGCCAGATACAGCGGGAAGTCCGGACCGGGGACGTTGGAGACCACCAGGTTGATCGGCACCATCCGGTCACCGAGATGGGCCGCCGAATACGCGCGTACCGCCAAGCCGAGCAGTCCCGGGGGTGTGGTCTCCGTCAGTCCGACGATCTGGTGGTCGGACATCGTCCGGGCCATCTCCTTGGCCCCTGGGAATTCTCGTAGATCGCCATCAGGCGTTCGGCGACATCCTCGACATCACTGGCCAGGCTGATGGTGGTCGAGATGATCTGATTGCCACCGGTGGATGCCTCGGTGTGGGTCGAGACCGGTATCTGCGCCACCATGGGCCGGTCGGGCAGTTCGCCCCGGGAGTCCAGATAGTCCCGGAGCGCGCTCGAAATCAGATCTAATACAACATCATTCAGTTTCACGCCGAACGCGTCCTTGACCGCCTTCACCCGGTCGAGGGACAGGCTGGTGCAGGACACCCGGCGCTGCGGGGTCAGTGCGGTGTTGAACCGGGTGGCCGGCGCCTCGAAGAAGCTCGGCGGCTTGTTGGCCACCGACCGTGCCGCCAATTGCTGAGTCACTGTCTGCTGCACCACGCGCAGCACCCGATAGGGAGTCATGACAGCGATGTTGATCAGCGCCCCCAACGCGCGGCGCTCGATACCGGGCAGATGCCCACCAGTCTCCGGCGCGTCGGTGGTCGGCGCGCGGGGTTGCGGGTTGACGTCCAGCAGGATCTCGCTGAGCCCCGCACCGGAGACGCCGTCGATGACGGCATGATGCATCTTCGTCAGATAGGCCACCCGGCCACCGGACAGGCCCTCGATGAACCACAGCTCCCACAGCGGACGATCGCGGTCCAGCGGGTAGGACATCAACCGCCCGACCAGTTCCTCGAGTTCGTGCCGTCCGCCCGGCGCCGGGACGGCCATCCGCCGAACGTGGTAGTCGATGTCGAGTGCGGTGTCTTCGACCAGCCACGGCCGGTCCATGCCGTGCCGGGCCCCGGCGACCCGATGCCGCAGGATCGGCAGTTCGGGTAGCCGATGCAGGATCAGGTCACGCACCGTCTCGAAGCCGAAGCCCGAAACACCGTCGGGATCACAGATTCCCAGCGCTCCGATGTGCATCGGGCAGCTGTGGGTGTCCGCCCACCAGAACGCCGCGTCGAGGCCGGAAAGGCGCTTCATGGCGCCAGCGTAGAGCGGTGGGACCGTGCCGACGTCCGGTTTGCGAACACTGTCGTCATTTGGTCCGCGGCCGGGCCATCGGCAACGCGCTCTCGGTCGTGCCGAACTGAATGGCGGTGGCGTCCTTACCGACCCACGTCAACACCGCGACGGCGATCAGCACCGGGACGATCGTGGCGGCCAGGGCGAACGGGTAACCGTGGCTGGCCGCCAGGTGCTCCTGGATGGGCAGGTTGAACGCGGCCAGCAGATTGCCCAGCTGATAGGTGACACCGGGATAGAAGCCGCGCACGGCGTCGGGTGACATTTCGGTCAGGTGCGCCGGGATCACGCCCCACGCGCCCTGAACGACGACCTGCATCAGGAAAGCGCCGAGACACAGCATCGCCGCGGTCTGCGAGAACGCGAACAGCGGGACGATCGGCAGACCCAGCACCGCGCAGAAGACGATCGTGTAGCGACGGCCGAACCGCTGGGACAGCGTCCCGAAGACCAGGCCGCCGATGATCGCGCCGATGTTGTAGATCACCGCGATCCAGCGGGCGGTCTCGGTCGACAATCCCGCACCACCGTTGTGCGTCGCCGACAGGAACGTCGGGAAGACGTCTTGCGTGCCGTGGCTCATCCAATTGAATGCCGTCATCAGCAGCACCAGGTACACGAATCGGCGCACGATGGTCGGGTTGAGCAGCACGTCGCGGATGCTCGTACTCGTCGACCGCATCCGGGTGCGGGACTGCTGCCACACCTGCGACTCGGCCACCCGGGTCCGGATCAGCAGGGTGATCAGCGCGGGGATGATCGACAGGGCGAACAGCCAGCGCCACGACAGGCCGAGCCCGTCGAGCACCAACAGCGAGGCCAGAGTGGCCAGCAGATAACCGAACGAGTAGCCCTCCTGCAGCAACCCGGAGAAGAACCCGCGCCGCTCGGCGGGGATCTTCTCCATGGCCAGCGCCGCCCCCAGGCCCCATTCGCCACCCATCCCGATGCCATAGAGCAACCGCAGGATGAGCAGGACGGTGAAGTTCGGCGCGAACGCGCACAAGAAGCCGACCACCGAATAGAACGCCACGTCGACCATCAGCGGGATGCGCCGCCCGACCCGGTCGGCCCACAGGCCGAACAGTAGAGCGCCGACCGGGCGCATGAACAGGGTCGCGGTCGTCACGAACGCCACCTGGGTCTTGCTGATGTCGAAGGTCTCGGCGATGTCGGCGTAGACCAGCACGACGATGAAGTAGTCGAACGCGTCCATGGTCCAGCCGAGCTGGGCGGCGATGAACGAATTGCGCTGGTCCTTCGTCAACGGCGTCGTTCCCACCCGCTGGGTGTTGCCACGATCACACTCGGACAAACAGCGGATCAACGGGCGCTTTCAGCAATCACACAGCATTGCGAACCCGGGGCGACGGTGACTGCGCTGATACGCTGCCAACGTCGCCGATGACGAATCGCGGGGGCGGCGGGGTCCGGCCCGTTTGACGGTGTGGCGTCGAAAAAGCAAGCAAGAATCGGAAATGGGTGTCGTGCGAACCGGAGAGATCAAAGCGCTGACCGGTCTTCGCATCGTTGCCGCCCTGTGGGTGGTGCTGTTCCACTTTCGCCCCCTGTTGTGGGAGGCCTCGCCGCGCCTGAAGGACGACCTGGCGCCGCTGCTCAACTCCGGCGCCCAGGGCGTCGACCTGTTCTTCATCCTGAGCGGGTTCGTGTTGACGTGGAACTATCTCGAGCGGATGGGCCCGACCTGGTCGGGCCGGGCCACGCTGCATTTCCTCTGGCTGCGGTTGTCGAGGGTGTGGCCGGTCTATCTGGTCACCATGCACATCGCCGCGGCCTGGATCATCTTCACGCTGCACGTCGGCACGGTGCCCTCGCCGGATGTCGAAAAGCTCACCGCCATAAGCTATGTGCGTCAGCTGTTCATGGTGCAGCTGTGGTTCGAACCGTTCTTCGACGGCACCAGTTGGGACGGGCCGGCCTGGTCGATCAGCGCCGAATGGCTGGCCTACCTGTTGTTCGGCCTGGCCGTGCTGGTGATCTTCCGGATGGCCCGGGTGACCCGCGCGCGGACCCTGCTGGTGCTGGCTTTCCTGGCATCGCTGCCGCCGACGGTCCTGCTGCTGGCCAGCGGCCATTTCTACACCCCGTGGAGCTGGCTGCCGCGGATCGTCGCCCAGTTCCTCGCCGGCGCTCTGGCCTGTGCCGCGGTGCGCCGGCTACAGCTCGCTGACCGCAGCCGGCGCATCGCCGGGTACGCCGCGGTGCTGTTGACCGGCGCGATCGTCGGCATCCTCTACTACTACGACGCCAACCCGGTCGACGGCATGATCGATCCCGGCGGGCTGGTGGACATCCTGTTCATGCCGCTGGTGGTCACGCTGGCCATCGGGATCGGCAGCCTGCCCGCCCTGCTGTCCACCCGGCTGCTCGTCTACGGCGGCCAGATCTCGTTCAGCCTGTACATGGTTCACGAACTCGTCCACACCTCGTGGAACTGGGCGGTGGCCGAGTACCAGCTCGAGCTGCCGAAGTCGGTGCAGAAGGTGGTGTTCCTCGGCCTGATCGTCGCTGCGGTGGGCGGCGCGATGTTGCTGTTCCGATTCGTCGAGGAGCCGGCCCGCAAGTGGATGCGCCGGATGGTGGATTTCCGTGACGTCAAGACCGGGACGGGCAGCGGATCCGGGCAGCCACCGGGCGGACGGTTGACCTCCCTTGACCACGCGCGCGATGCGCGGCCGCCGCATACCGAGGCCCGGGCCGGTTGAGTTCGCCCAGCCTTGTTGTGCTACAACACCTTCCGTCCCGGCGCGTTGCCAGGCGGCGCCCGGGACAGGGCAGTAGGCTACGTGGGTCGGGGCGCGAATCAGTGAGGTGCGATTGACCCGCAGGGACGGATTCACGCGGCTCATCACGGCCGGCCTGCCGGTCCTCGTGGTGTTCGCCGCCGTCGTCGGCTACGTCAGGCCCGCGGAGGCCTATCAGCTCGCCACCCGTGGCTCGGCACTCACCCGCATCGCCGTGATCGGGGACTCGTATACGACCGGTACCGACGAGGGCGGCCAGGGACCCCAGGCCTGGACGACGCAGGCATGGCAGCTACTGGCCAACCAGGGTGTGAAGATCGACGCCGACGTGGCCGCCGAGGGCGGTGCGGGTTACGGGATCCGGGGCAACCGCGGCAACATCTTCGAAGACCTCACGGTCCGCGCCGTCAACCGCGACGACGTCCTGGTGGTGTTCTTCGGCTCGCGCAACGACCAGCCCGTCGACCTGCAGAAGTACCCGGTGCTGGTCGGCGAGACCTTCGCCATCGCGCGCCGGGTGGCTCCCAAGGCGAAATTCCTGGTCATCGGGCCACCCTGGCCCACCGCAGACCCGCCGCCGGTTGTGCTGGCGCTGCGCGACAACCTGCGCAGTCAGGCCAAGGCGGCCAACGCCGTGTTCATCGACCCGATCGCCGAGGGCTGGTTTGTCGGGCGACCCGATCTGATCGGACCCGACGGCGTGCATCCGACCGACGCGGGCCACCGCTACATGGCAGAGAAGATAGCCCCGCTGATTCGCAGCCAGCTGACCGTCCCGCTGTGACCGGGCCGGTCAGGGCCCGATCCACGGCTGGTTGTTGCCGAGGTTGTTCGCATCCACCTGGTAACACTGCGGCGGCGTGCTGAACCCGAACGCGCCCCCGGTATCACAACGCTGGAAGAACCCGCCTGCGTCGATGGGTCCGTCGCAGCGCTGGCCACCGCCCCACGGTGTCCACAATCCTTGGCACCCTGCGCTGGCGGCCGGGGCTGCGATCAGACCGATGCCGACGGCGGTGATCGCGCTGAGCAGCAGATGGCTGAGCCTCTTCATCGTCGACCTCCTCGACGTAGAACCTCAAGTGAGCTTGTGATACCCACTTCATCGAGCCGGCATCCCCCGGCGTTATCCACCCCGAATGTGACCCTGACTTCCAGAGGTTTGCCGGGCCGCGCCGTTGCGCGTGCGGATGCGCCGCACCGGGAGCCCGTTGGACGCGGATAACGGTATGGAATCGACTTCGACCGTCCCCGTCGAGACCGTCGACTTGTCGTGGTACACCGATTAGCTGATGCTGAGTGGCATGTGGGTACGGCGTCCGGAGACGTTTCGGTGGACGTCCCTCGTGGCGATCCTGACGGTGGTCATGCTGGCGTTCGCGGCCGACCGCGTGACGCCCCCACTGCCGTACAACGTCATCGCCGGACCGTTTGCCCGACTGCTCGCCGAAGCGGTCGACCTCGGGCCGGCACGCACCGAGCGGGTCCAGCTCACCGCCGAACTGCGAAGCGCCGCCGAACCGCTGGCGCTGAGCACGTGGGCCCGCAGCCGGGGACTGTCGGTGCAGTGGCGGCCCGGCGACCCGTGGGCTGTCGTGGCGGGTCCACCGCGGTCGGTGGCACGCGCCCTGGACGTCGCCGTGCACGACTATCGACACCGGGGCGCACCGGAGGTGTTCTACGCCTCACCGCAGCAGCCCGCCGTTCCACAGGAACTCGACGGGGAAGTGGCCGGCCTGAGCCGCATCCTGGGATACACCCCGTATCACGAGGGGGTCCCGCCCACGCCACCGCTCGACGTCCCCGACGGTGGTCTGATGCCGACACAGTTGCTCACCGCCTACAACGCCAACTCCCTGACGTCTGCGGGATACACCGGCAAGGGGCAGACGGTCGCGGTGTTCGCCTTCGACGGGGTGGACCAGCATGACCTGGACCGGTTCTCCGACTGGTTCACCCTGCCCAGGGTGAACCTCGAAGTGCTGGGGGGCATGCCGCCGGACCGGCGCGGCGAGGCCTCGATGGACGTCCAGTTCATCCACGCCATCGCACCGTCGGCGAGGATCGTGCTCGTCAACGCCCGGGTCACCGCCGAAGGTGACGCGGCTTACGTCAAGCTCGGCAAGCTGATGGAAGACGTGGACAGCCGCTATCCCGGTGCGGTGTGGAGCTTCTCGATCGGCTGGGGCTGCGACCGGCTGCTCACACGCGCCGACCTGGCGCCGGTGCGGTCGGCGCTGGCGCGTGCACACCGCAACGGGACGACGGCCTTCGACGCCAGCGGCGACCTGGCCGGACTGGAGTGCAAGGGTGGCCACGACTGGTCGGATCCGCCCAGCCCGGATGACGTCGGCGTGGACGCCGTCGCCTCGTTGCCGGAGGTGACCAGCGTCGGCGGGACAACGTTGTCCACCGACGCCGAAGGCCAGTGGCTGGCCGAGCAGGGCTGGTACGACGTCCCGTTGACCCAGGGCAGCGGCGGCGGCGCGTCCACGCTGTTCCCGCGCCCGTCCTGGCAGGTGGTGGGGGACCACTCCGGGCCGCGGGACAAGCGCCTGGTCCCCGACATCGCCGCGGTGGCCGACCCGTTCACCGGCGTCAAGTTCGTGTTCAACGGCCAGATCCTCGTCGGTGGCGGGACGTCGCAGGCCGCGCCGGTGTGGGCCGGGCTGGCGGCGGTGATGAACCAGTTCCTCACCGCGCGGGGCCTGTCGCAGCTGGGCGATTTCAATCCCCTGCTCTACGACATCGCCGTCAGCTCCAGCCTCCCCGCCTTCCGGGACATCAATCTCGGCGCCAACGCCGTCACCCCCGTAGTGCCTGGCTACGACATGATCACCGGGCTGGGGACGCCCAACATCGACAACCTGGTGAAGGCCCTGCTGGTGCTGAAATCGGTGAGCCGATGACCGACGTCATGCAGAACCCCGACGGGGTGGGTTCGTTCACCGGCTATGCCATGCCCGTCGGCCCCTACAAGGCGCGCAGGCAGCGCGGACCCGCGTACTTCGTGACCCTTGGCATCTGGGTCATCGTGCTGGTGCTGGCGATGATGGCGCTCAGCGTGGTCGCCACCCAGATCAACCAATCGCCGGTCAAGTATCGCTGCCCACCCGAGTGCGGTCGCCCGCCGACCGGACTGCCGGTGGCGACCAATCCGCGGTACTTCGCGCCCGACGGCTCATTCTCGGTTTCCTACCCGGCCCCGGGGACTGCCTACGACGTCAAGACCGACGACACCGGTGTGACCGCTGAACTGAACATCGGTGACGGTGGCACGCTGCGGTTGTTCAGCCAGCCGGCGCGGGGCCGCGACGCGAAGACGGTGGCCGCCGATCTGCTCGGCGAGATGTATCCCGATGCGGTGACGTCTTATGAGCTGCCCAACGCGATCCTGGGCTACGAACCCGGCTACGGCGAGGTCGCCGACGACTGGCCCAAGGGCACGAGTACCGACGCTGACCATCTGCGGATCCTGATCGTCGTCGCGGTGAAGAACGACCTGGCGCTCATCGCCGGTGCCGTCGGCCCGTTCCATCAGTTCGGCCCGGACGACGGGCCCGGCCCGCCGTCACCGGCGAACCTGTTCATCGCCAAGGACATGGGCAAGTACGTCAACAGCTTCATGTGGCGAGGCGACCCGCCTCGCTGATCGAGCCGGCGCTAGTCTGCGACGGCCTTGGCCACCGCGATGCAGGTGGTCAACCACGCCGGATCGGCCGTCGTCTCATCCCGCAGCGCCCACATCGCGTTGAGGACCATTCGCACGACCACCCACGCGCGAGCCCGTTCCTCGTCGAAGCCGCCGGCGTCGACCAGGGTGTAGAACCGGCGCCGCACGCCGTCGCGGACATCGCCGGCCAACTCGCCGAACCGGTTCCACAGCATGGGCGCGATCTCGTAGTGCGGGTCGCCGTTGACCGGCTTGGGATCGATCACCAGCCAGGGCTCCCGGTCGGCGGCCAACACATTGCCGTAGTGCAGGTCGCCGTGAATGACGGAGCCGGCCGGGGCGTCGGTGGTCAAGTCCGCCGCGGTACTGAGGGCCTGTTCGACCAGCCGGTGCGGTATCGCTGCGCTGCGGGGCAACGCAGCCAGTTCAGCCACCCAGCGCTCGACATAGGACGCCAAGGTCCGCAGTTGCGGCATGGCGGGCAGGTGGATGCGCCGGTAGAGGCCGGCGACGACCTCGCAGGCGGCCACATCGTCGAGCGTGCTGAGGTCGTCGGTGCCAAGCCGCTCCAGCAGCACCGCCCGCCGGTGCGGGTCGGCACTGAGTAACCGAACCGCACCGTCGCCTGCCCAGCGCCGAAGTGCCAGATGCTCGTGTTCGGACTCGTCGTCGGGAAAGCTGACTTTGACGACTGCCGCGGCGCCGGCGGTGGTCCTGACCGGCATCACCAGTGAGCAGTGGCCGTGCGTCGCAGGTCCGTCGGGGCGAAGTTGCCAGTCGGCGGTGACAGCACGGGTCAGACGGGGCAGGGCAGCCACCCAGTCGGCCCAGTCCTGGCCGCGTGCCGCCATCGCCCGCACTCCGGCGGGCAACTCGGTCACTGGTCGGGTTCGTCCGGGTGTTCGCTGGGGGGCGGCGGCTTGTTCAGCCAGTCCTTCAACCGGAACAGCTGGCTGGCCACGATCCCGAGACCCACCAGCAGCAGGCCCACGACGATGGCTACGGTCATCGGTTCATCGCCACCGAGCGTACGCATATCCTGGCGCGAGTGTCCGCATCGTCTCGCGCCGAGTCCGCCCAGGTGCGTCAGCTGCGCGCGCGCCTCGACGGCCTGACGATCCGGGACGCCGCACGGCTGGACCGGCGGTTGCGGTCGCTGCGCGGTGACGTGCCCCCCGAAGCGTTGCGCCGGATCGCCGAACAGATCACCTCCGCCGAGGCCCTGGTGGCCACCCGCGCGGCGGCCGTCCCGGTCATCACCTACCCCGACCTGCCGGTCAGCGCCCACCGGGCCGAACTGGCGGCGGCCATCGGCGAGAACCAGGTGGTGGTGGTCGCCGGTGCGACCGGTTCGGGAAAGACCACCCAGCTGCCCAAGATCTGTCTGGAGTTGGGCCGCGGAATCCGCGGCACCATCGGCCACACCCAGCCCCGCCGGCTGGCGGCCCGCACCGTGGCACAGCGCATCGCCGACGAACTGGGCTCCCCGCTCGGCGAGGCGATCGGGTACACCGTTCGGTTCACCGACCAGGCCAGTGACCGGACCCTGGTCAAGCTGATGACCGACGGCATCCTGCTCGCCGAGATCCAGCGCGACCGGCGGCTGCTGCGCTACGACACCCTGATCCTGGACGAGGCCCACGAACGCAGCCTGAACATCGATTTCCTGCTCGGCTACCTCCGGGAGCTGCTACCGCGCCGGCCGGACCTGAAGGTGATCGTCACGTCCGCCACTATCGAGCCGGAGCGCTTCGCCGCGCACTTCAACGGGGCACCGATCATCGAGGTCTCGGGGCGCACCTACCCGGTGGAAATCCGGTATCGACCGCTGGAAGTTCCGGTGGCTGAGAGTGATTCGGATGATCCCGACGACCCTGACCACGAGATCGTCCGCACCGAGGTCCGCGACCAGACCGAGGCCATCGTCGACGCCGTCGGTGAGCTGGCCTCCGAGCCGCCCGGTGACGTGCTGGTGTTCCTGTCCGGGGAGCGGGAGATCCGCGACACCGCAGATGCCTTGCGCGGCGCTCTCGACGGTCACACCGAAGTCCTGCCCCTCTATGCCCGGCTGCCGACCGCCGAACAACAGAAGGTGTTCACGCCGTCTCGGGCACCCAGGCGGATCGTATTGGCCACCAACGTCGCCGAGACATCGCTGACCGTTCCCGGCGTCCGCTACGTCATCGACCCCGGCACCGCCCGGATCTCGCGGTACAGCCGTCGTACCAAGGTGCAGCGGCTGCCGATCGAACCCATTTCCCAAGCGTCGGCGGCGCAGCGGGCCGGTCGCTCCGGTCGAACCGCGCCCGGCGTGTGTATCCGGTTGTATTCCGAAGAGGACTTCGCGAACCGGCCCCGATACACCGACCCGGAGATCCTGCGAACCAATCTGGCCGCGGTGATCCTGCAGATGGCCGCCCTGCAACTCGGCGACATCGAGAGCTTCCCGTTTCTCGATCCGCCCGACCGGCGCAGCATTCGCGACGGTGTGCAGTTGCTGCAGGAACTCGGCGCGTTCGACACCAGTGGAGCCATCACCGAAGTGGGACGCCGGTTGGCGCAGCTGCCGGTCGACCCCCGCCTCGGTCGGATGATCCTGCAGGCCGACCACGAAGGATGCGTGCGCGAGGTGCTGGTCCTGGCCGCCGCGCTGTCGATCCCAGACCCGCGGGAACGGCCGACCGACCGGGAGGATGCGGCCCGGCAGAGACATGCCCGGTTCGCCGACGAGCACTCCGATTTCGTGTCCTACCTGAACCTCTGGCGGTACCTGGGCGAGCAGCGGAAAGCCCGTTCCGGCAGCGCTTTTCGGCGCATGTGCCGGGAGGAGTTCCTGCACTATCTGCGGATCCGGGAGTGGCAGGACTTGACCGGTCAGTTGCGCAGCATCGCCCGCGACATCGGTATCCGGGAATCCGACGATCCGGAACCGGCCGATCCGGCGCGGGTGCATGCCGCGCTGGTGGCCGGCCTGCTGTCGCACATCGGGCTGCGGGAGACCGATTCGCGCGACTACACCGGTGCGCGCAACTCGCGGTTCGTGCTCGCCCCGGGATCGGTGCTGACCAAGCGGCCACCGCGGTGGATCGTGGTGGCCGACCTGGTCGAGACCAGCCGGCTCTACGGACGTACCGCGGCCCGCATCGAGCCCGAGATGGTCGAACGGGTCGCCGGACATCTGGTGCAGCGGACCTACAGCGAGCCGCACTGGGACGCCAAGCGCGGTGCGGTGACGGCGTTCGAACGGGTGACCCTGTACGGACTGCCGCTGGTGCCGCGGCGTCGGGTGGGTTACGCCGCGATCGACCCAGTGGTGTCCCGGGAGCTGTTCATCCGCCATGCCCTGGTGCAGGGGGAGTGGCACACCCGCCACCACTTCTTCGCCGACAACGCAAGGCTGCGTGCAGAACTGGCCGAGATCGAGGAGCGAGCCCGCCGCCGGGATCTTCTCATCGGCGACGACGAGGTCTACGCCTTCTACGACGCGAGGATCCCGCCGCAGGTGGTCTCGGCGAGGCACTTCGACGGCTGGTGGAAGAAGGAACGACACAAGACACCGGGGCTGCTGACCTTCACCCGCGACGACCTGCTGCGGGTGGACGACGACAGCGCCGATCGGCCGGACCACTGGCAGGCCGGCGATCTCGCCCTGCCGCTGACCTACCGCTTCGAGCCCGGCGCCGCGGACGACGGTGTCACGGTTCACATTCCGGTCGAGGTGTTGGCCCGGCTCGGCGGAGACGAGTTCGGTTGGCAGGTGCCGGCGCTGCGCGAGGAGCTGGTGACGGCGTTGATTCGGTCTTTGCCAAAAGATCTGCGCCGCAACTTCGTTCCCGCCCCGACACCGCGCGAGCGGTGCTTGCGGGGATGGGCCCCGGAGGGCAGGAGCGTAGCGACCCGGGAAAAGGTACCCGAGGGCAGGAGCGTGGCGACCCGGGAAAAGGTACGCGAGGGCAGGAGCCGCTGCTGGAGACCCTGCAGCGGGAGTTGCATCGGCGCACCGGCGTGCTGGTGCCGATCAGCGCGTTCGATCTGGACAAGCTGCCCGCTCACCTGCGGGTGACTTTCGCCGTCGAGGCGCCCGACGGCACCGAGGTGGCGCGCGGCAAGGACCTGGAGGCCCTGCAGCATCGCCTCGCCGGCTCCGCGCGCCGAGCCGTCGCCGAGGCCGTCGCCAGCGATCTGGAACGGACCGGACTGCGTGGCTGGCCCGACGACCTCGACACGCTGCCGCGTCGCGTCGAACGCAGCGTCGGTGGCCACCTGGTCCGCGGTTACCCCGCCCTGGTCGACGCCGGGGCCACCGTCGACATAAAGGTCTATGCCACCGAAGCCGAACGCGGTCCGGCGATGGCCGCCGGCACACGACGGCTGTTACGGCTGGCGGTGCCCTCGCCGGTCAAAGCGGTGGAGAAGAGCCTCGACCCGCGCGCCCGGCTGGTTCTGGGCTCCAATCCCGACGGGTCGCTGGTGGCGCTGCTCGACGACTGCGCGGATGCGGCGGTGGATGCACTGGCGCCGGCGCCGGTCTGGACCCGAACCGAGTTCATCGCCCTGCGTGACCGGGTGGCCGCCGCCTTGCCCACCACCACCCGCGACATTCTCGGCCGAGCGCAGAAGGTGCTCACCGCGTTGCAGGAAGTCCAGCTCGCCCTTCCGGGCAAGCCCTCGGCGGCGCAGGCCGATGCGGTCGCCGACATCCGCGCTCAGTTGGACAGGCTGGTGGGGGTGGGCTTCGTCACCACCACCGGCGCCGCGCGTCTTGCCGATCTCACGCGGTACCTGATGGCGATCGGCCGGCGGCTCGACCGGCTGCCGCACGCCCCGCAGGCCGACCGGGATCGTCTGCAGCGGGTCTACGCCGTCCAGGCGGCCTATGACGAGCTGCTCGCCGCCCTTTCGCCGGCCCGCGCCGCGGCGGCCGACGTCCGTGACATCGGGTGGATGATCGAGGAGCTTCGGGTGAGCCTGTGGGCGCAGCAGCTCGGCACTGCCAGGCCGGTCAGTGAACAGCGTATCTACCGGGCGATCGACGCCATACTGGCCTGACTTCGCGGCAACGCAAAAGGGGCACCCGGTTCGGGTGCCCCTTGCGCGCGGATAGCGTTGTCGATCAACGGCTTCCGTGTACAGTCGTGTCGACGTGCGGCGCGGTCGCCGACGGGCCGATGTTGTTGACCCAGTCGTTGTGACCAAGGTCGGCCTGCGCGGGTGCGGCAAGGCCGAGGACCGCGGCGGTCAGCGCGCCGGCGATGGCTGTGGTGATTGCGTACTTCTTCATGTCTTTTCCCTCTTCCTCAACGGCCGGAGTGGATTTCCGGACCGCTGATGGTTCTAACGTCGCCATAGCGCCGGTTTAGTTCCGGTGGCAGCAGATGATCGACAGTTGGCAGCAATTCGCTGCCTCGACCCCGAATGTCCGGTGCCGGAGTGTGTTCCGGCCCACACCGGAGCGACAAAGTGGCCGCTGTCCACCGATCGGGGGACAGCCGATTCATCCCCGTCATCCACCGGATGCCCGACAGACACCGCCGCCGTAGTGCGAGACGGTAGGTGCACTGGCGAAACACGAGGGCCGACACCGAAGCATTCGACACATCACGACGAGGACGACGAGACATGACCACGATGATCTGGATGAAGCGACTGGCCGCCGGTGCGGCGCTGGCCACCGGCCCCGCCCTGTTCGCCCTGGGATCGGCCACCGACAGCTGGGCCGAGACCGGTTCGCTCGACGGGGGAGCCAACCTGACCCAGCCCGCCCACCACGACAGCTTCCCCGGCCAGCACAACCAACCCACACCCGGCTCCGTCGAGCATCACCACCATCAGTGGAACCGATAACCGCACCCAGACCCCCCAATCCACGTCGGGCGGAGAAGCCTCCAGCTTCTCCGCCCGACGTGTCTGTCTGGCCCGCTCCTACCATGGGTGCCGGGCCGGGTAGCAGGAGGGAACGCCATGCCGCCAACCGTGACCAAGCCCGTGGACCTGGTGCTGGCCGGCGGCGGGGTCAAAGGCATCGGCCTGGCGGGCGCCGTCGTCACCTTGATGGAGGCCGGGTACCGGGCCTACCGGGTAGCCGGATCGTCGGCCGGATCGATTGTCGGCGCCATCGTGGCCGCGGCGGCCACCGACGACCAGCTCACCCCGCAGGACATCAAGGCACTCACCCTCGGCATCGACTATGGCAAGTTCCTTGACCCCGGACCGCTCGAACGCGTCCCGCTGCTGGGCCCATCCTGGGCGATCTTGCAGGGCACCGGCATCTATCGGGGCGACTACGCGCACACGTTCGTCGCCGAGCAGCTGGCCCAGCTCGGCGTGCGCACCTTCGGCGACCTCCGGCTCGACGACGACCAGCTGCCGGTGGAGCGCCGGTACCGACTCGTGGTGACCGCCGCCGACGTCACGACCGGTCAATTGGTCCGGCTGCCCTGGGACTACCAAAGGCTCTATGGCCTCGATCCCGACCAGCAGCCGGTCGCCGACGCGGTGCGCGCCTCGATGTCGATCCCGTTCTCCTTTCGGCCGGCCACCCTGACCGCCTCGACGGGCCGCAGGTCGACCCTGGTCGACGGGGGCCTGCTGTCGAACTATCCGATCGATTCATTGGACCGCACCGACGGCAAGCCGCCCCGCTGGGCCACCTTCGGTGTGACACTGCTGCCCGACCTGCCTGAGAACAACGACAAAGTGATCCCCGCGCTGGCGCCGTTGCGGCTGCTCGGCGGCCCGAGCCTGCTCGAGGATGTCATCACCACGATCCTGGTCGGGCGGGACCAGGCCTACCTCAATGAGCCGTGGGTGAGTGCCAGGACCATCCGGGTGGATTCCACCAGCGTGGGAGTGCTCGACTTCGACATCACCCCCAGCCAGATCGATGCGCTCTACACCAAGGGGTACGAGGCCGCCTCGACCTTCTTGTCGACGTGGGACGAGGATGCTTACCGCCGGCGGTTCCGCCGATCGTGATAGACACGGCCGGGTGGACATTCCAACCGTAGACGAATTGCTCTCGACCACCCGCGCGGTACGTAAACGACTGGACGTGACCAGGCCGGTGGAGCGCGGGGTCATTCTCGAGTGCCTGCAGCTGGCGACGCAGGCGCCCACGGCGAGTAACAACCAGGATTGGCGCTGGGTCGTCGTCACCGACGCCGACAAGCGCGCGGCGATCGCCGAGATCTACAACAGTGTCGGCGAGCAGTATCTGGCACACGCGGCGAGCACCGCCGAAGACACACAGACCCGGCGGGTCTACCAGAGCGCGGCGACGTTGACCGCCATTCTGGCCGACGTTCCGGTGCACGTGATTCCCTGCATCGAGAAGCGGGTCGAGGGTGTGCCGCTGGTGGCGGCGGCCTCCGCGTGGGCGTCGATCATTCCCGCGGCATGGAGCTTCCTGCTTGCGCTGCGGTCACGTGGCCTCGGATCTGTCTGGACCACACTGCATTTGGCGAAAGAGCGCGAAGTCGCCGAACTGCTCGGCATCCCGCAAACGGTCACCCAGGTGGCGCTGTTGCCCGTGGCCTACACGATCGGTACCGACTTCAAGCCCGCCGCGCGCCCGCCGGTGCAGACCATCACGTCATGGAACGGGTGGGGTCTGAGCTGACCCCGGTGTCCCCCGACCGGCGGACATCGGAGTCACCCGGCTAAAGGTCCGGTCGCCGGACAGACAATCGCGGTCGTGGTGCGAGATCGTTTACTCACCGCCGGCAAACCGGCGAAGGCACGACATAAAGGCACCACCATGACCAGCACGAGGACCATCTCGACCCCCACAACCACCTGGTTCAAGCGCATCGCCGCCGGCACGATCCTGGCCACCGGCCCGGCCCTGGTCGCCCTGGGTGGCGCGACCGACAGCTACGCCGACACCGCCCCGACCAACATCGGGCCGACCCGCGTCAGCGCCGGCGCCAACATGAGCACCCCCACGCCGCACCCGGTGTTCCCCCACCAGCACAACCAGCCCAAGCCAGGCACCTCGATCCATCATCACCACCAGTGGAATCGCCATCGCGGCTGACGAGCCGGGCGCACCACAGCACCGTTCGGGCGGAGAAGCTCTCAATGCTTCTCCGCCCGAACGTGTTTCGTTGCGCCTGGTTCAGACCGGCAGACCGGTCGCCACTTCGGCGCCGCCGTCGGCGACCGCGGTGTCCAGCACGAACTCGGCCACCCTCGACCGGTGCTGCTCAGCGGTCCCCAGCAGTGCTGCGTCGGTGGCGGCGCGCTTGAAGTACAAGTGCGCCTGGTGTTCCCAGGTGAAGCCGATCCCACCGTGCACCTGAATGGTGTCCGCCGCGATCCGGCTGAACGCCGCCGACGCGGTCGCTTGCGCGATGCTCGCGGCCAGCGCCGGATCGTCGGAGCCGTCGGTCAGTGCCCACACCGCGTGGTAGGCGGCCGACCGGGCGTGCTCGAGGTCGACCAGCATGTCGGCCAATTTGTGTTTGATCGCCTGGAAGGAACCGATCTGCCGACCGAATTGCAGGCGGGACTTGGCGTAGTCGACGGACAGGTCGAGCAGGTGCTGCGCGGCCCCGACCTGCTCGACGGCCAGCAGCGCTGACCCGACGTGCAGGGCGTGGGTGATGACGCGCCCTGCCTCCTCGGGCCCGGCGAGCAGCCGGGCGGGCGAGCCGGAGAAGGTGATGTCAGCCTGCGGGCGGGTGAGGTCCAGTGTCGAGAGCGGGGTGCGCTCAACGTCGTTGGCGTCCACCGCGAAGAGCCGGATCCCGTCCGAACACGTCGCCGCGACGAGAACCACGTCGGCCGCCGCACCGTCGATCACCCGCTGCACCGTTCCGGATACCGTGTCGCGGGCGGCTTGCACCGTGACCGCAGCCGGATCGAACGCGCCGGCCTTGTCGGCGACGGCGAACGCCGCCGTTACGGTTCCCTCCACGAGCGCGGCCAGCAGCTCGTCGCGCACCGGGCCGGCCGGGCTGGCCACCAGTGCCGGGATGGCGAGATAGACGGTGCCGAACAGCGGACCGCAGGCCAGGCTGGCGCCGAACTCCTCGACCGCGACAGCCTGGTCGACCAGAGAACCGCCGACACCGCCGTCGTTCTCGGGCACCGAGAGCCCGAGCACGCCGAGCTCGGAACCGAGGCGGTTCCACAGCTTGGCGTCGAAGGGCACCTCTGACTCCATCAGCCGACGCACGGTCGACTCGTCGAAGTTGTCGGCGCAGAACTTGCGCACCGCGGCCCGCAGTTGGTGCTGCTCCTCGGTGAAGCGGTACTCATCCACGGGGGATCTCCTTCCACGGCATGCCGGCGTCGGCACGCAGATCGCCGGGCAGGCCCAGCACCCGCTCGCCGAGGATGTTGCGCATCACCTCGGAGGTGCCGCCTTCGATGGTGTTGGCACGGCTCCGCAGGAAACGCTGCTGAATCGGGCCGCGCCAGTCACCGCTGTCGGCGGCGTCGGCACTGAGCGCGTAGCCGTTGTACAGGATCCCTTCGGGCCCAAGCAGATCCATGCACCACTGGTAGATGTGCTGGTTGAGTTCGGCGCCGACCAGCTTGCCGACCGAAGCCTCCGGCCCGGGACCACCCGCAGTCGCCGATGCGCGGGACCGCTCGGAGGTCAGCCGTTGCGCCTCCGACCGCAGCCACAGCTGGGCCAACCGGTCGCGCAGCACGGGAGTGTGCAGGTCCGGTCGCGAAGCCCACAACGAGACGGCGTCCTTGATGGTCCCCCCGCCGCGGCGTGAACCGCTGCCGCCCAGGGCGCTGCGTTCGTTCATCAGGGTGGTCATCGCCACCCGCCAGCCGTCACCGACCGCGCCGAGCCGATAGGTGTCGGGTATCCGGGCGTCGGTGATGTAGACCTCGTTGAACTCGGCCTGGCCGGTCATCTGCCGCAGCGGGCGGGTCTCCACACCGGGGGCATGCATGTCGAGGACGAAGTACGTCAGACCCTTGTGTTTGGGCACGTCCGGGTTGGTGCGGGCCAGCAGCAACCCCCAGCGTGCGCGGTGCGCAAGGCTGGTCCACACCTTCTGGCCGTTGATCACCCACTCGCCGCCGTCGGGAATCGCCGAGGTGGCCAGCCCGGCCAGGTCCGATCCGGCGCCGGGCTCGGAGAACAGCTGGCACCAGATGTCTTCGGTGGTGGCCAACGGCCGCAAGAGTTCTTTCTTGAGATCGTCGGTCTGGGCGTGCTCGCGCACGGTCGGCGCGGCCATCCCGTAGCCCATCGGGTTCAGGCCCAGCGGCACCGGGCCGCCGGCCGCCTGCAGGATCCGGTCGGCGACCGCCTGCAGGCCGCGGGACAGGCCGAGCCCGCCGAACCCTTCGGGAAAGTGCACCCACGACAGGCCGGCGTCGTAACAGGCGCCGAGATACTCCGGGATCGGGACGGCTTTCGGGTCGTGGTCGGCCACAACCCGCCGGGCCAGGTCCGCGACCCGGTCGGCATCAGCGACGGTGCTCATTCCGACACGATAAAGAACCGGGCGTGAGCACTGGTTGGCAGGTGTCAAGTTTCACCGGTCGGGGGTGACGCGCGGTCCCATGCCCTCGGTGGTCTCCAGCGCCTGCGCGTGCTTTCCGATATGGGCCTCGGCCCGCATCCGCTCGCTCATGTGGGGGTAGTGCAGTTCGAAAGCCGGCCGCTCCGAACGGATTCGGGGCAGTTCGGTGAAGTTGTGCCGCGGCGGCGGGCAGGAGGTGGCCCACTCCAGCGAGTTGCCGTAACCCCACGGGTCATCGACGGTGACGACCTCGCCGTAACGCCAGCTCTTGAACACGTTCCAGGTGAACGGCAGCACCGAGACGCCGAGGATGAAGGCGCCGATGGTGGAGACGACGTTCAGCGTGGTGAACCCGTCGGAGGGCAGGTAGTCGGCGTAGCGCCGCGGCATCCCCTCGTCACCGAGCCAGTGCTGCACCAGGAAGGTGGTGTGGAAGCCGATGAACGTCAGCCAGAAGTGCAGCTTGCCCAGCCGCTCGTCGAGCAGCCGGCCGGTCATCTTCGGGAACCAGAAGTAGATGCCGGCGTAGGTGGCGAACACGATGGTGCCGAACAGCACGTAGTGGAAGTGCGCGACGACGAAGTAGCTGTCGCTGACGTGAAAGTCGAGCGGCGGGCTGGCCAGCAGCACGCCGGTGAGCCCGCCCGCCAGGAAGGTCACCAGGAAGCCGATCGAGAACAGCATCGGGGTTTCGAAGGTCAACTGCCCCTTCCACATCGTGCCGATCCAGTTGAAGAACTTGATGCCGGTGGGCACCGCGATCAGGTAGGTCATGAACGCGAAGAACGGCAGCAGCACCGCCCCGGTGACGAACATGTGGTGGGCCCACACCGCGATCGACAGCGCCGCGATCGCCATGGTGGCATACACCAGCGTCGAGTAGCCGAAGATCGGCTTGCGGGAGAACACCGGGAAGATCTCGGTGACGATGCCGAAGAACGGCAGCGCGACGATGTACACCTCGGGGTGGCCGAAGAACCAGAACAAGTGCTGCCACAGAATCGCTCCGCCGTTGGCCGGGTCGTAGATGTGCGCACCGAGGTGACGGTCGGCGGCCAGGCCGAACAGCGCGGCTGTCAGCAGTGGGAAGGCGACCAGCACCAGGATCGAGGTGACGAAGATGTTCCAGGTGAAGATCGGCATCCGGAACATCGTCATACCGGGCGCGCGCATGCACACCACGGTGGTGATCATGTTGACCGCGCCGAGGATGGTGCCCAGACCGCCCACGGCCAGACCCAGGACCCACAGGTCGCCGCCGGCGCCCGGCGAGTGCATGGCATCCGAGAGCGGGGTGTAGGCCGTCCAGCCGAAGTCAGCCGCGCCGCCGGGGGTGATGAACCCGGCCAGCGCGATCAGCGCGCCAAATGCGAAGAGCCAGAACGACAATGCATTGAGACGCGGGAAGGCCACGTCCGGGGCGCCGATCTGCAGCGGCAGCACCAGATTGGCGAACCCGAACACGATCGGCGTCGCGTAGAACAGCAGCATCACCGTGCCGTGCATGGTGAACAGCTGGTTGTACTGCTCATTGGACAGGAACTGCAGACCCGGCACGGCCAGCTCCGAGCGCATGAACAAGGCCATGATGCCGCCGGCGTAGAAGAACACGAAGCAGGCGACGCAGTACATGATGCCGATCAGCTTGTGATCGGTCGTCGTGATCAGCTTGTAGACCAGGTTCCCGGGCGGGCCCATGCGCGCCGGAAACGGGCGGCGGACCGCAGCACGCAGGGGCGAGGCCTCGACAGTCATGGCCCGCGCGTACCCGCCTTTGGGCGCTTCTAACGTCGGATCTGAAGGCGTGGCAGCGTCGAATTAGAACGTGTTACAGTTCGGCCGCGGTCGAAGCGGGCGCATGCAAGCGGCGCCACGTCGATGTAGGAGGCTGCATGACGGTAAAGCCGACCAGGGCGGGATCGCTGTACGTGGTCACCATCGCCTACGTCGTCGCGGTCGCCGCCGGCGCGGCGTGGCTGTTCTGGGGCCGTCGGCCACCGGGCGGCTCTGGCTCGACGCCCTCACCGCTGATCTGCTGGCCACCCTGGTGGTCTTCATCTTCAGCCGCGCCTACCGCAACTCGAGCTTCTACGACGCCTACTGGAGCGTGATCCCGCCGCTGTTGTTGGCCTATTGGTGGGCCGCCGGGCCGCTCGGTCTGGATTCGCTGCGGTGCTGGCTGGTCGCGGTCGTCGTCGGCTACTGGGCGGTGCGGCTGACCGCGAACTGGGCCTACAGCTTCCCCGGGTTGCACCACGAGGACTGGCGTTACCCGGTGCTGCGGGAGAAGGCCGGCAGGTGGGAATTCGTCGCCGACCTGTTCGGGATTCACCTGCTTCCCACGTTGCAGGTGTTCCTCGGCATGTTGCCGGTGTATGTAGCGGTAACGACCCCGGGTGCGGGTCTGGTGTGGCTGAGCTGGGTAGCGTTCGGCGTCGGCCTCGCCGCGGTGACCCTCGAACTGGTGGCCGACACCCAGATGCACCGCTTCGTCCGGGACAAGCAGCCCGGCGCGGTGATGGATCAGGGCCTGTGGGCCTGGTCCCGGCACCCGAACTACTTCGGTGAGATCGGCTTCTGGCTGGCGATGGCGCTGTTCGGGGTGGCGGCCTCGCCGAGGGACGCATGGTGGTTGTTCATCGGGGTCCTCGCGATGATCGCCATGTTCCTGGGGGCCAGTATCCCGCTGATGGAGAGTCGAAGCCTGCACCGTCGCCCGCAGTATCAGGACGTCATCGACCGGGTGCCGATGCTGGTTCCGCGGCCGCCCAGAAAGGCTCGGGTGTGAACAAGCCGAAAGTGGTCATCGCCGGCTTCGGCGACAGCGGAGTGCTCACCGCCATCCGGCTGACCCGCCACGCCGATGTCGTCGGCATCTCGGTGAAGCCCGCCCTGGTCAGCGGCCAGGAACTCGGGGTGCGGGTGGCCAGGCCGAAAGACTGGGCCCGCGACAATTGGATCCCGTTCGACAAGTTCAAGGCACTGGACTCGGTGCGGACCGTCCAGGCGACGTTGACCGGCGTGGACCTGGAAAGCCGCGTCGTCTCCGGTATCGCCCCGGACGGCGCCCCGGTCGCCGAGCATTACGACGTCCTGGTGATCTCCACCGGAGTGAGCAATGGCTTCTGGCGCCGGCCCACCGTGCAGACGTCCGCGGAGATCGCCGCCGATCTGACCGCCACCCATGCCCGGCTGGCTGACGCTGCTTCGGTCATGGTCGTGGGGGGCGGAGCGGCCGCCGTCAGCGCGGCGGCCAATATCGCGACGGTATGGCCGGGTAAGCGGGTCGATCTGTACTTCCCCGGCGAGCGGGCACTGGTGGAGCACCATCGGCGAACCTGGGATCGGGTGCGGCACAAGATGATCGAGCGTGGGGTCCGACTGCATCCGGGGCACCGTGCGGTGCTGCCGGACGGCTTCACCGGCGAGGAGATCACCGCCGGAACCGTCGAGTGGAGCACCGGGCAGCCAGCGGCCGGCGCCGATGCGGTGCTCTGGGCGATCGGGCGGGTACGGCCCAACACCGGCTGGCTCCCCCGGAGCTGCTCGACGAACAGGGATTCGTCCGGGTGACCCCGGAGCTGCGACTGTGCGGTCACCACCGGGTCTTCGCGATCGGCGATGTCGCGGCCACCGACCCGCTGCGCGCGTCGGCGCGGGCCCGCGCCGACGGACTGTTGGCCCACAACATCATGGCCACCCTGGCCGACCGCCCGCTCAAGACCTACCGGCCACCCCGCCGCCGCTGGGGTTCGGTCCTGGGCATCCAGCCCGACGGGTTGGAGGTGTTCGCGCCCAACGGGACCGCCTACCGGTTCCCGGCCTGGTCGATCGATCGGGTACTGATGCCCTGGATCGTGCGGCGTGGCATCTACAAAGGGCTGCGCCGCAACCAGCCGCTGGACTAGCGACAGGCGGCGACACAGGTATTTGCCAAGGATCTAGTGCAATGCCGCACACCATCGGTGTGCCAGTGGAATATACTGCCTCACCTGCACGATGGCAGTTTCTTTTCCTGGTCGAGAAGAACGGAGCGGAACGTGAAGAAGTTTGCAACCGCGTTGCTGGTTGTGGCGGCACTGTCGGGGGTTCGCTCGTGACGGCATCGACGGCGGCGGCCGACTGCCGCGGCGGCTGCGGCCCCATCGGTCCGGGTGATCCGGTCGTCGGCCCCGCCGGCCCGGTCGGTGTCGGCGGCGTGGGTCCGGTTGCTGGCCCGGTGGGCCCGGTGGGGGTCGGCGGTGTGGTCGGCCCGGTCGGTGTGAACCCCGTTGTGTATGCGATCCCGCCGGGCTACCCGCTGGCGCCCGCGTACCCGGGTGAACTGCCCTGCTACACCCCGGACGGTCAGCCGTACTACACCCCCGGCGCGGATCCCTGCCTGTGTTTCGCCCCGACCGGAGGCGTGGTTCCCTGCTAGCCGAACTGCGCAGGTCGGGCCGGTCGCGACCGAACTGACAGCTCGGCGATCGACGGTAGGCTTTCGCCGTGGCGATCTTCGGTCGGAACGCGGCACGCAGGCGCCTGAAGAGGGCGACGGAACAGGCCCTCTCGGTGCCGACGTTCGCCACGCCCGCCGACTGCACGCCCTGGGTCATCGGCGGGCTGTGGCCGGCTGAGTTGGAGACTGTCACTCCCGCCACGGCGCTGGTTGCCGAGCACTTGAAGAACGATCTGCAGCGCATCGCCTCCTCGGCGAACGATCGGCTGGGCGCGCTGCGGCATGCGCGACTGGCCGAGCCCGCTCGCCGGGCCGAAGAAGCCCGGATCATCAATGTGGCCCGAGCCTTCGCGGTGTTGCGGGTCGAGTCGACGGTTCGGCAGTTGCGTTCCGGTGCAACGGGATTCGACACCGGTACGTTGAGTCTCCCGGCTGGACCGGTGACGCCGCCGGCATGGGTGCCCGGCACGGAGGACACCCAGGTAATCGATACCGTCGTGATCGAACCCGAGCCTGTCGAACCCGAGCTGGTCGAACCGGCGCCGCCGATCGCGCAGCCGGCAGCACCGGAGCCGGTGACCCAGGCGCCGATCCCGGAGCCGCCGCCGGTCCCGCCACCGCCCGTCATCCCGGAGCCGGTGACACCGCGGCCGCGCGAAGCCGACGAGCCCGACGACCGCCGCCTGCACCGGCTGTTGGAGTTCGTGGCGCGTCAGGAACCCGGCCTGCGGTGGGCCGTCGGCGAGCGAGCCGACGGGACGGTTGTGCTGGTCACCGACCTCGCACACGGCTGGATCCCGCCCGGGGTCCGGCTACCGGCCGGAGTCGAGGTGCCGGCGCCCGGCCGCCGCGTCGGCCGGATCACCGAACTGCTCGACCACGTCGTCCGAACCGCGGTTTACCACCCCGGTGACCCGTTCGGTGCGGCACGCTCCGACATCGCCACCTCGGCCGGGCCCCGTGACCTGCCGCCCGTCGAGGATCTCGGCTGGAAACTCGCGGAAGCCACTCACTGGCGGGACGGTTTGCCACGCATGGTGCACACCCTGGCCAAGGCCGGGGCCGCGCGTACCGGCGTGGTCGACGCCGAGGTCGACGTCCTGCGTGTGCACCTCGACACCGCCCGCTACCAACTGCTGGCCCAATATCCCGACGTCGACGCGGTTACCCTGAGCAACTGCCTGCTGCTGGCCGCCACCGAGGCGATCGCCGTCGGCGACCACATGTCGGCCAACTATCACTTCGCCTGGTTCGAGGCACTCAACGCGCCGTCGGGGAGTCATTGGGGCGCCGGAGCGTGACGCGTGGGACAGACGGACGTTGCTGGGCAATCTTCCAAGCCGCTAGCCCGCTCCCTGTGAAGGTGAATTGACGCAGGTAGCGACGCTCGACATACTGGCTAGGTGGCGGGATCCGAGAGTGATCGCGAGCTTAGCGACAAGGATCTCGTCGATGCGGTCTTGCGCGAGCTTGACGAGGCTGCCGAGCGGTGGGAGGCGCTCGTCGCGCAGGCCGAGACCATCACCTACAGCGTCGACATGGGGGACATTCACGCGGTGGCGAACTCCGACGGCAAACTCATCGACCTCACCTTGCACCCGGCGGTGGTGACCGACTACAGCCATCGAGAGCTGACCGACCGGTTGAACCTCGCCTTCGCCGCGTTGCGGGAAGAGGCCGAGACCGACAACCAGGCGCGCTACGGGGGTGGGTTGCGGTGACGCACCACGCTCGGTCGTCGGCCCCGCGCTCGAGTTGCTGACCGGGGGAGACCACCCGTGCCGTTGAACCTCTCGAACCGGGACCAGAATTCCGGTCACCTGTTCTACAACCGCCGGCTGCGGGCGGCGATCACCCGGTTCTCCGTGCGGATGAAGCACGACGACCGCAAGCAGCAGGCGGCCGTCGCACTATCCATGGTGTTCGTGCTGATCGGGTGCGGGTGGATGGCCTTGCTGCACTTCATGAAGCCGGCTGGTCTGGTGGGTCAGTCGAACATCATCGGAAACCGGGACACCGGCGCGCTGTACGCCAAGATCAACGACCGGCTCTACCCGGCACTGAACCTGACCTCGGCCCGGCTCGCGACCGGCAGCTCATCGTCGCCGACCTGGGTCAACGCCGCCGAAATCGCCAAGTATCCGACCGGGCCGATGATCGGGATCCCCGGTGTCCCCGACGACCTGAGCATCGCGGCCAATCCGGTGTCGGCCTGGTCGCTGTGCGACACGGCCCCGGCCCGCGGCAGTGGTCAGCCGCCGGTGGTCACCGCCATCGCCGGCGTTCTCTCACCGGGCGGCCGCGCCCAGGCCATGCGCGCGACGCAAGCCGTCCTCGCGACTCATGGTGACGGTACCTACCTGATCTGGAACGGCCAGCGCACCGAGATCGACCCGGCTGACCGATCCGTGACGTTCAACCTGGGACTCGACCCGGGCACCACTCGGCCGATCCCAATCTCCAATGCCCTCTTCGATGCCATGCCGGCCACCGAACCTCTTGTGGTGCCGGTGATCCCGGGTGCGGGCAGCCCGTCGACCCTGCTGCCGGACTCGGTGGTGGGCCGGGTCCTGGAGACCAAGGACGCCACCGGCGCGGTCAGTGGCTTCTACGTGCTACTGGCCGACGGGGTGCAGAAAGTCACCGGATTCGTCGCCGACCTACTGCGCACCGCCGACAGCCAGGGCACGACGACACCGCAGCTCGTCTCGCCCGACAAGCTGGTGGACATCCCCGAAGTGACCGAGCTCAACGTCGGCTTCTACCCGACCGGGAAGCTGGATTTCATTGACACCGATGCCAATCCGGTGACCTGTGTGGGCTGGCAGAAGCAGACCACCGACCGGCAGGCCAGCGTGACGTTCTTCAGTGGCCGCGGTCTACCGACACCGGAGAGCATGGACTCCCATGTGGTGGCGCTGGTGCGCGACAGCCGCGACCCGGATTCGGTGGAGGCCAGCCAGACGCTGATGCTGCCGGGTGCCGCCAACTTCGTCGCGTCGACCAGCGGGGCGATCACCTCCGACACCCGCGAGAGCCTGTATTGGGTGTCGCCGCAAGGTGTCCGGTACGGCATCGAATGGGACCAGAACACGCTGCAGGCACTCGGCTTGGATCCGCGCCGGGCGGTCCAGGCGCCGTGGCCGATCCTGCGGACCTTCGCCGCCGGACCGGCGATCAACCGGGCGACGGCCCTGCTGGCCCGCGACACCATCGATCCCGGCGGGGCGGTGGCTCCGGTGAATCAACAGAACGCGGGAGGGTAGCGGTGTCCAAGAGGGGATTCGTTCGCGGCGCTCGCAAGCCCGCTCCGAGCGTGCCGCCGGTCCGGGTGGCGGTGGCGCCACCGCTGGCACTACCCGAGCGAGAACCACGCAACATCCTGCTGATGATCGCGCTGCCGGCGTTGCTGGTGGGCATCATCGGCACGCTGGTGGTGATGTACACCTCCGGGGTCCGGTCGTTGCAATCGGGGTTCTTCCCGATGGTCGGTTTGGTCGGGTTCGGTGCCCTGATGTTCAGCGGCCGGTTCGGCCGTGGCCGCCGAATCAGTTGGGGCGAACAGGAAAAGCAGCGGCGGATGTATCTCCGCCAGCTCGACGACGACCGTGATGAGGTGCAGCGCGCTGCGCAGGATCAGCGTCGCAGCCAACTGTTCGTCCACGGCGATCCGCAGGAGTTGGACACCGTGATCGGTGGCCCGCGGATGTGGGAGCGCAGGCCCACCGACGCCGATTTCCTCGATGTGCGCCTGGGCATCGGCGTGCAATCGGCCGCCGACTCCGCGGTGTCGCTGCAGTGGCCCGAAGTGCCCGTGGGTGAGGAGCTCGAGCCGGTGACCGGCCGCGCCCTGCGCGACTTCATCCTGGAGCAGAGCAAGATCCGTGGCGTCGGCAAGGTGCTGAGCCTGCGTTCGCGGCCCGGCTTCAGCTTCGTCGGCGCCGATCCCGACGACCTGCACTCGTTCATGCGGGCGGTGTTGTGTGAGTTGGCGGTCTACCACAGTCCCAACGACATCAAACTCATGGTGGTCACTCGGCATCCAGAACTCTGGTCGTGGTTGGTGTGGTTGCCGCACAATCAGCACGACGAGATGTTCGACGCGTGCGGGCTGCGGCGGCTGGTGTTCACCTCGCCCACCGAACTCGAGGATGCGCTGGATTCCGAGCTGCACCGCAAGGGCCGCGGTCCGTGGGCGCCGCCGAGCGGTTCGAGCCCGACCACGATGCTCTCGCCGATGGAGGCCGCCGCCAGCGGCGCGCTGGGCCCGCATTGGGTGATCGTCGACGACAACGTTGGTACGCCAGAGCAGTGGGAAGGCATCACCGGCCAGAAGGGAATGGCTGGAATCACGGTGCTGCGGCTGGCATCTCGCCAGGGTGTCGGTGTCGGGTTCTCGGCCGACGAAGAGCGTTTCGAGCTGCGTGAAGGTCGGCTGCGTCATCGCGGAGCGTTCTACGCCGTCGCCGACATGCTCGCCGAGAGCACCGCGGACCGGTATGCCCGTGCGCTGGCGCGCTGGTCGCCGATGACCGCGGGGGAACTGTCTGAGACCGACAGTCAGGGCGGCGAGTTGTTGCGCGCCCTGGGTATCAGCGATCCGCGGCGCCTCGACGTCGATCGGCTGTGGGCGGAAAGCCGCGGCCGCGGTGATCCGAAGTGGGCGGTGGTGCCGGTCGGTGTCAAACCGGGCGGCGAACTGCAGTATATCGTGCTGCGGGCCAAGGACTTCGGCGGTTTCGGTTTCCATTCCGTGGTGATCGGGACGTCCGGCTCGGGTAAGTCCGAGTACTTCCTGTCGTTGTGCAACGGCATCGCACTGACCCACTCGCCGGAGACGTTCATCGTCATCTTCGTCGACATGAAGTTCGAGTCCGCTGCCCAGGACCTCGAGGGCCTGCCGCACGTGGCCGGGTCGCTGTCCAATCTCGGTAAGGACGACCGGCATCTCGCTGAGCGGATGCGTAAGGCCATCGACGGTGAAATTGCCCGTCGCTACCGGCTTTTCAAGGAGGCTGGCGCCCGCGACGCCAACGAATACGAAGAGATGCGACTGGCCGGCCGCGACCTGGAGCCGGTGCCGATCCTGCTGGTCATCATCGACGAGTACCTGGAGCTGTTCCACCACCACCCGGAGTGGATAGACCTGGTCATCCACATCGGCCAGGAGGGCCGCGGCTGTAACGTCTTCTTCACCCTCGGTGGTCAGCGCCTGGACTTGTCCTCGCTCAGTAAAGCCAAAAGCAACATCGCTTTCCGGGTGGCGCTGCGTGCGGAGACCGCAGAGGATTCCCGCGATGTCATCGGCAGTGACGCCGCCCTGCACCTGCCCTCCAAGGAAGCGGGATACGGGTTGCTGAAAGTGGGCCCGCGCGAGTTGGAGCAGTTCCGCTGCTTCTACGTGTCGGCGCCGTTCGTGGTCCCCAAGAAGGTGGTGAACACCGACGCAACAGTGGACGTCAGCTTCACCCAGCCGCGGCCGTTGACATGGGAATACCAGCCGCTGTCGGCGGAGGACAGCGCAGCGCTGGCGGTTGCCGACGCTCCGGATGAGCCCGATGAATTCCTCTACCACGCAGACGGTTTCAAGAAGAAGAAGCTGCTCGACGTCATCCGGGAGTCGTTGATCTCGCACCCGGCACGGGCGCCGCATCAGATCTGGCTGCCGCCCCTGGAGGTCGGGGAGACCGCCGACGCGCTGGTGCAACGGTGGCGCGGCAAGCCATGGTGGCAGGACTACGGCCAGAACCCGGGGCTGGTGTTCCCGTTGGGGATCGAGGACTTCCCGGAGGAGCACGCGCAGCGGGTGCACGTCATCGACGCCGAGATGGACAACATCATGGTGGTGGCCACCGCACAGCGCGGGAAATCGACGACGCTGATGACGCTCATCACCTCTGCGGCACTGATGTACCGGCCCGAGCGGGTGACGTTCTTCTGCGTCGGCGCCTCGCTGTATCCGGTGGAGGACCTGCCGCACGTGGCCGGCGTCGTCAGCCTGACCGACAGCGAAGGCGTCTCACGGACGTTGGCCACCATCGAGGGCATCATCCGCGCCAGGGAAGCCTCGTTCAAGCGCTACCAGATGGACATCTCCGAGTTCCGGGAACGCCGCTTCGGTGCCGCCGGTGGTGGCGGCACCGACCCCGACGACAAGTTCGGCGACGTGTTCCTGGTCATCGACAACTTCGGTGACCTCTACGACAAGGACGCCGGCATGGGCGATCGGGCCATCACGCTGGCCCGCCAGGGGTTGTCCTACGGCGTGCACGTCGCGACCAGTGCCAGCGGCTGGCTGGTCGGGCAGAAGCAGGCGTTGCTCAACGTCTCCAACGCACGAATCCAGTTGCGGCTGAGCAATCCTGACGAAACGCAGATGGGCACCGGCATGGAACATCGCCGAGCCGCGCGTAACACCTTGGACCGCCCCGGGTTCGGGGTCACGCGAAGGGGCCAGGAGCTGCTGGTCGGACTGCCCGAGATCGTCGGTCCAGACGGCGCGCGGGTGAACACCCGCCAGGTCGGCCAGGTCATCGCCGCCCAGACCGGTGCGGGCAAGGTGGAGACACTGGCGCGACTCCCCGAGCGGATCGCGTTGCGCGACATCGTCGCGGCGTACGACAAATCCACCGCGGCCGACGAGCTCGACCTGCCGTTCGCCATCGGGGAGAGCGCACTGCAACCGGTGGCCCTGCCGTCCCGGCAGGTGCCCAACCTGCTGGTGGTGGGTAGGCAAGGCTGCGGCAAGACCAGCACCCTGGCAGCCTTCGGGCAGGCGATCGCCGCCCGGCTGACCCCGGAGCAGGCGCAGATCACCATCATCGATCCGAAGACCAGCCTGATCGGCAAGATCCAGGGACCGCATGTGCGGGCTTACGCCTACACCCAGGACGACATCGACCAGGTGATCGCCGAGCTGGCGCAGATCGGGCTGGATCGGCTTCCGCCTTCGGGTCTGACCCAGGACGAACTGCTCAACCGGGCGCAGTGGCAGGGCCCCCACCACTTCATCCTGATCGACGACGAGCAGGAGCTTCGTCCTAGCGGGCTGGTCAGCAAGCCGGCGGCCACGGCGCCGCTGTGGCCGTTGATCGAGCGCAGTCGGGAGATCGGCATCCACGTGATCGCCTCGCGACTGCCGGGAAACTGGGCCGGCGTATCGGTGATGAACCCGTTCCTGCAGAAGCTCACCGCCTCGCGCGCGCCGACGCTATTCATGGACAACGATCCAGCGACGGTCAAAGTCTTCGGGCGAGTGAGTGCCCAGCAACTTCCGCCGGGCCGGGCCTTGCTGGTCACGACGGAGGGATCCATCGAGGGGGTATTGGTTGGATCGCAAGGCTGACCGTTGACAGACCATTCGCTGTGAACCCAAAAGATCGAGTCGATAGCTAACCCAATACGGTCGTACACTGACAAGCAATGCAGGAATGACCGCACCAACCTGAGGAGGAACCGTGACGCTCATGAATGTGATCCCGACCGCGATCGCTGCTTCGTCGGCAACCGAAGCAGGGGTGTCCGCCGAACTCGGTGCAGGCACCGCCGCGGCCAGTGCCGCCCTGGTGGGTGTCACGCCGATGGCGGTAGACGCCGACTCCGCGCAGTTCGCCGCTGCCCTCAACGCCGCCGGGGCCGCCTACGTGGCCTCGGCGGCCGAGCATGTCGCCCAGCGCGGGATGTATTCCGGGGCGCAGTCACTGGCCGGCCTCACCTACGACGCGACCGAGGCGCTGCGGGCGGCAGCTGCCGCCCTCTAGATCGAGGTTGCCGTGCTTGACCCAGGCTGGACCATTCGAACCCCCGAAGAGAACGCGCTGATCTTCGAGGTGGCTCCGGGACCGGCCGCGACCATCGCCAACGGGCTGGCGTGGTCGGCCGAAGCGGCGAACATCGCCGCGAGTGTGGCGGTGTCGGCGGTCAACACGGTCGGCACGCTCGCCGAATGGCAGGGTGCCGGTGCGGTGGCCTCCGGGACCTCGGCGACGATGCTCAACACGTCGGACACCCTGCGGCAGAGCTGGGCAGAGGCGAAGGTGCCGATCGCGGCGGCCGCCGTCGACGCCTTCGGCGCCGCGCGCTCGGCGGTCATCCCGTCGGCGGTCAGCACCGAGAACCGGACCGAATGCGCCTTCGACATCGGTATCAACCCGCTGACGCTCTGGCAGCTCAGCCCGCGGATCGCCGAGCTGGAACTGGAGTATTACGGCGAGCACTGGCCGCAGAACACCAGCGTGGGACTGGCCTACGCCGCCGCGCTGAGCGCATTGACCGCGGCGCTGGCGGTTCCGCCACCGTTGGCCCCGATGGCGGCGTCCCCGGGCGCTCCGGCTGCCGCGGCCGCGGCCGTCAGCCAGTCGGCGGTGACCGACGGCGCATCTGTGGCGATGCGGGAATCGGCGCAGGCCGCACAGTCGGCGACCCAAGGTGCTTCCCAGGCGGCCGGCGCACCCAGCGACATGGCGTCGCAGATGAGCTCGATGATGCAGCCCGTCCAGTCGTTGACGCAGATGGTGCCGCAGGCATTGCAGGCCTTCCCGCAGGCTTTCCAGGGGCTGGCCAGCATGCCGCAGTCGATGATGGGTTCGTTGGGCGGCATGTTCGGCTCGATGAAACCCACCGATGCCGCCGTCGACGCCGGGCTGGCGCAGCGGGTGAGCGCGGTCAGTGCCGCTGGGGTGCCGGCGGTGGGGGTGCGGGCATCGGTGGCGGTGGCGGTGGAATCGGCGGCTATCCGGGTGCCGGTTTGACCAGCTACACCCGGCCCACCAGCAGTTTCGACGCTGAGGGCGGTCGGCCGGCCGGAGCGCGCTCGGCGTTGCTCAACCCCGCCGAACTTCGGGGGCCGACCACAACGGGCCCGGTCGGCGGCTCTCCCATGCCGATGTCGCCGGCCACCGCCGGCATGCTGGGACGCGGCCAGGGTCAGGACGGCAAGGACAGTAAGGACTACATCACCCACGCCCGCGTCGTCCTGGACGACGCTCCTCAGCGAAATTAGCGAGTCCGTCAACCGTTAAAACGGCACGACATTTCTTCACAGCAAACACAACTACACCTTTTGTCCCGTGGTCTTCCCTTTGCGGATTGGTGAAGTGACAGCCTTCGATAACGGTCTAGACTGAGGTGAAGCCCAGCTTCCTGGGGGAAATTCGGTAAGGAGAAGCAAATGAGCGCGGTCGTTGTAACACCGGAAATGTTGCGAGATACGCAGAACGCGATCACCTCGGCGCTGGAGCATGCGACGGCGATCGCGAACGGCTACCTCACCACACACGAGAACATCGGAGCCGCCGCGTGGGCCGGCATGGGCCAGGACGCCTCGCGGCAGACCGCTACCCAGATCAACCACGACCTGAATCAGGCCGTCATGGGCGGCACCCGCCTGGCTGAAGGGCTCGGCCGTGCTGCCGCGCACATGGAGGAGCACGAGACCCAGGCCGCGCACAACCTCAGCTTCGCCCAGTCAGCCTGACCAATCCGCCCCTAACCACCTGGACTTCGAGGAGTCGACATGACCTACACGATCACCTACAACCACGGCGCAGTCTCCGAACTGGCCGGCGACGTCGGTGCGCGCGCGGCGCAGCTGATGGACATCCACGACGATCTCGTCCGCCGCACGAACGCCGTCGCCGATTTCTTCCAGGGTGAGGCCGCGACCGCCTTCAACGACGCGCAGATGCAGATGCTGAAGGGCTTGGAAAGCCTCATCGAGACCGTCGCGCGGCACGGCAGCGTCATCAACAACGCGCTGGAAGATGCGATCAGCACAGACCAGGCGAGCGTGTCCTACTTCGCGTAGGCCTCTTGAGAAACGGTCCGGGGTGTGCGCCTGCGGCGCGCGCCCCGAACCATGTTGGGGGAACCGTGCTCACCACCACTGTTGATGGGCTGTGGGTGCTGCAGGTACTCACGCGACTCGAGGTGATCAGCCCCGAGCTCGGCCTGCGCCCGCATATTCCGAGTGTGGAGTCTGTCCACCACGCGCTCATGCATCCCGTTGCGCTGGAGCTGCTGGAATCCGGGGTGATCGACCAGGCGGGCGTGGTGGACCCGGCGGTCGTCGAGTGGCTGACCGTGCTGGCCCGCCGCGATGTCGCCCTGCTGACCATGGTCAGCACTCCGGCCGACGCCGCGCCGGTCCGTGCCCTGCTGGCGCGCTTCGGGCAGTGGTGGGTGTCCATCGAGCGCGCCGATGACCTGGTCCGTATCGCTCCCGCCGGAGTCGCCAGCGCCGAGGGCGACGCGACCGCGCTGATCGGCCAATTCCTGGAGCGGATCTGCGGCGCGGCCAAACCGGCGCCGCTACGCCCGGTGACCCTCGACGCCGATCTGCTGACGGCGGGGACCGCCGACATCGCCGCACTGCGGAGCCTGCTCCTCGACCAACGTATCGAGGCCGACCAACTCCGGTTCCTGATGCTCGCCGCCGACGCGGGGAAGTCGGCGGCCGCCAGCATCGTCGCGTTGCAGTCCGGTGTCGAAGGGGCGCGAAACCGTACATACGTCGAGCCAGGAACCGTCACCGTCATCGACACCCCGGAGGGTCGGATCCTCACTGAGCAAATCCCCAGAGGAGGAAAGCGGTGGGTGGTGATCGGGCCGGGTAACCCCGCGAACATCGCCACCGCCGTCGGCGCGATGTTGCGTCGTCTACCTGCGGAAGAGTCATGGTTTTCGTACCGGAAAGTGGTGTAGATGATGCACCTGGTCAACGTGTTAGCATCGGCATCGTGACCAATCCCTGGAATGACTCAGCAAATAGGTCAGCCCCAGGTGGGTCGGCGGGGCACGACGTGAACGGTCGTCATCAACAACAGGATTCGGTGTCGGGCACCCTGCGGATCTCGGACATGGTGGCGCCCCGCAAGATTCCGCCCGGGTCGGGTTGGCGCAAGTTCATCTACAACATCTCGTTCAAGAGCATCAACCTGGGCGAGTCGCCGGCCGAGCGACACTACCGTGAGCTGCGGGAACGGATCCGCCGGCACATCCGCAAGCAATACGTCATCGCGTTCGTCTCCGGCAAGGGTGGGGTCGGCAAGACGACGATGACGGCCAGCATCGGCGCGGTATTCCGCGAGTGCCGTCCGGAGAACGTGGTGGCCATCGATGCCGCACCCGGCTTCGGCACGCTGGCCGGTCGCATCGACGAGGCGCCGCCGGGCGACTACTCGGCCGTCCTCAACGACACCGATGTCCAAGGCTACGCCGACATTCGAGAACATCTGGGGCAGAACCAGATCGGGCTCGACGTCCTCGCCGGGAACCGGGTCTCCGACCAACCCCGTCCGCTGGTGCCGGCGATGTTCACCGGCGTGTTGTCGCGGCTGCGCCGCACCCACAACGTGATCCTGGTCGACACCGCCGACGATCTGGAACATCCCGTCATGAAGGCCGTCTTCGATGCCTGTGACACCCTGGTGTTCGTCTCGGGTCTGACCGCCGACACCTCGCTGCCGGTCACCCGGTCGATCGACCTGCTGCGGTCACTGGGCTACCACGAATTGGTGTCACGCAGCATGGTGATCCTCAACGACAGCCGCAACAACTACGATTCCGACGCCAGGGCGTACCTCACCGAGCGATTCAGTCAGTCCGGCGCCACCGTCGAATTCATGCCCTATGACCAGCATTTGGCCAAGGGCGGCATTATCGACACCCAACACGAGTTGCAGAAGAAGACTCGGCTGCGGTTGTTCGAGATCACTGCTGCCCTTGCGGACAAGTACATCCCGGACGCCGACAGGCCACGCTGATGGCGAAGGTCTCGTTCCCGGCTCGCTGCGCCGTCGCGGTGATCTGCGGCGAACACCTTGTCTCACAGGTCTATCCGGCGTCGGTGCCGGTCGAGGTGTTCATCGACAACGTGGTCGAACTGCTCGACGAGGAACTCAAGCGCCGCGGAGGAGCCGGCCTGGACCCCGGTGTCGGTTATGAGCTGAACCGGGCCAACGGGACTCGGCTCGATGTCACCAAGACCCTGGACGAGCTCGGTGTCGAGGACGGCGCCACCCTCGTGCTGGTGCCCGCCCAGGAGGGGGAGTCCTTCGAGCCACAGTACGAGTCGTTGTCGACCGGCCTGGCCCGAGTCGGCAAGCGGCTCTTCGCCCCGGTCACCGCCGACACCGCCGCACACACGGCGATGGCGCTGTGCGCGATGATCGCGGTGACGGTCCTCGGCCTGGGCATCCACACGCGGTTGCACACCGACGCGCTGACCCCGGCCATCGTGACCGGAGCCTTGGGCATTCTCTTCGCCGTCGGCGCCGGCTCGGTCTGGCGGTGGTGGCCGCAGCGCTCCGACTTGCATGGTGGGTTCGCCTGGCTGGCCGTACCGCTGCTCTCGGTGGCCTTCGCCGCCGCCGCACCCGGTGGGGTCGGAGCGGCGCACCTGTTCATCGCCGGGCTGGCCGCCGCCGTGCTCACCGCGGGCGTGGTCGCGGCGACCCAGCGCTATCTGACGGTGGCCGCGGTGGTGGTAACACTGTGCGCCATCGGTGGTTTGGTGGCCCTGGCTCGGATGTGGCGGCCGATCCCGGGGCAGTGGCTCGGCATGTGTGTGTTGATCGGCTTGCTGCTGCTGTTGACCCTGGCTCCGACGTTCGCGTTGTGGACGGCGCGAATCCGCCCACCCCACTTCGGATCCATCACCGGGCGAGACCTGTTCCGCCGCAGCGACGGACTGCCGGTCGACACCGTCACCCCCGTCGACGAGGAAGCCGACGACGAACCCAACCCGGACACCACCCCGGCCGGTGACATGATCGCGGCGGCGGCCAAACGGGCGAACAGTGTGCTCACCGGCATCTGCGTGGCCGCCGCAGCGACACTCCCCGCGGCGGTGTGGGCCACCCTGATGCCAGGCCGGGACAAGAGCAACGCGGCCGCGGTGCTGGCGGGGCTGTTCGTGCTCATCTTCATCAGCCGCGGCCGGGCATTCGCCGACAAGCGCCAGGCTGTCGCTCTGGTGTGCGGTGCCGCCGCGGCACTGTGCCTCGGCGTCGTCCGGTATGTGCTGAGCGCTCCGGCGGACTCGGGTGCGGCGCTGCTGTGGGGGACTTTGGCCCTGGCGGTCTTCGCCTGCGCCGGTCTGGCCGCCGCGCTGCTGGTTCCGGTCACCCGCTTCACCCCCTGGTCCGGATGATCGCCGAATGGCTGGAGCTGGCCGCCATCGTGGCGGCCTTTCCGCTGGCCGCATGGATCGGTGGCTTGTTCACCTGGGTGAGAATGCGATGAACCGCGATGACGGGTGAGGTCACCCAGCGGATCGCCGCGGCAGCGATGGTGGTGCTGCTGACCGCGATCGTCGCCAACGTTCCTTCAGCGCAGGCGATCCCACCGCCAACGGTCGACCCGACCCTGGTCCCGCCGGACGGGCCGCCACGCCCCGACCAACCCATGCGACAGAGCAATATCTGTGCTCGCACCATCACCGTGGCCGATCCGAATGTGGCTCTGCCGGCGCCGAATCTGGCGATGCTCAACATCGGCAAGGCCTGGCAGTACTCGACCGGCAACGGTGTGCCGGTGGCGGTGATCGACACCGGAGTGAACCCGAGTCCCCGGCTGCCGGTGGTGCCCGGCGGGGACTACATCATGGGCGGCGACGGCCTGATGGACTGCGATGCGCACGGCACCATCGTCGCGTCGCTGATCGCGGCCACCCCGCAGGGCGGGCCACCCCCGGCACCGATGCCCCCGAATCCGGCGTTCCCGCCGCCGGCCGGCCCGCCGCCGGTCGTCGCCGCGCCACCCCCACCGGGCGCACCACCGGCGCCCCCGGCCCCACCGCCGCCCCGGCGCCGGTGACGGTGACCGAGACCAAACAGGCACCGCCACCGCCACCGCCGCCACCGCCACCGCCGGATCAGCCGTCGGCGGGTCCTGGCGACCCGGACCCGAATGCACCCGATGATCCCGAGGTGCCGCCTCCGCCGCCGGGCGCACCCGACGGTGTCGCCGGCGTGGCGCCCAACGCCACGGTGATCTCGATCCGCCAGTCCTCTCGGGCCTACGAACCGGAGAACCCCGGGCCCGGCGACAACGAAGCCCGCCGCAAGGCGGGCACCGTGGCAACCCTGGCCAGCGCGATCGTGCACGCCGCCAACATGGGGGCCAAGGTGATCAACGTCAGTGTGACGTCCTGCGTTTCGGCCGCCGATCCGCTCGACCAGCGCGCGCTGGGTGCCGCGGTCTGGTACGCGGCGACGATCAAGGACGCCGTGATCGTGGCCGCCGCCGGCAACGAAGGTGAGGACGGCTGCGCACAGAACCCGTCGTTCGACCCGTTGGACACCAACGACCCACGGGACTGGCACCAGGTCAAGACGGTCTCGTCGCCGTCGTGGTTCTCCGACTATGTGCTGTCGGTGGGCGCGGTGGACAACAGCGGCGCACCGATCACCAAGAGTCTGGCCGGGCCGTGGGTCGCCGCGGCGGCACCGGGCGTCGGCGTGATGGGTCTGTCGCCGCAGACCGGCGGCCCGGTCAACGCCTACCCGCCGGTGCGGCCGGGCGAGAAGAACATGCCGTTCTGGGGTACCAGTTTCTCGGCCGCCTACGTCTCCGGCGTCGCGGCCCTGGTGCGGGCGAAATACCCGGATCTGACGGCCAATCAGGTGATCCACCGCATCCTGCAGACCGCACACAATCCGCCGCGCGGAGTCGACAATCAGGTCGGCTACGGCGTGGTCGACCCGATCGCCGCGCTGACGTTCAACGTGCCTCCCGGTGACCGATTGGCACCGGGCTCGCTGACCCGGGTGGTCGCGCCCCCGCCGCCGCCGGCAGCGCCCGATCATCGAGCCCGCAACATGGCGCTCATTTTCGCCGGTGTCGTCGCGGGCGCGGTGCTGCTCGCCAGCATCATCGGCAGGGCGAGGCGGGCGCGATGAGGCGCCCCACGGTCCAGCTCGCGGTGATCATGGCGGTGCTGGTGCTCGGGTTGGTCGGCTGGATCGTCGGCGGCTACCTCGGCGCGGCCGCCAGCCTGGCACTGGGACTGATCCTGTTCGCCATTCCCTGGCGGCGCCAGCCACTGTGGTCCTGGGTCGGGCTCTACCTGCGGCGCAACCGTCCGATCGTGCTGGCCGAGCCGGTGACGGTGGCCAACGACCGCTCCGGTGGTGGTGTGCGCTACCAGGACGGGGTGGCGATCGTCGCGGTCCAGCTACTCGGCAAGGCGCACACCCCAACGGTTTTCACCGGGTCGACCGCTACCGAGACCCGCAACACCGTCGACGTGAGTGCGCTGCTGCCGGCCATGCGACAGAGCCTGGGGCTGACCATCGAATCGCTGTCCGTGGTCACCGCGGGCTCGCGGCGTCGCAGCAGCGGCGACTATCCACGGGTGTACGACACGCTGATCGGCACGCCGCCGTATGCCGGTCAGCGGGAAACCTGGCTGGTGATCCGGCTGCAGGCCCTGCCGAACGCCGACGCACTGCAATGGCGGACGACGGTGGGCACCGCGGCACTGGCCGCCGCCCAACGCATCGCGGTGAGTCTGCGCTGCAGCGGGGTCCGGGCGCGGATAGCGACCGCCACCGACATGGTGGAACTGGAGCGCCGGTTGGGCCGCACTGCGCTGGAATCGCACAACCAGCGCTGGCGCACCGCCCGCAGCGACGCGGGCTGGCTGACCACCTACGCCTACCAGCCGCGAGACATCACCGCTGATGTTCTGGCCCAGGCGTGGTCGCTGCGTGCCGACGGGATCATCCAGAACATCAGTCTGTACCCGGACGGCACCGCGACCGCGACCATCACCGTCCGTAGCGCCCAACCCCGACGGCGCCGCCGAGTGTCATGCTCAAGACCTTGCCCGGTGAGCAGGCCGGCGCGGTGGCGGCCAATCTGTGCGGACCCCGGCCCGACTTGCACGGCGTCACTCGCGGCCGGCTGCCCGCCTCGCTGGTACTGCCGATCGGTCCGTCCGGGGTGCTGCTCGGCAAGGTCAACTCCGGCGACCGGCTGCTGCTGCCGCTCGGTGACCCCGGGGAGTTCAGCCGGATCCACATCGCGGCGGACGACAGCATTGCCAAACGCATCGTCATCCGGACGGCGGGCGCCGGCGACCGGATCACCGTGCACACCCGCGATCTGCGCCGCTGGGACAGCGTGCGGATGCCGCACATCGCGGTGACCGATCAGCCCCGTCCCGTGTCGGGCACCACGGTCAGCGTGGTGGACGCAACGGTGACCCCGGCGCCGCGGCCCAACACCGTCATCTCGGTGAGCCGCCCCAGTGAGGTCCAGCACCCGGCGGCCGATGTCATCATCACCCAGGTCGGCCCGGCCACCGTTGAGGTGAGTGCCGCCGGCAGCGTCTACATGGTGGAGGTGGAACTATTCCGTGCCGAGAACCGTTACGTGTCAACCGAACCGACCAGCATCAGATCGGCGGAGCTGGAATTGGCGGACTGATCGATGACCAGTAGTACCGACACGGCGGCCGCCCGTCGCCAGTTCGACCAGGCGATGGCGACGCTGGAAGCCGACCCGACCACCGCACTGCGGCACTTCCGCGAGGCCACCGGCATCGACCCGTCGATGGCCGATGCCTGGTTGGGGCGCATCGCCGCCGGCGACGACGCCTTGGACACTGTGCAACAGCTGTATGCCTACGGCACCAGGCTGCACCGGGAGTCCAACCGGATCGGTGTGCGGCTGGCCGCGCCGATCAAGGCCGGCCCCTACCTGTCGATCACCGTCACCGAGGCCTCGCACGCCGGCCTGGCGTTGGCCAGTGCCCTGGTTGACGACAAGCAGTACGAGAAAGCGCAAGCAGTACTGGATGATTCGGCGCTGCTGGATACCTGGGAGAACCACCAGTGGCAGCAGTATGTGCGGGCATATCTGATGTTCGCCACCCAGCGCTGGCCGGACGTCATCGCCGAGGCAGCCAGGGTGCTGCCGCCTCAGGCGATCATCATGTCCGCTGTCACCGCCGGCACCAACGCGTTGGCCGCACACGCCGCCGCGCACCTGGGCCAGGGGCGGGTGGCGCTGGATTGGGCCGACCGGGTGGAACTGCGCTCGGAGCGGGCGACCGCCGAGGCCCGCAGGCACAGCCTGCTGGATACCGCCGTCACCGCGATCGATCCACTCGAATTCCCGCTCATCGCAGCCGATCTCGCCTACGTCCGGGGGATGGCTCACCGGCAGCTCGGTGAGGAGGACAAGGCCCAGATCTGGCTGTCCAAGGCCAGCCTCAACGGTGTGTTGATCGAACCCGCCAAACAGGCTCTGGCCGATCCACGACTTCAGTTGGTCGTCACCGACGAGGAGACGATCAACAGCCGCACCAACAAGTGGGACGCCACCACAGAGACCTCCGAGCAGGAGCGTGCCGAGGAGGAGAACGCCGAGCGGCGGACCGAACTCCTGGCCGAGGGCCGGGCGCTGCTGAACAATCAGGTCGGCCTGGCCGACGTCAAACGTGCTGTCGCCGAACTCGAAGACCAGATCGAGGTGCGCGCGCTGCGGTTGGCACACGGTCTGCCGGTGACCAATCAGACCAACCACATGCTGCTGGTCGGCCCGCCCGGCACCGGCAAGACGACGACCGCGGAGGCGTTGGGCAAGATCTACGCCGGGCTGGGCATCGTGCGGCACCCGGAGATCATCGAGGTCAAGCGGGCCGACTTCTGCGGCGAGCACATCGGTTCGTCCGGTCCGAAAACCAATGAGCTGATCAGTCGTTCGCTGGGCCGCATCCTGTTCATGGACGAGTTCTATTCCCTGGTGGAGCGCCACCACGACGGCCGCCCGGACATGATCGGTATGGAGGCGGTCAACCAGTTGCTCGTCGCGCTGGAAGTGCACCGGTTCGACTTCTGCTTCATCGGTGCGGGCTATGAGAAAGAGGTCGACGAATTCCTCACCGTGAACCCGGGTTTGGCGGGCCGGTTCAACCGCAAGCTTCGGTTCGAGTCCTACGGTCCTGACGAGCTGGTCGAGATCGCCATCCGTTACGGCGGGCCACGGGCGACGGTGATCGAACCCGCTGCCCAGGATGCCCTGAACGCGGCGTGCCGCAAGCTGCGGGCCTATCTGGCACCAGACGGCACCCACGGCATCGACGTGATGCAGAACGGCCGGTTCGCCCGCAATATCGTCGAGCGTGCCGAGCGGCTGCGTGATTCCCGGGTGGCTGCGCAGAACCGGACCAACCGGGGTTCGGTGACGATCGAGGATCTCGAGACGTTGCGCACCCAGGACGTCATCGCCGCTGTCGCGGATGCCTGCGCCGAGAAGCACGTGCCCGTGGAGCTGTGAACTGCTTCACTCTCCCAGCCCGACAACATAATTCGACAGTGTTGTCGAATCGGACGGGTCGTGGTCGGACTCGGCGGCGAAGACGGCTGCCGTGCCGGGTACGGCGAGAACCCGGTAAACCCGGGTCATCCCGGCGAGGCTGATTCCGCCCGTCTGCGCACAGTCCGATCGGCGGGCGGTGTGCAGGACGGGATGGCCGTCGGCGGCGGTGAGGTACAACACCGAGTCCGGTGTCCACGCGACCGTGCCCGGCTCGAGTCCGAAGATGCCGCTGTGATCCATCGGGCCCTCGCCCTTGGCAAAGGCACATCGGGCAGAACCATCGGTGTTCAGGATGGTGGTCCCGTCGAGACCCACCAGAAGTGGGTCGCCACCGGGGGTATCGACCTGCGCCATCCGACCGTGCGGCAGGCCCACGACGCGCAGAGTATCGGCGTCGATGTAGTGGTCTATCGAGATGTTGCGGTTGTCGGCGACGCGCACGGCGCTGAAGGAGAGCAGGACTCCGGTGCTGCCTGCGGCGGTGAACCGCAATGAGGGCGAGGCCAACTCCTCCTGGGGAGCGGGCAGCGTGAGTGTGCCGGTCACCGCCCCCGTGGCGGGGTCCAGGACCACCAACCGCCAATCGCGTCCCGACCCACGGCACGAGGACAGGGCAACGATCCGGTCGGTGGTATCCGCGAATTGGGGATTGTCGGCACCACACGGGGTTGGGTTGTCGACCGCCCAGCGCCGAGAACCGGTGCGCGCATCGAACGCGGTCCATCGCGGGCCGCGGCGGTAAACCAGGAATGGGGATTCCTTGTTGCGGGTGGCGGCGGCGACGAGTGTCTGATCGGCCGAGGTCCACAACACGGCGCCGGTGAGTGCGTCGAGTGCGACGATGGCGGCGTAGTCCGGGTCAGGGTACCTGCGGGAGTTGGCCGACAGGCTGACCAGCAGCGTGCTGCCGTTGTCGTAAGCGCTGACCCGGCCGATCGCGAGATCACCGGTGCGCCGGTAATGCCAGCGTTCGGTCCCGGCAGCGTCGAATGCGGTTATCGTGTCGCGTTGTTCGTCGATGACGAGGAATCCCGCTCCGGCCGCGATCACGGCCTGCGCGGGCTGCTCCTGGTCGAGTCGCTGCGGGCCGGTCGCCACGTGAAAGGTCTGCCTGTCCAGCGCGACCGACTGCGGGAGCACGGGCACCGCCGCAGCCGTGGTGGAATCGATTGCCCGGGCTTGGGACTCGACGGTCTGGGCGGTGGCGAGCACGGCGATGACCGTCACCACGGTAGCGAGCGCCGTCGCGACCGCTACCGCCCGGGTGGTTCGGGGCGCGGTGTCATCGGCGGTGATACCGAAAGCCGTGACCAGCAGGCCGATCCAGGTCAGCCCGGCCGCGGTGAGGGTCAGTGGCACCTGAGATGAGGGCACGGCAAGCTGGACGGGCGATGAGTAGGCGTCGCCCAACAGGTGGAAGCCATACGCGGCGACCGGGAGTCCAATCCCACCGACCACGGCCAACGCGCGTACCGCGCGTACCACGCCCGCCAGGGGGCCTCGTGCCGGCGCCGCACCACGAGAACCGTCAACGACGCGAGGGCAAGTGCAGCCGCGCCGACCGTCCACCACCCCAGCAGCGCAGCCCGTGTGGACATCTCGCACGGCATCGCACACGGTGGCCGGGATCCGAATACGGTGGCATAGAAACCGGTCGCGCCACCGGCACCGAGCAGCAGCAAGGCAAAGACCTGCGCGCCGTGCCGGACGGGGTGACTCATGGTGCCCCTTTCTTCGACGATGGGAGACGTTCGGGCCGGCGCTGTTCCGTTAGCGCGGGGCGCTGATGTCGTAGTTGCCGTTGTCATCGGTGAAGGTTGCCTGGACCTCACGTTGCGTCCCGTCGATGGTGGCGGTGCAGGTGAAGGTGCCACCTTTCGTGACGGCGGGGTTCTGGCCGCGATTGCACTTTACGTCCGTCACGGCGGTGCCGAAGCCGTTGGCAGGATCGGAGAGCACTTTCTGAATGCTGTTCTGCGCGGCCGTGATATCGAGCTGCGTCGAGCCGAACCAGCCGCCGGCGACGATGCCGACCACAGCGACGACGGCGCCCAGGACGAGTGCGGCGCCGGTGGCCAGCGCCACGGTGCGACGACGATTTCGTGGCGCGGCGGGACCCGCGTGGGCATCCGGGGACGGTCCTGGGTAGTAGGGCATCTGATAGGCGGGGACGGCCGGGAGGGCCGGCCATGGCGTGAAGCGCTGCGGGGAGGGCGAATTCGGGCCGCGGCCACGCTGGACGTGCTCCGGCGCGGGGCTGGTTCGGACGGTGCGCGCCGTGGCATTCGCTCTGCCGGGAGCGGGGACGGCGGGGGAGATGACCCGGGTCACCTCGTAGGCCAGCGGGTCGACGCCGTCCGGTGGTGGACGATGGCCGGGTCCGGGGGAGTCGATTGTCATGAGTGGTCCTCCGATTCTGGGTTGGAGTGCGGATATATGGGGAGTGGCGGGGGTGGGTCAGGCGGGCACGCGGGCCAGCGCGGTGGTGATGGCGGTATCCGCCTGCGGGCCGATCGTGTCCTTGTCGCCGCACAGGTGAAGCTCGACGGTGACGTTGGCTTTGGCGCCCACCCGCACGGCGCATCCTTCGTTCCGTCCGTCGAGTTCGAACAGCGATGCCGCCACGATCGTGGGTTGGCTGTAGGCGACCTTGTCGGTGATCCACGACATGCCGTCCACGTTGAACTGATCCATGTCGCATTTCTGCAATGCCGCGGCGAACACCTGCAGTGCCGACTTCGCGACGCTGGCCGACGGATAGGTGGCCAGAAACTCCGCGTAGGAGGATTGCGCCTGGCTGAACCGTTGCGGGACCGGCGCCAGCGGTGCTGATGCGCTCACCACCCCCCAGGCGTCGAGCCAGCCGGTGCCGTCATAGGCGGTCTTCTGGCCCACCACCCACATTGGGGCACAGTCGGGCTTGTCCAGGGTGGGCGGGCCGAGGTACACGATGCGCCGCTGCGGAGGTGAGCCGAGTTCCGGCAGCGGAGTGCCGATGATCTCTTCGACCGCGGCCACCGGCAGGGCGATACCGGGAAGTTGGTCGCCGGCGACGGCGGCCACCGGTTGCGCCGGCGCCGGCTGCTCGCCGGGGGAGTCGCCCGGATGAGGCGTTCCCGTGGTGGTCGAGGTGCAACCGGCCAACACGACGGCGGCACTCACAGCGAGGGCCAGGCGCCTCATAGCTGCACCCGATCGGCAATGGCGGTGGCGACGGCCTGGCTGCGCTGCGGTGTGAGGTTGGTGTCGGTGCAGGCCATCGCCTCGATCACGACGTTGGCTTTGACGGTCAGCGAGTGCGAACAGCCCGACCCACCGCCGCCCTCGAAGAGGTTGACGGTGGTCACCATCCCGTCCTGGACTGCCGGGGTGCCGAGGGTTACGACGTCGGATCCGTCACTGAACTGCCGGCTGACCGACTTTCCCGCACACTCGGTCCATTTCTTGGTCGACTGTGTCAGGAAGTCGTTGGCTTTCAGACTTGTCGGATACCGCGCAATACCCTGGAAGACCATTAGATAGGTCGGTTTGGGTGCCGACCAGCGGCCCCAGTGCACCTGCAGATAGCCGGTGCCGTGGTAGACGTCGTTGAGCAGAACCCATCCGGCGCCGCTACACGAGGCGTCGCTCAACGACTGGGCCTGGGCCGGATCGGTACTGTCGCCGTCCAAACTCAGTGTTGGCGTACCGGCGGCCGCGGCCGCATCGCCCGGGGAGAGCAGCAGCGCGTCGAACGCGTCGGCGGTGACGTTCTTGCTGGCCGCCCCGGCGGCCAGATGTGCTGTCCCCTCGACCGTGCTGGCGCAGGCGGACAGGACGGTGGTTGCGCAGGCCGTGGCCACGGTGAGCGCACGAAGTCGAGACATGGCCGGTGTTCTCCTCGGGTTTGCAGATGGCTCAGCGGGTGGCGTTGGTGGGAATCGCGGCCCGATGCAGCCGGGAGCGTTCAGAAGCGTTGGCGATCAACGCGATCCAGTTCAACAGCAGCAGTGACAACGGGCTCCACCAGCCAGCGAGGACATTGTGGATCTGGGCTTGGTGCAAGGCCTGCTCGCACTGGGTGCGCGTGCCGGTGATGGTGTAGGTGCGCATGGACCACGCCATGAACAGGCCGTAATGCTTGCGCACTCGGACGCTGAACAGCGGCTCGCCGTAGGTGTGCTGCGCGCCCGGATGGAATTGCCCGTATCGGTGGCCGGGATGAGGGTAGGTCATGACGTGCTCCGTCCGTCTTCGATGCGGTGATGTATCAACCACCGCGATGTGATGTCACTGTAAGGCCAGAAGATGCATCAGCGCAAGACTAGTGTCATCACCGGGTCGTGACGAAGCTGCACCTCTTATGATCGCGGGCCCACGGCCGTGGCGACAGTTAACGGGCTTTCACTAGGAGAAAGGCGTTATCGGCGCGGTTGTCGACGGATGAAGTCCGGTGGCGGGTGGCCCGGCGGATGATGCCACTACGCAATTTCTGGCTCGGCTAGATGCATCAGTGATGTAGCATGGCGGTGCATCACTGACACGGAGGAAGTTGTTGATGGAGCAGACGCCCACATTGGTCATCTCGGTCGGCGGCCAGTCCCGCACGCTGAATCCGACAGGTGGTCCGGTGGTGCTCGGCCGCGACAACGGCTCGGTGATCCCGATCCCGGACGAGCGGATCTCCCGGCGCCACCTGCGTCTGGAACCGCATCCGGGGGTTGGCTGGGTGTCGACACCAGCACCAATGGCGTTTTCTACCAGGGGCAGCGCTACTCTTCGGTCCCGGTGGCCGACGGGATGACCTTGTATTTGGGCCACCCGCAAGGCATTCCGGTCAGCTTCCGGCTCGCTGCCGCTCCGGTGCAACAGCTGCAGGACGCGGACGGTGCCGAGGAGATCACGGCTGTGGTCTCGCCGGCTGGCAGTGCACCGACCGATCAGGACGAGACCGACGATGAGGATGACGGCGACGATTCGGTGTCGCATCCCGATATCGCGCGGGTCGGTCACTCAGTCGGTGCGCGTCGCGAAGAGCTCGGTCTCAGCCAGCGTCAGCTCAGTCGGGACGGGGTGATCACCACTCATTCGCTGATCGCGTTGGAGAAGGGCAGAAGGTGGCCGCGCGCTTCTACGCGGGCTCGTCTGGAGGCGGCTCTGCAGTGGCCGGCGGGCACGCTGGAGCGGCTGCGCGGTGGTGACGCCGCAGCGGGTGAGACCACGGTGACCACCACCACCGCCACCGACGCCCCGTTCATGGCAGACGTCGTCGATGTCGCGCTGGCGCCGTTGGCGACCGCGATCGACGCGTTGCCGCAGCCAACGGCTCCCGACTTCCTGCCCCGTGCCAGTGCGCTGCTGGCTGACCTGCGCCGGCTGGAGCAGGTCGCGGCCAATGCGGCCCGTACCGCCAGAGGCTCGTCGGCAGTTGCGTTGTCGCTGGGCATGGTTCGTCGCCGCCACCACGACCTGATGCTGAAAGCCGCGCAGGCTCCGGGGGCGAGCCTGGGTCCGCGGCTGTATGCGGCCCGCTACGCCAGCGGGCTGAATGTCGAAGAGGTGGCCAACGTCGCCGGAGTCGAGGGGTACCTGGTAGCCGCCGCGGAGGCCGACGGACCTGTCGATCCCCTCGCGCGGGCGGCGCTGGAAGATTTCATCCGCCAAGTGCTGCCGACGCGATGACGAGGTGGAGCCGACGCCGCAGAACCCTACTGGGCGCCTGTCAACTCATCGCCGGGGTCCTACTCGTCGCCGGTGGCGTCGTCGCGCTCTCGGTCTGGACGTCGGCGGATTTCGCCCGCGACTTCGACGGCGGAACGCGCAGTGGCGATTTCGCCGACTCGGCCTGGGTCGCCACCGTCGCCGCGGTGGGTGCGTTCCTCGCGGCCGTCGCGGCCATCAGCTGCGACCGGGAATTCTCGCGAGCCGGAGTCAACCTACTGCTGCTGGTTGGCGCGGTGGGCGCCGGCGTGATGGCGCTGCCCCTGTTCAGCTACTACGCCACCGCACGGTGACACCGCGGCCCAGCATTCAGCTCAGTTGCCCGATCAGGGTTTCCATCGCCGTTCGCACCTGTGGCGTGGCTGGCTGCTCGGCCTCGACCGCGACGATGATCTCGGTCGGCAGACCCGCGGCCCGCGCAGCGTCTGCCTCGGTGAGATTGACGCGGCGGCGCGCGGCGTAGAGGCGTTGGCCCAGCGTGGCAGCAGGGGCGCTGGCGGCCAGCATCATCAGGTCGTCGTATCGCCGGCGCGTCGCGCCCAGGGCGACGGCTAGGGCAGGGACCCCAGGGCTGGCTTCGACGGCCTGGCCGACGGTTGTGTGCAACGCCCGCAAGTCGGCGAGGATGGCCGCTATGCGCGCCGGGAAATCGTCGGAGTCGGCCGCGGGAAGTGCCGACGTGGCGGCGTCGATTCCGTTCAGCGCCAACTGGATGCTCTGGGTGATCAGTGGTGTGGCGACCGTCGTGGCGACGACCTGGGTGGTCTCGTCGGGAGCGACCTCCCCACGCCGTATCGCGGTGATGGTGCCGGCCGGCCACTGCAGCGCCTGCTCCAACTTGGCCAAAGTCCGTTCGTGGGGCCAACTTCGGGCCTTCTCGAAGCTCACCAGGGCGCCCGCGTTGAGCACTCCGCTGGCGGCCATGTCGCGCTGGGTGATGCCCAGCGCCTTGCGGCGCTCGGCGACGGCGCGGCCGGCGCGAACCATGCCCGGGTCGGTGATCTCGCCGAAGACCCGGTCACCGCCGGCGCTGTCATCGGACGGGTCATGGAAGCTCACCGCCAACCCTTCAGGGTCACCGAGATGGATGACGGTGCCGGCGCCCACCGGGACCGTGGTGCAGCGACGGCCGTCGACGAAGATGCCGTTGCGGCTGGTGTCGGTGGCGGTCCATTGCCCGTGATCGGACGTCACCTTCAGGTGGATACGCGAGAGCCAGCTGAAGTCGAGTCGGACGGTGCACGCCGCACCCCGACCCACCGTGACCTCACCGCCGTCGGGATCGAGGAGGTGGCGGTGCTGAGCGCATCTGAGCACCAGCGGCTCAGGACGGCTCCGCGGACGGAACTCGGTGGCATCGAGCGCGCCGGTATCGGCTTCGGGCACGGGCTGGTCAACCTTGACGGGGTGCGGCGGATGATGCGGTTCAACCCAGATTACTGTCTCGGCGCGGGCGCCGGCGTCTCACGACTCACGGGTGGATTCGTGCCGCGATCGTCGTGGTGATGACCTCGGCCTCGTTGGTCACGTCGAGGCTGCAGGCCTGAACGTCGACGACGGTGTTCTGCACCGCGGTCAGCGCGCGCTGGCAGATCACATCGGAATTCTGCGGCTGGATGGTGGCGGTCAGTGACCGGCCCCGGGTGACGTCTCGGGCGTTCCAGGTCATCGCGTGGTCGCCGGGGTTGGTGGTGATCGGTATGCCCTGGCAGTCCTGCCAGACGCCGAGTTGTCGGGTGGTGAAGTCGGCTGCGGCGGCAGCAGTGGGAAAGGTGGTGACCGTGTTGAACACCATGTGCGGCGATCTGCTGCCGGCCGGATCTTTGAGCGTCTGGGTGTAGGTGGAGCGCCAGGAGGTGCCGGCGTAGGCGCCTCGCGCACCCGGGATGGCGATGCCGACGCACTGGGCGGGGTCGCTGGTGTCGGTGAACAGCTGTGGACCGCTGAGGTCGGGGACCTCGGTGAGTGCGGCGGCGCCCATGATCTGGGCGAGGGTGGCGGCATCGGGCAGGAGCGCCGGCAGCGCGGCGTCGTCGACCGTGCTCGCTGGGGTGCGGGGGACCGGGGAGCTCTTGGTGGGTAGCGGTGGCACCGGCACCCCGGCATCAGAACCTGATGTGCGCGTTCCTGATTGGGAGCCGGATACAGTCACGGCGAGCAACCCGACGGTGGCGGCGGTCGCGGCGACGATACCCACTCCCGCCAGCATCCAACGACGGCGGGCACGACGGTAGGGATCGGCCCCGGCCGGCAACGGGGCGGCGGGGGTCCAGTGTGCCTGCGACCAGGTGGGCCCCGCCGGGGGTCCCGGGCGGGCATGCCCTGGAGGGCGGGGGATCACGACGGTGGTCTCGGGCGCCGGCTGCCCGGGCCAGGGATCGGCGGAGAGGCGGTGACGGTCGTGAGGGGCGGCGATCGGGGTCATGACGTGCGGCTCCTTGTCGAGGGGATCCCGGTGTCAGGTTGCCCGCTCGGGATCGGCGATACCGTAGTCAACCACGGAACCGTAACAAAAACAAGCAAAACCGTATCAATATGCGGAGTCGGCGCCATCGAGCCATCGGCAGCCACCTGGGGTTTTGCGAGGCGGCGTCGACTGCGGTGGGCAAAAACCGTCTCAACTGTTACAGAGATCGCCTACTTGATGCGGTCGGCCACCGCTCGGGCGATCGTGGTGGCCTGGCCGGCGACGGTCGGTACGAGACAGGCGGTGACGTCGACGACGACGTTGCCGCGCGAGGTGAGGGCGTGTTCGCATTGGATCGGTGGTTGATCGCGGGTTGCGACGACCGACAGCATCCCGTCGATCTTGACCGGCGCAGCGAGTTGATAGACGCGTTCGGTCGGACCGCCCCGAACGGTCAGGGTCGTGTTGGCACAGGGCTGCCAGAGCTGCTCTTCGCGGCTGACGAACGCCGCCGCCATCTCTGGCGACGGGAAGGTCACCACCGCTTGGGCGGCACTCGGACCGCCGGGCTGGTCGGGCAGGAACTGTTGGACATAACCGGCCCGAAAACCGGTGTCGTCCAGGGCAAGTCGCTGCACGGGCATCAGAGCACTGATGCATTGGGTGGGTGTGACGATGGCCGAGTCGTTGGCGATGCCGCTGACCGGCGGCTTGGCAGCCAGATCGACCCCGAGAATATGGGTGACCTGGTCGGCGGGCAACAGCAGCCCCGGTAGGTCGGCATCGTCGACCGGCGCCGGGGGTGGGGTGGTCGTCGGTGCCGGCGCCGGTGCGGGGGCGGGCAGCGCTGTCGCGGCTGGAGAGCCGGCTGTTGTGCTGGTAGCCGATGTCGCGCTGGCGTCGCTCGCGTTGTGGCTGCGCGTCAACACCACCGCCGTCGTTGCGCCCGCGACCAGGACGAGCACGGTCGCGCCGACGATCAGCGCCGTCCGGGTGCGTCGGACCGGGCCGCGCTGGGCTGGGTAGCCCCGAGGTGGCTGGCCCGGTGCCGGCCATGCCTGCCCGGGCGGCCCCGCCGGCGTGCCACTCGTTTGCGGGGCCAGGACGGGGGCCAGGTGGGTGGCGGCCGCCGGATCCACCGGTCTGTTCAACATGCGCAGCGCCGCTTGGGCCGCCACGGCCAGTGCCTGCCCGCTCTGATAGCGCGCGGCGGGATCCTTGGCCATCGCGGTCGCGATCACGCTGTCGAATGCCGGTGGCAGCCATGGCGCCACCGCGGTGATGCGGGGCGGGGGCTGCCGCAGATGCGCCATCATCTGCGCCGACATCGTCTCGCCGGGGAAGGGATTCTGGCCGGTGAGCAATCGGTATAGCGAGGCGCCCAAGGCGTACAGGTCCGAGCGGGCTTCCGCTGCGCCGCCGGAGACCACCTCGGGTGCGGCGAACGCGGCGGTGGCAACCACCGATCCGGCCGCTGTCATCGCCGCGTCATCGCGGGCTCGGGCGATGCCGAAGTCGGCCAGCAATACTCGTTCCTCCGGCCCGACGTTGCCGGACAGCAGAAAGTTGGCGGGCTTGACATCGCGATGGATCACACCGCGTCCGTGCGCGTAGTCGAGTCCCTGGGCGATCTCGGCGATGATGTGCACGGCGCGATGGGCGCTCATGGTGCCGGCACGCAGCGCCTCTTCGGCATCGGTGCCTTCGACGAGTTGCATGGCGATCCACAGTTGCCCCTGCGGGGTTTCACCCCGGTTGTAGATCGACACGATGTTGGGGTGGTCGAGCCCGGCAGCGACCTCGGCCTCGCGCAGGAAGCGGGCCCGAAAATCGGGATCGGTGCCCAGGTGGGCGCTCAGGACTTTCAGCGCGTCCAGCCGAGGCAGGTTGGGATCGGCGGCGGCGTACACGATGCCCATCCCGCCGGTGCCCAGGACACGCTCGATGCGGTAGCCGGCGACGACGGATCCGGGTGGGATCATTCGGGCCGGCCGACCGCGTAGGTGCCGTCCTTGCCGACGAATGTCACCGTGACCTGGCGTTGGTTGCCCGAAATGCGCACGGCGCAGGTGAACGTGCCGCCCGCGGTGATCTTCGGGTTCTCACCGTGGTTGCAGGAGACGTCGCTGACCGTGGGCAGCCCGTAACCGGTCGCCGGGTCGGTGAGCACCTGCTGCACTCCGGCCTCGGCGGCCTTGACGTCGAGGGTGTCGGTGTTGAAGTAACCCGGCACCCAGAGGCCGGTGATGAGCACCACCGCGACCAGCAGAGCCGCGCCGGCACCGCCGGCGATGAGCAGGGCGCGGCGGTTGCGGCCCGCGGCGGGTGCACCCAGCGGCGGCGGGGGGTAGCCCATCGGCGCCTCAGGTGGGGGAACGGCGCGGCGGCGGGGTGGCCGGGCCAGTAGCCGGGTGGTGGCGGGGCAGTGCTGCCCGGGGGCGGCGTCATCGGGGACTGGGGCCAATGCTGGGTGGCGGCCGCACCGCTGTGGGTAGCCCCGGCCGGCGGCGGGGTCATCGGCGATGACGCCCATTGTTCGGGGGTCGACGGCGAACCGGTTGGTCCCGCCGGGCGCACTTCGCCCGTGGGTGTGACGACCTGGGTCTGCTCGGGATCGTCGTACCGTTGGCCCGGCACCACGGTGGTGGTTTCCACCGGGACGCGGTAGTCCCCGGTGGCGTCGTGGTCCGGCACGCTGGGCGGTGTCAAGCGCTGCGGCACCACGACGGTCCGCTCGGGGTCGTCGCCGGAATCGGAGGCGTTGTCGTTGTCACCCATGTTGGTCACCTTTCGAGGTGGGGTCAGGGGGCGGTCAGCATCAGGTATTGGGCAGCCGCGGCCTGGCGGACCTGCGCGTCGGCGGTTCCAGTGGCTTCGAAGGCGTAGCGGCCGGCGCTGGCGACGCAGTAGGTGAGCTTGGGCTCGGAGGCCAGTTCCCCCTTCGGCGATGTCAGGCATCGGGCCGCGGGTAGGCCGGTGATCCCCCCCGCGGGGGTGAACTTCTGTTGGCGCACTTCCTCGGTGAAGTCGGCGACGATCTTCCCGGCCGACCCGTCGTCTCGGGCGCGGTAGACGGTGGTGGCCGCCTTGGTCACCACGTCGACGCCGGTGTCGCTGAACAGGCCCTGGGAGCGCCCCGGATCGGACTGATACGCCAATGCGGCGTGCGGTCCGTAGCTCCCGCCGCTCACCGGAAGACCGTCGGGCACCGGCAGAGTGCGTGCCAGCACGCCGGTGGGATCCAGGGGTAGTGACCCCAGCTGGTCGGCCGGGGTCGGGGTGAACCCGTCGATGAGTGGCTGCTGCTGGTCCAGCGTCCGAGCGACGAGTCCCGCGGCGGCTTCCGCGGTGTCGGGGACTGCGACCGACTGCATCAGGATGAAGGATCCTCGGGCGGTGAACGCCCACACCACCGCGAGTTCGGGAGCGGGAATGGTGACGGCGGTGGTATCCGGGTGCCCGGGAATCGGGATCGGTGTGGTGGGGAGCGCGGTCGTGCTGAAGAGCGGCTGTAGCGTCGTGCTCTGCGTCGTCAAATCCGCTGCGGCGGCGACGGCATCGGCGGGCGTCGCCATCCGCAGGACCATATTCATCAGCCTCGGGGTGTGCAGCCCCCGGTCGGGACGGGTGGAGTCCGCGACGAACCCGGTGACGAAGTTGTGCTGGTTCAGCGCCCTGGAGATGGTCAACGGGATATCGAGCAGCACCGTCAGATTGATGACCGGACCGTTGACGAACGGGGTGGGACTGGTCAGCGTCGTGTCCACCTGAAACGGCAGCACGGTGTTCTCGCCCATCCGGCGGCCTTCTTGGATCGCACCCGAGCGAGCGTTGCCGGCTGTGCCCAGCGGTGGTTGCGGCGTGGTCGGAAACGCACCGGGGTCGAGCAGGACCGGAATCGGCTGATTCGGGTCCACACCCGGGTCTCGGATGGCTCGGCCAGGTTCGACGGTCGAACAACCGGCCAACAACAACGCCGCGGTCAGCAGGCCCAGGACTCGGTGCGTGCTGTTCATCGCGGCGCCGTCAGCATGAGGTACTGGGCGGCGACGGCTTGCCGGACGTCGATGTCCTGCGCCCCCGCGGCCTTGAACAGGTAACGGTCGGCGGCGGCCAGGCACACGTACCGCGAGTCGGGATCACCGGAACCGCGGGTGTAGCACCGCGCCTGCGGCAATCCGGGTATGCCGGGAATCGCGGTGTAGCTCTGCGCGTTCGCCACCGTTGCCGCCAGCAGCTGGTTCATCCCCTCGGCGGCGGCGGCCGGATCCTTGGTCTGATACACCCGGGTGCGATAGAAGGCCACCGCGTCGATGCCCAGTGCGGTGTACATCTTCTGCGCCGCATCGAGGTTGGGCTCGAAATGCAACGCTGCGTGCGGCGAGTACACGGTCAACTCGTTGACGGTGGCTTCGTCGTAGGGGACGGTACGGGCCAGCAGCCCGGTGGGGTCGATCGGCAGCGTCGCCAGTTTGTCGACGGGGGTCGCGGCGAAGGAGTCGATCAGCGGACCTTGGACATCGAGCGCACCGGCGACCAGGCTGGCGGCCTCCTCGGCGGTGGCCTTGGATCCGGCGAACTGATAAAGCACGTACGGACCCCGCGCGGTGTAAGCGGTGATGTCGAACCCGCCGTCGATCTGGTAGACCCAGGCCAAGGTGGCGGGGTAGCGCGGTATCGACACGGTCGTCGCCGGCGTGGACTGCCGCAGCAAGGCGGGGTCCGGTGCGGCGGACATCGCGGCTGCCGCGGCCGTGGCATCTTCGGGGCTGGGAAACCGGAAGACCGCGTTGCTGAGTAGTCGGGCCGGCGCCGCCCCGATCGCCCCGGCGCGCTCGGTGTTGAAGCCGGTGACGAAGTGATGGGTCTCGGCGGCGTCGGCGATCTCGTCGGAGATGATCGCGCGCAGCAAGGCCGGGCTGTCCACGGCCGTGGTGAACTGTGGGAAGGGTGCCGTCAGCTCGGGGGAGACCTGGTTGGGCAGCGCGATGTTGGTGGCCATCCGGTGGGCTTCGACTTCGCTGCCACCGCGTTCGCTCTTCACCGTGCCCAACGGGGGCTGTGGTTGGCTCGGATAACTGCCGTGATCGAGGATGGCGACGTTGACCCCGTTGGGGTCGTCGTGCGGGTCCTTGATGGCCGCGCCGCGGTGGACATGGGTACACCCGGCGACCGTGAGCAGCCCTACGGCCAGCGCGGCGCGCACCCCCATGCTCGGCACCCTTCGAGCCCCCTCAGCTCCGGACAATATTCGCGTATTGGCCAAATGTAGCGTGTTTGTTAGCTGACGAGCGAGCGACGGTCGATTCAGCGCAACTTTGCGGCCGCCGTGTCGACCCACGTCGTGTTGAGATAGCTGGTGGCAGCGGGCCCGCCGCTGTTCAGCGCAGCGACAGTGTCGGGGTTGTCCACCACGACCAGGTTTGCCCCGGATGCGATGAGCTGCTGCGGCAACCCGTTGATGCTGCCACCCGCCGCGGCGCGGTCGGTGCGGATGACCACGACTTCGTCGTAAAGTCCCAGGCCACCGAGGCTGTCGGTCTGAACGGGCTTGGACACTTGTCCCGCTGATGTCGAGGTGAGATCTGCGGGGTAGACGAATCCCACCCCGGTGAGATACATCGCGGCGGGGGACTCGGTCAGGGCCAGCGACAGACCCGTCTCGGAAAAGTTCACCACCGCAACCGTTTTGCCGACCACACTGGGATTTCGTTGGCGGACGCCGGCCTGGTCGACGGCGGCCTGATGCTGCAATGTCGCGGCAGCGTCCGGCGTCCCGAGCACGCGCCCGATCCAACTGGTCTGCGCCGCAAGCCCCCAGACCGTGTTCGGGTCACTGGGCCGGGTGATGGTCGTCGCGATCGCGGCGAGGCTGCGGTAGGTCTGCTGGTCGGCGGCGGTGTCGATGATGACGTCCGGCTTGGCCGCTGCGATCTGGTCGACATCGTCGGTCGTGAGCATTGTCGGCTGGGTGTGCATCAGATCCTTGAGCCAGGACGGCACCGGACCGGCTCCAGGATTGATCGCGACGGGTTGGACACCCAGCGACAGGACGGTGTCCGCGTCTGAAAGGCTCAGGGCCGCAACGGCATTAGGGCGGTGATCCAGGGAAGTCGTCGCGAAGGCCTGGACGAAGGTCTGGGCCTGGTAGGGCGGGGCGGCCGGCGTGGAGTTGGAGGTGAGGGCGAACACCGATGCGGCGACGACAGCGATCACCCCCATCCCCGCGGCGGGCACCACCCATCGCCGGCGCCGCCGCGGCGCGGCCGGCGGCGGTTGGTGAGATGGCCGATGCGCGTGCAGCGGAACGGATGCGGCTTGGGTGGGCGCGGAGCCGGCGCCGGCAGTGGCGCCGGGGTGCGGCGCCGGCGGCGCCACCATCACCGTCGCCTCGGGATGGCCCAGCGCCAGGGCGGCCTCGGCCGCCAGTTCCCGTGCGCTGGTATAGCGGGCGGCAGGATCCTTCGCCATCGCCCTGGCCACCACGGCGTCGATGTCGGCGGGCAGCCACGGAGCGACGTCGGTGGCCCGCGGTGGTGGTTGCTGCACATGGGCGAGCATCATCGCCGCCATGGTGCCCGCTTCGGCGAAGGGCGCCCTGTTGGTCAACATCCGGTACAGCGTGCAGCCCAGCGAATAGATGTCCGCGCGGTAGTCGGCCGGCCGGCCCTCCACGAGTTCGGGGGCGGCGTAGGCCACGGTCGCGACCATCGCACCCGCCGCGGTCAACCGGGTGGATTCATTGAGCGCTCGAGCTATCCCGAAGTCCGCCAACAACACTCGCTCGCGAGGGCCGTGCGGTCCGGAGAGCAGGAAATTGGCCGGCTTGATGTCGCGATGCACGATTCCGCGGCCGTGCGCGTAGTCCAGGGCGCGCGCGATCTGCCCCACGATGTGGGCGACCCGCTCGGGGCCAGCGGCCCCGATCTCAGTTCGGCCCCCGCGTCGGTGCCGTCGACGAATTGCATCGCGATCCACAGCTGGCCGGAGTCCGTGGTACCGCGGCTGTAGACGCGGACGATGTTGGGATGGTCCAACATGGCGGCGAGGTCGGCCTCCCGCAGAAACCGCACGCGGAACTGCGGATCGACACTGAGCTCCGCGGGCAGGACCTTCAGCGCATCACTGCGCGGCAGCTCTGGGTGACGTGCCAGGTAGACGGTGCCCATTCCGCCGGAACCCAGCACTCGTTCGATGCGGTAGCCGCCGATCACGGTACCCCCGGCAGTGTCACTTCGTCACGCCGGAAAGTCGCTGTAGCAGCTGTCGGCCGCGGTGCTGCTGAGCCCGGCGCGGAACGCACCGATGCGGTTGAATCCCGCGGGCACCGTCTTTCCGGCGGCATCGCTGGCAGTCAGGCCATTGGCCAGTAGTCCGGCCACCGCCTCGTCGATCGACTTGGAGGACAGCACCAGTGCCGGGTCGGTCGACTCCGCGAGATGACGTTCGGCCGCGCCGGTCAGGCAGGCGGTCCGCAGCGCGGTCTGGGTCGAGGTGGCCGGCAGTCCACGGTCCGTCTGGACGGCCAGAACGTATCGGGAGATCAGTGCCGACATCGCCGTGTTGGTGCCCTGCAGCAGCACCAGATCGTGGAACTCGTCGCCGGGTTCGCCGAGCTTCTGCAGGCCGGCCAGATCGACGAAGACGGTGTTGGACGCGGGACAGTACGACACCGGTGTGGTGGATTCGGTGCCGGCGCAGATGGCAGCCGCGTACGAAACCGTCGGCTGCGACTGGGGCGAGAAGAAGCCGCCGAGTGCAGCGAAGAGTCCAGTGATGCTCTGCTCGTCGATCGGGCTATCGGCGGCGAACACCGCGGCCCCGGGCTGTAGGGAATCAGGGAGGTCGTCGCGACGGTGCTGGATCGACTCCGCGCTGATCGCCGCGCACGCCGCCGCGCCGGAGGTGAACCCCGTCTGGAAGGCATCGACCCGGTCCAAGGCGGTGCCGTGGCCTTCGGCGGGATCGTCCAGCGGGGTCAGCAACGGGTCCCGGCTGGTGATCACGGCGGCGAGAACGCGGTTGAGTCCATCGCCGGTACCGAGAGTGAAACGCGGGGACTTCCCCTCTGCCACCCACCGCAGATAGTCCCCCGCGAAACAGTCGGCCTGCTGTTCGCCCACCAGCACGGTGGCCGACGGGCCGAGCAGGTTGGCCATCCGTTGGACGGCGTGACCGTACTCGTGGGCCAACAGGCCGGGTACCGCCATGTCACCGAAGTATTTCTGCACGGTGGGCACCATGACCGTACGGTCCCAGGCGATCAGCCACCCTCTCGTGCAGAAGAACGCATTCACCTCGTGGTAGGTGTCCTCCCCACAGATTCGCGGCGCCCGAGGGTCGTCGGAGTCGTAGGAGTACAGATCCTCGACCGGTCGATACGTTCCGGACAAAGCCCGGGAGAAATTGCCCCGCCAGTAGTCTTCGATGTCCTCCACGGACTGGGTGGCCAGCTTGTCGGCCGCGCTGCCGTCGGTGCCGTGAACGGTCATCGTCGGCGCCGCGACATCGGGCCGCAGACCACTGGGACTTTCATTGAGGGGGAGCCCACCGGCGGTGTCCGGATCGAACAGCGGCGAGACCGCACGGCCCTTGACCACGCTGCCGCACGCCGACAACGCCAGTACAGCCAGCAAAAGCACTGCGACAACGAGCGGCAAACGGTGGCGCCCGCCTCCAGAGCGCATACGTTGACGACGATCAGTGATCGACAAGGGACCCCCGTGTTGTTGGTGAGCAACATTCGCCAGCATAAGACCCAACCCGCGCGCGGTGTGCAGATCCGCCTCGACGATGGGTTCGCGAACGATTGCTCGTCCCATCGGGGCTTGTCGGACAACGCTTTTCGGTGGGGCCGGACACTACATGCAGATCTTCCAGCCGTCGGTGCCGCGAGCCAGTGTCATGGCGACCTGCATCCTGCCGATGAGTTCATTGGTCGAGTCCAAGTCGGCGCGTGCGGTGTCACCGGTGATCGTGACGCCGGTGACGGTGACGTCGGTGATCCCGGTGTTGGCACGGTTCTCCCTGACCTTCTCCATCACCGGGTCGGTGAATTTCGCCAGCATCGCGGGGCACATCAATTGCCGGTAGGCAACCCAGTTCTGGCTGTTGGCGGCGTCTTGGAAGGCACTGATCGTGGCCTTGATCTGGTCGGTGTCGGACAGCGGTGCCGGCGGTGCGCTGGAGACGGGTGGCGGCGGGGGCTGTGACGTCGACGCCGCCTGGGCGGGGCTGCTTTCCGGCGTCGGATGCCCAGCGCTGGCGCAGCCCGCGAGCAGGCCGGCGATACCGATGACAGCAAACAGTTGCAGCGCCCGGTTCGTCATGGGATCACCTCGGTGTGGTCGATTACATTTTTCGGTGGCGGTCATTGCCTGGGTACCTGGTCGCCGATCGCTCGCACGATCGCCGCGATGTCTGCCGTCCCACCGGGGCGGCACAGTCGGGCGTCGATCACCACATTGCCGCGCACCGCGATCCCGCGGGAGCACGACCCGTCCCCGCTCGCCGACGTCGCGGTGAGGGTCACGATCCCGGCCGTGGTGACCGGAGGCGTGAACGTCCATGTCTGCGCTGGGCCGCCGGCGGGAGTCACGGTTACCGGGCCGCCCTGGGCACAGGCGGCCCATTGCCGCTGCTGGCCTTGGATGAACAGACTGATGTTGCCCTGCGAGTCCAGCGCGGTCACCGCTTGGATGAGGCCGTCCTGCCAGACGGGTGCGCCCATGGCGCGCAGGATCTGCACCTGGGTGCCGGTGGCCCCGGCGCTGGCATACACCGATTGCTGGGCGGGCGACCATGCTGCCAGACACTGGGGATTGTCGATCGACGCGTCGGGTAACAGTGTGGAGCTGTCCGAGTCGATGAGCAGCGGCGGGCCGCCCACCATCGTGGCGATTTGATTCTGTGTCAACAGGATTGATGGCAACTGGGGTTGTGCCACGTTGGTGGCCGGCGGCCCGGCCGGTGCGGTGGTCGTGGGCGCGAGCCGGGTGGACTCGGCGGTGTCGGTTGTCGTCCCGGTGGGATTCGACGATGCGCGGTCGGTTGATTCTCGAGGCCACAGAGCCACCGTGGCCACCGCGGCGACGATGACGGCCAGTCCGGCGGCCGCCGCCGCGAGCAGTGGGACACGGCGCCGGGGTGGCGCCGGCGCCGGTGGGGCCATCTGGGTGCGTGGACCGTCGGCGACCCACCAGTCCGGTCTGGCAGAACCCACTTGGGGGTAGGAGGACACCTCGGCGGCCGCCACGGGCGGTCGCGCAGCGCCCCGCAGGGGGCGGGAGTCACGTAGCGCATCGGCGGCCGCGTCGGCCAGTGCGGTGGCCGTGGGGAAACGTGACCGGGGGTCCTTGGCCATCGCCACCGCGATCACCGCGTCCAGGGCCGGTGGCAGGGAGGCAACGAAATCGGTGACGCGCGGCGGCGGTTGCTGCAGGTGCGCCATCATCACCGCGGCCATGCCGTTCGCACTGGAGAACGGGGTCTTGCCGGTGAGCAGTCGCAACAATGTGCAGCCCAACGAGTAGATGTCGGCGCGCCCGTCGAAAGGATTGCCGGTCAGTACTTCTGGGGCGGCATAGGCCACCGTCGCCACCACCGATCCCGTCACCGTCAGGCCGGCGTCATCGAGTGCACGCGCAATCCCGAAGTCTCCCAGCAATACCCGCTCGCTCGGGCCCGGAGATCCGGTCAGCAGGAAGTTGGCGGGTTTGACGTCGCGGTGCACGATGTTGCGGGAATGGGCCAGATCCAGCGCGGCAGCGACTCCGGCCACGATGTGCACGGCGCGCTCCGGTGTCATCGTGCCGGCGCGCAGTGCCGCGTCGGCATCGGTGCCGTCGACGAACTGCATGGCTATCCAGAGCTGCTCATCGTCGGTCTGGCCGCGGTCATAGACGGAGACGATGTTGGGGTGGTCCAAGCCCGCCGCCACGTCTGCCTCGCGCAGGAACCGGGCACGGAAATCGGGATCGCGGGACAGCTCGGCGGACAGCACTTTCACCGCGTCTCGTCGCGGCAAGCTGGGATGCGATGCCAGATACACCGAGCCCATGCCGCCGGCGCCGAGCAACCTTTCGATCCGGTAACCAGCCAGCACTTCACCAGGCTTGAGCACAACCAAGTATGCCACTCCCATCAGGTTCGAACGGCTGGTCGCATCGGCTTCGCCCGTGGCACGACCAGGCGTCATAGTGATGACACTAGACGATGTGATATGTCATCGCAATCCGACTAACTCGACGGGCGGTGCGGCACAGTGCGCACCTGTCACCTGCAAATATGGCCGCACGACTGCCGCGTGGTCGACCCGCCCGCGCTCGGCAGGTGATGTAACTACGCCCTTGCGGTGATGCATTTCTTGAAATACAGTGACATCACTCAGTCGGCGCTGGTGACTGGGACGACGACAGGAGAGGTCCACGTGCCACCGGAACTGACACCGCGGATCGCACAGCTCGACAACTCTCGGCGCCGGGCGCAGATCGGAGTCTGGGTGGCCGCGGTCAGCACCCAGGCGCTCTACCTGCTGCTCGGTGCCCGCGAGCTCTACAACCATCGGTCGGCCCAGTCGATCGCGGCCACCGTCGCGGTGCCATTGGTGGTGCTGGCGCTCACCGGCGCCCGCTACTACGGAACCGCACGCAGCATTGCGGTCGCCGTCGCGGCCACCGCACTCGGCTATCCGCTCTCGCTGCTGATGATCGTCGTCGCTGTCGGAGGCGCCCAGACCGGACTGGCGATCCCGATACTGCTGGGCGCTGTCTTCTTCGCCCGTTGCGGCGCAGCCCTTGTGGTGCTGATTCTCGGACTGCTGGCCGTGCGTTGGGTGCCGCCACGACGAGGTCGGATCTGATGACCGGGACCGTCGACTTCGGCGACGCACAGTTCAGCGCCACCCCTGGCCTGGTGTTCCACGTCATCGAATGGCTCCATGACCAGCTTGCCGTGACCGACCCGCTCGCTGAGGAACTGGCCCGCACCGACGAGGACAACATCGCCCGACTCGACCTGCGCGGCACCCGCCGTCGGCGCCTGGTCAACCTGCTGGCCGACCATCTGGCTGCTCATGCGCAGACCGTGAACGAAATCGATGCCGATCTCGCGAGGCAGCTGCACGAGTTGGGCGCCGCGGCCCGCCGGCATCGCCGACGGCAACTCGCGATCCGCAGCGGTGAAGCTCGCTGTCGCTACCAGAACCTGCCCACCCCAACCGATCTGAGCCAGACCGTTGCCGATGTGGACACCCACGCCACCGAGGTCGAGCAGGGCCTGCAGCCCGACTACAACCAGGGGGCGCTGCCCTATCTGCGGATTCTGGGATGGCGGATATGACAGCGAAGCGCTACCGCATACCGGCCGGAGGCTTTGTCGCGGGACTGGCCGCCGATGTGGCCTGCATCGTCAGCGACCAGATCGGCGTCCACGGACAGCGCGTGGGCTACATGTACCGCGACGACTGGGGATGGAACCTGTTCAGCGGGCACGAAGACCAACGCTTTCTCGACAACCCCGGCAATCTCAGCCTGTTGACCCTCAACGAGGCGGCGAACTTCGATCGGGCAATCGTGCCCTACCTCGATCAACCTGCGGGCACGGCATGGGTGCGCCGCGGTGATGGGTTCGTTCGCGACCCGGCCGGTTCCCCGGTCGATCCGCAGGACGGTCCCACCGCCCTCGACGACCAATACCCGGTGGTGACCGGGTATCTCGTCATCGATGCCAGTTGGGCGATCACCGTGCCGTCACCGATGAATCGACGATTCGAGCAGGGCAGCCTGGTCCTGTGGCGCCCCGGGCTCACCGCCCGGCTGGCGGTGTGGGGTGGCGGCGGGCAGTCTTCCACCGAGCGTCTGCGGCGACTGGCACGTGCCGTGCCGGCACCGGCCTACGACCGGGTCCAGCGGGCCGACGGCCCGACGTTGCGCTACGCCTACCGGCTCGCCGAAAGCGCGCCCGACCAGCGTCAACCGGCTCTCTACGGATTCATCGTCGGTCCGGCCAGCCACGTCCAGACGGCGTTCTACTTCGATTCCGAGGACGAGCTCTGGCCAGCGCGTACGCTGCTGGAAAGCGTTGGGCCGCATCACCAGCGACCGTCGTGACCCCGTGCTGAGTGCAGCGCCTCGGCAGCCGCGGCGGCCAGTTCACCGGCGCTCTGATATCGGTCGGCTGGAACCTTGGCCATCGCAGCGGTGATGACCAGGTCGATCGCGTCGGGCAGCCAGGGTGCCAGCCGGCTGGCCTGCGGCGGGGGGTGACGCAGGTGGGCCTGCACGACAGCATCTTTGGATCCGGCGTCGAAGAACGGCGGCTTACCGGTGAGCAGCCGAAACAGCGAGCCGCCCAGCGAGTAGACGTCGGCGCGGCCGTCGACGATGTCGCCGCGCAGCATCTCCGGTGCGGCGTAGGCCGCCGACGTCAGCACCAGACCATCCCGCACAAACGGGGGCACCCCGAAGTCGGCGAGCAGAACACGTTCGGCGAGAAGGAAGTTCGACGGCTTGACGTCACCATGCACCACACCCTGACTGTGCGCGTGGTCCAGTGCCTCGGCCACGCCGCTGATGATGTGCGCCGCCCTCGCCGGTGGCATCCGCCCGGCGCGGAGTTCGCCGTCTGCGTCCCCGCCGGCTACGTAGGGCATTGCCAGCCAGAGGGTTCCGTCTTCAGTCTCGCCGTGCCGGTAGGCACCCAGGATGTGGGGGTGGTCCAGGGCAGGCGGGAGTGGCCGCGGGGAGCTGAACACTTTGAGCGCCACCCGGTGATCCGCGTCGTGGGCCAGATAAACCGTACTCGTGCCGCCGGTTCCCAGGACCGACTCGACGACGAAGCCGCCGAAACTAACGGACGTGCGGTCCACGAGGCGGAATCGTCGAGAGGAACTGCCAAAGCACAGCGGCCACCTCGACGAAGGCAAATCGAGTGGCCGCTGACATCTCGCTGGTGCTATTGATCACCCCGCCCGGGCGCAGGCCCGGATCGAACGGCACTTCCACCACGGCCTGACGCCGAGAGCGGAACTGGTCGGCGAGAACACCGCGGGTGCGCTTGTCGGAGTGACCGTCGGAGTCGTTGAGCACGATGACCGTCCGCTGCATCAGGCCGGTCTTGCCGTGTGCGGCAAGCCATTCCATGGTCTGTGCCGCGGCCGACGCGCCGTCCGGCCACGGCGAGGACACCACGATCAACGCGTCCATGTCGCGCATCGCCTCCTGCGTCACCGGGGCGTCCATCGTCGAGCCGCAGTCGACGATGGAGATGGTGAAGTGCCGGTCCAGCCGCATGGTGGCTTCGCGGTAGATCGCCGGGTCGAGGATGCCCCGGCGGGCGCCGTTCTCCCCGGCCAGCACGAACAAGCCCGCGGAGTTGCTGCCCATCCGGGTGAGCACCTCGGCGAAGGACTGCAGGTTCTTGTTCTTCGCCAGCTCCCAGTAGGAACCGTCGGCTCGTGGGTCGATGCGGCTGCCGAGGCGCCCGAACGCGGTGTCGGCGTCGACGGCCACCACCCGGTCGCCGCGGCGCAGTTCGGCCAGCACGCATCCGACGCTGGCGGCGACCGTGGTCTTGCCCACCCCGCCCTTGCCAAGGACGCCGATCTTGTAGTGCCCCCGCAGCGGCGCCGCCACCATGGCCTCCATCGCAGCCTGCCGGCGCTCCTGGCGGGACGGCCCCAGGTTGACCAGGCCGAACGTCGCGGTGTGCAGCCCCCGACGCCAGCCGCGCGCCGGCTTCGGCTTCGCCGGCTGTGGCGCCGGCCGGGCCGGCAGCGGTGGATACGGCGGTGCGGCCGATGCCGGGTCGATGCGGGGCATCCGCAGCGTGGGCTCACCCGCCGGGGGGCCGGGGTGCGGTGGCGGCGCCTGCCGGTAGGGGTCGCGCGGGTGGTCAGGGCGGTCGGTCATCGTCTCTCTCGCTGCCAGGGGATGGGTTCAGTATCGCGGCAGCCGCAAATGCCCTGGTGGGCAGCCGGCTGGCGGGCGGTCTCTAAGAATCCCGAGAGAGTTTCGGGCGCCCCGGCCGAAGGGGTGTTTGTGCTGGTCACAGCGGCGGCGCGCGGCCGCGATGTGAGGTATCGCGCAGTGCACGCACGCCGGTATGACGCCGGCAGCGAACACCCCGATATCCGGCCGGCAGAGCTCTTCGTCAGGCTAATGGCGCAACAACAGTCGATCACCACACCAATGGGCGCGGACGGCAACGGATTCCGCAGATTGCGCCCGGTTTGGTGACGGGTTCGGGTGAGCTGGCCGGGCAGTCTAGTTAGCCTAGACTAAGTTGGCATGTCAGGCGTGGTTTGGCATATCGTTTTACGACTTGTTGACACCACAGTGGAAGCCCCGTTCAGCGACGCACGGCGGTATCCCTGACGGGGTGCGGTGACGTCGATGAACCGCCGCGCTAATAAAAGCTTGTGAAGGGTCAGGTGCGAATGCCCAGGAGTGTCGGGCTGTACAACCCCGCATTTGAGCACGATGCGTGTGGCGTCGCCATGGTGGTGGACATCCACGGGCGGCGCAGCCGCGACATCGTCGACAAGGCGATCACCGCCCTGCTCAACCTCGAACACCGCGGCGCCGCCGGTGCCGAGCCGCACAGTGGCGACGGTGCCGGCATCCTGCTGCAGGTTCCGGATTCGTTCCTGCGCGCCGTGTGCGAGTTCGACTTGCCCGCCGAGGGCTCCTACGCCACCGGCATCGCTTTCCTGCCGCAGTCCTCCCGGGACGCCATCACCGCTTGCGAAGCCGTCGAGAAGATCGTCGAGGCCGAGGGCCTGGAGGTCATCGGCTGGCGCGACGTGCCCACCGACGACTCATCGCTGGGCGCGCTGTCCCGCGATGCGATGCCGACCTTCCGGCAGGTGTTCATCGGCGGTGCCTCCGGGATGGACCTGGAGCGCAAGGCCTACGTGATCCGCAAGCGCGCCGAACACGAACTGGGCTCCAAGGGCCCCGGTCAGGACGGTCCGGGCCGCGAAACCGTTTATTTCCCAAGCCTTTCCGGTCAGACCTTCGTGTACAAGGGCATGCTGACCACCCCGCAGCTCAAGGCGTTCTACCTCGATCTGCAAGATGACCGGCTCGAAAGCGCCCTGGGGATCGTGCATTCCCGGTTCTCCACCAACACCTTCCCGTCCTGGCCGCTGGCCCATCCGTTCCGCCGGGTGGCCCACAACGGCGAGATCAACACCGTCACCGGCAACGAGAACTGGATGCGGGCGCGTGAAGCGCTGATCAAGACCGACATCTTCGGTACCGACGTCGAGAAGGTCTTCCCGGTGTGCACGCCGGGGGCCTCGGACACCGCCCGATTCGACGAGGTTCTCGAACTGCTGCACCTCGGTGGGCGCAGCCTGGCGCACGCGGTGCTGATGATGATCCCGGAGGCCTGGGAGCGCAACGAGTCGATGGACCCCGCGCGCCGCGCCTTCTACCAGTACCACGGCTCGCTGATGGAGCCGTGGGACGGACCGGCCTCGGTCTGCTTCTCCGACGGCACGGTCGTCGGAGCGGTGCTCGACCGCAACGGCCTTCGGCCGTCGCGGATCTGGCTGACCGACGACGGCCTGGTGGTGATGGCCTCCGAGGCGGGTGTGCTCGACCTCGACCCCGCCAAGGTGGTCAAGCGGATGCGCCTGCAGCCCGGCCGGATGTTCCTGGTCGACACCGCCCAGGGCCGCATCGTCTCCGACGAGGAGATCAAGGCGGAACTGGCCGCCGAGCAGCCGTACCAAGAGTGGCTCGACGCCGAGCGGTTCCACCTCGACAATCTGCCCCAGGGGCCCTACATCCGGATGCCGCACCACCGCGTGGTGCTGCGCCAGCAGGCCTTCGGCTACACCTACGAGGAGCTCAACCTGCTGGTCGCGCCGATGGCGCGCACCGGCGCCGAGCCGATCGGCTCGATGGGCACCGACACCCCGATCGCGGTGCTGTCCGCCCGGCCGCGCATGCTGTTCGACTACTTCCAGCAGCTGTTCGCCCAGGTGACCAACCCGCCGCTGGACGCCATCCGGGAAGAGGTCGTCACCAGCCTGAAGGGCACAGTCGGGCCGGAGGGCGACCTGCTCAACCCGACCCCGGCGTCGTGTCACCAGATCGTCCTGCCGCAACCGATCCTGCGTAACCACGAGTTGGCCAAGCTGATCAACCTCAACCCCGACGACGAGATCCACGGTCGCAAGCACGGCATGCGCTCGGCCGTCATCCGCTGCCTGTATCCGGTCGCCAAGGGCGGGGAGGGACTGCGCCGGGCGTTGGACGACATCCGCGACGCGGCATCGAAGGCCATCGCCGGTGGCGCGCAGCTGCTGGTCATCTCCGACCGGGAATCCAACGAGAGCCTGGCGCCGATCCCCTCGCTGCTGGCAGTCTCGGCGATCCACCACCACCTCGTCCGCACCCGGACCCGCACCCAGGTGGGCCTGGTCGTCGAGGCCGGTGACGCCCGCGAGGTGCACCATATGGCGGCGCTGGTGAGCTTCGGCGCGGCGGCGATCAACCCGTACATGGCCTTCGAGTCGATCAGCGACATGATCGATCGGGGCGTGATCGAGGGCATCGACCGCGAGAAGGCGTTGCAGAACTACATCAAGGCCGCCGGCAAGGGCGTGCTGAAGGTGATGTCCAAGATGGGCATCTCCACCCTGGCCTCCTACACCGGCGCCCAGCTGTTCCAGGCCATCGGCATCTCCCAGCAGGTACTCGACGAGTACTTCACCGGGCTGAGCTGCCCGGTGGGCGGTATCGACCTCGACGACATCGCCGCCGACGTCGCCACCCGCCACCAGCTGGCCTACCTCGACCGTCCCGACGAGCGCGCGCACCGCGAACTCGAGGTGGGTGGCGAGTACCAGTGGCGCCGCGAAGGCGAGTACCACCTGTTCAACCCGGACACGGTCTTCAAACTCCAACACTCGACTCGTACCGGGCAGTACAAGGTGTTCAAGGAGTACACCGCTCTGGTCGACGACCAGAGTGAGCGGATGGCCTCGCTGCGCGGTCTGCTCAAGTTCAAAGACGGTGTGCGCCCGTCGATTCCGATCGAAGAGGTGGAGCCGGCAAGCGAAATCGTCAAGCGGTTCTCCACCGGTGCGATGAGCTACGGTTCGATCTCCGCCGAGGCGCACGAGACGCTGGCGATTGCGATGAACCGCCTTGGCGCCCGGTCGAATTCGGGTGAAGGCGGGGAAGCCACCAGCCGCTTCGAGCACGATCCCAACGGGGATTGGCGGCGCAGTGCGATCAAGCAGGTCGCCTCCGGCCGCTTCGGCGTGACGTCGCACTACCTGACCAACTGCACCGACATCCAGATCAAGATGGCCCAGGGCGCCAAACCCGGTGAGGGCGGCCAGCTACCGGGTCATAAGGTCTACCCGTGGGTGGCCGAGGTACGGCACTCCACGCCGGGCGTCGGATTGATCTCGCCGCCACCGCACCACGACATCTACTCGATCGAGGACCTGGCGCAGCTCATCCACGACCTGAAGAACGCCAATCCCCAGGCCCGCGTCCACGTGAAGCTGGTCAGTGAGAACGGGGTGGGCACGGTGGCCGCCGGCGTCTCCAAGGCGCACGCCGACGTGGTCTTGATCTCCGGGCACGACGGCGGCACCGGGGCTACCCCGCTGACGTCGATGAAGCATGCCGGTGCGCCATGGGAACTCGGCCTGGCCGAGACCCAGCAGACCTTGTTGCTCAACGGTCTACGTGACCGGATCGTGGTGCAGGTCGACGGCCAGCTCAAGACCGGCCGCGACGTCGTCGTCGCCGCGTTGCTCGGCGCCGAGGAGTTCGGCTTCGCGACCGCACCGCTGGTGGTGTCCGGCTGCATCATGATGCGGGTCTGCCACCTGGACACCTGCCCGGTTGGCGTCGCGACCCAGAACCCGCTGCTGCGTGAGCGTTTCACCGGCAAGCCGGAATTCGTGGAGAACTTCTTCATGTTCATCGCCGAAGAGGTCCGCGAACTGATGGCCCAGTTGGGCTTCCGCACCGTCAATGAGATGGTCGGACAGGTCAATGCGCTGGACACCAAGCAGGCGGCCGCGCACTGGAAGGCGCACAAGCTCGACCTCACCCCGGTGCTGCACGAGCCGGACTCGGCGTTCATGAACCAGGACCTGTACTGCAGCTCGCGCCAGGACCACGGCCTGGACAAGGCGCTGGACCAGCAGCTGATCGTGATGAGCAGGGAGGCCCTCGATTCGGGCACTCCGGTGCGTTTCTCCACGACCATCGCCAACACCAACCGGACCGTGGGCACCATGCTCGGCCATGAGCTGACGAAAGCTTATGGCGCGAACGGTCTTCCGGACGGAACCATCGACATCACCTTCGAGGGCTCGGCAGGCAACAGCTTCGGCGCATTCGTGCCCAAGGGTGTCACCCTGCGGGTCTACGGTGACGCCAATGACTACGTCGGCAAGGGCCTGTCGGGCGGGCGTCTGGTGTTGCGGCCGTCGGACAACGCACCGGCCGGGTACGTGGCCGAAGACAACATCATCGGCGGCAACGTGATCCTCTTCGGTGCCACCAGCGGTACCGCGTTCATTCGCGGCACGGTGGGCGAGCGGTTCGCGGTGCGGAACTCCGGCGCTCACGCGGTGGTCGAGGGTGTCGGCGATCACGGCTGTGAATACATGACCGGCGGCCGGGTGGTGATCCTGGGTGAAACCGGACGCAACTTCGCGGCCGGCATGTCGGGCGGCATCGCCTACGTGTACGACCCCGATGGCAAGCTGTCGGCGAATCTCAACACCGAGATGGTGGACATCGACGAATTCGACGACGCCGACACCGAATGGTTGCGCGACATCGTCGTGGCACATGTGGATGCCACTGATTCGGTTGTCGGACAGCGCATCTTGGACGACTGGGCGGGACAGGTAGGTAACTTCGTGAAAGTGATGCCGCGCGACTACAAGGCCGTGCTGCAGGCCATCGCCGAGGCGGAGGCCGCCGGCGAGGACGTGGGCAAGGCGATCATGGCGGCCGCTCATGGCTGACCCGACCGGCTTCCTGAAGTACACCCACCGCGAGACGCCGGTGCGCCGGCCGGTGGACCTGCGCCTGCGGGACTGGAAAGAGGTCTACGAAGACTTCTCCCAGGACACCCTCGAGCACCAGGCAGCCCGCTGCATGGACTGCGGAATCCCGTTCTGCCACAACGGCTGCCCGCTGGGCAACCTGATCCCGGAGTGGAACGACCTGGTGTACCGGGACCGGTGGCGCGATGCCATCGAACGGCTGCACGCCACCAACAACTTCCCGGAGTTCACCGGCCGACTGTGTCCGGCGCCGTGCGAGGCATCCTGCGTGCTGGGGATCAACCAGGACCCGGTGACCATCAAGCAGGTCGAGGTCGAGATCATCGACAACGCCTTCGATGAGGGTTGGGTCGTCCCGATGCCGCCGCACGTGATCACCGGCAAGAAGGTGGCGGTCGTGGGCTCCGGGCCTGCCGGGCTGGCCGCCGCCCAGCAGTTGACCCGCGCCGGACATGACGTCACCGTGTTCGAACGGGCCGATCGGATCGGGGGCCTGCTGCGCTACGGCATCCCCGAATTCAAGATGGAGAAGCGCCACATCGACCGGCGCCTGGCCCAGATGGAGGCCGAGGGCACCAAGTTCCGCGCCGGCGTCAACGTCGGTATCGACATCACCGCAGATCAGTTGCGTGAGGACTTCGACGCGGTGGTGCTGGCCGGCGGTGCCACCGCCGCCCGCGACCTGCCGATCCCCGGCCGTCAGTTCGAGGGCGTCTACCAGGCGATGGAGTATCTGCCCTGGGCCAACAAAGTCCAGCAGGGCGATCCGGTGACTGATGAGAACGGTCAGCCGCCGATCACCGCCAGGGGCAAGAACGTCGTCATCATCGGCGGTGGCGACACCGGCGCCGACTGCCTGGGTACCGCGCACCGGCAGGGGCCCTGCGCGTGCACCAGTTCGAGATCATGCCGCGGCCGCCAGAGACCCGCGCGGACTCCACGCCATGGCCGACCTACCCGCTGATGTTCCGGGTGTCCTCGGCCCATGAGGAGGGCGGCGAGCGGGTGTTCTCGGTCAACACCGAGAAGTTCCTGGGCCACGAGGGCAAGGTCACCGGGCTGCGGGCGCACGAAGTGGTGATGAAGGACGGCAAGTTCGAGCGCGTGGACGGTAGCGATTTCGAGCTCGAGGCCGATCTGGTGCTGCTGGCGATGGGCTTCACCGGCCCGGAACGGCCGGGCCTGCTCACCGATCTGGGTGTGGAACTCAACGAGCGCGGAAACGTCTCCCGCGACAAGGACTTCGCCACCACGGTGCCGGGTGTCTTCGTCGCCGGCGACATGGGCCGCGGGCAGTCGCTGATCGTGTGGGCGATCGCCGAGGGCCGCGCCGCGGCCGCCGGCGTGGACCGCTACCTGATGGGCCACTCGGCGCTGCCGGCACCGATCAAGCCCACCGCGGTACCGCAGCGCTGAGCGCTCGGCACCACCACACTGACCACTCCAGTCACACCAGAATCATCGGATGATTCGTCGGCGCGCCTGTCGCTGTTTGCGGTGTGATCCGTATCTAATTGCTGGGACGGGCACTGCGGTAAAGTAGGGCTCTGGTTTGACCGAGATCCGACCACAGGAGTGATCCTTGTGTACCTCAACCCAGTATCTCGTTCGCGGGTCGGGCGTATGGCCTGGTTGTTTCTGCGTCATCCGATGAAGAGCCGCGAATTCCCGGCCAAGCACGAGCGGCTGATCACCCCCGACGAACTCGTCCGCTACGGTTTCTAGCAACGGAATTCGCCGACGCTTGATGTCGAAACGGCTTTGCCCGCCGTTACCGAGCTGTTATCTACAGCCCTGAGTCGCGAATCGCCTCGGCGAGGGGCTCCAGGACGACGGGGTCGTGCGGAGTGGGCAGGTAGATGATCGCCAGATCCAATCCTTCGGCGCCCAGCGCCGCGGCCTCGTCGACCACTTTCGCGTAGTCACGGTCGTCGCCGAGGCGGACGTGCGCGGAGAGCATGATCTCGGTCGGGTCGCGGCCGATGTCGGCGCAGTGGGCGGCCAGTACGTCGCGCTTGCGGGCGAACTCTTCCGGGGTGCCGCCGACGAAGTTCCAGTGCTGGGCGTACTTCGCGGTGATCCGCAGCGTGCGCTTCTCGCCGCTGCCGCCGATGCAGATCGGCGGGTGGGGACGCTGCGGCCCCTTCGGTTCGTTGCGTGCGGCTTTTAGTTGGTAGTAGGCACCGTCGAAATCCGTGGACTCCTGGCTGAGCAAGCCGATGAGAACCTGGCAGCCTTCTTCGAATCGGTCGAAGCGTTCCTTGATGCTGCCCAGCTCGATGCCGTAGGCGCCGGATTCCTCTTCGTTCCAGCCCGCGCCGATGCCCAGCTCCAGTCGTCCTCCGGAGATGATGTCCACCGCGGCGGCCATGTTGGCCAGTACCGCCGGGTGCCGGTAGTGGATCCCGGTGACCAGGGTGCCCAGCCGCAACCGGGTGGTGGCCTGGGCCAGCGCGGTCAGCGTCGTCCAGCCCTCCAGGCACGGGCCGCCCGGGTCGGAGAAGATCGGATAGAAGTGATCGAATGTCCAACCGGAGTGGTAGACGTCGATGTCGTCGGCGGCCTGCCAGACCGCCAGCATGTCGGACCAGGTGGTGTTCTGCGGTGAAGTCTTGAAAGCGAAGCGCACTATGCCGAGCCTACTGCTACGCGGCGTCGACCCTGCTGTGTGCGGTCGCCACCTGCCGTGATCCGTAGTGGATCAGGGCGGCGCGGTGAAGGCGCGGCGGCTCGAGAGCCTTGGTCAACAGGTGAATGAGCAACCACTGGACGAAACCGACGGCCACCACGGGCCAGAGTGCGCCGGCAAGCAGAGCCGGCGCGCCGGCCAACCGTGCGGCCGCTGCGTCGTCCTTGCGCGACCAGGCCGCGAAGGCCAGGGCCACGACCGTGACGACGACGGCGCCGCACAGATAGACGGCCAACCAGGGGTGGGACGCAACAGCCACGCTGGTCCGATACCCGAAGTCGGTCAGCGATAAACCGCCGGGGTGACGTGCGACCGGGCGTGGGCGATCGCTTCGTCGAGTGAGTCGATCAGATGGTTCTCGTGGCGCAGCGCCTCGACGATGCCCATGTTGGCGAGCAGTCCCATGTGTTCGGGCTGCACACCCTTGATGATGACGGTGATACCCCGCGATTCGAGATCCTCGGCGAGTTCGGCCAAGGTGTGGGCGCCGGTGGCGTCGAGCATGCCCAGCTGCGACATCCGGATGATCACCACCGAGACGTCGGGATGGGTGGTGATCGCGGTGGAGAGGCGTTCGGCTGCGCCGAAGAACATCGCGCCGTCGAGCCGCAGCAGCGCAATGCGCTCGTCGCCGGGACGACTCGGTCCGGGCAGATCCTCGCGCACCACGCTGCTGCGCCGCGCCACGGTGCGCAGCGCGAAGAACGCTGCGAACAGGATGCCGATCTCAACCGCCTCGATCAGGTCGAAGCACACGGTGACCACTGCGGTCAGCACGAAGGTCAGGGCATCGGAGCGCGTGGAACGCAGGATCTTGCGCACCGTGCCCGCCGAGATCATCCGAAACGATGTCACCATCAGCACGCCGGCCAACGCGGACAACGGAATTGCCGACACCGGGCCGGTCGCGAGGTACACCACACCGAGCAGCAGCAGTGAGTGCACGATGGCCGACACTCTCGTCCGTGCCCCCGAGCGGACGTTGACCGCGGTGCGGGCGATCGCGCCGGTGGCCGGCATGCCGCCGAAGAGCCCTGACGCCACCGACGCCAGGCCCTGGCCGACGAGCTCACGGTCCGGGTCGTAGGGGCCGGTCGGCGACATGGTGGCGGCCACCCGGGCGGAGAGCAGGGACTCGATCGCGGCGAGCGCGGCGATGGCCAGCGCCGCGCTGATGAGCGTGCGCAGGGCGCTGGCGTCGGCGTGTGGCAGCAGCGGTGCGGGCAGATGCGACGGCAGCGCGCCGATGCTGGCCACCGGAAAGTGGATCGCCACCGCGATCAGGGTGGCCACGACCACGGCCGTCAGCGATTCCGGGATGCCCCGATGCAGCCGGGGCAGCCCGATCATCAGTGCGGCGACGAAGACCACGACTGCCAGCGTCCGCCATGCCGTCGACCAGTCGGCGTGGACCACGATGCTCCACGCCGCAGGCAGGGTCCGGGCACCGGTTGGGGCCGCGGTACCGAACGCTGCGGGCACCTGCTGCAGGAAGATGATGGCCGCGATGCCGAGAGTGAATCCCTCGATCACCGGCCAGGGGATGAAGGTCACCGCACGCCCCAGCCCGGTGACGCCCGCTGTCAGCACGATGACCCCGGCGAGCACGGTCACCAGCGCGATGCTGCCGATCCCGTGCTGGGCGACGATCGGCGCCAGCACCACCGCCATCGCGCCGGTCGGGCCGGAGACCTGGACGTGGGAGCCGCCGAACACCGCCGCGACCAGGCCAGCCACCACGGCGGTGATGAGTCCGGCGGCGGCGCCGACTCCTGAGCTGATGCCGAACGCCAGCGCCAGCGGCAGGGCGACCACCCCGACGGTGATGCCGGCGAGGATGTCGCGGCGCCACGACCGGGGCAGATCGGCGTAGTCGCTGCGATGGGGTAGCAGCCGGGAGAGTTGGCCGGCCGCGCGGGCGATCACCGGGGTTCTCCCACCGGCGGCAGCGCGTCGAACGCCTCCAGCTGCTCTTGCCGAGCCCGCAGGGTGTCGGCCAGGAAGCCGCGGGCGATGACGAGCAGGTCCCGGATGGACGGGTGGGCGAGTTCGTAGTAGACGGCGTTGCCGATGCGTTCGGCCCGAACCACCTGGTGGCGCTTGAGCACGGCCAGGTGCTGGGACAGCAGCGTCGGCTCGATCTCGGTGGCGCCGAGGATCTCGCTGACCGCGGTGGGTTGGGCGCCGGCCGACAAGATCTCCAGGATGCGGATCCGGGCGGGGTGTGCGAGTGCCTTGAACAGATTGGCCTTGATCTCGTACAGCGGCCGCTCGGTGCCACCGGCGGGCGTGCTGGACACCCGAACCTCCTTCGATTGATTAATTGATGGATTGAACAAATCCTCAATCAGGGTAGCCGCCGGGCGGCGCGTACGCCACATCGCGCGGGGCACACTGGAGGCATGGACCCGGTGGCCGCGCTGCGTGAGATCGCCTATTACAAGGACCGCGCCCGCGAAGACTCCCGACGGGTGATGGCCTACCGCAAGGCCGCCGACGTCATCGAGGCGCTCGACGAGCAGAGCCGAGACCGCCACGGCCGGGCCGGCAGCTGGCAGAGTTTGCCGGGCATCGGGCCGAAGACCGCAAAGGTCATCGCCCAGGCGTTGGCCGGACAAGTGCCCGACACTCTGCTCGAATTGCGCGGCGCGGCAGAAGATCTCGGTGGCGGTGACGTGCGTGCGGCGCTGCGCGGCGACCTGCACTGCCACTCCGACTGGTCGGACGGGTCGGCACCGATCGAAGAGATGATGACCACCGCGGCCGCGCTGGGCCACGAATACTGTGCGCTCACCGACCATTCGCCTCGACTGACGATCGCCAACGGCCTATCCGCCGAGCGACTGCGCCGGCAGCTCGACGTGATCGACGAACTGCGCGAGAAGGTGCGACCGCTGCGAATCCTGACCGGCATCGAAGTCGACATTCTCGAAGACGGCACGCTGGACCAGGATCCCGAACTGCTCGAGCGGCTCGACATCGTCGTCGCGAGCGTCCACTCCAAACTCGCGATGGACGAGCCGTCGATGACCCGGCGAATGGTCCGCGCGGTCGCTGATGCGCGGGTCAACGTGCTGGGCCACTGCACCGGCCGGCTGGTGACCGGCAACCGGGGGCTGCGCCCGGAATCGACCTTCGACGCGGAGAAGGTCTTCACCGCGTGCCGGGACAACGACACCGCCGTCGAGATCAACTCCCGGCCCGAGCGCCGGGATCCGCCGACCCGGCTGCTGGCCTTGGCTCTGGAGATCGGCTGCGACTTCGCGATCGACACCGATGCCCACGCCCCAGGCCAGCTCGACTTCCTCGGCTACGGTGCCCAGCGCGCGCTCGACGCCGGGGTGCCGGTGGACCGGATCGTGAACAGCTGGGCCGCCGACAAGCTGGTGGCCTGGGCCCACGGCTGATCGTGCCTAATCGGGCAGATGGGGCATCTCCAGCCCGGAGTCGCGGCCGACCAGCACACCGCGGGTCACCGCCGTGGCGCCATACCGGCGCCGCACATGGTCGACCGCCGCGTCGAGGTCGACCGTCGCGACCCCGCGGCCGTCCAGCGGCAGCTCCAGCTGCTGCCCCCCATCCTGGTCGATGTTGGACACCGCGAACCCGATCAAGGTGATGCCCCGCTCCGCGATCAGCGGCGCAGCCGCAGTGACCAGACCCCGCGCGGTGGCCAGGATGGGTGCGGTGGATGCGGTGGCTCTGGCCATCGTGTGTGCGCGTGTGACCCGAGTGAAGTCGTCGAACCGCAAGCGCAACACCACCGTTCGACCGGTGCGCTCGGCGCAGCGCATGCGGCGGGTGATCCGGTCGATGAGCCCGATGACGACGGCGTCGAGTTCGGCCGGTGAGGGTCGCTGTCGGCCCAGCGCGCGCTGGGCGCCCACCGAGCGACGTCGATGCCCGGTCTGTACCCGGCGTCGGTCGATGTTGCGCGACAGGCAGTACAGCTGGCGACCCATGGCGCCGCCGAGCATCGATGCCAACGTCGATTCGCTTAGCTCGGCCACTTGCGCGACGGTGTCGATACCGTGCGACCGCAGCTTCTCGGCCGTCTTGGCACCGACACCCCACAACCGTCGCACCGGCAGGGGATGCAGGAATTCCAGCTCCCGCTCCGGCGGCACCAGTAACAGGCCGTCTGGCTTGGCCTCCTGGCTGGCCACCTTCGCCAGGAACTTGGTCCGGGCGATGCCGACGGTGATCGGCAGCCCGACCCGGTCGTAGACCTGCTCGCGCAACCGGGCGGCGATGTCCACCGGATCACCGGACACCCGGCGAAGACCACCGACGTCGAGGAAGGCCTCGTCCACCGAGAGCGGCTCGACCAGCGGTGTCGTGTCGCGGAAGACCTCGAACACGTCGGCGCTGGCCTGGCTGTAGGCCGACATCCGCGGCGCGACGACCACCGCGGACGGACACAGCCGACGTGCCTGCCCGCCACCCATTGCGGTCCGCACCCCGTATGCCTTGGCCTCATAGCTGGCGGCCAGGACCACCCCGCCGCCGACGATCACCGGCCGTCCGCGCAGCGTCGGGTCGTCACGCTGCTCGACCGAGGCGTAGAACGAGTCGAGGTCAGCGTGCAGGATGGTGGCCCCGTCAGACACGAACGTATGTTCGCATGCCGGGCTGACAGGGCGCACCGGCTAGGCCGGCGGCGGCGGTGCGTCCGGCGGTGGTGGTGCCGGGGCCGGCGCCGGGGGTGGCGGTGCATCCGGTGGTGGCGGTGCCGGCGGGGGCCACATCGGCAGGGTGATCGGCGGCAGGCCCGGGATCTGGATCACGTTCACATCCGGTGGAGGTGCGTCCGGTGGCGGTGCGTCCGGTGGTGGCGGTGGTGCCACCGGCGGCGGCGCGGGCGCGACGCCGCTGCTGGTGTTGATCGTGATGATCGATCCCGGGATGGTCTTGCCCTTCGGGGTGGTGCCGACCACCGTCCCGCGGGATGCGTAGCTGTCGATCGGGGTGGGCAGTTCGGCCACCTGGAAGCCTGCGTCCCGCAATCGCTTTCGAGCGGCGTCGAAACTCAGGCCGGAAACACTGGGCACAACACTGCCCGGGCCGCCGTCGACATAGCGTGGGTCGGTGGGTGGCAGCGCCACCGGGCCGAAGTCTTCCGCGACCGGTTTCATGGCCAGGAACCAGGTGCGCGCCGGCTCGTTTCCGCCGTAGAGGTTGCCGTAGCCACATTTGCGCAGCGGCCACGAGCACAATCCGCCCGGGTTGGTCGAGTCGTCGAACACGTAGTTCGCGGCGGCGTACTGGTTGGTGAAGCCGAAGAAGCCCGAGGAGCGATGTGATTCGGTGGTACCGGTCTTGCCCGACATCGGCAGCCGCCACCCCGCCGAGCCCGCCGAGCCGGCAGCGGTCCCGCCGGTGGAGTCCTTGGACAGCGCGTTGGCCAGCGTGTTGGCCAATCCCTCCGGCACCACCTGCTCACATGCCTGGGTTTCCACGGCGACCTCCCGACCGTTGCGGTCGAAGATCTTGTCCACCGGGCTGGGTGGGCACCACATCCCGCCCGATGCCAAAGTGGCTGCGACATTGGACAATTCGAGTGCATTCAACTCGAACGGGCCGAGGGTGAACGAGCCGAGATTCTGCCGCTTGACGAACTGGGCCAGGCTTTCGGTGGTGTCCGGGTCATAGGCCCGGGCGGTGCCCGGTTCGGCGTATGACCGCAAACCCAGCTTCACGGCCATGTCCACCGCGCGCTGCACCCCGACCTGACCGATCAAGCGGGCGAAGGCGGTGTTGGGCGACTGCGCCAGAGCGTCGGTGACGCTCATCGGGCTGCGATAATTGCCGGCGTTCTTCACACACCAGGTCTCCTTGGGGCATCCCGGGGTGTTGCTGGAGCCCAGCCCCTTGCCCTGGAACTGGGCTGGAACGTCGAGCTGGGCGTTGATACCCATGCCCATCTCCATGGCGGCGGCCGTGGTGAAGATCTTGAAGATCGAGCCGGCCCCGTCGCCGGCCAGTTCGAACGGCTGCGGTTGTACGGTCTCCCCGGCGTCGAGTTGCAGCCCGTAGCCCCGGTTGTCGCCCATCGCGATCACCTTGTGTGCGGTCTTCCCGGGGCGGATGACGCTCATCACGCTGGCAACCCCGTCGAGTGTCGGGCTGGCGACGGTGTCGATGGCCTTCTTGACGCTGTTCTGCACCTTGGGGTCGAGCGTGGTGCGGATCAGGTAACCGTTGCGCGCCACGTCGTCCTTGGAGAGCCCGGCGCGGGCCAGGTATTGCAGCACGTAGTCGCAGAAGAAGCCGCGGTCACCGGCCGCGATGCAGCCCTGCGGCAGAGTGGCGGGCTGCGGCAGGACGCCCAGCGGCGCAGCTCGGGCTGCGCGCAGTTCGTCGGCCTTCTCCGGCAGGTTCTCGATCATGGTGTCGAGCACCACGTTGCGGCGGGCCAGGGCGGCGTCGGGGTTGGTGTACGGATTGAGAGCGCTGGTGGACTGCACCATCCCGGCCAGCAGGGCGGCCTGCTGCCAGTTGAGGTCGGCGGCGTTGATCCCGAAGTAGGTCTTGGCGGCGTCCTGCACGCCGTAGGCACCGTTGCCGAACGACACCAGGTTCAGGTACCGGGTCAGGATCTCCGGTTTGGACAGCACTTTGTCCAGCGCGAGCGCCATGCGGATCTCGCGGAGCTTGCGCGCCGGGGTGGTCTCCACCGCGGCCCGGCGTTCGGCGTCGGTCTGCGCGTTGACCAGCAGGTTGTAATTCTTGATGTACTGCTGTTCGATCGTCGACCCGCCACGGGTGTCGAGGTCACCTTTGAGATAGCCGATCACGCCGGTCAGAGTGCCCTGAACGTCGACGCCGTTGTGGTCGGCGAAGCGCTTGTCCTCAATCGAGACGATCGCCAGTTTCATGGTGTCGGCAATGCGGTCGCTGGGCACCGGCCACCGGCGTTGAGCGTAGATCCACGCGATCGGATTACCCGCCGCATCCACCATCGTCGACACGGTCGGCACCTCACCGGTCATCAGCTGCGCGGAATCCTGGGTGGCCACATCGGAGGCGTGGTTCACCACGATCCCGGCGCCGCCGGCGACGGGAAACAGCATGGCCGCCACCAGAACACCGGCCAGCACGCAGAACAACGCGAACTTGGCAACCGTGGCACCCCACGTCGGGTGTTGTTGGTCCGACACCCCGCCAGACTAGGGCCACCCGAAGGGCATTCCGTCCAATATGCGAAGCCGGTATGAAACTGACGACCTACGTTGTCGAAACAGGGACCAAGGTCGTCTGCGACCCGCTGCCGTAAATGCTGGCGACCCAGATATGGGCCAGCGCCTCCAAGGCTGCGCGCTCGGGCAGGGTCGGCTCCTCGACTCCTTGGGAGGCGAAGACGACCCGCTCGTTCATCAGGTTGAGTGCGGTCGCGAGGTCCCGGGCCGGGATCGTGTCGGGTGCGGCACCGCGCTGTCGTTCTTTGGTGATCAGGCCGGCGGTGTAGTCGATCCAGGCCGCCATGAACGTCGACCACATCTCCCGTAGTTCGGGATTGCCCGCCGTGGCGCCCAGCCCGGCCAACAGCACCGCCCGGTTCGGGCGCAACGCGTCGAAGAAGGCGTAGATGCCGTCGTGCCAGGCCCGTTCCGGGTTCGCCGACAGCGCCTCGGCGTGCTGGTGCAACCCGGGGTCGGCCGAAGCGATGGCCCGCTCGAACAACCGCACCAGTACCGCCTCCTTCGAGGCGAAATAGAAGTAGAAGGTCGGCCGGGACAGCCCGGCACCTCTGGCGAGGTCGTCGACGGAGATCTCGGACAACGGCCGCTGTTCGAGCATCTGCTCCAGCGTGCCGAGGATGGCCGCCTCCCGATCGTCACCGGAGGGGCGGGCCGCGCGGCGTCCCCGTGGGCGGGGCGAGCGGACAGCGGGCACGGCCGTTACTTTACACGGTGTTGATTTTCTCGACAGAGCGTTGACCTATTCAACACTGTGTTGATAGCGTGACGCGCATGACAGAACACGTCGACGTCGTGATCGTGGGTGCGGGCATCTCCGGCATCAGTGCCGCCTGGCATCTGCAGGACCGCTGCCCGTCGAAGAGCTTCGTGGTGCTGGAGCGTCGCGCCAACCTCGGCGGGACCTGGGACCTGTTCAAGTACCCCGGTATCCGCTCGGATTCCGACATGTTCACCCTCGGTTTCCGGTTCAAGCCCTGGACTTCGCAGAAGGCCATCGCCGACGGGCCGTCGATCATGGCCTACCTCGACGAGACGGTCCGCGAGTACGGCATCGACAAGCACATCCGGTTCCGTCAACGGGTGGTCAGTGCCGACTGGTCGGATGCCGACAACCGATGGACCGTTCGGGTCGAGTCCGACGGCGAGCACAAAGACATCACCTGCTCGTTCCTGTTCGCCTGCAGCGGCTACTACAACTACGACCAGGGCTACTCGCCGGAATTCCCCGGGGCGCAAGACTTCGGCGGCACGATCGTCCATCCGCAACACTGGCCGGCGGATCTGGACTACACCGGCAAACGGGTGGTGGTCATCGGTAGCGGCGCCACGGCGGTGACACTCATTCCCGCACTTGCCAATTCCGGGGCCGGCCACGTCACGATGCTGCAGCGGTCGCCGACCTACATCGGGGCGCTACCCGACGTCGACCCCTTCGCCGTGCGGATGAACAAGCTGCTGCCGGCCAAGGCCGCCTACATCGCCAACCGGTGGAAGAGCATTCTGTTCCAGTCCGTTCAGTACCGGCTGGCCCGCCGATTCCCCGACTTCATGCGCAAGCAGCTGATGACCATGGCGCAACGGCGGCTGCCGGAGGGCTACGACGTGCAGAAGCACTTCGGGCCCAGCTATCGGGTGTGGGACGAGCGACTGTGCTTGGCGCCCAACGGGGATCTGTTCCGGACCATCCGCAAAGGGCAGGCCGAGGTGGTCACCGACACCATCGACCGCTTCACCGAGACGGGGATCTGGCTGGCCTCCGGGCGGGAACTCGAGGCCGACGTCATCGTCACCGCAACCGGTTTGAACCTGCAGTTGTTCGGTGGTGCCGAGATCCGCCTGAACGGCCAGCCGCTCGACCTCACCACCACGATGGCCTACAAGGGCATGATGCTCTCCGGTGTGCCGAACATGGCGTTCACTATCGGTTACACCAACGCATCGTGGACGCTCAAGGCCGATCTGGTGTCGGAGTTCGTCTGCCGTGTCCTCGATCATCTGGATGCACAGGGATACGACCGGGTCGAACCGGTGGACCCGGCCAGTGACGTCGAAGAGCGCCCGCTGCTGGACTTCACGCCCGGCTATGTGCTGCGGGCGCTGGACCGGCTGCCCAAGGCCGGTTCGCGCGCGCCATGGCGGCTCAAGCAGAATTATCTACTGGACCTGCGACTGATCCGGCACGGCAAGGTCGACGACGGGGCACTGGTGTTCACCAAACACCGTGTGCCGATTGGGGTTTAACCCGCTACGAAGGGTCGGACCCGGGGAGTGCAGCGGTGACGACAATCCCGTCGTCGTCGCTGTACGCGACGTCACCGGGCACGAAGTCGACGCCACCGAAACTGACCGTGACGTCGCGCTCGCCTGCCCCGGACTTGGTGCTCTTGCGCGGGTTGGTGCCCAACGCCTTGATGCCGATGTCGAGGGTGCGCAGCGTCGCGGCGTCCCGGACGGCCCCGTGCACGATCAGCCCAGCCCAGCCGTTGGAACGGGCCAGCTCGGCGATGAGGTCACCGACCAGGGCGGTGTGAACCGAGGCGTCGCCGTCGATGACCAATACCCCGCCGTTGCCGGGCTCGGACAGCACCGATTTGAGCAGGGCGTTGTCCTGGAAACACCGGACGGTGCTGATCGGGCCGGCGAATTCTGCGCGGCCGCCGAACTGCCGGAACTGGACATCACAACTGCGGACGTCGGGTCCGATGTCGTCGACGAGGTCCGCGGTCGCGCGGAAGCTGACCACCACGGTCATTCGTCCCGATGCCGCAGCCGGCGCACCAGCAGGGCGATGAACACGGTCACCCCGAAGCCGATGACGAAGGGCAGCGGTGAACGGCCGGATTCGCGGGCAGCGGGGACGGCTGGCCGCGACACCGGGTCGCTGGCCTGCTCGACCGAAGACTTGGCATTCGCCGCGGCCTCCCGAGCACCCTCGGCGACCGGGGCAGCGCCGTTACCCGAGGTCAGCGCCGCGTGCGGGGCGGGTGGCTCCAGCGCAGACGGCGGGGTGGCCGCCTCCAGCGCGGGCGGGGGCGCCTTTCTCGGAGCGGCCTTCTTGGCCGGAGCCTTCTTCGCCGGCGTAGTTTTGCCGGGCGCCTTCTTGGCCGGTGCCTTTTTGGCCGGTGCCTTTTTGGCGGGTGCCTTTTTGGCCTGGTCGGCTGGTGGCGGCGTGGAGTCCTGGCCCTCGTCGGGCCGGTCCTGCGCTTCTGCCATCTGGCTGCTCCTTTGCAGTATCTAGTCGCGAACGCCGGCAGTCGCTCCCATCATGCCAGGCGGGGGCGGGCCACCACGCTGCGCTAACCGGCAATCGCCGGTGCCGGCGCCGCCGGCGGCCGTGGTCACCCGCGGCGTCGCTGTGCCCAGACCGCCCCGGCGGCGATCAGCGCCGCGGCACCGGCCACGAACGGCCAGACCGGCAGGCCGCGGTCGGATACCGGCGGCGCTGCGGACGGCCCGGGTGCCCCCGTCCCGGCCGCCGTGAGGATGAACGACCACGAACCCGAGACGACATGACCGTCGGCCGAGGTGACCCGGTAATTGACCGCGTAGCTGCCGGTCGGGCCGAGCGGGCGAAGTCCGACACTGACCACGGAGCCCTGCACCCGCGGTGTGCCGTCGGACCACAGGTTGCCGTCCGGCCCGACCACCGTCATGGCCGCGAAGGTGGGCTGCAACTGCTCGTTGAACGTGGCGCTGACCCGGGCCGGCCCGGTGCTCAGCGCGCTGTCCGGTGCCGGGTCGGCCGCTTCCCGCACCGCGTGTGCCCACGCCATTGCCGTTCCGTTGATCGCCATGACAACGGTGATGAACGCGACGCTGAGCAGTCGGCGCAGGGGTGTCACGTCCGGCGCCGGGCCAGCGCGACCCCGACGCCGATCGCGGCGAGCAACAACGCACCACCGGCCAGCGCCCGTGCGGTGTTGTCGGGCGCGGGCTTGGTCACGGCGGGTGCCGCGGCCTTCTGGGCACCCGCGTTCACCGACGGCGCTCCGGTTGCCGGAGCCGGTGGGGAGGCGGCGTGGTGGTGCTCGTCAGGCCCCTTGGGCCCGTTGGCCAGGGCGAGGGTGGGCGCCGGATATTCGGGTTCGTCACCGTTGGGCAGCGGTGGCTGGTCCCAGTGCACGACGGTGCCGTCGGCGTAGGTCTGAACTACCGGGAAGGTCACCGATGCGGTGTCGGGCAACTGGATCGAGATCGGGAACAACTCGAACTGTGCCACCCCGATGCCGGCGCTGGGCGTCGCGGTGAACGTGACGGATCGGTAGGCGCCGTTCTCGTCCCGGTCCAGTTTGGCGGTCCATCCCGGCATCACATCTGTGCTGGCGGCGGCGACGTTCGGCAGTGTGATCGTGACTTCGGTTGTGGGGGAGCCCTTTTCGCTCTCGTTGGGCACCTGGAAGGTGACCAGCGCGTCGTCCCCGCGCACGGCGTGATCGGAGTCCACCTCGACATGTGCCCCTGCTGTCGCCGCGCCGGTCAGGGCGCCCATACCGAGGGCGGCAGTGGCGACGGCCGTGGTCAGTACGCGGGTCACCACCCGATGGTCGGTCGTCATTCGGGTGCGCTTTCTGTTGTCGAAGTTCCACCGGAAACGATCAGCGTGCAGCCCTCGGCGGTGCGCCGGCCACGGACCGTCCGCGAGTCACACCACGCCGAGGCGGGCCATCAGGTCGGCGTCGATGCCGTCGAGCTGTTCGGCGATCGCCGCGTGGGCGTCCCGACGCCGGGTGCCGGGCATGTGCTCGGCGGCGGCCACGGCCGCTGACAACGCACTGAGCCGATCGGTCATCGCGGCGACGAACTGCTTTGTCTCAGCGTCCTTGGGCTTCTTCTCAGCGACCAAACGCACCGAGTTCTCCGCCCCGGCGATGCGCGCGGACAGCTGCCCGCCGTGGCCCGAGAACTGGCCGAGCTGGCTCAGCGGTACCCCCAGACGATCGGCCCGCCGCTCGTCGATCGCACCCCTGGCCGCGATGGCGGCGCGATAGGCGACCGGTACCACGATCGGCGCCAACAGGCGGGAGACGGTCAGCGCCCGCCGTACCCGGGTTGGTGACAGAAGTTTGCCCTCGCGGGCTGCCTTCAGTTGCGCTTCGGCGACCTTGACCGCCGCCCGGTCGGCGTCGCGGGCGGCCTTCAGCTGTGCATTGATGGCCTTGCTCTCGGCGCGCTCGACGGCCTTGATGCGGCGGACCTCGTTCTTGGCCGCGAGCCTGGCCTCGAGCTTGGCCCGAGCCTTGATCGCCCGAGCCTCCGCGCGCCGCGTCGCACGGCTTTTGCGCTTGGTGAACAGGCCCATTCCTGATGCCTCCCGAGTAGGTCGTCGGCGGTCGGCGAGCAGCGCTCGCGACCGGGTCAGCTAACCCTATCGCTCGCCTCAAGGCGGGCAAGCGCGACCTGCGGATATGCCACAATGATCCGACACCGTCCGACGCGGAGCCGATCCGCACCGCTTCCTCGAGGAACATTGTGAACCGCTCGCCGTTGAGGGCAGCAGCGATTAGCTGGCTCATCACCTGCGGTTTGCTGTGCGGTGGTGCCGGCCTGGTCGCGGCGGTACCGGCGGCCGCCGCCCCTGCGCCGGGTGACAACAGTCACGAGACGGCCAGCAGCGGACGCAGCAGCGCGCAGCGCGCCGGCGGTGGACGACACGAGAGCACCCGGCGCCCGAAGCCGGAGAGCAGCACCGCGCCGGCTCCTGGGCGGGTCCGCGTGCCAGGCGTTGCCCGCCCCAGCGTGGGCGTCATCGACTCCGCTGTCGAGAACGCCGAGACACCGGGAGACGACGAAGAACCACCGGGCCCCGGACTTCCCGGTTGGCCGTGGCCGTGGCCACCCTGCGAGCACCCGCCCGGCAGCGGCGGGCCGCGCGGCGGGGTCGGTCTTCCCCTACCCGGGGTCGGCATCACACCGCCGGATGCCGCCGTCGGAGGAGGCGGCCACAGCGGCGGTGGCATCGGCATCCTGCCTCGCACGATTCCGCCGCCGGGGGAGCCGGGGGAGCCCGGCGAGCCGGGTGTCGTCAGTGCCGACCGGGGTGGGGTGACTCCGGGCGGACTGGAACCCGCTCCCATCACGATGCCGCCGTTGATCGGGCTGCCGCCGATGTTGGAGGTACCGCTGCGACCCGCGGCCCCGGGTGGCGGCACCGGTTCGGCGGCGGAGCCCGGACCGCGCAGCGGTGCCGGGCGGGACTCGTCCGCAACACGGGAACGTCCGCCACCGACCTCCTCAGGAGCCGGTACAGAAGTGCCCCCGTCGACTAGGGTGGGCTATCCCGAGTACCTCCGGGAAGCCAAGACCGGTGAGGTTGCCGCCCTCGCCCTGCCGGGTTTCGCCGGGCTCCTCGCCCTCACGGCACTCGGAGGGATCTTCGGGTACCGCCAAGCAAAGGCCGGCCACGTCGTGCGGGCCGCGGGAACCAGTCGGTTCCTGCAGTGAGGCACCGGGACAGCCCGTAGCCGACGGGGAAGGGGGATGAGATGTCGGCCAGTCGCCGGGTCACCAAGGCGGTGAACGACGTCTTGGATCTCGCTCCGCGGCACGGGGAGATCTCCCTGAGCAGGCTCGTCTCCGCTGTGAGCGCGGACCGGGGCCGCCCGATCGAGATCGACATGGCCGATCTGCCGGCCGGGGTGTGCGGCCAGTGGCGGCAGTACGAGGATCGTGACGTCTTCTTGATCCAGCACGGCCTGCCGACCTGGGATCGCACCCTGGCCCACGAGCTGGGCCACCTTGTCCTCGGGCACTACGGCATCCCGGTCACCGAGGCTGCTCGTGATGTGGCCGAACTGGCCAGCGACGACCTCATCGGCTACATGCTCAACCAGCGGACCGGGTGCATGGGACCCAGCGGCGAAGACGCCGAGCAGGAGGCCGAGGACTTCGCGGCACTGTTGCTGTATCGGCTCGGCCGGTCGCCGTCGGACCGGTCGTCGATCGTGCAAGTCCGCCTCGGAGAGGCGTTTGGTTGATCGTCTGGGTGATCGCCGGTCTGCTGGGGATGGCCACCGGCCTGCGAATCGGCTGGGCGTTGGTGAACAAGCAATCGGTGGTCAGTTCGGCGATGATCGTCGCACTCGGCAGTTTGGCGCTGGTCGCGGCCCTGAACTGGCCCCCGTTGACATTGTTGATCGACACCACCGTCGGCTGGCCGAACGTCTCGATCGGGCTCAGCCAGGTGGCGCTGATCGGCTGCGCGGCGGGTAGCTGCGTGATGATCACCAGCGTCGCCTCGACCCGCAGTCCGGTCGTGGTCCGGCGCATCGCCGCCGTCCAGTACTCGGTCGCGGCGGCGATAGCGGTGATCACGCTGGTCGCGTTCTTCTCCAGGAGACGGCAGCCGGAGATGGCCCCGGAGGTGTACCTGCAGCGCAACCTCGGCTCCGCCAACACCTCACTGCCCTGGCTGTTGCCGCTGCTCTACGTGCTGCTCGCCTTCACCCTCGTGGTGTGGGCCGGCATGCGCCACTCCAACCGGACCCGTCGCGGACGTGCGCTGTTCGTCTTCTCGCTCGGTATCGCGCTCATCGTCGCCGCGAGTGCGTTCTTCCTGATCCGTGCGGTCGGCACGTCGAGCCTGGTCGGCGTGGGGACCGCTGCGACGCTGCTGGGTGCGGCGATGGCGATCGTGGCCGCAGGATCACTGTTACCCGCGGTCGAGGACTGGTTCGGCGGGCGTCGCGAGCTGCGCCTGATCGATCCGCTGCTGACCGAGCTGGAGCGCAGGCAACCGGACGTCGGTATCGGTGAGCGGCCCCGCGGCCCGTTGGTGTTCCGGGTCGCCGAGCGACTCTCGCTGATCTCGGACGCGCTGTACCTGGAGGCGACCGTCGCGCAACAGGCGCGAGCTGCCCGCGGCGACGGCACGCAGGTCGAGGTACTGGCCGACACCGACGATCCGACCGTCAGCCCCGCCGATCAGGCGGCCGCGATCGCAACGTGGATTCACGCCGGGCGCAAGACCCAGCGGGTGGCCCGGCCTGCCGGTCAGGGGACGTTCCCCGGGATGGGCTGGCTGAGGCAGCCGGAGAGCTATTCCGACCGGGAATGGATCCTCGAGATTGCGCGCCAATACCGGGCCCTGGAGCGGGCCGACGCCGGTGCGCAGCGCTGAATCCGAATGTAAGGTTGCCGAGTCTTCTGTGCCGGGAGCGACGGGCTAATCGTCGAGATGCTCTTTGCGGCGCAGTTCGTCAACCTTGGAAACGATGTCCTGCTGCGCCTCCGGAGACAGCCCGACGGTACGCGCGGCAATCCGGCGCACACCTTCGTCGCGCATGTTGGCCAGCCAGGTGAGTTCCTTGTCGAGCTTCTCGTAGTACTCGTCATCGGTGAAGTACGCCGGTTTGATCCGGAAGAAGTTGGCAAGCGCCGTCATGGTCGTCGACGACGGGTTGGTCCGGTTGCCTGAGCGCAGCTGAGACAGGTACGGAGCCGACATCGTGACGCCCTCGGCCTTGAGTGCGGCGATCACTTCGGCGGAGGTATGAGGACCGCGGCCCGGGGGATACACCGTGTCGAACAGGCGATTCAGGCGGGCCGAGAACGTGGTGCTCATCTATTTGACCTCCACATGCGAGAAGAGCGGCGTTTCCGTTGGCTTATTTGCTAGTCATCGTAGCGACACATGCGCCGACAACCAAGTGCAAACTACTCAATAATTGACGCTCGCGGCCATTATCGGGATCTGGCAAACATCCCAATGGTAGGTTTTCCCGGCCCGTCTGCGGCGAAGAGCACGCGGTGAGGCAAAGAAACGCAAGGTCGCAGGGGTGCTGGGCCAGCACGGGATCGGTCGTCATCCGCGCGGCGGCCGGAGGTTGAGTCGGGCAACCGCGGGTACTACAGGCAGTTGCCGAAATTCACTTTGCTGTAAGTAGCGTCACGCCCGGTCGGCTGACGGCGAGGGTTCGTCGTCGTGCTGGGGAGTACGGTCCGGATCCGCGCCGCGCAGAACGGCGGGCCGCAACCGTAGCGGCAGGGCGCGCAGTGCCGCGCCGAATGCCACGACGGCACCGATCGAAATCGCCGCGATCGCCAGCCCGGGCAGCGTGCGGAAGGCGCCCTCCAGGAGCATCGACACGCCAAAGACCAGGAACAGGCCGGCGGCGCCCAGTTGGATGGCGCGCTCGGGCAGGTGCTTGCCTGCGACGGCGCCGACCAGGATGGCCAGCGCGTCGGCGGCGACCATTCCGATCGTCGACCCGATCCAGACCCCGACCCAGTCGTTGTCCGCGGCCAGGGTGATGGTGGCCAGCATCGTCTTGTCGCCGAGTTCGGCCAGCAGGAACGCCGATGTCACCGCGAAGAAGGCCGGTGCGCTGGTGCGCTGTGCCCGGGTGGCCTCGTCGTCGGAGAGGCGATCGCCGCGCAGGGTCCACAACCCGAACACGACGAACGCCACTCCGGCCAGAATGCCGAGGAGGTGGGTGGGCAGCGCCGCTCCCAGATAATGGCCGACGGCCACCGAGATCAGGTGCACCGCCGTGGTGGCCACGCAGATGCCACCGAGCACGACCCACCATCGGTACCGCAATGCGAAGGTCATCGCCATCAACTGCGACTTGTCGCCCAACTCCGCGACGAAAATAACGGCGAAACTCAGGAACAGCGCTGCCAGCACCCAGGACTCCTCGGTCGGGTGGCTGTCGGCAGGGGGTTTGGTGCACGCCTCCGGCCGACCACCACTGGTGGTTTGATCGACCGAAGGTCTCGCCCACCGACCATTGCGCCGGCCGGACAACCGGGCCGGTTGAATTACCTGACCGGCCAGCATGTCGATTGTCCGATTTGGGGGCTACTCCCCTTCGCTGCTCGACACTTTACCGACGTCAGCGCCGGACGTGCAACTCCTCGCGATCGAAACCCCAACCGCAGCAATAAGTTTGGGAAACCATGGCGAGAAGTTCGGGTGCCCTGAACCTATGCCGCGAGCAGCATGGCCAGGATTGCGGTGTCGGGATGGCTGATCGGGTCGACGCCGACGCGGCTGACCATGCCGGTGATGGTGCCGTCGGACTCCGCCTCGACCCAGGCCGCACGATGTTCCAGGCCGAGATGCGGGATGCCGGGTAGCAATACGCAACCCGAGGCGGCACCGGAGCATTCCGGCAGCGACGGTGTTGTTTCCGACGGCGGGTGCAGCATCAAGAGGGCCGGCGGCTGCCGATATGCGAAATGCCCTGGGGGAACTGCAGATTCACCCACAACGGTACCTTCGGCGAGAACCAGTCCCACGGTACCGGGCTGCGGCTTGTCCGGAAGTTCCTCACGGACGCCGAAAATTGTTGTCGTCGAGAGTAATCCGGGTAGAGACGCCACTCGGACAGCCACCATCAGCAGTTGGGCCCATTCCTTCGTCGAGTTCGGCCAGCGGCCGGAGACTACGAAGCCTTTGAGGGCCCCACGAGAATGAAAGGGGGCGACTTCAACCGCGCGCCCGGAACCAGTTTCCATCTCGCCTCCGCGACACTTCTGTACTGCCAGTGCGACACGACGCCGGGTCGGTTCGAAACAGGATGCGGTACAGGCCGGTTGGCACGCAAGAGGACACGAGTGCTAATGACAGGCCCGGGCCGGGTTCAGAACAGGACGATCAAGGCCAAGATGCCGAGCAGTACCAGCGCGATGACACCGGCTCGCATCGCGGCCAGCATGTAAGAGCGGTTGCAGGTGGACGACGACGCGTACCAATGCGACGGCTGCGACGCCGGTGGCGTCCCGAATGACTGTGATGCCATCACACCGTCCTGACCTGCATATTCAACAACCGCCCCCAGTGAATTTAGTCACACGCTTCATGGTGTGGGCGATCATAACCCCTCTTGTACCGCGAAGAAAATCGGCCTACCAGGCCCGGAAGTGCTCGGCGATCGGCCGGGCCGGAAAGTCGATGGTTCGTCCGGCGGCGGGAAGGGTATTCCACATCACAGCCGCCGGCGGCGGTCGGCGTGTCGTGCGGCGAGTCGTACTCGCCGCCATCACGGTGAGGTCACGACCGAATTTCGCTCGGCCCCGATTGGCTTGTTGATCAGCGTGCCCGCGCAGGCCCCGGTTATCCACAGACGCCCCCCGTCTCTGTCGAGGGATGCGGCGTTGAACGCCCTTGGCCGCCTCCAACGGTTGTGGATAAACCTGTGGAAACTGTGGATAGCGTCGTCATTGCTGCAGGACACCGCCAGCCGAAGATGCACTGCGTGCCACAAAGCGCAAGGAGGCCGACGCGTCGGGCGCGCCCCCACGCCCTGATCTGCTCGCTAGGCTGGTCCGCGTGATTCAGGTGTGCTCCCAGTGCGGGACGCGGTGGAACGTGCGCGACCGCCAGCGCGTCTGGTGTCCGCGCTGCCACGGCGCCCTGATGGCACCGGCGAATCCACCCGATGCGCGCTGGAGCCCCGGTTCGGCCAGTCACCCACCGGGCCGGCCGCCGGCCCAGCCCGGGCCCGCGCAACGGCTTCCGTCGGGATTTCGCTGGATCGCCGTCCGGCCGGGTCCGCCGCCCCCGCCCCGCCGCAGACGCCGGCATCTCGGCCCGACGCCGCGGTATGCCTACATCCCCCGGTGGGGTCTGGTCGACGACTTCGCACCTCAGGTGTCCGCCGGCGATCCGTCGGTCCGCAAGGGCCCGGAACCCGTCACCGTGCGTGCGGCCCTGCTGTCCGCGGTGACGATCTTCGGGTTGGCCGCGGCCATCCACATCGTTCGCTACGTCCTGTTACTGATCAACCGCACGTCGCTGCTGTCGCCGCTGGTCGCCGGCGCGGCACTGTGGCTCGGCGTGTTGGCCAGCCTCGCCGCGATCGTGGCGGTCGTCTTGACCGCGGTGGTTACCACCTCGTGGCTCATTGCGCGCCGCGCCGCGGTGTACCACCACCTCGGTCAGCAGGACCCGCGCCCCACCTGGGCCCTGTGGGCGGGCTGCCTGGTACCGCTGGTCAACCTGGTGTGGGCGCCGGTGTACCTCATCGAACTCGCCCACGCCGAGCAGTCCCAGGCCCGGCTACGCGGACCGATCACCGCGTGGTGGGTGGCATGGGTGGTGTCGACGGGAGTCTCGATCTTCGGCATTGCGACCAGTTTCACCACCCTGCCGCAGGGGATTGCCGACAACACCGTGACCGTGATCATCGCCTACCTCCTGGGAGTGGCGGTCCTGGTGCTGTTGTGGCAGGTGTTCGACGGCTTCGTCCGCAAGCCCGTCGAGCGGCCGCTGCACCGGTGGGTGGTCGTCGGGCAGGATCGGCCGTCCACACCCGAATCGCCGCCAGCAGTTGAGTCCGACCCGCAGGAACCGGCAGCATAGGGCTATGGATCCGGCCGGCGAACCGCACGGCGGGCACCCGTTTGTGGTCGCCCACCGGGGTGCGTCGGCCCACCGCCCCGAGCACACCCTGGCCGCCTACGACCTGGCCCTGCAGGAAGGCGCTGACGGTGTCGAGTGCGATGTTCGCCTGACCCGCGACGGCCACCTGGTCTGTGTGCATGACCGGCGGGTGGATCGGACCTCCACCGGCACCGGCCTGGTCAGCGAGATGACGCTGGCCGAGTTGAAGCGGCTGGACTGGGGCGCCTGGCACAGCAGCGCCACCTCCGGTGCCGAGGTGGGGGAAACCGGCCTGTTGACCCTCGACGACCTGGTCCGGTTGGTGCTGGACTGGAATCGTCCGGTGAAGCTTTTCGTCGAGACCAAACACCCGGTGCGCTACGGCGGCCTGGTGGAGAGCAAGGTGCTGGCCCTGCTGCATCGCTATGGGATCGCCGCGCCCGCCTCGGCAGATCTGTCTCGCGCGGTGGTGATGTCGTTCTCCGCGGCCGCGGTATGGCGGATCCGCCGAGCCGCCCCGCTGCTGCCGACCGTTCTGCTCGGTGACACGTCGCGATATCTGGGCGGCAGTGCCGCGACCACGGTCGGCGCCACGGCCGTCGGGCCCTCGATCGCCACGCTGCGTGAGCATCCCGAACTCGTCGACCGGGCGGCGGCGCAGGGCCGGGCCATGTACTGCTGGACCGTCGACCATTACGAGGACGTCGGCTTCTGCCGGGACCTGGGCGTGGGGTGGATCGCCACCAACCATCCCGGACGCACCAAGGCTTGGCTGCAGAACCCGCTCGCGGTACCCGGGACCGACTAGGGCTGGGCGTCGAGAACCTGCTGCGGGATCGCCGAGTCGGTTCGCAGCGCCTGGAACAACTGGTCGGCGGCGTCGGAATCCCATACCACCACCGAGCCGGAATCGTTGCCGGTGAACTCCCCGATGGGCACGGTGATCGCTGTGGTGGACCCGTGTAAGGCCCAGCCCAGCCGGGCCAGGTCCCAGACGTGGTCGCCGCTGTCGACCGTCAGTGATCCCGCCGCGGCGTGCGGCACCGAATACCAGCGCCAGGGGTTGAGCCAGACCGCGGGGCTGCTGGCCCTGTGCATCACCGCCGCCATGAATTCCCGCTGGTGGACCATCCGGTCGAGGTCGGCCCGCGGCGTTGCGCGGCTGCGCACGAAGCCCAGCGCGGTGCGCCCGTCGAGCGTCTGGCAGCCCGCCGGCAGGTTGATTCCGGCGAGTGGATCGTCGATCGGCTCGGTGGGGCACATCTGGACGCCGCCGAGCGCGTCGACCACGACGGCGAATCCGTCGAAGCCCACCTCGGCGTAATGGTCCAGCCGCAGGCCAGTGGCCTGCTCGACGGTCTGGGCCAGTAAGGGGGCGCCCCCGCGGCGAACGCCGCGTTGATCTTGTCCTTGCCGTGGCCGGGGATGTCCACATAGGAGTCGCGGGGAATCGAGACGAGGGCGACCGGAGCTCCGGAACCGAGCCCGGGAATGTGCACCACCAGAATGGTGTCGGTCCGCCCGTTGCCCAGGTCCCCGCCGGTCGCGAGCTCAGCTTGCTGCTCGGGTGTCAGCCCCGACCTGCTGTCGGAACCCACCAGCAGCCAGGTGGTGCCGGCACCGGTCGCCGGCCGGTCCGCGTAGTCGAACACCGCAACACGATGCAGCGCGGAATCCATCCACACCGTGGTGCCGACCAGCGCCACCACCGCCAGCACCACGATGATCACCAGGCTGGTGAAAATCCTTCGGCCCCAACGTCGTTTGGGCTTCGGTCGAGCCGAAACGGTAGGTGGGGGTGGTGGCGGCGGCCGCCGACCCGGGGAAGGCGGCTGCGGTGCCGGCCGTGGGGGCGGGGGTGGCCGCCGGGCCGGCGGAGGTGGTGGCGGCGCCGCACGCGGCGGTGGCGGCGGTCGATAGGCGGAATCGCGGCGGATCACCTGGGAAGGTTCGCGACGCGGGGCAAGCGCGGGCGGCGGTGGCGGCGTGACGCGGGGGATCCGCTCGGTGGGCGGATCCGGCGCAGGCCGACGTGGCCAGTCGTCGCTCACCAGGCCAATTTACGTGTCCAGCTCACTTCAGCCAGCCAACGTGGCCGGCGAGTGCCACATAGCCGACGAACGCGACCGTATCGATCACCCCGTGCGCTATCACCAGCGGCCACAGCCGGCCGGTTCGACACCAGGCGTAGCCGAACACCAGACCCATCACCACATTGCCCAGGCCGGCTCCGAATCCCTGGTAGAGGTGATACATCCCGCGCAACACACTGGAGGCGAGGATCGCCCGGTTCTGGCTGAGACCCAGCTGCCGGAGCCTGGTGATCAGGAAGCCGACCACGACGACCTCCTCGGCGAATCCGTTGGCGAAGGCCGCGACGACGAGCACCGGGATCCGCCACCAGGAGTCGTGCAACGCCGACGGCTCGACCTGGGCGTTCATTCCGAGCCAGCGGGCAGCGAGATACAGCAGCAGCCCGGGGATGCCGATCAGGGCGGCCAGTCCGAGGCCGCCGAGGACGTCCGCGCGCCAACGCAGCCGACCGAGACCCACCTTGGCTGGGGTGATCCCGCCCCGCCACAGCAGGTAAAGCCCGAGGGCTCCCCATGCGACCAACTGCGCGACCGACGCCAGATTCAGACCGAGGTTGATCAGGTCGTAGCGGGACAGATTGGGGTTGAGCCGCACCCGGTGGCCCGCCAGCCCGGACAGCACGGCGTCGAGAAGTTCCAGGATCGCGGTGTACGCGCTGACGCCGAAGCTGACGGCGAGCATCACAGCGACCTCGATGCGCAGCGCTCGGCGGTCGGTTGTGACGGATTCGTCGGGGGGCGCGCTCACCCCGCCACGGTAACGGCCCTAGATGCGGCGGGCGCGGAGCCCGTTGACGAATGGGCACCCCATCAGCAGCCGGATCGCCCGGCTCAGCCCGGGGACGTCGTGCACCGGGCTGCCGAACGGCAGTCGGACGTCATGGTCCCCGTCGGTGCCCTCGACGCGGAGCCGCACTCCGTACCGGTCGAGACCCAGCGGCCGGACCCGACCGCGGCGCAATGCGGCAGGGAGTTTTCCGGCCAGCCGGGCGAGCACCTCGGGGTGGTCGCTGTCCAGGTGGCGCAACCAGGCGGATTCGAACTCGCAGAACGGATCCGGGTGGGCCGCGAGCAACTCGTTGACACTGACCGTTTCCGCGCCGCCGGCGTCGGCCACCACCACCGATTCCACGTCGAGCAACAGCAGCACCTGGCCGGAGCCGACCTCCAACAGCGCGGGATTGGGGTGGTCGGTGGCGATCAGGTCGAGCAGGGGGAGCACCGACTGTTCGGGCACGTCGTGCACCCGGCCGCGGATCCACACCAGCGAGCGCACCGGCTCGCGCAACGGCAGCGGCGCGTAGTCGGTCAGTTCCAACACGGCGGCGACCCCGTCCGTGCCGGTGGTCGCTGCGAGTTGGGCGACGGCGCAGTCGGCGGGGACGGTCAGCGCGAAGGAGCCGCCGGGCAGCAGGTGGTGCACGGACGTGTTGGCCGGTGCGACGTCGTCGGCGACCAGAATTGCTCCGGCTGCTCGCACCACGGCGCTGCGAACCTGTTCGGCTGTTGTCGGCGTTGAGAGCGTCGCTGAGGTCATCGGACACCTTCCGTTAGTGAGGTAAGCCTAAGTTAACTTTGTAGCTTCGGTGACGCAAGCCTTCCCCGGTCGCCGAACCGATAGGGTTGAACCGTGGCCCGCATCGCCTACCTCGGTCCCGAGGGCACCTTCACCGAAGCGGCGCTGCTCAAGATGGCAGCCACCGGCGCCGTTCCCGCAGGTGGGAACGTGCAGCCGGCGCCGACGGACAGCACGCCCGCGGCGCTGGCGGCCGTCCGCGCCGGGTCCGCGGACTACGCGTGCGTGCCGATCGAGAACTCCATCGAGGGCAGCGTGTTGCCCACCCTCGACAGCCTGGCCACCGGTCCGGCGCTGCAGATCTATGCCGAGCTGACCCTGGACGTGGCGTTCAGCATCGTCACCGCGGCCGGCTGTGACAGGCAGTCAGTTCGCACCGTCGCCGCCTTTCCCATCGCCGCTGCCCAGGTTCGGCGGTGGCTGGCCGAACACCTTCCGCACGCGCGGATCGTCCCGGCGAATTCCAACGCGGCCGCAGCGCAGGATGTGGCCGCCGGGCGCGCCGATGCCGGGGTGAGCACCGCCCTGGCCGCGCAGCGGTACGGCCTGGCGACCCTTGCCGCCGGCGTCGTCGACGAGGCCAGCGCCAGGACCCGGTTCGTCCTCGTCGGACGTCCCGGCCCACCGCCGCCGCGCACCGGCGCCGACCGCACCTCGGTGGTGTTGCGGGTGGCCAACGCTCCCGGGGCGCTGGTGTCGGCGATGACCGAATTCGGAATCCGCGACATCGACCTGACCCGAATCGAATCCCGGCCCACCCGAACCGAATTGGGTACCTACATGTTTTTTCTGGACTGCGTCGGCCACATCGACGACACCGCGGTCGCCGAGGCGCTCAAGGCGCTGCATCGGCGGTGCGCCGACGTCCGCTATCTGGGCTCGTGGCCGACGGAATCGGCGACCGGCGCGGTGCCTCCCCAACTCGACGAGGCCGACCGTTGGCTGGCCACCCTGCGCGAGGGCGACCGCACATGAGTGGACGGCTGATCCTGTTGCGCCACGGCCAGTCGCACGGCAACGTCGAACGCCGACTGGACACCCGGCCGCCGGGCGCGGACCTCACCGACCTCGGCCGGGAACAGGCCCGCGAGTTCGCGGTCGCGCGCGGCCACGCGCCGGGGTTGCTGGTCCACTCCGTCGCGCGGCGGGCCGCCCAGACGGCGGCCGAGATCGCCACCGAGCTGCGCCTGTCACCCGAAGAGCTTCCGGGCATTCACGAGGTGCAGGCCGGTGAGTTGGAGAACCGGAACGACGACGACGCGATCGCGGAGTTCAACGCGATCTACCAGCGCTGGCACCAAGGCGAACTCGACCTGGCCATGCCCGGTGGCGAGAGCGCGCGCGATGTGCTGGACCGCTACCTGCCGGTGCTCACCGACCTGCGGTTGCGCTACCTGGACAACGACGCCTGGACCGAGGACATCGTGGTGGTCAGCCACGGGGCGGCGATCCGGCTGACCGCCGCCACCCTGGCCGGGTGGAGAGCAGCTTCGTGCTCGACCATCACCTGGCGAACACCGAGGCGGTGATCCTCGCGCCGGTGACCGACGGACGCTGGAGTTGTGTGCAGTGGGGGTCGCTGACCCCGCCGTTCTATCCCGAACCGGACATCCATCCGGTCACCGACGCACTGGAGTCGGCCGACCCGATGGGCTGAGCAATCAGACGGCGAGCCGGGACACCGTTTGCTGGGAGCAGTCGCAGCCCACCATGTCGCAGTCGATGGTCAGGGTGTGCAACACCACTTCGGAGCTCTCACAGCCCTCCTCTGTGCATTCCGCGCCATGTCGCCAGTGGCGGATCAGAGTACCGTGGCAATGTGCCAGTCCAGCGGTGCATTCTCGGCAGCTCAGAGCCATGTTTCGTTCTTAGCACCGAGCCCCGACAACGGGTCGTTGCCACGCGGAGCGGAAGGCGACGTTTTCGCCTATCGCGAAAGTAGCTATGCAATAGCTGGCACGGTGCGATATGTTGGGTGCCCTCGGCCCTTCGGGGGTGGGCTGGTTAACTGCCGGGCCAGCCAGCGACACATCGACGAATCCCGGCAACGGAAGTAAGGACTGATCATCATGTCAAGTCGTCTGACTCGGCAGGTTGCACTTTTTGCTGGCGGGCTCGCGATCGTCGGTATGGGCGCTCTGACTGCCTGCAGCAAGGACAAGGAGAAGGCTCCGGAGACCACCTCTCCCACGAGCACGAGCGCTCCCGCGCCGTCGCCCACGGAGAAGGCTGTGTCGCCTGGTGGCCCCAACTCCTTCACGCCCACCGTGAAGGCCCCGCCGGCGCCGACCGCGCTGCCCGGCAACGTCATCACCGGCGGCAACTAAGCCGCTCGGTCAGTAGCCGTCACAGCCTCCCCTGCTGACAGTGATGCAGGCACGCCGCCTTCGGGCGCTGTCCGTAGTGGGGCTGTTGACGGTGCTGACCGCCGCCGTAGTGCTGGTCGCTGATCTGCATCGGACTTCCTCGGCACCCGCCGAGCCCGAGACGATCAGCGGCCCGTACGCGTCTCTACTGGCCAGTTCCGTAGACCTCGGTCCCGCTCGCACCGACCACGTCCAGATCACGGCGGCGCTGCGCGACGCGTCGCGTCCCGATCTGTTGATGGGCTGGGCGGACCGGCAGAACCTCTCCGTGCGCTGGCGCCCCGGCGATAGCTGGGCCATTCTCGAAGGCGCGCCGGCAGCCGTGTCCGGCGCGTTCGACGTCGACGTCCACGACTACCGTGGCAAACGCGGCCAGGTTTTCTACGCCTCTCCCCAACAGCCAGTCGTGCCCACGCCGCTCCGGGTGGAAGTCGCTGAACTGGGGCGCATTCTGGGCTACACGCCCCACCGTGAATCCAAAGTCTGGATGCACCCGCTGGAGGTGCCCGATCAGGGCCTGAGTCCCAGCGCCTTGTTGCGCACCTACAACGCGACCCCGCTGCACGAGAAGGGCTATCGAGGCAAGGGCGTCACAGTCGTGGTGTTCGCCTTCGACGGGTTCGACCAAGCCGACCTCGACACCTTCGCGACCAGCTTCAATCTGCCGAAATTCACCCCCGAGGTGATCGGCGGCATGCCCGACGCCCGCCGGGGTGAGGCGACCATGGATCTCGAGGCGATCCATGCCGTCGCACCGGAGGCCAAGAAGGTGCTCGTCAACGCCCGCTCCACCGTCGAGGGGGACGGGTCCTACGAGAAGATCGCCAAGCTGATGGAGGACACCGAGCAGCGGTATCCCGGCGCGGTGTGGAGCTTCTCGATCGGCTGGGGTTGTGACAAGCTCATCACCGCCGCCGACCTGGTACCGGTGCGCTCGGCGCTGGCCGGTGCGCAGCGCTCCGGCACCACCGCCTTCGACGCCAGCGGCGACCTGGCCGGGATCGACTGCAAGGGCGGCGACGAATGGAACTCGCCCCCAGCGTCAATGACGTCGGCCTGGACGCGGTGGCCTCGATGCCGGAGATGACCGACGTCGGTGGCACCACCCTGTCGACCGACGACAACGGCGGATGGCTCGCCGAGCAGGCGTGGTTCGATCCGCCGCTGTCCCAGGGCACCGGTGGGGGTGTCTCCGCCCTCTTCGAGCGCCCCGACTGGCAGCAGGGCATCAACGTCCCCGGTGGCGAGGGCAAGCGGCTCACCCCTGACATCGCTGCGGTTGCCGACCCGTTCACCGGGGTGCAGATCGTGTTCAATCAGCAGCTCATCGTCGGCGGGGGCACCTCGCTGGCGGCGCCGGTATGGGCCGGCATGGCCGCCTTGATGAACGAGTACGTGCTGGACCACGGCGGATCACTCATCGGTGACCTCAATCCGCTGCTCTATCACATCGCCGAGGGCACCCCCCTGCCCGCGTTCCGGGACATCACCCTGGGCGGCAACGCCGTTGCGAACGCCGGTCCGGGATATGACTTGGTGACCGGGCTGGGTACGCCGAACGTGGAGAACCTGGCGCAGAATATTCTGGTGACCCAGAAAGTGGTCGGATGAGCACCGGTGCCGGTACCGGACCCGGTGACGACGATGACGTCCCGACGATGGAGTGTCAGGTCTGCGAGATGGACGTGCCCGCGGGCGCGTTCTGCGGATACTGCGGCGACCACCTCGAGTCGGACCGCAGGCGAGGACCGCGCTGGCTGCGTCAGGACACGTTCGGCGCGGCACCCAACGAGAGCGTGCTGTTGCCCGCGATCGCCAGTTCACTCTTCCCGCATCTCCCGCAACGGTCACGGACTCCGTTCCGGGTCGGCTTGGCGCTGGTCCTGGTCGGTCTCGTCGGCTTCGCTTTCCTCAAGATCCCGCCGGCGCTGATCACGGTCGCCGCGCTGGGCTTACCGCTGCTGTTCGTGCTGTACGTAAGCGAATCCGCGGTGTACCGCGACATGTCGGTGTGGTCGATGGTGCTGGCCGCCACCCTTGCCGCCGCACTCGGTGTCGGCTGGGTATTGCTGACCGGCGAGATGGTCGCCCGTGCGTACGGCGTCCCGATGGCCGCGGGCCTGGCGATCCACCACGTCCTGCGCGAAGGGGTGTTGATTCCTGCCGGCGGCATGATCCTGATGCTGGTGCCAACGGTGGTGGTACGGCTGCTGCGCCCGAAATCGCGAGAGTCGCTGGACGGCTTTGTGATTGGCGCGTTGTCCGCGCTGATGTTCTCCGCGGCCGCCACCTTGACCCGGCTGGCGCCGCAATTCGCGACCGGCTTGCTGGCACACAACCGCCCCCTGAAGGGGTTGCTGGTGGAAGCGATCATCAGTGGCCTGACCATCCCGCTGACGGCCGCCGTTGCCGGCGGCATGATCGGCATTGCGCTGTGGTTCAAAGGTCAGACGGGCAATCCGCACGAGCATCCCGGCCGCATTCGTGCCGCGCTGTACGCGCTGGCGATTCTGGTCGTGCTCGTCCACGTCGGGGTCGCCGTCACCGACATCGTCGGCATGGAACAGCTCCGCATGCTGATCGTCCACGTCGTGATGACGGCGGTGGTGCTGGTGATGCTGCGAATCTCCCTGCAACTCGCGCTGATCCACGAAGCCCACGATCCGGTGGAACAGGACGAACCGCTGTTGTGCGTGCACTGTGAGCACGTGGTGCCCGATATGGCGTTCTGCCCGGCCTGCGGCGTCGCCACCCGCGCGTCCTCGCGCGCGTCGCGGGAGGAACGGCGTGAGTCACGCCCGGTACGTCAGGTCGCCACGGAGGGTTCGTGACCGCATCGTCTGCTGCTCCCATGGAGGGACGCTTTCCCGGCTATGCCCTGCCGCGGGGCACCTACATTGCCCAGGAAGTGCGGCGGATCCGGTTCAGTCGGACAGTCGGGCTGTGGACGGCCGGGATCGTCGTCGTCGCCGCGGCGTTGGTCGGGGTGTCGCTGATGGTGACCGAGAAGATCCCTCGCTACATGTGTCCACCGGAATGTGGAAACCCCCGATGGGTAAGCCCGTGACGTCGTTGCCCCGGTTCACCGCTGCCGACGGCTCGTTCTCGGTGTCCTACCCTGCGCCCGGCTCGGCGTACGACGTCTCGATGGGCGGCAACGGTGTCACGGCGAAATTCACCGGCGGGGATACCGGTGTGCTGCAGCTGTTTTCCGAGCCGGCCCGGGGCCGCAGCCCGCAGGACATCGCCAGGGATCTGCTCAAGCAGAAGTTTCCCGACGCCAAGATCGCCTACGAGATCCCCAACGCCATGGTCGGCTACCAACCCGGCTATGGCGAGGTGGCCGACAGCTGGCCGCAGGGCACCAGCAGCAGCTACATCCGCATCCGGACGGTGCTGCTGGTGGCGGTCAAGAACGATCTGGCCCTGGTGGCGGGGGCGGTGGGGCCATATCACGCGTTCGGGCCGGATTTCGGTCCGGGCCTGCCCTCGGGAGCCAACGTCCAGATCGCTCAGGACATGGGCAAGTACGTCAACAGTTTCAGTTGGCAGGGCGATCCGCCGCGCTGACGCCGTTCAGCCCCAACCCAATTCGTGCAGCCGGTCGTCGTCGATGCCGAAGTGGTGGGCGATCTCGTGGATCACGGTGATCGCGACTTCTTCGACCACGTCGGCCTCGGTGTCGCACATGTCCAGCAGCGGCGCACGGTAGATCGTGATGGTGTCCGGCAGTGCCCCGGCGTAGCTCGAATCCCGTTCGGTCAGCGCGATTCCCTCGTAAAGGCCGAGCAGGTCCGGTTCCTCGGGGTGGTGGTCGGAGACCAGCACGACCACGTTGTCGATGGCGGCGGCCAGACCTGGCGGGATGAGGTCCAGGGCGTCGCCGACGAGTTCCTCAAACCGCTGCGGATCCATTCCGACGGGCACTAAGCCGGCGGCGGGACGACGTCGGCCGGCCCGGGCGGGGACCGGCCGGGGCGGGACCGTCCATGGGGGTGCGTCGACCGGCGGCGGCGGTTGGGCGGGTACGAATTCGCCGTTGAGGATGTTGCCTTCCTGCGGTGGCGGTGCCGTCGTGGTCGGTGCCGCCGAGGTCTCGGTGGGCGCTTGGGTCTGCGTGGTCGGCGCCGTCGACTGCTGGGGCAGGTGCTGGGTGGGCTGCTGGCTCTGGCTGTCGCTGCTGCTGTCGGTGGCCGACGGGGCGTAGGTGGTGGTCGGGACGTCGGGCGTCAGCGGGATCTGCGGCAGGTTCAACCGCTCCTGCGGGATGTCCGGCGGCGGCACCGGCGGCATTCCGTTGATCAGCAACGCGCCCTTGGCCGGGTTGATCAGCGTTGCCCAGCCGCCGTTGCCGAGCGTGGCGCCGATGCTGCAGGCCACCTGGTGGCTGCCCGCGGTCCAGCTCGGCAGCGCGATGGTGCTGTAGATGAGCGTCAGGGTGGTGGTCCGCAACTGCAGCGGGGCCAGATAGGCGTCGGTCATCCGGGTGCAGGCGTCCTTGATGAAGGCATCCTGGTCGGCGTCCGAGGGCAGCCCGCCGGGGAACTTCTCGGCCAGGTTGACCGCTCCGGTGACCTCCATGGAGTGGGGCGCGCCGCAGTCCACCGGAATGTCGTTGGGCTGGTTGGTCGACGGGTCGATGCCCAGGCAGGTGCCCGCCGGCCACACCTTCGACTGGTCGATCTCGGCGACCCGGCCCTTGAAGGCGATCTGCTGGTTGTCCGGGCCGGGCAGCTGCAGACCGCACAGCATGCGACGTTCGCCGTCCTGCTTCCAGGCCTTGTCGCCGGACCACAGCATGCTGACGGTGAACTTGCTGTTCGGGTCGTACTTGGTGCCGAGGTAGCGTTCCACCGCGGGCTGGCACTGCTCCAGGCTGATCTGCTGGATGCGCGCGGCCGACGGCGGCGCGGCGTTCGGGCCGTACTCAGTACCGGGATAGGTCCGCATGTCCACCGACTCGGCGACCTCGAAGCGGTGATCGTCTTTGCAGTCGACCAGCGAGGCTGCATCGGGGTTTTTGTCGGGCCAGTTCAGGCAGCTGCCGGACTTCGCGTTGGCGAACGCGGCGGTGCCCTTGGCCCCAGACAGTGGGTCGGTGCCGGCGTAACCGGTGAGTCGGTTGTTGAGCCCGATGGGCAGCGCGGTGATGACGCCGGCGATGAGCAGACCACCGAGCGCGGTGAGCAGCAGCGCACGCCGGGTCGAGGTGGCCTGCAGGGTGCCCAGGAAGGTGCGCTTGGGTGCACCCGGTGCGGACCACTCGGGTGTCACGTCCTCGCGCTCAGATAACTGCAGCATCGCGTCCATTGTGGCAGGCGCGCCGCGCCGTGTGACAAGTGATGCAGTTGTAATGTTATGTGGTTGTGCTGTGCCGGCCGGGCGGAGGGGGCGACGCGGCCGCCGGCGGTAAAAGTTAGGGTTCAGGGCGTGATCGACCTGAAATTGCTGCGCGACGACCCCGATGCGGTACGGCGGTCCCAGCTCAGCCGCGGTGAGGATCCGGGTCTCGTCGACGCCCTGCTCAGGGCCGACACCACCCGCCGGGCGGCGATAGCGACCGCCGACTCACTGCGCGCCGAGCAGAAGGCCGCGAGCAAGAACGTCGGATCGGCCTCCCCGGAGCAGCGGCCGGCCCTGCTGGAGCAGGCCAAAGAGCTCGCTGCCCAGGTCAAGATCGCCGAGGCTGAGCAGGCACAGGCCGAAGCCGCGTTCACGGCCGCCTACACGAGCATTCCCAACATCATCATCGACGGTGTCCCGGCCGGCGGCGAGGACGACTTCGTGGTCCTCGACGTGGTGGGTGAGCCGCGGCAGATCGAGAACGCCAAGGACCACCTCGAACTCGGTGAGGCCCTCGGCCTGATCGACATGGAGCGTGGTGCCAAGGTGTCGGGTTCGCGGTTCTACTTCCTGACCGGGCGCGGTGCATTGCTACAGCTGGGCCTGCTGCAGCTGGCCGTGCGGCTGGCGACCGAGAACGGTTTCACGCTGATGATCCCGCCGGTGTTGGTTCGCCCCGAGGTGATGGCCGGCACCGGCTTCCTCGGCGCGCACGCCGAGGAGATCTATCACCTCGAAGAAGACGACCTGTACCTCGTCGGCACCTCCGAGGTGCCGCTGGCGGGCTACCACGCCGACGAGATCCTGGACCTGTCCGGCGGCCCGCTGCGCTATGCCGGCTGGTCGTCGTGCTTCCGGCGCGAGGCCGGCAGCTACGGCAAGGACACCCGCGGCATCATCCGGGTGCACCAATTCGACAAGGTCGAGGCGTTCGTCTATTGCCGCCCCGAGGAAGCCGAAGCCGAGCACCAGCGGCTGCTGGGCTGGCAGCGCCGCATGCTCGAACTCATCGAGGTGCCGTACCGGGTGATCGACGTCGCCGCGGGCGATCTCGGGTCGTCGGCGGCGCGCAAGTTCGACTGCGAGGCCTGGGTACCCACCCAGCAGACGTATCGGGAGCTGACCTCGACGTCGAATTGCACGACCTTCCAGGCGCGCCGGCTGGCCACCCGCTACCGCGACGACAACGGCAAGCCACAGACCGCGGCCACCCTCAACGGCACCTTGGCCACGACGCGGTGGCTGGTCGCGATCCTGGAAAACCATCAGCAGCCGGACGGCAGCGTGCGCGTGCCCGCCGCCCTGGTGCCTTATGTGGGGACGGAGGTCCTGCAACCGTGATCGAACTCGACCTCGACGAGGTGCGGAACTGGTTCGGCTTCGGCGTGGCCGGCAACTTCGCCGGACATCTCGAACAAGCCGGTGAGGCAGTCGATTTCGTCAACGTGGCCAGCGAAGGTGCGGCGCCCAAGGGGATCTTCCCGTGGTACGCGCCCGGCTACGACAGCTTTCTGGGCGAGTTCCCGCTGTCCCACGACGCCTTGATGGTGCCGAAGACCACCGAAGCCGACGGACCCTTGAACCTGCAGATCGAGCCCGAAGTGGGATTGGCCTGCGAGGTGGTCTGGGACGGCGACACCGTCGTCACTCTGCGACCTTTCGCGCTGGGCGCGTTCAACGACTGCTCGATCCGGCGGCCGAACGCCCCGAAGATCAGCTACAAGAAGAACTGGGGTCCGGCGTCCAAAGGGGTGGCGCACGAGTTCTTCGACATCACTGACCTCACTCCCGACGGCCCGACGGCGACCTTGCGGCTGCTGTGCCATCTGCGCACCGCCGACGGAGTGCATCACGAGTACGGGGTGGACAGCCCGCTGCTGGGCTACTCGTACTACGGCGAGGTGCTGCTGGACTGGATCGTCGAGCGACTGGCCAACCAAAAGGGTTCGCCAGATACACCTTTGGAGGATGTCGGCGCGCTGATGGTGGCGTGCGGGCGCCCTGAGCGAGTGCTCATCGGCATCGGTGCGACCCGCTACACCAAGCTGGGGGAGTCGACCTATCTGCAGCCCGGCGACGAGGCGATCGTGCGGGTCTACGACACCGCCAGCGACGCGGCTTCCGAACTGCGCCAACTGGTCTGGGAGCCCTGAGTTACCCCAGTACCTCGTCCAGCACCGCCACGAACTCGCGCGGCTTGACCGGGGTGAATGCCGGGCTGGGATAGGTGCCCGGCACGTCCAACGTGATCAGCGTGGACTTGACCGGGCGGTACATGTCCAGCGGCAGCCAGCGGCGCAGATCCGAACTGCCCCAGAGCCGGAACCGCTGCATCCACATCCCCAACGGTTCGGCCTTGTAACCGCGGATCGACCGTACCGGGATCACCTTCGAGGTGCCCGACGGAAAGTGGTAGCGCCGCAAGGTCAGTGCGTGCCGGTCCAGTTGGACCAGGCCGTCGTCGTAATACTGCTGCGGCGGGGCGCTCATGCGCGCGAGCACCTCAACTCGTGGCCCTTGGTGGTCAGGCAGCGGCCGTTCTCCAGGTTCCACTGCCAGCCGTGCAGATTGCAGGTCAGCGTCGAGCCTTCCACCACACCGAACTTCGACAGGTCGGCTTTGAGGTGCGGGCAGCGGCGCTGCATCGTCCAGCCGTCCACAGTGATGTCGGAGGTGTCGTCATGCGCCTCGGCGAACCAGCCGTCTGCGTAGGCGATTCGCTCGTCGGTCAGGCACTTGAAGAAGGTGTACAGGTACTCGTTGTAGCCACCGACCCGCCAGGCCCGGAACCGGGTGGACAGGAAGATCGTGTTCACCCAGTCCGGTTCGTCGTCGCGCAGCACCGTGCGAACCAGCTCGGGTGCGATCTCGAAGCCATAGCGGAATTTCTCGTCCGGGACCGGCTCGCGCACAGCACGTTTCGGAAAGTCCAACACGATGGTCTCGGGGCCCAGGCGCAGCTCGACCGGATAGCCGATGCCGTCACAGATCTGGTCGCTCTGCAGCATGATGGGCTCGAACTTCGCCCGCAGCGGCTCCAGCAGCGATTCGCCGGTCGCCGGCGCCCAGCCGGCTTTCTCGGCGGCCAGCACCGGCGCCATCCGTTCGGCGTAGTCGGCGATGTAGTCGGCCTTGCCGGTGGTGAAGATGGCCTCGACCTCGTCGACCGGCATCGGATGCACAAGCGAATCAAGCTGTGCTCCAGTGAATTCCGCGACCGAGCCGGGGACCATCAGTAGGCCGCCGTCGTTTCCGTGCAGCCGCATCTGCTCGAGGAACACCATCTGGTCGGGGAAGATGTTGGCCGGATCGCCGTGGTCGTCGTTGAGGTCGCGCAGCGCGGGGTCCAGGAAGCACGGCGGCCCTGCCGACGGAATCACCCATGTCGCGCCGACATCGGAGATGTACTGCCGGCAGCGGTCCATGCCGCGCTGGCGCTTCTGGGTGCCGAACGACTCCTTGGCGCGCTCGGGCATGTCGTAGACCATCGGGTACCAGATCGCCCCCGAGTACTGCAGCATGTGCACGTCGACGTGGCCGAACGCGTCGGTCAGTACGTCGAGCGCCAGCGGCCGCGAGTCGTTCATGTTGAACACCGTGGTGGTGCCGTCGGAGACGACCAGCCCCGAATCCCCGATGGGGCCGTCGGCGGGCGCGCGCAGGGCGATGATCATCACGTCCAGGTCGCCCTTGGGTCCGCTGATCCGGTGCTTGACCGAATCGGTGGTCTCGTAGAACCGATGGAAGCCCAGCTTCTCCAGCTCGCGCCGCAGGTCGGGCACCGGGAAATCGGGCAGCAGCACCACGGCGTCCTTGTTCACATGCTCGGCGAGCAGCTTCGGGTCGAAGTGGTCCTTGTGGAGGTGGGAGATGTAGAGGTAGTCGCAGTCGCCGATAGCGGCCCAGTCCAGAGCGCTGTTGTCGGGGAAGACGAACCACGAGCCGAAGTACGCCGGGTTCACCCACGGATCGCAGACGATGCTGCCCGCCCGGGTGTCGATCCTGAAGCCGGCATGGCCGATGCTGGTGACCTGCACGAATCCCCTCTCCAATGGTCTTCTCATGGTCGCTGCACCCTGCTACGAGCTTAACCGCCAGCGCACCGCAGGCCGCATCGCGCGACGTCGGCGCTGATCACCGCGCCCCCGGGCGGGTGCGCAGCGCCCCGGCACCGCACTAGGCTGGCCGCTGTGGAACCGGTTTACGGAACAGTCATCCAGCTCGCCCGCCTGATCTGGCGGGCACAGGGACTGAAGTTCACCGTGACCGGGGTGGAGAACCTGCCCACCAGCGGCGGGGCGGTGGTGGCGATCAACCACACCAGCTACTTCGACTTCACGTTCGCCGGCCTGCCGGCCTACCTGCAGGGCCGCGGCCGCAAGGTGCGATTCATGGCCAAGCAGGAGGTCTTCGACCACAAGGTCACCGGGCCGATCATGCGCAGCCTGCGGCACATCCCGGTGGACCGGGATAGCGGTGCCGCCTCGTTCGACGCCGCTTGTCTGGCGCTCAAGGCCGGCGAGCTGGTCGGCGTCTACCCCGAGGCCACGATCAGCCGGAGTTTCGAGCTCAAGGAGTTCAAGTCCGGTGCCGCGCGGATGGCGATCGCCGCCGATGTGCCGATCATCCCGCACATCGTCTGGGGGGCTCAGCGGATCTGGACCAAGGGGCATCCGCGCAAGATGTGGCGGCCGAAGGTGCCGATCTCCATCGCGGTGGGTGAGCCGATCGCGCCGACGTTGCCGGCCACCGAGCTGACCGCCCTGTTACGTTCACGCATGCAGCATCTGTTGGAGCAGGTGCAGGACAGCTACGGCCCGTACCCGCCGGGGAGTTCTGGGTGCCACACCGGCTGGGCGGCGGAGCACCGACATTGGCGGAGGCCGCCGCGCTGGAGGCCGCCGAGGCCGCGGAGCGGGCGGCCCGGCGGGCGCAACGCCCGGACGCGACGGGATCGCCGGGGTAGCAGGCGTGGAGCCCGTTTTCCGCACTCTGGAGATCGTCGCCACGGCCGCGGTCCGGGCGGCGGGGACGAGGATCACCTATGAAGGCCTCGAGAACATCCCCGCGCACGGTGGTGCCGTCATCGCGATCAATCACACCAGCTACATCGATTTTCTGCCCGCTGCGCTGGGCACCCACAAGCGCAAGCGGCGCATTCGATTCATGATCAAGGCCGAGATGCAGGAGGTGCCGATCGTCAGCTTCCTGATCGAGCGCACCCGGACCATCCCGGTCGACCGGCGCGCCGGCGCGCATGCCTATGCCGAGGCGGTGCGCCAGTTGCGCGCCGGCGAGCTCGTCGGCGTCTACCCGGAGGCCACCATCAGCCGGGCGTTCGTCCTCAAGGATTTCAAGAGCGGGGCGGCGCGGATGGCTCTGGAGGCGCGCGTCCCGATCATCCCGTGCATTGTGTGGGGGGCACATCGGGTGTGGACCAAAGACCATCCGAAGCGGTTGGGCCGCAACAAGTTTCCGTTCACCGTCCGGTTCGGCGAGCCGTTGTCGCCGGCCGGGACCGCGGCTGAACTCGACGGTGAACTGAGGAACCAGATGAGCAGGGTGTTACACGAGGTGCAGCTGGCCTATCCGCACCCGCCTGGCGAATACTGGGTGCCGCAGAGTCTCGGCGGCGGAGCGCCGACCCTGGACGAGGCCAAGAAACTCGACGAAGCCGAGCTGGCCGAGCGTGCGCGCCGCGCCACGGAGCACCGCTGATGTTGCCCTTGCTGATCGCCACCGATGTGGACGGCACGCTGCTCGACGACGACGAGCGCGTCACCCCGCGGACCCGGGAGGCGGTACAGGCCGCGGTGGCCGCGGGCGTCCGGTTCGTGTTGGCGACGGGCCGCCCGCCGCGGTGGGTGCCGCCGGTGGTCGAGGCGCTCGGCTTCGCGCCGATGGCGGTGTGTGCCAATGGGGCGGTGATCTACGACCCCGAGCAGGACCGCATCATCTCGGCGCGGACCCTCTCGGTGGATGTGCTCACCGAACTCGCCGAGATCGCCACCCGGGTGATCCCCGGCGCCGGCCTGGCGGTGGAACGCGTCGGGCGAAGCGCGCACGACTCGGCCACCCCACAGTTCGTCAGCTCGCCGGGCTACGAGCATGCCTGGCTGAACCCGGACAACACCGAGGTGTCGATCGAGGACCTGCTCAGCGCCCCCGCGGTGAAGCTGCTGATCCGTAAGGCCGGTGCCCGCAGTTCCGACATGGCCGCGATCCTGGCCAAGCACATCGGTCTGGAGGGGGACATCACCTACTCCACCAACAACGGCCTGATCGAGATCAACCCGATCGGCACCAGCAAGGCCACCGGCATCGAAGAAGTGGCTCGGCCGCTGGAGATCACCGCCGAGGACGTCGTCACCTTCGGCGACATGCCCAACGACGTGTCCATGCTGCGTTGGGCCGGCCACGGCGTGGCGATGGGTAATGCCCATCCGGAGGCGATCGCCGCGGCCAACGAGGTGACTGCGCCCAACACCGACGACGGGTTGGCGCGGGTGCTCGAGCGCTGGTGGTTGTGAGCTAACTGGCCGGCTCCAGGACCGGGCTCTCGACCCGGCTGAACCTTTCGAGCTGAACCGGCGGGCCGTCGGCGGGTGGCGGCGGCATCACCAGGGTCAGTCCGTCGACGACGCGCAACACGTTGTGGGTCTGCCGGTCGAAATTCAGCGTCCCGTGCTGGAAGTTCTGCACGATCCACTCGGGTTCGGAGATCTCACCGCTGGTCGGCAGGCCCAGTGCGCCGCGCTCGTAGCCCAACGATGCCCACGCCTCGTAGATCGCCCCGGTCAACGGTTGCGCGTCACTGGCCGGTGACCAGTAGATGGCGCCGTGTTCGAAGGTGACGTAGCGGGCGTCGCCGTCGGCGGACGCCTCCGGTGACGTCGGCGCTCCGAGCGGCCCGTCCTTGCCGCCCATGGCTTCCCACTTGGCGAAGATGGCCCCACCCCGAAGTCCGTCGACCAGATCCGGCGGCCGGTTGAATCGTGCTGCGATGTCCCGGATCTGGTTGAGCGCGGCATATCCGGCATTGCCCGGGCAGGCGGTATTGCCGACGTCGCGGTGAGCGAAGATCGTCGGCAGGGTCGGTGTGGCGCCGGCCGGGAAGAACGTGTAGTTGCCGCCGGCCGAGGTCAGGTTGACCGTGCCCAGTGGATTGACGTGGTCGAGTCCGAGCCGCCAGCCGAGCAGCCGCCCGACGGTGCGGACCAGGATGTCGGTGGGCGGCACGTCCTCGAAGTCGCCGATCATCGACACACCCCATACGTCGCGGTTGAATCCGCCGGTGTGGGAACCGAGTACGTCCTTGGTGATGCCGCCCGCGCGTCCTTCGAACACCTGACCGTATTTGTCTACCAGTGCGTTGTAGGCGATGTCGCACCAGCCCAGGGTGCGGGTGTGGTAGGCGTAGATGGACCGGACGATCTCGGCGGAGTCCTGCGGCGCGTAGTCGTTGCTGCCTGCGGTGTGGTGCACCACGGCCGCGCGAATCCCGTTGCCGTACTCGGTGTTTCCGCACCTCATGTGATCGTCGGCGCCCCATTGGGCGCGACTGATGATATTGGGTGGCTGCCCCGGGCCGAGGATGGCGGTCGGGGGTGTCCACTGCGCGTCTACGGGGGCTTTGGGTGGGGTGATCAGCACCGCCGAGATGTTCTGCGCGAAGGGCTGTTCGGCGGTCGCGGGGACGTAGCCGAGTTCTTTCCCGGCGTCGAGTCCGGTCTCCGGCGGGGCGGTGGTGACCGGTGCGCCGGGCGGGCGGGTGACCGCGATCTGGACATCGGTGGTGGTTCCGACGAACACCGGGTCGGTGCCGCGCGGCCCGCCGTGCTGGGAGTCGTCGGAGTTCGACTCCAACGTCTCGGCTTTGTACCAGGGGCCCCACGAGCCGTCCGCTCGCTTGGCGCGTACCCGCGCCGTGGTGCCGGTCAGGTCGGTGCCGGTGAGTGCCACCATCGAGAACGGGGTGGACTGGGTGATCTCGCGAACGGTCACCCCGCCGCCGATCCCGGTCAGCGGCTGCTGGGACAACACGGTGTCGGCGGCGCTGGGGGCGTCCTTCGGTTCGGAGCCGGGTACGCCGGTGATCGCCCACGGCAAGATCACGACCGTCGCCGCGATAGCGGTCAACAGGATCGTCGGCGCGGGTCGGCGGGACGGCACACAGCGATGTTACGTATGTGCCTACTGATGCAAGTGTTTCGACACGGGCCAGTGTGAAGAAAGTGATAATTGAGCCTGCAACGGCACCGCAGGGGCCTCTCCGGGTTCTATGACCAAGCGGCCTGACCCACCCTGCGGTGCCGTTCCGACGCAGGTCTTCTTTAACCCGCCGGGGCTGCCGCGGGAGCCGCGGCTGCCGCCGTCGAGGCGCCTTGAATCGCCTGGGTGATCGACGGCATGACTACACCCTTGAGCAGGTCGATCGCTTGACCCACGCCAAGCTGGTTGGCGGCGCTGCTCAGGTCGCTGATGAGGCCGCCCGAGGCGGCCGGGGCGGGGGTGCCGAGGCCGAGGCCGGGGTCACCACCGAGGATCGGGTAGGTCCCGTTGACCGGGCCGAGCGGCGCGCTGATCGGCTGCTCGTTGGGCAGTCCGAGTCCAGTGGCCGACGGGCTGGTCAACCCGGGATTGGTCAACGACGGCGTACCCAAACCCACCTGGGGATTGGTGAGCGCCGGGTTGGTCAGCCCCGGATCGGTCAGCGAGGCCGAGGCCGGCGGCACCGTGGCTCCCGGGGTCGTCAGACTCGGGGTGGTCAGACCGGGCGCGGTCAGGCTGGGCGTGGTCAGGCCCGGGGTGCTGACACTGGGTGTGGTCAGGCCGGGTGTGGTCAGGCTCGGCGTGGTCAACCCCGGGGTGGTCAGCGACGGTGTGGTCAGGCTGGGCGTGGTCAGCGACGGTGTGGTCAGACCGGGCGTGGTCAGACCTGGCGTAGTCAATCCGGGAGTGGTCAGCCCCGGTGTGGTGAGCGACGGCGTGGTCAGCGTCGGCCCGGCCTGGATGGGCTGGGCGCCCGCGGGACTCAGCCCGGTCGGCAGCGGCGGCAGGTTGATCCCGAACTGCGACAGGCCCTGCTGGAGTGCGGACATCAGTTCGTTGGGCAGGTCGGTCACCACCGCGGCGCGAACGAACTCGCGGTGCTCGGGCGTCTTCTGCGGGGTGGCGGTCAGTTCGGCGACACCAATAGCGGCAATTGGACTTGTGACGGCCAAGGCGGCGACTGCGCTCATGGCTGTCGAGAGCTTGCGTCGACGTCGGTTCGGCACGGAAGTCTCCTCAATATCTAGACAACGTTCGTGTCTGGAACTTCTTCGAGAGCCCCGAAAACGGCCGTGCGCCGAGACCGAAGCCAACGTGATCGATGGTACGGCTGTGATTGGTGTGTCTAGAGTGACGATGCGGAATCGTGAGCTAATTGCGACCTTGATTCGTTAAGGAGCGCACATGAATTCCCGTCGGCGCCGCCGCTCGCGATGCGGGTCACACCGCGGCGGTCGGATAACCTAGGCGCCGATGACCTCTTATGACTCCCCGGTCGCTGCGCCTCCCGCCGGCCCCTACGACCTGATCGTCGTCGGCTCCGGTTTCTTCGGCCTCACCATCGCCGAACGAGTGGCCACCCAGCTCGGCAAGCGTGTGCTGGTGGTCGAGCGCCGGCCGCACATCGGCGGCAACGCCTACTCCGAGGCCGAGCCGCAGACCGGCATCGAAATCCACAAGTACGGCGCCCACCTGTTCCACACCTCCAACAAGAAGGTGTGGGACTACGTTCGCCAGTTCACCGAGTTCACCGGCTACCAGCACCGGGTCTTCGCCATGCACAAGGGGCAGGCTTACCAGTTCCCGATGGGACTGGGTCTGGTGGCGCAGTTCTTCGGCCGGTATTACAGCCCCGACGAAGCGCGCCGGCTCATCGCCGAGCAATCCGCCGAGATCGCCACCGCCGACGCCAAGAATCTCGAGGAGAAGGCCATCTCGTTGATCGGCCGCCCGCTTTACGAGGCGTTCGTCCGCGACTACACCGCCAAGCAGTGGCAGACCGACCCGAAGGAACTGCCGGCGGGCAACATCACCCGGTTGCCGGTGCGCTACACCTTCGACAACCGCTACTTCAACGACACCTTCGAGGGTCTGCCGGTCGACGGCTACACCGCGTGGCTGCAGAACATGGCCGCCGACGACCGCATCGAGGTGTGCTTGGACACCGACTGGTTCGACGTCCGCGACACGCTGCGCGCCCAGAGCCCCGATGCGCCGGTGGTGTACACCGGCCCGCTGGACCGCTACTTCGACTACGCCGAGGGGCGGCTGGGCTGGCGCACCCTGGACTTCGAATTGGAGGTGCTCGCCTGCGGGGACTTCCAGGGCACCCCGGTGATGAACTACAACGACCTCGACGTGCCGTACACCCGGATCCACGAGTTCCGGCACTTCCATCCGGAGCGCGACTACCCCACCGACAAGACCGTCATCATGCGGGAGTACTCCCGATTCGCCGCCGACGACGACGAGCCCTACTACCCGATCAACACCGAAGCCGACCGTGCCCTGCTGTCCGCCTACCGTGAGCGCGCCCGTGCCGAGACCTCCTCGGCAAAGGTCCTCTTCGGTGGCAGGCTGGGCACGTATCAATACCTGGACATGCACATGGCCATCGCCAGTGCGCTGAGCATGTACGACAACGTCCTGGCGCCACACCTGCGCGACGGGATACCGCTGACCGAAAGCAGCCCAGAATGAGCGAGATTCCCTCCGGTCCGATCGCGGCCGGTGAAACCAAAGCGGTCAGCCTGCTGGCCCGCGTGATCCTGCCGCGACCCGGCGAGCCGCACGACGTCCGCAAGCTCTACATCGAGGAATCGGAGACCAACGCCCGCCGCGCCCACGCGCCCACGCGGACCACGCTGGAGATCGGTGCCGAATCCGAGGTCTCCTTCGCCACCTACTTCAACGCGTTCCCCGCCAGCTACTGGCGGCGCTGGTCGACACTGGACTCGGTGGTGCTGCGGGTCGAGTTGACCGGCACCGCGCGCGTCGACGTCTACCGCTCCAAGGCGACCGGCGCACGGATCACCGTCGGTGGCACCGAGGTCTCCGGGGACCAGGCCGCCGCCGAGTTCGAGATCGGACTCGAGCCGTTCGAGGACGGCGGCTGGATCTGGTTCGACATCACCACCGACACCAAAGTCACGCTGCACAAGGCCGCCTGGTACGCCCCGGTGCCCGCGCCCGGCCGGGCCGACATCGCGGTCGGCATCCCGACCTTCAACCGCCCGGCGGACTGCGTCAACGCGTTGAAGGCGCTGACGGCCGACCCGCTGGTCGACGAGGTGATCGGCGCCGTCATCGTCGCCGACCAAGGGGCCAACAAGGCCAGTGCCCACCCCGATTTCCCAGCGGCCGCGGCGGCACTGGGCGATCGCCTCGCCATCCACTATCAGCCCAACCTCGGCGGTTCCGGCGGCTACAGCCGCGTCATGTACGAGGCGCTGAAAACCACCGACTGCGAACAGATCCTGTTCATGGACGACGACATCCGGATCGAGCCGGACTCGGTGCTGCGGGCGTTGGCGCTCAACCGGTTCGCCAAGTCGCCCACCCTGATCGGCGGGCAGATGCTCAACCTGCAGGAGCCTTCGCACCTGCACGTCATGGGCGAGGTGGTGGACCGGTCGAATTTCATGTGGACCAACGCGCCGCACACCGAATACGACCACGACTTCGCCAAATATCCACTCGCCGAAGACGAGGAACGCAGCCTGGCGCTGCATCGCCGCATCGACGTCGATTACAACGGCTGGTGGATGTGCATGATCCCGCGGCAGGTCGCCGAAGAACTCGGCCAGCCGCTGCCGCTGTTCATCAAGTGGGATGACGCGGACTACGGGCTGCGGGCCGGCGAGCACGGCTATGGCACGGTCACCATGCCCGGCACGGCCATCTGGCACATGGCGTGGAGCGACAAGGATGACGCCATCGACTGGCAGGCCTACTTCCATCTGCGCAACCGCCTGGTGGTCTCGGCGCTGCACTGGGACGGCCCGATCGGCGGGCTGCTGGCCAGCTCGCTGAAGGCGACGTTCAAACACCTTCTCTGCCTTGAGTATTCGACCGTCGCCATTCAGAACAGGGCGATCGCCGATTTCCTGGCCGGTCCGGAACACATCTTCTCCATTCTCGAATCGGCGCTGCCCGAGGTGCGCAAGATGCGCGAGCAGTATCCGGACGCGGTCGTGCTGCCCGGTGCCACCTCACTGCCGAAGCCCAGCGGCCGCACCAAGGTGCACCGGCCGCCGGTTTCGTTGCCGGCCATCGGTTTTCGCCTCGCCCGCGGGGTGGCTCACCAGCTGCGCAAGGAGAACCCGGCTCATCACGAGCGTCCGCAGCTCAACGTTCCCACCCAGGATGCGCGCTGGTTCCTGCTGTGCAAGGTCGACGGGGTCACGGTGACGACCGCCGACGGCCGCGGGGTGGTCTACCGCCAGCGTGACCGGGACAAGATGTTCGCATTGCTGCGCGCCTCGATGCGTCAGCACATCCGGCTCGCCCGCAAGTACAACCGGATGCGCAAGGTCTACCGAAAGGCACTGCCGGTGCTGTCCAGCAAAGAGAAATGGGAATCGGTGTTGTTAGAGAACTCGACCACCCATGCCTGACGGAGTTCCGCGCAACACCCCCAGCCGGTTGCACCGGCCAGCGGTGAGGTCGCCGCATTGGTCGCCGTCCAGTCCACGGTGGGCACGCCCGAGGTCATCGGGGTCGCCAGGGCGATGTCGCACTTCGGTGAGCACGCTCAAGGCTGGGTGGCGCTGTCGGCCCTCGGCGCACTGGCCTTCCGCAAGCGCCGCCGCGACTGGGTGCTGGTCGGCGTCGGCGCGGTGCTGGCGCACGCCGCCGCCATCGCGATCAAGCTGGTGGTGCGCCGTCAGCGGCCCAACCACCCAGCCGTCGCGGTCAACGTGGACACCCCCAGTTCGCTGAGTTTTCCCTCCGCGCACGCCACCTCCACAACCGCCGCGGCTATGCTGCTCAGCCGGGCCACTCGTTCGCCGCTGCCCCTGGTGGTGATACCTGCGATGGCCGTGTCGCGGCTGGTACTCGGCGTGCACTATCCGACCGACGTGCTGGCCGGGACGGCTGTCGGCGCCGCCGTCGCGAAGACGGTCGCCCATTTCGCCTCACCGCAGAAGGAGACGCGTCAGTGAGTGAGGAAGCGCGGACTGTCGTCGGGCCGCCGAGCAACTTGGCCAGCGCCGTCATCAAGGCCATCCGGCCACGCCAGTGGGTGAAGAACCTCCTGGTGCTCGCCGCTCCGCTGGCAGCGCTGGGCCGTGACATGCACTACGACTACGGCGACGTGCTGTTCAAGGTCTCGATCGCCTTCGTCGTGTTCTGCCTTGCCGCCTCGTCGATCTACCTCGTCAACGACGCCCGAGACGTGGAAGCCGATCGAGCCCACCCCACCAAGCGGTTCCGCCCGATCGCCGCCGGTGTGCTGCCCGTCGGGCTGGCCTACGGAATCGCAATCGTCCTCGGTGTCGCCTCGCTGGCAATCTCGTGGTGGCTCACCCCCCAACTGGCACTGGTGATGGCGATCTACATCGCCATGCAACTGGCGTACTGTTTTGGCCTCAAACATCAAGCGGTGTTGGACATTTGCATCGTGTCCTCGGGATTCCTGATTCGCGCCATCGCCGGCGGCGTGGCCGCCGGCATTCCGTTGTCCCAGTGGTTCCTGCTGGTGATGGCATTCGGATCGTTGTTCATGGCGGCCGGCAAGAGATATGCCGAACTGCAGCTCGCCGAGCGCACCGGGGCCAAGATTCGCAAGTCGCTGGAAAGTTACACCTCGACCTACCTGCGTTTCGTCTGGACGTTGTCGGCGACGGCAGTTGTGTTGTCCTACGGCCTGTTCGCTTTCGAGCGCGACGGCAGCACCGGCTCCTGGTGGGCGGTGTCGATCGTGCCGTTCACCATCGCGATCCTGCGCTACGCCGTCGATGTCGACGGCGGTCTGGCCGGGGAACCCGAAGAGATCGCGTTGCGTGACCGGGTGCTGCAGCTGCTGGCGTTGGCGTTGATCGGAACAGTCGTTGCAGCGATCGTCTTCAGTTGAGCTGCTGACTCGTGGACCCGACGGGGTGAAACCCGAAGGGGGCAGCGCGCTGTGGACACCAGCCTTCCCGTATCGTCCGCTGGCCCGCGTCAGCCTGTGGTTGAGCGTCGTGGTGGTCGCGGTCCTGTTCGGCTGGGGCGCCTGGCAGCGTCGCTGGATCGCCGACGACGGGCTGATCGTGTTGCGTACGGTGCGCAACCTACTGGCCGGCAACGGGCCGGTCTTCAACGCCGGGGAACGAGTCGAGTCCAACACCTCCACGCTGTGGACCTACCTGGTGTACTTCGGCGGGCTGGTCGGCGGGCCGGTGCGCCTGGAGTACGTGGCGCTGACGCTCGCGCTGACCTTGTCGGTCGCCGGAATGGTGATGGTGATGCTGGGCGCCGGCCGGTTGTATGCGCCGAGCCTGCGCGGGCGCCGCGCGTTGCTGCTGCCGGCCGGGGCGTTGGTGTACGTCGCGATTCCGCCGGCCCGCGACTTCGCCACGTCGGGCTTGGAGAACGGCTTGGTGATGGCCTGGCTGGGCTTGCTGTGGTGGCTGATGGTGGTGTGGTCACAGGCGCCGCGGACCGGGCGCGGGGGCCGGCGTTCACCGCGGCGCTGGCGTTCGTCGCCGGTCTGAGCGTGCTGGTCCGCCCGGAACTCGCCCTGATCGGTGGGCTGGCCCTGGTGATGATGCTGATCGCCGCCCGCGGCTGGGCCGGCCGACTGCTCATCGTGGCCGCCGGCGGGCTGCTGCCGGTGGGCTACCAGATCTTCCGGATGGGCTATTACGGGTTGTTGTTCCCGCAGACCGCACTGGCCAAGGACGCCTCCGGCGACAAGTGGGGGCAAGGTCTGATCTATCTGGCGAATTTCAATGCGCCCTATGCTTTGTGGATTCCGGTGGTGCTGCTGATCGCCCTCGGCGCGGTGGTGGCGGCGGCGGTGCGCGTCCCGGCGTCGGTCGGCGGCGAGGCGGCCGGTGGCCGTGAGCGGCTGGCCCGCCGACTGCAGAGCCCACGAGCCGTCGTCGTCTTCATCGTCGTCAGCGGGCTGATCCAGGCTCTGTACTGGATCCGTCAGGGCGGCGACTTCATGCACGGCAGGGTTTTGCTGACGCCGGTGTTCTGCCTGTTGGCGCCGGTGGCGGTCGTTCCCCTCGTCCTACCCGACGGTCCCCTCCGGTCCCGCGACCGGGCCCACCTGCTCGCCGGTGCGTCGGCAGTGCTGTGGCTGGCGGTGGCCGGATGGTCACTGTGGGCGGCGAATTCGCCCGGCATGGGTGCCGACGCCACCCGGGTCACCTACTCCGGCATCGTCGACGAGCGGCGGTTCTACTCGCAGGCCACCGGTCATGCGCATCCGCTGACCGCCGCCGACTATCTGGACTACCCGCGGATGCGCGCGGTGCTGACCGCCATCAACAACACCCCCGACGGGGCGCTGCTGTTGCCCTCGGGTAACTACGACCAGTGGGATGTGGTGCCGGCCTACCCGCCGCCACCGCCGCCGCCGGGTGTGTCCATGGATACCTGGCGACGCGAAATCGCTCCTCACACAGTCTTTTTCACGAACCTCGGCATGCTGGGCATGAACGTCGGACTCAATACCAGGGTCATCGACCAGATCGGGCTCGCGAATCCGCTCGCGGCGCATACCGCTCGCCTGGAGGACGCCCGCATCGGCCACGACAAGAACCTCTTCCCGGACTGGGCTGTTGCCGAGGGGCCTTGGCTCAAGGAGCACCCGTGGGTGCCGCCCTACCTCGACGAGGGGTGGATCAAGGAGGCCGGGGTGGCACTGACCTGCCCCGAGACCGAGGCCATGCTGAACTCGATCCGGCAGCCGTTGGGCATCCGGCGGTTCCTGTCAAATGTGCTGCACTCCTTGACGTTCACCCGCTATCGGATCGATCGGGTGCCCCAGTACGAGCTGCAGCGCTGCATGCTCGACGAACCGGCCCTGCCGGGCACCCCGTACACTGGCTTACCGGCCACGGGGCCCTGACTGTGGGGCTAGCCGCTCGAGCGAGTGTTAGCTAGCTGGGCGCCGGCCGGTAACGCTGCGGTCAGTTCGCGGCGATACACAGGTCAAGTGTGTGGGAGCGCTTGGCAGGACCCTGAAAGACCAATGTCGGTTGACAGCGGTGAAGCCATGCCGCGGAACGGATGAGTTGAGCACCCGATGGTTCGTGCAATGAGGAGGGCGGCTGCCGCCGCAGCGGCGCTGGCCGCACTGGCCACGTTGGCCGTGCTGGGCCCCGCCGCGCCCGCCCAGGCGTTCTCCCGGGACGGCCTTCCGGTGGAGTACCTCGACGTGTATTCGGCGGCGATGGGCCGCAACATCCGGGTGCAGTTCCAACCTGGAGCCGCTGGACCTGCGACGGCTGATCCCTCCGACCCGGCCAACCCCGCCCCGGCGACCACGCCTTCCAAGGCCGTCTACCTCCTCGACGGGCTGCGCGCCCAGGACGACTACAGCGGCTGGGACATCAACACCCCCGCGTTCGAGTGGTTCTACGGCTCAGGTGTGTCGGTGGTGATGCCCGTCGGCGGCCAGTCCAGCTTCTACTCCGACTGGTACAAACCGTCGAGCTTCAACAAACAGCCCTATACCTACAAGTGGGAGACATTTCTCACTTCCGAGCTGCCGCAATGGCTGGCCGTCAACCGGCAGGTCGCCACGGTCGGCAACGGTGTCGTCGGCCTGTCGATGTCGGGTGGCGCCGCGCTGATCCTGTCGGCATATCACCCCCAGCAATTCATCTACGCGGCCTCGCTGTCGGGCTTCCTCAACCCGTCGGCACTGCTCATGCAGCAGGCCATCCGGGTGGCCATGCTCGACGCCGGCGGCTACAACGTCGACGACATGTGGGGGGCGCCGTGGGATTCGGCGTGGCAGCGCAACGACCCGGTCAGACAGGCGGCGCTGATCGCCCACAACGGCACCCGGCTGTGGATCTACTGTGCGCCCGGCGGCCAGACCGATCTCGATCAGGGCGCCGATCCCGGCCAGGCGCTGTCGGCCAACAGCCTGGAGTCGATGGCCATCAAGAGCAACAAGGACTTCCAGGCGGCTTACGTCGCCGCCGGAGGCACCAATGCGACCTTCAACTTCCCCCCGTCGGGCAACCATTCATGGCCCTACTGGGGAGCCCAGTTGACGGCATTGAAACCCGACCTCATCGCCACAATCGGCCAGTGATGAGGGGGTCACGGCGAGGTCTCAGAAGAGGAACGATCACACCACATGTGGTTGACTACCAGGGCACGGCTGCTTGGAAAGCATGCGGTGCGGCACCCAAAAAAGGATGGAAATAAATGAAGTTCGTTGAGAAGTTGCGCGGCGTGTGGCTGCGCCGGCTGACGGTCGCCACCGCGGCTGCCGCTGTGCTGCCTGGCCTGATCGGCGTCGTCGGCGGCTCCGCAACGGCGGAAGCATTCTCCAAGCCGGGTCTGCCGGTGGAATACCTCGATGTGCCCTCTGCGGGCATGGGGCGCGACATTCGCGTGCAGTTCCAGAGCGGCGGACCGAACTCCCCGGCGGTTTACCTGCTCGACGGTCTGCGCGCTCAGGATGACTTCAACGGCTGGGACATCAACACCCCGGCGTTCGAGTGGTACTACAACTCCGGCCTGTCGGTGATCATGCCCGTCGGTGGTCAGTCCAGCTTCTACTCGGACTGGTACAAGCCGGCATGCGGCAAGAACGGTTGCCAGACCTACAAGTGGGAGACCTTCCTCACCCAGGAGCTGCCCACCTGGCTGGCCGCGAACCGCCAGGTCAAGCCCACTGGCAGCGCAGCCGTCGGTCTGTCGATGGCGGGGTCGGCCGCGCTGACCCTGGCGATCTATCACCCCGAGCAGTTCCCGTACGCGGCCTCGCTGTCGGGCTTCCTGAACCTGTCCGAAGGTTGGTGGCCGGCGCTGGTGAACATCTCGATGGGTGACGCCGGGGGATACAAGGCCAATGACATGTGGGGCCCGACGGAGGACCCGAACAGTGCCTGGAAGCGCAACGACCCGTTCGTCAACATCCAGAAGCTGATCGCGAACAACACCCGCATCTGGATCTACTGCGGTAATGGCACCCCGTCTGACCTGAGCGCGGGTGTCAGTGCGGGCAACATGTTCAACGCGAAGTTCCTGGAGAGCCTGACGTTGCGTACCAACAAGACGTTCAAGGACACCTATCTGGCTGACGGGGGCACCAACGGTGTCTTCAACTTCCCTGCCGACGGCGTGCATGACTGGCCCTACTGGGGTCAGCAGCTGCAGCAGATGAAGCCCGACATCCAGCGCGTGCTCGGCGCCACGCCGACCGCCTGATCCGGCAGCCTGATCCGGCAGCCTGATCCCGCGCAGTCGACAACCGTCCAACGGCGATGACCTTCGGGTCATCGCCGTTGGCGTATCCGAACCCCCCGCCGAGCAGTTCGGTGGTGTGATTCACTACCTTGCAGCGGGCCGGGGGTGATGAGCATCGCGACGAGTCGACATGAGGTGACGATGAGGAATCTGGCCGGTCTCTTCCGAGTAATGTGCGCCGCCGTCGTCGCGCTCGGTCTGTGGGGTGCTGCGGCGCCGACCGCCGGGGCGGCTGACGTCGAGTACCTCATGGTGCCGTCGCCGGCGATGGGTCGCGACATACCGGTCGCCTTCCTGGCCGGTGGACCGCATGCCGTGGTGCTGTTGGATGCGTTCAACGCCGGCGAGGGCGTGAGCAACTGGGTCACCGCCGGCAATGCGATGAACACGCTGGCCGGCAAGGGCGTGTCGGTGGTCGCACCGGCCAGTGGCGCGTTCACCCTCTACACCAACTGGGAAGCCGACGGCACCCGGCAGTGGGAGACCTTCCTGTCCGACGAGCTGCCCAACTGGCTGGCCGCCAACCGGGGCCTGGCACCGAGTGGGCACGCGATCGTCGGCGCCGCCCAGGGTGGCACCGGCGCGCTGATGGAGGCGACCTTCCATCCGGACCGGTACCGCTATGCGGGGTCGATGTCGGGCTTTCTGACCCCGTCCAACACCTTCATGAACGGTGCGATCACCGCCGGCATGAACGAGTTCGGTGGGGTCAACACCCAGGCGATGTGGGGTGCAGCGCAGCTGGGCCGGTGGAAGTGGCACGACCCCGACGTGCACGCGCAGTTGCTGGTCGACAACAACACCCGACTGTGGATTTTCAGCCCGCAGACGCTGACCTGCAGCGATGTCCCGGCGATGATCGGCTACTGCGACCAGGCTCAGGGCAGCAACCGCACCTTCTACGCCCATTACCGCGCACTGGGCGGACGCAACGGGCACTTCGATTTTCCCGCGGGGGGAAATCACGACTGGGGCAACTGGGCCGCCCAGCTGGGGGCCATGGCCAATGACGTCGTGGCGGCGATCAAATAGTCACAACTTCGGCGATGAACCGTTAGCCATCCGCAATCTCCTTGAGCTCTGGGGGACGCGAGCGCAGCCGGTACCGTGGACAGCGTGCAGCGCTCAGCCCCGGTGAACCGCCTTGCGTCACCGGCTGCCCGGCACGCACTGCTGGTGGCCGGAGTGCTGGGCCCGGCGGCCTGGCTGGCGGTCGGCTGCAGTTCGGGTGAGGATCTGGTCACCACGGCCGCGCCCCCGGCAGCTCAGACGCTGGTCGCCGTGCACGGGCCGGGTGCGCCGTTGCCGTCGGACACCGACCTGACCGCGGCCACCCTCGAGGTCACCCCGGCGCAGCGCAGCTTTCTCGACGCGCTGTCGGCGGCCGGCGTGCATCCGTCGAGCGAACTCGAGGCGCTCAGCATCGGGTCCCACGTGTGCCAGGCCCACGCGGCCGGTCAGAGTGATCAGGCGGTGTGGGATTACATCGCACCGATGGTGCGCAGCGACGTCGTCGATCAGCAGTCCTCAGTCCAGTCGAAATCCGACCCGCGGGTGACCGAGGCCACCGCCGATTACATCCGGCTCGCCACCCAGCGGCTCTGCTAGCAGGAAGATCAGTCCCTTCCCATGGCTCGAAACTCCCGGACGAATGCCCGGCGTAAACGTCATCGCGTCCTCGCGCTGGTCGCGGCCGGTGCGATGGCGGTCGCGGTGGCTCTTGTCGTCGCCATCATCGTGGTCGTCGTGCGCAAGCCACCGTCGCCGCCGTCGGCGATCCCGCCGACGGCGATTCCGCCGACGAGCACACCCGGCGGGAAGAAGCCGCGACCGGAATTTCAGGACGCTAGCTGCCCCGATGTCCAGCTGATCGCCATCCCCGGGACGTGGGAGTCGTCGCCGACCGACGACCCGCTGAATCCGACGCAGTTCCCCATCGCCCTGCTGCGCAATGTCACCGGGCCGCTCAGGGATCAGTTCGGCCCGGACCGGCTCGAGGTCTACACCGTCCCCTACACCGCGCAGTTCCACAATCCGCTGTCGGCGGACAAGCAGATGTCCTACAACGACAGCCGTGCCGAGGGCACCCGGGCGGCGGTGAAGGCGATGACGGAGATGAACGACCGGTGCCCACTGACCAGTTACGTGATCGTGGGGTTCTCCCAGGGCGCGGTCATCGGCGGCGATATCGCCAGTGACATCGGCAACGGCCGTGGGCCGGTCGACGAGGACCTGGTCCTCGGGGTGACGTTGATCGCCGACGGCCGCCGCCAGGACGGGGTCGGGCAGCACATCGGTCCCAATCCGCCGGGGCAGGGCGCCGAGATCACCCTCGACGAGGTGCCCACCCTGTCCGCGCTGGGTCTGACCATGACCGGCGAGCGGCCGGGCGGGTTCGGGGCGCTGAACAACCGCACCAACGAGATCTGCGGCCCGGGCGACCTGATCTGCGCGGCGCCGGAGCAGGCCTTCAACATCACCAACCTGCCGACCACGCTCGACGTGCTGGCCGGTGGCGCGGGCCAGCCGGTGCACGCGCTCTACAACACGCCGGAGTTCTGGAGCCTCGACGGCCAGACGGCCACGCAGTGGACACTGAACTGGGCGCATGAGCTGATCGCGAACGCGCCGCACCCCAAACACGGGTGAGCCGTGGCGTGTCGGTGCCCAGGGATTTGGTCGCCGCCGCTACTACGCCTAACATTAAGAAGAAAATAAGAGCTGACGCGTCGGCCACGACGATCTCAGTCCCGACGGGACAGTGGATGGCTCTGTACCATCTGTGAGGTTTGGGGTCCGCGACGCAGGGCCGACCGGTGGCGCGACATCACGCGCGGCCGCCGCAGGGCCCGACACAGATGTGGTCTGACAGGAGAGTGGTATGCCGTTCCATAACCCGTTCATCAAGAACGGACGGATCACCTTCCCCGAAGGCGCCAGCGTGGTCAAGCACGTCGAGCGCTGGGCGAAGGTCCGCGGCGACAAGCTCGCCTACCGCTTCCTCGACTTCTCGGTCGAGCGGGACGGGGAGGTCAAGGAACTGCGCTGGGCCGACTTCGGCGCCCGCAACCGCGCGGTGGCGGCTCGGCTGCAGCAGGTCACCCAACCCGGCGACCGGGTGGCCATCCTGTGCCCGCAGAACCTCGAGTACCTGGTCGCCTTCTTCGGCACCATGTATTCCGGCCGGATCGCGGTGCCGCTGTTCGACCCGTCCGAGCCCGGTCACGTCGGTCGGCTGCACGCGGTGCTCGACGACTGCGGCGCGTCGGCGATCCTGACCACCACCGACGCCGCCGAAGGCGTGCGCAAGTTCTTCCGCACCCGCCCGGCCAAGGAGCGCCCCCGCGTCATCGCCATCGACGCCGTGCCCGACGAGGTCGGGGCGACCTGGGAGCCCTATCACGCCGTCGACGAGAGCACCATCGCCTACCTGCAGTACACCTCCGGCTCCACCCGGATCCCCACCGGCGTCCAGATCACCCACCTGAATATGGCCACCAACGTGGTGCAGGTGATCGAGGCGCTCGAGGGGGAGGAGGGCGACCGCGGTGTCTCGTGGCTGCCGTTCTTCCACGACATGGGTCTGGTCACCGCGTTGCTGCCGGCGATGATCGGCCACTACTTCACCTTCATGACGCCGGCCGCGTTCGTCCGCCGCCCCGGCCGTTGGATCCGGGAACTGGCCTACCGCGAAGGCGACACCGGGGGCACCATCTCGGTCGCGCCGAACTTCGCGTTCGACCACGCCGCCGCCCGCGGGGTGCCCAAGGAGGACGAAGAGCCGCTGGACCTGTCCAAGGTCAAGGCGATCCTCAACGGCAGCGAACCGATCTCCGCCGCCACGGTGCGACGCTTCAACGAGGCGTTCGGCCCGTTCGGTTTCCAGCCCAAGGCCATCAAGCCCTCCTACGGACTGGCCGAGGCCACCCTGTTCGTGTCGACCACGCCGTCGTCGGAGGAACCGAAGATCGTCTCGGTCGACCGTGACGAGCTGAACGGCGGCCGGTTCGTCCTGGTCCCCGACGACTCGCCGAAGGCGGTGGCGCAGGCCTCGGCCGGCAAGGTCGGGGTTGCCGAGTGGGCGGTGATCGTGGACAACGAGACGGCCACCGAACTCCCCGACGGGCAGATCGGTGAGATCTGGATCAGCGGCCAGAACATGGGCACCGGCTACTGGAACAAAGAAGAAGCCACCCGCGAGACGTTTCAAAACATCCTCAAGTCGCGCACCAGCCCCTCGCACGCCGAGGGTGCGGCCGACGAGGCGACCTGGGTGCGGACCGGGGACCTGGGTGCCTTCTTCGACGGTGACCTCTACATCACCGGTCGCGTCAAGGACCTGGTGATCGTCGACGGCCGCAACCATTACCCGCAGGATCTGGAGTACTCCGCCCAGGAGGCCACCAAGGCGGTTCGGACCGGTTTCGTGGCGGCGTTCTCGGTGCCGGCCAACCAGCTGCCCGACGAGGTGTTCGACAATGCCCACGCCGGGCTCAAGCGCGACCCCGACGACAGCTCCGAGCAGCTGGTCATCGTCGCCGAGCGCGCCCCGGGCTCGCACAAGATGGAGATGGGCCCGATCACCGACGACATCCGCGCCGCGATCGCGGTACGCCACGGCGTCACCGTTCGCGACGTGCTGCTCACCCCGGCCGGTGCCATCCCGCGTACCTCCAGCGGCAAGATCGGCCGCCGGGCTTGCCGCTCGGCCTACCTGGACGGCAGCCTGCGCACCGGGAAGGTGGCCAATGCCTTCCCTGACGAAGCGGAATGACGACCGAAGGAAGTTTTTAGTGGACGAGGGGGCGGCTGGACACGCGACTCACGCGTGGCTGGTTGCCCCCTTGCACGAGGTGAGGCCTCATGTCTGAATCACAAACGCCAGGAACACCCGAAACGCCCGACGAGATCACGTTGGCTCCCGAAGGCGAGCTGACCGCGCCGCGCACCGACATGACGGTGCCGGAGATGCGCGAATGGTTGCGCAACTGGGTGAGTAACGCGACCGGGCAGTCGCCCGACGCCGTCGACGAGTCCACGCCCATGGTGGAGCTGGGTCTGTCCTCCCGCGACGCGGTGGCGATGGCCAGTGACATCGAGGACCTCACCGGCGTGACGCTGACCGCGACCGTGGCCTTCCGCCACCCGACCATCGAATCGCTGGCGACGGTGATCATCGAGGGTGAGCCGGAACTCGAGATCGACGAGGACGGCGAGGATTGGTCGCGCGCAGCCGATGTCGAAGACATCGCGATCATCGGTGTGGCGACCCGGTTCCCGGGTGACATGAACACTCCCGGCGAGATGTGGCAGGCGTTGCTGGAGGGCCGGGACGCCATCACCGACCTGCCGGAGGGCCGCTGGTCGGAGTTCCTTGCCGAGCCCCGCATCGCCGAGCGGGTGGCCAAGGCAGCCACCCGCGGTGGCTATCTCAAGGACATCAAGGGTTTCGACGCCGAGTTCTTCGCGCTGTCGAAAATGGAAGCCGACAACCTCGACCCGCAGCAGCGGATGGCGTTGGAGCTCACCTGGGAGGCGTTGGAGAACGCCCGCATCCCGGCGTCGAGTCTGCGCGGCGCCGACGTCGGCGTGTACATCGGCGCGTCGAACAACGACTACCAGTTCCTGGCGGTCGCCGATCCGACCACCGCACACCCGTACGCGATCACCGGCACGACGAGTTCGATCATCGCCAACCGAGTGTCCTACTTCTACGACTTCCGCGGGCCCTCGATGGCCATCGACACCGCCTGCTCCAGCTCGCTGGTCGCCGCCCACCAGGGCGTCCAGGCGCTGCGCTCCGGTGAGGCCGACGTGGCAGTCGTCGGCGGCGTCAACGCGATGATCACCCCATTGGTCACCATCGGGTTCGACGAGGTCGGCGGGGTGCTCGCCCCGGACGGCCGGATCAAGTCGTTTTCCTCTGACGCCAACGGATATTCGCGCTCCGAGGGCGGCGGCATGCTGGTGCTCAAGCGCCTGAGCGACGCTCGTCGCGACGGCGACGAGATCCTGGCCGTCATCGCCGGCAGCGCGATCAACCACGACGGCCGGTCCAACGGGATGCTGGCGCCCAACCCGGATGCGCAGGCCGAGGTGCTGCGCAAGGCCTACAAGGACGCCGGGGTCAACCCGCGCAGCGTCGACTACATCGAGGCGCACGGCACCGGCACCATCTTGGGCGACCCGATGGAGGCCGACGCGCTGGGCCGGGTCGTCGGCCGCGGCCGGCCCGCGGACAAGCCCGCGCTGCTCGGTGCGGTGAAAACCAACCTCGGGCACCTGGAGTCGGCGGCCGGTGCGGCCAGCCTGGCCAAGGTGGCTTTGTCGTTGAGCCACAACAAGGTACCGCCGTCGATCAACTACGCCGGTCCAAACCCGTACATCGACTTCGAGGCCGTCCGGCTGCGAGTGGTCGACAGGGTCACCGACTGGCCGCGCTACAGCGGCCACGCGATCGCGGGGGTGTCCGGGTTCGGCTTCGGCGGTGCCAACGCGCATTTGGTGGTGCGCGAGGTATTGCCCTCGGATCTGGTTGAGCCCGAGCAGGAGTCGGCACCGGTTGAAGACGAGGCCAGGTCTGATGCCAACGCCGTCTACGTGGGCGGCGTCCGGATGGACGAGTACGGCGAGTTCGTCGATGAGCCGCTTGCGCGAAGAGCATCGGACGGCGACGAGGACGAGGTGGCCGAAGAGTACGCCTCGGCCGTCGCCTACACCGACGAGCCGGAGCTGCCCGGACTGACCGACGAGGCGTTGGAGCTCATCGAAGCGGCCCGTGCCGAGTGGGAGGCCACCGAAGATAAGCCGGCTCCCGTTGTGCCGCTGGCAGTTTCGGGCTTCCTGACCTCACGCAAGCGGGCGACCGCGGCCGAACTGGCCGATTGGGTGGACAGCCCGGAAGGACGGGCGACGTCGCTGGAAGCCATCGGCCGCTCGCTGTCGCGGCGTAACCACGGCCGTTCGCGCGCCGTGGTGATGGCTCACGACCACGACGAGGCGGTCAAGGGCCTGCGGGCGATCGCCGAGGGTAAGCAGAGCCCACTGGTGTACAGCGCCGACGGGCCGGTGACCAACGGGCCGGTGTGGGTACTGGCCGGATTCGGTGCACAGCACCGCAAGATGGGCAAGAGCCTGTACGTGCGTAACCCGGTGTTCGCCGAGTGGATCAACAAGGTCGACGCGTTGATCCAGGACGAGCGGGGATACTCGGTCGTCGAGCTGATCCTCGACGACGCGATCGACTACACCAACGAGACCTGCGAATATCCCATCGAAGTGGTCCAGACGGTGATCTTCGCCATCCAGATCGCGCTCGGTGAACTGCTCAAGCACCACGGCGCAAAGCCGGGTGCGGTGGTTGGCCAGTCACTCGGTGAGGCGGCCGCCGCCTACTTCTCCGGCGGCTTGTCGCTGGCCGATGCGACCCGCACCATCTGCTCGCGCGCCCACCTGATGGGTGAAGGCGAGGCGATGCTGTTCGGCGAGTACATCCGGCTGATGGCGCTGGTGGAGTATTCGGCCGAGGAGATCAAGACGGTGTTCTCGGATTTCCCCGGTCTCGAGGTGTGCGTGTACGCCGCCCCCACCCAGACCGTCATCGGCGGCCCGCCCGACCAGATCGACGCGATCGTCGCCCGCGCCGAAGCGGAGGGCAAGTTCGCGCGCAAGCTGCAGACCAAGGGCGCCAGCCACACTCAGCAGATGGACCCGCTGCTCGGGGAGCTGTCGGCCGAGATCCAGGGCATCGAGCCGAGACCGCTGCACACCGGTTACTTCTCGACCGTGCACGAGGGCAGCTACTTCCGTCCGGGCGGCGAGCCGATCCATGACGTGGAGTACTGGAAGAAGGGGTTGCGCCACAGCGTCTACTTCACCCACGGCATCCGCAACGCCGTCGACAACGGGCACACCACCTTCCTGGAACTCGCGCCGAACCCGGTGGCGCTCATGCAGGTTGGGCTGACCACGGCGGCCGCCGGCCTGCATGACGGGCAGCTGATCGCCACCCTGGCCCGCAAGCAGGACGAAGTCGAGTCGATGATCGCGGCGATGGCGCAGCTCTACGTGTACGGCCACGACCTCGATGTCCGGACCCTTTTCGAAGCGGGGGAGTACGCACAGATCCCGCCGACCCGGTTCAAGCGCAAGCCGCACTGGCTCGACGCCCAGTTCACCGGTGACAGTTCGGTGATGATGCCGGGCAACCATGTCGCCACCCCGGACGGCCGCCACGTGTGGGAATACTCGCCCAAGGGTCAGACCGACCTGGCTGCACTGGTGAAATCGGCTGCGGTGCAGGTGCTTCCGGATGCCAAGCTGACGGCCTCCGAGCAGCGCGCGGTGCCCGGTGACGGTGCCCGGCTGGTGACGACACTGACCCGGCACCCGGGTGGCGCGTCGGTTCAGGTGCATGCCCGAATCGAGGAATCGTTCACGCTCGTCTACGACGCCGTGGTCACCCGCGGTGGGGCGGTGTCGGCGCTCCCGTCGGCCGTCGCCACCGGTGTGGCGGTGACGTCGGCGGCCGTCGAGGCGCCCGCCGACGAGCCGGAAGACGATGCCGAAATCCTGTCCGACAACCTCACTGCCGGTGCCGGTTTGGCCGCCGGGTTCGCCAAGTGGTCGCCAGAATCCGGTGAGACGGTGCACGACCGGTTGGCCGCGATCGTCGGTGGGGCGATGGGTTACGAGCCCGAGGATCTCCCGTGGGAGGTGCCGCTGATCGAACTCGGCCTCGATTCGCTGATGGCGGTGCGGATCAAGAACCGGGTCGAGTACGACTTCGACCTGCCGCCGATCCAGCTGACCGCGGTGCGTGACGCCAACCTCTACGCCGTCGAGAAGCTGATCGAGTACGCGATCGAGCACCGCGACGAGGTCGAGGATCTGGCCGAGGCGCAAAAGGGCAAGACCGCCGAGGAGATCGCCGCCGAGCAGGCCGAGCTGATGGGCGGTGCGAGCACGGTCGCCGAACTGGAGGCCAAGCTCGCCGAAGCGGGCCATCCGATCGCGGAGCCGAAGCCGGAGCCGAATATCCCGCCGCCGCCGACGAATCCGGCCGGCCCGGACATCCCGCCGCCGCCCACCAATCCGGCCGGACCGGCAGCTCCGGCCCAATCTGCTGCTGCCGCAGCTCCGGCCAAATCTGCTGCTGCCGCAGCTCCGGCCAAATCTGCTGCTGCCGCAGCGGTCGCCAAGGTGCTCACCCAGGAAGCCGTCACCGAGGCGCTCGGCGCCGACGTCCCCCCACGGGAGGCCGCCGAGCGCGTGACCTTCGCGACGTGGGCGATCGTCACGGGCAAGTCTCCTGGCGGCATCTTCAACGAGCTGCCGGCGGTGGACGACGCGACTGCCGCCAAGATCGCCGAGCGACTCTCCGAGCGCGCCGAGGGGACCATCACCGTCGAGCACGTCAGGTCGGCCAAGACCATCGAGCAGCTGGCCACCACGGTCCGCGACTTCCTCGAAGCCGGTGAGCTCGACGGTTTTGTGCGCACCATCCGGGCCAGGCCGGAGGGTTCGACGCGGACGCCGGTGTTCGTGTTCCACCCAGCCGGTGGATCCACCGTGGTCTACGAGCCGCTGCTCAAGCGGCTGCCGCCCGACACCCCGATGTACGGCCTGGAGCGCGTGGAGGGCTCGATCGAGGAACGGGCTGCCCAATACCTGCCGAAGCTGATGGAGATCCAGGGCAACGGGCCCTACATCCTGGTGGGCTGGTCACTGGGTGGCGCCCTGGCGTACGCCTGCGCGATCGGTCTCAAGCGCGCCGGTGCCGACGTGGAGTTCGTCGGCCTGATCGACATGGTGCGGCCGGGTGAAGAAGTGCCGCAGACCAAGGAGGAGACCCGCGCCCGCTGGGACCGGTACGCCCTGTTCGCGCAGCGCACCTTCAACGTCGAGATCCCCGAGATCCCCTACGAGCAGCTCGAGGAACTCGACGACGAGGGTCAGGTGCGGTTCGTCCTGGACGCCGTCAAGGAAGCCGGAGTGGACATCCCCGGCGGCGTCATCGAGCATCAGCGCACGTCGTATCTGGACAACCGCCTGCTTGAGACGGCCGAGATCCAGCCCTATGACGGTCACGTCACGCTGTACATGGCCGATCGCTATCACGACGACGCGATCTTCTTCGAACCGCGCTACGCGATCCGCCAACCCGACGGCGGGTGGGGCGAGTTCGTCGAGGATCTCGAGGTGGTGCCCATTGGGGGCGAGCACATCCAGGCGATCGACGAGCCCTATATCGCCAAGGTGGGCGCGCACATGAGCGAGGCCATCACCCGTATCCAGAGCGAAGCGACATCAGACGGAGCCGAGGGGAAGCAGGACAAGTGACCACCGAGAGCGTGCCCACCCACCACCCGGTCACCACCGCCGAGAAACTCGCCGAACTCCGCGAGAAGCTGGAACTGGCCAAGGAGCCCGGCGGTGCGAAGGCCGCGGCCAAGCGGGACGCGAAAGGCATCCCGAGTCCGCGAGCCCGCATTCATGCCCTGCTGGATCCGGGCAGCTTCCTGGAGATCGGGGCGTTGGCTCGCACTCCCGGTGATCCGAACGCGCTGTTCGGCGACGGCGTGGTCACCGGACACGGCACCATCAACGGCCGGCCGGTGGGCGTGTTCAGCCACGACTACACCGTGTTCGGCGGGTCGGTGGGAGAGATGTTCGGCCGCAAGGTTTCTCGGCTGATGGAGTGGGTTGCGATGGTCGGGTGCCCGATCATCGGCATCAACGACTCCGGTGGTGCGCGCATCCAGGACCTGGCCACGTCGCTGGCCTGGTATGCCGAGCTGGGCCGCCGCCACGAACTGCTCAGTGGCCTGGTGCCGCAGATCTCGATCATCCTGGGCAAGTGCGCAGGCGGTGCGGTGTACTCGCCGATCCAGACCGATCTGATCGTCGCGGTGCGCGATCAGGGCTACATGTTCGTCACCGGGCCAGACGTGATCAAGGACGTCACCGGCGAAGAGGTCACCCTCGACGAGCTCGGCGGCGCCGACGCGCAGGCCAAGTACGGCAACATCCACCAGGTGGTGGACTCCGAGAAGGACGCCTTCGCCTACGTCCGCGACTATCTGGAGTTCCTGCCCGCCAACACTTTCGACGACCCGCCCATCATCAACCCGGGGCTGGAGCCGGAGATCACCCCGCACGACCTGGAGCTGGACAGCCTGGTCCCGGACGCCGACAACGTCGCCTACGACATGCACGAGATCCTGCTGCGGATCTTCGACGACGGCGACTTCCTCGACGTCGCCGCGCAGGCCGGTCAGGCCATCATCACCGGTTTCGCCCGGGTCGACGGCCGGCCGGTCGGGGTGGTGGCCAACCAGCCGATGTTCATGTCGGGTGCCATCGACAACGAGGCGTCGGACAAGGCGGCGCGCTTCGTGCGGTTCTGCGACTCGTTCAACGTGCCGCTGGTGTTCGTGGTGGACACTCCGGGCTTCCTGCCCGGTGTCGAGCAGGAGAAGAACGGCATCATCAAGCGCGGCGGCCGGTTCCTCTACGCCGTCGTCGAGGCCGACGTGCCGAAGGTGACCATCACCATCCGCAAGTCCTACGGCGGCGCGTACGCCGTGATGGGATCCAAGCAGTTGACCGCCGACTTCAACTTCCTGTGGCCGACGGCGAGGATCGCGGTCATCGGGGCCGAGGGCGCCGCCCAGTTGATCGTCAAGCGGTTCCCGGACCCGAACGCCCCCGAGGTGCAGGAGATCCGGCGCCAGTTCATCGAGGGCTACAACCGGGACATGGCGACGCCGTATGTGGCCGCCGAGCGGGGCTATGTCGACGCGGTCATCGAGCCGCACGAGACCCGGCTCAAACTGCGCAGCGCCATGCGGATTCTGCGGGACAAGCAGATCCAGCGCGTGCAGCGCAAGCACGGCCTGATCCCGATCTAGGTCTATCCCCAGGGTTACTCACACCTGTGTAATTCGGGCGGCGCGGCCGGCCGGTGGCAAAGTTGACGAAACATCGGTGGCCGTGACCGCCGCCGACTTACCGTGGGACGGTGACCACCGAGAGCGTCGAGTTGGCCGCCACCGGCCGGGACGGCCGCCACCTGTACACCTGCCCGCTGTGTGAAGCCATGTGTGGCCTGGAGATTGATGTGGCCGACGGCAGGGTCACCGGCATCCGCGGCAACTCCGACGACGTGTGGAGCCGTGGGCACCTGTGCCCCAAGGGTGCGTCGCTGGGTGCCATCCACCACGACCCGGATCGCATCCGCACCCCGATGATCAAGGTCGACGGGCAGTGGCAGGAGGCCAGCTGGGACGAGGCCTTCCGGCGGTGCACCGAACTGTTGGCACCGGTGATCGCCGAGCACGGCATCGGCGCGGTCACCTGCTACACCGGCAACCCGCTGGCTCATTCCTTCTCGCTCGGTCGCTACACCGGCGTGCTGCTCGGGATGTCCGGCATCCCGGTCAGCTACTCGCCGGGCACCGTCGACCAATGGCCCAAGAACCTGTCCTCACACCTGATGTACGGAAACTGGTGGGGATTTCCGGTGCCCGACATCGAACGCACCGACCTGCTGGTGGTGATGGGTGCCAACCCGGCGGCCTCGCAGGGCTCGCTGCTGGCCGCGCCCGACGTGATGGGCATCCTCGGACGCATCGACACCGTGATCGTCATCGACCCGGTGCGCACCGCGACCGCCGCCAAGGCCGACGAATGGCTGCCGATCACCCCCGGTACCGACGCCGCGCTGCTGCTGGCCGTGGTGCACACGTTGTTCGAGGAGGACCTGGTGCGCCTCGGTCGGCTCGCCGAGCACATCGACGGTGTCGAAACGTTACGCCAGGTGGCCGCCGACTGGACGCCCGAGCGCGTGGCACCGGTCACCGGCATCGACGCCGAACGGACCAAGGCGCTGGCCCGCCAACTCGCCGGCACTGAGAAGGCGGTGGTGTACGGCCGAATCGGGTTGTGCAACCAGGAATTCGGCAGTCTCGCCAGCTGGCTGGTCGACGTCGTCAACATCCTCACCGGCCATTTCGACACCCCCGGTGGTGCGATGTTTCCGCGGCCGGCGGTCTGGACGGTGACCGCCCAGCCGCAGCCGGGCCTAGAGGGCGGGCTGGCGGAGTTCGGCCGCTGGCAGACCCGGGTGCGCGGCGCCAAGGAGGTGCTCGGCCAGGTGCCGGTGTCCTGCCTGGCCGAGGAAATCGAGACCCCCGGTGACGGTCAGATCCGCGCGCTGATCACCGTCGCGGGCAACCCGGTGCTGTCCACACCCCAGGGCGACCGCCTCGATCGGGTGCTGCCCCAACTCGACGCGATGATCTCGGTCGACCTGTGGCTCAACGAAACCACCCGGCATGCCGACGTCATCCTGCCCGGCCTGTCACCGTTGGAACAGCCCCATCACGATGACCTGATCCTGGCCTTCGCGATCAACAGCGTCGCCAACTACTCGGCACCGGTGTTCACTCCTGAGGATCCGCACCGGCCGCAGGAGTGGGAGATCCTCATCCGGCTGACCGGATTGTGCACGGGCACTCCGGCCGAGGACGTCGACGTCGCGGCGATCGACGACGGCTTCTTCGACTACCTGTGTTTCACCCAGGGACTCGACGGAGCCCAGATCCGCAGCCACTACGACTCAACCGGTCCGGCTGGCGGCCCGGAACGAATCCTCGATCTGACACTGCGCACCGGGCCGTTCGGCGACCGCTACGGCGAGAACCCCGACGGGCTGACCCTGGCGAAATTGAAGCAGCAGCCCAACGGGATCAACTTCGGGCCGATGGTGGCGCAACTGCCCGAGATCCTGGGCACCGAAGACAAGATGATCCGGCTGGCCCCGCAATACCTGCTCGACGACATTCCCCGATTGGCCCGCAGGCTCAAGCGCGAACCCGACGAGCTGGTGCTGGTCAGCCGGCGCCATCTGCGGTCGAACAACTCATGGCTGCACAATGTTTCGGCACTGATGAAGGGCCGGGACCGTTGCACCCTGCTCATGCATCCCGACGACGCCGGCGCCCGGGGCATCTCGGCCGGGGATACCGTCACCGTCCGGTCGTCGGCGGGGCACATCGACGTGCCGGTGGAGTTGACCGACGCCATCAAGGCGGGGGTGGTGTCGATGCCGCACGGCTGGGGCCACGGCAAGCCCGGCACCAGGATGGCGGTGGCCAACAGCTCACCCGGGGTCAACACCAACATCCTGTCCCCGCCGACCTTTCTGGACGAACCCTCGGGCAACGGCGCCCTGAACGGAATACCGGTGTCGGTCGGACCGGCCGGTTAACCACAGTGCGGGTCGACCCGCAGCAGCACCGTCGCATGCGGCGCCACCTGCCCGGCCGGCAGGTCGCCGGCCGTGGTGCGGTCGGTGTGCGCCCACAGATCCCGCGCCGTATAACACGCCGCGGCGGGCAATCCCACGGCCGCCGCGGTGGTGGCGATCGTGGCCGGCTGCGACTGCGGGTTGACCATCGCCACGGCGACCGCACCCCCGTCGAGCGGCTTGACCATGATCCGGGGATCCTGGGCCAGCGGCCGGGCGCTGCGGACCAGTGGATCCTGGTCGACGGCGATGATGTCGGCATTGGTGAGGATGTCGCGTGTCTGCGCCGTCATTGATCGAATGTCGTTGCCCGCCAGCATCGGTGCGGCCAGCATCGCCCACAGCGAAACATGGGTCCGTTGTTCGTCATCGGTCATGCTGGGCCCGTGCTCGGCGGCCAGGGTCTGCGCCATGCCGGGATGGCTGGCCACGAATGCGGGCCAGGATATCCCGGCAACCAGCATGTCGGGGTCGTTGAAGTAACCCGGTCTGCTGCGGGCCGCCAGCGGGACGGCGGCGTCCAGCTGCTCGCGCACCCCGAACACCGGCGAACTGGTGCCGAATTCGCCGCGCCACAACGGAACCAGGTCGACGGTGTTGCGGGCCATGTCAGCGATCTGGGACCAGTCGTAGGCCGCCCCGGCGCCGGGATCACCCGAGGTGTTCGGGTTGATGCTGTAGAAGATGGGTCTTCCGGTGGCGTGCAGGGCATCTCGCATCGCGGTGAAGCGGCGGATCTGCTCGGCCCGGTCCGTGTCGGTGCTGCACCAGTCGTATTTCAGGTAGTCGACGCCCCATCGGGCGAAGGTGTCCGCGTCGGCCGACTCGTGTCCGGCGCTGGCGTTGTCCTCACCGATCCCGCACAGTTCGTAGCTCGGGCTGGCGTACAGGCCGAGTCGCATTCCGCGGTCGTGTGCGTATCTGGCCACTGCGGCGATGCCGTCGGGGAATCGGGCGGGATCGGCCCGCAGGTTGCCGTCCGCGTCGCGGTCGGTGGCGGCCCAGCCCGCGTCGAGATCGACGTATCGGTAGCCGGCGTCGCGCATCCCGGAGGAGACCATCGCGTCGATGGTCTGCTCGACGGTCGCCTCAGACAGCGGGATGCCCGAGTTCCACGAGTTCCACCCCATCGGGGGTGTCCTGGCGGCGGGCGGTGTGGGCGTCGCGGGGTGCCCTGCGCAGGCGGCAAGCTGCGGTGCGAGGAGAACGAGCGATCCGAAAAGCACCCAGAGTCGGCGCACCGGTCTCGTCTCCTCGTGTCATGCCGCTGGCGCGTACGGCCAGCGTAAGGGCTCGCCCAGACCGAAGTGTTCGCGGGCGTGGCACAGTACGCGCGCGAGCTGGCCGGCGTCGGTGATGTCGGCGGCGATGAGTAAGACCCGGTCACTGCGGTACCCGTGGGCTACCCGCACCAGGCCTTTGGTCTGTCGGTCGACGGCCACCACCCGGACGCCGGCCGTCAGCAGCGCGCGCGCCAGTGCGAAACCACGGTCGGTTCCGGCGCCGCAGACCAGAACGACGGGAGCAGCAGATGTCATAGGGCCCAGTCAACGGGCCGGAGGTGAGCCGGCGCTTTGACAGAGCTACGAATTCGCGGTGCGCGGCTTTCGTACACTCACCGTATGAATGACACCGGCAATGGAGCCGTCCGGACCGCTGGTGCGGCCATCGGGGAAGCGGTCTCACTGTTCATGCTGTGTCCGGAGACGTTCGCCAAGAGCCTGGCTGCCGGCTATCCGGATCCGTTCGCGGCATACTTCGCCGGCCGGGGCGGAGTTCTGGGCGACACCACCGGCACCACGGTCAACGCGGTGTTCACCGTCTTCGAACCGAATCTCGTTCGGGCTTGCTGGGACACCGGGGTGTCGGTGCACGACGCGTCGGCCAGCGCCCGACTGTATTGGGACCAGGCCGCCGAATTCGGACGTCAGTACCTGACCGGAGTCGAGGGCATTGACCGGATCGCCGCGCTCGGCGAGAAGGTGATCGCCGAGGCTCCGGAGCCGGGCCTCCCGTTGTACGCGGGGTGGCGCGCCATGCCGCTGGCCGATGACGCGCCGGCGCGCGCGTTCCAGGTGATGTTCGTCCTGCGCGAGCTACGCGCGGCGGTGCACTTCACCGCGCTGACCCTGTCCGGGCTCAGCCCGGTCGAGGCGCACCTGCTGAACAAGGGACCGGAGTACGCCGCGTTCATGGGGTGGCAACCGCCGTACGCGGACGTCGCTGCCAAGCGGGGTCGTTACGACGAGGTCGAGGAACTCACCAATCGGCGGATGGGTGAGATCGTCGGTGCCGCGCTGACTCCGGCGGAGGCCGACGAACTGGCCACCCTGAGCGCCGAAGTCCTCGCCAGGCTCAAGGCCGCCGTCCCGTCGATGTAGACGTGAGCGGTCTCACAACCGCGCTGTGAGTGGCGCGGCATGGCGGGAAAACCGCCAGCTGGCACCGCGTTTCCGCAACGGCTGACCACGAGCCACCCGGGCTGGCGCCGCCATGCGTAGGTCTACCGCACCGGTGGCCGATGTGGCAGGGTCCGGGTACCAATGCGCACAGCCAATTGCCAGGAAACGCACAGTTTAGGGAGAACATGAAGGTTATCGGTCGACTGCTGGTGGCGATGGTCGCAGCGGTGGCGGCGTTGTTCGTCGGGACAGGCACGTCGCACGCAGGTTTGGACAATGAGCTGAGTCTGGTCGACGGCGGTGGCCGCACGATGACGATTCAGCAGTGGGACACCTTCCTCAACGGCGTGTTCCCCCTGGACCGCAACCGGCTGACCCGCGAGTGGTTCCACTCCGGCAAGGCCGTCTACAGCGTCGTGGGCCCGGGTGCCGACGACTTCGCGGGCACCTTGGAGCTGGGCTACCAGGTCGGCTTCCCGTGGTCGCTGGGTGTGGGCATCAACTTCAGCTACACCACCCCAACATCCTGCTCGACGACGTCGATCTCTCCCCGACGGGTTTCAACCCGCTGGGCTCGGTGATCACCCCGAACCTGTTCCCGGGTGTCTCCATCAGCGCTGACCTGGGCAACGGCCCCGGCATCCAGGAAGTCGCCACCTTCTCCGTCGACGTCGAGGGACCCAACGGGTCGGTGGCCGTGGCCAACGCCCACGGCACCGTCACCGGTGCGGCCGGCGGTGTGCTGCTGCGTCCGTTCGCCCGGCTGATCTCCAAGGCCGGTGACAGCGTCACCACCTACGGCGAACCCTGGAACATGAACTGACGGGGCGGCGCCTGACTACGATGCCGTAGTGCTCTGGGAACGGCTTCCACTGGTCGGCGGGTGGCTACGGGCCACTCGGGTGGAGGCCGCCCGGGCCGGTGTCGCGACGCTGACCCGGATCACCGAGCTCGTCCTGGACCAGATAGACCTGACCGCCCTGGTCCGCGAGCGGGTGGACATCGACGCGATCGTGGCCGAGGTGGACATCGACGCCATCATCGCCCGCATCGATCTGATCGGCCTCGCCGACCAGATCATCGACGGTGTCGACCTGCCGGCGATCATCCGGGAGTCCACCGGCACCGTCACCGCCGAGGTGATGACCGACGTGCGCACTCAGACCGCGCGAGCGGACGACGTGGTCGCCGGGTTCGTCGACCGGATGCTCGGGCGGCAGCCGGGAACCCCGGGCCGCTGAGTGGACAACGCGGGGATCGTCTCACGCGGCCTGGCCGCGCTGGTCGACATGGTGGTGGTCATCGCCACGATGGGCGGGCTCTACCTGGGCCTGGTGCTGACGACGCTGGTCGTCAACCCGGCGGCGTTCCGCTTCCCCGCACCGAATCTGATCTTCTCCACCGCCATGACGTTCGTGGTCTCCGTGCTGTATCTCACGGTGTGCTGGACCCTGTCCGGACGCACGGTGGGCGCGGTTCTGCTCGGAGTGCGGGTGACGGCCCGGCGCGGTGAGCCACTGCGGGTTGCTGTGGCCGCGCTGCGGGCCGCCGCCTGTGTGCTGTTCCCGATCGGGCTGCTCTGGGTGGCCGTCGACCGGCAGCGCCGCTCCGTGCAGGACATCGTGCTGACCAGCCGGGTTGTCTACGATCGCCCGGTAGGAAACGCTTCGGTTCGATAATCGACACCTTCGCCGCTTAAGATGCCCCAATGCCGTTAGCTGACGGCCAGGTAGTTGCTGGTTATACCATCTTGCGGACGCTCGGCGCGGGCGGAATGGGTGAGGTCTACCTCGTCCAGCATCCTCGGCTGCCCCGGCTGGACGCCCTCAAGGTGCTCGGGTCGGGCGTCAGCAGCGACGACGAATACCGGCAGCGGTTCGGACTCGAAGCCGACATGGTGGCCACGCTGACCCACCCGCACATCGTGACCATCTACGACCGCGGCGAATTCGAAGACAAGCTGTGGATCGCGATGGAGTTCATCGACGGTACCGACGCCTCGAGGCTGCTTGCCGAGCACTACCCGTACGGCATGCCCGCCGACGAGGTGGTGCGGATCATCACGGGGATCGCCGAGGCGCTCGACTACGCGCACAGCCGTGGGCTGATGCACCGCGACGTCAAGCCGGCGAACATCCTGCTGGGTGATCCGGGAACCGGTGACGAACGGGCCATGCTGGCGGACTTCGGTATCGCACGATGGATGGGGCAGGCCAGCGGGCTGACCGGAACCAACATGACGGTCGGCACCGTCGCCTACTCCGCCCCCGAACAGCTCAAGGGCGAGGACATCGACGGTCATGCCGATCAGTACGCATTGGCGGCGACCGCCTATCACCTGCTGACCGGCATGCCGCCGTTCCAGCACACCAACCCGGCGATCGTGATCAGTCAGCACTTGAGCTCCGAGCCACCTGCCATCGGCGTCAAGCGGCCCGAATTGGCCTGCCTGAGTCCGGTATTCGCCAAAGCGCTGGCCAAGGACGCCGACAGGCGCTACACCCGCTGCATCGACTTCGCCAGGGCGCTGGAGCAGGGTCTGGGGACAGCCGAGCGTGAGTCGGGCGCGATCGACGTGACTACCGCCGCCGCCGTCGCGGGCCGGGGCAAGCGGTCGGTCGCCCGGGCTCGTCATGCCAAGCCGGAATCCGGGCCGTCCCGCCGACGGCTGCTCATCCCGGCCCTCGTGGGTGTCGTGATCGTCGTTGTCGGTGCGGCAGCGGGGCTTTCACTGCTGTTGGGACACCGTGGCGAAACCGCCACCGCCACCACCACGGCACCACATTCGACGTCGGCGCCGCCGCCTGCGGTCGCGGGCCGGATGAACCTCCCCGTCGTGGTCGTCGGTGCCAACTGTGCGGTTCTCGGCGCCGCTGCGGTCAGCGAAGCCGGTGCGCCCGCGTATTGCGCGCATGCCGGCGCCGGGGCTCAGTTCACCGTCTGGTCGCTGCAGCCAGAACAGCTGCGCACCGATCCGCAGTCGACCGCCCCGACACCGGGATAGCTTCGGCTACAGCGGAATCCACTGCCCAAGGAACCAGAAGCCCCAACCGATGCCGTTGCCTGCGGGCATGGGCTGGACCCACTGGCCGTTCCAGTTGAACGGCTGATGGTCTTGGCGGCCTTGGTCAATGCCGCGGTGCTGCCAATCGGCCGGCCCGTTGTTCCAGTTGCCGGGCCCGTTGTTCGGTCCACCGGGGCCCTGCTGGCAGACTTGCGGATTGGGCCCGCCACAGGGCTGACCAGGGTCGGCGCTTGCCGTGCCCAGGCCCAATCCGAACAGTCCGGCGGCGCCAATACTGGCCGCCGCGGTCGAGGCGTATAGCACGCGTTTGAGGTTCATCGTCATCTCCGTCTCGCTTCTCCGATTTCCCCGCGCTGCGGGATGTCCATGCGGAAGCAACGTTACGAAGCCCTGATTTGTGTGCGCTGTGTCTGGCCTGGGCGACCGACAGGAGCATGGTAACGGATCGAAAACAGTTGTATCTCAGCATATTTGCCATGCGGTGCGAGAGACGGCTGACAGCCGACTATGCGGGTCGTCACAGCTGTGGCGCAGTGACTTATCGCGTATCGACACCCGAACATGTCAGATGTGAATAGACGCCTTCGGTCGATGGGCCTGATGGCCTCGGTCGGCACAGTCGTGGTGATGGGTGTGGTGGCCTGTGGCTCGAAGGGTTCGACGGGGCCCACCACCGTCACGGTCACCTCGACACCGAGCACCACGACCGCCGCCGCCGCGACCCACCACCAGAGCAGCTACGGCGGTCAGGGTTCACAACCGCAACCGCAACAGACCGTCGTCGTGACCCAGGATCCGCAGACTGTCACCAATACCGAGACTGCCACTCAGACCGAGACTTCGGTGGCGACGTCCGTGGCCACCTCTGTGGAGACAGCAACTCAGACCGTCGTCGTCGAGCCGACGCATCAGTTCGGGCCGAACGGCTTCGGCAACCATCCAGGTGGTTGACCGACAGCCTAAATGCGTTCCTTCGGCAGCGTCTCGCCGCGGAAGAACGCCGGGGACTTCATGTTCCAGATGATCATCAGCACGACTCCCACGGCCAGCCCGAGCACGCCGACGACGAACGCGGTGCCGATGCCGAGGATCGATCCCCCCGATCCGGTGTCGGGATCGGCCATCTGGTAGGCCTCGATGATGCCGACCGGGATGAGGATCAGCGCTCCGATGGCAGGCAGAACCACCTGCCCCATCGCGGTGCGCCACGACCGGAAAGCCGTGCGCCAGAAGTAGATCACCGAGGAAATCGCCACCACCGAGTAGTAGGCCATGATGGCGATGCCGACGCTGTAGACGGAGTCCTCGACGACGCTCTCGCTGATCAGGTCCAAGGTGCAGTAGATGACCAGGCTGGTCAAACCGATGACCCAGGTGGCGAACTTGGGGCTCTGGGTGACGGTGTCCACCGAGGCGAACCGGCCCGGGAGGGCCTTATAGGTGGCCATCGACAGCAGCCCGCGGGCGGTCGGCATGACGGTGGACATCGTCGCTGAGAACGCGGACAGTCCGACCACCAGCGCCGCGATCATCGCTCCACGCTCACCGATCGATTGGCCGGCGAGCGTGGTGAACACGTCATCGATGTTGTCGGCGTTGGTCAGACTGGTCGGGCTGTTCTCGTCGATACCCGCGAACGCCAGCGCCGCAACACTGAAGACGACGTAGGTGGCGACGGTGATCAGGATCGCGGTCACCCCGCTGCGGCCGGCCTGCGCGGAGGTTCCGGAGGTCTCCTCCGACATCGCCAGTGACGCGTCGAAGCCCCAGAAGATGAAAATGGCCACCAGGAATCCGCCGAGCAGTCCACTGAAATCGCGAATGGCGAAGGGGTTGAACCATTCCCACGAGATCGACGCAGCCGCGGGGTTGTGCTGGCCCTTGAAGACGGCGACCAGCATGATGATGGCGAACAGGGCAAGTCCGCCGTACTGGACGATGGTCAGGATGAGTGTGGTGCGGGAGGACTCCTCGGCGCCGCGGGCCACCAGCCACGTGGTCAGCAGGATGAACACACATGCCACGATGAGGTCGAACCAGACCGGTGTGGAATCCATCCCCAGCCACACCGCGGTGGCGTTCACCAGGATCCCGGCGGCGCCCACGCCGGCCAGGATGCTCGACAGCATCAGCGCGAAGCCACCCATCCAGCCGATGTGCGCGCTGATGGCTTTCGATCCCCAGGTGAACACCGTGCCGGCATCGGGCGCGGCGTCGGTGAGGTGCTTGTAGGCCAGGGCGACGAAGTACATCGGGATCACCGCGAGGATGAACACGATCGGCAGTTGGTAGCCCGACTCGGCGGCACCGTGGCCCAGCGCGCCGGTCAATGAGTACGCCGGTGCGGTGGCGGCCAGGCCGATCGCGACCGCGCCGACGAGGGACACCGACCCCTTCTTGAGCCCTTTGGCGCGCAAGCCGTGCATCAAGGGGTCGATGATCGCTGCGTCTTCAGCCATCCCCGGATTCTGACACAGCAAACGCTGCGGGGGCGGCTCTACGGCTTGATTCGGATCGGGCCGGGCTTCCACAGCCCGCTACGAGTCGCGGTGCCCAGGTCGATCTGCGCGGGCTGCGCGTCGACGATGGTCTCGAACTTGCGCAGCGAACCCCAGTCGCGGCCCCAGTCGTGCGACAAGTAGGTGGCCATCACGTTAGCGCGCAGCAAAAGGTCAGTGATGCCGAGCAGACCACCGTTGCGGCCGTCCTCCCAGGTGTCGGTGCTGTCCCTCTTGGCGGCGTAGTCCGGGGTGATCCGGAACTTCGGCACCTCGGTGACTCCGTTGGCGTGCAGCATCGGCTGCTGGCAGGGGAAGGCCAGGCCCACCGCCCAGTCCATCAGGACCGGCTGGGTGGAGCCGATGTACTCCTGCACCGACCGCAGCTCCGGCACCCGGGGTGGGGTGATCGCGATCCAGTCGCCCTGCGACAACGACCGGTCTTCGGCCACCACCCGCACCATGGTCACGTCGGCGGGCATTTCGGACCGAGCGAAGCGCAGGTTGCGCCAGGACGGGGCGGGGCCGAGGTCGTAGGGGCTCACCCGGCCGGCGGGCACCGGCGCGCCGTCCGGGCCCGGCTTGGCGTACTCCAGTTCCACGCTCTGGCCGTCGGTGTAGCCATCGAGAACACTGCGCCCGGCGATGGTGCCGGCCGCGGTGACGACGATCAGCGGGTGGCCGCCGTCATCGGGAGGCAGCTGGTACCAGGCCGAATTGAGGATGGCTTCCTGCTGCGGACCGGTGGCGTAGCTGCCTGCCAGCGGCACTCGGGCCGGGTCCAGGCCGTAGGGCAGTGGGACGGTGGATCCGTTGACGCCGGGGGTGGCGAGCTTGATCGGCTGGTCCCAGTCGTAATCGGTGCCGGGCATCGTGTTGGTCATCCGAATGGCCTCGGCGACAATGTGTTCGGGAACGCCGTTCGGGGTGTAGCCGACCGGGTTGGTGCCGCCCAGCGGTCCGAGTGGTCCGTAATCGCCGGGCAGTGGAGTCAGGAACCCGGCGTTGGCGTCCGGCTCCACCAGTACGTCGTCGGCCAGTCCGCACCCGCCGGAGAAGGCGCGCAGGTTGGCCCAGCCGTTGGAATAGGTGGGGTACTGGCGCACCACACCGGCGACCATGGAGCCGACGAAGACCACCACCATCAGCCCAGCAGCCAGTGGGATCGGCGCCGCGGTGACGGCGCGGGCGAGGCGGCCCTCACCGTGGTCGCGGGTGTTGAAGTGCAGCCAGACCGTATAGATCGCCGACAGGGCGAACATCGCGAAAAATATTGTGCTGACCGTAATCCCGGCGACTCGCGGCATGGCGTTGTTGAACGGCACGCCGTAGCTCGAGACGTACCACCAACCGTTGGTGGTGGCGAAGCACAGCGCCAGCACGAAGAGCACCGCGGTGACGACGGTCATCCGGTTACGCGACCAGCGCAGCACCGCCGGTGATGCCAGCACGGTGGCCAGGGCGGCCATCGCCGCGCCGACGGCGGCGAACAGGCCGAAATGGTGCACCCACTTGGTGGGGGTGAACATCAGGAAGAACATCGTCGCGAAGATCACGCCCATCAGCCGCCAGGCCGGCCCGCGGGCCACCCCGGGAACGCGCTTGCGGCGCAGGATGATGAACATCGAGACGAACAGCGACAGCGCGGTGATGAAGAACCCGAACCGCCGCGACAACGAGCCGTCCACGGTGGGCAGGATCAGGTAGTAGTAGCGCAGGTTCTCGGTGTACCACTCCTGGCTGGGCCCGATGGCGGTGCGAATCCTGGTTGCTTCCAGCACCGTTGCCAGTGTCTGGTCGGCGAAGACCACGGTCAGCACGATGGTGCCGGCGGCCAGCAGCGGCAGGACCAGCGGCCAGGTGCCGACGATCGCACGACGGCGCACCAGGATCCGCAGGATGGGCCGGCCACCGGCGAGCAGGGCGGCGACCGCGATCAGCCCGGTGGGCTGGATGCCGAGGGTGAACGCGGCGGTGATGATGGCCAGGGCGGCCGGGGTGAGCCGGCCCGAGATGATGGCCCGCTCGATGAGCACATAGGTGATCAGTGCGCCGGTGGCGATCTGCCCTTCGGGACGCAGGCCGTTGTTGAACGGCATCCACGCCGCCATCAACACCAGGCCGGCGGCCCACAGTGCGGGCCTGCTGGACTCGACGGCCGGACCCAGTCGGGGGAGCACCTCGCGGGACAGCAGTAGCCAGCAGACCAGGGCACAGATCAAGTCCGGCAACCGCATCCAGATGCTGGCGTCGCTGACATGGGTCATCAGTGCCAGCACGTTGTAGAACCAGCCGAAGGGATCCTCTGGGCTGCCGAACCAGCGGAAATAGTTCGACATGTAACCGGCGTGGTCGGCCACCCGGGCCATCTGCAGGATGTAGCCGTCGTCGGAGGAGTTGGCCCCGATCACGTGCCAGACCAGGAAGCCGGCGACCACGGTGAGGTCGACCGCGGTGAAGGTGCGCCAGCGCTGCGGAATCCAGCTGTGCATCCGGTGCCCGTCGAGGCGGTCCAGGCGCCACAGTGCGACCACCGCGATGACGGTGGCGGCCATCGCCAGCAGCATGGCGGCCAACTTCAAAGCCGTTGGCTTGCTGGAGAACCGGGTGTCGATGGTCGCCGACATCGACAACCCCGGCGGAGCCGGGCCGGAGAGGTCGGTGAACACTCCGACGATCGCGGGCCGCAGGTTCGGGTCGGCGAACCCGCTGCGCAGGTCCTTGCCGGTGGTGGGGCTCGAGTCGTTCCCCGAGTCGCTTCGCTCCTGCCCGCCGGTCAACCCGACGAAAGTGGCGAACGTCCCGTCGGTGTTCGAGACGATCTCGATGCGTGAACATCCCGCCAGCCGCGCCCGCGGCACGCTGGCGATCACCACGTTGCGGTCGGTGATGTCAACCCGCTGGGCGGAGACCCTGACGAACAGCGAATTGAGCGTGGCCTCTTTGCCGTTCTTGGGCGCCAACCCGAACACCACGCCGCCCTCGGGTGGCATGGACCGGATCACCTCGCAGGGCACCGTCGCGGTGAGCGACACCGGCGCCTGGGAGATCAGCGGTGCCGTCACGCTGCTCAGCTGGCCACCTTGCGGCCAGTTCAGCGTCGCGGTGGTCTGCACCACCGGCAACAACGGCGTCAACACCGACAGCATGAAACCGACCAGGCCGGCGATCGTCGCCACCCAACGGGTGATCCGCACGTCCCGGGCCGAGTCGCGAGCGTTGGCCGCGAGAGTTTGTGTCATGGCAGTGCCCTGATCGGTCCGCTACGGCTCCAGCCGAACACCGTCTTGGAGCCCTGATCGATGACGGCGTCGGGGGCCTGAGTAGGTGGCACGAGCCGGATGTAGCGCTCGATGGCACCCCAGTCGCGATACCAGTCACCGCGTAGATAGGTGGGCACGGTGGCGGTGGTCAGCAATCCCTGAATGAACAAGAACGGGCCGCCGGCCCGGGCGGACTGCCACATGTTGCTCGACACCACCACCTGCTTGAGGTTGGGCAGAATCCGGTACTCCGGCAGTTCGGCGACGCCGAGATGCTCGGAGAACGGGCGCTGGCACGGGAAATTCGCGGCGGTGGCGATGTCCATCATCACCGGGGTCTGCGATCCCAGGAACTGTTGGGCGGTCTGCAGCACCGGTACCCGCGGTGGGGTGAAGCCGAACCACTGGTCGGTGCTCAGGTTCGGGTCGTCGGCCACAATGCGTGCCACGTTCGCCTCCGGCGGTGCCCATGCCAGCGGGAATCGTAGGTTGCGCCAAGCCTTTTGCGCGATGACGTCGATCGGTTGCACCGAGTTCAGGGCTTGGAAGGTGCCGTCCGGTCGCTGCACACCCCACTGCAGCTCGAGTGACTGACCGTAGTTGAACTGGCCCTCTTCGTCGTAGAACCAGATCGCGCCGGCGGCGGCGACGGTGACGATCGGCCGGTCGGGGGTGCGCGGGGGCAGCTGATACCAGGCCGATGTGGCTTTGGCGGCAACGGTGTTCTCGTTGTAACTGCCCATCACCGGGGTGGTCTTGGGGTCCAGGCCGAACGGCAGGAACACTCGTGAACCGTTGACCCCGACCGGGCCGTAGCCGCCGCCGGTGCCGGCGGCGTAGGCGATGCCGACGTTCGGCTTGTTGGGGGAGCCGTCGGAGTTGACAGTCCCCGGGTTGGCGACGAACGGCTCGGCCGGCTCCAGGGTGTCGCTGATTCCGTTGGGGGTGAAGCCGATCGGGTTCTCCCCGCCGAGCGGACCGTACTGGCCCCATTTCTGGCCCGGAACCGGCTGCAGCATTCCGGCGTTGGGGTCGGCTTCGACCAGGACGTCGTCGGCCATCGCGCAGCTCGTGGACGACAGCCCTGACTTCAACGCCGACAGGTTTGCCGCCGCCGTGGTGTACACCGGGTAGCGCTGGGCGAAAGCCTTGGTCATCGAACCGACTTCGAGCAGCACCATGATGACGGCCACGACCAGCAGGGGGGTGGAAGCCAGCACCCGGTTGCGTCGGGTGTTCTTGACCTGGGTGTGTCCGGTGTAGTCCATCCGGAAGTGCAGCCAGCCGGCCAGCAGCCCGGTCACGATCGCCAGCACCAGGAACATCGTCGTCACCGGCTGGTGGGCGATCACCGGCTGCCGGTCGAACCAGGGCACACCGTAGTTGCCGACGTAGAACCAGCCGTTGATGCCGGAGGTCGCCCACGCCAGCACGAACAGCAGAGCGGTCACCCACAGCGCGAGGTTGCGTCGGCTGTGCAGTCCCACCCGGGCGAAGGCGAAGGCCGCCACCCCGCCCAGCGCCCCGGCCAACCCGGCGAACGCCCCGAACTGGACGGCCCACTTGGTCGGGGTGAACGTCAGCAGCAGCACCCCGATGGCGGTGCTGCCGATCAGTCGCCACACCGGCCCGTTGGCCACTCCGGGAACACTGCCGCGGCGCAACAGCACCGCCAGCATGCCGAACAGGCACAGCAGCATGACCAGTACCGCGAACCGTCGGGTCAGCGAGCTCTCGACGTTGTCTTCGACGGTGAGGAAGTAGTACCGCAGGAAGTCCTGATACCAGGCGATCGTCGGGCCCACCACGTACTTGATCCGGGCGGATTCGGCGACGGTGGCCAGGGTCTGGTCCCGGAAGACGACCACGAAGATCACCGATATCGAGGCGGCCAGGGCCGCCAGCGGGGCTAGCAGGCCGTCACGTGCGCGGCGGGCTTGAATCACCCGCGCGATGGCCCGCCCGCCCACCAGCAGCGGGGCGATGGCGATCAGGCCCTGCGGGGCGAGCGTGACGCTGAACGCGGCGATCACGATCGCCACGGCGGCCGGAATGAGCCGGCGGGTGGCAATGGCGTTCTCGACCAGAATCCATACCGCCAGCGTGCCGAATGCGATCAGCGGTTCGGGGCGCAGCCCGTTGTTGAACGGCAGCCAGGCCGCGAGGAAAACGGCGCCGGCGGTCCACACCGCCACCCGGTTGAGGGCCAGGCGCCGGCCCAGCCGTGGTATCACGCAGCGGCTGAGGATCAGCCAGGTGCCGATCCCGGCGGCGGTGGCGGGCAGCCGCATCCACACGCCGGCGGTGCTGACGGCGGCGAGGTGCGCCAACACGGATTGGTACCAGTCGAAGGGCGCTTCGGTGGCGCCGAAGTAGCGGAAGTAGTTCGCGGTGTAGCCGGCCTCGCCGGAGACCCGGGCGATGGTGAGGTTGTAGCCGTCGTCGGAGGAGATGGCGCCGACGACGTGCCAGAGCAGCAGTGCCGCGATGACGCCGATGTCGGCCAACCAGGTGGACACCCCGACTCGCCAGAAGCGTCGCCACGCCCCGGGTGCCTTGCGGCCCGAGGCGAGGTCCAGCACTGCCAGGGCGACCAGCGAGGCCACCACGCAGACGATGCCCAGCACCATCACGGCGAGCTTGAGCGGGGTGGGGGCGGTGATGAACCGGGTGTCGATGTCGATCCGAGCGCTCAAGAGGGGTTGAGCCGGCACTTTCAGATCAGTGAAGATCCCCGCAACCTGCGGCTTCTTCTCCGCGGCCAGCGTTCCGGCGGCGCCGGGGATGCCGGCGAAATCCGCCCCCACGCCGCCGGGGCCCGCCCAGATGTGCAGCTCGCTGCACGCTCCCGCGGCGATGGCGGGCCGCGGTGCAACGGCGGCTACGGTGTCGCGGAACGCGACCACGACGGTGGCCGCGTTGGCCCGGACGAACAACCCGTTGCGGCTGGCGTCGATGCCGGCGGGCGGGATCGTCGAGAACACCAGTCCGCCGTCGGCGGGCAGCGTCGCGATGGCGCGGCAGGGTATCGACACGTCCAGTGTCTGGGGGGCGCCGGAGACCAGCGGCGCGGTGATGTCGGAGACCATGCCGTCCGCCGAGGGCGCCTGCGGCCAGAGGATGGTGGCGGTGGTCTGTTTGACCGGCAGCAGCGGCATCAGTCCGCAGAGCAGCACACCGAGGATGCCCGCGACGACGGCGACGATCCGCGCGATCCGGGGGGAGTCGGGTCTGTCGCTTGGCACGAGGCTCGATGGTAGGCGACGAACTTGAGTCGGTTCGGCAGGCCTGCGGGCGGCACAGCGATTCGATATGGGATTGCCGCCGGGACGGCAGCCCCGGCTACTAGGTCGGGCGCAGCGGCGCCGGGCTCCACAGTCCGCTGCGCGTGGCGGTGCCGAGGTCGAGGCGGGCCGGTTGTGCGCCGGGGTAGAAGGGGTTGAGTCGCTGCAGTGCGCCCCAGTCGCGGAACCAGTCGTCCTTGAGATAGGTCGGCACGGTCGTCGCGCGGTAGAGCAGTTCGCTGATCCCCAGCGGGCCGCCGCCGATGTTGTCCATCACCGGCGAGTTGGCCTCGGCGCCGAACCGGTCGGGCAGGATCCGCCACTTGGGTGGTTCGATCACGCCGTACTGGTGGCCGAACGGTCGTTGGCATGGGAACGCCAGGCCGACCAGCCAGTCCAGCAACACCGGATCCTGGGAGCCGACCACCTGCTGCAGGGTGCGCAGCTTCGGGATGCGCGGCGGGGTGACGGCAATCCAGTGCTGGGGGGCCAGGTCGTCATCGGTGGCCACCACCCGGATCTGGGTGGCGTCGCGGGGGATCGCGGCCAGCGGGGCCCGTACGTTGCGCCAGGCGGGCGCCGCACCGATGTCGGCGAAGCCGATCGAGCCGCCGGGCTTGCCCTCGGCCGCCTGCTGGTCGGTGGCCCACTGCACCCGGACCTCGTCGGGGTCGAAACGGCCCGCCGCGGTCACCACCAGCAGCGGGGAGGCCGTCCAATCCGACGGCAGCCGATACCAGGCCGAGCGCAGCAGCGCCGGCTGCTGCACGCCGGGGCGCCAGCTGCCCATCACCGGGGTTCGGGCCGGGTCCAGCCCGTAGGGAAGCCGGGCGCGGGAGCCGTTGATCCCGCTGGCGGCGGTGGTGCCGCCCTCGGTGCCGGCCTCGCTGCTGGTGGCCACGCCGTCGTCGTTGCCGGCGAGGCTGCCGCCACCAGGGGGTTCCATCACCGGGTCGGCCGACACGTCGGCAGGTATCCCGCCCGGGGTGAATCCCTGCGCGGTGACCGCGCCCAGGGCGGCGGCGACCGGCACCCCGATCGGGGTGAGGATCCCGGCGTTGGGGTCCTCCTCGACCAGGACGTCGTCGGCCAGGCCGCAGGTCTTGCCGGTCAGGGCTTGCAGGTTGGAGCGCCCCACCGACCACGCCGGCCACTGCTCGGTCATCCCGAGCGTCAGCGACATCACCTCGAAGATCACCAGCAGCCAGGCCATCAACGCCAGCGGTGAGCCGATGATCGGCGACCACCACCGGCGGTGGTCGCCGGGCCCGTCGTCGCGTCCGGAGAAGTGGAACCACGCGGCCACCAGCAGGGTGAGCACGGTCAACCCGAGCAGCATGGTGGTGAAGCCGAAATGCCATTCGGGGAATTGGTTCGACCAGGGCACTCCGAAGTTGGAGACGTACCACCAGCCGTTGACGCTGGCGAACGACAGCGCGGTGACGAACAAGACCAGTGCGGCGAACACGGCGCGGTTGCGTCTCGAGCGCAGCACCTGGGCGGTGACCGCGACCGCGGCCAGTGCGCCCAGTGACCCGGCCAGCCCGGCGAACACCCCGAAGTGATGGGTCCACTTGGTCGGGGTGAACATCATCGCGAGGAACGAGATGATCGTGATCCCGATGATGCGCCGGCTCGGACCGGCCGCTGTGCCCGGAATGTGCCCGCGGCGCAGGATCATCGCCACCGACACCACGAGCGCGACCAGCAGGGCCAGCACGGCGAACCGGCGGGCGATCGAGCCGTCCGGGCTGGCCATGAACAACCGCTCGTAGCGGATGTGTTCGTCGAACCAGCTCAGGCTCGGCCCGACGGCCGATTTCAGCATGTTCGCCTGGACCTCGCCGACCAGGGTCTGGTCCCGGAAGATCAGGATGATGGTCACCGTCGCGGCGGCCAGGATCGGTGCGAGCAGGGGCAGCAGGCCGAATTGGCGGGATCGGCGATGCAGGATGGTGCGCAGCGGACCGATCGCCACCAGCAGGGCGCCGATCGACGCGATGCCCGTCGGGCCGGAGAACAGTGTCAGTGCGCCGACGATGCAGGCGAAGGCCACCGGCAGCAGTCGGCTGGTGGCCACCCCGCGCTCGACGCAGATCCAGGTCAGCAGGATGCCGATGGCGATGATCGGTTCGGGCCGCAGACCGTTGTTGAGCGGCAGCCAGAACACCAGGAACATGCCGGCCGCGGTCCAGGCGGCGGCGCGGCTGCTCTTGACGGCGTGCCCGAGCCGGGGGATCACCTCGCGGCTGATGATCCACCAGCACGCCAGGGCCATCACCAGCGTGGGAAGGCGCATCCAGATGCTGGCGGTCGTGACGTGCGCCCACAGTGCGAGCAGGTCGTAATACCAGCCGAACGGCGACTCGGGGGTGCCGAACCAGCGGTAGTAGTTGGCCATGTAGCCGGCGTGTTCGGACACCCGGGCCATGGTGAGGATGTAGCCGTCGTCGGAGGTGTTGGCGCCGACGAAGTGCCACCACACCAGGACTGCGACGACGATTCCGTCCAGGGCGCTGAGCGACCACCAGCGCGGCGGCAGGAAGCGCCGGTGCCGCACGCCGTCGGCGGTGTCGAGGATGTGTAGCGCGATCAGCGCGACGACGGTCAGCACCACGCCCAGGACCATCGCGGCCATCTTCAGCGCCGTCGGTGCGCTGCTGTAGCGGGTGTCGATGGTGGCCGACAGGCTCAGGCCGGGGGGCGCCGGCCCGGACAGGTCGGTGAAGACCCCGACGATCTGCGGGCGGAAGTCGTAACCGCCGCGCTCGCCCTTCAGCGGGGCACCGGGGTCGTCGCTGTCGGGGCCCTGGGTGAGGCCGACGAATTCGGCGGTGACCTTGTCGGCGTGGGCGGTGAAGGTCAGCTTCTGACACGCCGGGCTGAGCACCTGGGACAGCGGGGCGACCACGACGGGCGTGTTGCGGACCACGACGACCAGATCGTCGTTGGCCCGCTGGATCAGCAGACCGCGATCGACGGCCTTGGGTGCCTGCTTGGGCACCGTGGACAGCAACACCGTCTTTCCCGGCGCGTTCAGCCCGGCCGCGGCCGCGCACGGGATGTTGATGGTCAGGTCGGTTGCCACGTAGCTGATCAGCGGCGCGGTGACGCTGTCGAGCACCCCGTTCTGCGGCCAGTTCAGCTCGGCGGTGGTCTGCTTGACCGGCAGCAACGGGGTCAGGATCGCCAGTGCGGCGCCGAGCAGCCCGGCGATGATCGCGACAAGACGGGCGGTCCGGTTGTTCGCCCGCGTCTGGTCCACGGAGCTAGATGGTAATTGGCGCGTTGTAGGCACCATCGCTACGGATTCCGGATGGCCACGATGAACGGCCCGATCGTCTTGACCGTGAAGTGCGGACCGGTGAACAGGTTGGCGTCCAACTCGACGGTGTAGCGGCGCACATTGGGTTGATTGGGGTAGACGTCCTGGGCCAGCCGCAGGGTGTAGGTGTCATTGGCGCCGCGGCGCATCACGAACACCGTCGGCGGCTGCCAGGGCAGCGCGTCGAGTGCCTTGACCAGCTGGTCGGCGTTCTTCAGGTCGGCCCACGACTCGATGGCCGCGGCCCGCTTGTCGAACTGGGCGAGCGGGTTGGCGTAGTGCGAGGTCAGGCCCTGGAACCCGTAGTACGGGTAGTACGACAGGAAGCTGTAGTCGGCGGTCAGGACGACGGTCTGGTCGCGGGGCTTGCCGGTGACCTGCCGGATGGCGGCGTCGAGTTCGGGATAGTACTTCTCGGCGCCGGGCGGGCGGCGGTCACCGCGCTGGCCGTAGCCGTCGGTGTCGGTGTAGGCGACGGTCAGGTCGGGGCGCAGCACGTCGGGGATGTCCTGGCTGAAGCCGATGCCGCCGATGAGACCGATCGCCGCGCCGACCGGGATGACCCTGCGGTTGCTGCGGGCGGCCAGCCACAGCGTCACCTCGACGAAGCCGAACACCCCGGCTGCCGCCAACAGCACGGTCAGCGTGGACTGCAGGCGGAAGGACAGCAGGGTGGTGCCGGCCAGCGTGGTCAGCATGGACAGCAGTGACCAGGCGTAGATGCAGAGCACCCCGACGCTCAGCGCTGCCGCCCTCGTGGATGAGCGCGCCCGCCATACCAGCCACAGCGTGCCCAGCATGCACAGCGCCCCGAGTAGGGAGGACTGCAGCATCGGGAAGGTCAGGACGGCGCCGTCGGCGGGCAGGTAGTGCTGGGCGCTGCCGGTGTCGCTCATCGGCTGGCTGGCCGCCCGTAGTACGAACGGGAGCCAGGTGATCAGCGCGATCAGCACCGCGATCACCCCGATCACCACCAGACGCAGCAGCGGTTCGGCACTGCGGCGCGCGGCCGCGACCAGGACGGCCATCACCGCGACGGTGAACGCGGTGTAGCCCAGCAGCAGGGAGTAGAACGTGGCGGCGACGCCGAGGAAGATGCCGACGCCGGCGACGGCCGTCCAGCCGCCGTTACGGGTCTTGCCCTGGAGCCCCGACCAGGCCAGGACCAGCACCGGCGGGATCAGCACGGTGATCACCGCGGCGTAGGGCTCGGGCGAACTGTAGGCCAGCGTGACCGCCGCGGTGGCGGTGGTGACGATGAGCGCGTATTCGAACCGGATCAGCGCCGACCACAGCACCATCGCCAGCACGACCGCGATCGCGATCGAGGTGATGGCCCACGGTTTGTACATCTCCCAGGCCGGTGTGCCGGTCAGCGCCGCGGCCCGGCCGCCGATCCAGAACCAGCCGGCCGGGTAGAACGGCGGCAACCCGGCATAGGTCATGTCGTGCAGCGCCGGGCTTTGGGTCAGCCGGGTGAGGTATTCGGTGCGGAACTGTTGGTCGACCGAGATGCCGAACAGGTAGAGCCGGGTCGCGCCCAGCGGCATGCCGAGAGTGACGACGGTGAAGGCCGACAGAAAGACGGCGGCCGCGATCCGGGCCATCCATTGATGGCCCCTGCGCCAGAGCAGCCCGGCGCCCAGCAACAGCACCAGGGCGCCCACCTGGCCGACGGTGGTCAACGCGTGCAGCTGATTCGAGGACGGGAACGCCGGCCATTCGACGCGGGAGATCGCGATCAGTGCGACCGTCGAAACAGCCACTGCCACAGTGGCTGCGGCGACCATCTGGCCGACGGTGGCCAACGCGTTGCGCACGCGGTGCCTTAGATCGGCAGCTTGCGGAAGATCGGCCGCGGGATGTGTCGCAGTACCGACATCAGCACCCGGACCTGGCCCGGGGCCCACACCAGCTCCTTGCCTTTGGCCGCGGAGGCGACGGCGAGTTCGGCGACGTCTTCTTTGTCCACGGTGAACGGGGCTTCTTTGGCGCCGGTGGCCTTCCAGTGCTCCAGTGTCGTCGTGGTGCGAACCTGTCCGGGGCGGATGACGAGGACCCGAACCCCGTACTCGCGCAGCGCTTCCCCGAGGCCTTGGTAGAAACCGTCCAGACCGGCCTTGGTCGAGCCGTAGACGAAGTTCGAGCGGCGGACCCGTTCTCCGGCCACCGAGCTCATGGCGATGATCTGGCCGAAGCCCTGGGCGCGCATCTTCTGGCCGATCAGCACCCCCACCGACACGGCGGCGGTGTAATTGATGCTCGCGCTCAGGACAGCCTTCGCCTGGTTCTGCCACAGCTCCTCGGCATCGCCGAGGATGCCGAATGCGACGATAGCGACGTCGACATCACCCTTGTCCCAGGCCTTCTCGATGATGCCGGGATGGGAGCCGGTGTCCAGCGCGTCGAAGTCCAGATACTCGACCGAGGTGGCGCCCGCCGCCTGCATCTGGGCGATCGCCGCGTCGCGCTTCGGTGCGTTCGGCAGGTCGGCCAGGATGATCCGGGCCTTCGCGTTGCGCAGGTAGCGCTCGCAGATGGCCAGGCCGATCTCCGAGGTGCCGCCGAGCAGCAGGATGGTCTGGGGGTTACCGGTGGCGTCGAGCACCATCTACAACAGCTCCAAACGTCGGGCCATGTCGGAGGCGAACACCCCGGTGGGATCCACCTTGCGGCGCATCGCAATCCATTCGTCGATGCGTGGATACATGGCGTGGAAGGTCTCGGCGGTGGTGCGGGAATCCTTCGCGGTGTAGAGCCGGCCGCCGAATTCCAGCACCCGCCGATCGAGCTCGGTGACGAACTCGTTGAGTCCCGGCTTGATCGGGAAGTCCACGCAGACATTCCAGCCCGGGATCGGAAAGCTCAGGGGGGCTTGGTTTCCCGGCCCGAAGAGCTTGAAGACGTTGAGGAAGGAGTAGTGCCCGCTGCGCTGGATGTCGACGATGATCGCCTTGAACTGTTCGACTGCCTCGGTGGGCACCACGAACTGGTACTGCAGGAATCCCGACGGGCCGTAGGCGCGGTTCCACTCGCCGAACATGTCCAGCGGATGGTAGAACTGCGTCAGGTTCTGCACCTTGCCGCGGTAGGTCCCGGACTTGCGGTACCACAGCTCGCCGATCGGGCCGAAGGTGTACTTGTTGGCCAGGCCGTTGGGGATCAGGTCGGGAACGGTAAGCAGTTGCGGCGCATCGAATTTCAGCGGGTTCTTCTGCAGTTTCTTGGGCAGCTGGTCGAGGCGGGCCAGCGAGCCGCGGGAGACGGCGGCCCGGCCGAGTTTCGGCGGCGCGCTGATGGCGTCGAACCAGGCACTGGAGTACGTGTAGTTGGCCTCGCTGCCGTCGCTGTGCAGGGCGATGGTCTCGTCGAGAGTGGTCGTCACGTCGCCGTCGGCGATGAAATAGGCCGTCTCGGTCGGCGTCATCTCGATGGTGGCGCGCAGGATGATTCCGGTCAGGCCGTTGCCGCCGACGGTGGCCCAGAACAGCTCGGCTTGCTCGCCGTCCGGGGTCAGGGTTCGGACCTGACCGTCGGCGGTGAGCAGATCCATCGAACGCACGTGGTTGCCGAAGCTGCCTGCGCTGTGGTGGTTCTTGCCGTGGATGTCGCAGCCGATCGCGCCGCCCACCGTGACCTGGCGGGTGCCGGGCAGTACCGGGACCCACAGGCCCAGCGGCAACGCCGCCTTCATCAGCTGGTCGAGGCTGACCCCGGCGTCGAGGTCGACCAGGCGGCTGTCGGAGTCGATCGAGTGGATGCGGTTCAGCGCGGTCATGTCGACGACCAGCCCGCCGCCGTTCTGGGCGTTGTCACCGTAGGAGCGGCCCAGGCCACGGGCGATCACACCGCGGTGTTTGCCGTCGGCGGCCTGCGCGACCGCCTTGGCGATCTGTTCAGGATCCGGGGTCGACAACACCTCGGCCACGCTGGGTGCGGTGCGTCCCCAGCCGGTCAGGTGACGGGTTGTCGTGGTTGCGGACATCGTGACGAGGGTACCGTGCGAGGCCCCCGGTCTATCGCAGCCGAGATCATCCCCGGGTCGCTGCGCTCCTGCCCGCCGGAAAAATCCAGACCCGCTGCACGATGAAGTTGATCACGGTCGCGGTGCCCTGTGCGATCACGAACGCCACCGGGACGGCCCACGGGCGGTAGTGCAGTAGGTGCAGGCTGAGGTGGTTGAGTCCGACCTGAACGACGAAGGTCAGCGCGTACAACACCATCACCGCCAGGAAGCGGGCGCGGCTCGGCGCGGCCTGGAAGGTCCAGCGCCGGTTGATCAGGTAGGCGGTGATGGTGCCCGCGACGAAGCTGATGGCCTTGGCGATGTCGACTTGGACATCGCCGACCTTGTACATCAGGACATAGAGCCCGAAATCGACAATGGCCGACAGCCCGCCGGTGACGACGAACCGCACCACCTGTGTCTTGAGACTCAATGGAGACGACGGGGCTAACTCGGCCACGTCGGAAGCCTACTGCGCCCGCCTCGCTTCGCTCCTGCCCGCCGGGGCGTGCACCATAGGTGGTGTGCAGGATCTGGTTGAGGCCTGGGCGACACTGCTGTCCCGGCATACCGACAGCCCGGAGGTCGGGTTGGTCGGCCGCGACCTGCTGGCGTCGTGGTCCGAACCGCACCGCCGCTATCACTCCGTCGAGCACCTGCACGACATCCTGAGCCGGGTAGAGGAACTGGCCGATTACGCCGAGGACGCCGACGCGGTTCGATTGGCGGCGTGGTTTCACGACGCGGTGTATGCGGGGTTGCCCGATGACGAGGAGCGCAGCGCCCGCCGCGCCGAGTCAGACCTCACCCGGCTGGGGCTGGATTCGGCACTGGTGACCGAGGTGGCCCGGCTGGTCCGGCTGACCATCACCCATGACCCGGCTGCCGGCGACCGCAACGGTGAGGTGCTGTCCGACGCCGACTTGGCGGCGCTGGCCGTGCCGCGGGAGCGCTATGTGCAGAACACGGCAGCGATCAGGGCCGAATACTCCCATGTGTCGGACGAGGCCTTCCGCAAAGGGCGGATGCAGGTACTGGTGGCGCTGCTCGGCGGCCCCGGAGTGTTTCGCACCGAGTACGCGCGCCGGGAGTGGGAGGGTCCGGCGCAGGGCAACCTGCGGGCCGAGTTGGCCACCTTGTCGAACTGACGTGGCTACCTGACCAGGTACTGCTGACCTGGCATGAACTCACCGAGCGGGACCGCCCGGGCTCCCTGGTCGATCGCGGTCGCAGTCAACGGGTGGCCGGCGTGCATCGCCAGCAGCAGCCGCATCAGGCTGCCGAAGCCGCCGCCCCATTCGGCGACCGTCTCGACATCGCAGAGTCGCCGGCCGGTCGCTTCCTCGTAGCGCAGCAGGTGGTAGAGCTGGTGAACGGTGTTGGATGACGTCGTGACGCCGCTCTGGGGCAACACCATGGTGGGCGGGTCGCCGACCCGGTCCTCCGCGAGCAGTTCGTCGGTGGCCAGCCGTTGGCGGATGAAGGGCAATTCGTGCGCCACGACCCGGTCGTCGACGAACATCTGGTAGCGAATCGCGGGGTGGCGCAGGAAGTCGGCAGGCGGAACGGGCAGCAGATCGCGTTCCAGGTCGGTGTTGCGAACCACCCAGTCAGGCCGCACGTAGCGGGGATCGACGCAGTGCCGCACGCGGCAGAACTGGTCGTCGAACCGCCGGGAGAGATCGTCGAATCGTTCGGTGAGCACCCGGCTCAGATACCCCCGGATTCAGCGGTGAAGCGTGCCGGTCGATGGAGATTCGTGTGGACGGCTGGGTTGGCGAGTGCCGAGACCCTCTGACGCCGTGCGTACTTCGGTGAAGGGCCGTTCGGCCCTATTGGCCTCTTCGCTTGCCACGGCAAGATCTGTCCATGACAGTCGAACAGGGCCCGATCACGGTACTCAGCGACGTGGAGAGCTGGGATCTGCTGAACAGCGTCGCGCTGGGACGGCTGGTCACCCATATCGGTGAGCAGCTGGAGATCTTTCCGGTCAACTTCGTCACCCAGAACCGCACCATCCTGTTCCGGACTGCGGAGGGCACTAAGCTCTTCAGCACAGCGATGAACGAGAACGTGCTCTTCGAGGTCGACGACCACACGGTCGCCGAGGGGTGGAGCGTCATCATCCGCGGTACCGCTCGCGTGCTGACCGCATCCGACGACATTCATGATGCTGAGCGTGCGCAGCTGTTGCCCTGGGTTCCGACTGAGAAGCTGCGCTTTGTACGGATCACGCCGAGCGAGGTGTCCGGCAGGCGATTTCAGTTCGGACCGGAACCCGAGCACGGTTCGTACCCCGGCTAGAACGGCGCAGGTGCGTTGCGGTGGGCGACGTAGGAGTCGTTCAGTGCGCGCTCGCGCCTGACGGTCAGGGCACGCTGGGCGGCCCTGGTTCGTCGGCGGGTCGGCATCATCAACCCTGCCGCACGTGGCGGGTCCGACATCGGTTTCGGTAGTTCGATCGTGGCGGTATCCCACTGCGGGATGAGCAGTCGGCTGCCGGGATGCGTCACATATCGCATTCCGGCCGGTGATGTCCAAATCAGCGTGCCGTCCGGCAATTGCCGGTCTGACCATCCCTCCCAGAATGTCTTGAGTAGATGATGTTTTCGGCACTTGCAGGACAGGTTCGAGGCGTGTGTCGGGCCCCAGGGCCACGGCACCGTATGGTCGACGTCGCAAAATTCGGCTGGCACATCGCAATTCGGGAATCGGCAGGTCAAATCGCGGAGGCGGACGAACTCGTCCAAGCCGGCCGAGGGGCGGTACCCCGGCTCGGGTTCGTCACCGGGGCGGCGCACGTGGCGTACTTTCGCGCCGGAACGAATCAACTGCGCGAGCAGCGCGGGCGGCACGATGCCGCCGCGCCCCGCGATGATCGATGTCGACGGGCTGGCGGTCGGCGCGGGCCGTGGGCTGGGCGCCAAGGCCTCGACCAACGGGGTGTCCCGGGTGACACGCGGCGATTCGACGTCACCGGACATGGCCGGGTCCGGGATGGCTTCGAGTGACTCCGCCTCTGCCAGTACGTGAATGACGACACTCGATGCACGACCGTCGTCATCGGCTGAGCCGCATTCCGGCGACCCGCACGCACAGGCCAGCCGGTCAGCCCCGGCCGCCAGTGCTCCGAGCGCATCCGCCCGCCGCTGGGCGATGCTGCGCGGATCGTCCTCGCAGACACCATGGGCCAGCTGGGTCAGTCTGCGATCAAGCAGGGTGGCGTCGGTCGAATAAAGCCGGCCGGTGAGTGCGGTGGTGCCCGCCTCCTCGTCGCGGGATCCGAGCTTCACGTCGCGGCTACGCGCTGATGCGCGGGTGCGGCGCAGCGCTCCCGGGTCGTATCGGTCGATCCAGACGTCGATCGCTTGCCCCAGCTTGTAGTCCGACATCGGGCCCCAGATCACCGCCGCCTGGGCGAGTGCGGTGTCGATGAGCCGCAAGGCCTCCGCGTCCTCGACGAACATGGTGCGCCAGGAGATCGCGCGGCACACCTGGTAACTCAGCCGGCCCGCCAGGAACAGGGAACCCACTTGAGGGAGGCGGTGGCGCATGGCTTGGCTCAGATGCATCTCCCCGGACGCCCGACCGTGCGGTATGCCCAACGCCGCCGAGACCTCCGCGGCTGCGGCATCCCACGAATCACATGCCCAGTGCGCCCGTTCGTCATCGGAGCAACGCCGCCGCACCAGCTCGCCGATCGCCGCGATCCGGCGGGCGGCGGCCTTCGCCTCACTGGCTGCCCACTCCTCGATGGCGTTGACCACGGCGCCGTCATCAGCGGAAACGAGATCAATATCGAACATGTGTGCGAGTATGCCACTCGCGGGTGACAAGAGTCGGGCCGAGGACTCGCGACCTGACTACACCCAGTACGGCACTCGCGCGCGGTACTGCCGCAGCGCCAGCGCAGCGACCAGCCAGCCGAGCAGTGTCAGCACCACCACGACCACCCAGTGCCGCAACTCCTGGTGCGCTCCCAGCAGCGGGGCGCGCAGGATATCGAGGTAGTGCAGCAGCGGGTTGAGCTCGATGATCTTGGCCCACTTGCCCGCCCCCTGCTGACGCAAGGTCTCGTCGTTCCAGATGATCGGCGTCATGAAGAACAGCAGCTGGACGATCGAGAACAGCAGCGGGCCGATGTCGCGGTAGCGGGTGGCCAGGATGCCGAAGCAGAACGACACCCACACGCAGTTGAGCATGATCAGCAGCAGCGCCGGAATGGCCGAGAGGTCAGCCCAGGACCAGGGTTTGGGGAAGATGATCGCGATCACCACATAGATCACGATGTTGTGCGCGAACAGGATCATCTGCCGCCACACCAGCCGGTAGACGTGCACGCTCAGCGGTGTGGGCAACTGTTTGATCAGCCCCTCGTTGGCGATGAACACGTCGGCGCCCTCGATGATCGAGGCGTTGATCATGTTCCAGATGATCAGGCCCAGAGTCACATAGGGCAGATGCTCGGACAGCTCCAGATGGAACAGCTGTGAATACAGCCCGCCCATCGCCACCGCGGTGGTGCCGGTGGCGATGGTGATCCAGAACGGGCCCAGCACCGACCGGCGGTACTTCTGTTTGATGTCCTGCCAACCGAGGTGCAGCCACAGTTCCCGCTTGCGGTAGCCGTCGAGCAGATCTCCCCAGGCCCTGGTGAAGGTCTTCGACTGTGCGGCGGCGTCCACAAATGTCATCGGTTGAACCTTTCCCGCCTACCCAAGCGCCGTAGTCGAATCCATTCGGCGAAGCCGGCGATGTCGCGACGCTGTACCAGGAAGAACCAGCCGAAGCGCAACCATTCCTGCGGCACCAACTTGCGCATACCGCGCTGCGCCTGCAGGTAACCACGGTTGCGATAGGTGAAGAATCGCTTGGTCGGATCGTCCGGATACTGGGTGTGCATCTTCCCGCCGAGGATCGGCTTGAACTCGTCGCTGCCCTGCGGGTGCAGATAGGTAGCGTCCAGGCACGTCCCGAATGACAGGCCCGACAAGACCAAGCGCCGGTGCATGTCCACTTCGTCACCGCGGATGAAGAGTCTGATGTCCGGAACACCCACCGCGGCAATGGCATCCGCCCGAAACAGGGCTCCGTTGAACAGCGATGCGATCCCGGGCAGCAGGTCTGCGGAGCCGTCGGCGCGCAGTTCGGAGACGCGCCGCCGCCACACCAGGCCACGGCGCAACGGGAAGGCCAGCCGGTCGGGTTCGTCGATATCGCACACCATCGGCGACACCTCGGCCAGCTGATGCCTCGAGGCACACGCCAGCAGGGTGGCCAACACCTCGGTGTCCTTCGGGCGGCCGTCGTCGTCGGCCAGCCACACCCAATCCGCCCCGAGCGTCAGCGCGTGAAGCATGCCCAATGCGAAACCGCCTGCCCCGCCGAGGTTTCGGTGCGAGCCGAGGTAGGTGGTCGCAACCGGCTGTCCGGCAACCAGGTCCCGGACCCTCGGATCGGAGTCGTTGTCCACCACGATCAGATGGTCGACCATCCGGGATTGCGTGGTCAGCACGTCCAGGGACTTGGCCAGTTCGTCGGGACGGCGATGGGTGACGACGACGGCGCACACCGTGTCGGTCACGGGGTGACGGCCCCGTCGGTCCAGTCGGTCTTGTGCTCGTCGAGCACCTCGCGCACATGCCGTGCGGCGTCTTCCCCTTCGTAGGCGCGGACCACTTCCTCGATGCCACCGGACATCCGGACGGTGCCGTGGTCGATCCACATCGCGGTCTTGCACAGCCGCGCCAGGAACTCGTTGGAGTGACTGGCGAACACCAGGATTCCCGACCGCTCCACCAAACGCTGCAGACGCGACTGCGCCTTCTTCAGGAACTCGGCATCCACCGCGCCGATGCCCTCGTCGAGCAGCAGGATCTCGGGGTCGATGCTGGTGACCACCCCCATGGCCAGCCGCACCCGCATGCCGGTGGAGTAGGTCCGCAACGGCATCGACAGATACTCGCCGAGCTCGGTGAAGTCGGCGATCTCGTCGACCTTGGCCATCATCTGCTTGCGGGTCTGCCCCAGGAAGAGGCCGCGGATGATGATGTTCTCGAAGCCGGAGATCTCCGGATCCATCCCGACGCCGAGATCGAACACCGGCGCGACGCGGCCACGCACGGTGGCCGATCCCCGAGTCGGCTCGTAGATTCCCGACAGCAGCCGCAGCAGTGTGGACTTACCCGCGCCGTTGTGGCCGACCAGCCCGACGCGATCGCCCATCTTCAGCGACAACGTGATGTCCCGAAGCGCCTCGATGACGACGACGTTCTCGGTGTTGCGGCCGATGGCTCCGCCGGCAGCCCCCAGGAAGGTCTTCTTCAGCGAGCGCGTCTTGGCGTCGAAGATCGGGAACTCGACCCAGGCGTCCTGGGTTTCGATGCTGGGATCAGCGGCGGACACCGGCTGGCTCGGGCTCAGAGGTACTGCCCGGTGCCGTGACCGGGTCCGCCGGGGGTTCCCGGCTGCGCGATGCCGGGGGAAGAGCGCCCTGGCGCATGTGCTCCAGCTGGGCCCGCGCCGCCATCTGCTGGGCGAACAGGGCGGTCTGGATGCCGTGGAACAGGCCTTCGAGCCAGCCGACGAGCTGCGCCTGGGCGATGCGGAGTTCGGCGTCGGAGGGAACGGTGTCCTCGGTGAAGGGCAGCGCCAGCCGCTCCAGTTCCTCGCGGAGCTCGGGGGCCAGACCGTCCTCGAGTTCGCGCACGGAGGTGGCATGGATCTCGCGGAGCCGGGCGCGGCTGGCGTCGTCGAGCGGAGCGGCCCGGACCTCCTCGAGCAGCTGCTTGATCATGGTGCCGATCCGCATCACCTTGGCGGGCTGTTCGACCAGGTCGGTCACCGAGCGTTGGTCGTCGCCGTCCTGCTCCGGGGTGATGTCGGGCCCGGTGATGATCTCGATGTTGTCGTCGTCTGTGTTCGTCGTCATGCGCTGAGCATTCCCTCGTGTCCCACGGTTATTGGGTGTCCGGTGGTGAAGATCCGCGCCACTCGTAGATGCGGTCCTCGCCGTTGTCGTAGATCTTCGCCCACGACTTGGACTTGTCTAGTGACACTAGACCGTCGGGCATCACAAACCCGCGGACCACCGGTGTACTGGTCAACACATAGCGGATGTTGAGTGCTTTGACGGCCTCGGCGATCCGCGGGTCGTGATCGGCGTCGTCGGCGTAGGCCCAGAAGATGAAGCGGTGGTAGCCCGGGCCCTGCTGCACGGGATAGTCGTAATGCGTCCACAGCGGATGCAGCCCCGCCACCGCGTACATCCACGCCGTGCCGTCGACGTTGGCGTTGCCGATCAGCGTGTCGCGGGCCCCGGGCAGCGTGGCCAGGTAGGCGAAAGCCTGCAGGTCCTTGTCGTCGATGATCACCTGGTCGTACTTGTCGCCCATCAGGTGGCGGTGGCGGGGGAAGTAATGCCAGGCCAGCCCGAGGCTGACCACCACGAGCAGCGCTGTGGTGGCACCGAGCCAGAACGGGCGGCCGGGGTCTCGGCCGGTCCACCGTTGCGTCAGCCGGCGCGTCCCGGCCACCAGCAGCAGGGCCGCGGAATACAGCGCGATGCCGGCCATCGGGGTGAGCAGCATCGTCACCACCGCGGACAACCGGCGCGGATCGCTGTAGAACAGGTCGCTGTACCGGCCCAACAGGGTGCCCAGCGGGGTGCCGAACGGGGCCGAGGAGTGCACGATCGAGGCCACCAGCAGCAGCCACACCGCCGCGGGCCACCAGATCCGCTTGATCAGCAGCAGCACGAAGCCGGCCGCGGCCAGCGCGATGAGGATGTTCTGGATCGGGAAGTCGTTGAGGTGCCGGGTGTGCTGCACGATCGCATCGAACAGGGCGCGTTTGCGCCCCTGGTGGGTGAGGAAGGCGTGGCCCTCGATCACCTCGGCTTGCTGCAGGACGCCGATGAACTGCGGCAGTAGCGCGGCCAAGGAGAGCGCCGCGATGACGGCCAGCGTGACGAAGTCGCGCAGCCGGCCCAGCACCGGGCGCCACAGGGCATCCAACAGCCACCATGCCAGTACGAAGGTGACGACCACCACGCCGCCGGTGATGTGCACCGAGAACACCCCGATCAGCGCGAGCGTCGCCAGCGGGATGCGGTCCCGGTTGCGCAGCGACGAGGTGATCAACACGAACGCCGGGACCGCGACGCCGTAGGCCGCCATGTTGGGCATCGATGCCGTGTCGAACTCGACATAGGGCACGGATGTGAACGACGCCGACAGGGCCGCCGCGGTGGCTGCCGCGCCTGCCGCACGCCATTGCGACGCGCGGCCGGCCAGCAGCTGCCAGGTCAGGAGCGCCGCGCTGAGCGGGAACAACCACACCGCCGCGGCCAGCGCGCTCAGCGTGTATGCGGTGGCGGGTGCGGCCCCGGTCAGTTGGGCCAGCACCGCGGCCAGGGCATGAAACGTCGAAGGGTAATAGAGCGGCGCGTGGGTCTCGACGTTGCGTAGTTCGCCCATATGAGTGGGGGACGCCTGCCCGGTCTCCAGGATCCAGCGGATGGTGTTGGCGTGCCAGACCGAGTCCCAGGTACTGGGGATCGACTGCCAGTGCGGGATACCTCGCCAGGCCGCCAGCCCGATGAGCAGTGCGCCGAAGACCACCCCGGCGGCCACCGTCAGGGCGGGCCACAGCCGGACGGCTTCGGCCGCCGATCGGGCGGCCCGCACCCGGGCGAGCGGAATCCGCAAACCGAACACCACTGCGGTCACGACGACGAACGACAACAGCGCCGTCCATGTGTTCCACGGCACACCGACCATGTCGAACGGAATGATGGCCAGTCCCACAACGCCGTAGGTCAACACCGGACCGACGCCGACCGCGGCGGGCCAGCTCAGCCGACCGGCCCGCGCCACCGCCGCGCCCGGCAGGATCAGCAACAAGACCGCGATCAGCACTCCGAACGCGAAGCTCACTGGACTAGTATGGCTGGCCAGGTGATCCTGTCCTTTAAGCCGTCGGCTGGGACCGGAGGCGCCCTCGCTGTCTCAATAGCGCAATCACCGACGCTCTAAGGTGGGCTGCATGGCATACGACGTTGCCCGGGTGCGTGGTCTGCACCCAGCGCTGGGCGACGGGTGGATGCGCTTCGATGCCCAGGCCGGGATGCTGATCCCCGAGTCGGTGGCCACCACCGTCTCCACAGCGTTCCGCGGCTCGGTCCCCAACATCGCCAGCCCCCACCCGGCGGCCCGCCGGAGCGTGGCGGTCCTGGAGGCTGCCCGGCAGGCGGTCGCCGATCTGGTCAACGCGGATCCCGGTGGGGTGGTGCTCGGGGCTGACCGCTCCATCCTGTTGACGTCGCTGGCCGACGCCTCCTCGTCGCGGGCGGGAATCGGCTACGAGGTGGTGGTCAGTCGCCTCGACGACGAAGCGAACATCGCACCGTGGCTGCGAGCCGCCAACCGGTACGGCGCCAAGGTCAAGTGGGCCGAGGTCGATATCGAGACCGGCGAGCTGCCGTCCTGGCAGTGGGAGAGTCTCATCACGCCGCCGACCCGGTTGGTGGCGCTGACGTCGGCGTCGTCGACGTTGGGCACGATCACCGACGTGGGTGCGGTGACCAAGCTGGTGCACGATGTCGGCGGGTTGGTCGTGGTCGACCATTCCGCGGCCGCTCCGTATCAGCTGCTGGACATCAACGAGATCGACGCCGACGTGGTGGTGCTCAACGCACCGGCCTGGGGTGGGCCGCCGATCGGGGCGCTGGTGTTCCGTAACCCGTCCCTGATCGACAGCTTCGGCTCGGTGTCGATGAACCCCTATGCCAGCGGCCCGGCCAGGCTGGAACTGGGCGGGCACCAGTACGGACTGCTCGCCGGTGTGGTGGCCAGTGTGGAGTACCTGGCCGGTCTGGATGAGGCTGCGCGTGGCAGCCGTCGTGAACGGCTTTCGGTCTCAATGCAATCCGCAGGGTCCTACCTGAGTGGGTTGTTCGACTACCTGATGGTCTCGTTGCGGTCGCTACCGCTGGTGATGGTGATCGGCCATCCTGAGGTGCACATCCCGGTGGTCAGCTTCGCCGTCAACGGCGTGCCCGCCGAGCGGGTGGTGCAGCGATTGGCGGACAACGGGATCCTGGCCGTCTGCAACGCCAACTCGCGGGTGCTCGACCTGATCGGCGTCAACGACATCGGCGGCGCGGTCACTGTCGGGTTGGCGCACTATTCGACGATGGGCGAGGTCGACCAGTTGGTCCGCGCCCTGGCCTCGCTGGGCTGAACGCCCCGCCTCACTCACTGACGGTCAGCAGAACCTTGCCGAATGCCTCGCCGGAGGCCAGTGCCCGGTGAGCCTCGGCTGCCTCGGTGACGGGGTACCGGGCGCCGATGATCGGACGCACCCGGCCGTCGGCGATCATCGGCCACACCGATGCGACGACGGCCTCGACGATCGCGCTCTTGCCGTGGGCACCGCCGACCTGACGGCCGCGTAACGCGGTCCCGATCACCTGCAGCCGCTTGGCGATCAGCTTGCCGATGTTGAGATCGCCCTTCACCCCGCCCTGCATCCCGATGATGACCAGTCGGCCGTCGGGGGCCAGCGCGTCCAGGTTCCGGTCCAGATATGCCGCGCCCATGATGTCGAGGATGACGTCTGCCCCAGCGCCTCCGGTGACGGATTTGACGCGCTCGACGAAATCCTCGTCGCGGTAAGAGATCAACGTTTCGGCGCCCAACTCGGCGCACAAGTCGAGTTTCGACTGCGATCCGGCGGTGACCGCCACCCGGACATCCAGGGCGCGGGCGACCTGAATCGCGTGGGTTCCGATCCCGCTCGCGCCGCCGTGCAGGAGCAGTTCCTCGCCCGCATGAAGATTTGCTGTCATCACAAGATTCGACCAGACGGTGCAGGCGACTTCGGGCAGCGCCGCGGCGTCGGACACTGTGACGCCTACCGGCAACGGCATCACCTGTCCCGCCGGCACCGCCACGTACTCGGCATAGCCACCCCCGGCTAGTAGCGCGCAAACCTCTTGTCCTACAGCCCATTCCGAGACTCCTCCGCCGAGAGATGCGATGGCACCGGAGACTTCGAGGCCGATGATGTCGCTGGCTCCCGGTGGCGGTGGGTAATGTCCGGCGGCCTGTAGCAGGTCAGCCCGGTTGACGCCTGCGGTAGTTACCTTGATCAGGACCTCACCCGGCTCGGGGGCTATGTCGGGGACTTCCCGCCAGACGAGTCGGTCGGCGGATTCAGCGACGATGGCGAACATGTGTCAACGGTACTCGGCTGGTACTCCGGACTCATTTCGACTTCGTACCGCGCTGTGTCGCATACGATTGCGCCATGGGAGGGATTATTGCGGGGCGGACCGCCAGTGAGATGCCGGGGTTGGACATAGCTGAGCAGAGAGCTTGGCAGAACTTCCTCGACGCGGCACTGCGGCTCTACGGAACGTTGAATCGCGGGCTCGTCGACAAGCACAAGTTGAGTTTGGTCGACGTCCGATTGTTGGAGATCTTGGGCAACTCCGAGACGGGTTCGGCGCGGATGGGGGATCTGGCCGAACAGCTCATGTCGTTGCCAAGTCGGGTCACGCGTCAAATTCGACGGCTCGAAACAGCGGGGCTGGTTCGCCGGGAGGCGAGTCCTGATGACGGGCGCGGCGTATTGGCCAGTATCACCGACCGCGGGCGTGAGGTCGTCGACGAGGCGATGCAGACCTACGCGAAGGGAGTCCGGGAGAACTTCCTGGGTCCGCTGTCGCGGCCGCAGATGGCCGCGATGGGGGAGAACTGCCGTCGGATCAGCGTCGCCCTGAAGGGCGGCGGCACCTCGGCCAAGATCGGGCGCGTCTAACCGGTCCGGTAGTGGGTCGCCGCTGTGGCGACCTGGGCCACCGCTACGCTTGTCGGCGGTGGCGTGGCAGAGCGGCCTAATGCACTCGCCTTGAAAGCGAGAGACGGCTAACACCGTCCGGGGGTTCAAATCCCTCCGCCACCGCTCTGGGATGAGTTGCGCTGAGGCGGCTGTGGGCCGGCAACCGGACTTCTGTGGATCAGCTTGGGACACGTGCATTCAGAGCCTGCGCGGGCATACAAAGGATTAACGGCGTCAATAGTTGCCCGAACCGACCTCAGATGGGTGGTTCGGCTAATTGACGTCATCCCGGATTGCCTGAAAGGTGTTGGTTCCCATGTCAACTCGTCCGAACCTTCGGAAAAGCTTAGCTTCTCGTAAAAGGTTGCTGGGTACGGTCGCCGGTGGCGGTGCCGTGGCGGTGATGGCGCTGTTCGGCATGACGCATCCCACCCCCGTCTCAACCGGCAGCATCAGCGCCGATTCAGGCGACGAGACGAAGTTCCCGGCCTACTCCTCTCCCGTCGTGCCGGCGATGACCACCAGCCCGGCCGAGAAGATGGGCGCGACGATGACCATGGGCGTCGATCCGACCACTCTGGCGACGTCCATGGCGGTCCCGGCGGTCAAGGCCACCGGCTAGCCAGCCGGCGCCCTATTCGCCGGTGTATTCCGGCTTGCGCTTGGCGAACATGGCCGCGATGCCCTCGGTGAGATCCTTGGACGGCAGGAAGGCCGAGTTCCACGCGGCGACATAGCGCAGGCTGGCCGCGACGTCGGCGGTGCGCTGCTCGTCGAGCACGTCCTTGATGCCGTGGACCACCAGCGGAGAGTTGGCCGCGATCTCGGCGGCGGTGGCGTGCGCGGCGGCCAGGGTGGCCTCTGGGTCGGGGTAGACATCGTTGACCAGGCCGATCTTCTCGGCCCGCGCCGCGTCGATGTCCTTGCCGGTCAGCGCGAGCTCACGCAGATGGCCGTCGGAGAGGATGTAGGGCAGTCGGGCCAGGCTGCCGACATCGGCGACGATCGACAACTTCACCTCGCGCACCGAGAACTTGGCATCGGCGCTGGCATAGCGGATGTCGACCGCGCTGATCAGGTCCACGCCGCCACCGATGCACCAGCCGTGCACGGCGGCGACCGTCGGAGTCCGGCAATCGGCCACCGCGGTGATGGACTGCTGCATCCCCTTGAGCTTGGCGTGGAAGTCCATCCGCGGCCGGGCCGACGGGCCACCGCTCATCGTCGCCGACAGGGTGTCTCCCATCGCGACCAGGTCCAGGCCGTAGCTGAAGTTCCGTCCCGATCCGGTCAGCACGATCGCCCGCACGTCGGGGTCGGCGTCCAAATCCGCGAAGACGACCGGCATCTCTGCCCAGAACGCCGGTCCCATGGCGTTACCTTTGCCGGGCCCGATCAGGGTGACCTGGGCAACGTGGTCCTTGACCTCGACGGTGAGGGATTCGTAGGGCTCGCTCATGGCATGAGGCTACGACGGGCCGACCGCGGGGTTTCGGTCGCCCTACCGGACGGCGCTCACCGCTCCAAGGTCACCTGACGGCGGCCCGCGGCGATCGCCGCCCCGATGGAGAAGAACGCCACCAGTAACCCGACGATGCCGACTGCCAGCGGTGTCGAGCCGCCGACCAGGGTGGGCAGGTTCTGCAGGATCAACCCGAACGCGATCACCAGACCGATCAGGCCCAGTCCGGGGGCGACGAACGCGCGCCACGGCGACACCTCGGGCTGCCCGGCCTTGCGGCGGCGGGCGAAGAAGGCCAGGACGGCGACCGAGGTCGCGATCAGCAGGGTGGTGATGCCGACGGTGGAGATCCCGGCCAGCCAGGTATAGAACTGGGTCACCGGGTCCAGCTTGAACAGGATGCCCAGCAGGAGCGCGACCGCCACGATCACCGCGTCGATGCCCGAGGCCAGGTGCGGAGAGCCGTGTTGTTCGTGTGCGTCGCCGAGCCGGGCCGGGAACACATTGCGGTTCGACAGCGTGAAGACGTACCGGGCGACGATGTTGTGGAACGACAGGATGCAGGCGAACAAGCTGGTGACGAACAGCACCTGGACGATGTGCAGACCCGCGGCGCCGAGGTATTCACCGGTGGCGGTGGGCAGCAGCCCTGAGGGGTCGGCGTTGGCGGCCTCGACCACCCGGCTGTCGCCCCAGGCGCTGATCAGCGCCCAGGTCGAGACGGTGTAGAAGATGCCGATCAGAATCACCGCCAGATAGGTCGCCCGGGGGATGGTGCGCAGCGGTTCGCGTGCTTCGTCACGGAACACCGCGGTCGCCTCGAATCCGATGAAGCTCAGAATCGCGAACAGTAGCGCGATACCCGGTGCGCCCGAAGCGATTTGGGTGGGCGTGACGATTCCGGTGGACAAGCCCTCGTGTCCACCGGTGAAGATCACCGCCGCGTCGAGCGCCAAGACGATCGCGACCTCGCCGATCAGCAGGACGCCCAAAACATTGCGGGACAGGTCGATGTTGAAGTGGCCCAGTGCCGTCACTGCCGCGAAGGCAACGAATGCCCATACACCCCAATGGATCTGGGGCAAACCGTAGGACGCGAACAGCGCCTGGGCGCCTTGACCGATGAGGCCGTAGACGGCGATCTCCAGGGTGAGATAGGAGATCAGCGCGACGAACGCGAACCCGAACCCGGTGACCCGGCCCAGGCCCTTGCCGATGTAGGAGTAGAACGCGCCCGCATCCGGGACGTGCGGAGTGAGAGCGGTGAATCCCACGGCGAACAACAGGATGATCACCGTGCTCACGACGAAGATGGCGGGAAAGCCGGTGCCGTTGCCGATTCCGATGCCCAGTGGCACGGGTCCGCCGATGACCCCGAGGGGGGATGCCGCGGCCACGACCACGAAGACGATGCCCCAGACGCCCAGTGACCCGCGGAGCTTGCGGTGTGCGCGGCCGTCGGTGGCGGTGGCTGTGACCGGAGCGCCGCCGGCTTGCTCGATCTGGTTCGACATGATGGCCCCTTCGGTGGGTTGGTCCGCTGCGTCACAGCGGAACCCGGAGGTCACCGCATCGTCGCGCTGCGAACGCTAACCCCACCGCGGCCGGGATCGGACCCTTCGGATCAGCGGGATTCGATGCCGGTCAGATGTACATCGCGGGATCGACGTAGCAGGTGGGATCCACCAGCTCTTCGCGCTGAGTCTCGTTGCGGGGGCGCACGACGGCCGGGATGCCCGTCGCGATCGAATCAGCCGGCACGTCGCGGGTCACGACGGCGTTGGCGCCGATAGCACTGTCATCACCGATGACCAAGGGGCCGAGGATCTTTGCGCCGGCGCCGACCGTCACCCGATTGCCGATTGTGGGGTGACGCTTGCCGTGCTGCAGCGAGCGGCCACCCAACGTCACTGCGTGGTAGAGCATCACGTCGTCACCGATCTCGGCGGTCTCGCCGATCACCACGCCCATCCCGTGGTCGATGAAGAAACGCCGGCCGATCGTCGCGCCCGGATGGATCTCGATACCGGTGAGGAACCTGGTCAGCTGCGACAGCACCCGGGCCGGGCCGCGTGTCACCGGCTTGGCCCACAACCGATGCGCCAGCCGGTAGGACCAGATCGCGTGCAGCCCCGAGTACACCAGCGCGTTCTCCACATCGCCGCGGGCGGCGGGGTCATGGCTTCGCGCGTTGGCCAGGTCCTCGCGCAGCGTCGACAGCAGGCCCATGTTCAGTCCCGGATGTGCTCGAAGAGCATCGTGGAGATGTACCGTTCGCCGTAATCGCAGACCACCGCGACGATGAGTTTGCCGGCATTCTCCGGTCGCTTGGCCAGTTCCAGTGCAGCCCAGACGATGGCCCCGGACGAGATGCCGCCGAGAATGCCCTCTTCGGTTCCCAGGTCCCTGGCCACCCGGACGGCGTCGTCGAGTTCGACGTCGATGATCTCGTCGTAGACCTCGCGGTCGAGGACCTCGGGGACGAAGTTGGCGCCGATGCCCTGGATCTTGTGCGGCCCGGCGGTGCCCTCGGTGAGCAGCGGGGAATCCTTGGGCTCGACCCCGACGATCTGGACACCTGGCTTGCGCGCCTTGAGCACGTGCCCGACCCCGGTCAGGGTGCCGCCGGTGCCGATACCCGCGACGAAGATGTCGATCTTGCCGTCGGTGTCGGCCCAGACCTCCTCGGCGGTGGTCTTCTCGTGAATCGCCGGATTGGCCGGGTTGGCGAATTGGTTGGCCGATACCGCGTTGTCGGTCTCGGCGATGATCTGCCGGGCCCGTTCGACCGCACCGGCCATTCCCTCGGACCCCGGTGTGAGCACGATCTCGGCTCCGTAGGCGCGCAGCATCACGCGGCGCTCGGTGGACATCGTCTCCGGCATGGTCAGGATCACCCTGTACCCGCGCGCGGCGCCGACCATCGCCAGCGCGATACCGGTGTTACCGCTGGTGGCCTCGACGATCGTGCCGCCGGGCTTGAGTTCCCCGGAGGCCTCGGCGGCGTCGATGATCGCCACACCGATTCGGTCCTTCACGCTGTTCGCCGGGTTGTAGAACTCGAGCTTCACCGCGACGTCGGCATCGAGGCCCTCGGTGATGCGGTTGAGCCGGACCAGCGGCGTGCGGCCGATCAGCTCGGTGACGTTGTCATAGATCCTGCCCATGCTGCGCGTCCCTTCTCGTGCACTCCCTCGAACACTATGCGGCCGTCGGACGGCGGTGTCGCCCTGGTCGTACCGTGGACCAATGGCCGACGAATTCACCGCAGGACCCGAAGCCGCTCCAACGGACGAACTTGCCGGCGCCGAGGCGGCACTGACAGTGCTTCAGCAAGTCATCCACGGTATCGCCACCGACGACCTGGACAAGCAGACCCCGTGCCGGGAGTTCGATGTCGCCGGACTGACCGACCACCTGCTGGGGTCGATCACCCTGCTGGGGGGTGCCGTCGGTGCGCAGCTTCCCGAGCGCAATCCCGACGACTCCGTCGAGCGCCAGGTCATCGCCGCTGCGAGGCCGGCGTTGGACGCCTGGCACCGGCACGGCTTGGACGCAGTGGTGTCGTTCGGTGACCGGGAAGCGCCGGCGACGTTTCTGGCCGCCATCCTGTCCCTGGAATTCCTGGTTCATGCGTGGGATTACGCGGCCGCGACCGGCCGGCCCATCGACGCGCCGGACTCGCTGACCGAGTACGTGACCGAGCTGGCGAGCCGCATCATCACCCCGGAGGGCCGCATCAGAGCGGGCTTCGACGACCCGGTCGACGTCGCCGCGCACGCCTCGAAGCTGGAACGCCTGGTGGCATTCACCGGCCGGGTGCCCGTCAGCGGGTCGTGATCCACTCCCGGGCGAACCGCAAGAAGGCGTCGTTCTCCTCGGGGGCGCCGATGGTCACCCGCACACCGTCGCTGCCGTAGGGACGAACCAGCACGCGCGCGTTGGCGGCCTGTTCGACGAAGTCCTGGGTGCGCTCGGCCAGCGGGAACCAGACGAAATTGGCCTGCGGCGGGGGAAGCGGTAACCCAACTCGACCAGCGCCGCGCACACCCGCCGGCGTTCGGCGACCACCGCATCGGTGCGGGCCAGCAGCTCGTCGGCGGCATCGATCGAGGCGATCGCGGCGGCCTGCGAGACGGTCGTCGCGGTGAACGGCACGTAGACCTTCCCCAGCGCGGTGATCACCTCGGGGTCGCCGACGGCGTAACCGACGCGCAGCCCAGCCAGCCCGTAGGCCTTCGAAAAGGTGCGCAACACAACCACGTTGGCGTGGTCTCGGACCAGTCCGAGGCTGTCCGGCACCAGCCCGTCGCGAATGTACTCGACGTAGGCCTCGTCGATGGCGATGAGGATGTCCGGCGGCACCGCCGCCACGAACCGGGCCAACTCGTCGGGGTCGACGACGGTGGAGGTCGGGTTGTTGGGGTTGCAGACGAAGATCAACCGGGTGCGGTCGGTGATGGCGGCCAGCATGGCGTCGAGGTCGAAGGTGTGGTCACGCAGCGGCACCTGGACGGGCGTCGCGCCGGCCACCCGGACCTGCAGCGGGTAGATCTCGAAGCTGCGCCAACCGAAGATCACCTCGTCACCGACGCTGGAGGTGATCTGGATGAGCTGCTGGCACAGGCTCACCGACCCGCAGCCGACCGCGATGTTCTCCGGGGCGAACGGCCCGTCCTTGCTCAGGTGCTTGGCCAGATGCTCCTTGAGCTCCACGTACCCGTTGTCGGGATAGCGGTTGATGGTCTCGGCGGACGCGGCGATGGCGGCGCGCACACTGGGCAGCGGGCCGTGCACCGTCTCGTTGCTGGCCAACTTGATGGCACCCGGCACGGTCTTGCCCGGGGTGTACGCCGGGATGTCGGCCAGTTCGGGGCGCAAGCGGGCGGTCACCACGCCAAGTCTAGGGGCTGTGTGCGTGCTGCTTTGCCATCGCGTGCGGCCGCTGTGTACTCTCATCCATCGGCGGTTCCGGGGCTTCGCGCGAGCTCCGGTACGCTCAGGTAGTTCAGGAGGCGTGCCAGAGCGGCCGAATGGGACTCACTGCTAATGAGTTGTCCCCCTTACCGGGGACCGGAGGTTCAAATCCTCTCGCCTCCGCCGCGGCTGATCCGTCAGCCACGAACAACTGAAGAGAAGGCGCCCGTAGCTCAACGGATAGAGCATCTGACTACGGATCAGAAGGTTAGGGGTTCGAATCCCTTCGGGCGCACTCCCCACTCGTGCAGGACCGCTCGCCATCCCGGCTCGGTCGAGGCGCCGGTCCAGGCGATGTAGCCGTCCGGTCGCACCAGCACCGCCGGTCCGCGATCAGCGCGCTCGGCCTGCAGCACCGAGGTCCCGTCGACGTGACGGGTGCCCTGCTCACGGATCAACACGAAACCGGGCGTGCGTTGCAGCTCGGTGAGCCGGCCCTCGGTCAGTGGAATCTGGGTGGCGCGGGTGCCGACCGGTCCACGGTGCCCGTAGCGCAACGCAGTGCCCGCGAAGCTGCCCGCGACCGTGTCGCGCACCCGCGGGATACGAAGAAGCCTGGGCGCCAACAGGTCGCGCAGCGCGCGCGCGATCGGCGGATGCACGGTGACGCCACGGGCCATCAGTCCGGACTGGCGAAGCACCCGCTTGCCGATCGGATGGCGCTCGTTGTGGTAGCTGTCGAGCAGACCCTGCGCCGCCCCCGCAAGGACCGCGTCGATCTTCCAGGCCAGGTTGGCCGCATCCTGGATACCGGTGTTCATGCCCTGCCCGCCCATCGGGGAGTGCACATGCGCAGCGTCCCCGGCCAACAACACCCGGCCGTGCCGGTACTGCGTGACTTGCCTTTCCTCGCAATGGAATCGAGACTTCCAGCTGATCTCGCGGACACCGACGTCGCGCTTCATCGCGCGATTCAGGACGTCGATGACCTCGCCGGACTCGACCGGCTGGCTGTCCGGCACCTGGTGCTCGCGGTCCCACACCATGGTGCGAAACCAGGAGCCGTCCCGATCGCTGCGGCCGTAGGGCGCCAGAAACCCGAACACCGTGCCGGTACTGCCCAGCAGGAGACCTCCTCCGGTCGGCCCATCGGCCAGTTTGACGTCGGCCAGCACGATCGAGGACAGGATTGTCCTGCCCGGGAACTCGGCACCCACCAGCTGCCTGACCGCGCTGTGCGCACCGTCGGCGCCGATCACGTACTTGGCTCGCCATTGGGTCCGGTGGCCATCAGCACCGTGCGGGCGGGCGATGACGGCGACCCCGTGGTCATCCTGCTCGAGATCCACCACCTCGATTCCGCGCCGGATGTCGGCCCCCTGACTCTGCGCGTAACGCCCCAGCGCCGCATCGACATTGGTCTGTGGTGTCACCAGGACGAATCGGTAGGCAGAGTCGAGGTGGGTGAGATCGATCCTCGCGCCGGCGAAGATGGTGACGGTCGGTGACTGGTATCCCCGAGCCAACAGGTCGTCGGCGAGGCCGCGGGCGTCGAGCACTTCCAGGGTGCGGGGCATGGTGGCGAACGCGCGGCTGGACGGGTTCACCGCCGCCCAGCGTTCCAGCACGGTCACCGACCGACCTGCTCGGGCCAGGTCACCGGCGGCGGTCAGCCCGGCCGGCCCGGCACCGACGATCAGCACGTCGACCTCATGCTCGGTCATCGCGGCGCTCCGTTCGGATCGGGGTACCAGCGTCGGATGTCGTCAGGTGTGGCTTCGGCGGCCCGGTTGAACACGAACCGGCAGTCGGGCTGGCAGAGGTGGGCGGCATTGACGATGGACTCGAACAGCAGCGTGTTGCCGGCGACCAGGCGGATTCCCGCGCCGATCAGCACCGCGTCGTACCGGTGCGCCGCCAGCCACTGGCGGGCCTTGGTGGCACCGGCCGCACCGGCGTCGATCAAACAGTTGTCGACCCGGTAGCCGGCGGCGCGCAAACCGGCCACGTTCTCCTCGTTGGCCGCCCGCAGGGTGTCGGGGGACAGGCCGCTGAACTGAGCGAACTCCGGCGACGAGTAGTCGATGGCATCGGGATCCAACCCGATCTGGATGGCGGTGACGGTCATCTCGAACGACCTCCTCAACAGTTGTTGAACTCGACGCTAGGCCGGTCGGTTAGGTATGTCAACAGTTGTTGAATACACTGGTCGCATGACGGCGAAGACGCGCGACGGCGAGGCCACCCGGGCGCGGATCCTGGCCGCCGCGCGCGCTCAGTTCGGCGCCCAGGGGTTCGAGCGCACCACCATCCGCTCGGTCGCGTCGGAGTCGGGGGTGGACCCGGCACTGGTCATGCACTACTTCGGCAACAAGGCCCGGCTGTTCGCCGCCGCCTCACGCCTCGCGATCGACTTCCCGGACCTCTCCGGGGTCGCCGCCGACCGGGTGGTGGACCTCGTCTTGCCGATGTTCGTCGAGGTGTGGGGTCCACACGGGCCGTTCCTGCCGCTGCTGCGTTCGGCGGCCACCAACCGTGCCGCTGCGCAAGCCCTGCTCGGTGTCTTCGTCGAGCAGGTGAGTCCGGCGCTGGCCACCGTGGTTCCCGACCGCCCGGCCGAGCGGACGGCACTCGTCGGCGCCCAATTACTCGGCGTCGCGGTCGGCCGGTACATCCTCGAGATCCCGCCGCTGGCCGAGATGTCCGACGGGGCCCTCACCGAATGGCTGCGCCCGGTGCTCGCCCGCTACCTCGCCGGTCCGGCGCCCGCCTGACCTGACATGGCCGGGTGATGAACGTCAAATTGACGAACTCGTCGGTGAGCGCCACCCTTGACAGGTGGGGCAAATCAGTGAAGCCGTGATGATCGAGCAAGTGATCGATCGGCTGGCCGCGGCCTACCCGGACCTCTCCCGCGACGAGGTGTTCCACTGCGTACACACCGCCTACGACCGATTCCAGGACAGCACCGTGCGAGAGTTCGTCCCGCTGTTGGTGGAGCGTCGAGCTCGGGCCGAATTATCCCGTCACGCAGGGGCTTTGGTCTGGTCGTCTTAGTAGACCGGCCTCAGTAGGCCCCGGCGTTCTCGCCCTGATCGGTGTACTCGGGCACGTCGGGCTGCGCCACGTTGCCCGTGCCGCCGGCGTCCTCGCCCTCCTTCCAGTACAGATCGTCCGTCGGGAGCGGAGCCGGGCCGGTACTCCCGGCGTTCTCGTTGGCATCCCAGTAGTACGGCTCTGTCGGATCCGGCCACACCAGGCCGCCGGTGTCGGCGGCGGCCGGCGCCGCCAGGCCGATCGCGATTCCCGCAGTGGCCAGCAGCGCAAATCCGACCGGTGCCAACCTGGTTCGCCTCATCATCACTCCGTGTAGTCGTCTGGATAACCCTGCGATCTGTTCGGCAAGGATAGTGGCACCGCGCCGTCCAGTGCGCAGACAGCCACTCCGACTTCATCTTTCGTCTTCCTGCTGTACATCAACCCAGGACGGGCGGGTCCGTGGACAGCAAACCCGCCGTCGAGCTGGTGGCCGGCGATGACGTGAACCGATTTTGCGCTTCCTGTTGACGCTCGTCACACCCCGGTCTACTGTCGGCTGCTATGCACGCAAACGTTTGCGCAAAGGTTTTCGTCGAGTGACGGCTGGCAAGCCACGGGCGCGCTTGGTTGACGTTGCCCGGCTGGCCAACGTCTCGGTGACCACGGCGTCGCGGGCCCTCAACGGCCACGGCGAGATGACCGAGGCAACGCGACAGCTCGTCCTCGACTGCGCGGCGCAGCTGGGCTTCCGGCCCTCGACCGTCGCCCAATCCCTGCGCACCCAGCGCTCGACCCTGATCGGCATGATCGTGCCGCACATCGAGCACGCCTTCTACGCGGCGCTGGTCAAGGGCGTCCAGCGCTTCCTCGAGCCGAAGGGCTACGCCCTGCTGCTCATCGATGCCGGTGAGGAGGCCAAGGCGATGGAATCGGCGATCCGCACCCTGCTCGACCAACAGGTCGCGGGTCTGCTGATCGCCACCACCTCGCTGCAGGCAGACCAGTTCCGCGCTGAATTCCGCGGCACCCCTTGCATCTTCATCGACGAGTTCGTCGAGGATGCCGGCGAGGCGGCCGTCGCGATCGAGAACGCGCTCGGGATCGACCTGCTGGTGGCGCACATCGTCGACCACGGCCACAACCGGGTGGGATACATCGGCGGTGACCCGAGGCGCACCGACGGTGGGGAGCGCCGCGACGGCTTTCTCGGTGCCGCGCAGCGCTATCAGCTCGACTTGGACACGGCACTGGTCAAAGAATGCGGGTGGGAGCTCGACAGTGGTATCGAAGCCGCCCTGCAGCTGCTGACCGGGCCGAAGCCGCCCACCGCGATCGTCACCGCGAGTATCGAGCTCGCCCTCGGCGTGCTGACCGCGGCGGCGTCGATCGGTGTCGACATTCCGTCGCAGCTGGCCCTGGCCACCTTCGACGACACGTATTTCACACCCCTGCTTCAGGTTCCGCTGACCGTCGTCGCCTACGACGCGGTCGACATGGGACACCACAGCGCCGAACTGTTGCTCGACGCGATCAGCGGTGAACTGGGCGAGCGGGCCGGCCAGTGCCTGCGGGTACCGGTCACGCTGATCCGTCGACGTTCGTGCGGATGTCTCTATTCGCCCATCGACGAGTTGAAAGCGGTGAACGCCCCATGACCGTCACTCATCCCAACGACACCAGGGAGATCGCCGTGAGCGACGCGCCGTCCAGCGCCCCGTGCATCTCCCTGCGAGGCATCACCAAGCGCTACCGGGACCACACCGCGCTGGCACCGCTCGACCTCGACATCCACGAGGGTGAATTCTTCTGCCTGCTCGGCCCTTCGGGCTGCGGCAAGACCACCACCCTCAACATCATCGGCGGCTTCGTGGCACCCAGCGGCGGCAGCATCCACATCCGCGGCACGAACGTCGCGAAAGTCCCCGCCCACCGCCGCGACGTCAACACCGTCTTCCAGTCGTATGCGTTGTTCCCGCACATGTCGGTCGCCGACAACATCGGCTTCGGGTTGCGCATGGCTCGTACCGCCAAGGCGGACTTGAAGTCTCGCGTCTCGGAGGCGCTGCGCCTGGTGGGCCTCGACGACAAGGCCGACCGCATGCCCGGCGAGCTCTCCGGCGGCCAGCAGCAGCGGGTCGCGGTGGCGCGCGCACTGGTCAATCGGCCCGCGGTGCTGCTGCTCGACGAGCCGTTGTCGGCGCTGGACCTCAAACTGCGCAAGCGTCTGCAGTCCGAACTCTCGCAGATCCACAAGAATGTCGGGACCACCTTCGTGCTGGTCACCCACGACCAGGACGAGGCGATGTCGATGGCCGATCGCATCGCGGTGATGCGCGACGGCCGGGTGGAGCAGGTCGGTACGCCCGAGGAGATCTATCTGCGGCCCACGTCCGCCTTCGTGGCGTCGTTCCTCGGCGAATCGAACTTCATCGACGTCGTCCGCCAGCCCAGTGGTGCGGTGGTCACCACCACGGGATTCCCGGTGCCCACCCGTGACCAGGGCAGTGCGCAGTGGTCCACCGCGACGCTTGCCGTGCGGCCCGAGGCGCTGCGGCTGACAGCCGAGGAAGACACTGGGCTGCAACGACTTTCCGGAACCGTCCGCGAAACCTCGTTTCGCGGCAGCACCACCAGGATCACCGTCGACGTCGACGGGACCGGATCCGCCGTGGTGAGCAGCATCACCGGACGTGACTCCTCGGCGGCCTTCGTGGCCGGCGACCGGGTCCAGCTCGGGTGGGACGCCGCCGATGGCTGCCTGCTCGACCACCAGAGATGAAGTAGTCAACCGCTCAACCGAGAAGGGATAGGCCATGCCGATCGGACCCATCGTGATGTCACGCCGTGGAATGCTGAAGCTCAGTGTCGGCACGGCCGGCGCCCTCGCCTTGGCGGCGTGCGGATCCGGTAACAACGGCGCCTCGGGCGCCACCACGCTGAGCTGGACCACCTGGAACGACCACTACCTGCCCGAGCAACTCGCGGCGGTCAAGGACCAGACCGGCATCGCGGTGAGCCCGGCACTGCAGGACAGCGACTCGCAGGCCTACCTGAAAGTCAAGCAGTCCCAGGGACAATGGGACACGGTCAGTGCCGACGCACTGTGGGTGCCCAAGATGAATGCCGACGGGTTGACCGAGTCGTTCGACATCGCCGAGATCGACGCCTCCAAGCAGCTGTATGCCATGGCCCGTGGTCTGCCGTTCTGGAAGGACGGCAGCAAGACCATGGCGTATCCGTTCGGCTGGTCCTCGGTGCAATTCACCTACGATCCCAAGACCGTGCCGTCGACCCCGTCGAGCTGGGAGATCCTCACCGATCCGCGGATGCAGGGCAAGGTGGTGGCCGAGAACCAGCCGATCGATTTGATGGCGATCGCCGGCCTGGCCACCGGGGCCAAGGAGCCCTACAACATGACCGACGACGAGATCGGCCGGGCCAAGCAGTTCCTCGGTGCCGCCAAACCGGCGTTCCTGAAGCTCGTTTCGCAGAACGACGAATTGGTGCGGGCACTGGCGGACGGATCGGCGATCCTGGCGATCGCCAATCTGGGAACCGACTACCGGGTGAAAGCCGCGGGCGGACCAGAGTTGTCGGTGGCGACTCCCAAAGAGGGCACGATCGGCTTCATCGACGGCGAACAACTGGTCAAAGGCTCACCGAAGCGCGCCGAGTTCATGAAGTTCCAGAACGCCATGCAGCAGGCCGACTGGATCGCCAAGAACTTCATCGCCAACGGGCGCCCGCTGTTCAACGAGCAGGCATACAAGCTGCTGGTCGACCAGGGCGAGCAGGAGCGCGCCGACCGCCTGTTCTACAACAAGCCGGAGAAAGCCCTCGAGATGACGTTGAAGGGGCCGGCCGGCAACGAGCAGGCCTACACCGACGCATTCAACGAAGTGTTCGGCGCCTAGCGTCATGGCCACTGTCGTCGAAGCCACCCATGCGCCTCCGGTGCCTGCGGAAGCCGCTGCGCCGAGCCGGCCCACAGTGCTGTGGCTGGCCGTGCGCCGCAACCTGGGGCTGGTGCCCGCGCTGGTGTTGTTTGTCGGCTTCTTCGCCCTGCCGATGATTGTCGTTGTGTGCTACAGCTTTTGGCGCATTGCGGACAACAACATCGTGCCGGACTGGACGATCGACAACTATCGCTACCTGTTCAGTGTCGGCACTTATGTGCGAACGTTCGTGGCGACATTGGTCATGGCATTGGTCGCGACGGTCCTCACGCTGCTGTGCGCGTTCCCCGTCGCCTACTGGCTGGCCCGCTATGTCGGCCCCCGCTGGCGGCCGATCCTGCTGGTAGGGATCATCCTGCCGTTCTGGACGAGCTACCTGCTTCGGGTGATCGCATGGACGTCCATCCTCGGCGAGAAGGGCGTGATCAACCGCTCCCTGATGGCCATGGGGTGGATAGACCACCCGTTGTCGTTTCTGCTGTACAACCGGGCTGCGGTGGTGCTGGTCCTGGTCTACCTGTACTTTCCGTTCGCGGCGCTGACCCTGTTCGTCGCGCTCGAACGCTTCGACTGGATTCAGCTGCGGGCGGCAACTGATCTGGGGGCCAGGCAATCTCGCGCCTTCGTTCATGTCCTGCTGCCGCAGATCCGGCCCGGCATCGTCAACGCCATCATCTTCGTGTTCATCCCGATCCTGGGCGAGTATCTGGCGCCACAACTCGTGGGCGGCACCCGTGGCGTGATGATCGGCAACCTGATCGTCAACTTCTTCACCGGTGCGCAGTACACCCGCGGAGCGGCGGCCGCGTTGGTGATCGCGGCGTTCATCGTGGTGATCCTCTTCGTCTTCCGCCGGTCGCTGGATGTGAGGAATATCCATGTCCGCTGATGGTGCGGGTTCGGTCGGGCGGTTCACCCGGGTGAGCCGGCTGCTGCTCACCGGATGGGCGCTGCTCATCTATGTGTTCCTGTTCGTGCCGGTGATCCTCATGGTGGTGTTCAGCTTCAACGCCAACCGCTACGGCACCTTCCCGGTGACCGGCTGGACGCTGGACTGGTACCGCGCGGCGATCGAGAACTTCCAGATCCACAGCGCAGTCGCCAACACCGTCGAGATCGGTGTGGCGGTGGCAGTGCTGGCCAGCGTCATCGGCACCATGGCCGCCTTCCCGCTGGCCCGTTCCAAGCACCGGTTCGCCATCTTCGCCCAGGCTGGTCTGCTGCTGCCGATCATGATTCCCGGTCTGCTCATCGGTGTCGGACTGCTCGCCTTCTTCACCCAGACCCTGCACATCGGTCTGTCCAAGGAGACCGCGATCATCGGCCAGACGGTCTACACCACACCCTTCGTGGTGCTCACCGTCGCCGCCAGGATCCAGGCCCTCGACCCACGTCTGGAGGTGGCCGCCGGTGACCTGGGTGCCAACCGGTTCAACACTTTCCGGTTCATCACCCTGCCGCTGATCGGCCCGGCGATCTTCGCCGGAGCGTTGCTCGCCTTCACGCTGTCCCTCGACGAATTCGTCATCACGCTGTTCTTGGTGGGCAACGACAACACCCTGCCGATCTACATCTACACGCAGGTCAAATACGGAATCACGCCGGAAGTCAACGCCATCGCGACGCTGCTGCTGCTCGCGACCGTGCTGACCGGCGCGGTGATGGTGCTGGTGCCGATGGCGCTTCGGGGATCCAAGAAATTCGTTCGGAATCGCGCCGCTTAGCGCGAACATCCCTGCGTCTGTTGAAAACAAGGAGGAAATTGCTGTGGCTGTTCTGCGTGTCGGGGTAGTGGGCTGTGGGGTGATCGCGCAGGTGATGCATCTGCCCCACCTGACCGATCTCGACGACCTGTTCGAAATTACGGCGCTGTGCGACATATCCGAACCGGTCGCGCAAGCATGTGCCGACCGCTTCCATGTCGACACCGTCTACACCGACTGGGCCGACCTGGTCGCCCACGACCTCGACGTGGTGATGGTGCTGACCTCGGGCAGTCACGCGCCGGTCGCCGTCGCGGCGGCCCGGGCCGGACGGCACGTGTTCGTGGAGAAACCGATGGCCCTCAGCCTGGCCGAGGGACGCGAAATGCTGGAAGCGGCAACCGAATCCGGCGTGACGCTGATGGTGGGGACGATGAAGCGTTACGACCCGGCCTACGAGCGGCTGCTCGAACTGGTGCCCGAGCAACTGCCGCTGGTGCGTTCGACGACGCTGGAATCCCCGTTCGAGCCGTACGTCCAAGCCTATCCACTGGCACCCCGGGTGGAGCCACCGGCCGAGACGCTGGCCGCGCTCAAGGCCGACGACGCCCGCCGTCTGCTGGCGGCGTTCCCCGACGGCGACGACGATCTGCGGTTCTGCTATCGGTGGATGTTGTTGGACAACCTGGTCCACGAGTTGAACATGCTGCGTGGAGCGTTGGGCGAGCCCGACCGGGTCGAGTACGCCGACCTGTCCCGCACGGTGTGCAACGTCCACCTGAGATTCGGCCCCACCCAGGTGCACCTGTCCTGGGTCGACCTGCCCGGGATGGCCCGCTACCGGCAGGAGGTCGCGTTCTACGGTCTGGACCGCCGGGTCACTCTCACCCTCCCGTCGCCCTACCTGCGGGCCATGCCGAGCCGGCTCGACATCGAGACCGGCGAGGCCGGCTCGCCGCATGCCGCCAACACCACCGAGATCGTCTCCTACGACGAGGCTTTCAAGCGCGAGCTGGTGGAGCTCGCGGCGGCCATCCGGGAAGGCCGGGCACCCCGCACCGACGCCCTGGAAGGTCTGCATGACATCGCACTGTGCGAATCCATCGCCCGGTGCCACCTGACCAAGCAACCGGTCGACAACCCAAGCCTGCTCCCAGAGTGGGCGACTACCAGCAAGGAGCTCGTCTGATGTCCATCGCAATCGCCAATGCGCCCTGCAGTTACGGGGCTTTCGAAGTCACCATCGGCACCGACCCCAATGTGCCCGACGGCGTCACGCTGCTCGACTTCGTCGCGAAGGCCGGGTACGAGGGTATCGACCTCGGTCCGGTCGGCTACCTGGGAACCGGTGACGAACTATCCGAGCGGCTGGCGCAGCGCGGACTCGCCCTCGCCGGCGGGTACGTCCCCATGGCATTCAGCGAGCCGGACGTGCTCGCCGGTGAGATGGACTACATCGACAAGATGTGTGATGTCTTCGACGCCACGCCGGCCGGTCCGAAGCCACCCCGCCCGACGCTGGCCGACGCTGGATCACCCGAGCGCCTGGCCCGGCCCGGCCAGGCGGCCAAAGATCGGTCGCTGAGCCTCGACGACGCGGGATGGGCACGCTTCGGCGACGGGCTCAACCGGGTGGTGGACCGGTTCCGTGCCCGCGGTTACGAGCCCACGTTCCACCACCACACCGGCACCTACGTCGAGGCCGTGTGGGAGGTCGAGAAGGTGCTCGAGCTCTCCGACGTCGGATTCACCCTCGACACCGGACACCTCCTGGTCGGTGGTGGCGACCCCACCCAGTGTCTGAAGGACTGGACGGGCCGCATCAACCACCTGCACGTCAAGGACGTCGACCGAGCCATCCTCGACGAGATCCTCGCCGAAAGCGGACCGATGACCGAGATCTGGGGACGGCGGGCGTTCTGCCAGTTCGGCCAGGGCGACATCGATCTCGACGGATTCCTCACCGCCGTCGGGGAAGTCGGCTACGACGGTTGGCTCGTCGTGGAGCAGGACATCTTCCCGCGCGCCGACGAGCCGGCGGATGTTCCCGCCAAGGCCCAAGAGGCGAACCTCGCATTCCTGCGCGCGCGGGGACTGTGATCGAGCGGGAGGCGCGGTGCGATGTGCCGCGCCTCCCGTCCCGTCGGTGCTGGGGAAAGGGCCACGGATGAACGGCAATTCGATTCGTCTCGACGTCGCCCTTGACGTCGGAGATCGAGTACCGCTTTATTATCAACTCGCGCAAGCGTTATCGCGCCAACTACGAGACGGCCGCTACCCCGTCGGCTCGGCGCTGGAGCCGGAGCGGCAGCTGGCCTGCCGGCTCGGGGTATCGCGCAACACCGTCCGGGCGGCGATGGCGATGCTCGAACAACAGGGAATCATCAACTGCGCCAAAGGCGTGCCCCACACCGTGGCGGGCCGGCCCGCCGTGCTCAGGACCGCAGGCTGACGTCCTGCGCCACCAGCGGGCTGAGCTCCAGAGCGGGGGCGGGGGCGCCGCGCAGCCGGCGCACGGCATACCGGAGCAACAGCAGTTGGGACACGCCGACGATCACCAGCGGCCACAACGCGCCGGCAATGATCGCCCCGAACCCACGGACGATATCGCTGGGGGATCGAAAGATTGGAACCGCTGGCTGACGAGCCACGCGGCAACCGCGATCAGCACCGCGGCCAGCACGTACAGGTCTATCCACATGGGACGGCACCTCTCGGCTCGGAAACGTTCTGTTTGCGAGAGTCCCAGACCCGCCTTAAAGGACGATGTTCTGAACGTGTGAAGTGCCTGAGAGGAATTGGATCGACGCCGGACCGTTACCGTCAGGTGATGGTCAGACCCCCATCGACGATAATTGTCTGTCCCGTCACATATCCCGCGGCCGGTGACGCCAGCCATACCGCCGTCGCGGCCAGCTCAGCCGGATCGCCCATCCGCCCGACCATGATGCGCGGAAGCTGGCTGTCCAGATAGCCGGGCTGGTACTCGTCGGTCATCTCGCTCTTGAAGAATCCCGGCGCCAGGGCGTTGACCCGAATGCCTTTGCGCGGACCCCACTGCTGGGCCAGATCCCTGGTCAGTCCGATGACAGCGGCCTTGGAGGCGCTGTAGGCCGCCTGTGGCAACCCGCCGGTGGTGATGCCGAGAACGCTGGAGATGTTGATGATGGAGCTGCCCGGCTGCATCACCCGCCCGCACGCCTGGGCCATCCAGTAGGAGCCGTTGAGATTGACGTCGATGACCTTGCGGAACTGTTCGGGGGTCTCCCGGGTGGCGGGCACGGCAGTGCCCACCCCGGCATTGTTGACCAGGACGTCCACCCGGCCGAATTCGGCGATCGCGGAATCGACCAGCTGTTGGCACTGATCCGGATCGGCGACGTCGGTCTTGCGGGTGCAGGCCCGGCGGCCGGCCGCCTCGACCAGTGCCGCGGTCTGTGCCATCTGCTCGAGCCGCCGTGCACCGAGCACCAGGTGCGCGCCGGCCTCGGCGAACGCCTGGGCGAACGACACACCCAAGCCCGAGGACGCGCCGGTGACGATGACGACCTTGTCGTCGAGCCGGAAGGAATCGAGAATCGTCACGGGCGGGGGCTCCTCAGCACCTGGCGGGCGATGGCGTACTTGTGCACCTCGGTCGGGCCGTCGTACAACCGGAACGCGCGCATGTCGGAGAAGATCATCCCGACCGGTGTCTCGTCGGAGATGCCCATGCCGCCGAGGACCTGCACGCAGCGGTCGGCCACCTTGAACAGTTCCTCGGAGACGTAGGCCTTGACCATGGAACTCTCGTGACGGCCCTTGGCGCCGGTGTCCAGGGCCCAGCAGGCCCACCAGATCGCCAACCGGCATTGCTGCAGCGCGATCTCGTTGTCGGCGAGCATGAAGCTCACACCCTGATGTTCGCCCAGCGGCCTGCCGAAGCCGGTGCGGGTGCGGGCATGTTCGACCGCGATCGAATGTGCCCGTGAGGCCGCCCCCAGCCATCGCATGCAGTGCGTCAAACGTGCTGGGGTCAAACGTAATTGGGCGTACCGTAGGGCCTGGCCGACCTCGCCGAGGACCGCGGAGGCGGGCAGCCGCAGGTCGTTGAACCGGACCACGCCGTGCCCCTCGACGTAGTTGCGGTCCATGGTGTCCATCACCCGCTCAAGCTCGATACCGGGGGTCTGTCCGTCGCACAGGAACAGCGTCGGGCCGTCCGGTCCGTGTTGGTTGGGGGCGACGCGGGCCATGATGATCCAGGTTCGCGCGCCGTTGGCCCCGGTGATCAACCACTTGCGCCCGTTGATCACGTAGTCGGTACCGTCGAACACCGCTTCGGTGGCCAGTTGATTGGGGTCGGAGCCGGCGCCGCCGGGCTCGGTCATGGCGAACACCGAGCGTTGCCTGCCGTCGATCACCGGCACCAGGAACTTCTCCACCTGGTCGTCGTTGGCGATCTTGGCCAGCACATACATGTTGCCCTCGTCGGGGGCCGCGCAGTTGAGCGCGACCGGCCCCAGTGTGGACCAGCCGGCGGCCTCGAACAGCACCGCCTGCTCGCGGTGCGACGGCTCCCGGCCGCCGAACCGCCGGGGCGCCTGGAACGTCAGCAGCCCCGCATCCCGGGCCAGACCGACCAGCTCGGTGCGCAACTCCTCGTTGGGCCCGTGCCGGGTCACCCGGGGATCACGTTCATAGGGAACGATCTTGTCGACGACGAAGGCGTGCACCTCGTCGCGCCACGCCGCCAGGTCGGCCGGAATCTCGAAATCGATCATGGTGGTCCCTCCATCCGCGCCGAAGAGCGCGCTATCCGATGATTGCCAAAGCTCGCTGGAACAGCCGCACGGTCGCGATGTGCAGGCGGTCGCCGATCTCCTTGGGCGCGTACCCGGCGGCGGCCCGGGCATTCGAGCCCTCGAGGATGATGCCGAGCTTGAAGCAGGCCAGCACGGTGTACCAGTCGATGTCGGACAGGTCGCGAGTGGTGTGCTGCGCGTAGCGCGCCACCAACTCGTCCGGGGTGGCCAGCCCGCCGGCGTCCATCAGCACATTCGTCAGCACCGACTCGGTGCCCGGCAGATACCAGGTGGCCAGCATCCAGCCGAGGTCGAGCAGCGGGTCGCCGATGGTGCACATCTCCCAGTCGACGATCGCCACCACCTCCGGTCCGGTGGGGGAGAACATCACATTCGCGGCGTGGTAGTCGCCGTGCATGATGCCCGGCTGCCACTGCCGGGGCTGGTTGTGCTGCAGCCAGCGGGCGACGGCGTCCACGTCACCGATGTCGGGGCCGGGATAATTCTCGAAGCCGCTGTAGGACTCCAGCTCGGAAAGCCAGCGCGGCACTTGACGTTCCAGGAATCCTTCGGGCTTGCCGAAGTCGGCCAGCCCGACCGCCACGTGGTCGACGGCGCCGAGCTTGGCCACCGCCTCGGCCATCGACAGGCCCATCTCGTGCCGGATGCCTGCGTCCCCGGCGTGCAGGGCGGGCAGCGTGGCGCCGGCGTTGAAGCCGTCGACCGGTTCCATCAGGTAGAACACCGCGTCACCGAGCACCGAGGTGTCCTCGCACACCGCGATCAGCCCCGGATGCGGGACGTCGGTGCCGGCCAGTGCGTGCAGCACCCGGGTTTCGCGCAGGATCACCTTGTTGCTGACCGGCCTCAGGTGCCGGGGCCCGCGGCGGAACACGTACTCACGGCCGGATCGGGTGAACCGCAACATGACGTTCTGGGTGCCGCCGGTGATCTCGGAGACGTTCTCGACCGGGCCGTCGCCCAGCTGCTGCTCCGACATCCACGCGGCCACTGCGGTGAGGTCGTCCACCCGGGTGAACCTACCGTACGGTTGGTTGAGCCAGTCCCTTCGGCCACGGCAACCGGCTGTCGATGGTGTGGAACACGCTCCAGCCGATCACGGTGCCCAGGGCGATCGACAGGATCGCGGCGCCGGTCGCGCCCAGACTGGCCACTCCGATGTTGCCGCCCGTCGCGGCCTGCGTCACCGATTCGAAGCTCAACGCGCCGGGCACCAGCGCCCAGAACGCGGCCAGCATCATCACGATCGCCGGCGGTGAGGTCTTGATCCGCGACGCCAGCATCGCGAACGGCACGGTGAGGAATGCCCCGATGAAGCCGGAATAGGCTGCGGCCACGAACTTTCCGGCGATGGCCTGACCGACCAACGCCACCGCGATCGCCAGTAGCAGCCAGATCAGCGACCCGCGCGGGGCGGAGAGGTAGACATAGAGCCCGATCGCCACGACCACGATCGCGACGTAGAGCGACCAGGAACCCATCTGCGTCGAGGGGGTCTGCGGGTTGACCTCGCCGGCGACGTGCGTGCCCAGGGCGACGCCGAACACCAGCAGCGCCAACTGGGCGACCCCGTAGACCAACCGGCTGGTGCCGCCGATCAGCTGGGAGCTGGCCAGCTCCATCGCGCCGATGGTCAGTGCCATCCCGGGCAGCATCGCCACCAGGGCTGGCGCGATCACCCGCAGCAGCCCGTCGTTGGCGGTGTCCGCGACGAACCAGGTGGCCAGGATCGTGGTGAGCATGGCCGCCAGGGTGGGCAGTACCGGGTTCAGCGACGGGAACGGCCGGCCCAGCTGGGCGATGGCGCCGACGACCAGGCCGAGGAAGAGATAGCCGGGCAGCGACGCCCACGTCGGATTGATGACCATGCCGAAACCCACTGTGGTGACGGCATATCCGACGGTGGTGGCGATCGGGCCGAAGCGCGGGCGCAGGCTGCGGGCCTGCTGGATCGCGGCGACGGCATCGGCAGGCGTGATCGCACCGACGGACGCCAGGGTGGCGATGTCGTCGATGCGCCCGGCCATGTCCAGTTGCACGGTGTAGGTGGTGGAGGTGTCGACCTCATAGCCGACGGTGCCCACCTGGATCATCAGCACGGTGGGCAGGACGACGACCCGCACCGGTTCGGTGGTGTACTGCGCGGCGATCTCCATCAGCCGCGCCGTCACCAACTGGGTGGGCTGCTCCACCACGAGGAGGGCGATGCCGATCTCCCGCAGCATGGCCGCCACCTCGACCTGGTTGTGCACGTCCGGTGGTCCCAGCGGCTCGGGGGAGTCTTGCGGATCGCGTCGAAAATGCGTCGTCGCCTCGCCCGCCTCGTCTCGTCCATACCAGCATCATTGCCCAGCTGCGGCGTTCTCGGGCGGGACGGCCTCGCGACGGCTCTTCTGCCACGGCCAGTAGCCGGTGATCTCGAGTTCCATCGAGAAACTGAGGAACGTGCGGATCAGCACGATGCCACCGAGCACGGCGACACTGCGCGCGTCCGGGGTGACCGCCACGGTGCGGATGATGTCGGCGGCGACCAGAAACTCCAGGCCGAGCAGAATGCTGCGGCCGAGCTGCTCGCGGAACACCCGGTAGGCCTGGCCGGTTTTGAGCCGCGGGATGACGCCGACCGCCGAGATCAACGCGCCGACGGCGATCACGGTGACGCCCACCGCGTCGATGGTCTTGCCCACCGTCTCGATGACCTCGAAGAAGTTCACCGAGAAATTGTAGGAAGCCCGACGTCAGCGGACCGGCAATACCGCCGTCGCCGTCGCGGCGCCACCCTTCTCGGTGGCCCGCACCGACACCTGGTCGCCGTTGCTCAGCGGCTGCGGAGGCTTGCGGGTGTCCGCGTCCAGGACATAGGTCTGGCTGTAGCCGTCCTCGCTGCGGACGGAGACGGAGGTCGCGGTGGCGGCGGTGACGGCACCGGTCTGGGTCAGCTCGGTGGTGAAACCGCCCTCCCCGTCGGAGACCACGTTCTCGCCGTGCACAGTGCGCTGGAAGCCACCGGGCCCACCCCAGCCGGGCGGGCCGCCCATGTGCCCGGGGCCGCCGTCGTGGCCGGCGCCGGTGGACGCGTACACCACCACCCCGCCGACGGCCGCCAGCGCCGCGGCGATGCCGACCGCCGCCAGCGTGGTGCGGGTCGACCAGGTCGGCGGGTGGTCGGCAGGAGCCCCCCACACCGGTTGCTGTTCAACACTCGGGCTCATGGCACCACCTTGGGTGGCGAACCTGGGCGTCGGCTGTGCGCCTGCTCAGCGCAGTCTGTGGAGGGGCTTTCACAGCGCACGCATAGCAACGACATAGGAACGGCTCATCGCTGCTCCCATACTGGAAAACATGACCTCTTCATCGGCCGAACGTGTGGTGATGCGCCGAGCCGACGGGAACCCGATCACGGTTCTCGTCGTCGACGACGAAACCGTGCTCGCCGAGATGGTGTCGATGGCGCTGCGCTACGAGGGGTGGACCATCGCCACCGCGGCCGACGGCGCTTCGGCGATCTCTGCGGCGCGCAACTCCCGGCCGGACGCGGTGGTGCTCGACGTGATGCTGCCGGATATGAGCGGTCTGGACGTCCTGCGCCGGCTGCGCGAGCAGAATCCGCAGCTGCCGGTGTTGCTGCTGACCGCCAAGGACGCCGTCGAGGACCGGATCGCCGGGCTGACCGCGGGCGGCGACGACTACGTCACCAAGCCGTTCTCCATCGAGGAAGTGGTGCTGCGGCTGCGGGCGCTGTTGCGGCGCACCGGGGTGACCACCGAGGACAGCGGTGCCCAGATCGTCGTCGGTGATCTGGTGCTCGACGAAGACAGCCACGAGGTGACCCGGGGCGGGGAACTGGTCTCGCTGACCTCCACCGAATTCGAACTGCTTCGTTTCCTCATGCGCAATCCCAAGCGGGTGCTGTCCAAAGCCCAGATCCTGGACCGGGTGTGGAGCTACGACTTCGGCGGACGGTCCAACATCGTCGAGCTCTACATCTCATACCTGCGCAAGAAGATCGACAGTGGGCGCGATCCGATGATCCACACCTTGCGCGGCGCGGGCTATGTCCTCAAACCTGCGAGCTAGTACCTGGTCGCTCAGCGCGCGGCTGCTCATCGGTCAGGTCTGCCTACTGGCGGCGGTGTGCGTGGGTATCGGCGCGGTGACGGTGCTGGCCCTGTACCAGTACCTGGTCGGCCAGGTCGACGGCCAGCTGGCCGAAACCGCGCACCGGTCGGCGATCATCTACGGCGAGCCGCCGCCCCCGCCGTTGCCGCCGGCCATGCGCGACAACCGGCCGCCCTGGCCGCGACCCGGTCCCGGCCCGCAGTTCCTCGATGCCCCCGGCCAGCCGATCGGGATGGTCGCCGCCGTGGTCAGCGACGGAACCGCCGGTGACGCCGGTGTGCTCGGCATCGGCGGCGTCCGGGGCGCGGTCTCGCCGACCGCGATGGGCCAGCTGGCCGAGGCCGGTGGTCAACGCAGACCGGTGACACGCAACCTCGACGGCCTGGGCCGGTATCGGGTGGTGTCGGTGCGCAGCCGGTTGACCGGGGAGACCCTGGTGATCGGGCTGAGCATGGACAACGTGGACGCGACACTGCTGCGGGTGGCGCTGATCTTCGCGGTGGTGACGGCGGCCGCGCTGGCGGTGGCCACCACCGCGGGGATTCTGATCAACCGGCGGGCGCTGACTCCGCTGAACCGGATGGCGGCGACGGCTGGGGAGGTGGCCAACCTGCCGCTGGATCGCGGCGAAGTGGCGCTGCCGGTCCGGGTGCCCGAACCCGACGCCAACCCCCACACCGAGGTGGGCCGGGTCGGCCTTGCGCTCAACCGGATGCTCGACCACATCTCCACCGCCCTGTCCACGCGGCAGGCCAGTGAGAGCCGGGTCCGGCAGTTCGTCGCCGACGCCAGCCACGAATTGCGCACGCCGCTCGCGGCCATCCGCGGCTATACCGAACTGGCGCAACGGAAACGGGATCAGGTGCCCGACGACGTCGCGCACGCGATGGGACGGGTGGAGTCCGAAGCCGTGCGGATGACCCACCTCGTCGAGGATCTGTTGCTGTTGGCCCGGCTGGACTCCGGCCGGCCGCTGGAACGTGAACCGGTGGACCTCGCGCGGCTGTCGGCTGACGTCGTCAGCGACGCCCATGCCGCCGGGCCCGATCATCAATGGAACCTCGACGTGCCGCCCGACCCGCTCTACGTCACCGGTGACGACGCCCGACTGCACCAGGTCGTGGCCAACCTGCTGGCCAACGCCCGCACCCACACCCCGCCGGGCACCTCGGTCACGTTGTCGCTACACCCGGAACCGGGTGCGGCGGTGCTGCGGGTGGTCGACAACGGTCCCGGCATTCCGGCCGACCTGCAATCCGAGGTCTTCGAGCGGTTCGCGCGCGGAGACACGTCCCGATCCCGCAAAGGCGGCTCCACCGGCCTGGGCCTGGCGATCGCCTCGGCGGTGGTCCGCGCCCACAGCGGTGCCATCGAACTGCGCAGCGTGCCCGGCTGGACCGAGTTCACCGTGCGGCTGCCCAGGGCGGCCGCCGGATGACCCGCGCCCGCCACTACGGCTGGCTGGCGGTGCTGCTGCTGGCGACGGCTGCGCTCTACGTGTGGAACCTCGGTGCCAGCGGATGGGCCAACGCGTTCTACTCGGCCGCAGCGCAGGCCGGCGCCACGAACTGGACGGCCTGGCTGTTCGGTTCCAGCGACGCGGCCAATGCCATCACCGTGGACAAGACACCCGCCGCGCTGTGGGTGGCCGGGCTGTCGGCCCGGGTGTTCGGGGTCAACCCGTGGAGCATCCTGGTGCCACAGGCGTTGGCCGGTGTCGCGACCGTCGGGGTGCTCTACGCCGCGGTCCGGCGGATCAGCGGTCCGTGGGCCGGGCTGTTCGCCGGTGCAGTGCTGGCGCTGACCCCCGCGGCGGCGCTGATGTTCCGGTTCAACAACCCCGATGCCCTGCTGGTCCTGGCTCTGGTGGTCGCCGCCTACGCCACCCAACGGGCGCTGGACAAAGATGCCGGCTGGTGGTGGTTGCCGGTGGCCGGGGTCGCCGTCGGCGTCGGTTTCCTGGCCAAGATGTTGCAGGCCTTCCTCGTATTGCCCGCGCTGGCCGCGGTGTTCGCCGTGTGCGCCGACCTACCGGTGCGCACCCGGCTCGTCCGGCTGGTGTCCGCCGCCGTCGCACTGGTCTTCTCGGCCGGTTGGTACCTGCTTCTGGTCGCGCTGTGGCCGGCCGGCGCACGACCCTACATCGGTGGTTCGCAACACAATTCCGTCGTTGAACTCGCCTTGGGCTACAACGGCGTCGGGCGGCTGACCGGCAACGAAACAGGCGGGCTGGGCAACCTCAACCAGGACGCGGGGTGGGCACGCCTGTTCGGCGTGCAGATGGGCACCCATATCGCCTGGCTGCTGCCCGCGGCCGTGGTCGCGATCGCGGCCGGCCTGTGGATCACCCGCCGCGGCCCGCGCACCGACGTGACCCGCGCGGCCCTGCTGCTGTGGGGCGGGTGGCTGGTGGTCACCGCGGTCGTGTTCAGTTTCGCCAACGGCATCCTGCATCCCTACTACACCGTGGCGCTGGCGCCGGCGGTGGCGGCCGGTCTGGCCATCGGCGTCACGTTGCTGTGGCGGCGCCGCACCGACGTCCGGGCGGCCACCACGCTCGCCGGGCTGGTCGCCATCACTGTTGTGTTGACATTCCTTCTGCTGCAACGTGATTCACGATGGCTCCCGTGGTTGGGGTCGATCATCGTCGCCGGGGGCCTCGGCGCGGTGCTGTTGCTACCCGTAGTCGGTCGTCTGCCCCGGCGAGTCGGCACCGCAGTCGGTGTAGTGGCACTGGTGGTGTCCGTGGCCGGTCCGGCGGCCTACTCGTTGGCGACCGTGGCGTCCCCGCACGCCGGGGCTATGCCGTCGGTCGGCCCCTCGGACGGCAGCTTCGGGCCGCCCGGCGGGATGTTCGCCGCACCCACGCCGGGGCCGGAACTGACCGCGGCCCTGCGCCAGGACGCCGACCAATACACCTGGGCCGCAGCTGTCGTCGGGTCCAGCAACGCGGCCGGATACCAACTGGCCGCCGGCCTTCCGGTGATGGCGGTCGGCGGCTTCAACGGCACCGACCCGGCTCCCACCCTCGAACAGTTCCAGAGCTACGTCGCCGCCCGGCGCATCCACTGGTTCGTGCGCAGCTCGATGCTCGGCGGCATGTTCAGTGCGCGTTCGGGCAGCGACGCCGCCGAGCAGATCCAGCGCTGGGTCGGCCTGCATTTCACCCCCCGCCAGGTCGACGGTGTGACCGTCTACGACCTGTCCCCAGGATTCACAGCTGCCGCATAGCGAACACAAATTGGTCCCCCACCGGCGGCGGCGAGGATCGAAGCATGACCATCACCGAAGTCCCCGTGGCACGCCGACGCAACGCCGCACTGATCGCCGCCGACCGCGGCGTACCGGTGCTCGACGTCGTGGTGCCGGTGTACAACGAGCATGTTGTGCTATCCGGCTCGATCCACCGGCTTCATCGCTATCTGCGCGAGGACTTCCCGTTCGCGTTCCGCATCACGATCGCCGACAACGCCAGCACCGACGACACCCCGCGCATCGCCGCCGCCCTGGCCGCCGAGCTGCCCGAGGTGCGTATGGTGCGGCTCGAGCAGAAGGGCCGGGGACGGGCCCTGCACCAGGTGTGGTCGACGTCGGACGCCCCGGTGCTGGCCTACATGGATGTCGACCTGTCCACCGACCTGGCCGCCCTGGCTCCGTTGGTGGCGCCGCTGGTGTCGGGGCATTCCGACCTCGCCATCGGCACCCGGCTGGGGCGCGGCTCGCGGGTGGTGCGCGGCGCCAAGCGGGAGATCATCTCGCGCTGCTACAACCTGATCCTGCGCTCGACGCTATCGGCGAAATTCACCGACGCGCAGTGCGGGTTCAAGGCCATCCGCGCCGAGATCGCCAACGAACTACTGCCACACGTGCAGGACACGGGCTGGTTCTTCGACACCGAGCTGCTCGTGCTGGCCGAACGCAGCGGGCTGCGCATCCACGAGGTGCCCGTCGACTGGGTCGACGACCCGGACAGCAGGGTCGACATCGTGGCCACCGCGATCGCCGACCTGAAGGGCATCGCCCGGTTGCTCAAGGGTTTCGCCAGCGGCGACATCCCGGTGCAGGTCATCGGGGCCCAGTTCGGCAGCCGGGCCGGTGCGCCCCGGTCGCTGCTGAACCAGAGTGTGCGGTTCGCGACGATCGGGATCGCCTCCACGCTGGCCTACCTGGCGCTGTTCCTGCTGCTGCGCCCGATGGGTGCCCAGGGCGCCAACCTGGTCGCGCTGCTGGTGACCGCGATCGCCAACACGGCGGCGAACCGGCGCTTCACCTTCGGGGTCCGCGGTCGGACCGGCGTGGCCCGCCACCAGTTCGAGGGCTTCGTCGTGTTCGCCATCGGGCTGGGCCTGACCAGCGGCGCGCTGGCCGCCCTGCACACCCTGGGCGAGCCGCCGCGGGCCGTCGAGCTGCTGGTCCTCGTCGCGGCGAACCTGATGGCCACCGTCGTCCGCTTCGTCCTGCTGCGCGGCTGGGTGTTCCACCCCCGGCGCACCGGCCAGACTTGCGGAGGCAACCGATGACCGTGCTCGACGAGAGGCCGACCCTGGTGTACCCGCGGGAGAAACCGCCGACGGCGCGCCCGCGGTGGGCGCGGCCCGCGCTGGCCGCCCTGCTGGCCGCCACCACAGTGCTCTACCTGTGGGGCTTGGGGTCGGCGGGCTGGGCCAATGAGTACTACGCCGCCGCCGTGCAAGCGGGCACCCAGAGCTGGAAGGCACTGCTGTTCGGTTCGATCGACGCCGGCAACGCCATCACCGTGGACAAACCGCCGGCCGCGCTGTGGGTGATGGCACTGTCCGGCCGCATCTTCGGGTTCGGCACGTTGTCGATGCTGGTGCCCCAGGCCCTGATGGGGGTGGCCTCGGTTTGGCTGGTCCACGGTGCGGTGCGCCGGGTCGCCGGCTACGGGGCCGGTCTGTTGGCCGGCGCGGTGCTGGCCCTGACCCCGGTGGCGGCGTTGATGTTCCGCTTCAACAACCCCGATGCCCTGTTGGTCCTGTTGATGGTCGCCGCTGCCTACTGCCTGACCCGGGCGCTGGACGGCAGGACCACCCGCTGGATCGCACTTGCCGGTGTCGCGATCGGCTTCGCGTTCCTGGCCAAGCTGCTGCAGGCGTTGCTGGTGACGCCGGCGCTGGCGCTGGTGGTGTTGGTGGCGGTCGGTGGCACCGTCTGGCAGCGGCTGCGTGACCTTGCGGTCGGACTGGCCGCGATGGTGGTCTCGGCGGGCTGGTATCTGGCGCTGGTCAGCTTGTGGCCCAGCGACTCCCGGCCCTATATCGGCGGGTCCACCGACAACAGCCTGCTGCAGCTCGCGCTGGGGTACAACGGGCTCGGCCGGGTGTTCGGCGGCGACGGGAATCCTGGTGGCGGCGCCGCGTCCGCAGGGATGCCCGGACCGATGGGCGGTTCACCGATGTTCGGTGGCTCCACCGGGATCACCCGGTTGTTCGGCGAATCGATGGGGACCGAGATCTCCTGGTTGCTGCCGGCCGCCTTGATCGGGCTGATCGCGGGTCTGTGGTTCACCCGCCGCGCGCCGCGCACCGACCGCACCCGTGCCGGGTTGCTGCTGTGGGGTGGCTGGCTGGTGGTCACTGCCGTGGTGTTCAGCTTCATGAAGGGCATCATGCACCCCTACTACACCGTGGCGCTGGCCCCGGCGATCGCCGCAGTGGTGGCGATCAGTGTGCGGGAGTTGTGGCGCGGCAAGCGATTCGGTGCGCCGCGGGTGGTGCTGGCAGCGATGCTGACGGTCACCGGGGTGTGGAACTTCGTCCTGCTGGACCGCACGCCCGACTGGCTGCCCTGGCTGCGATGGGCCGTGCTGGTTGCCGCCGTGCTGACCGCCGCGGTACTGCTGGCCGGCGCGCACCGACTGGGCCGCGCGACGGTGGTGGTGGCCGCGGTAGGTCTGCTGGCCGGTCTGGGGGCGACCGCTGCCTACACCGTCGAGACGGTCGCGGGCAGTCACGGCGGCGGCATTCCGACGTCGGGACCCAGCCGGCCCGGTGGGGGCTTCGGTATGGGCTTCGGGCCGGGCCCCGGCGGCCCGCAGGTGCGGGCATCGGACAACTCCGAATTGAAGTCCATGCTTTTGCAGGCTGAGAACCGTTGGGCCGCAGCCACGGTGGGGTCCCAGACGGCGGGCGGTCTGGAACTGAGCACCGGTAAGTCGATCATGTCTATCGGCGGGTTCAGCGGTGGCGACAACGCACCGACCCTCGAGCAGTTCCAGGCCTACGTCGCCGAAGGGCAGATCCGCTACTTCATCGCCGGCAACGGACCCGGCGGCGGGCATCACGGCCCCGGCGGCGACGACGGCAGTGCTGCCCAGATCACCAGCTGGGTGCAGCAGCGCTTCACCGCCGAAGACGTCGGAGGAACCGAGATCTACGACCTGTCCGCACCGCAGTGATATCTGGACCGGCCGACGTTCAGACGGCCCGATCCGTCGTCTAGCATCTGCGCAATCGCGTGCCAGCCAGGCGCGCACTGCGCGAGGATTCGGGTATGGAACACAAGCCGCCAACCGCTGTCATCGAAGCCGCGAACGCAGAGCACCAGACTTCGCTGCCGTTCGAGGACACTGCCGATTTCGCCGCCGCCGACCGCGGCTTCATCGGCGCCCTGACCCCGTGCGTGGTGACCGCTGCCGACGGCCGGACGGTGTGGAACAACGACGTCTACGACTTCCTGGCCGGTGACGCCCCCGCGTCGGTCCATCCCAGCCTGTGGCGACAGTCGATCCTCGCCGCCAAGCAGGGGCTCTACGAGGTGGTCGAGGGCATCTACCAGGTGCGCGGCCTGGACCTGTCGAACATCAGCTTCATCGAGGGCGACACCGGCGTCATCGTGATCGACCCGCTGATCTGCACCGAGACCGCCGCGGCCGCGCTGGCGCTCTACCGGGCGCACCGGGGAAACCGTGCCGTGAGCGCTGTCATCTATACCCACAGCCACGTCGATCACTTCGGCGGAGTGCTCGGCGTGACCACCCAGGCCGACGTCGACGCCGGCAAGGTCGCTGTTCTCGCCCCGGCGGGCTTCGTCGAGCACGCCGTGCAGGAGAACGTCTACGCGGGCACCGCCATGGCGCGACGCGCCTCCTACATGTACGGCACCATGCTCGAACGGGGCCCGCAGGGGCAGGTGGGCTGCGGCCTGGGACAGCAGACCTCCACCGGCGAGGTGGCCATCATCGTGCCGACCATCGACATCACCACCACCGGCGAGGTGCACACCATCGACGGCGTCGACATCGAGTTCCAGATGGCTCCCGGCACCGAGGCGCCCGCTGAAATGCATTTCTATTTCCCGCAATTCCGAGCGCTGTGCATGGCCGAGAACGCCACCCACAACCTGCACAACCTGTTGACGCTGCGCGGCGCCCTGGTCCGCGACCCGCACGCCTGGTCGGGCTACCTCACCGAGGCCATCGACACGTTCGCCGACCGCACCGACGTGGTGTTCGCCTCCCACCACTGGCCCACCTGGGGCCGCGACGAGATCGTCGAATTCCTGTCGCTGCAGCGTGATCTCTACGCCTATCTGCACGATCAGACGCTGCGGCAGCTCAACCAGGGTTTCACCGGGATCGAGATCGCCGAGGATTTCGCGATGCCGCCGGCGCTGCACAAGGCCTGGCACGCACACGGCTACTACGGCTCGGTCAGCCACAACGTGAAAGCCGTCTACCAGCGCTACATGGGCTGGTTCGACGGCAATCCGGCCCGGCTGTGGGCGCATCCGCCGGAGGCGATCGGGCCGCGCTACGTCGAGGCGATGGGGGGCATCGACCGGGTCGTCGAGCTGGCTCGCGGCGCTTTCGAGGCCGGCGACTATCGTTGGGCGGCAACGCTACTGGACCACGCCACGTTCACCGACCCTGATCACGACGGCGTGCGGGAACTGTACGCCGACACCCTCGAGCAGTTGGGTTACGGGGCGGAATGCGCGACCTGGCGCAACTTCTTCCTCTCCGGTGCCACCGAGCTGCGGGACGGCAACTTCGGCACCCCGGTCGGCGGTAACTCGATGGCGGTGCTGACGCAGCTCACCCCCGAGCAGATGTTCGACGCCTTGGCGATCAGCGTCAACGGACCGCGCGCCTGGGATCTGGACATTGCGGTGGACATGACCTTCGCCGATATCGGCGCCAACTACCGGCTCACCCTGCGCAACGGTGTACTGGTGTACCGCAAGGTCGCCGCCGACGAGGCGACCGCGACGGTCAGCGTTCGGCTGGCCAGCAAGCTGCGGCTGCTGGCGGTCGCGGCAGGGGATTTCACGTCGCCGGGATTGGCGACCACCGGTGACGCGCAAGCGCTTCAGGCGCTGCTCGGTGCACTGGACAAGCCCGACCCGAGCTTCAACATCATCACGCCCTGACCGGGGCTCACCCGATGTCGACGACCACCTTGCCGACGGCCTTGCGATCAGCGACGTACCGCAGGGCCGCCGCGGTCTGCTCGAAGGGGAATCGCGCCCCGATGTACGGGCGCAGCTTGCCCTGCGCGAACAGGTCGGCGAGCTCGGCGTCGTCACGACCGATCTGATCGGGATAGTCGGTGGCGAAGGTTCGCACCTCCATGCCGACCACGGTGATTCCCTTGAGCATCACCAGGTTCAACGGGATCGCAGGTATCTGGCCGGCGGCGTAGCCGAGGGTGACGAACCGCCCGCCCCGGCCCAGCCCGCGCAGCGCCGGTTCGGAGTACGTGCCACCGACCGGGTCGAGTACCACCTGGGCACCGCCAGGCCCGGTGATCTCCTTGAGCCGTGACTTCAGATCCTCGCGGTCGTAGTCGATCAGCGCCTGCGCGCCGCGCTGCCGGCACACCTCCAGCTTCTCGGGACCCGAGGCCGCGGCAATCACCCTGGCGCCCATCAGCACTGCGATGTCGACCCCGGCGAGGCCGACCCCGCCACCGGCTCCCAGGACCACCACCCAGTCACCGGGCGCGACCGGGGCCACGGTCCGCAGCGTGTAGTAGGCGGTCCGGTTGGTGACCCCGAAGGCCGCGGCATCGGCGTAGTCCACACCGTCGGGGAGGCGGGTCAACCCGTGGGCGTCCACCACGGCCTGTTCGGCGAACGCACCGAGGAACGTCGTGCCCGACACCCGGTCACCGGGGCGCAGGTCGACGCCGTCGCCCACTGCCAGCACCTCACCGGCCATCTCGCTTCCCGGTGTGAACGGCGGTGGCACCTTGATCTGATACTTCCCGGCGATGAGCAGCACGTCCGGGTAGTTGACGGCCGCGGCGCGGACCTTGACCACAACCTGGCCGGGACCCGGCGCAGGGTCGGGCACTTCGTCGATGACCAGATCTTCGACGGTGCCGTATTCACGGCATACCACGGCACGCATCAGCATTCTCCTTCGGGCGTTACCAGAGGGCGATCGTATCGAGCGGCTCGGCGATCAGGGCATGCCGCCGTCGGCCCGCAGGATCGAACCGGTGGTGAAGCTGGATGCGTCGGACATCAGAAACAATGCGGCGCCCACGATTTCAGCCGGGCTCGCAGCGCGCTGTAAGGCGTGGCGGGCGAACGGATTGTCGTCTGCGAAGTCCCAGGCCTTGCTGATGTCGGTCAGGAACGGCCCCGGCATCAGGGTGTTGACCCGCACGGTGGGGCCGAACGCGAACGCCAGCGCCTCGGTCATCGCGTTGAGCCCGGCCTTCGACGCCGCGTAGGGGATGAACGACGGGTGCGGCCGCAGTGAGCCGTAGGTGCTGACGTTGACGATCGCTCCGCCGCCGTCGGCGACCATCCGTTCACCGGCCAGCGCGGAGAGCCGGAACGGACCCTTGAGGTTGAGGTTGACCACTGCGTCGAACAGTTTCTCGGTGACGTCGGTGAGCCTGTCGTAGGTGGGCGACATACCGGCGTTGTTCACCAGGACGTCGAGCTTGCCGAACCGGTCGTAGACGGCGTCGACCAAACCGTCGAGTTCGTCCCACCGCCCGACATGCACGCCGTATGGCATTGCGGTACGGCCTGTTTCGGCCGCGATCTCCTCGGCGGTCGCCACACAGGTGTCATACTTGCGGCTGGCCACGACGACATCGGCCCCACAGCGAGCCGCCGCCAAGGCCATCTGTCTGCCCAGGCCACGGCTGCCGCCGGTGACCAGCACCACCCGGCCGGTCAGATCGAAAAGCTCGTCTGCGTACCCCACTGGCGGTCTCCTCACCGAACGCTGAGCGCTCTATCGTTGCACGGGCGCCAGTACCGGAAGGACCCCCAATGCAACTGCTGCTCGTCAGGCACGCCCTGCCACACCGTACCGAGGCAGGTGATGGCGCCGATCCGGAACTGTCCGAGGACGGTTGGCAGCAGGCGCGACGGCTCCCCGGCGCGCTGGACCGGTTCCCGATCAGCCGGCTGATCAGCAGCCCCCAGCGCCGAGCCGTCCAGACCGCCAAGCCCGTCGCGCAGGCTCGCGGGCTCGGCGTCGAGGTCGACGAGCGCCTCGCCGAGTACGACCGCGGGCTGTCGCACTACGTCCCGATCGAACAGGTCCGCACCGAGCGGCCCGAGGAGTGGGCCCGGATGGCGGCCGGTCACCTGCCCAGCGGAGTGGACGAGGACGCGTTCCGCGACCGGGTGCGGGCCGCGCTGGCCGACATCGTCGCCGCCGCCGGCCACGACGACACGGTGGCGGTGTTCAGCCACGGCGGGGTGATCAACGTGATCCTGCACGAGCTGCTCGGCACCGCTCGGCTGTTGTCGTTTCCCATCGACTACGTGTCGGTGACGCGGCTGCTGTACTCGCGCAGCGGCCTGGGCACGGTCGCGACGGTCAACAGCACCGAACACGTGTGGGACCTGTTGCCGCGCAATCAGCGCTAGGCGCTATACATACCTGGTGGCTTCCCTGGACGGACTCGACCTCGTGGCACTGGATCGGCACCTGCGCGAGGTCGGCATCCCGCGCGCCGGAGAGTTGCAGGGGCGGTTCATTTCCGGCGGTCGGTCCAACCTGACCTTCCTGGTCCGCGACGACACCTCCACCTGGGTGTTACGCCGGCCGCCCCTGCACGGGCTGACGCCCTCGGCCCATGACATGGCACGGGAGTATCGCGTGGTCGCGGCGCTGGCCGGCACCAGCGTGCCGGTGGCCAGAGCCGTCGCCATGCGCGATGACGACACCGTGGGCGGTGCCCCGTTCCAGATGGTCGAGTTCGTGCCGGGTCAGGTGGTGCGCAGCCGGGTGGAACTCGATGCGCTCGGGGGTCCCGGCGTGGTGAGCGCCTGCGTGGACAGCCTCATCCGGGTGCTCGTCGACCTGCACGACGTCGACCCCGAGGCGGTCGGGCTCGGCGACTTCGGAAAGCCGACCGGGTATCTGGAACGTCAAGTCCGCCGCTGGGGTTCGCAGTGGCAGCATGTCCGGCTGCCGGACGATCCGCGCGACACCGATGTCGAGCGGCTGCACGCCAAGCTGGCCGAGGCGGTCCCCGAGCAGAGCCGCACCGCGATCGTGCACGGCGACTACCGCATCGACAACGTCATCCTCGACGCCGAAGACCCGACGATCGTTCGCGCCGTGCTGGATTGGGAGATGTCCACCCTCGGTGACCCGCTCTCGGACGCCGCGTTGATGTGCGTGCACCGTGACCCCGCGCTGAACCTCATCCTCAACGAGGAAACCGCGTGGACGGCGCCGCAGATGCCCGCACCCGACGAACTCGCCAACCGCTACTCGACGGTGTCCGGACATCCGTTGGCGCACTGGGACTTCCACATGGCGCTGGGCTACTTCAAACTGGCCATCATCGCCGCCGGCATCGACTTCCGGAGGCGGAAGGCCGCCGACATCGAGCACGGCAGGCGCAAGGCCGCCGGGGATGACGACGACCGGGCGGGGCAGGCCGTGGCGGTGCTCATCGATCGCGGCCTGCAGACGCTGGGCTAGGCCGGGGCCGAGGGGTGCTCAGAGCTTTCGGGCCGCCTTGAGGTTCTTCTTCGCCGCCCTGCGCAGCTGGAAGATCCGAGCCGCGCCGACGAGCACCGTGATCAGGCCACCGCACACCGCCGCGAGCAGGATCGCCACCCCCAGCGGCAGGGTCCAGCCCCAGCCCAGGAACGCGAACGTCGCCGACTCGGTGTTCTGCGCGATGAACACCAGCAGCACCGTCAGGATCAGCAGCCCGAAGATCAGCGACGACCACAGCGCGGCCGCGCGGGTGAACTTGACCTCGGCCACCGCCTTCGCCGACGGCTGCCCGGCCGGCTCCGGTGGCAACGGCGCCGCCGGCACCGTCGGCTGTCCCGGCTCGGTTGGCGAGACCTGCGGTTCGCTGCTCATGACGTCATCATTGCCCTTTCCACGCCAGAAAGAAACAACAACGGGTGCAACGAGACGGTGACGTTCCATGACCTCTGCGGTGGTCCAAACCTGGGCGGGTGACGGTCCTTGCCGTTAGTGTCGGATGAACGGCCGGGGTGAAAGGACTCTCATGAACCCGTCGCGGGGTGGAAAGCGACTGTGGTTGGCGGTGATTCTGGCGATCGTGCTGCCCGTCGTCGGAGCCTGCGGCAGTTCCAATCCGCTGGGCGGCGGTTCGACGTCCGGTGATCTCAAGTCGCTCGTCGTGGGTTCGGCGGACTTCCCGGAGTCCAAGATCATCGGCGAGATCTACGCCCAGGCGTTGGAGGCCAACGGGTTCACCGTCGGTCGCCAGTTCGGCATCGGCAGCCGGGAGACCTACATTCCCGCGGTGCGGGACCACTCCATCGACCTGGTGCCGGAGTACACCGGAAACCTGCTGCAGTATTTCAATCCGAAGACCACCGTCACCACCCCTGACGAGGTGGAGTTAGCGCTGTTCCGGGCGCTGCCGGGCGATCTGTCGATCCTCACACCCGCACCGGCCAACGACACCGACACCGTCGCGGTCAGTGCGGCCACCGCCCAGCGGTGGAACCTCAAGACCATCGGCGACCTGGCGGCGCATTCGGCCGAGGTCAAGTTCGGCGGACCGTCGGAGTTCCAGACCCGCGCCGAGGGGCTGCCCGGGCTGAAGGCCAAGTACGGGTTGGACATCAATCCGGACAACTTCGTCTCGATCAGCGACGGGGGAGGGCCGGCCACGGTGCGGGCCCTGGTGGACGGTACCGTCACCGCCGCCAACATCTTCAGCACCTCACCGGCGATCCCGCAGGACAAGCTTGTGGTGCTCGAGGACCCGAAGAACAACTTCTTGGCCGCCAACGTCGTACCGCTGGTCAGCTCGCAGAAGAAGTCCGACGAACTCAAGACGGTGCTCGACGCGGTGTCGGCCAAACTCACCACCGAGGGACTCATCGAACTCAACACCGCGGTGTCCGGGAACTCCGGGGTCGATCCCGACGAGGCGGCACGAAAGTGGATTCAAGCCAACGGTTTCGACAAGCCGATCGGGAAATAGATGATCACCTTCGAGACGGTCACCAAGAAGTACCCGGACGGCACGGTGGCCGTCGACAATCTGAGCATGGATGTGCCGACCGGCACGCTGACGGTCTTCGTCGGCCCGTCGGGCTGCGGCAAGACCACCTCGATGCGGATGATCAACCGGATGATCGAGCCGACCTCCGGCACGATCACCGTCGACGGCCGCGACATCGCCGGCGTCGACCCGGTCAAGTTGCGCCTCGGCATCGGCTACGTGATCCAGAGCGGCGGCCTGATGCCGCATCAACGGGTGATCGACAATGTCGCGACGGTGCCGGTGCTCAAGGGCGAGTCACGCCGGTCGGCCCGCAAGGCCGCCTACGCGGTGCTGGAGCGGGTGGGGCTCGATCCCAAGCTGGGTGACCGCTACCCGGCCCAACTCTCCGGCGGCCAGCAGCAGCGGGTCGGGGTGGCCAGGGCGCTGGCCGCCGATCCGCCGATCCTGCTGATGGACGAGCCGTTCTCGGCAGTCGACCCGGTGGTGCGCGACGAGTTGCAGGTCGAAATCCTGCGCCTGCAAAGCGAACTGCAAAAAACCATCGTCTTCGTCACCCATGACATCGACGAGGCCGTCACCCTCGGGGACCGGGTGGCGGTGTTCGGGCCCGGCGGCACACTGCAGCAGTACGACGCCCCGGCACGGCTGCTGTCCAACCCGGCCAACGATTTCGTGGCGGGGTTCATCGGGGCCGACCGCGGATACCGTGGCCTGCAGTTCAAGGCGGCCACCGGGCTGCCCCTGCACGACGTGGCGACCGTCAGCGAGTCTGGGATCGACGCGCTGTCACTGGGACCCGGTGACTGGCGGCTGGTCACCAGGGACGACGGCCGGCCGTATGCCTGGATCAACGCCGACGGTGTGGAACTGCATCGCAGCGGAAGTTCGTTGTACGACAGCACGATTGCGGGCGGTTCGCTGTTCGGACCGGACGGCACGCTGCGGCTGGCGCTGGATGCGGCGCTGTCCTCGCCGGCCGGCTTGGGGGTGGCCGTCGACGCCGACGGGCAGGTGATCGGCGGGGTGAAGGCCGACGACGTGCTCGACGCGCTGGAAGCGCAGCGAGGCGGGTGAGCGGGTGAACTATCTGCTGACCCACCTGGACAAGGCGTGGGCGTTGACCGTCATCCACCTGCGGCTGTCGCTGATCCCGGTGGTGCTCGGACTCCTGATCGCCGTGCCGCTGGGCGCCTACGTGTGGCGGACCACCGCGTTGCGCAGGCTGACCACCGTCACGGCGAGCATCATCTTCACCATCCCGTCGCTGGCGTTGTTCGTGGTGCTGCCGCTGATCATCCCGACCCGCATTCTCGACGAGGCCAATGTCATCGTCGCGCTGACCCTCTACACCACTGCGCTGCTGGTCCGCGCGGTGCCCGAGGCGCTGGACGCGGTGCCGGGCCAGGTGCGTGACGCGGCCACCGCCGTCGGCTACACCAGGGTGGCCAGGATGGTGAAAGTCGAACTGCCACTGTCGATTCCAGTTCTCATCGCCGGTCTGCGGGTGGTGGCGGTGACCAACATCTCGATGGTCTCGGTCGGCTCGGTGATCGGCATCGGCGGCCTGGGCACCTGGTTCACCGAGGGATACCAGGCCGACAAGAGCGACCAGATCGTCGCCGGAATCATCGCGATCTTCGTGCTGGCGATCGTCATCGACGTCGCGATCCTGCTCGCCGGGCGGCTGATCACGCCGTGGGCCCGGGTGAAGGCGAGCTCATGAACTTCCTGCATCAGGCGCTGGCCTACATCTTCACCGCCACCAACTGGGGCGGCAAGGCCGGCTTGGCCGCGCGGATCGTCGAGCACCTGCAGTACACGGCGGTGGCGGTCGTCTTCTCGGCGCTGATCGCCATCCCGATCGGGATGCTCATCGGGCACACCGGGCGGGGCACCTTCCTGGTGGTCACCGGGGTCAACGCGCTGCGGGCGCTGCCCACCCTCGGGGTGCTGCTACTCGGGGTGCTGCTGTGGGGGCTGGGGTTGGTGCCGCCGACCGTCGCGCTCATGCTGCTGGGCATCCCGCCATTGCTGGCCGGCACATATTCCGGCATCGCCAACGTGGACCCGACGGTGGTCGACGCCGCCCGGTCGATGGGCATGACCGAGACCCGGGTGCTGTTTCGCGTCGAGGTGCCCAACGCCCTGCCCCTGATCCTCGGTGGACTGCGCACCGCGACCCTGCAGGTGGTTGCCACCGCGACGGTGGCCGCCTACGCCAGCCTCGGCGGACTGGGGCGCTATCTGATCGACGGCATCAAGGTCCGCCAGTTCTATCTGGCGCTGGTGGGGGCATTGCTGGTGACGGTCTTGGCGCTGCTCCTCGACGGGCTGTTGGCGCTTGCGGTGTGGGCTTCCGTGCCTGGTAGCAGCCGGTTTCGCCGTATGCCCGCACCTTTGCTGGACGATGAGGTGAGCTTCGATGCGAAAGCGCGCACGTCACAGAAGGGTCGCACTTCGCTACCTGGTTACGAACGGGGTGACCCGTCGCTTACGGTAGACGGGTGAGTGCAGCCAACGATGCGACAGACAGCGCCTGGCCGGCGATCCTGACCTGGCGCGCACACGACGCCTCCCGGATGGAATCCTCCCGCGTGCAGCTGTCGGGGAATCGGATCAAGGCATACGGCCGGATCGTTGCCGCCGCCTCCGGAACGCACCCCGCCTTCAGCGCGTCCTACGACCTGGTGACCGATGAGACCGGTGCCACCAAGCGGCTGTCGATGAGCGTGACGCTCGCCGAGCGCGACCGGCAGCTGTCGATCGCCCGCGACGAAGAGAACATGTGGCTGGTGACCGACCACCAGGGCCAGTCCCGAGGGTCCTACGAGGGTGCGCTGGACGTCGACGTGGTGTTCAGCCCGTTCTTCAACGCGCTGCCGATCCGGCGTACCGGCTTGTACCGGCGGGTGGACTCGGTCAGCCTGCCGGTGGTCTACGTCAACCTGCCGGAGCTGACCGTCCGGCAGGCGACGATCAGCTACAGCAGTTCCGGACCGGACGGCGGAGACGGCATCAAGCTGCACTCGCCGGTCGCCGAGACCACGATCACCGTCGACGGCGACGGGTTCATCGTCGACTATCCAGGACTGGCAACGCGGATCTGATCACCCCGCCGGCGCGGCCGGCGGCGGCGAGTTCCTCCCGCCAGTTCTCTTCGCCGATGGCGATGGTGACGATCTGCGGGCGCGAGAAGCTGTCGTAGCGCGCGCGAGCGGCGTGGCCGGCCTCGACGAGTTCGGCCACCGAGGTCCTCTCGGACAACGACCGGCGGGCCTCGGTCAACAGCTCCAGGGCGCGGTCCAGGGTGGGCAGCAGCTGGTCGGCGTTGGCCTCGCACATCGCCCGCACCAGATCCGGCGCGGTGCCCGCCACCCGGGTGCCGTCCCGGAACGAGCCCGCCGCCAGCGCGAACGCCAGCGGCACTTCGCCCGCGGTGACGGCCAGCGCCTCGGCCAGCAGATGCGGCAGGTGCGAGATGCTGGCCGCCGCGGCGTCGTGCTCGTCGGACTTGGCCGGCACCACCACCGCCTGGCAGTCCAGCGCCAGCTCCATCACCTGCGTCCAGACCCGGGCGTCGACGTGCTCGTCGACCCCGATCACCCAGGGCGCGCCGACGAACATCCGCTCGTTGCCGGCGCTCCAGCCCGAATGCGCGGTGCCGGCCATCGGATGGCCGCCGACGTAACGGTCCAGCAGGCCGGCCGACCGGATCTCGTCGAGCACCGCACCCTTGACGCTGATCACATCGGTCAGCGGACACTCGGGTGCGACATCCTTGATGTGGCCCAGCAACTGCGACACCGCAGGCATCGGAACGGCGAGGATCAGGAGCGCGTTGCGATCGGCTGCCCACGTGAGGGCCTCGGTGAGGTCGGTGGTGGCGTCGAAGCCGTCGAAGCGGGCGGCCTGGGTGCCCTCGACGGACCGGTTGTAGCCGAACGCTTCCCGTCCGGCGGCAACCGCTGCGCGTAGGACCGAACCGCCGATCAAGCCGAGCCCGAGCACGCACACCGGTGTCTTGGTCACGATTCCAGGTTGGCACACCGACCGTGGGCGCCGATCGGTGCCTGGTCAAAAGACCTGCTCAGCGACTAGCGTATGCGGCCATGGAGGCACAGCGGGCGCAGAACAGTCCAGGGTCGGACACCCCGGACGGCTTCGCGGTGGCTGTGGTGCGCGAGGACGGCAAATGGCGTTGTTCGGCGATGAGCGCGAAGGTGCTGAGCAGCCTGGGCGCCGCCGAAACCGAGCTGCGGGAATTGCGCAGTGCCGGAGCGGTATTCGGACTGCTCGACATCGACGACGAGTTCTTTCTGATCGTGCGGCCGGCGCCGGCGGGCACCCGGTTGCTGCTCTCGGATGCGACGGCCGCGCTGGATTACGACATCGCCGCCGAAGCGTTGGAGACCCTCGACGCCGACATCTCCCCGGAGGACCTCGAGGATTCCGATCCGTTCGAGGAAGGTGACCTCGGGGTGCTGGCCGACATCGGGCTGCCGGAGGCGGTGTTGAGCGTCATCCTCGACGAGACGGATCTCTACGCCGACGAACAGCTGGGCCGGATCGCCCGGGAGATGGGTTTCGCCGACGAGCTCGCCGCCGTGCTCGACCGCCTTGATCGGTGAGCTCGACTTCTGACGACGCGCTGATCCGCGCGGCCATCGACGCGGCGGGGCTGGCCGGCACCGAGGACGTGCCGATCGGTGCGGTGGTGTTCGGGCCGGACGGTACCGAACTGGCCCGCGCCGCCAACGCCCGCGAAGCACTCGGCGACCCGACCGCGCATGCCGAAATCCTGGCGCTGCGGGCCGCCGCCCGGGCCCACGGCGACGGCTGGCGGCTAGCAGGCGCGACACTCGCGGTGACCGTCGAACCGTGCACCATGTGTGCGGGTGCGTTGGTGATGGCGCGGGTGTCGCGGCTGGTGTTCGGGGCGTGGGAACCCAAAACCGGTGCAGTGGGCTCACTCTGGGACGTGGTGCGCGACCGTCGGCTCACCCACCGCCCCGAGGTGCGTGGTGGCGTGCTGGCCGGCGAGTGCGCGGCGCTGCTGGAGGGCTTTTTCGCCGCCCAGCGCGATTTGGGATAGCCGGGAACGAGCCGTAAGCTCTTCGGCGGTGGCGTGTCCGAGCGGCCTAAGGAGCACGCCTCGAAAGCGTGTGACGGGTAACCCCCGTCCGAGGGTTCAAATCCCTCCGCCACCGCCATCTGGACACCGCCCACCTGCGCTGCAGGGTCGGGCGGTTTTCTTGTCGCGGAGTCGGCCACGGCGGGTCGGGCAGTCGCACCAGCCCGGCCAACCCCGAGCCTGCTGTGAATCGGCGTGATCCGTCGCCATTCCCAGGAACCTGACCTACCCTGGCGACTCTGAGACGTCGCACGACAGGGCAGCGTCATCGAGAACCGCTTGGGGGTAGTTGATCATGACGAACGCGTCGATCCGTTCACGACGGTTGCTCTATGCCGCAGTCGGATTGGTGATCGCGGCGGCGCCGGCCGTTGCCGCGTTCGCCGGCGTCGGCACGCCCGCACCGCGGATGGCCGCCCAGTGCTCGGACAGCGACACCGAGGACAGTTTCTCGATGAACTGCGCCCCGACCGTCATCCCCGACACCAGCGACCAGCTCACCGAGGCCGAGGTGGCCGAACCGGGCTTCAACGCCGTGCCCGGCGGTGGCGGCGGTGGTGGCGGTGGCGGCGGCCACCGCTGACGATCAGCCCTTACCCAGGTCCTCGTTGAGGATCCGTTTGGCGGTGGCCAGGTGATCCATCGCCCGCGCCAGGTAGATCTGGTACGTCGTGGCGTCGTCGGCGTGGCGGGTGTCGGTGAATCGTAGGCAGGCGTGCGTGGCCACGTTGACATCGTCGATCATGCGTTGCAGCTCGGCGGTCAGTACCGGGTCCGGTGTCGGCAGGTCGGCCTGAAGGCCGACAGCGTTGGTGTCGTGCAGCTGTTGACAGCCGGCCCGCACGCCGGCGTCGTCGCCGCGGTCGACGGCCTCGGACACGTGTTGCAGCGCCCGGGCGGACTCCTTGAAGTGGTCACCGGCCCGCAGCTCCCAATCCCACATCGCCGCGGTCAGCGCCGACGTGGTCGGCGTGGTCGTGGCAGTCGGAACGGGGGCGGACGGCGGTGCCGCCTGGGTGCCGGTATCGGGATGCCGCGCCATCATCACGAACGCCGCCACCAGCATGGCGAGCGCGCCCACCGTCGCGGTGATCAACACCGCACCCACCACCAGCGACCGGCGTCGTCGGCCCGGTTCGGTGGCGATCGCCATAGCCTTACGATGCGCCCGGAACCCGGGTCGCTGACAGGGCCTTTCGGCCCGAAAGGGTGGGAAACCGATCAGGGCCGTGTGGCGGGACGGTGTAATGGGCACTCGGGGGAGAACCAACGCGGAGGCCATCGATGGAGCTGATTTCGCCGACTGACTCGATGTTTCTGTTGGCCGAGACGCGGGAGCATCCCATGCACGTCGGCGGCTTGCAGTTGTTCGAGCCGCCCGAGGGCGCCGGCGAGGACTTCATCCGCGACATCTACGCGCGGATGCTCACCTTCGAAGACGTCCAACCGACCTTTCGCAAGCATCCCGGCGAGCTGCTCGGCGGGATAGCCAACGTAGCCTGGTCATTCGACCGCGACATCGACCTGGAGTACCACCTGCGCCGCTCTGCCCTGCCCACCCCGGGCCGGGTGCGCGAACTACTGGAGCTGACCTCGCGGCTGCACGGCAGCCTGCTCGACCGGCATCGACCGCTGTGGGAAACCCACCTGGTCGAAGGACTCAACGACGGCCGGTTCGCCGTCTACACCAAGGTCCACCACGCGCTGCTGGACGGTGTGTCGGCGATGAAACTGATGCGTCACTCATTGTCGCCGGATCCGCTGGAGACCGACTTGTACGCGCCGTGGAGTCTCGGGGCGCGGCAGAAGAAGAAGGCCAGGCCGCGCTCGTCGCGGATCGGTGGCCTGGCCCGGTTGGCCGGTTCGCTCGCCGGACTGGGGCCCTCGGCGCTGACCCTGGCCCGGGCCGCCCTCCTCGAGCAGCAGCTGACCCTCCCGTTCGGGGCGCCCAAGACCATGCTCAACGTACCCATCGGCGGGGCCCGGCGGTGCGCGGCACAGTCCTGGCCGCTCAAACGACTCGTCGCGATCAAGGACGCCGCCGGGGTCACCCTCAACGACGTGGTCCTCGCGATGTGCGCCGGAGCGTTGCGGGCCTATCTCCTCGAACGGGACGCACTGCCGGATCGGCCGCTGATCGCGATGGTCCCGGTGAATCTGCGCTCGGAGAACGACACCTCCAGCGGCGGCAATATGGTCGGCGCCATCCTGTGCAGCCTGGCCACCGACATCGACGATCCGGCACACCGCCTGGACGTCATCCATGCCTCGATGCGTGGAAACAAAGAGGTCTTTACCCAGTTGCCCCGGCTGCAGCAGCTGGCGTTGTCGGCGTTCAACATGGCCCCGCTGGCCCTGGGACTGCTGCCGGCCCTGGCGTCGGCGACCCAGCCGCCGTTCAACATCGTGATCTCGAACGTGCCCGGTGCCCGCGAGCCGCTCTACTGGCGCGGCGCCCGCCTCGACGGCAACTACCCGCTCTCGATCGCCCTCGACGGCCAGGCGCTGAACATCACGATGTCCAACAACGCCGACAACCTCGACTTCGGTCTGGTCGGCTGCCGGCGCAGCATTCCGCACCTGCAGCGGCTGCTCGGCCACCTGGAAGAGTCGCTGGCCGCGCTCGAAGAAGCCGTCGGGGTCTGACCAGAGAAAAGCGGCGACGCCCCCTCAGGGCGCCGCCGCTTCGTCCGAGCCGCCGCTACGGGCAGGTGACCTCGATTTCGAAGGGTTTGGTGACCGGCTGCATCGGGTTGGCCATGTCGACGCCCGTGGCCGTACCGCTGATCTTGTAGGTGTTGCCGTCCTTGGAGGCCGTCGCGTTGGCGCCGCCCGGGACGCCCTCCTGGTAGCCCAGCGTCACGCCGTTGACGTTGCCGAGCCCCACCGAATGCACCACGGAGGCATCCGGGGAGATGACGGCGGCGATTCCGGTGGCGGCCTCGCCGATCGCGATGTTGAAATTGCCGCCCGCGGTGGCGCAGACAACCTGGCCCTGGATGTTCTGGGCCTGGCCGTCAATGGTCACCTTGGTGTTGCCCGCGCCCGACGTCGCGTTGGGCGATGCGACTGCGCTCGAGGTCGCGCTTGCCGACGCCGAAGCTGCCGAACTGGTCGTCGACGACGACTCGGACTTCTTCTCGTCTTTGGAACAGCCGGCCAGTCCGGCCACCAAGACTGCGGCGCCGGCAACGGTCACCACCAATCCACGCTTCACCAAACTTCTCCTTCGTCGATGTGACCCGTCGACGCTGACGGGTCATCGAGAGAAAGTATGAGACGCCGTTTTGGCCCGGTGGGGGGATTGGGCGAAAAATTCGCCTCAGCAGTGGATGCCGGTAAGGCTGCCCTACCTGCGCGAATACCGGTTCTTCAGCGCTCGGATCGCCTATGTTCACACCCCATGCAGACACTGCGCACACCCGATGAGCGATTCGCCGAAATCCCCGACTTCCCCTACCAGCCGCACTATTGCGAGCTCGACGATGCCGAGGGCGGCCGGCTGCGGGTGGCCTGGGTGGAGGACGGACCCGCGCACGCCGACCCGGTGCTGATGCTGCACGGCGAGCCGACGTGGTCGTTTCTGTACCGCCGGATGATGCCGATCGTGGCGGCCGCCGGATATCGGGTGATCTGCCCGGACCTGGTCGGATTCGGCCGCTCGGACAAACCCACCCGCATCGAGGACCACAGCTACGCCCGCCACGTCGAGTGGATGCGGGCGCTGGCGTTCGACGTCCTGGACCTGCACCGGGTGACCCTGGTCGGCCAGGACTGGGGTGGACTGATCGGACTGCGGCTGGCCGCCGAACACCCCGAGCGCTTCGCCCGCATCGTCGTGGCCAACACCGGCCTGCCGACCGGCGACTTCGACATGCCCGAAATCTGGTGGCGGTTTCGGGAAGCCATCCAGACCGCCCCGAGTGTCGACGTCGGCCGGTTCGTCGAGTCCGGGTGTCAGCGCCCGATGCGCGACGATGTCCGCGAGGCCTACGACGCGCCGTTCCCCGACGACAGCTTCACGGCCGCCGCGCGGGCCATGCCGGGTCTGGTGCCCACCGCACCGGACGATCCGGCGACCGAGGCCAACCGGCGCGCGTGGGCCGTGCTGTCGGCCAGCCAGACACCGATGCTGGTGGCGTTCAGCGACGGCGACCCGATCACCGGCGCGATGGGCCCGATCTTCCGCCAGCAGATGCCCGGCGCCCAGGGTATCGAGCACCCGACCGTGCACGGTGCCGGGCACTTCCTCCAGGAGGACGCCGGTGAAGAGCTGGCCGGGCACATCGTGAACTTCCTGGGATAGCGCTGGTTAGATGTCGGGGTGCGCCCCTTCTTCACCGTCGACGCCCAACTGCCCGGACGTCGGGGACGCACCGGGGTGATCCATACCCCGCACGGCGATATCGCGACCCCGGCGTTCGTCGCGGTCGGCACCAAGGCGTCGGTGAAGGCGGTGCTGCCCGAGACCATGGCCCAACTCGGCGCGCAGGCCGTGCTGGCCAACGCCTACCACCTCTACCTGCAACCGGGCCCGGACATCGTCGACGAGGCCGGCGGCCTCGGTGCGTTCATGAACTGGCCGGGGCCCACGTTCACCGACAGCGGCGGCTTCCAGGTTTTGTCGCTGGGAGCCGGCTTCCGCAAGGTGCTGTCGATGGACGCCAACCGGGTGCAGACCGACGAGGTCATCGCCGAGGGCAAGCAGCGCCTGGCCCACGTCGACGACGACGGGGTGACGTTCATCTCGCACCTGGACGGCTCCACGCACCGGTTCACCCCGGAGGTGTCGATGCAGATCCAGCACAAGATCGGTGCCGACATCATCTTCGCCTTCGACGAGTTGACGACGTTGGTGAACACCCGCGGCTATCAGGAGGAGTCGGTCGCCCGGACCCACGCGTGGGCGGTGCGCTGCCTGACCGAGCATCGGCGACTGACCGCCGAACGCCCGCAGCGGCCCGCGCAGGCGCTGTTCGGGGTGGTACAGGGCGCCCAGTACGAAGACCTGCGCCGGCAGGCCGCGCGTGAGCTGGCCGGCATCGTCGACGCCGACGGCCGCGGGTTCGACGGGTACGGCATCGGCGGGGCGCTGGAGAAGCAGAACCTGGCGACCATCGTCGGCTGGTGCATCGACGAACTGCCCGACGACAAACCACGCCATCTGCTGGGCATCAGCGAGCCCGACGACCTGTTCGCCGCGATCGCCGCCGGCGCCGACACGTTCGACTGTGTGTCGCCGTCGCGGGTGGCGCGCAACGCCGCGGTGTACTCGCCGACCGGCCGGTTCAACATCACCGGGGCCCGCTACCGCCGGGACTTCACCCCGATCGACGCCGACTGCGACTGCTACACCTGCGGCCACTACACCCGGGCCTACCTGCATCACCTGTTCAAGGCCAAGGAGATCCTGTCGGCGACGCTGTGCACCATCCACAACGAGCGGTTCGTCATCCGGCTCGTCGACCAGATTCGTGCGGCCATCGTGGCGGGGGAGTTCGACGAGCTGCGCGATCACATGCTCGGCAACTATTACCGACAGTCACCGGGACATTCAACGCGTGCACAATAGGTGGATGACTGCTCCCGCAGAGTCGCAAGCCCTGCTGCTGAGACTGCTCGATCCGGCGAACCGGCCCGATCCGTACCCGGTCTACCGGCAGATCCTGGCGAGCGGCCCGATGCACCTGCCCGAGAACAACCTGCACGTGCTGTCGCGCTTCGCCGACTGCGACGAAGCGCTGCGCCATCCCGACTCGTGTAGCGACCGGCTGAAGTCCACCGCCGCGCAGCGCGCCATCGCCGCCGGTGAGCAGCCCCGCCCGTTCGGCACCCCGGGTTTCCTGTTCCTCGACCCGCCCGATCACACCCGGCTGCGCAAGCTGGTCAGCAAGGCGTTCTCCCCGAAAGTGGTCCGGGCGCTCGAGCCCGACATCACCGACCTGGTCGATGCCCTGCTGGACAAGGTCGCCGACGCCGACGAGTTCGACGCCGTCGCGGACCTGGCCTACCCGCTGCCGGTGGCGGTCATCTGCCGGCTGCTTGGCGTGCCGATCGCGGACGAGCCGCAGTTCAGTTCGGCGTCGACACTTCTGGCGCAGGGGCTGGATCCGTTCGCCACCTTCACCGGCCAGCCCGCGCAGGACTTCGGCGAGCGCATCGAGGCCGGCTTGTGGTTGCGCGGCTATCTGCGCGAGCTGCTGGAGCGCCGGCGTGCGCACCCCGGTGACGACCTGATGTCGGCGCTGATCGCGGTCGAGGAATCCGGGGACCAGCTGACCGAGGACGAGATCGTCGCCACCTGCAACCTGCTGCTGATTGCCGGCCACGAAACCACGGTCAACCTGATCGCCAACGCGATCCTGGCGATGTTGCGCCACCGCGAGCAGTGGACCGCGCTGGGCGCCGACCCCGGCCGGGCGCCGGCGATCATCGAGGAAACATTGCGCTATGACCCGCCGGTGCAGTTGGTGGGACGCGTCGCCGGCGCGGACATGACAATCGGACAGGCTCGAATCACCAAGGGCGACATCATGATGCTGCTGCTGGCGGCGGCGCACCGGGACCCGGCGGTCGCCGAGCGGCCCGACGAGTTCGACCCGGGCCGCGCCTCGATCCGGCACCTGGCATTCGGCCATGGCCCGCACTTCTGCCTCGGCGCCCCGCTGGCCAGGATGGAAGCCGCGGTGGCGCTGTCCGCGGTCACCGCCCGCTTCCCGGCAGCCCGGCTCGCGGCCGAGCCGCCGTACAAGCCGCACGTCACCCTGCGCGGCGTGGCCCGCCTCGACGTCGCGGTCTGATCCGCTAGCCGAACTGCTCGGCAAGGCGATGTCGGTCAACGGATTCCTTCGCCGTCACCGGTAGCTGATCCACCGGCGAAATCCGTTCCGGCACTTCGTAACGCGCCAGGCGGGTGGCGCAGAACGCATGCAGCGCGGCGGCATCGAAAGATGCGCCCGCCCGTAGCACGACCACCGCCGCCACCTGCTCGCCGTACTTGACGTCGGGCACCGCGAACACCGCAGCCTGCACCACATCGGGATGGGCCAACAGGATCTCTTCGACATGTTCCGGCGAGATCTTCTCCCCGCCCCGGTTGATGATGTTCTTGATCCGGCCCCGAAGGGTAAGCACCCCAGCCGGATCCGTCGAGCCGAGGTCACCGGTGTGCAGCCAGCCGTCGGTGAACGCAGCGGTGGTGGCGGCCGCGTCGCCGAGGTAGCCGCGGGTGACCGCGGGCCCCCGCAACAACACCTCGCCGTCGGCGGCGATGCGCACCTCGACCCCGACCGCGGTGCCCACGGTGTGCAGGCGGGTGTCGGTGTCGGCGGCCACCGTCACGGTGCAGGCCTGATGGGTGGCCTCGGTCATCCCGTACGCCGACAGCACCGGCGCCCCGAAGGCGGTCTCCACGCGCTGAGCCACCGCCGGTGACAGCGGTGCGCTGCAGCTGCGCAGAAATCGCAACCGGGCCCCGGCCGCCGCGCCGGCCGGGGCGGCGTCGAGCAGCACCTGGTACATCGTCGGCACCGCGGTCACCCAGCTGGCACCGGCCGCCGCCAGCTCGTCGAAGAACGTGTGGACCGAAAACCGGCCCTTGGCCGGCAAACCCACGCGGCCACCGCTGGACAACGTCGCCAGCAGCCCGGCCACCAGACCATGCCCGTGGAACATCGGCATCACCGCGACGGTGGCGTCGTCGGCGGTCAGCCGGTAGGCCGACACGATGTTGCCCATCGCCGCCGCGAGCGCGGCGTGCGTCCACGGCACCATCTTCGGTCGGCCGGTGGTGCCCGAGGTGAACATCACCATGGCGTCCGCCGGGGTGAGTCCCACCGCGGTGGGATCGCCGCCCGCGGCGGGCACACCGCTGACCGTGCATCGTCCCCCGTCGATCTCGACCGTCAACTCCGGGCAATCGTCCAACGGCGCGCCGGCGGCGTCGGTGAGCACCGCCCGCGCGCCCAGCCTCGACATCCGGTCGTGTTGCTCATCGGGCGGCAAGGCCGGGTCGAGCGGGGCCACCACCAGCCCGGCCCGCGCGGCGCCGAGCAGCCCCACGACATAGGCGACGGTGTTGGCGCCCCGCAACCCGACCACCTCACCGGCGCGTAACCCGCTGGCCGCCAATGCGGCCGCCGCCTGGTCGACGAGGGCGGCGAGGCTCCGGTAGTCGATCGACCGGCCGCCGGCGATGTCGACAAGGGCGACCGCGGCGGGGTTCGGCGCGGCGGTGTGCGCGGCCAGGTCGCCCAACAACATGTCGGCCCTCCAGCTCAGATGACGTGTGCGGTCCTCAGGTCCTCGATCTGCTCGGCGGTGTAACCGAGTTGATCGAGCACGTCGACAGTGTGCTCTCCCAACAGGGGAGCGCCGGTGATTGTCGGGGTGAAGTCGGAGAATTTCACCGGGCTGCCGACCGTCAGGTACTTGCCGCGACCTTCCTGCTCGACCTCGACGACGGTACCGCTGGCGCGCAGTGCCGGGTCGTAGGCGATCTCCTTCATGCTCAGCACCGGCGCGCACGGCACGTCGTACTTGCGCAGGATCTCGACGGCCTCGTACTTGGTCTTGTCGGCCAGCCACGTCTCGATATCGGCGAAGATGTCGAAGATGTGCGGTTGGCGGGCCGCCGCGGTGTTGTAGGCCGGATCGTCGACCCACTCGGGCTTGCCGATCGCCTCGCAGGTGCGCGGCCAGTTCTGCTCCTGGATGGTGAAGTAGATGTAGGCGTTCGGATCGTCTTGCCAGCCCTTGCATTTCAGCACCCAGCCGGGCTGGCCCCCGCCGCCGGCATTGCCGCCGCGGGGCACGGTGTCCCCGAACGGCGTGTTCGGGTACTGCGGGTATTCCTCCAGGTAGCCCACCGCCTCCAGACGTTCCTGGTCGCGCAGCTTGACCCGGCACAGGTTGAGCACAGCGTCCTGCATGGACACCGAAACCTTCTGTCCGCGGCCGGTCTTCTCCCGTGCCAGCAGCGCGGTCAGGATGCCGATCAACAGGTGCATGCCGGTATTGCTGTCGCCGAGTGCGGCGGCGCTCACGGTCGGCGGTCCGTCCCAGAAGCCGGTGGTGGAAGCCGCGCCGCCGGCGCACTGGGCGACGTTCTCGTAGACCTTGAGATCCTTCCAGGGCGATTCCTCGTTGAAGCCCTTGACCGAACCGAAGATCAGCCGTGGGTTCAGCTCCTGAATGTGCTCCCAGGACAGGCCCATCCGGTCCAGTGCCCCGGGCGCGAAGTTCTCCACCAGCACGTCGGCCTCGCGGATCAGCTTCTCCATGACCTCCAGTCCCTGCGGGGTCTTGGTGTTGATCGCCAGCGAGCGCTTGTTGCTGTTGAGCATGGTGAAGTACAGGGCGTCGACATTGGGGATGTCGCGCAACTGGTGGCGGGTGACGTCGCCGCCGTCGAGGCGCTCGACCTTCAACACGTCGGCACCGAACCAGGCCAGCATCTGCGTGCAGGCCGGACCGGCCTGCACGCCGGTGAAGTCGATCACTTTGATACCGGAAAGGGGTTGAGCGGCAGTCATTGTCGTAGTCATTGTCAGGGTCCTCTCGATCATGCCTGGCTGGGTTGCAGGGCGCTGCGGGGGTTGAGGTTGGTCAGGTGGCCGCTTTCGGTACCGGCGGCGGGGTCGAGCACACAGTCGATGAGGGCGGGGCGCCGGGAGGCGACCGCGGCGGCCAGAGCGTGCGCCAACTCGGTGGGCGTCCGGACGTGGTAGCCGGTCCCGCCGAACGCCTCGATGAGCCGTTCGTGGTGGGCCTGGGGCGCCAGCACGGTGGGTGCGGGATCGGTGCCGTCCGGGTCGACCCCGTCCCCGCGGTAAACGCCACCGTTGTTGAGGATGACGACGGTGATGGGAAGGCCGTAGCGGCAGATGGTTTCCAGCTCCATACCGCTGAAGCCGAACGCGCTGTCGCCTTCGACGGCGATCACGGGTTGACCGGTTTCCACGGCGGCGCCGATCGCGTAACCCATCCCGATGCCCATCACACCCCACGTGCCGCAGTCCAGGCGGTGGCGCGGCACCCGCATGTCGACGACGTTGCGGGTGATATCCAGCGCGTTGGCGCCCTCGTTGACCAGGTACACCTCAGGGTGGTCGCGGATGAAGTCGCGCACCGGGCGCAGCGCGTTGTAGAACCGCATCGGCCGCGGGTCCTCGTCCAACCGGCGAGCCATGGCGGCCGCGTTGTGCTCGCGACGCTCGGCCAGCCGGGCCTGCCAGTCGGGCGGGCACAGCACCGGGTGGCGTGGCAACCCGGCGCTGAGGGCCTTGATCACCGAGCCGATGTCACCGGCGAGTGGGACCGCCGTCGGCTGATTGCTGTCGAATTCGGTTGGGTCGATGTCGATCTGGATGAACTTCGCATCACTCGACCAGTGCGGCGCCTCGCCGTGCTGCAGCAGCCAGTTCAACCGTGCGCCCACCAGTAGCACCACGTCGGCTTCCGACATCGCCAGTGAGCGGGCGGCTGCGGCGCAGAGCTGGTGGTCGTCGGGGATCAGGCCCTTGGCCATCGACATCGGCAGGAACGGAATGCCGGTGGTTTCCACGAAGGATCGGATCTGCCGGTCGGCCTGGGCGTAGGCGGCTCCCTTGCCCAGCACCACCAGTGGGCGCGCAGCACCCGCCAGCAGTTCCAACGCCCGCAGCACGGCTTCGTGCGAGGGGGTTTGGGCCGGCGCCGGGTCGTTGAGCTTCCACAGCGTGGCCGCGCCGGCGGCGGCCTCGATGGTCTGGGCCAGCACGTCAGCGGGAATGTCGAGGTAGACCCCACCCGGCCGGCCGGACACCGCGGTCCGGATGGCCCTGGCGATGCCACGACCGATGTCCTCGACGCGGTCGATCCGGTAGCTCGCCTTCGCCAGTGGCTTGGCGATGGCCATCTGGTCGAGTTCTTCGTAGTCACCGCGTTGCAGGTCGACGATGGCCCGGGTGCTCGACCCGGCGATGTGGACCATGGGGAAGCAGTTCACCGTGGCATTGGCCAGAGCGACCATGCCGTTGAGGAAGCCGGGCCCCGAAACTGTCAGGCACACACCGGGTTTGCCGGTCAGGAATCCGGCGGCCGCCGCGGCGTGGCCGGCGTCGGACTCGTGGCGGAAACCGATGTAGCGGATCCCCGAGGCTTGCGCCAGCCGGGCCAGATCGGTGATCGGGATGCCGACCACCCCGTAGATGGTGGCGACGCCGTTGAGTTTCAGCGCGTCGACCACGAGGTGGAAACCGTCGGTGTGGGCATCGGGCGAAGTCATGGCTGAAAGTCTGCTCGCCGGTGTGCACGTGATGCCAGAGCGCTAGCTGCACATCTTCGCCGACCGGTAGTGCTACCGCCGGGGTGGGGTTAACCCCCAGCCGGCGGGCCGGAGCGTTGCGGCCGGGGAATCGGATCCGACAGCGGGATGGTCACCGTCATCATGGTGCCGCGGCCGGGCTCGCTGACGATCTCCAACCGGCCGGAGAGGGCCTCGACCCGATCCTTGAGGCCGATCAGCCCGGAGCCGCCACCGGTCCCGGCCCCGCCGATACCGTCGTCGGCGATGCGCAACCGCAGATTGGCGGCGTCGGCGCGGGCCCACACCGTCAACTCGGAGGCCTGGGCGTGCTTGGCGGCGTTCGTCATTGCCTCGGCGACCACGTAGTAGGCCGCCACCTCTACCGACTCCGGAAAGCGCCGGTCGACTTCCAGATCGAGGCTCACCGGGACGATCGACCGGCGGGCCAGGGTCTTTATCGCCGGACCCAGGCCGCCGCGGGACAGGATCGCCGGGTGGATGCCCCGGGACAGCTCCTGCAGATCGGTGTGCAGACCCGCCAGCCCCTCGATGATCTCGGCCAGTTCGCCGCGGAAGTCCGGCAACTCGCTGGGGACCGAGGCCTCCAGAGCCCGCAGCTCCAGGCCCAGGGACACGATGCGCTGCTGGGCGCCGTCGTGCAGATCGCGTTCGAACCCGCGCCGGGCCTGATCGGCGGCGGTGACGATCCGCGCGCGGGAGGCCGTCAACTCGGCGCGGGTCCCGGCGTTGGTGATCGCGGTGGCCACCAGATCGGCGAAGTCGGCGACCCGGTCCTCGGTGCGCCCGGGCAGCGGATGTTCGTCCTCGCAGTCGACCACCATCGCGCCCCACACGGTGCCGTCGACAATGATCGGCGCCCCGACCCCGCACCGCAGCCCGAGGGCATGCAACCGCGCGGCGGTCGACCCGGTCGCGCCGCGATAGTCGTCGATACGGGCCGGCCGGCCGGTGCTGCGCACCGCACCGGCGACGGTGTCACCGTCCAAGGCCACGAACTGTCCGATCGGCAGCTGGCGGGCCGGGTCGACATCGTAGGTGGCGATGGGCACACAGCCGTCGGCGTCGAACCGCAGCAGGTTGACATGGGCAACCCCGAGCCCACGCGCCAACTCGGCGACCGCCACCGGATACAGCTCCTCGATGTCGGCCCCCGCGCGACCAGTGTCGCCACCCGGCGAAGGGCGGCTTGCTGTCGGGCCAGCGCACTGGCCTGGGCGTGGCTTTGCTGCAGCTCGGTGCTGATCCGCTCGCGGTCCCGGGCGGCGGCCAGCAGCGCCTGCAGCGAGGGAACCAACCGGTCGAAGCGGTGCAGCACCGGGCGGGGCAGGCCGGCCGGCACCAACAAGGTGCCCACTGTGCCGTCCCCGTCCCGCAGCGCAATGGCCTCGCGGTGTTCATCGGAGACCACCGCGCCCAGGTCCAGTTCGGCGAACCGGGTGCCGATCACCTCGGCCACTCGTCGGCCGGCGGCGTCGAGTGCCGAGTCGAGGTCTGCCGTGCGCAACATCAGCCGGGCCAGCTCGGCCGCCAGGTCGGCCTCGATGCGGCGCTGCATGGCCTCGGCGGCGCGCAGCCGGGCCTGACCGACCAGCACATTGGTCAGCAGCGCCAGCGTCAGGAACACCACCAGCGCGGGTGCCAGGCTGCCGCTGCCCTCGTTGCCGTGGAACCAGACGTAGGCCATCGCGCTGGCCAGCGAGGTCGCCACCGCGAGGCCGAAACCCCACCCCGCCGAAACCACCAGCACGCCGAGCAGGAAGACGGCGCCGAAGGCGTCGTCGGGCGCCACCTGTTTGAGTTCATGCACGATCAGCGTCTCGACGGCGATGAACACGGCGCCGGTGACGACGCCCCAGATCAACGGGGGCGGCGTCGGCCGCAACAGCATGGCCAGCAGGCGCTCACGCCACGGTGTGGCGGGCTGGGAGTCGGCGGCTCGAGACGATGTCATGGTGTGCAGCCGATGGTAAGGGGCGCCACCAGGTGGTGGCATCCGCAGGCCGAGGTTTACCGCTAGCGGGAATGTCAACGCTCAGCCCGCTCTGTCATTCTCGAAACATGCTCGGCTTCGGAGGTTTGTGATGCGCTGTTTGATCGTCGACGACAGCGCGCAGTTCCGCACGACTGCGAGCACGATTCTCCAACGTGGCGGAATCGCCGTCGTCGGCATGGCCTCCAACCTCGCCGATGCGCTTGCCAGCTATGAGCAACTGCACCCGGACGTGACGCTCGTCGACGTTGACCTGGGTGCCGAGAGCGGATTCGACGTCGTTCGGGCGCTGCACGGCGCCGGTGCACCCGCGGCGGGGATGATCCTGATCTCGACGCACTCCGAGGCGGATTTCACCGATCTGATCGCGGCGAGCCCGGTGTCGGGGTTTCTGCCGAAGTTCGCGTTCTCGCCGCAGGCCGTCCGGGAGCTGGTCGGCCCCACCGAATAGGCGGCTTCTCAGAGGGATTCGAGGTAGACGATCACCGCACGCACCCGGCGGTGGTCGTCGTTGGTTTCTGCCAGGTCCAGTTTGGTCAGGATGGAACGGACGTGTTTCTCCACCGTGCCCTCGGTCACGAAGATCCGTCGCGCGATACCGCTGTTGGACAACCCCTCGGCCATCAGGGCGAGCACTTCTCGCTCCCGGCTGCTCAACGCGGCCAGCGGGTCGTTGCGGCGACGGGCCGTGACCAGTTCGGCGACCAGCGCCGGATCGACCACCGACGCACCGTTGACGACCCGGCCCAGGGTGTCCAGGAAGTCGTTGACATCGGTGACTCGGCTCTTGAGTAGATAGCCGATCGCATGTCCGCCGGACAGCAACTCCAGGGCGTGGTCGACGTCGACGTGTGCCGACAGCACCAGGATCGCGGTCTGCGGGGCTTCCTGGCGGATGAGGCGGGCCGCGTCGAGCCCCTCGGTGGTGTGGGTGGGGGCATCCGGATGTCGACCACCACCAGCTCGGGGTGCTCGCCGCGGACGAGTTCGAGCAGTTCGGCGCCGTCACCGGCCTGGCCCACCACGTCGAGGCCGGATCGGCTCAACAGGCTGGACAGTCCCTCGCGCAGCAACACGTCGTCATCGGCCACGACCACCCGTGTGCCAGCCATCCGTCCTCCCACTCCTCGAGCCGTGCTGCCCTCCAGTGTGTCATCGCCGCCGGATTGCCGTGGTACCGCTAGCCGGTAGCCGACGGTGGAGGGCAGCGTGGACGACAGCCGCCGCCGCATCGGAGAGCCTGGTGTCGGACATTCACGGCGTCAACGGAGGCGATACTCATGCGGATCTCGGGCAACACCATCTTCATCCCCGGCTCGACCAGCGGCATCGGTCTGGCCCTGGCGCTGGCCCTGCAGGCCAAGGGCAACACCGTGATCGTCGGCGGGCGGCGCACCGAGCAACTGGACAAGATCACCGCTGAGCACCCCGGGCTGGGCGCGGTGCGAATCGACACCACCGACCCGGTGAGCATCGAACGGGCGGCCGAGCAGGTGCTGGCCGATTACCCGGACCTCAACGTCGTGATCATGATGGCAGGCATCATGAAGATCGAGGACTGGCACCGGCCCGCCACCTTCCTGGAATCAGCCGAAGCGGTGATCGCGACCAACGTGCTCGGACCGATCCGGTTGATCGCGGCGTTCATCGAACACCTTCAGCGCCAGGCTGATTCGACCATCGTTACCGTCTCGTCCGGGTTGGCATTCGCGCCGCTGAAGGTCACCCCGAGTTACAACGCCGCCAAAGCGGCCATCCACATGCTCAGTGAGACGCTGCGCCTGCAGCTGGCCGACACCAGCGTCAAGGTCGTCGAACTGGTGCCGCCGGCCGTGCGCACCGGGCTGCTGCCCGGCCAGGAGGACAGTGAATTCGCCATGCCGCTCGGCGAATTCGTCGATGAGGTCGTCGAGCTGATCGAGACCGAACCCGACGCCCACGAGATCCTGGTCGAAAGGGTGAAGTTCCTGCGCTACGGCGAGGCCCGCGGCGACTACGACAAGGTGGTCGCGACCCTGAATGCCGCCGACCCGCACGGGAAGTGAGGAACTGCGCTCACCCCGCCAATTCGGCGATCACCGCCTGGGCCGCCCGCTCGCCGGCGTCGACCGCGCCCTCCATGTAGGCGCTCCAGTAGGTGGCGGTATCGGTCGAGGCCCAGTGGATCGCCCCAATCGGTGCGCTGAGGGCCTGGCCGTAACAGGTCCAGACATGCGGACCGTGGTTGGCGTTGTAGCAGCCCCGTGTCCACTGCCGATCCGACCACTCGCCGTCGACGTAGAGTTCCGGCTTGGCGGCCTTACCGCCGTAGTGGCGCACCAGTTCCGCCGTCAACGCGGCGCGGCGCTCTGCCTGCGGGAGGCGCCCGAACGTGCGGGCCTGATCACCCTCCAGGAAGAGCAGGATCACCCCGTGGTCGTTACCGGGTATGCAGGTGTCGTTCGACATCCGCGCCGGGCCGATGTCGGAGATCAGCTGCCCGTTGAATCCGTCTGCCCGCCAGAACGGTTCGTCGTAGACGAAGAAGGCCTTCATGGCCGAGCCATTCGGCAGGCGCTGGGTCAGTTGGTCGCGGACACCGGACAGCGGTGGGTCGTACATGATCCGGCCCGCGAGGGTCGGCGAGATGGCGACGATGACCCGTCGGCCGCGGGCGACCAGACCACCGCGGCAGTGCACGGTCACACTGTCGGCGGTGTGTTCGATCAGCTGCACGGGCGCCTTGAGCACGATGTGGTCGGTGATCAACGCGGCCAGCCGGCGCGGGATCTCACTGGTGCCGCCGACGAACCGGGTGGTCTGTGCACCTCCCTCGGATTCGGCGAACAGCTCCGAGGTCACCCCGCAGGTCTGGATCGTGAACAGCAGGTGCAGGAAGGAGACCTCGACGGTGGGCACCGCCAGGATGCCGACCGTGCAGATCTCCAGCAGCGTGCGAGCCACCGGCGAAAGTCCTTGGTTGTCATACCAGGTGCCTGCGGTGATGACATCCCATTCAGCGGCGTGTGGCGCCAGCCAGGGCGCCTCCACCGGTACCTCGGCGGCCATCTCGTCCAGGCGGCGCAACACCCGCTCGAGTTCGGCCAGCTCGCCGGCGAACCGGGCGTGGAAGTCGTTCTCCCGCAACACTCCGGAGTCACCGAGCTCATAGGAGGTCTCGCCGTCCTCGTACTGCGGAAAGGTCTGCACCCCTAATTCGGCCGCCAGCCGGAACATCCGCTCGTGGGTGTCCCCGATCCACTGGGCGCCCAACTCGAGCGGCAGCCCGGGGATGACCTCCTCGGTCAGGATGCGGCCTCCGACCCGGTCGTCGGCCTCCAGGACCACGGGTGTGAGGCCGGCCGCGAGAACCGTCCGGGCGGCGATCATCCCGGACAATCCCGCACCGACGATGACGACGTCGGCGTCGATGTGTGATGGATTCGGCATGGTGCACACTTTGGCACAGGAACGCTACAGCGGGTTGAGTATCCGATCGAGGAATTGGCGAGTCCTGGCCTCCCGCGGATTGCCGAGCACCTTGGCGGGCGGACCCTGTTCGAGGATCACGCCCTGATCGGTGAACAACACCTGATCGGAAACCTGCCTGGCGAACTGGATTTCGTGGGTGACGATCACCAGGGTCCAGCCTTCGACGGCCAGATCCCGGATGACGCCGAGCACTTCACCCACCAGTTCGGGATCCAACGCCGAGGTCGGCTCGTCGAACAGCACCACCCGCGGCTTGAGCGCCAACGCCCTGGCGATGCCGACCCGCTGCTGCTGCCCGCCGGAGAGCTGGTAGGGGTACTGGTCGCGCTTGTCGGCGAGACCCACCTGGCCGAGCAACTCGACGGCCTCGGCGCGAACCTCCTCGGCCGGACGTTTCTGGGCGATCAACGGGCCCTCGGTGACGTTCTCCAGCACCGTCTTGTGCGGAAAAAGGTTGTGCGACTGGAACACGAAGCCGCTCTGCGCCCGATAGCGGCGCAGCACATCCTTGGCCACCGGTTGGGTGAAGTCGACTTCCACCTCGCCCACCCGGATCACCCCGGCATCCGGCACGTCCAGCCCGGCCAGCGCGCGTAACAGCGTGGTCTTCCCCGAACCGGACGGGCCGATGATGGCGGTGGCGGTACCCCGCGGCACGGTGAACGACACACCCCTGAGAACGTCGAGCTCACCGAAGGCCTTGTGCACATCGTCGGCGACCACGCGGTATTCGGTGTCTGCGCTGTCGGTCATCGCGCCACATACCTTTCCAGCCGGTGCTCGACTCTGGCCTGGGCGAAGGAGAGCACGAGGCAGATCACCCAGTAGTACACCGCCGCGGTGCCGTAGAGCGCGAAGAACTCGAAGGTCGGTGCCGCCGCGATCTGAGCGGTGCGCAGCAGCTCGGTCACCAGGATCGTCGAGGCCAGCGAGGTGTCCTTGACCAGCGAGATGAGGGTGTTCGACAGCGGCGGAACCGCCACCCGGGTGGCCTGCGGCAAGATGATCCGGCGCAGGGTGGCAGGGTAGCCCAGGCCGATGGTCTGGGCGGCTTCCCACTGTCCCTTCGGGATGCTCTGGATCGCCGAGCGGATGATCTCGGCGGCGTAGCCGCCGACGTTGAGGCTGAAGGCGATCACCGCCGCCGGGAAGGGGTCGATCTTGACGTGCAGTTCGGGCAGGGCGAAGAACACGATGAACAGCTGAACCAACAGCGGGGTTCCGCGGATGATGGAGATGTAGAGCCGCGCGGCCCCGCGGATGGCCGGGTTGGACGAGAGCCTGGCCAGCGCGACCACAAGCGCGATCACCAGGCCGATCGCGAAGCTGATGATGGTCAGCGGAATCGTCACGGTCACTGCGGCTTTGGCCAGCGGCCACAAGTTGTCGCCGATCAACGCCCAGGTCGACCGGTTGGCCGCCGGCTGACCGCTCTCCGGTGCTCCGCTGGCGTTGGCCTTGAGATACTTCTGCGAGATCTGGGCCAGGGTGCCGTCGGCCTTGAGTTCGTCGAGGGCCTTGTTCAGGTCGGGCAGCAGGCCGCTGTCCTTGCGTGCGGCGAAGCCCTGTTCGCTCTTCTGCCCGGCCTGCGCGGCGATCTTCACCGATGTGTCACCGGTCTCGGCGAGGTAGGCGTAGACCGCGATACTGTCGTTGACGACGGCATCGACCCGGCCCTGATTGAGCAGTTTGATGGCCTGGGTGAAACCCTCGACGGTCTCCACCCGGGCACCGGCCTGACGCGCCACGTCCGACCAGTTGCTGGTGGCGTTCTCGGCGGCGGTCTTGCCCATGAGATCGGCCAGCGAGCGGATCGAATTGTCGTCGGCGCGGGTGACGATCACTCCCTCGCCGACCGAATACGGCTCGGACAGATCGTATTTGGCCTGCCGCTCCGGGGTGATCGTCACCTCGTTGGCAACCATGTCGAACCGGTTGGCCTCCAGCGCGGCGAAGATCGAGTCCCAGGGTGTTTCGACGAATTCGACCTTCACGCCGAGCTTGTCACCGACGGCCCTGGCGACGTCCACGTCGTATCCGGTGAGCTGGCCGGTGGCCGGATCGTGGTAGCTGAACGGGGCGTAGACGCCTTCGGTCCCGACTCGCAGCACACCGGAGTCCAGTGCACCGTTGCCGCCCGAGCCCGCCCCGCACCCGGCGAGCAGCACGGCGGCCACCAGCGCGATGGCCAGCAGGGTGGCGCGCGAACGGTGACGCATTCGGCGGAGATTAATGAACGCAGGATTGCCCGCCAAGGGTTGCGCTCAAACCGGTTGGTAAATCCAGGGCTCGCGCGGCAGCCGGGCCGGGTCGAATCTGGCCAGCAGCTCAGCGAGGTCGGCCGACGGCCAACCGAGCGAGCCGGTGATCAACGCGAACGCCCGTGACGTTCCGAGTTCGGCCAGCGTGACCGCGCCGTCGCGCTTGGCCAGCCGCTTGCCCTCGGCGTTGAGCACCAGCGGCACGTGGGCGTACACCGGCTGGTCGTGGCCCAGCAGCCGGGCCAGATACGCCTGGCGTGGCGACGACGACAACAAATCGTCTCCCCGCACCACCTGGTCGATCCCGGCGGCGGCGTCGTCGACCACCACCGCGAGGTTGTAGGCCGGCACGCCATCGCCGCGGCGCAACACGAAGTCGTCGACCACCCCCGTGTAGCTGCCGTGCAGCAGATCGGTGACGGTGTGCTCGGTGGCGTCGGCCCGCAAGCGCAAGGCCGGCGGCCGGCTCTCGCGCCGGACGGCACGCTGATCCTCGGTCAGCTCACGGCAGGTCCCCGGGTATGCCCCTTCCGGGGCGTGCGGTGCGCGCGGTGCGCTGAGGATGTCTCTTCTGCTGCAATAACATTCGTAGACCAGGCCGCGCCGGGCCAAGTCGTCGATGACGGTGTCGTAGCGAATCCGCTGCCGGGACTGCCATTCCGGTTCAGCGTCCCAGTCCAGCCCGATCGCTGCGAGGTCGGCAAGCTGGCGGGATGCCACGTCGTCATGGGTCCGCTCGTCGAGATCCTCGATGCGCATGAGGAAGCGGCGTCCGGTCGAGCGGGCGAACAGCCAGGCCAGGACGGCGGTACGCAGGTTGCCGATGTGCAGGTCGGCTGACGGGCTGGGCGCAAACCGGCCCGCACCCGGCGCAGCAGGTGTCACGCACGCAATTTAGCTCAGCGGATCAGTCACGCTCCCACGGCGCCGTCTCGTCCATCTTCGCGTAGTACTTGGCCAGGTGGCTCTTCACCCGGTCGATGTCCTTGTGCGGCAGGTCGACCCCGCCGCGGGAGCCCTGCATGACAGCTCCCGCCGCCATCACCCCGCGCGGGACGGCGGTGAGCCGGCCGTCCACGACATCGGCGATCAGCAGTTTGTAGGCGGTGAAGTTGTCCTTGTTATCGGTGTCGTACCAGACGTGGGCGTCGCGGTACTTCTCGTTGGGTTCGTCTTCGGCGCCGGCCCACTTGCGCACCCGCTGTTCGGCTGCGCTGCCGTCCCACTCCCGGTCACGGTCGGCCAGTGGAAGGTCGGAGAATGAGGTCACTGACATCTGTGCGGCGTGCCCGCGGCCGGCACCGGGTAAACGCCGCTATACGCCGAAACCGGGAATGATCTCGCCGAGGCTGAACGTCACCGGCCGCTCGAGCTGTTCGTAGGTGCAGGACCTCGGATCGCGATCCGGGCGCCACCGGTTGAATTGGGCGGTGTGCCGGAACCGTTCACCCTCCATGTGGTCGTAGCGGACCTCGACCACGCGCTGCGGCCGCAGCGGCACGAACGAGAGGTCCTTACCGGCGTTCCAGCGTGAACCCGCATTCTTCTGTGGTGTGCGCTCACCGCCCTCGTGGGCCGCCCAGTTCCACGGGTGCCCCTCGAAATCGGTTACCAGGGACTGGAACTCGGCGAACAGCCGCCGCCGCTGCGCCATCGGGAAGGCGCCGATGACGCCGACCGAGGCCAGGGTGCCGTCCTCGGTGTAGAGCCCGAGCAGCAACGAGCCGATCGCGTCGTCACTCGACTTGTGCACCCGGTAGCCGGCCACCACGCAGTCGGCGGTGCGCTCGTGCTTGATCTTGAACATGACCCGCTTGTCGGGCTGATAGGTGATCCTCAGCGGTTTGGCGACGATGCCGTCGAGCCCGGCGCCTTCGAACTCGGAGAACCACCGTTGTGCGGTCTCGAGATCGGTGGTGGCCGGTGTGACGTGGAACGTCGGACCACTGCCCGACAATGCCGACACCAGCGCGGCGCGGCGCTCCTCGAACGGCCGGCCGGTGTAGTCGTCGTCGCCGAGGGCGAGCAGATCGAAGGCGACGAAGGCGGCCGGAGTCTTCTCGGCGAGCATCCGCACCCGGGAGTCGGCCGGATGGATCCGCTGTTGCAATGCCTCGAAGTCCAGGCCCCGGTCGGTGGCGATGACGATCTCGCCGTCGATGACGCAGCGCTGCGGCAGTTCCGCGACGGCGGCCCGAACCAGTTCGGGGAAGTAGCGCGTCATCGGTTTCTCGTTGCGGCTGCCCAGCACCACCTCGTCACCGTCGCGAAAACAGACCGAGCGGAACCCGTCCCACTTCGGCTCGTAGGAGGCGCCGGGCGGGATGGTGGATACCGACTTGGCGAGCATCGGTGAAACCGGTGGCATGACGGGCAGATTCATCGGTTCATTCTCGTCTCGTACGCGGTAGCTTCAGAAGGGTGAGCGGACTCCCATTCAACCCGTCACGGTGATGGCGACCAAGGCGCAAGAAGTCGACGTCGACGGTGTCGCCGTCCGGCTCACCAACCCGGACAAGGTCTATTTCCCCAAACTTGGCGCCAACGGCACCAAGGGCAAGCTGGTCGACTATTACCGGACTGTCGCCGCCGGGCCGCTCTTGACCGCGCTACGCGACCGGCCGACTCATCTGCAACGGTTCCCGGACGGCATCGAGGGCGAGGAGATCTACCAGAAGCGGGTGCCCGAGAAACATCCCGACTATCTGAAGACCTGCCGGGTGACGTTCCCGTCCGGGCGCACCGCCGACGCGCTGATGGTGACCCATCCGTCGGCGATCGTGTGGGCGGCGCAAATGGGCACGGTCACCTTGCATCCGTGGCAGGTTCGCTGCCCGGACACCGACCACCCCGACGAGCTGCGGATCGACCTGGACCCGCAGCCGGGCACCGGATTCGCCCAGGCCCGCACCATCGCGGTCGACATCCTCAAACCGTTACTCGACGAACTCGGCCTGGTCGGTTACCCGAAGACCTCCGGCGGACGCGGGGTACACGTGTTCCTGCGCATCCGCACCGACTGGGACTTCATCGCGGTCCGCCGTGCCGGCATCGCGTTGGCTCGTGAGCTCGAACGCCGAGCGCCGGACCTGGTGACGACCTCGTGGTGGAAGGAGGAACGCGGCGAGCGGGTGTTCGTCGACTACAACCAGAACGCTCGCGACCGGACCTTCGCCAGCGCCTACTCGGTGCGGGCCACCCCGATCGCAACGGTGTCCACGCCGTTGACGTGGCAGGAGCTGGCCGGCGCCGACCCCGACGACTACACCATGACCACCGTGCCGGCCTTGCTCGCCGAACGCGGAGATCCGATGGCCGACCTGGATTCGGTGGCGCAATCCATCGACCCGCTGCTGACCATGGTGGCCGCCGACGAGGACCGCGGTCTCGGCGATCTGCCCTACCCGCCGAACTACCCGAAGATGCCGGGCGAACCCAAGCGGGTGCAGCCGAGTCGGGATACCGATCGCAAGGCGCAGCGCTGATTCATCGGTGACGGTCACGCGGGTCGCGCACCACCGCGGATTCACCTGTGATAGACACTCAGCAAACTAGCGGCTGCGATAATCCGCGGACGACGCCTTCGAAGCATGGGGGGAAGCGATGAGCCGGACCGACAGCGGCGCGGGCCGCGGTGCTGGTAGGCATCGCGCGGGGCGGCGTCGCCGGCAGCCGTATGCCTGGTTGGGTGCCGGTGCGATCACCCTAGGTGTCGGCCTGGGCTTCGGTGTCGCCGTGGCCAGCGGATCTGCGGTCGCATATGCCGATACCGGCACCGGTTCGGGCACCGCCAAGACGTCCTCGGCCAGCTCGGAAAGTGGCTCGACTGCCACCACAACCCACGAATCGTCGACGCCGAACAAGGCCGCGGCCCGATCGGCGCGAGTCACTGCGACCACCCCGGCGCGGGGGTGAGCAGTGCCCGCAAGGCCGTGGCCAGCGCGTCGAGCACCGTCTCGAGCAACGCCTCCGCCGCCGACGGGACCGACGCCGCCACCGACGTGGTGACCGCGACGTCACATGCCACCGCGAGGCCGTCGGCCCGCCGCACCACCCGGGTGTACGCCACGGCCGTTCCCGCCGACTCCGCCGCGCAGACGTCCCCGACCGCGGCCGCCGTCGCCGCACCGGCGGCCGATCCGGCCCCGTCGATGACCTCGTGGCTGCCCTCGACACCGATCGTCGCGGGCGTCGCGGTCACCCTGGCTCAGCAGCAGATCGCCGACGCGCAGTCACTACTGACCCAACAGACCTGGGGCAGCGGCAATGTGGTGGCCGGCATGATGGCGGTCGCGCCGCAGGCATTCTTGGCGCAGGCCGCCTGGTCGCTGAACACCTGGAAGACCGCGCTGCCGGGAGCGCAGGCCTTCTATGCCGACACCGCCGCCATCCCGATCGTCCACCAGCTGGCCGGGGTGAACCTGCTGGGGACTCTGCTGCTGCCGTCGTTGGCCACCGCCTCGTTGGCCGGGGCCGGACTGTTCCTGCCCCTGGTCGGCGCCGTCGACGGCACCGGCAACATCAGCTCAGTCCAGAACCTGGTCGACACGGCGGCCGCGAACGGCCGGGTCTACGGCTTCGTCCCGGTGACGATGAAATCGACCACCGAGCCGGTGGTCTACATCTCGGTCAACGGCGGTCCGAGCGTCCCGGTGCTGGTGGACACCGGATCCTCCGGACTGGTCCTCACCCGGTCGTCGGTGAACACCACCGGGTTGGGCAGCGCCACCGGCAGCGGTACCAGCGGCTACAGCGGTGGCCTGACCTACGCCTACGACACCTACACCACGACGGTGGACTTCGGGAACGGCATCGTCTCCGAGCCCACCAGCGTCAACATCGTCAAAGACTCCGACGCCCAGTCGTTCCTGAGCTATTTCGCACCCGCGCAAGTGGTCGGCGTGCTGGGCATCGGAGCCAACGCCGCGGGTCCGGGCCCCAGCATCCCCACCACCGCGCTGCCCGGGGAGTTGAGCGACGGCGTCTTCCTCTATCAGGGCCTGTTCTTCGGCGCGGCCGGCGTCATGGTCTTGGGACCCAATCCGTTGCCCACCCGGGTCTCGGTGCCCGGCGCGCCGATCGCCAACGTCAAGATCAAGATCAACAACGGGTCCGCGGTGGACACCGGCGCGATCATCGATTCCGGTGGTGTGTACGGCACCATGCTGACCTCGATCGCGGGGAACTTCGGGCTGCCGGCCGGCACCGTGGTGTCGGTGTACACCGCAGACGGAGTGCTGCTGTACAGCTACACGATCACCTCGGCGAACCAACCGAGCCTGATCCATCAGGGTTACATCAACACCGGTTACACGCCCTTCCAGCAGGGGCCGATCTACATCAACTACACCGCCCCGGATCGCATCGGTTCCACAGACTTCGACTACGCCTGATGCCGTTGCCGCACAACCTGTCTTGACCCGATGCTGCAGGATCAGCAAATCCAACGTCGACGATTTTCAGATTCGACCGAACCGCGTCGGTCGGAGAGTTACCCTCCGCTGGGTAGCCGTCGGCGTTGTCGGGAGGACGAGAATTATGGGTGCTTCGAAGTTCGTGGGCCGCGTCGGCGGGCTAGCGGTGGCCCTGGGGGTAGGAGCAGCCGTCCTGTCCAGCGGGTACGGGGTGGCGTGGGCCGACAGTTCGACGGGATCCTCAGCGGCGAGCTCCAATTCGGCCTCGAAGGCGTCCGCGGCTGCGTCCGGGACGGCCAGGCGCCCGGCATCGGCCGGCTCATCGCGTGCGGCCAGCACTCCCGGCGTCAAGTCCTCGTCGTCGAAACGGCCGACGGCCGGCGTGGTGCAGCGCCGCGCCAGCTCGCCGTCGTCGGCCCAGAGCAGCAGTCCGTCGGATCCGAAGGCAAACGACACCGAACCGGCGGCGTCGCCGGACACCGCGGCTGAGCCGAGTACCCGGGCCGCCGGTGCCACCGAGCTGTCGGCCCCGGTGAAGCAGGCGTCCAGCGCACTGACCACCGCCGTCCACGGCGCCCTCGACCCGTCGCCCGGCGGCCTGCCGGGCACCCCGGTGGACTCCCCGCTGGGACTCGCGCTGGCGGCCTTCACCCGTCGCGAATCTGCAACCGCGACAACCCTTTACACTCCGACGGCGCTGACCACCACGTCGTCGCTGACGGGCACCGGCAACCCGATCACCGTCGCTCCGACACTCGGCATCGTCGACGGCATCGTCAACGGCAGCACCGGGGCCACGGCGCCGACCGGCACCACCCTGACCTACACGCTGATCAGCGGTCCGAGCGCGGGCGGCAAGGTCACCTTCTCGGCCACGGGTGACTCGAACTACGTGCTGGGCAATTTCACCTATCTGCCCGACCAGTCCGTCCTGGGCGGCGGGAACGAGCAGTTCAAGATCCTGGTCGCACAGACGACCCAGTTCGACCAGTTGCTGGCCGGCATCCCGATTGTCGGCGGGTTCGTGCCGCAGGTACTGGTGGCGCTGCACCAGGCGCCGGTTCTCGGCGACCTGCTCGCGCCGATCATCGGGTACTCGCAGGTCGCGACCTTCAATTCGTCGTCGGTTCTGCCGGCCACCGACCCGGTGGCGTTCACCTACAAGATGCCCTCGTTCGACGGCACCCTGATCAGTGTCAACTGGTTCCCCGCCTCGACGCTCGGCCCGGACGGCGTCGCGGCCGGCGCCAAGGCGCCCACCGTCCTCAACGGGCCCGGGCTGGCGAGCGCGGGCCAGACCGATCCCTACACCACCTATGGGATCAAAGGACTGACCCCGGGTGTCCAGCCGCTGCGCGCCGCCGGCTACAACGTGGTCACCTGGGATCCCCGCGGCGAGTTCGCATCCGGCGGCATCCTGCAACTGGACAGCCCCGCCTATGAGGGGCGCGACGTCTCGTCGATCCTGGACTGGGTGGCCACCCAGTCCAAGTCGCAGCTCGACGGCGCGGACGACCCGGCGGTCGGCATGGTCGGCGGCTCCTACGGCGGGGGCATCCAGCTGGTCGCCGCCGGCACCGACTCCCGCATCGATGCGATCGTGCCCGGCATCGCCTGGAACTCGCTGAACAACTCGCTGTATCCCGACGGGGCGTTCAAGACCTCCTACGGCTCGCTGCTGCTGCTCAGCCTGGTGACCACCGGCGCCCGGATCAACAACCAGATCTACCTCGGGATCATCACCGGTGACCTGCTGGGGGTGCTCAGTAACACCGCGCAGGCGGTGCTGGCCGCCAGCGGCCCGAACTTCGTGGTGGGCAACATCACCGCACCGACGTTGTTCATCCAGGGCACCGTGGACGTCCTGTTCACCCTGCAGCAGGCGATCGACAACGCTCAGTCGATGGCCGCCGGCGTGCCCACCCAGATGATCTGGTTCTGCGGCGGTCACGGGGTGTGCCTGACCAACGACACCACCGGCACCCGCGACCTGGACGCGACGATCAACTGGCTCGACAAGTACGTCAAGCACGAGGTGGTGCCGACCGGCCCGGCGTTCCAGTACACCGATCAGTACGGCAACTGGTTCGCGTCCAACGACCTGCCGACGGCCGGCAGCCCGTTCTTCGGCTCGGCCTTCAACGCGGTGAACGGTGCCTCGGGCGGGGTGCTCGGCATCGTGCCGATCATCGGCGGATCCGGGCCCGCACCGCAGGCCTCCCTGCCGTATTCGCTGGGGCTGGCGTCGAAAGCGAGCAACGCCATCAACGTCCAGGTCGACACCACGGGGCTGCAGCAGACCGTCGGGGCGCCCACACTGAGCTTCGACTACCAGGGACTGGGGACCAGCCGCTTCGTCTACGCCCAACTGGTGGACAACAAGACGGGGCTGGTCGTCGGCAACCTGGTGACCCCGGTTCCGGTGACGCTCGACGGGCAGTCCCACAGCGTGAGCATCGACATGGAGAACATCGTCTACACCGTGCAGAACCCGGCCACCGACAACCTGACGTTGCAGATCACCAGCTCGGCCACGCCGTACGAGAATTTCACCTCGTTCGGCGTGATCCAGATCTCCAACATCGGTCTGAAGCTGCCGACGCCGGCGACGATCACGCCCGAATAGCGACTGCCGGGAGTCAGTCCTCGGGCTCGTCGAGGGCGACCTTGCCGCGGTCGCGCCGGCGTAACCGATGGCTGCTCTTCCCGCTCGGGCGCTTGTTGCGCAGTCCGCCGGCCGGTTCTTCGTCGTCGACCGGCCGCGGCTCGGGCAGAGCCTCGGGCTGCTCCGGTGCCGCCGCCTCCTCAGCGGTGTCAGCAGTGCTGGGTTCGGCCTCTTCGTCGGCCTCGGCGTCTTCGTCGGGCTCGGCCTCTTCGGCGGACTCGGACTCGGGCTCGGCGGTCTTCGGCTTCTTTTCCTTCTTCGGTTTCGGCGGTTTGGGTGCCTGCTCGGCGGTATAGGCCAGGTAGAACGCCAGCAGCCCCAGCACGGCGACCGCGGCAGCAGCTCCGTACACCGCGAACAACCACGGGCCGCCGGAGTCCAGGCTCACCCAGATCTCGGCGACCGCGGTCCCGACGATGAGCACACCGGCCAGCACGTGCAGGGCCACCGAGGACACCCGTAACCGGACGGCCAACGCGGGGGTGTCGTGCTCGGGCCGGTGGGTGCGGATCAGGGTCAGCAGCCCCGGCAGCGCGGCCACGGCGAACAGGATCCCGGTGCCGATGCGCAGCACGGTCCCCAGCGTGTGCGAGGTGTCGCCCATCAGCTCCCACCACCGGGGCAGGACGAACAGGAAGTACAGGACGCCGGCGAGCACCCACAAGGTGAGGTGCACTGCAGTCGCGACGGCGCGTCCCACAACCCTCCTCATACTGTGAGTCCGAGGTGCGACCAGGCGGTTTGACCTCCGATCGCACCTCGGACCGGTGCGGAGGATAGGGGATTTGAACCCCTGAGGGCTGTTAACCCAACCCGCGTTCCAGGCGAGCGCCATAGGCCACTAGGCGAATCCTCCGTCGGCAATGGTAGCTGACCGCGAAGGCCGTCGGCCCCCACTGCCTGACGGGACCACTCCCGGCGGGTATTACACTCGCGATGGACCCCGCGCGGCGTCTATCCTGTGAACTCCCCCAGGGCCGGAAGGCAGCAAGGGTCAATGGGCTCTGGCGGGTGCGCGGGGTCCCCTTCGTGAAAGGCGCACGGTGTCGTTTTTGTCCCTGGGCCCCGATGAGCTGCAAGCCCAGCACGAATTGCAGCGACAGAACTACGCCGACCTGCAGGCCAAGAAGCTCTCCTTGGATCTGACTCGCGGCAAGCCGTCCGCGCAGCAGCTGGACCTGTCCAACGGTCTGTTGAGCCTGCCCGGCGAGGTGTACCGCGACGAGGACGGCACCGATACCCGCAACTACGGCGGCCTGAACGGCCTGCCCGGGTTGCGGTCGATCTTCGGCGAGCTGCTGGGCATCCCGGTGCCCAACCTGATCGCGGGCAACAACGCCAGCCTCGAGATGATGCACGACGCCGTCGTCTTCTCGTTGTTGCACGGCGGCGTCGACTCGCCGCGGCCGTGGATCGAGGAGAGCGCCGGGATCAAGTTCCTGTGCCCGGCGCCGGGCTACGACCGCCACTTCTCGATCACCGAGACCTACGGCATCGAGATGATCAACGTCCCGATGTTGGAGGACGGCCCCGACGTCGACCTCATCGAAGAGCTGGTCGCCGCCGACCCGGCGATCAAGGGCATGTGGTGCGTGCCGGTGTTCTCCAACCCGACCGGCACCACGTACTCCTGGGAAGCCACCCGCCGGCTGGTCCAGATGCAGACGGCCGCACCGGATTTCCGCTTGTTCTGGGACAACGCCTACGCCGTGCACACCCTGACGATGGACTTCCCGCCGCAGATCGACATCCTGGGCCTGGCCGAGAAGGCCGGCCACCCACACCGGCCGTTCGTGTTCGCCTCCACCTCCAAGATCACCTTCGCCGGTGCCGGTGTGAGCTTCTTCGGCGGCTCGCTGGGCAACATCGCCTGGTACCTGCAGCACGCGGGGAAGAAGTCGATCGGCCCGGACAAGGTGAACCAACTGCGGCACGTGCTGTTCTTCAAGGATGCCGACGGGGTTCGGTTGCACATGCGCCGCCATCAGCAGCTGCTGGCACCCAAGTTCGCGTTGGCCCTGGAGATTCTCGACAAGCGGCTGTCCGACTCGAAGATCGCCTCCTGGACCGAGCCCAAGGGCGGATATTTCATCAGCCTGGACGTGATGCCCGGCACCGCCAAGCGCACCGTTGCGCTGGCCAAGGACGCCGGCATCGCGGTCACCGAGGCGGGTGCGTCGTTCCCGTATCGAAAAGACCCGGAAGACAAGAACATTCGCATCGCGCCGACCTTTCCTCCGGTGTCGGATTTGACTGACGCGATCGACGGACTGGCGACCTGCGCGCTGCTGGCGGCCACCGAATCACTGCTGCGCTGAGCAGCCGGGGAATGCCGTCGGACCCGCGCGGCCTGCGCTCGAGAGCCCCGCTGTTGGATGCGTGGCTGCGGTTCAGCGAAGCTCCGCCGACCCCGTTCACCATTCCGGGTCACAAGCAGCGCACCGACCTCGTCGGCGATGTGGTCGCCGGTGACGTGCCGCTGTACGCCGGCCTGGACACGATGAAGTTGAGCCGGGGCGTGTTGGCGCAGGCCGAAGGGCTGGCTGCGCGGCTGTGGGGTGCCGAGGTCTGCCGGTTCTCCGTCGGCGGCGCGACCCACGTCAACCAGGCGCTGGCACTCGCGGTGGCAGCCGGCACGGCCGGGGCGCCCGGCCTCGGCGCGCCGGACAACGGCTCGGTGGTCATCAGCCGCACCCTGCATCGGTCGATGCTGCTGGGGTTGGTGCTCGCCGGGCTCACGCCGGTCTGGGTGTTCCCCGAGATCGACGCCGCGACCGGTCTGCCGCTCGGTGTCCGGCCGGAGGCGGTTGCCGACGCCGTGCGGCTGCACCCCGAGACGCGGGCGGTGTTCGTGGGTGACCCGTCCTACGTCGGCACCGTCGGCGACATCCGGGGCTGGCCGATGCCGCGCACGCCAGCGACCTGCCGCTGATCGTGGACGCGGCCTGGGCGGCGCATTTCGGCTTCCATCCCGACCTGCCGCACCACCCGCTGCAGCTGGGTGCCGACGCCATGGTGATCAGCGCGCACAAGACATTGCCGGCGTGGAGCCAAGCCGCGATGGTGCTAGTCAACGGCGGGCGGATCGATCCGGCCGCCGTGGACGCCGGGGTCGAGGCAACGCATACCACCAGCCCGGCCGGTGCCATCCTCGCCAGCATCGACGCCGCTCGGGCGCTGTTGGAACAGGACGGGCCGGCATTGCTGGGCGAGGCGCTCGCCGTGGTGCGCGCCGCTCGGCAGGCGCTGGGCGGCGTCGACGGTCTCGTCGTCCTCGACGGACCGCACGTCGATCCGCTGAAGCTGACGCTGGTGCTGTCCGGTACCGGCGCCGACGGGATAGCGGTCGAGAACGACTTGTTGGCTTCGGGTCTTCCGGTGGAGGCCGCCGAACGCGACATGATCGTCGCGCAGGTGTCCTTGGCGGACACCCACGACAGTGTCGCCCGCCTGGTCGACGCGATCGTCGCGGCGATCCGGCGACACCGCGGTGCACCGCGGCCGGTCGTCGCGGGGGCGGCCTACCGGATAACCCCGGAGGCCGCGATGGCACCGCGAGACGCGTTCTTCGCCCCCACCCAGACGGTCGAGGTGAGCCGGGCCGTCGGTCGTGTCAGCGTCGAACTCGTCGCGCCCTACCCACCCGGCATACCGGTGTTGGCACCTGGTGAGCGGATCACCGATAGCGTGCTCGACGCCCTGGCCAAAGCGCGCGCCGACGGCGTGCGCGTGGCGTATGCCGCCGACCGCACCCTGCAGACGCTGCGAGTCGTGCGCTGAGTCAGCCTCCGTACCGGCCGAGTCGGTGCGGCTAGGTAACCTGCTGACTGTGGCGCTCTACCGCAAGTACCGGCCGGCAACCTTCGCCGAGGTGGTGGGACAGGAGCACGTCACCGATCCGCTGTGCACGGCGCTGGCGGCCAACCGGATCAACCACGCGTATCTGTTCTCCGGCCCCCGCGGGTGTGGCAAGACCTCCTCGGCGCGCATCCTGGCCCGGTCGCTGAACTGTGAGCAGGGCCCTACGCCCACGCCGTGCGGGGTGTGCGACTCGTGTGTGGCGTTGGCGCCCAACGGGCCCGGCAATGTCGACGTCGTCGAACTGGACGCCGCCAGCCACGGCGGTGTGGACGACACTCGAGAGCTGCGCGATCGGGCGTTCTATGCCCCCGCCCAGTCGCGGTACCGCATCTTCATCGTCGACGAGGCGCACATGGTCACCACGGCCGGTTTCAATGCGCTGCTCAAGATCGTCGAGGAGCCGCCCGAGCATCTGATCTTCGTGTTCGCGACCACCGAGCCGGAGAAGGTGCTGCCGACCATTCGCTCGCGCACCCACCACTACCCGTTCCGGCTGCTGGCGCCGCGGACCATGCGATCGCTGATCGAACGGATCCTGGCCTCCGAGGACGTGCAGGTCGACGACGCGGTGTTCCCGCTGGTGATCCGGGCCGGCGGCGGGTCGCCCCGCGACACGTTGAGCGTGCTCGACCAATTGCTCGCCGGAGCCGAGGACAACCGGGTGCATTATCAGCGGGCGCTGGCGCTGTTGGGCGCCACCGATGTGGCGTTGATCGACGACGCCGTCGACGCCCTGGCCGCCGGTGATGCCGCGGCACTGTTCGGGGCGGTGGAGTCGGTGATCGACGCCGGCCACGACCCGCGCCGGTTCGCCGTCGACCTGCTCGAGCGGTTCCGGGATTTGATTGTGCTGCAAGCGGTTCCGGACGCGGCTGCCCGCGGCGTCGTGGACGCCCCGGACGACGTGCTGGAGCGGATGCGAGACCAGGCGGCCCGCGTCGGACCGGCGACGCTGGCCCGCTACGCCGAGGTGGTGCACGCCGGCCTTGGCGAGATGCGCGGGGCGACGGCGCCGCGGCTACTGCTGGAAGTGGTGTGCGCACGGCTGCTGCTGCCGTCGGCCAGCGACACCGAGGCGGCCCTGTTGCAGCGCATCGAGCGGATCGAGACCCGGATGGAGATCTCCATCCCGGCTGCCGAGGCGGCCATGGGCGCGGCGGCGCCGGCACCGGCCGGCCGACAGTTCGTGCGCAAGACGCAGGCGCAGCCGCCGGCGCCGGAGCCCAAGCCCGACCCGGTCGCCAAGCCCGAGCCGGTGGCCCGGCCGGAGCCGGTCGCCAAGCCCGAGCCGGTGGCCCGGCCGGAGCCCGTCGCCAAGCCGGCCCCGGTGCCGGAACCGACCGTTCCGCCCCCGCCGGCGACCGAACCCGCTGCGCCACCTGCGGCCTCGGCCGCCGGCGGCGAACCCGGTGCGGCGGCCGTGCGCAGCATGTGGTCGACGGTGCGGGAGAAAGTCCGTCAGCGCAGCCGCACCACCGAGGTCATGCTGGCCGGTGCGATCGTGCGGGCGGTCGAGAACAACACCCTGATCCTGGGCCACGAGTCGGCGCCGCTGGCCAAGCGGCTGAGCGAACAGCGCAACGCCGACGTCATCCGCGATGCGCTCAAGGACGCCCTCGGGTGGACTGGCGGGTGGTCTGCGAGGTCGGTGCCGGCCAGCCGGCCCCGGCGGCCGAGCCGCCACCGCCCGAGCCGGCCCCCGATCCGGTCGAGGCGCTGCGCGCCGAAGAGGACAGCATGATCGCCGAGGTCGGCCGCGACGAGGACACCGCTCCGCGGCGTGATCCCGAGGAAGTGGCGCTGGAGTTGTTGCAGAACGAGCTGGGTGCCCGCCGGATCGAAGGCTGATCCGGCTAGGCCGGGGCGATCCGCCGGGACGGAAGTGGGCTGGAGTAGACCACGCTGGTGGTGATACTGCCGAGCGTGGCGAGTTTGCCGGTGACCCGTTCCAGGTCGGCCATCGACCGCGCCAGCAACTTCATGACGAAGCAGTCGTTGCCGGTGACGTGGTGGGCCTCCACGACTTCGGGCAGCACCTCGATAAGGTCGTGGAAGGGCTTGTAGTTGCCCGACGGGAACGCCAGGCGGACGAAGGCGGTGATCGGGTAACCGAGGGCCTCGGCGTCCACCACGGCCGTGTAGCCGGTGATGATGCCGGCGTCGACGAGCCGCCGGACACGGTCGGCCGCCGAACTCGGCGACAACGAGACCGCCCGGCCGAGGTCGGCGATGCTCATCCGCCCGTCTGTTTGCAGCGCGGACAGGATCAGCTCGTCGGTGCGATCCAGCATCGCCCGTTGATTGGTCGGCATGAGCGCGATGATGCCATCGGATCGCCGCCACCCAGCGGGAATCGCCGCTGATCCTCCGTTCACCGCCGGCGCCCCACGATGTTCGATCGTGGGTATGACGATGACTGCCGGCGAATTCTTCGCCGCCAAAATGGCATTCGAGACCGACCCGGCCGACCTCGCCCGCGCCCGACAGACCGGGGTGGCGCCGGTGGTGGTCGACACCCGCTCGATGGCGGGCTGGGAACAGGGCCACATCCCGGGTGCGCTGCACATTCCCGGCGACGCGTTGCGCCAGCGCGCCGCGGCAGAACTGCCGGACCGCAGCGCCGACATCGTCGTCTACTGCTGGGGGCCGGGGTGCAACGGCTCGACGCGGGCTGCCCTGGCCCTCGCTGAACTGGGCTATACCCGCGTGCGCGAGCTCATCGGCGGGTTCGAATACTGGGCCAGGGAAGGTCTGGCCGTCGAGACCAGCTCGGGCCGCACCCGGCGTTCGGTGGATCCGCTGACGGGTCCGGCTCACTGACCCAGGTGCAGGATGGGAAACGGACGCCCGTCGGCGTCGGTCTCCGAACGCCCAAGCGTGACGAAACCATGCCGATGATAGAACCGCACGGCCCCCGGATTCTGTTCGTTCACATCGACCTTCAAGCCTGGATGCTTGGCCATCGCGTCACGCAGCAAGACCGAACCCACGCCACGGCCGCGATGCTGCTGCTCCACGAACAGCATTTCCAGGTTTCCGTCGGCGACCCGCAGAACCCGACCGGTGAGCCGTCATCGGCGGCCACGGTCACCTCGACGAGCTGCAAATACTGATGAGCCAGTCGGTCCTGGTAGAAATCGACGTCGTCCGGCGTCAAGAAGTGATGCGTCGCCTCCACTGCGCTTCGCCAGATCCGAACCAGCTCAGGCCATTCGGTGGGCCCCGAGCAGGGACGCAATTCGACGTGGCGGGGGGGGGGGGGGGGATGCACTCACCCCCGCAGCCTAGATCAGCACCACGACGGCGCTGCCCACCGCTGTGCACTTCCCGGACGCGCTCTGTGATGTTGCTGTGGCACCGCCGATTTCGGGGAGTTCGAAGCGCGCGTCGCGGCGGTGGCCCCTACCGTCGGTCCAAGCAACCGCGTCGCGATGCGGGCCGGCAACACGATCAGAACGGATGGGCGATGAAGACCATGGTGACCCGTCGGCTGGTGACAGCCGCACTGGCCTGCAGTGCGTTCACCTTGTTCGGTGCGATCCCGACGGCGACAGCCGATCCCAACCCGCAAGCGCCGCCCAATTGCACGGTCGCCGACCTGGAAGGCGTGCGAACCGGGGTGCAGTTCGCCACCTCGGCGTACCTGTTCACCCACCCCGACGTGAACGCCTTCTTCACCAGCCTCGCCGGACTGCCGCGCGATCAGGTGCTGGCCAAGGTGAAGGCATACATGGCGGACAACCCGCAAGTGAAAGCCGACATCACCGGCATCCGACAACCGCTGCTGGACATCAAGAACCGGTGCGGGGCGGGAGTCGCGCCCAATCCGGTGTAGCGGCTAGGCCGTCCACCACGGGCGCAACGGCAGGCCGCCGTCGCCGCCCTTGGAATCGAGTTTGACCGCCAGCACCTGGTGCAGCTGAACGACATTGGTCTCGAAGCCCAGCCGCGATCCGGCCATGTACAGGCCCCACACCTTGGCGGTGGCCAGCCCCACTTCTTCGACTGCCTCGTCCCAGTGCTCGACCAGATTGCGGCACCAGTCCCGCAGCGTCATCGCGTAATGGTGGCGCAGGTTCTCCTCGTGTATCACTTCCAGGCCGATGTCCTGGACCTCGGTGATGATCCGGCCCGAGCCGGTCAGCTCGCCGTCGGGGAACACGTAGCGGTCGATAAAACCACCGGCACTGGGTCCGGTCTTGTTGTCCGGGCGGGTGATGCAGTGGTTGAGCAGCAGACCGCCGGTGCGCAGCTTGGACCGCAGAAAGCCGAAGTACGACGGATAGTTGGCCACGCCGATGTGTTCGGTCAGACCGATCGAGGACACCGCGTCGAACCCGCTCTCGAGCACGTCGCGATAGTCGCAATGGCGAACCTCGGCCAGATCGGCCAGGCCCTCGTCGGCGATCGCCTTCTGCGCCCAGGTGGCCTGTTCGCGGGACAGCGTCACGCCGATCGCTTTCACGCCGTGCCGGGCGGCGTAGCGCACCATGGCGCCCCAGCCGCAGCCGACGTCGAGCAGCCGGTCACCGGGGGACAACCGCAGCTTCTCGAACACCAGGCGGTACTTGTTCTCCTGCGCCTCCTCCAACGAGGCTTCCGCGGTCGGATAGCAGGCACAGGTGTAGGTCATCGACGGGCCCAGCACCCACTCGTAGAACGTGTTGGACACGTCGTAGTGGTGGTGGATGGCCTCGGCGTCGCGCTTCTTGCTGTGCCGCAGACCCTCGGCCATCCGCCGCCACCGCGGCAGTGCTTCCTGCGGAGGCGGGGCGATCGGCTTGAGGTGTTCGATGCCGATCGAGCGGACGATATCGACCAGCACCCGCGCCGGCGGGCGCTTGAAGTCGAGGTTCTGCGCCAGTGCCTTGAGCAGTTCGTACGGATCACCGGGGTGCACGCCCTGGGCCGCCAGGTCACCGGCCACGTAGGCGCGGGCCAGCCCCAGGTCACCGGGTGCGGTGGCCAGGTAGGTGGTGCCGCGCGGGGTCAGCAGGTCCAGACCCAGCGGGGCCTCCGCAGGGCCGGCACTGCTGCCGTCATAGGCGGTGAACTTCAGCGGTAACTCGCCGCCGGCGGCGAAGATCTCCAGGATCTCGGCCAGAGTCAGCTTTCGGGCCGGAGCGTGGGCCGGGTTGTCACGAAATGTCGTCATCGTCTCTGCACCGCCTTTGCATAGAGGTCAAGCAGCCGGGAATCGGGGTCGTAGGTCTTCTTGACGGTTTTATAGGTTTCGCCGCCGTACAGCTCGTCAAACTCCTCGCGGCTGTAAAAAGCGTCCGAGTACAGCGACTTATGCCCGTCCAGTTCGCTGATCTTCGTTTCGATGAGGCGGTTGGTGTGGCCCGGGCCGCCGGTGGCCGGCACCGACGACCAGAACCCGACGTTGACGTAGGTGTGTCCGGCGCGCAGCGGGTACAGCGGCCAGCCGCCCGAATCGCGCAGTCGCAGCGGGCACAACCACAGCGGTTCGATGGGAATCTCGTCCAGGAACCAGTCCAGGAATTCCTGGCAGTGCTCGATCGGCACCTCGACGTCCTGAACCACCCGCTCGCGGGGTGGACGCCCGTTGCGGGCCTCGATCCGGTCGGCGATGTTGAACCGCTGGTCGTAGCCGATCAGCTTCCAGTAGAAACTGCTGCGCCGGTAGCGCCGCGGCCACAGCCGGCGCAATGTCGGGTTCTGCGCACCGAACGCGCGCGAACACCAGAACCAGTCGGTGTCCCAGCGCCACAGGTAGTCGTGGATCGTCAGCCGGTCGTCCTTGACGCCGTCGGGGTGCTGGATGGACCGGTAGTAGATGTCCTGGCCGGTGTAATCGCTCACCGCTCCGGCCGTGGCGGTCTGCATGCCCAGAGTCAGATAGCTTTCCTCCGCGCTGAACACCACGCCGTCGAGGTAGTCGACCCGGACCCCCTCGTAGCCGCCGGTCTCGATGATGCGGTCCATCGCCGCGACCAGGTCGGCCAGGTGGTGGAACCGCAGGTGCTTGAGGGCCACGAACGGCTTGACCGATTCCAGCTCGATCCGCAGTCGGACCGAATAGCCCAGCGTGCCGTAGGAGTTGGGGAAGCTGCGGAACAGGTCCTGGTGTTCGTCGCGGCTTGCCGTCACCAGCTCACCGGATCCGGTGAGGATGTCCATCTCGATGACCGACTCGTGCGGCAGACCGTTGCGGAACGACGTCGACTCGATACCGAGCCCGGTCACCGCTCCACCGAGGGTGATGGTCTTGAGCTGCGGGACGACCAGCGGGGCCAGCCCGTACGGCAGGGTCGCGGCGACCAGGTCCTCGTAGGTGCACATGCCCGCGACGTCGGCGGTCTTGGCGCCGGCGTCGACGTGGATCACGTCGGTCAGCCCGGAAGTGTCCAAGCCCGGCGCATCGCGTTTGGCGCGGGCCCGAAAGAGGTTGGACGTGGGTTTGGCCAGACGCACCGAGGCAGTCGCGGGTATGGCCCGGTAGCTGGCCAGAAGCCGCTCCACGCCCTGAGCGTGAGCTGTCAGTGCTGCGGAAACAGACACACGACTACGCTAGTCCGCAGCCCCAGTCGATGCGACCGCATGGCTGGTGGATCACACTGTCGAACTCACGTCACTCAAGGAGTATTGCCTGATGGGACAGGTCAGCGCGGCCAGCACGATCATGATCGACGCCGAACCCGCGACCGTGCTCAACGCCGTCGCCGACTACCAGGGCGTGCGGCCCAAGATCCTGTCCCCGCAGTACAGCGAGTACCAGGTGCTGCAGGGCGGGCAGGGACAGGGCACGGTGGCCACATGGAAGCTGCAGGCCACCAAGTCGCGGGTGCGTGAGGTGCAGGCCACCGTCGACGTGGCCGGGCATACCGTCATCGAGAAGGACGCCAACTCCTCGATGGTGACCAACTGGACCGTCGCACCGGCCGGGCCGGGCTCCAGCGTCACCGTCAAGACCACCTGGACCGGGGCGGGCGGCGTCAAAGGCTTCTTCGAGAAGACCTTCGCGCCGCTGGGGCTGCGCCGGATTCAGGGTGAGGTGCTGGCCAACCTGAAGAAGACCGTCGAGAACGGCTAGCTGGTTCGGGGCGGCTGGGTGGCCAGGAACGCCGCAATGCCCTGGACCACGGCAGCGGCGTACTTCTGGCGCCCCTCCGGGCTCTCCATCAGCGCCGAGTCGGCCGGGTTCTTCATGTTGCCCAATTCGACCAGGACCGCCGGATACTGCGCCAGATTGAGCCCGGTCAGATCGGAGCGGCCGTACAGCCCGTCGGAGCCGATGTAGTTGGCGGCCGGCAGGCCGGACGCCACGAGCTGGTCGCGCATCACACGGGCCAACGCCACCGACGGGCCGGCCTGGGCCTGGTTCAGCGGGGGAGCGGAGTAGTTGACGTGGAAGCCGCGGCCGGTCGCCGGGCCGCCGTCGGCGTGGATGGACACGATCGCGTTGGGTTGCAGCGCGTTGGCCATCGCCGCACGTTCGTCGACACAGGCTGCGACCTGGTTGTCGTTACCCCGCGACATCGCGGTGCGCACCCCGAGCTGGGTCAGCATCTGCCGGATCAGCAGCACCGTGTCCCAGTTGAAGGTGTGCTCCGGGAAGCCGTCGTCGGTGCTGGTGCCCGAGGTCTGGCAGTCCTTGGTGCCGCCGCGGCCGGTCGGCACCTGCTTGGTCATCGACGCGTCGTTGGCGCCGTTGTGGCCGGGGTCGAGGAACACGATCATTCCGGCGATGTTGGCGGGGGCGGCGTGGGTGAGCGGCGCAGTCACGGTGGACGCGGCCAGCACCATCCCGGTACATGCTGCGGCCACGACACGCATGCGGGTGGACATAAGCACGCGCGTCACCGTAACTCTTCGCCGTCTAGGCTTGAAGTCGCTGACTGCCCGAAACTGCAGGCGAAACCAAGTCGAGACCAAGACGCAAGGAGACTGTCATGCAACCCGGTGAGGTGCCCAACCTGGAGGCCTTCCGCGAGCAGGCGGAGCAGATGCGCGACCAACTGATGCCGGGCCTGCAGGCCGCGCTGGCGCAGGCGCAGGAGATGCAGCAGAAGCTGATGGAGGCGCAGGCCGCGCTGGCCGCCTCCGAGGTGCACGGCCAGGCCGGTGGCGGCCTGGTGCAGGTGACCATGAAGGGCAGCGGCGAAGTGGCCGGGGTCCGCATCGACCCGAAGGTCGTCGACCCCGACGACGTGGAGACCCTGCAGGACCTCATCGTCGGCGCGATCGCCGATGCGGCTCGGCAGTTCGCGATCCTGGCGCAGACCCATCTCGGACCGCTGGCCAGCCAGGCCCAGGCGCCGGGCCTGCCGGGAGCCTGACTTTTGTTCGAAGGCCCCGTCCAGGATCTGATCGACGAACTCGGCAAGCTGCCGGGCGTCGGTCCCAAGAGCGCGCAGCGGATCGCCTTCCATCTGCTGTCGGTCGAGCCGCCCGACATCGACCGGCTGACCGCGGCGCTGGGCCGGGTGCGCGACGGGGTGCAGTTCTGCGAGGTGTGCGGCAACGTGTCCGACGCCGAGCGCTGCCGGATTTGCAGCGACGCCCGCCGCGACGGCACGTTGGTGTGCGTCGTCGAGGAGCCCAAGGACGTGCAGGCCGTCGAGCGCACCCGCGAGTTCCGCGGCCGCTACCACGTGCTGGGGGGCGCGCTGGACCCGCTGTCCGGGATCGGGCCCGACCAGCTGCGAATCCGCCAGCTGCTCAACCGGATCGGTGAACGTGTCGACGGAGTGGACATCACCGAGGTGATCATCGCGACGGACCCGAACACCGAGGGTGAGGCGACCGCGACCTACCTGGTGCGGATCCTGCGCGACATCCCTGGCCTGACGGTGTCGCGGATCGCGTCAGGCCTGCCGATGGGTGGTGACCTGGAGTTCGCCGACGAGCTGACATTGGGTCGGGCCCTGTCCGGCCGCCGCCAGCTCGCCTGACGCCCAAACCGACGTCTCGCAGCGAAAGTACGAGAAGATCCCTGCATTACGTCGATCTCGGCGGGTTGTCATACCCGGCGGCGACGATGCCGACATGACTGAAGTATTCCTCGGCAGGGAAGCGCTGGCCGACGGCTTGTCCCGTCACGATCTGCAGCGCTGGTATCGGCAGATGTACCGGGGCGTCTACGTTCCGAAATACGCGGCACCATCGTTGCGTGATCGCACCGTCGGTGCCTGGCTCTACACCGACCGAACAGGTGTCATCGGCGGAGTCGCCGCGTCAGCTCTGCACGGCGCGCAGTGGGTCGACGACGATGAGCCCATCGACGTGTTCGTTGGTGACCGTCGGCGGCAACCGGGCCTCACCGTTCGAATGGATCGGGTGTCCGACGACGAGGTCACCACAGTTGCCGGCCTTGCTGTGACCACGCCGTCTCGGACCGCCTTCGACATGGGTCGGTATCTCAAACGTTCGGTGGCTTTGGCACGTTTGGATGCGTTGATGCGGGCGACGCCGTTCGCTGGTGCGGGCGTCGAGTTGCTCATGCGGCGGTACGGGCCGGTCCGCGGAGTGCGTCAACTCCGTGATCTTCTGCCACTGGTCGACGCGGGTGCTCAGTCCCCGAAGGAGAGCTGGCTGAGGTTACTTTTGATTGATGGCGGGCTGCCAAAGCCGGAGACCCAGATTCCGATCTTGCAAGGTGGGGTGCCGATTGCCTACCTCGACATGGGGTACCGGGCCATCAAGCTCGCGTTCGAGTACGACGGAGACCAACACCGCACTGATCGACGCCAGTATGTGAAGGACCTACGGCGCCTGCCCGCGGTGGAACGGCTGGGCTGGGAAGTGATTCGCGTTGTCGCCGAAGACAGGCAGGCCGAGGTGCTGTGGCGTGCGAAGGAAGCATTCCTGCGGCGTGGTGGTGCCGAGATCGACAAAATGCAGGGTTCTTCTCGTACTTTCGCTGCGTAATGTCGGTTTGGGCGAATGGGGTCAGGCCCGGCGGGGGCGGCCAGCCGTTCGCGGCGCAGCTGGTCCACCTCGGCTAATACCAGTGGCTCCAGCGGACCGACGACCCGGGACAGCAGCAGGTCGGCCAGTTCCGGATTGCGCGCCAGGCACGGGCCGTGCAGATAGGTCGCCACCACGCTGCCCTGCACCGCACCGTCGAACCCGTCGCCGTCGCGATTGCCCGCACCCTTGACCACCGCACCGAGTGGACGGGCATCCGGTCCCAAAACTGTTCCACCCCGATGGTTTTCGAACCCGGTCAGCGACTGCGTCAAACCGTCCACCACCGGCGTGGACACCACCTCACCGATAGTGCGTGCCGGCTGCGGTGAGGTGGTCACGTCGAGCATGCCCACCCCCTCGACCCGCTCACCGGCGGAGGTCTCATACCAGTGGCCGAGCACCTGGATCGCCGCGCAGATGGCCAGTACCGGTGCGCCGCGCGAAGCGGCGCGCTGCAAACCCTGGTGTGTCAGCAGATGTTTGGTGGCCAGCCGCTGCGCGTAATCCTCGGCGCCGCCGAGGGTGTACAGGTCCAGCGAGTCCGGCACCGGATCGGCCAGGGTGATCTCGACGATCTCGGCGGGAATTCCCCTCAGCCGCAACCGCTGTCGCAGCACCACCGCATTGCCACCGTCGCCGTAGGTACCCATCACGTCGGGCAGCACCAGCCCGATCCGCACCGTGCTCACCGCACTTCGCCCCGAGTCGCTGCGCTCCTGCCCGCCGGACGCATCCGTCCCAACGTGCGGGTCAGCTGCAGGAAGGCGGTGTAGTTCGCCACGACCTCCACATGCCCCTTCGGGCAGGATGTGATGGCATCGATCGTGTTGTGTACCAACGTATGCGGCACACTGGCGTATCCGAGCCGGACGGCCAGGTCGGTGCCGCGCTCCCCGGCGGCGACCACCGGCACGCCCTCGAAGTGCTCGAAGTTGACGTCCCACAACCAGGACAGGTCTTCGCCGTCGGGCACCTGGCCGTTGACCGCGATCACCACACCGTCGGCGCTCTTGTCCACCATCGACAGTGCCTCTTGCCAGCCGGCGGGGTTCTTGGCCAACAGGATTCGCGCGGTGTGATCACCCATCGGCACGGTGCGGTACCGGCCGGCGACCTCGTCGACCTGCGCAACGGCGGCCACCGCCGCGGCGGGATCGGCGCCAAGCACCACGGCCGCGGCCACCGCCTGAGCGGCATTACCCCGGTTCACCACGCCGGGCAGCGACAGCCGCATCGGCAGTTCCAGCCCGTCCGGTCCGTACAGTGTCGAGTCGTCGAACCACCACTGCGGTGTGGGCCGCTTGAAGTCGGTGCCCGTCGAATACCAGTCCGCTCCGTCCCGGACGATGACCTCACCGCTGCGTGGGCAGCTGACCGAGTCGTTGGCCCAGCCGCCGCCGGCTGCCACCCACACCACCCGGGGCAGTCGTAGGCCGCCGAGGCCATCAGCACGTCGTCGCAATTGGCGACGACGACCGCGTCCGGATGGCGGGCCAGGCCCGCCCGCAGCGTCCGCTCGATGTGGTTGATCTCACCCACCCGGTCGAGCTGGTCGCGGGACAGATTCAGCAGCACGATCACCGCCGGGTGCACCGCATCCGAGACATGCGGCACGTGCATCTCGTCGACTTCGAGGGCGGCGCGCTCGGCATCGCGGGCCCCGGCCAGCGCGGCCACCAGGCCGGCGTCCATGTTCGCGCCCTCGGCGTTGGTGGCCACCGGTCCCAGCGTGCCCAGTGCAGCGGCGGTCATTCTGGTGGTGGTCGACTTGCCGTTTGTGCCGGTCACGACGACGGTGCGGCGCCCCGCACCCAGCTGGCCGAGAATCGAGCGGTCCAGGGTCATCGCGACCAGGCCGCCGATCATGGCGCCGGCGCCGCGGCCGGAGACGCGGGAGGCCCAGCGCGCAGCGGATCCGGCGGTCAGCGCGGCGCGCCCCGCAGTGTCATCGTCGGCCTGGCCATCGCCTGAAAGTTTATGCGCAGTCCAGGTAGCAGGCCCGACACGGATCTGATGTACCGGGCGCTGTCGGGGGTGCGTGCCATTCTGACTGGGTGAGCAACACCTGGGGTCGACCCGCCGCCGAGCCGGGCGAGGGCTGGGTGGTCGTGGACGTCGAGACCTCGGGATTTCGGCCGGGGCACGCGCGGGTGATCAGCCTGGCCGCGCTCGCCCTGGACCCGGACGGGCGGGTGGAGCATTCGGTGGTCAGCCTGCTCAACCCCGGTGTCGATCCCGGACCCACGCACATCCACGGCCTGACCGCCGAGATGCTGGAGGATCAGCCCACCTTTGCCGAGATCGCACCCGACGTCATCGATCTGCTGCACGGCCGCACACTGGTCGCCCACAACGTGGCGTTCGACTACGCCTTCCTGGCCGCCGAGGCGGAGATGGCCGAAACCGCGTTGCCGATCGACACGGTGATGTGCACCGTCGAGCTGGCCCGGCGCCTGGACCTCGGTCTGGAGAATCTGCGGCTGGAAACCCTGGCCCGGCACTGGGGCGTGTGCCAGACCCGGGCCCACGACGCCTTCGACGACGCCCTGGTGTTGTCCCGGGTGCTCACCCCCGCACTGGAGCGGGCGCGTGATCGGCAGGTGTGGTTGCCGGTCCGCCCGGCCACCCGGCGGCTCTGGCCCAACGGCCGGGTCACCCACGACGAGCTGCGCCCACTGAAAATGCTGGCCTCTCGGATGCCCTGCCCGTATCTCAACCCGGGGCCCTACCGCCGCGGCGGTCCCTTGGTGCAGGGCATGCGAGTGGCGTTGTCGGCCGAGGTGGACCGCACCCATGAGGAGCTGGTCGAGCGCATCATCCACGCCGGGCTGGCCTATGCCGACGCGGTCGATCCGGAGACCTCGCTGGTGATCTGCAACGAGCCGGCCGCCGAACAGGGCAAGGGTTATCTCGCCCGGGAGTTGGGTGTGCCGGTGCTATCCGATCGGCAGTTCATGGATTCGGTTGCGTCGGTGGCCAACGGCACCGGGATCGACGAGTTCGCCCCGTCGGTCGACCAGGGTCAGCAGTTCGCGCTTTTCTGAAGCCGCGCTGTCACCGAGCATCGGCAGTTCTGTATTTCTGCTTTCAAGAGCATGTGGGTGTCAATCGGGGTTGCTTGGCGTGTGCCGATTGTCAATTGCGCAGCGTTACCGTCGATTTGGGCCCATACCGGTAATTCTGGTTGTCGCCGAAAGGTGTGTTTGGCATGAGCACGAAACGAATACTGGCCGCCGCGGTGAGTGTCACAGCGGTGGCGGTGATGGGTTTGTACACGGTCTCCGATGCCGTGGGCGACCCGGCGTCGAGCCGGGTATCGGCCGACTCGGGCCACGAGACGAAGTTCCCGACGCCGACGCCGCCGCCGCCCGCCGCGGTGTCGATGGCAGTGACCACGACGACCGCGGCGGCGGCGCAATGAGGACAGCGACTAGCTGAGCGCCTTGGCTTTCAGCGACTCGTACTCCGGCTCGGTGATGGTGCCGGCGTCCAGAAGCTCCTTGGCGTGGGCGATCTCCTCAGCGGGCGACCGTCCGGCGGCCTGCCTGATATAGGCGTCGGTTTCCTTCTTGGCGGCCAGCGCGGCAGCCTGAGCCCGTTCGGTCATCCCCTTGCCGCGTGCGATCAGGTAGACCAGCGCAGTCAGCCAGGGGAAGACGATCAAGAAGATCACCCACACCGCCTTGATCCAGCCGGACGTGGTGTGGTCACGCCAGAACAGGTCGGTCAGGATCTGGAAGAGCACCAGCAGGTAGGCGATCCAGGCGAAAATGATCAGGAAGTGCCAGAGGAAATCCCATGTCGAACCCCAGTCCATGACCTACTCCTTAAGTCGTCGGGCGTGCGGGCTCAGCTTAGTTGCCTGAGTTCCCCTGGGTCGCTCCGCTGCCCGCCGGACTTAGTCGCGCCGCCCGGTTCACGGCCGAGACAACGGCCCGCAGTGACGCAGTCGTGATTGAGGTCGCGATGCCAACCCCCCACACGGTGCGCCCGCCGACCGATGCCTCGACGTAGGCCGCGGCCGCGGCTTCCTCACCGGCGGACATCGCATGCTCGGAGTAGTCCAGCACGCTGACGTCGAAACCGACTGTGCCCAGCGCGTCGACGAACGCGGCCAGCGGGCCGTTGCCCTCGCCGCGGATGTCGGTCTCCACCCCGTCGATCTTCACGGTGGCTTCGATGACGTCGATCCCGCCGTCGACTTCCGCGCCGAGGACTCGTTGCTTGATGCGCTCCAACGGTTGGATCGGCGACAGGTACTCGTCGGCGAAGGCGTCCCACATCTCCTTGGGCGACACCTCACCGCCCTCACCGTCGGTGATCTGCTGGATGGCGCGGCTGAATTCGATCTGCAGTCGCCGCGGCAATGCCAGGCCGTGGTCGGCCTTCATGATGTAGGCCACCCCGCCCTTGCCGGACTGCGAGTTCACCCGGATCACGGCCTCGTAGGTGCGCCCGACGTCCTTGGGGTCGATCGGCAGGTACGGCACCTGCCACAGGATGTCGTCGACATCGGAATCCGCTTCGTCGGCAGCCACTTTCATGGCGTCCAGGCCTTTGTTGATGGCGTCCTGGTGGCTACCGGAGAACGCGGTGTAGACCAGATCACCGCCGTAGGGGTGACGCTCGTGGACGGGCAGCTGGTTGCAGTACTCCACGGTGCGGCGGATCTCGTCGATGTTGGAGAAGTCGATCTGCGGGTCGACACCGCGGGAGAACATGTTCAGCCCCAGCGTCACCAGGCACACATTGCCGGTGCGTTCACCGTTACCGAACAGGCAGCCCTCGATCCGGTCGGCACCGGCCTGGTAGCCCAATTCGGCTGCGGCAACGGCAGTTCCGCGGTCGTTGTGCGGATGCAGGCTCAGGATGATCGAATCGCGGCGAGCCAGGTTGCGGCTCATCCACTCGATGGAGTCGGCGTAGACGTTGGGGGTGGCCATCTCGACGGTGGCCGGCAGGTTGACGATCAGCGGCCAGTCCGGGGTGGGCTCGATGATCTCGGAGACCGCGTCGCAGACTTCCAGCGCGTAGGACAGTTCGGTGCCGGTGTAGGACTCCGGGGAGTACTCGTATCGCCAGCGGGTGCCGGGATGCTTGACCGCCTCCTGCAGGCACTTGCGTGCGCCGGCGGTGGCGATCTTCTTGATCTCGTCGCGGTTGGCGCGAAACACCACGCGGCGCTGCAGGATCGACGTCGAGTTGTAGAAGTGCACGATCACGTTGGGCGCGCCGTGGCAGGCCTCGAAGGTCCGCTCGATCAGTTCGTCGCGGCACTGTGTCAGCACCTGGATGGTGACGTCGTCGGGGATGGCGCCCTGCTCGATGATCTCGCGGACGAAGTCGTAGTCGGTCTGGCTGGCCGACGGGAAACCGACCTCGATCTCCTTGTAGCCCATCTTGACCAGCAGCTCGAACATGCGGCGCTTGCGGGCGGGGCTCATCGGATCGATCAGGGCCTGGTTGCCGTCACGCAGGTCGACCGCGCACCACAGCGGCGCGTGGTCGATGACCTTGTCCGGCCAGGTGCGGTCAAACGGAGGGGCGGCCTCTCCTCCTGGGACTTCGGCGGCGAACGGCCGGTAGCGGAAGACCGGCATCGAGGAGTTGCGCTGGGTGTTCCAGGACGGCTGACCGTCACGGCGCGGGCCGTCCGGGGTGTTGATGGTGCGGGCAGATACGTAGGCGTCGACAGAATCGAACGACGGATTTTGGGTGGTCACGATTGGGCTCCGGGTGTCTTGGATTGAACTTCAGACCGGCGCATCGCGAACACCCGCGACAGGAAGCCGGTCTGGATCAGGCCCTGTCGCGGCGTCCGAGGAGGAGCACCCGCTGCACAGTTCCGTACTGTACTCCCGCCGTGCCACCTGGCCAAAGTTCGGCCCCAAATGCATCACCCCGGAGGTCGGCGACGCGGTAAATTGACGTCTCCGAAGGCGTCGAACGGGGGAATCCGTGCAACTGAGCGTCCGCTCCGTGCTCGCGACCGGTGTCTCGCTGTCGCTTTCCGTGGGCATCGTGGCGGCCGCGCCGCTCGCCGACCCACTGCCCGCAGCGCGCAGCGCTCCGGTGGCGCTCGCCGGCGCTTGGCAAGACCTGGCCGACCACACCCACGCCAACCTGGCGAAACTGTCCGACCTGGTCACGCACTACCCGCCGCTGCCGATCTTGTCCCAGCTCGCGAGCAACCAGGCCACCTACGCGCGGTGGCTCGCCGGCCAGGACGGTGGCAACCCGGCCATGGTCGCCCAGACGGTGGTCGATCACGTCGTCGCCGTCGCCGCCGCCGCCGTCAGGTTCTCGATCCTCATGCCGCTGAGCCTCGCCGGCGCTTTCGTCAGCCCGGCCGTCACCGCCGCCTATCTGGTCCAAGCCACCGGAAAATACCCGTCCACGCCACAGACCTGGCTCCAGGCGTTCCTCGATGCTCCGGCGGTATACCTCGACACCACCCTCAACTGCTGCTCCACCCCACTGTTCGACGCGGCGTTCGGGCTGCTGAGCCCCGGCCCGGTGGGCCTGGTGCTGTCACTGCCCATCTCCATCGCCGAGGCGTTGTCCATCGCACCGCCGCCGACGGTCCCGCAGTCGGCCGCCAGAGGGTCAGAGCCGGCCAGCACGCCGGCGGCAGGCCCGGCGACACAGCCGAACCGCTCCAGCGCCAGGGTCCAATCGCGGCGACCGCAATCCGCCGCGGCCCTGGCGCCGGCCCGCGGTACCAAGAGGACAGCCACGGTGAGCAAAGCCGTCGCGTCGAACGCTCAACAGACAGCGCCGCGGAGCAAGGCCCGATCCGCCACCGCGCGGGCCGTCAGACCTGGGAGTCAGGGAACGCGATAACGGACAGGAACCGGATCGGTACCTCGATCAGGTCCACCGGCCCGTGCGCACCCTCGCCGTCGATCTGCAGCGAGTCGCCCGGCTGCAACCGGTACACCGAGCGGCTGTGCGCATAGTCCATGACGCCTTCGAGCACATAGATGAACTCGGTGCCGGGGTGCTGGAACAGCGGATAGGTCTTGCTCTTCTCCGACAGCGTGACCAGCAGGCACTCCAGCCGCTTGTGCTCACCGCGCAGGGAACCGAGCAGCTCGTACTCGTGGCCCTCGCGGGTGCCGTTGCGCACGATGCGCGCGCCCGTGCCGGCCTTGACGAACGCGGCGGGACGCTCGACGTCGGCGCCGCGGAACAGCGTGGTCACCGGCACGTCGAAGCCTCTGGCCAGCAAGGCCAGCGTGGACAGACTCGGCGACGTCTGGGCGTTTTCGATCTTGGACATCATCGCCTTGGAGATGCCCACCCGGGCCGCCATGTCGGCCACCGACAGGCCCACCTGTTGGCGCAGCAGGCGTACGTTGCGGGCGATCGCCGCTTCGAACTCCAGCTCGGCCACCGGCTCGTCGGGCTCGCGGTCACGTGCGGTACCCGACTGGTTGCGGAGCAGATCGGTCACACGCGCACTATCGCATCTGCCCGGCACCCACATACGGGTACGGGCTCTTCAGCAGATCGCCGTCGGCGAACCGGGACAGCCGGAAATCGGTCTCGGGGATCCGCGGATCGCCGCTGTGTCCGTCGACGATCAGGTCGGCGACCAGCCGCCCCACCGCGGGTGCGATCTTGAAACCGTGGCCGCTGAACCCGGCCGCCACGAACAGCCCGTCTCGGCCGCTCGGCGAGATGACCGGGTTCCAGTCGGGTGTGACGTCGTAGCACCCGGCGTAACTGGTGGTGATCGCCGCGTCGGGAAAGCCGGGGAACCGGGTGCCCACCTTCTCGACTGTGAGATCGACGAAGTCCTCGGTGGCCCGGTTGAGGTAGTCGTCCGGATCCGCGGTGGCGACGTCGGAGAGATCGCTGTTGCCGAACAGCACGTCGCCGCCGACCTCGGGCCGCACGTACTGCAGCGACACCAGATCGGAGAACACCGGAACCGGGCCGAGGTCGACGCCCGGGGAGATCATGACGATCTGTTCGCGGACCACCCGGATCGGGACGTCGATGCCGTAAGGGGTCAGGAATGGCTGTGTCCAGACCCCGGTCGCGACGACGACGGTGCCCGCGCTGATCCGGCTGCCGTCGGCCAGTGCCACTCCGGTGACGGTGTCGCCGTCGGTCAGCAGCTCGGTTACCGTGGCGCCCTGGCGGATCCGCACCCCGGCAGCGCGAGCGGCGACGGCGAATGCCTGCGCGGTCTGGTAGGCGTCACCGTATCCGCCGCGGGCCTCCCAGCCGAACGCGGCGAACGGGGACAAGTCGGCGAACGGCCACAACCGGGCCACCTCGGCGGCGTCGATCTCCTCGGTCTGCACGCCGACCGCCCGTTGGGCGGCAAGGCTTTTGCGCAGCGAGTCGACATTCGGCTCGCCCACACCGACGACGTAGCCGGTCTGCCGGAAGCCGATGTCACCGCCGAAGATCTCCTCGGCCTTCTCGAACACCTCCAGGCCGATGGTGGCCATCGCGGCCAGCGAGCTGACGCCGTAGTGGCAGCGCACGATCCCGCTCGACTTACCGGTCATTCCCGAACCGACGGTATGGCGTTCGAGCACAACGACATCGGTGATGCCACGCTGACTCAGCGCCCACGCGGCGGAGCACCCCTCGATGCCGCCGCCGACGATGACGATGTCGGCTGTCTCGTTCACAGGCCGCTCCCGGGGATCCAGGATGTGCCGGCCAGCGGCACCCGCGCCATAGCCGCGGCCTCGATGGTGACCGCGACCAGATCCTCGGGCTCCAGGTGCTGCAGGTGCGCCTTGCCGCAGGCGCGGGCGATAGTCTGGGCTTCCATGGTCAGCACCCGCAGATAGTTGGCCAGCCGTCGGCCGCCCTCGACCGGGTCCAGCCGGGCGGCCAGTTCGGGATCCTGGGTGCTGATCCCGGCGGGGTCGCGGCCATCCTGGAAGTCGTCGTAGAAACCGGCAGCACTGCCCAGCTTTTCGTACTCGGCGGCATATTTCGGATCGTTGTCACCCAGCGCGATCAGTGCCGCGGTGCCGATCGCCACCGCGTCGGCGCCCAGGGCCATCGCCTTGGCGACATCGGCGCCGGTGCGGATGCCGCCGGAGACGATGAGCTGAACTTTTCTGTGCACACCCAGCTCGGTCAGCGCCTGGACGGCCTGCGGCAGGGCGGCCAGCGTCGGGATGCCGACGTGCTCGATGAACACGTCCTGGGTGGCAGCGGTGCCGCCCTGCATGCCGTCGACCACGACCACGTCGGCACCGGCGGCCACCGCGAGCTTCACGTCGTAATAGGTGCGGGTGGCGCCGACTTTGACGTAGATCGGCTTCTCCCAATCGGTGAGCTCGCGCAGCTCGTTGATCTTGATGGTGAGGTCGTCGGGCCCGGTCCAGTCCGGATGACGACAAGCCGAGCGCTGATCGATGCCCTCCGGGAGGGTGCGCATCGCGGCGACCCGCTCGGAGATCTTCTGCCCCAGTAGCATTCCGCCACCACCGGGCTTGGCGCCTTGGCCGAGGACGACCTCGATGGCATCGGCCTTGCGCAGGTCGTCGGGGTTCATCCCGTAGCGCGACGGAAGGTATTGGTAAACCAGGTACTTGGACTGGCCGCGTTCCTCCGGCGTCATCCCGCCGTCACCGGTGGTGGTGGACGTGCCCACTTCGCTGGCACCCCGGCCCAGTGCCTCCTTGGCCGGACCGGACAGCGCCCCAAACGACATGCCGGCGATGGTGACCGGAATATCAAGGTGTAGTGGGTGTTTGGCATACCGATCGCCGAGGACGACGTCGGTGTCACACCGTTCGCGGTAGCCCTCCAGCGGATAGCGCGACATCGAGGCGCCGAGGAACAGCAGGTCGTCGAAGTGGGGCAGCGGACGTTTGGCGCCCCAGCCGCGGATGTCGTAGATGCCGGTCTCGGCCGCGCGCTGGATGGCGGCGATGGTGGCGCGGTCGAAGGTGGCGGATTCGCGCAGGCCGCGACGGGCCCGATCGTCTTCTGAGTAGGTCATCAGTACACCGAACTGTTGTCGACGTGGAAGTGGTAGAGCTGCCGGGCCGAGCCGTAGCGGGTATACGCAGCGGTGTCGTCGTCCTCGTATCCGGCGGCTTTGAGTAGCCGGGCCAGCTCCTCGTGATGTTCGGCCCGCATCTCCTTGGCGACGCAGTCCGCACCCAGTGAGGCGATGTCCCCGCGCACGTAAAGGCGGGCTTCGTAGATGGAGTCGCCGAGGGCTTCGCCGGCGTCGCCGCGGATCACCAGCCGGCCGGCCTGTGCCATGAAGGCGCTCATGTGCCCGACGTCGCCGCCCACGACGATGTCGACGCCCTTCATCGAAATCCCGCACCGGGCAGCCGCATTGCCCTCGATGACCAGCAGGCCGCCGTGCGCGGTGGCGCCCGCCGACTGCGACGCGTTGCCCTTCACCCAGACACTGCCACTCATCATGTTCTCGGCGACCCCGGTGCCGGCGTTGCCGTCGATGATGATCTCGGCCTGCTTGTTCATCCCTGCGGCGTAGTAGCCGACGTGGCCCTCGATCGCGACACGCACGGGAGCGTCGAGGCCGACAGCCACGTTGTGAGCACCGGCGGGGTTGGTGAGCAGGAACTCGCCCGACAGGCGGGGCGCGTGCAGCGCGGCGTTGACCTCGCGCAGCGGGGTGGTGCTCAGATCGTATGTGGTGGTCATCGGGTCCATGCGTAGACCACCTCGGGTTCGGGCTCCCAGATGACCGCCTTCTCGACGCCGGGAAGCCCGGCCAGCGCGCGGTATTCGCTGCCCATCGCCACCCAGTCCGCGGTTTCGGCGATCACGGCGGGCTTGCAGGCGATGGCGTCGCGGACCACGGCGAACGAGTCGTGATTGGACACCAGCAAGGTGTAGAAGCCGTCGAAGGTGGCGCACAGTTCCTTCAGCGCGGTCTCCACATCCCGGCCGTGGGCCAGCTGGTCGGCCACGAAGCGGGCGCCGACCTCGGTGTCGTTCTCACTGTCGAAATGCACGCCACTGGCGGCCAGCGTGCGGCGGATGGTGGCGTGGTTGGCGAACGACCCGTTGTGCACGAGGCACTGCTCGGGGCCGACCGCGTATGGATGGGCGCCGGCCGGGATCACCGCCGACTCGGTGGCCATCCGAGTGTGCCCGACACCCTGCCAGCCCTGCGCCTGCGCCAGGCCCCACGCTTCGGTGAGCGCTTCAGGATGACCGACTCCCTTGAGTACGGCCAGATCTCGGCCGAACCCCGCGATCAATGCGTTCGGGTAGTGTGCGGTGACCGCGGCATGCACGGTCTCCGACCCGGCGTCGGCCGAGATCAGGTAGGTCTCGTCGACGCGGTGCACCGACACCTCGGTGCCCAGGGCGGCCCGGATGGCGGCGGCCACTTCTTCGGGGCTGTCGGCGATGTCGAGCACGGAGACGGTGCCCTGACCCGACGGCGACCAGCGAGGGTCGCCATAGACGGCTACTCCCGCCGAATCGCTGCCGCGGCCCGACATTTCGCACAGCATGCCGGTGAGGAGCTCACCGAGCCGCGGGTAGAGCAGGGGGTTGCGCAGGTGCAGACCCACGATCCCGCACATGGTTGTTCCTTCCTGGATCAGAGTTCAGAACGCGGTGAGGTACTGGTCGACTTCCCACGCGCTGACAGCGCTGTGGTAGGCGAAGAACTCGTCGCGTTTGATGTTCGCAAAGTAGGTGGCCACCCCGTCGCCGGCGGTGTCCAGGACCCCGGTGATCACCGGGTCGCCCACCAGTTCGTCGACGGCGTGCAACAGGGTGGGCGGCAGGGCGGTGCGGCCGTCGGTCCCGCCGATCGGGCCGGGGTCGAGGCTGCGTTTGATGCCGTCGATGCCGGCACCGAGCGCTGCGGCGATGGCCAGATAGGGGTTGGCCGAGCCGTCACCGCCGCGCAATTCGACGCGCTGGGAGTCCGGGACGCGGATGTAGTGGGTCCGGTCGTTGCCGCCGTAGGTCGGCAGCTTGGGCGCCCACGACGCGCCCGATGTCGTTGTCAGCGCACCGGTTCGCTTGTAGGAGTTGACCGTTGGTCCGACGACGGCCTGCAGTGCACAGGCGTGGTCGAGGATGCCGCCGATGAACGCATACGCCGTCGGGGAGAGCCCGAGGCCCCGCTCGTCGGAGCCCTCGGGGAAGACCGCGGTGCCACCACTGGTCAGTGACAGATGCAGGTGCAGGCCGCTGCCGGTGCGGTCGGCGAACGGCTTGGGCATGAAGGTGGCCACCATGCCACGCTCGGCGGCGATCATCGACAGCAGGTAGCGCAGTGTCACCACCCGGTCGGCGGTGGTCAGCGCGTCGGCGAACTGGAAGTTCTGCTCGAACTGGCCGTTGCCGTCCTCGTGGTCGTTGGCGTAGTTGGACCAGCCCAACGTGTTCATCGCCGTGGAGATCGCGGTGAGGTGGTCATACATCCGGGTGACGCCGCGGGCGTCGTAGCAGGGTTGGGCGGCGGTGTCGGCGGTGTCGGCGGTGGCGAGCGTTCCGTCGGCTCCGCGGGTCAGCAGGAAGTACTCGACCTCTGCACCCACCCACGGCTCGAAGCCGGCGTCGGCGGCGCGCTGGATCAGCGATTTCAGGATCACCCGGGGGGCGTAGGGCCACGGACTGCCTTCGACGTGCGGATCGCAGTGCACGATCGCCAGGCCTTCTTTGATGAACGGGATCGGGGTGAACGACTCCGGATCCGGTATCGCCATCATGTCCGGGTCTTTGGGTTCCTGGCCCATGGCCCCGACGGCGTAGCCGGCGAAGCCCACCCCTTCGGTGGCCAGCAGGTCGATGGCCTCGACGGGAACCAGTTTGGCGCAGGGCTTTCCGCGCAGGTCGACGAACAGGGCGAGGATGAATTTCGTCGCGGACTTCTCAGCCAGCTCGGCGAGGGTGGCGGACATGTTCTCTGACAGGCTCTTTCGTGATGTGTGTGGAGAGGGTGGAGGGTCGAGCCGGGCGCGCTGGGTGAAGGAGACGCGCCCGGCTCGGGTCCTCAGGCGTACTCGAGCTCGTACGCCAGGTCGCGGTGCACGTGGGCGTCGATGCCCTTCTCCTCTTCTTCGGGGGAGATACGGATGCCCATGGTCTTCTTGATCGCGAACGCGATGATGAAGGCGATGGCGAACGAGTAGACCATCACGGCACCGGCAGCGACCGCCTGCCGCCACAGCTGGTCGAAGCCGCCACCGTAGAACAGGCCGTTGACCTTGTTCGGCATGGTGTCGCTGGCCAGGAAGCCGATCAGCAGGGTGCCGATGACGCCACCGACCAGGTGCACGCCGACGACGTCGAGCGAATCGTCGTAGCCGAACTTCTCCTTGAGGCCTACGGCGTAGGGACAGATGGCGCCCGCGACGAGACCGAGGATGATCGCGCCGACCGGCGTCACCGAACCACAGGCCGGGGTGATCGCGACCAGGCCGGTGATGGCGCCCGCTGCGGCACCGACACCGGTGACGTGGCCGTCCTTGATCTTCTCCACCGCCAGCCAGGCCAGCGTGGCGGCGCAGGTGGCGACGAACGTGGTGACCATGACGATGGCCGCCGAGTTGCCCGCGGCCAGTGCGGATCCGCCGTTGAAGGCGTACCAGCCGGCCCACAGCAGGCCCGCGCCGAGCAGGGTCAGCGGGACGTTGTGCGGCTTGCGCAGCTTGCCCCAGCTGGCGCCCTTGCCGAGCACGATGGCCACCGCCAGCGCGGCGGCGCCGGCGTTGATGTGCACCGCGGTACCACCGGCGAAGTCGACTGCCTTGAGGCTGTTGGCAATCCAGCCACCGACCGAGTCGGGGGTGACGACGCCGTCGAAGGCGAAGACCCAGTGCGCGACGGGGAAGTAGACCAGCACCGCCCAGACGGTCGCGAACACCATCCACGCGGCGAACTTCATCCGGTCGGCCGCGGCGCCGGAGACCAGCGCCACGGTGATCGCGGCGAACAACGCCTGGAACAACGCGAACAAGCTGACCGGCAGACCGGAGATCGTGGTCTGCGACTCCAACAGGTTCTTCATGCCCAGGAATTCGGTGAAGCTGCCCACGAAGCCGCCGTAGGAGGTACCGAATGTCATGGAGAAGCCGAACAGCACCCAGAGCACTCCGACGACGGCCACGGCGCCGAACGTCATCATCATCATGTTGGTCGAGCTCTTGACCGAAACCATGCCGCCGTAGAACAGCGCCAGGCCCGGGATCATCATCGTCAGCCCGATGATGCAACACAGCATGAATGCTGTGGTCCCTGTATCCATCTAATCTCCTGCGGGTGGGCGGCCCGTTCCCGTTGGGCCGTTCACCGGCAGTGAACGATGTTTCTGTTACGTAGACAGCCGCGTGGTGTTGCCGGCGGGTTAAACGTTGGCACCCGGCTACGCTGGCTGACCATGCGCCGACGACCACGCTGGGTCTTCACCATCACGATGCTGGTCGTCGCGGTCGGCGTCGCCGTGTGGGCCACCTGGTTCGACGGGCCTTCGGAGAAGTGCAAGCCGGTGATCGACATCCTGGACTTCAGCAAGTCACAAGCGGCGCTGGTCGATGCCAAGGGCGGGGAGGGGCCGCCGACCGTCGCCGAGGACGCCCTCTACCAGCAATGGGCCGACGGTCTGGCCGAGCGCGCCCAGAAGGTCACCGACCCGGCACTGGCGCAGCAGGCGACCGAGCTGGCCCAGCTGGCCAATCAGTTCGTCAGTTCGTTGCCGCAGGTGCGTGCCCAGACCCAAGCCCGCGCCCCGGGCGCGCCCGCACCGCCGGCGGTCTTCGAGATGGGACTGCTCAACGCGCGCATCAGCGACCAGCTAGCCCAGCTGCGGAAAGCCTGTTCCTGACCAGTTGAGCACCACCTGCTCCAGCGGGAGTCGCGCCCGCGGACGGGTGTCGCGCTCGCTGATGTCCGGCGCCAGGTCCGCGTAGTCGCCCAACGCTCCCACCGCGACCATGACGAGCGGATTGACCCCGTCGGGGAGATCGAACGCGGCGCGGGCGCCCTCGACGTCGAAACCGGCCATCGGATGCACGATCAGCCCACGGGTCACCGCCTCGACCGACAGGTTGGCCACTGCGGCGCCCGCGTCGAACGACGAGTACAGCGCCGTGCGGTCGTCCTCGCCGGCGTCGGCGCAGACCAGGATCAGCGCCCCGGCGGCGTGGGCGTAGCCGTTCCCCCGGCGCAGCAGCCCGGCCAGCGTGGCGAATGTGGGACTGCCTCGCTGGGCGACCACGAACCGCACCGGCTGCCGGCCGCCCCAGGTCGCGGCCCAGCGCGCGGCCTCCACCAGGGCGATCAACTGGTCGTCGGTGACGATCGCGTCAGGGTCGAAGGCCCGGGGACTCCACCGCGCCGCGATCGGCGGGTGGATCGGTACTCGGGTGTCGGCGTGACGGTCGGCGGGTTGGTCTGACACCGCTGGGACGTTACCGCCGATCTCGGGGACAAAAGCAGGTGCGCGGACCCTTTATCCTTAGAGCCGACCTCCCGCATTCCGAAAGGGCAGACAGTGGCGCTCGTCGTGCAGAAGTACGGCGGATCCTCGGTGGCCGACGCCGACCGGATCCGGCGCGTCGCCGAGCGCATCGTCGAAACCAAGAAAGCCGGCAACGACGTCGTCGTGGTGGTCTCGGCCATGGGTGACACCACCGACGAGCTGTTGGACCTGGCCCGCCAGGTCTGCCCGGCGCCGCCGCCCCGCGAGCTGGACATGCTGCTGACCGCCGGTGAACGCATCTCCAACGCGCTGGTCGCGATGGCCATCGAGTCCCTCGGCGCCCAGGCCCGCTCGTTCACCGGCTCACAGGCCGGGGTGATCACCACCGGCACCCACGGCAACGCCAAGATCATCGACGTCACGCCCACCCGGTTGCGGTCGGCGCTCGACGAGGGCCAGATCGTGCTGGTGGCCGGCTTCCAGGGCGTCAGCCAGGACAGCAAGGATGTCACCACACTGGGCCGGGGCGGCTCGGACACCACCGCCGTGGCGCTGGCCGCCGCTCTGCACGCCGACGTGTGCGAGATCTACACCGACGTCGACGGGATCTTCACCGCCGACCCGCGCATCGTGCCCAACGCGCACCGACTGGACACCGTCAGCTTCGAGGAGATGCTCGAGATGGCGGCCTGCGGGGCCAAGGTGCTCATGCTTCGCTGCGTGGAATACGCCCGCCGTTACAACGTTCCGATTCATGTCCGGTCGTCGTACTCCGACAAGCCCGGCACGATCGTCACCGGATCTATCGAGGACATCCCCATGGAAGACGCCATCCTGACCGGAGTTGCCCACGACCGCAGCGAGGCCAAGGTCACCGTTGTCGGTCTGCCGGACGTACCGGGCTTCGCGGCGAAGGTGTTCCGTGCCGTCGCCGATGCCGACGTCAACATCGACATGGTGTTGCAGAACATCTCCAAGGTCGAGGACGGCAAGACCGACATCACCTTCACCTGTCCGCGCGATCTCGGGCCGACCGCCGTGGAGAAGCTCACGGCGTTGCAGAGCGAGATCGGTTTCACCAAGGTGCTCTACGACGACCACATCGGCAAGGTGTCGCTGGTCGGCGCGGGCATGCGCAGCCATCCCGGGGTGACCGCGACATTCTGCGAGGCGCTGGCCCGGGTCGGGGTCAACATCGAACTCATCTCGACCTCGGAGATCCGCATCTCGGTCCTGGTCAAGGATTCTGAACTCGACAAGGCCGTCGCCGCACTGCACGAGGCATTCGCCCTCGGCGGTGACGAAGAGGCCGTCGTGTACGCGGGAACAGGACGGTAGTCATGGTCAACATCGGCGTAGTGGGCGCCACCGGACAGGTCGGCCAGGTGATGCGCACCCTGCTGGAAGAGCGGAACTTCCCGGTCACCAGCGTGCGGTTCTTCGCCTCGGCGCGTTCGGCGGGCAAGAAGCTGCCGTTCCGCGGCCAGGAGATCGAGGTCGAGGACGCCGCGACCGCCGACCCGTCGGGCCTGGACATCGCGCTGTTCTCCGCCGGTGCGACCATGTCGCGGGTGCAGGCGCCGCGGTTCGCCGAGGCCGGGGTGGTCGTGATCGACAACTCCTCGGCGTGGCGAAAGGACCCCGACGTTCCGTTGGTGGTGTCCGAGGTCAACTTTCACAGAGACGTCGCGAATCGAGCTCGATCCCTTCCCAAGGGCATCATCGCCAACCCGAACTGCACCACCATGGCCGCGATGCCGGTGCTCAAGGTGCTCCACGACGAGGCGCAGCTGGTGCGGATGATCGCCTCGACCTACCAGGCGGTGTCCGGTAGCGGACTGGCCGGTGTCGAGGAACTCGCCAGCCAGGCCCGTGCGGTGATCTCCGGTGCCGAGGAACTGGTGCACGACGGGTCGGCGCTGGAATTCCCCGCACCGGTCAAATACGTCGCGCCCATTGCCTTCAATGTGGTTCCGCTGGCCGGTTCGCTGGTCGACGACGGTTCCGGTGAGACCGACGAGGACCAGAAGCTGCGCAACGAGAGTCGCAAAATCCTGGGTATCCCGGACCTCGCGGTCAGCGGGACGTGCGTGCGGGTGCCGGTCTTCACCGGCCACTCGCTGTCGATCAATGCCGAATTCGCCCAGCCGATCTCGCCCGCCCGGGCCAGCGAGCTGCTCGCCGACGCGCCGGGTGTGACGCTGGTCGACGTGCCGACACCGCTGGCCGCCGCGGGCGTGGACGACACCCTGGTCGGCCGGATCCGCCAGGATCCCGGCGTGCCCGACGGGCGTGGCCTTGCGCTGTTCCTCTCCGGTGACAACCTGCGAAAAGGTGCGGCACTCAACACCATTCAGATCGCCGAGCTGCTGGCCGCCGAGCTCTGATCGCCGTTGCGCCGAAACGTCAGTTTGGGCGCAAACGTGCGAGTAGTTTGCGCCATTTCGTCGATCTCGGCGCTGGTACTGGCCCCGGGTGCGGCCGCTGACCCGCCGAATCCGGCGCCGGCCCCGATCCTGGCGCCGCTGGCACCGGGTCAGGTGGTGCGCATCGGACCGGTCGCGGGCACCGGTACTCCCACCCGCGACTACGGCATCGGTGCCACTGATCTGTGCGAGTTCATGGAATTCCCCACCGAGCTGCTGCAGATCTGCGGCGACAGCTTCGCCGGTCAGGGGGTCGGGTTCGGCGGTTGGTTCTCCCCGGTGGCGCTGCGGGTGGCCGGCGACTCCGTCGACGATCCGGGCGGCGTGCGCTACACCGGAGTGACCGGGGTCGACAAGCCGCTGCTGGCCGACCCCGCGCCGACCGGCGCCTCTCAGCTCCCCGCCGGGGTGGTGCAGATCAACCGGCAGAACTATCTGTTGGTGACCACCACCAAGAACCTCGTGCCACAAACCTCGCGCTTGGTGAAAGCGGTTGCCGGACAGGGTGGTTGGCAGACGATTCCCGGTTCGCAGCGCCCGGCCTCCTACGCGGGCGGTCGGCAGACCCAGATCAGCGGCTACTACGACCCGGTCCCGACGCCGGACTCCCAGACCGGGTGGGTCTACATCGTCGCCAACAACTTCGACCGGTCCGGACCGGTGGTGCTCTACCGCGCCACCCCTGAGGCGTTCACCGACCGGTCGCGCTGGCAGGGATGGGCGGCGGGTGCAGGATGGAACAAGCCGCCGACACCGCTGTGGCCCGATCGGATCGGTGAGATGAGCCTGCGTCAGGTCGACGGCAAGCCGGTGCTGTCCTATTTCAATGCCAGCACCGGAAACATGGAGATGCGGGTGGCTTACGACCCGACCGGACTGGGTGCCGCCCCGGTGACGACGGTGGTGCAGGCCGGTGACTGGCCTGCCCCGGCGGACGACCTGCCGCCGCCGGGCGACAACCAGCTGGCCCAGCCCTACGGCGGGTACATCTCGCCGGGTTCCACGCTCGACGAGGTGCGCGTGTTCATCAGCCAGTGGAACACCGGGCCTCGGGACCGAGCGCCTTACCGGGTGTTGCAGTTCGCGGTGAACCCGTTCAAGCCCTGGTGAGCGTGGTGAGCGGAGCTCTCGTCACGGCGCAGCCGGGACGCCGCCGGCCTGGCCATCGACCGAACCCGCCTCGTGCGCGCCGGGCAGGTCCGGCATTTCGTGCCTGCCTCCGGCCGATCGGCGCTGACGCAGCCAGATGAGTGCGGCGACCGACACCACGGCCGCGGCGATGATCGTCGGCCACGTCAGGAGCTGCGCCAGCCAGATACGCCGTTGAACCTTGGTGATCCGCTGCTCGGCGTGTCGTAGTCGCGCCAGATTGTCCATGGGCTCCTAATGCCCACCAACGCCCGCGGGAAAACTGCCCGCAACGGCGGATCGGGCACTGGTTCGCCGCGCGGGTCACCATTCATAGGCTTTTCAAAGGTGCTACCTATCCGCTGCTATGTACCCAGCTCGCATCATCGATTCATGACCGAATCACCTGAACGTGTCGACGAGACCGCGACCGGACCCGTCGCCACCCTGCCCCCTCCGCCGCCACCACCGGCACCGCCGGTCTATTACGAGCCCGCCCCAAGCGCTCGGCCGAGCCGGCTCTACCAAGTCGCCGCGTGGGTGGCGATCGTGGCTGGCATCGTGTTCATCACCGGTGCCGTCTTCTTCACCGGCTTTGCCATGGGCCGCCACAGCGGTGGCGAAGGCGGGTGGCGTCACCACGGCAACGCCGAATTCCATCACCGCGGCGGACCGCCGATGATGCCGGGCCCGATGATGCCCGGCCCCGGCCCCGGCGCGTGGGCTCCGATGGGCCCGGGTTCCGGGTTCGGACCGATGGGCCCGCCCCCGGGTGCCACTGGTCCGGGCAGCGGCGCAACGCCGGCACCCCGGCCCTAATACCGGCCCTGAATGCCCAGCGCTCCCACCCCCGGGCGCTGGGCGTTCGGCCGTTGTGGGCAAAAGCGGCCGTAGTGGGTACCCGACTCGTCGGAAGGCGCCTCCCGCCTGAGATAGGGGACACACGATGACCGAAAAGTACGCGACCACCGACGCCGGTGCGCCGGTTCCTAGCTTCGAACATTCCCTCACCGTCGGGCCCGACGGGCCGATCCTGCTCCAGGACCACTACCTGATCGAGCAGATGGCCAACTTCAACCGCGAGCGCATCCCGGAACGTCAGCCGCACGCCAAGGGCGGTGGAGCGTTCGGGTCGTTCGAGGTGACCCAGGATGTCAGCAGGTTCACCCGGGCGGCGTTCCTCCAACCCGGCGCCAAGACCGAGATGGTGGCCCGCTTCTCCACCGTCGCCGGGGAGCGCGGCAGCCCAGACACCTGGCGCGACCCGCGCGGGTTCGCACTGAAGTTCTACACCTCGGAGGGCAACTTCGACCTCGTCGGCAACAACACTCCGGTGTTCTTCATCCGCGACCCGATGAAGTTCCAGAACTTCATCCGCTCGCAGAAGCGGCTGCAGTCGTCGAACCTGCGCGACCACCACATGCAGTGGGACTTCTGGACGTTGTCACCCGAATCCGCTCACCAGGTCACCTGGTTGATGGGAGATCGCGGCATTCCCAAGTCCTGGCGGCACATGAATGGCTACTCCAGCCACACCTACAGCTGGATCAACGCCGCCGGTGAACTGTTCTGGGTGAAGTACCACTTCAAGACCGACCAGGGCATCGACTTCCTGACCCAGGAGGAAGGCGACCAGCTGGCTGGTGAGGATGGCGACTACCACCAGCGCGACCTCTACGACTCGATCGAGTCGGGCAACCTCCCCAGCTGGACGCTGCACGTGCAGATCATGCCGTTCGAGGAGGCGAAGACCTACCGGTTCAATCCGTTCGACCTGACCAAGGTGTGGCCGCACAGCGACTACCCGCTGCACGAGGTGGGTCGAATGACGTTGAACCGCAACGTCACCGATTATCACGCCGAGATCGAGCAGGCTGCGTTCGAGCCCAACAACATCGTCCCAGGAACCGGGTTGAGTCCGGACAAGATGCTGTTGGCGCGCGGCTTCTCCTACAGCGACGCCCACCGTGCGCGCCTGGGAGTGAACTATAAGCAGATCCCGGTCAACACGCCCAAGGTGGAGGTGCACAGCTACTCCAAGGACGGTGCGATGCGGATCCGCAACGTGACCGACCCCGTCTACGCACCGAATTCCATGGGTGGCCCGCAGGCCGATCCGGCGCGCGCGGCGGAGGTGCACTGGGCGTCTGACGGTGACATGGTGCGCACCGCCTACGTTCTGCGGGAGGACGACGACGACTGGGGCCAGGCCGGCACCATGGTGCGCGAAGTCCTCGACGATGAGGCGCGGGACCGACTGGCGCACAACATCATCGGGCACGTCTCAAAGGGCGTCAAGGAGCCGGTGCTGTCGCGAGTCTTCGACTACTGGCGCAACGTCGACCCCGATCTGGGCAAGAAGGTCGAGGAAGGTGTGCGCTCGAAACTGGAGGGCTAGCGCGGGAGCGGGCTAGTCATCGATCCTGGTCCGCAGGTACTGCGTCATCGCGACCCGGGACTCGGCGACGAGTTCCGGGTCGCCGTCCGGCTCGTGCCGGAAGGCGAAGCGCAGGAGGTAGTCCAGGATCTCGACCGCCACTGAACAGTGCTTGATCTCGAGGCGCCGGCTCCGCTGCGGAGCAACGCGGGTGATCGTCTGCCACAACTTGGTGGCGATGTAGAGGTTGGCGCGTTCGTCCGCGGCAACGGCAACCGGGGATAGATGCCCGTTGAGCCACAGCTCGCGCACCGCCGGGTTGGCGTAGTAGCCGCTGTAGGTTGCGATGGCCCGGGCCGCGACGTCTTCCCAGCTGCTGTAGTCGTCGGCGGCCCATTCGTCGGCCAGTTCGAGGGCGCGGTCCATGTAGCCGAGGGCAACGGTCTCCATCGCCATGTCCGGACTGGTGAAGTACGCGTAGAAGGCGCCTTTGCTCACCCCCGATCGCTCGACGAGCAGCGCCGGCGACTCCACCGCGCGGTCGTAACCGACCGTGATCAACAGGTGTTCGGCGGCCTCCAGAATCCGCTGCACCGTCGCCCTGCTTCGTCGCTGCGCCGGTAGGCGGCGCATCGTTTCGGCCATAACCCGACTGTAGTCGTATTTACCCGCCCGTTACGGCGCGGAACCTGCCGGAAATAGACCAGAGTTCAGACTGTAGTCGTAATTGATCCCTCGTTCGGCGGCCAATCCGCCCAAGGAGTGCTGACTTGTCTGATCTCAACCACCTCCCACCCACCGCCCTCAACCACCTCCCACCCACCGCCCTCAATCACCTCCCACCCACCGCAACCCGGCAGCAGATCACCGAAGCCCTGCGGACGGACGGTTACGTGATCATCGACAACCTGGTGCCGGCTTCCCATATGGACCGGGTTTCTGAGGAACTCGCCCCCTACATCGAATCCACCGCATTCGGCGGAGACGATTTCCTCGGAAAGCGCACCAAGCGGACCGGTTCGCTGATCGCTCGGTCGGTGGCGGCCCGGGAGCTCGTGGCGCATCCCACCGTCCTGGAAGTGGCCGGCGACTACCTCAGCCATGCCTCGAAGTTTCAGCTGCACCTGACCCAGGTCATCGCGATCGGACCCGGCTCACCAGCTCAGGCGATACATCGCGACGAACTCGCCTGGGATTTCTTCCCCTTTCCGGCCGACTACCAGGTTCAGTGCAACACGTTGTGGGCGATGAGTGACTACACCGCCGAGATGGGCGCGACCAGGGTGGTACCCGGCAGCCATCTGCTCGGCCCTGACGAGAAGTTCACCGAGGCCGACTCGCTGCCGGCCGAGATGGAGCGGGGCTCAGTGTTGCTCTACAACGGCAAGATCTATCACGGCGGCGGGGCGAACCGTACCTCGGACAAGGTTCGCGAAGCCATCAACATCACCTACGCAGTCGGCTGGGTTCGTCAGGAGGAGAATCAGTACCTCTCGACCCCCTTGGAGGTGGCGCAGACTCTCGACGACGAACTGCTCAAGTTGATGGGCTACCAGATGGGTTGCTTCGCTATCGGTTACGTCGGCGACGTCGCTGACCCCATGTCGGTGGTGCGCCCGGATGCGCAAAGCTTCCTCACCGTCGACGAGATGCGCGATGCCGCGGCGCGCCAGGGCTCCGCCAACAATCTGATGAACCTGATCTCGGACACGGCGACGATGGGCGGCCGGGGATGACCGGCGCCGACAGCGACGAACTCGCCAAAGACAGTGTCACACTTGGCGAAGCGACCTTCGTCTCCATCGCCACGATGGCACCGGGGGTGGGTGCCGCCTTCGCGGTCATCGGCGGTGCCGCATTCGCCGGCGGAGCGCTGCCGGCGTCGGTGGTCTTCGCGCTCGTCGGCTGCCTTCTCGTCGCAGTAGCCATCGGGCAGTTGGCCAAGCGGATCTTCTCCGCAGCGGGAATGTCGTCCTATCTCGCCGCAGCGTTCCACGGCGGCGCGGGATTCCTCTCCGGCTGGGGGACCCTGCTGGTGTACGCCGCTGCGGTGCCGTATCTGGCGCTCCTGGTCGGAAACATGGTGGGCGGCTCATTTCAGGGCGCACTCGGCCTCGGATACACCGGATGGTGGATCGTCGGCGGAATCGGTTGTATCGCACTCGCATTGGTGATGAACTACCTGGGCGCGCAATTCGGCACCCGGGTCGGCATGCTGTTGGGTGCATTGGAGATCGTCGTCATGCTGATCATCTCGGTATGGATGATCGTCGCCGCGGGTGATCGCAACACACTGTCGGTGTTCTGGACCACGCATGCCAGTGTCGACGGCTTCGGTGGCGTGAGCGGAATCGTGGCCGGTGCGGTGTACGCCTTCCTGGCCTTCATCGGATTCGACGCGGCGGCGCCGCTCGGTGAAGAGGCCCGAGATCCCAAGCGCACCATCAAATGGGCGGTGATCGGTTCGGTGCTCCTGGTCGGGATATTCTTCGTCATCACGACCTACGCCTCGACGGTGTATTTCGGACCCGACCGGTACGCCGGTTTCCTCCAGTACGGCGACGGCGACCCGTGGATGGAGATCACCCGGACCTTCTGGGGAGCGGGATGGATCATCTTGCTGGTCACCCTGCTCAGTTCGGGACTGGCGTCGGCGAACGGTGCAGCCATGGCCGCCACCCGCATCAGTTGGGCACTCGGCCGCGCCGGCACGCTGCCCGCCTTTCTGAAACGCACACATCCGAGGTTCAAATCTCCCACTGGCGCAATCGCGGTCGTCTTCACGCTCGCGGTCATCGTGACCCTGGCGCTGGGTCTGACGTTCGGCCCGGTCTCCGGTTTCATGCTGACCGGTACGGTGCTGACCGTTGGCGTGCTGCCCATCTACATGGCGGTGTGCGTCGCTTGCCCGGTGTACTACCTGCGCTACCACCGCGCTGATTTCCGCCTGTTGCCGCACCTGGTGGTCCCGCTTCTCGCGCTGGTGTTCCTCTTTCCGACGTTCTGCGCGGGTGCGGGCATCACCGCATTCAGTTTCGTTGCGCCACTGTCCTATCCGATGAGCATCGCCGGATACTGCGTTGCTGCATGGTGGGCCGTGGGCCTGGTCCTGCTGGCGTATCTGGCGGTGCGTCGCCCCGACCGACTCGATCCCGAAAGGATCTTGCACACAGCCGATTCCGATATTCCCGTTCTCGACGTCGAAACTCAAACCAGAAAGGCGGCACTGCTGTGACCACGACTGATACCGGTGAGATCCTGCGTTCGGTGCCGGAGGACATCGGCTACATCGATGCGCAATTGTTCGACGATCTGGGGTTCGTGCAGACGGTCGTGGCCGGCGGCACCATCTACGTCTCGGGCATAGCGCCGCTGACCGGCGGAAGTTCAGGCCTCGAGCCAGTGGGTGGCACGTTCGTCGCGCAGCTCGAGTACACCCTCGAGGTGCTGGACAGATCTCTGCAGGCCGTCGGAGCCAACCGATGCGACCTTGTCGCGTGGACGATCTACACCACCGACATGGCGGAACTGGTCGCCGCGGCGCCGATCCTCAAGGACTGGGTCGGCGCTCACCGGCCGACCAGCACCTGGGTGACCGTCGCCGGCCTGATCCACCCGTTGCAGAAGCTCGAACTGACCGCGACCGCGGTGCGCTGAGCATCGTCTCGGGATTCTTTCGCGCCGGATGACTGCCGGCCCGACTGGCATGATCGAGGCCATGAGCATCGATGTCATCTACACCGCGGAGTCGACGGCCAGCGGCGGAGGACGCGACGGGCATGTCAAGTCGTCGGACAACCGCATCGACATGGAGACCCGGCCACCGAAGGAAGCGGGCGGCAGCGGCGAGGGCACCAACCCCGAGCAGCTGTTCTCGGCGGGCTACGCCGCCTGCTTCCTGGGTGCGCTGCAACTGGTGGCACGCCTGGACAAGATCGCGCTGGACAGCGCCTCGGGCGTCACCGCTCAGGTCGGGTTCGGTAAGGACTCCGACGGCGGCTACGGCATCACCGCCCACCTCATCGGTTACCTGCCCGGCCTCGGGCAGAGCCAGGCCGAGGAACTGATGAACAAGGCCCACCAGGTGTGCCCCTATTCCAAGGCCACCCGCGGCAACATCGACGTCACGCTGGCCGCCAAGGTGTGATCGGCATGCGCATCATCACCGCCGCGGCCGCAGCGCTGGCCGCCGGTGTCGCCCTGGCGATCTGCCCGGCCGGTCCGGCACAGGCACGACCGTCGGATCCCGGCGTGGTGTCCTACGCCGTGCTGGGGAAGGGGTCGGTCGGCAACATCGTCGGTGCGCCGATGACGTGGGAGTCAACGAGCACCGAACCGTTCCAGGCCTACTGGGTGGAACTGCCGGTCTGCAACAACTGGGCCGACATCGGGCTACCCGAGGTGTTCAACGACCCCGACCTGGCCTCCTTCAACAGCGCGGTGGCCCAGACCTCGGCCACCGACCAGAACCATCTGGTCAAGCAGGCTGTCGGGGTGTTCGCCACCACCGATGCCGCCACCCGAGCCTTCCACCGGGTCACCGACCGCACGGTCGGATGCGCCGGCCAAACCACGGCCATGCACCTCGACGACGGCACCACGCAGGTGTGGTCGTTCGGCGGCGCGGCTCCTACCGCCACCGACGCGGTATGGGTCAAACAGGAAGCTGGCTCCGATCGGCGGTGTTTCACCCAAACCCGCCTGCGGGAGAACGTGCTGCTGCAGGCCAAGGTCTGCCAGTCCGGCAATGGCGGGCCGGCGGTCAACGTGCTCGCCGGGGCGATGCAGAACACCCTCGGTCAATAGCGCCACACAGCAGTAACAAATCCCCGCTCCGGGTACACCGCACTGATTGTGTTGATCGAGGATCTGGGAAATTTGTCGGTGCTGTCTGGAAGATGGATGTCATGACGTCCGCAGTCACGTCACAGCCGGGCCGGGCATCCAACGGGCCGGATGTCGGCGAACGCGTCCTGACCAGTTCGTCCTCGGCTGCGCTGCATATCGCGGGCGGGTCACTGGCCGACGGTCCGAGCGGTCGGGTCGGTCTGGAACTCGAGGCGCACTGCTTCGATCTGAAGGATCCCGAGCGTCGGCCGGGCTGGTCGGAACTCAGCGACGTTATCGCCGGGGTCGGGCCGCTGCCCGGCGGCAGTGCCGTCACGGTGGAGCCCGGCGGCGCGGTGGAGCTGTCCGGACCACCCGCGTGCGGACCGCTGCCGGCGATCGCCGGGCTGGCCGCCGACCGCGCGGCGCTGCGGGCGGCGTTCGCCCAGGCCGGGCTGGGGTTGGCGCTGCTGGGCGCCGACCCGCTGCGCCGCCCGCACCGGGTCAATCCCGGCCCCCGGTACGAGGCGATGGAACGGTTCTTCATCGCCTCGCGGACCGGTGGTGCGGGTGCGGCGATGATGACGTCGACAGCCTCGATCCAGCTCAACCTCGACGCGGGTCCGCGCGACGGCTGGGCTGAGCGGGTCCGACTGGCGCATGCGCTCGGGCCGACCATGATCGCGCTGTCGGCCAATTCGCCGCTGCTGGCCCGGCAGTTCACCGGCTGGCAGTCCACCCGCCAGCGGGTCTGGGGCCAGCTGGACTCGGCGCGCTGCGGGCCGGTCCTCGGCGCGAGCGGCGACGACCCGTGTACCGATTGGGCCCGCTACGCGCTGAAAGCACCGGTCATGCTGGTGCATGCCCCGGAACCGGTCGCGGTCACCGAGCACGTGCCGTTCGCCGACTGGGCGGACGGGCTGGTTTTGCTGGGCGGTCGCCGGCCCACCACCGCTGACCTCGACTACCACCTGACCACTCTTTTCCCGCCGGTGCGCCCGCGGCGCTGGCTGGAGATCCGCTACCTGGACAGCGTCCCGGATGCGTTGTGGCCGGCGCTGGCGTTCCTGGTGGTGACGCTGCTCGACGATCCGGTGGTGGCCGAGCAGGCGGCTGAGGCCGTCGAGCCGGTGGCGACCGCGTGGGACCTGGCCGCCAGGGTCGGCCTGGCCGACAAGCGCCTGTATACCGCGGCCAACCGGTGTGTGGCGCTGGTGGCCGACCGGGCACCGGCGGAATTATCCGAGTCGATGCAAAGGTTGGTGCAGAACGTGGAGGATGGCCGCTGCCACGCCGACGATTTCGCCGACCTCGCCATTCGCGCCGGCATCGAGGCCGCCGTGCTGCATGAGGCGGGTGGGCCCGCGTGATAGGCCGCGATGCGCTGGCCCGCGACCTGGACCGGGCCCGTCAGCGCACGCTCGCCCTCACCGATTTCGACGACGCCGAGCTGCGGCGCCAGTACAACCCGCTGATGAGTCCGCTGGTGTGGGATCTGGCCCATATCGGTCAGCAGGAGGAGCTGTGGCTGCTGCGCGACGGTGATCCGCGCCGCCCCGGCATGCTGCCGGCCAACATCGAGGGGCTTTACGACGCATTCGTGCACAGCCGGGCCAGCCGCGTCGACCTGCCGCTGCTGTCCCCGGAGCAGTCGCGCGCCTATTGCCGCACCGTGCGGGCCGCCGCACTCGACGTGCTCGACGGGCTGCCCGACCGCGATGACGACGCCGAGATCGCCTTCCGGTTCGGGCTGGTGATCAGTCACGAGAATCAGCACGACGAGACCATGTTGCAGGCCCTGAACCTGCGCGCGGGTGCGCCGATTCTGGGGCCGCGAACGACCCCGCCGCCCGGTCGGCCCGGCCTGGCCGGCACGTCGGTGCTGGTGCCCGGCGGCCCCTTCGTGCTGGGTGTCGACGCCCAGGACGAGCCGTTGTCACTGGACAACGAGCGGCCCGCGCACACCGTCGACGTCGCGTCGTTCCGGATCGGCCGGGTCCCGGTGACCAACGGCGAGTGGCGGCAGTTCATCGACGACGGCGGCTACACCCGGCCGCAGTGGTGGTCGGAGCCTGGCTGGGACCACCGCATGCGCACCGGGCTGACGGCACCGCAATTCTGGCACCCGGACGGCACCCGCAGCCGCTTCGGCCACGTCGAGGAGATCCCCGACGACGAACCCGTGCAACACGTCACCTTCTTCGAAGCCGAGGCCTATGCCGCGTGGGCCGGTGCACGGCTGCCCAGCGAGATCGAATGGGAGAAGGCCTGCGTGTGGGATCCGGCTGTCGGAGCCCGCCGCCGTTACCCGTGGGGCGCCGACCAGCCGGGGCCGCTCGTGGCCAACCTGGGCGGAGAGGCTCTTCGACCCGCCCCGGTGGGTGCCTACCCGGCCGGTGCGTCGGCCTACGGCGCCGAGCAGATGCTCGGTGACGTGTGGGAGTGGACCAGTTCCCCGCTGCGGCCCTGGCCGGGTTTCACCCCGATGATCTACCAGCGGTATTCCGAGCCGTTCTTCGAAGGCAATGGAGCCGGCGACTACAAGGTGCTACGCGGCGGGTCGTGGGCGGTGGCCGCCGACATCCTGCGGCCCAGCTTCCGCAATTGGGATCATCCGATCCGCCGGCAGATCTTCTCGGGCGTGCGTCTGGCCTGGGACGCCTGATGTGCCGTCACTTGGGTTGGCTCGGCGAGCCGGTGTCGGTGGCATCGTTGGTCCTCGACCCGCCGTCCGGTCTGCGGGTGCAGTCCTACGCGCCGCGGCGCCAGAAGCATGGCCTGCTCAATGCCGACGGCTGGGGGTCGGCTTCTTCGACGGCCGGGAAGTGCGCCGCTGGCGCAGCGCCGCCCCGCTGTGGGGTGACGTGTCGTTCGCCTCGATAGCGCCTGCCCTGACGAGCAGTTGCGTCGTGGCCGCGGTGCGTTCGGCGACGGTCGGCATGCCCATCGAGGCCGGCGCTACCGCCCCGTTCACCGACGGCACCTGGCTGCTGTCGCACAACGGTGTGGTCGATCGTGCGGTGCTGCCCGCCAGTGCGGTGGCCGAATCGACGGTCGACAGCGCCGTACTGGCCGCCCTGATCTTCCAGCGCGGCCTGGACGAGCTCGGACAGGTCGTCGTCGAAGTTGGCGCTGCGGACCCGAACGCACGGCTGAACATCTTGGCCGCCAACGGTTCTCGTCTGCTCGCCACCACCTGGGGTGACACCCTGTCGGTGCTGCGGCGCGACGACGGCGTCGTCCTGGCCAGCGAACCCTATGACGACCATCCCGACTGGCGGGACATCCCCGATCGTCATCTGGTCGAGGTCGCCGACGGCCGGGTAAGCCTAACGCCGCTGAAAGGAACTTTGTGACCTTCACGCTGTCGAACTACCTGGCTGCCGACTCGGCCGCGCACGCCCTGCGTAACGACGTGCGCACCGGCCTGGCACAGACGCCGAAGTCCTTGCCGCCCAAGTGGTTCTATGACGCTGTCGGCAGTGACCTGTTCGACCAGATCACCCGGCTGCCGGAGTACTACCCGACCCGTGCCGAAGCGCAGATCCTGCGTGACCAGTCCGGCGCGATCGCGGCGGCCAGCGGCGCCGACACCCTCGTCGAACTCGGCAGCGGCACCTCCGAGAAGACCCGGCTGCTGCTGACAGCCATGCGGGACAACGGATCACTGCGGCGGTTCATCCCCTTCGACGTCGATTCGGGAGTGTTGGAGTCGGCCGGGGCGGCATTGAGCACCGACTACCCGGACCTGTACATCGATGCGGTGTGCGGAGATTTCGAGGAGCACCTGGCCAAGATTCCCGACGGCGGTCGCCGGCTGTTCGTCTTCCTCGGTTCGACCATCGGCAACCTCACGCCCGGCCCGCGCGCGGAGTTCCTCGCCGCGCTGGCCGACGTGCTGGTTCCAGGCGACGCCCTATTGCTGGGCACCGACCTGGTCAAAGACGTCGACCGGCTGGTGCGCGCCTACGACGACAGTGCCGGTGTCACCGCGCGGTTCAACCGCAACGTCCTCGCTGTCGTCAACCGGGAACTGGACGCGGACTTCGACGTCGAAGCCTTCGATCACGTGGCCCGGTGGAATCCCGGCGAGGAACGCATCGAGATGTGGCTTCGGACCCGGCGGCCGCAGCGGGTCGCAATCCGGGCGCTGGGCCTCACCGTGGACTTCGCCGCGGGGGAGGAGATGCTGACCGAGGTCTCGTGCAAGTTCCGGCCGGACGGTGTGGCGCGGGAACTCGCCGCGGCCGGGCTGAGTCGGACGCAGTGGTGGACCGACCCGTCGGGTGACTTCGGTCTGTCGTTGGCGGTGAAGTGAACGCAGCCGACCCGCTCGCCGAGCGCTGGCGTGCGGCGCGGCTGCCGCCGGCGGGCGTCCACCTCGACAGCGCCGCATGCTCACGCCAGACGCTGGCCGCGATCGAGGCCGCCGCGGCTCACGCACGCCACGAATCGGAGGTCGGAGGTTACCTCGCCGCGCAGGCGGCCGAACCCGTGCTCGACGCCGGGCGGGCCGGTGTCGCGGCGCTGACCGGAATGTCGCCTGCCGACGTGGTTTTCACCACCGGCTCGGGGAATGCCCTGGAGTTGTTCCTCGGGGCGTGGCCGATGCAGCGCACGGTGGCATGCCTGCCCGGGGAGTACGGGCCCAACCTGGCGACGTTCGCGGCGTGCGGTTTCACCACCCGGGCGCTGCCGGTCGACGGCTTGGGCCGGGTGGATCCGGATGCGGCGCAGACGATGCTGCGGGCCGATCCCCCCGCGATGGTGCACCTGACCGCGGTCGGTAGTCATCGGGGGGTCGTCCAGCCGGTGGGCGCACTCGCCGCGGTGTGCCGAGCCGTCGGCGTACCGCTCGTCGTCGACGCTGCCCAGGCCCTGGGGCAGGTCGACTGTGTGGGGGACGCCGACGCCGTCTACTCGTCGTCGCGGAAATGGCTGGCCGGCCCCCGCGGTGTCGGCGTACTGGCCGTACGCCCAGCGCTGGCCGACCTGCTGCGCACGCCGCAGTGGGCCGACGCCCTGTCGGCGTTGCAGTGCTTGGAGGTCGGTGAAGCCAATATCGCTGCCCGGGTAGGTTTTTCGGTGGCAGTAGGTGAGCACCACGCCGCGGGCCCGGCCGACGTGCGACGGCGGCTGGCCGAGTTGGGCAACCTCGCCCGCTCGACGCTGGCCGACCTGCCGGGATGGCGGGTGGTGGAGCCGGCAGAAGAACCGACTGCGATCACCACGCTGGCCCCCACCGATGGCGCCGATCCGGCGCAGGTGCGGCTCCAGCTGATCGCCGAGCACGGCATCGTGACCACGGCGGCCGGCGTCGAACGAGCGCCGATGGAGCTCGACACGCCGGTGCTGCGGATCGCGCCACATGTCGACAACACCGCCGAGGACATCGACGCGGTGGCGAGTGCGCTGCGCGCGATGGCCTGAGCCTGCTCAGCCCTGCTTGTGGGCGCTGAGCAGGTAGGCGGGCATCTTCAGCCGGCCCTTCTCATCGAGGTCGAACGGCATTGCGCCGGCTGGCATGTCGGCGAACTCCGGCTTGTGTGAACGAATGCTGGCCGGGCGGATCTCGTCGATCACCCAGTACTTCGACACCGCGGCGCGCAACTCGTCCTCGTCGACCTCGTTGGGCTTGGTCTGCAACTCGGGCGGGAAGGCGCCCTTGGCGAACACCAGCACGAACAGGTGTGCGCCTGGTGCGGCAGCCCGGTGAATGGCGCGCAGGTAACCGTCACGGGCCTCGACCGGCAACGAATGGAACAGGGTGCTGTCCAGGATCGTGTTGAACCGGCCGTCGAAACCCGTGAAGGAGGTGATGTCGTCGCATACGAACGTCACATTGCCGCTCAAGCCCCGGTCATGGGCGGCTTTGGTGGCCGCCTCGATCGCGGTGGGTGCCACGTCGATGCCGACGACGGTGTTGCCGGCGGCGCCGAGCGCCAAGGCCAACTCGGCATGCCCGCAGCCGGCGTCGAGCACCTCACCGGTGACCTTCCCGTCGCGGACCAGCGCCGCCAACTCCGGCTGCGGCTCACCGATGTTCCACGGCGGCGGGCCGGCAAAGGCCCCCTCCTGCTTGTAGGCGCTGTCCCAGTTCATCAGCTCAGAGTTCATCGGGTCCATGAGTTCGAACGTACTCGCGGCGCAGGCTCGCACCTAGCAGGCACCGGCTAGCCCGCCCGGCGGTCACCCTGTGAGGACGTCCCAGGTATGCACCGGCTCGTTGCTGTGCATGAGCTCGCAGTATCGGCGCAGCATCTCGGCCAGCGCCTGCGGCCGGGCCATACCCTGCTCCTGGAGCGCCCCGACGGTGGCCACCTGCCACACCGAACCGTTGCGGCCGGACTTGGCGCGTCCCTCGATCACCCCCAGGTAGCGGTCGCGCACCTCGGCGGCCACCCCCCAGCGGCGCAACCCCTCGTCGGCCATCGGCAACAGGGTGCGCAGCACCAGCTCGTCGGGTGTGATCTCACCCAAGCCCGGCCAGTACAGCCGGGCATCCATGCCGTGCCGGGCCGATTCGAGGAAATTGTCATGCGCCGCAGTGAAACTCATCTTCGTCCACACCGGACGGTCCTCCTCGGACAGCACCCGCAGCGCACCGTAGTAGAACGCCGAGTTCGCCATCATGTCGACCACCGTCGGCCCGGCGGGCAGCACCCGGTTCTCCACCCGCAGGTGCGGACGGCCGTTCACCACGTCATAGACCGGGCGGTTCCAGCGGTAGACCGTGCCGTTGTGCAGCCGCAATTCGGCCAGGTGCGGGGTGCGTCCGGCGGCGAGCTCGGCCACCGGGTCCTCATCGGACAGCTCCGGCAGCAACGACGGGAAGTAGCGGACGTTCTCTTCGAACAGGTCGAAAATCGACGTGATCCAGCGTTCCCCGAACCACACCCGAGGGCGCACCCCCTGGGCTTTGAGCTCATCGGGTCGGGTATCGGTGGCCTGGGCGAACAGCTCGATGCGGGTCTCCGCCCACAGCTGGTGGCCGAAGAAGTACGGCGAGTTGGCGCCGAGGGCCAGCTGCGGGCCGGCCAGCACCTGCGCGGCGTTCCAGTTGTCGGCGAAGCTGTTCGGCGACACCTGCAGGTGCAATTGCATACTGGTGCAGGCAGATTCGGGAGCGATGGACTCGGCGTGCAGGCTCAGCCGCTCGGGGCCGGAGATGTCGATCAGGATGTCCTCGCCGCGGGCGGTGAAGATCGAGTCGTTGAGCGCCTGATACCGCATCGACGGGCTCATCCAGCTGCCGGTCAGATGCTGCGGCATCAACGTCGGCAGGATGCCGATCATCACGATGTGCGCACCGTCGCTGGTGGCCTTGGTCTCCGCCGCGTTCAGGCTGGCCCGCACCTCGGCTTCCAACTCCAGCGCGGTGCGTCCGGGCAGCGGCCGCGGCGGGACATTGAATTCGATGTTGTAGGCGCCCAATTCGGTCTGGTAGGCCGGATCGGCGATCGCGGCCAGCACCTCCTGGTTGGACATCGCCGGCTGGTAGTCGCCGTTGACCAGGTTGCATTCGATCTCCATCCCGGTCAGGGGACGGTCGAATTCGAAACTGGACTGCGACAGCATGGTCTCGAACACGTCGAGACAGAGCTGGACCTTGCGCCGGTACTCCTGCCGATGCGCCCGGTTGTAACTGGCGTGCTTGACCTCTTCGCCCACCTGCTCGATGGAACCGGTTCGGGTCCGGGTTGGCAAGCACATCGCCGACATCAACGGTGGCGGCGCGCCACCACCACCTGCCGGTCGAACGGGTTGGTGCTCACCTCGACATCGACCCCCGCGTGGGCGCCGAGTGCCCGTAGCGCCGAGGGACTGTAGGAGCGCAATGAGCTGATCAACCCGTCATGGGCGAAGGGCCAGCACATCGCCAGCGGCGCCATAGCCGCCAGCTTGGCGATGTGCAACAGCGACGGCCACCGCGGCAGGTCGATCACCAGCAGCTCGGCCGCCACCCGGGTGCCCTCCTGCAGAACCTGGACTGCGGTGTCCGGCCGCAGATGATGAAACGACAACGCGAACACGGCGAGATCGAACTCGTCGTCGGCGGCGTCGATCGCCGTCGCGTCGATGGTCCGCACGGTGGCGCGCGACTGGCCGCCGAGGTCGGAGGCGGCGATCGCGGCGACCGACTCCGGGTTGACATCGGAGATCGTGACCTGGGCGGTGGGGTGCTGCTCGAGGAGCCTGCGGGAGAGCGCCCCATGACCGGCGCCGAGTTCGAGGATCTTCGGGTCGACGACGTCGGCGACCTCACGAAGCACCAACTCGGCGTTGCGGTCGTGTTCCCCGAACCACGTCCCGACCCGGTCGAGCGCCGTCACGATAGACCGCTTGACGTCGTCGTCGACGTCATCGCGGTCAAGGTACTCGGGGCAGTCGGTCTCCAGCAGACGATCCAGCCAGGAGGCGTGCGGGCCGCCTCGGGGCATGTCGGCGATGTCGGATGCCATGGAGGCCATCATGGCCCCTTCGTTCCCTCGGCTTGGATGTCCGGTCTAGATCGGCGTGCCCAGGTCCGCGGTCGTCGGCGTGAAGATGGCGGCGCGGCTGGGGTCTGGTGTGTCGACGTACATGTCCTTCACGGTGATGGTCGTGTTGCCGACGGTGATGATCATGTCGCCGTAGTACCGCTTGACGGGCTCCTGCCCCACGATCCAGCCCTGCTTGCCGGGTGGCACCGTCATGTTGATCGTCTCGCCGAATTGGTGAGTGTCGGTCCAGGCCTTTCCGTATTCCGCGCTCAGTTCGGCCTTGATGACTTTCATCACCTCGAAGCCGGCCTTGGCCGCGACTTTCAGGTTCGTCGTGGTGGACGTGGTCTCGACGATCGCGACTGACTTGGTGATGTTGCTTTCGGTGGAGTTCCGCACGATTGCACCTACCGGATGCTCGGGTGTGAACGTCTCGGTCGGTGCCGTCTGGTTGGTGACGAACCTGCAGCTGGCTTTGCTGCTCCCGCACAGTGAGTTGATCGCCGCCACCTGGGCGTCGGAATTGTCTGCCGAAATCGTGTAACTGGAGTTGGCGTCGTCGTAGAACGTCACGCCGTCACCGTCGATTGCGCAGGCGCCGCTGGACCCCTCGCATCTGCTGTTGTACCGCTGGTTGGCGGAGAAGACGACTTCGTACGTGCGCGCCTCCTTGCCGTCCGCGGCGGGCTGGTAGTACGTCAGGGTTCCGACGTTGTCGCCGATGACGTACCTCGTCAACTCGAAATGTTGGCTGGCGCCGGGCTGAAGGATTGTCCCGTTGAGCGGTCCGCTCGCCCGTCCATCAGTCGGAAACACCGCTCCCCAGACAAAGCGCTGGGACAGCAGGACGATGGGCCGCCCGGTGAGGTTGGTGACGTTGAACCCCTGGGTGAAGTCGCTGGAGCGAGTAGGAGTGACCGTCGTGGCGCTGGACACCACCTGGGAGGCCACCGCCCGCACCGGCGCAGGGATCAGAGCGAGCGGTTGGCTGCCGTCGAGCGAGATGGTGCTGACACCGCCGGTGGAGGTGTTGTCGACGGCGGCGTGGGTGACCAGCAGGAAGCTGCCTGCCGCCGAGCTGACCGCCGCGACACCGGTCGGTGCGCTCCCCACCGCGATGCTGGCGACGTGGTGGGTTTCGGTGTCGATGACGCTGACTTGGTCAGACAGGGCGTTCGCCACGTAGAGCTGGAACCCGTCGGCGCTCAGGGCAAGCCCGGATGGGTAGTCGCCCACCGCAATCGGCGCGCCGATCGCCTGCAAGGTCGTCGCGTCGAGGACCGACACCGTGCCGTCGGCATTGGCATCGGTGGATCCGGCGTCGGCGACATACAGTCGCGAACCGTCGCCGCTGAGCAGGACAGCGATCGGCGAGGCACCCACCGCTGCAGTCGTGACCACAGCAGCGCGCCGAACATCGATCACCGAGATACTGCCCGCGCCCGAGTTCGCGACGTAGACGTACCGGCCGTCGGGGCTCACCGCGAGTCCCATCGGATCGGAACCGACGGAGATCGTGCTCATCACCGTGCCGGTGGTGGTGTCGATCATCGACACCGTGCCGTCACCGCTGTTGCTCACATACGCCCGCCGACCATCCGGCGACAGCGCGACGGCGGTCGCGTCGTTGCCCACCGCGATGGGATCGCCGACGACCGCGGCCTTGTCGGTATCCACGACGGTCAGGGTGTCGTCGTCGCCCAGCACAAACAGACGCTTGCCATCGCCGCTGACGGCGAGTGAAAGTGGTTTGGCACCAACGGAAATAGGGGCACCGACTGCGCCGGAACGCAGGTCGATCACAATCACCGTCCGGTCACCGTTATTGGCCAGGAACGCGCGCGACCCGTCCTTGGTGACGACCAGGCCGAAGGGCTGGCTGTCGGCATCGACTGGACTCTCGGTCACGGTGACCGTGCCGGGAACCACCGGGACCTGCGCGACCGCGACCACGACCGCCGGGCTGATGCCATTGGAGACCGCGACGGAGAACGAATCGGTGAGTCCGGGCAGGCCGGCAGCACCAAGCCGACCGACCGGGCTGGGTGTGTAGACGAAACCGCCGCTGGCGGAATCGAAGACGACTGTTCCATACCGGGGCTGGTCGACCATGCTGTAGGTCAAGGCGGTGACATCGGAGTTGGGATCGCTGACGCCCAAGGAGCCCGAGACCGACCCGGTGACCGAGTCGGGCGCGTCGACTTCTGGTGCAGTGGTGACCGGCTGTTCGCCCACCCGCACCGAGACGGTCACCGACGTGACGCCCGGCTTACTGAACCAGCGCACGCCCTCGTCGCGAATCGTCACGACGAACGTGTCGGTGCCCACGAAGTCGGGGTCGGTGGGCACGTAGGTGTAGCCGCCGTCAGCGTTGATGACCACCTGGCCGTTGGCGGGCTGTTGATCCACGTCCATCTGCAACGGATCCCCGTCCGGGTCGCCGGCGCCGAGCGCACCGTGGACGACACCGCCCGTGGTGACCGACGTTTGGAGGGGATGTGCGAGGGGAGCTTGGTTGAAGAAGGCGCCGACGAACTGGCGGCGCACCCAGGCCAAGGCAGCCCAGAGCGTGGGCGGATCGGCCGGGGCCGACGGCGCGTCGCCGTTGACGCCGACGGTGATGCTCTGGTGCACCGCGACGAGGCGGGTTGCCGGGGCGGACTGGGCGACCGGCGCGGGCAATCGCGGTGGCGGGTCCGCGACCACGTGACCCGCGCTGACCCGTGCCGCCGTGGTGGAGACCGCCTTGGGTGAACCGCTCGAGCCCGAGGTTGCCCGGTGCCTGCCGGGGACGGGCGATGAGCGCTTGGTGTCAGCAACCTGTTTCGGTGCACCGTGCCGACGCGCCGTTGCCCGGCCGCCGTCGGTATTGGCCCGGACAGTGGCGTGCGCTGGAGTCTTCGCCGTGGGACCCGCGGAGGCTCGCGCTGAACTGCCGGAGGAGTCCGCCTCGCCGGGATCCGCCGCGGCCACCCCGTGACCCGTTGCCACCGCGAGCCCGAGACCCGTTGCCACAACAACACCGCTGACCCGCGCGCCCAAAAAATCCCGCATGTCCCCCGCCCCGAGTTTGGGCGAACCGCCGCGCGAAGCCCTTTGCTCACGATCTGCTCAGCAGTTTGCCGGGGAAAAAATACCATGAGCTAAGTAACGGTGTGGTGTCTGAAAGTCAAACCTTCGTCACGCCGTCGCCAGCAAAGGATCATTCGGCGCGATGCGGCCCAATTCCGGGTCCTGCGTCGCGGGGGAGGCCATCATGGACGAAAGGCCGGCTGCAACCGCAGCACCCCACGTCTCGGAGGAGCACCGTTGGCTGACTTCGTCGCAGCGATCGATCAGGGCACCACCAGCACCCGCTGCATGATCTTCGACCACAACGGGGTCGAGGTCGGCCGCCACCAGCTCGAACACGAACAGATCCTGCCCCAGTCGGGCTGGGTGGAGCACAACCCGGTGGAGATCTGGGAACGCACCCAGACCGTCGTTCAGTCGGCGCTCAACACCACCAAGCTGGCCGCAACCGACCTGGCTGCGCTGGGCATCACCAACCAGCGGGAGACCACCCTGGTGTGGAACCGCAAGACCGGCCGGCCGTACCACAACGCGATCGTCTGGCAGGACACCCGCACCGACCGCATCGCCGCCGCCCTGGAGCGCGACGGTCGCGGCGACATCATCCGGCGCAAGGCCGGCCTGCCACCGGCCACCTATTTCTCCGGCGGCAAGCTGCAGTGGATCCTGGAGAACGTCGACGGCGTGCGCGCCGACGCCGAGCGGGGTGACGCGCTGTTCGGCACCCCCGACAGCTGGGTGCTGTGGAATCTCACCGGTGGTACCCGAGGTGGGGTGCACATCACCGATGTCACCAATGCCAGCCGCACCATGTTGATGAACCTCGAGACCCTGGACTGGGACGATGAACTGTTGTCGCTGTTCGGTATTCCACGCGCCATGCTGCCGCAGATCCGGCCGTCGTCGTCACCGGAGCCGTACGGGATCACCCATCCAGACGGACCCGCCGACGGCGAGGTGCCGCTGACCGCCAGCCTCGGCGATCAGCAGGCCGCGATGGTGGGACAGGTGTGTCTGGCGCCGGGGGAGGCCAAGAACACCTATGGCACCGGCAATTTCCTGCTGCTCAACACCGGTGAGAAGATCGTCCGTTCGCAGAACGGACTGCTGACCACCGTGTGCTACCAGTTCGGAGACGCGAAACCCGTTTATGCCCTTGAGGGTTCGATCGCGGTGACCGGATCCGCTGTGCAGTGGTTACGCGACCAGCTCGGCATCATCAGCGGCGCCTCGCAGAGCGAGACACTGGCCGCACAGGTCAAGGACAACGGCGGTGTCTACTTCGTGCCGGCGTTCTCCGGACTGTTCGCACCCTACTGGCGTTCGGATGCCCGCGGCGCGATCGTCGGGCTGTCCCGCTACAACTCCAACGCGCACGTGGCCCGGGCCACGCTGGAGGCCATCTGCTATCAGAGCCGTGACGTGGTCGACGCGATGGAGGCCGATTCCGGTGTGCACCTGGAGGTTCTGAAGGTCGACGGGGGAGTCACCCAGAACGAGTTGTGCATGCAGATTCAGGCCGATGTGCTGGGAGTCGATGTGGTGCGCCCGGTGGTCGCCGAGACGACGGCACTGGGTGCGGCCTACGCCGCCGGGCTGGCCGTCGGCTTCTGGGCCGATCCCGACGACCTGCGCGCCAACTGGCAGGAAGACCGCACCTGGTCGCCGTCGTGGACCGACGAGCAACGCGAGACCGGCTACGCCGGTTGGCGCAAGGCGGTGCAACGGACTCTGGACTGGGTCGACGTCTAACCGCGCAGCGTGGTGACGAACGTATCCAGCGGACAGACGTCGCCGTCGCAACCGGCCGGTGTCAATGGCACCCGCTCGGGCTCGCCGGTGCGCAGATCCCGGATCTGGTCCAGGGTTTGGGCCCGATAGGACGTACGGACGAATCGGTTGCCGCCAGCGGCTTCGACGAGCTCGAAAATCAGCGCACCGCCCGGCGCCGGCTCGTCCTCGGCGTAGCCGGTGACCGACCAGTGCACCCCGAGCAGACCGCCGAGGTTGGCGATCTCGGTGTCATGTCCCACCACGACGGTCAGTGGCGGGCCGTCGGTGAGTGCGGTGCGGATGGTGTCGGCGATCGGGCCGGCATTGGCCAGGGCCAGCGCCCGGGGCCGCGCGATGATCGAAAGTTCCAGCGCGTGCAGGCTTCCCACCGTGCGAATGTCGTCGGCGCTGGCGCGTCCCCAGCCGACGTCACTCATCGGTTTGCCCTCGGCGTATTCCAGCTCCAGTACCTCCGAGATCACCGAACCGTGAGCGAGCGCGCCGGTGAGCTTGGGCCGGTGTGCACCGGAGGGGTCGACCTCGGTGCCGCTGGGCATGCCGGCCAGCCCGCAGCCGGCGCTGATCTCACCACAGAGGATCCGGGTCAGCTCGTCCAACTCGGGCTGATACTGCTGGGCCAAAGCTGTTGTGCCGCCGGGGCCCACCGCCGAGTCAACCGCCTGGGCCGCCTCCTCGGTGGTGATGCCCGAGTTCCGGTATTCGGCGAAGAGTGGGTCGGATACGCCCTGCGGCTGGTGACGGTTGACGAGTCCGCAGCCCGGCGCCAGGGCGGCGGCGTACTCGTCACCGGTGGCGATGGTGCGCTGCAGCGAGTCGGAGATGATGTGCACCGCATCGGGCGCCGGGCAGCCATGCTCGGGGAGCAGGCCGTCGGCAGCGAACCGCCGGGCGTCGGCGGTGGCGACCAGCCGGATGGCCGCCGCGCCGTGGTCGGTGAGCCAGCCCGGCCGAGTCGTCCAGGCCGGCCACGCATCGGCGGCGATCGGCGCGGGCACCGGCGGGTCCTGATTGGGCGGGCGAACACCGTGGCGCATCAGCAGCACTGTCCGTACGACGTGCCAGGTGTCGGCTCGGCTGGCCGGCGCTGGGCCGGAAAGCAGGACGCTCAGTGTCAGGACAAGCCCGATCGACCGCAACACAGAGGCATCGAAGCATGACTCGGGCGCGGTTTCGAGCGGTGCCCGCACGAAACCGCGCCCGAATCGGTGGGTTTACTCCGACTCGCCGAGGATCTGGTAGATCTCGCGGCGTGCACCGTTGACGATGTCGACGATGCGCTGCTGCTGTTCGGGGCTGGCGGTATGGGCGGACTGCGCCACCGCGCCCATCAGCTGGCCGACCGCGGCACGCAGGTTGAGGTGGCCGGGCTCGATGCCTTCGGCGATCTCTTCCCACGGCGGGGTGGCGACCTTCTCAGCGGCCGCCCGGCCCTCCTCGGTCAACTCGAAAAGCTTCTTGCTGCCTTCGGATTCGGTGCCGACGATGAGTCCCTCGTCGACGAGCAGCTGCAGTGTGGGGTATACCGAGCCGGGGCTGGGCTTCCACATGTCCTGGCTGCGTTCGGCGATCTCCTGGATCATCTCGTAGCCGTGCATCGGCCGCTCGGCCAGCAGCACGAGGATGGCAGCGCGAACGTCACCGCGACGACTGCGGCCGCGGCTATGACCGCGCCGGCCGCGGCCGCCTCCCGGGCCGAAGCCGAAGCCGGGACCGAAGCCCGGGCCGAAGCCGAAACCGGGGCCGAAGCCGCCGCGCGGGCCGAAGTCCGGCGGGCCGTCGTGGCCGCCGGCCTGGTCGCGCAGCTGCTCGCGCAAATGGTCACGGAAGTGACGGCGGGCGTGGCGACGCGACGGCCCGGCGGGGGCGAATCCGAATCCGGGGCCGAATCCGGGGCCGAATCCGGGACCGAAACCGGGACGACCCATGCCGGGGCCGTCGAACTGGGGAAATGGGGTCTCCATAGTGGTTCTCTTTTCTCGACAGGAAACGCCGAGTGCGTTTCCGATACGTTGACGATATATCGGAAACTATCGCGATGCAACGGTCAGCGTGCGCGTCGGTCGATCTCCTTGATCAGCCAGCGGGCCCAGTCGGCTTCCATCGCCTCGGCCCGCAAGCCGAATTCCAGGGCGGCGCGACCGTAGAAGCCCGCGTCGTCGACGGTCCAGTCCATCGAGTCGCGCAGCTGCTCATAGCGGGCCAGTTCGGTCTCCGCGCGCTCGGCCACCGAGGCAACGTAGGCGCGGGCCTGCTCGGTGGGCATCTCGCCGAGCAGGAACACCCGCAGCAGCTCGGCGCTGCGATACGGCGGATCGTCGGCGGGATTGGTCATCCAGCGCAGCAGGTCCGCCCGCCCGGCGTCGGTGACCCGGTACTCCTTGCGGCCGCGCGGCCCGATATCGGTGACTTCGATCAGCCCGGCCGCGGCGAGGCGGTTCAATTCCCCGTAAAGCTGGCTCTGAGTGGCCGGCCACACGTTCGCCATCGAATACTCGAACCGCTTGAGCAGGTCATACCCACTGCCGGGCTGCTGGGCCAATAGGCCCAGCGCCGCGTACCGAAGACTCACCCGACCATCGTAGAGCCGGACATGTCAGAACTGGAACGTCACACCGGCAGTTCGGACATCTTCATCGCCGAGCGGGTGGCCAACAGGTAGTACAGGACGAACGCCACGCCGCAGCCGATGAACCAGCTGTACTGGGCAGCGGTGTGCATGCCGTAGACCCATCCGCCCAGCAGCACCGGCACCACGGCCAGGACCGCGCCCACCACCGTGGCGATGACCGCCACCGGATTGTATCCATTTGTGTACCAGTAACTTCCGCTCTTACTCATGGTGAACAGGTCGTCGACGGCGACGCGCTGCTTGTGCACCAGGTAGTAGTCGGCGATCAGCACGCCGAACAGCGGACCGATGAACGCGCCGAGGATCTCCAGCGTGTAGTGGATGACTTCGGGGTTGTTGTAGAGGTTCCACGGGGTGATCAGCACCGAGCCGACGGCGGCGATCATGCCGCCGGCGCGCCAGCTGATCCGCTGCGGGCTGACGTTGGAGAAATCGAAGGCGGGGCTGATGAAGTTGGCGACGATGTTGATGCCGATGGTGGCGATGGTGAATGTCAAGGCGCCCAGCACGATCGCGAAGGTGCTGTCGATGCGGGCCACCGTCTGCACCGGGTCGGTGATCAATTCGCCGAACACCGGGACGGTCAGCGAGGCGGTGACCACGACCAGCACCGAGAACACCAGGAAGTTCACCGGCAGCCCGAGGAAGTTGCCCTTCTTGACCGCGGCGAACGACTTGCCGTACCGCGAGAAGTCACCGAAGTTGAGCATCGGTCCGGAGAAGTAGGACACCACCAGCGCGATGGCGCCCAACATCACCGGGATCGAATCCAGCCCGGTGTATGTCACTGCACCGAGGTTGAGATCGATTGCGCCCCAGCCGGCCTTGTAGATCAGGTAGCCGCACAGCACGAACATCACCACATAGACGGCCGGCCCGCAGAAGTCGATGAACCGGCGGATCGACTCCATACCGCGCCAGAACACGCAGGCCTGCAACACCCACAGCAGCATGAAACTGCCCCAGCCCAGCAGCGGCAGCCCGAGGAAGCCGTACTGGTTGACATCGGCGTACGGCGCCAAGCTCGGAAAAAGCTTGAGTAGCACCACATCCAGCGCCGCCGACGCCAGGTAGGTCTGAATGCCGTACCACGCCACGGCGATCAGTCCGCGGATGATCGCCGGGATGTTGGCGCCCAGCACCCCGAACACGCTGCGACAGATCACCGGATACGGCACCCCGGCGTGCTGGCTGGGCTTGGCGACCAGGTTGCAGAAGAAGTTGACGATCACGATGCCGATGAGCAGGGCCACCAGCACCTGCCAACTGGCCAGGCCGAGGGCGAACAGGCTGCCGGCGGTCACGTAGCCGCCGACGCTGTGCACGTCGGACATCCAGAAAGCGAAAATGTTGTAGGCCGACCAATTCTGCGTGCGCAGCGGGGCCAGATCCTCATTGGTCAACCGGGGGTCGTAACTTGGTTTGATCACGCCGCCGCCGACCGGATGGCCAGCCGCCTCGACGATGTCGTCGGCGCCGATTCTGGCGGCCGGGGGTAGATCTCGCGTGTCGGTCATGGGCAGCAACGGTATCGGCGCCATATTGCATGGCCGTTGCGGGAAAGCTATATTTTCGGCCCGTCGGCGACCAGGCCGGTATCCGGCGGCAGGGTGGCCACCACCGCGTTGAGTCGCTGGTGGTGTACGGCGCTGGCCGACAGCAACTGTTGGGCGTCGCGGTCGAGGAAGGCTTGCAGCATCACTCGGTGATCGTCGTGCAGCACCGCCCGCTGGGACTGCTCGACGTGCACCATCAACTGTACGGGTTCGGTGATGTTCCAGGCGTATTCGAGCATGTGCAGCAGCCGCAACATGCGAGACGGGCGGGCCAGACCGAGATGGAAGTGCCGGCTCTGCCGGTGATAGGACTGTGGATCACCGTCGCGCAGCGCCCTGTCCAGCAGATCGTTGATCTCGGCGACGGATCGGCGTTCGGCGTCGGTGGCGTGCTCCACCGCGGCCGCCAGCGCCGCGGTCTCCAATGTCTGGCGCACGATGTACATCTCACCGAGTTCGCTGGCGGTCAACTGCGCCACCGAGTAGCCGAGGTTGCGGCGATGCTGAATCAACCCCTCGCCAGTGAGGGTCTTGAGCGCCTCGCGCACCGGGATGTGGCTGACGCCGAACGCCTCGGCGACCTCGCCTACCGGGATCGGCGTGCCGGGCGGCAGTGCTCCGTCGAGGATCACCCGGCGCAGCTCGTCGAGAATGGCCTGCTGCGAACCGCCCACCGGCCGCACCGCCAGCCGGAACAGCAGGGCGGAGTGCCGGCGGTCGGTCATCTCCACATCTTGCTGGCCTGCGGGTAAGACCGCGCGGCGAGACCTCCGGCCCTGACATTCCACTATTGACATGTCATATCTGGACCGTCATAGTTGTGACATGACCGACACCAGCACCGAGTCCGCCAACCTGCCTGCCAGCGGTCAGTTCTTCCAGCGCGGCAACTACGCGCCTGTGCCGGACGAACTCACCGAGTACGACCTGCCCGTCGAGGGCGCGATCCCGCCCGAACTCGACGGCTGGTACCTGCGCAACGGCCCCAACCCGCGCCAACCCGCCGGCCACTGGTTCACCGGCGACGGCATGATCCACGGCGTGCGCATCGAGGCCGGTGCCGCCAAGTGGTACCGCAACCGGTGGGTGCGCACCGACAGCTTCGCCGACCCGTTCCCGCTCTACAACGACGACGGCACCCGCAACCTGCGCGCCGCGGTGGCCAACACCCACGTGGTCAACCACGCCGGCAAGACGCTGGCCCTGGTCGAGTCCTCGCTGCCCTACGAGATCACCAACGATCTGGAGACCGTCGGCTGCTACGACTTCGACGGCAAGCTCGTCGACTCGATGACCGCCCATCCCAAGATCTGCCCCACCACCGCAGAACTGCACTTCTTCGGCTACGGCAGCATCTTCGCCCCGCATGTCACCTACCACCGCGTCGACGCCAGTGGTGCGCTGACCATCAACCGGCCGCTGGACGTCACAGCGCTGACCATGATGCACGATTTCGCGCTCACCGCCGAGCACGTGATCTTCATGGACCTGCCGATCGTGTTCAACCTCGACATCGCCCTCAGCGGTAGCGGCGACATGCCCTACCGGTGGGACGACAACTACGGCGCGCGGCTGGGCGTGTTGCGCCGCGACGACCCGTTCGGCGAGGTCCGCTGGTTCGACATCGACCCCTGCTATGTCTTCCACGTCGCCAACGCCCATGACGGCGCCGACGGGAACTCGATCGTCCTGCAGGCAGTTCGGTACCCCGAATTGTGGCGTGACAACGGCGGATTCGAGGCCAGCGCGGTGCTGTGGAGCTGGACCATCGACCTGCGGTCCGGCGCCGTCACCGAACGCCAACTCGACGACCGCGCGGTGGAGTTCCCCCGCATCGACGACCGGCTGGCCGGGCTGCCGGCCCGCTACGCGGTATCGGTCGGCGACGCCAGCCTGGTGCGCCACGACCTGACCACCGGCAGTGCGGTCGAACACCGCTTCGGCACACCGGACGCACCCGGCGGGCCGGGAGAAGCCGTCTTCGTCCCGTCGCCGACCGGGCCGGCCGACGAGAGCAACGGCTGGTATCTCGGCTACGTCTACGACCCGGTCCGCGACGGCAGCGACCTGGTGATCATCGACGCCTCCGACTTCGCCGGCGACCCAGTCGCCCGGATCCGGCTGCCGCGGCGGGTGCCGTACGGCTTCCACGGCAACTGGATTCCCGCGTAGCGGTACCCAGACGCGCACGTCGCGGCGAGGGTTGCGACGATCTGAGCCCATGGGCGACTTCAGCGCAATGGCCGGAGCCGCGATCGTCGTCGGAGGTACCGGCGGCATCGGGTCGGCCGTCGTCGCGATGCTCGTCGAGCGTGGGTCGACGGTGGCGTTCACCTATCACCGCAACGCCGACAAGGCAGCTGAACTCGCCGTCGGAGATGTCGAAGCCCATCGCCTCGACATCGCCGACGCGCAGCAGGTGCGCCACGTCGTCGACGGGATCGCCGGGAAGGCCGGTGCCGTGCACACCGTCATCTACGCCGCCGGCCCGCACGTGCCGATGCGACACCTCAGCACCGTCGAACCCGGCCGGTTCGGTGACCAGATCACCACCGACACCGTCGGCTTCTTCAACGTCGTCGCCGCAGCCCTGCCGCACCTGCGCGACTCGCACGGCAACCTGGTGGCGGTGACCACCGCGGCGACCCGGCGATTCGCGGTGCGCGACGGACTGTCGGTCGCCCCGAAGGCCGCCGTCGAGGCGCTGATCCGCGGGATCGCGGCCGAGGAAGGCCGATTCGGGGTCCGGGCGAACTGCGTGGGTCCCGGCATGCTCGTCGACGGCACCGCCGAACGGCTGATCGCCGACGGTGACCTCGACGACAAAGCCCTGGACGCCGCCCGCCGCAACACCCCGCTGCGCCGGTTCGGCTGCGCCATCGACATCGCCGAGGCGGTGTGCTTCCTGGCCTCGCCGCGCGCGGGCTTCATCACCGGCCAGAAACTCGACGTGGACGGCGGCTACGGTGTCTGAACCCGACGGCCGGCTGGCCGACGTCCAGGCGATCTACACCGTCGTCGCCCGGTACTGCCGCGGCGTCGACCGGTTCGACTTCGACCTGGTGCGCAGCGCCTACCATCCCGACGGGATCGACCACCACACCGGCTTCGACGGCACGGTCGACGAATACCTGCGGTGGCTGCGCCAGAGCCTCGACTACCTGGCGGGCACCATGCACTTCATCGGCAACCATCACGTGGACTTCCTCAGCGAGGACGCCGCGATCAGCGAAACCTACTGCATGGCAACACATTGGGGACGGGCCGATCAGGACGGGCGGTTCAATTTCACCACCGGGGCCCGCTACGTCGACCTGATGCAACGTCGGGCCGGCCGCTGGGCGATCGCCGAACGGTGGGCGGTGCGCGAGTGGACCCGCCCAGATGTCTTCGTCCCCGCCGAACGGCCGGGCCCGCGGGGCCGCCGCGACCAGGACGACCCCCTCTACGTTCTCCGGCGCCGCTACGACTCGAGTTGAGGCCAGACCTCGGCACGGGCGAGTAGCCTCAGCACACCATGGCGGTGAAATGGGCGGCCGCACCGTGAGCGGATTCGGGTTCAGCACCCTGGCACTCGTTGCGGTCGTCGGCATGGCCGGCCCGCTGCTGGCATCGGTACCGGGCCTGCGTATCCCAATGGTGATCGGTGAACTGGCCGTCGGATTACTGATCGGCAGAACGGGATTCGGCCTCGTCGATCCGGCCGATCCGACCTTCACGCTGCTGGCCGACATCGGTTTCGCGCTGGTGATGTTCGTGGTCGGTACCCACGTCCCGATCCGCGACACGACGTTGCGTTCCTCGATCCCGGCGGCCGCTCTGCGCGCCGTCATCGTCGGGGCGGTGGCCACCGGTTTGGGGGTGGGGTTGGCCCAGATGTTCCACACCGGACATGCCGCGGTGTACGCGGTGCTGATGGCCTCCTCGTCGGCGGCGCTGGCATTGCCCGTCATCCAGGCGCTGGGCCTGCAAGGACCGCAGGTACTCGGTGTCACCGCCCAGATCGCGATCGCCGACGCCACCTCGATCGTGCTGCTGCCGTTGGTGATCGACCCCGACCGGGCCCTCACCGCGGCGCTGGGGGCGGTGATCATCGCGGCCTGTGCCGGGCTGCTGTTCGCGGCCCTGTGGGCCTTCGACCGCCGCGGCCTGCGCAAGCGGCTGCACCACTATTCGGAGGCCAACTCCTTCGCCCTGGAGTTGCGGATCAGCCTGGTCGCGCTGTTCACCCTGGCCACCGTCGCGGTCAGCACACACGTCTCGGTGATGCTGGCCGGCTTCGCCCTCGGCCTGGCGGTCAAGGCCGCCGGCGAACCACGCCGGCTGGCCCGCCAGCTGTTCGGCATCACCGAAGGACTGTTCAGCCCGTTGTTCTTCGTCTGGCTCGGCGCCTCACTGCAGGTGCGCGAACTCGCCGAGCAGCCCGCCTACATCCTGCTGGGAGCGGGACTCGGCGTCGGCGCGGTGCTGGCGCACCTGGCCGGACGTCTGACCGGCCAACCGCTGGCGCTGGGGGCGCTGGCCGCCGCCCAACTCGGGGTGCCGGTGGCCGCGGCCACCCTGGGCACCCAGAAACACCTGCTCTCGCCGGGGGAGCCGTCGGCATTACTGCTGGGGGCGCTGCTGACCGTCGCGGTCACCTCGGTGGCCAGCGTGGTGGCGGCTCGCCGGCGGCGGGCGCTACCACCGGTGCCGGAAACCTGACCGCAGGTGTGTCGGGTGCCCCGCGCGGGTAGCCGACCTCCATGACCGCATCGAACGCCACCGAAACCCACCCCGACCGGGGGCACCGCAGGCGGCTGTGGGTGAACTGGCTGCTGGCGCTGTCCACCATTGCGGGCGCGGCCGTCGTGCAGCTCTTCGCCATGGGGGCGGTGATGAGCACCGCCGCCTGCAGCGCGCCGAGCTGCCCGAAACCCAGCGGATTCGTCTACGGGCTGCTCACCTACGGGGCCCCGGTGATCGCGGTGGTCGCAATCATCGTGTCGTTCTTCACCGCGGGCCGTCGGCGCGGCTTCCTGGTACCGGTGGCCGCCTGGCTGCTGATCGCCCTCGACATCGCGATTCTGGCGGCGGCCTTCTCCTAGCCTGCTAGCCGGGCGGCACGAACCCGTCGTCACGCCCGGGCGACACGGGAGCAACCGGCGGAGTCATCGGGTATGACGGCGGCGGTGGCGGTGGATACGCCGGCCCGGCGGGCCGCAGCCGGGCCAGTTCGCGCCGGTGCCGCTCGGCGAGGACGGCGGCCAGCACATACTGCGGAGGAACCCCCGGCGGTGGCGGCGGGGAAATCCGGGCCACCACATCCGTGGCGATGCGATACGCCATCTCGTCGCGCACCGGAGGTGCCAATTGTGGCGCCCGCGAAAGGAATTGGCGTGCCAGCTCGGCCTGCCCCGGGGACAGCGCGGACAGTTCCAGCGAGGACGCCCACCATGCGAGCGAAGGCGGCATCACCGGCGGTGGCGGCAGCTTGGGACCTCGTTCGCTGATCACCACCGTGCCCGCGAACACGTCACCGATCCGCTTCCCCTTGGGCGAGATCAGGCTGCAGATCACCGCCGGGCCGCCCATGAACATCCAGATCTCCACGAACCCGGCCAGCGCCCGAAACAGGGCCTGCCGGAAGCGTTCCGGGCCGCCGTCGTCGGAGACCACCCGCAGTCCCATCGCGATCTTTCCCAGCGACCGTCCGCGGGTGGCGGTTTCGAACACCACGGGATAGCCGATGATCACCAGCACGGTGAAGATGATCAGAATCGCCGCGCTGAGCGCCTCGTCAAGCTGGGTGATGGTGACCGCCCACAGCAACATGCCCAGTAGGTAGCCGATGACCACCACGCACAGATCGATCAGCGCGCTGACCGCCCGCACCGGAAGCTGGGCGATCTGCACGTCGAGGACGACCGCATCCCCGGTCACCACAGTCTCGGGCGCCATCACCATAACGACCAACGGTACTAGCGTCTGACCGTCGCCCGACTAGTGTCGGCCGGGTGGACGTCGACGCATTCGTCTTGGCCCACCAGGACACCTGGACGCGGCTCGAGCAGCTGGTCAAGAAGCGCCGGCGGCTCTCAGGTGCCGAAGTGGACGAGCTGGTCGATCTCTACCAGCGGGTTTCCACCCACCTGTCGATGGTGCGCTCGGCCTCCGCGGACTCGGTCCTGGTCGGCCGGCTGTCGAGCCTGGTCGCGCGCGCCCGCGCCGCGGTCACCGGCGCCCACGCCCCGATGTGGCACGAGTTCGCCCGGTTCTGGACGGTGTCCTTCCCGGTGGTCGCCTACCGCGCGTGGCGGTGGTGGCTGGCGACGGCGGTGGTGTTCTTCGCCGTCGTCGTGGTGATCGGGGTCTGGGTGGCCGGCAGCCACGAGGTGCAGTCGGCGCTGAGCACACCCGACGAGATCGAGCATCTGGTCAACCACGACTTCGCCGCGTACTACAGCGAGAATCCGGCCGGCTCGTTCGCGTTGCGGGTCTGGGTCAACAACTCGTGGGTCGCCGCCCAGTGCATCGCGTTCTCGATCGTGTTGGGCATCCCCATCCCGTGGGTGCTGTTCCAGAATGCGGCCAACCTCGGCGTCATCGGCGGGCTGATGATGGACGCCGGCAAGGCCGACGTGTTGTTCGGGCTGCTGATCCCGCACGGGTTGCTGGAGATGACCGCGGTGTTCCTGGCCGGCGCGGTCGGTATGAGACTGGGCTGGACGGTGATCTCGCCGGGTGACCGTCCCCGCGGGCAGGTCCTCGCCGAGCAGGGCCGGGCAGTGGTGGCGGCGGCCGTCGGGCTGGCCGGCGTCCTGCTGGTGTCCGGGCTGATCGAGGCGTTGGTGACGCCCTCGCCGCTGCCCACCTTCCTGCGGATCGGCATCGGGGTGGCCGCCGAGGCGGCGTTCCTGGGCTACATCGTGCATTTCGGGCGCAAGGCCAGCCGCGCCGGCGAGACCGGGGACGTCGAGGACGCCCCCGACGTGGTGCCGACCGGCTAGAGCCGGCCGGTGGCCTTCATCGCCAGGTAGCGGTCGGCCAGCGCCGGCGCCATGTCCTCCGGTAGCGCGTCGACCACCTCGACCCCGCTGTGCCGCAGCCGCGAGGCGATCGCGCGGCGGTCATTGCGGGCGCGTTCGGCGGCGGCCGCGTCGTAGACCTGCGCGGAGTCGGCGCGCCCGGCTGCCAGCTCGTCGACGCGCGGATCGGCCACCGCGGCCACGATCACCTGATGCTTGGCCGAAAGTTGCGGCAACACGGGCAGCAGGCCTTCGTCGAGGGCGGACGAGTTCAGGTCGGTCAACAGGACCACCAGCGCACGCCTGCGCACCCGGCGTTGCACGGCCGCCACCATCGCTGTCGCATCCGACTCGATCAGCGCGGGCTCCAGCGGCGCCATCGCCTCGACCAATTGGGCCAGCAGTTCGGTTCGGGCGGCGCCGAATACCGCAGCGCGGGTCACCCGGTCGTGGGCCAGGAAGTCGACGTGATCACCGGCCCGCGCCGCCAGCGCCGCCAGCAGCAACGCGGCATCCATCGACCAGTCCAGCCGGGGCCAGCCGCTGGGGTCGCGGGCGGTCGGATCGACCCCGACCCGGCCCGCCGAGGTGCGGCCGGTGTCGAGGACGATCACCACCCGCCGGTCCCGCTCCGGGCGCCAGGTGCGCACCACCACGTCGGCGCGCCGAGCGGTGGCCCGCCAGTCGATGGAGCGGACGTCATCACCCACGACATACTCGCGCAGGGAATCGAACTCAGTGCCCTGCCCGCGGATCAGCACCGGCAGCAGTCCGTCGATCTCGCGCAGCCTGGCCAACCGGGACGGCAGATGTTTGCGGGACAGGAACGGCGGCAGGATGCGCAGTTGCCCGGCGACCGGATGCGATCGCTGCCGGCCGGCGAGGCCCAGCGGGCCGATGGAGCGCACCGTGACCAGTTCCGAACGCAGGTCACCGCGCCGGACCGGACGAAGGTGGGTGCCGACGGTAGCGGTTTGACCGGCCGGCACGTCGACGGTGTGGGTGCGCGGTTCGGCACACGCGCTGGGCGGCCAGCCGTCGCGCAGCACGCCGCGGAACCGCCGGGAACCCGGATTGCCAACGCGCAGAACCGCTTCCACGGGCTGACCCAGCCGTGCGGTGGAGTCGCCGGACCGGTCCAAGGTCAGTGCGCCGGGGTTGCCGGCCAAAGCCATGTCGACGGCCGCCGCCACCACAACAGCCGTCAGCAGTACGGCGAAAGTCGTTGCCGGCCAGGGGGACACCGCGATGGGAAGCACGCCCAGCAGAGCGATCAACCCGATGCGGCCGGTGAGGACCACTAGCGCGGCACCGGCACCGCGGCCAGGATGCCGTCGAGCACCCCGTCGGGGCTCGCTCCCTCGAGTTCGGCCTCGGGGCGCAAGCCGATCCGGTGCCGCAGGGTCGGGCGCGCCATGGCCTTGACGTCGTCGGGCGTGACATAGCCGCGGCCCGACAACCAGGCCCAGGATCGGGCCGTGCCCAGCAGGGCGGTGGCGCCACGCGGCGAGACGCCGAGCTGAAGAGACGGGGAGTTACGTGTCGCACCGACGATGTCGACGATGTAGCCGAGCACCTCGTCGGCGACCAGCACCTGCTTGACCGCGGCACGCCCGGCGGCCAATTCGGCGGCGCCGGCCACCGGGCGGATGCTGCTCAGGTCCCGCGGATCGAACCCCTGGGCGTGCCGGGTGAGGATCGCGATCTCCTGGTCCCGCGGCGGCAGCGGCACGTTGAGCTTGAGCAGGAACCGGTCCAGTTGCGCCTCGGGCAACTGGTAGGTGCCTTCGTACTCGATGGGGTTCTGGGTGGCCGCGACGATGAACGGATCGGGCAGCGGTCTGGGCTCGCCGTCGACACTGACCTGGCGCTCCTCCATCGCCTCCAAGAGGGCGGCCTGGGTCTTCGGCGGGGTTCGGTTGATCTCGTCGGCCAGCATCAGGTTGGTGAAGACCGGACCCTCGCGGAACACGAAAGCCGCTGTGCGCGCGTCGTAGACCAGTGATCCGGTGACATCGCCGGGCATCAGGTCGGGGGTGAACTGCACGCGCTTGAAGTCCAGCGACAGCGCGGCCGCGGTCGCCCGCACCAGGAGCGTCTTGGCCACGCCGGGCACACCTTCGAGCAGCACGTGTCCGCGGCACAGCAGGGCGATCACCAGACCGCTGACCACAGCGTCCTGGCCGACGACGGCCTTGGCGATCTCGGCCCGCAGGGCCAGCAGCGCCGCGCGCGCGGCATCGTTCTGGGCGGCGGGGGCCGATGGCGGGGCGAAGTGTGTCACGACGTCGTGACCTGCCTTTCGATGTCGTCGAGTGCGTGAGCCAGATGGAGCAGATCGGAGTCGGTGGACGGCGCGGGGCCGAACAACACGTGGTGGACGGTGTTTTCCTCGGCGCGGCTGCGCTGCGCGACCGCCGCCACCATGGCCGCGGGAGAAGCGTTGACGCCCAGCCCTAATCGCGGCGCGAGCCGTTGCAGGGTCGCGGTGCGCAGCGCCTGGGCGGCTTGACCGCGGGCCCGGCGGGACCGGTAGAGCCGGGCGCGGCCTTCCACCGTCTCCGAGGCGCGCACCACGACGGGCAGCTTCTCGGCTACCAGCGGACCCAAGCGGCGGCCCTGCCACACCGCGAGCAGGACCACGACCAGGCACAGCTGCCAGATGATCCAGTTCACCGCATCCGGGATCAGATCGGTGATGGTGGCACCCAACGAGGATGCAGAGTCGCCCCCTTCGGCTTTCTGCGGGGCGTACCAGATCAACCGCGGCCGGTCCCCGGCCAGGTTCATCGCCAGGGCGGCGTTGCCCTGCTTGAGCAGCCCGCCGTTGGTCATGAACTCGGCGCTGCCCAGCACGGTCACCGTCCGGGCGCCGGCCCGGTAGCGCACCAGTGCACCGCCGTAGCAGCGGGTGAGATCGGTGTCGCCCACCGCGGCGTAGGCGTCACTGGGACCTAACTGCACGATCCCGGCCCGGGTGGCCTCGCGTAGATCGCAGTCCGGCTGGGCAGACAGCGCGCTGGCACTGTCGATGCGGATGCCCGGTGCCAAGGCTTCGCGGACGCGGGCGGTGGGCTCGATCAGCAGCCGGTCACCCGGTACGCTCTGCAGCCGGTTCAGCAGATCCGCGCCACGGGTCCAGTAGGTTTCGGCCGCCAACAGCAGGGTGTCAGGCCGGGCGGCTCGCTGCACGTCGGCGACGTTCTTGGCGACGACGATGTCGACGCCACGATCGCGGAGCAGGGCGACCAGCGCGTGCGCACCGTCGGAGTCGGTCGAGTTGGGATCCATCCGGCCACCGGGCCGCGGCGCGGTGAGCAGGGCGCTGACCGCCGACAGCACGGCGATCACGACCAGGGCCAGCGCAACCCAGCGGCCGGTGCGCCACCGCTGCCCGATGGTGGTGCTCATCGCAGCGGAGTCCACGTGTCGGCGATGCCGGGTGCCGCGGCTGTCGGGCCGGCTACCGGCGCTGTGTGCCGGCGCAGTGCATCGTCGAGGTGGGCGATCATGCGGTAATCCGGTTCACTGCCGGGCTGTTCGCCGTAGGTGACGTCATTGAACACCGATGCGGCGCCGCGCAATTCAGCACTGAACCCGGGCAGCAGCTCGCCTGCGTCGCGGGCCAGCTCGGTGGCGGTGCGGCCGGGCACCGGATTGAGCACCCCCGACTCCTCCAGATCGCGGGCGATCGCCCGCAGCCGGTGGCGGATGGCACCCGCCCAGTCGCCATCAGCCGCGTGACGTTCCGCGGTGTTCCGATGCTCGGCGGCGCTGAGCTCGTGGTCACCAAACAACGGGGCGCCCCCGCGGTTGGTGCGCATCGTGCGCCTGGCGATGCGTACGGCCACCACGAACGCGATCAGCACCACGATGGCCAGCACCGTGATGGTCAGCCAGCCGCCGGGGATCTGCGAGCCCTTGAGCATCGCCCGGTACAGCAGATCGTCCAGCCACTCTCCGAGCCGCTCGGTCAACGACTCCTTGGGATAGATCGGCTTGGCCAACTCGCGTTGGGCCGCCTCATGGGCGGCGTCACGGTCGATGTCGATGGCGGGCATGCGGCTCGAGGTCAGCGCGGCGGCGTGAGCCACAGATTGTCGGCGGCGACCGTGGCGGCCGGACCGCCGGCCGCACCGGTCTGCAGCACCAGATCGAACGCCTCGGCACGGATCCGGGTGTCGGTGTAGAGCAGCACCACCACGCCCGCGGCGAACGGAGCAGTGACGATCTGGCCGATCGCGCCGCCGATCGCGGCCAGGGTGGTGGCCAGCACGATCGGACCCGCCGAATCGCTGCCGATCAGCATCACCTGCCCGGCGATGCTGAACGGGACAGCCACCGCCCCGGCGACCACGGCCGCCACCAACGAGGCCAACACCCGGATCCCCAGCACCCGCCAGAAATGGTTGCGCACCAGGGCGAAGGATCGCCCGATCGAGGCCATGATGGGTTTGCGTTCTAACACGATGGCCACCGGTGCGAACATCAACGCGGTGAACAGGTAGGCCAGCGCGGCGATCGCGGCGAGCACCAGCACTATGCCGACGATCACCGCGGCGGTGGTGCTGGCGGCCGCCGCGACGGCGATGATGATGCCCGCGACCACGCCGACGAGCACAAGAGCCGCAACAACTTCCAGTGCGCTGAAACCGATCAGGGCCAGCAGCCGCCCGCGGACCCGCTGCCAGGCCTCGCCAATGGTGATGCGGGCACCGAATACCGCCCGCCCGACCACCACGGTGAGCATGCCCGACAGCAGGATGCCGGCCAGCGCGGTCGCCACCACGCTCGCCAGGCTGGCCAGTACGGAGCCCAGCAGGGCCCCGGTGGAGTACTCCTGGGCATCGCGCAGCGCGCCGAGCTCCCCGGTGGCCGCCAGCGGGCCCACCTGCAGGATCAGCGCCAGCACCTGGGTGATCACGACGACCACCGTCGTCAGGCCCAGCGTGGCTTTCGGGTTGGCCCGGATGTAGCCGACCGCGCCGTTGAAGATGTCGCTCAGCGACAGCGGCCGCAGCGGGATGACGCCGGGTTTGGCGGCCATCGGCACGGGTGGGCCGTAGCCGGGTGGTGGGTACCCCGGCGGGCCGTACCCCGGCGGGGGATAGGTGGGCGGCCCGTACCCGGGTGGCGGGTAACCGGGCGGGGGGTATCCGGGCGGACCGTAACCGGGGGGCGGATAGCCCGGCGGGCCGTAGCCGGGCGGGGGATAGCTGGCGGGGTCGTAACCAGACGGGGGGAAGGGCGGCTGACCAGGCCATCCTGGCGGCGATCCAGGTTGTCCGGCGGGAGGTACGCTCACCGGACAACGCCCCCGACGTCGTTGCTCATGAACCCATCCTGTCGAGCGGGCGGGTATTTCTCAACGTGCCGGTGATTTCGGATGCGTAGTGTTTGCGCCATGGCGGAGCTCAAGAGCCGGCTGAGGTCGGACCTCACCGAAGCAATGAAAGCCCAGGACAAGTTGCGTACCGCGACGCTGCGGCTGGTGCTGGCGGCGATTCAGAGTGAGGAGGTCGCGGGCAAGCAGGCGCGCGAGCTCTCCGACGACGAGGTGCTCAAGGTGCTGGCCCGGGAGTCCAAGAAACGCGGCGAGTCAGCGGAGATCTACACCCAGAACGGACGAGGCGAGCTGGCCGCCGAGGAGCACGCCGAGGCGCGCATCATCGACGAGTACCTGCCGACCCCGCTGACCGAGGCGGAGGTGGCCGATGTGGCCGACACCGCGATCGCTCAGGTCGCCGAGGAGATCGGGGAGCGGCCGTCGGTCAAGCAGATGGGCTTGGTGATGAAGGCCGCCACCGCGATCGCCGCGGGCAAGGCCGACGGGGCGCGTCTTTCGGCGGCGGTCAAGGCCCGGCTGTAAGCGCCCCGTTTCACAACGGGGCGGGCGGGTATCCATGCCCGCATGACGCGCTTCGGATACACCCTGATGACCGAGCAGAGCGGCCCCAAAGACCTTGTGCGCTACGCCGTTTCGGCTGAGCGTGCCGGATTCGACTTCGAGGTCTCCAGCGACCACTTCTCGCCTTGGCTGACCTCTCAGGGACATGCGCCCAACGCGTGGACGCTGTTGGGCGCGGTGGCGCAGGCCACCGAGCGGGTCAGCCTGTATACCTACGTGACCTGCCCGACTATGCGGTATCACCCGGTGGTGGTTGCACAGCAGGCCGCGACGTTGCAGATCCTGGCCGACGGCCGCTTCACGCTGGGGCTCGGCGCCGGAGAAAACCTCAACGAACACGTCGTGGGACGCGGCTGGCCGACCGCCCACCGGCGCCAGGAAATGCTGCAGGAAGCGATCGTGATCATCCGACAGCTGCTCAGCGGCGAGCTGGTGGACCACAAAGGGGAGTACTTCCAGGTCGACTCGGCGAGGATCTGGGATGTGCCCGACGAGCCGGTCACCATCGGTGTCGCCGTCTCCGGCGCCCGGTCGCTGGACGCCTTCGCCAGGGCCGGCGACCACATGATCGCCGTCGAACCCGACGGTGAACTCGTCGACGGCTGGCATGCCGCGCGGCAGGCCACCGGCCTGCCCGGCGGCGGTCGGGTGATCGGGCAGATCCCGGTGTGCTGGGACCGTGATCGCGACAAAGCGGTCGCCCGGGCGCACGACCAGTTCCGCTGGTTCGCCGGTGGCTGGGACGTCAACGCCGACCTGCCCACGCCGGCCGGGTTCGCCGCCGCCACCCAGTTCGTCACCCCCGATGATGTCGCCGGCAGCATCCCGTGCGGCCCCGATCTGGACGGGATCGTCGAGGCGGTGCGCGCCTATTGGGAGGCCGGGTTCACCGACATCGCCCTGGTCCAGATCGGTGACGAAGGCCAGGACGAATTCCTCGCCGAAGCGGCCACACCGTTGCTGGAAAAGCTTCGCGCCGCGGCGAATTGACCCCCGGCATCCGTCCCTGTCGTTGGTTGTTTGGTCGCCATCGGCGGGGGTAACCGGCCCGGACCCAACAAAGAAGGGGGACGGATGTTCATCCACAACAAAGACCTTCAATTCGAGGTACGCGTCAATGCGCCAGACCCGCGCTTCGCCGGACTGCTGCAAGAGCAATTCGGTGGCGCCAACGGCGAATTGAAGGCTGCCATGCAGTACTTCACGCAGGCATTCGTCCTGCGCGGCAAGAGCCCGAAGATGTACGACCTGTTCATGGACATCGCCACCGAGGAACTCAGCCACCTCGAAATGGTCGGGTCCATGATCACCATGCTGCTCGACGGCCTCAACGACGATCTCAAGCTGGCCAACGAGGTGTGCGACTGGATGCCGGCGGTGAGCAGCGCCGACGGCCGCGATTCGGTGATCCATCAAGTCGCCATCAACCCGCTGTATTTCGCACTGACCGGTGGCGGGCCCGACGTCAGTAACTCCCAGGGTGTGCCGTGGTCCGGCGCCTACGTCAACTCCAACGGCGACCCGTCGGTGGACCTGCGCAGTAACCTCGCCGCGGAGTCGCGCGCGAAGATCGTCTACGAATACCTCAAGCAGTTCACCGATGACCCCGGCGTCCAGGACACGCTGACCTTCCTGATGACCCGGGAGGTGGCGCACTACCAGCAGTTCACCGCCGCGATCAACGAGCTGCCGGTCAACTTCCCGCCCGGCCAGCTCGCCGGCGACGAGCGCTTCCAGAACGTCGCCTTCAACATGTCCAACGGCTCCGGTGACGTGCGCGGACCCTGGAACCAGGGGCAGGGCCCGTGGCCGGAGGGCATGGAGTGGCAGTACGTGGAGAATCCGACCGAGCAATGGCTGGGCACTGCCGCCCGCGAGAACCAGGGCGAGCAGCGTAGCCCCGGCGGCACCCCGAAGGTGAACAGCGAGAAGCCCTTCACCCATGAACAGCGGGTCGCCACAAGCTGATTCGCTGCACGAGAAAGCCGGCTCCGCGGATGCGGGGCCGGCTTTCTGCTGACGCTCAGTGCGCCTGGGGATCCGGCGGATTCTCCCCGGCGCGGCCGCTGACCGCATCGCGGACATGGTCGATGACGGCGGCGCCGGTTCCCATCGTCTTCTGGACCATCGGGTTCGGCGGTGTGTCGGGGTGCGGCCGGGTCGGCGCCACCTTCTTGGCCGTCTCCAGCTTCTCGCCCAGCTGCTCCAACTCGGCTTTGCCGACGGCCGCGGCGAACAGCGGCCACACCTGATCCTGTTCGAACGCGATGTGCTCGCGCCCGGCCTTGATGAACTCGGCCAGCGCGTCGTGGTAGTCGACCTCCCCTGGCTTGCTGTCCTCCAAGCGCTGCAGCAGCTTCTTGCCTTCCTGCTCCTGCCCGATCGCCCGGTCCGCCAGCTCATCTCCGTTGTCCAACGCCTTGCGCACCGCCGGCCAGAAGAACTGCTCTTCGATGGCCTCGTGCTGGGACTCGGCTATCACCAGATTGGTCACCATGGTGGCCAGCCCGCTTTCCGTCGCACCGGTGCCCTTCGGGGCGCCATCGAGCACCTCGAACATGCCCAACACGCTTTGATGATCGGCCCGCAAGAAACTCAACGCATCCATTGCCTAGTGCCCTCCGTCGTCGTGGTCGTGCCGTGATACCCGGCACCAAGAGGTTGAAACTGACGCCCACGGGTAATCCCGACGGCCATGACAGAACCGACGTCTGACGCCGATGACCACGCCGATTACACCGACGATCACCAGGAAGAGCGCCGCGCCGACCGGCCGGAGTCCAAGGTCACCGGTGACGACGACATCAGCGAGATCGCTCCCGACGTGGCCGAGGTGCCGGACTTCGAGCCGCCGGACTGACGACTACTCGGCGTCGCGCCCCTCGCGGCTGCTGCGGTAGGCCAACGCCCGGAAATTGCGCAGCCACTCCGGCCAGACCCGCACCTCCGGGGCGCTGTGGCGGACCGGATCGAAGGAGACGTCGTGATCGCCTTCTTGCGCCACCGGGATCACCTCGGTCAGGGTCAACGTCGCCATCGGTTCGAAATCACCGGTGCCGCGGGCTTGTTCGACGTCGAATCGCAGTCCCTCGCCGTCGATCTGCTGCCGGACGGCTTCCAACAACAGGCCCGCCCCACTGACCGGCGTCCGCAGCTGTGCCCGTACCCACCACAGGTCGTCGGCGTATCGCAGCGGCAGCAGACTCGAGTACGGGGCCTGCGACCACGACGTGACCGGACGCAACGCCACCCGATTGGGCACCATCGCCGCCGAGCCCAGGCCCGCGGTGACCAGCAGCACATCCCACGGCGTCGCCGCGAACGCCCCCGGGCGCATGCGCCAGGCCAGGCCGGCGGCGTCCGGCAGCGATCCAGGTGTGCCGACCGCCTTGGAGATCCGTGCCACCACGTCGCCGGATTCCACTGGCAGGCCCTCCCCGGGCGGCGCCATCCGTTCGAGGATGCCGTTGGCCAGCACGCCGGTGGGATGGAACAGGCGACGGTGCCGAAGAGCGGCTCCGGCAGCGATGGGCAGGGCTGCAAGATCGGAAGCTTTCATGCCGATCAGCTTCCCGGTGGACGGTACCGGCAAACCCGTCAGCGGGTTTAACGAATCTGTAATCGGGCATTTATGTTCCAGCTCCGTGCACCACGCGGCGCGATCGACTTTGCGAAAGGCCAACGTTGACCATTCTCTACCCCGACGTGCACGAGTCGGTCAGTGCCACGACAGGTGTGTATGCGCCGCAACAAGACTCGCGGTTGCTCATCGAGGCGATGACACTCAGCGGTGTTGTGCCCGGGCGGCGCGTTCTGGATCTGTGTACCGGCAGCGGTGTGGTGGCGATCGCCGCCGCTCAGCTGGGTGCGGACCAGGTGAGCGCACTCGACGTCTGTGCGAGCGCGGTCGCCTGCGCCCAGGACAACGCCGCGCAGGCGCGGGTTCGAGTCGACGCCAGGGTTGGCACGTGGACGACGGCGCTGGCTGCCGCTCCCTACGACGTGGTGGTGTCCAATCCGCCTTACGTACCAACGCCTCCCGACGCCCACCTGGAGGACATCCCGGTGACAATCGGTCCGGCGGCGGCATGGAACGCCGGTGTCGACGGCCGCCAGATCCTCAACCCGCTATGCGATTGCGCGCCAGAGCTGATCGGCGAGGGCGGTACGCTGCTGATCGTGCAGTCAGAGTTCGCCGATACCGAACAGTCGCTACGCCGGCTGCGCAGCGGCGGCCTTCGCGCCGAAGTTGTTCTCACTCAGCTCATTCCGTTCGGCCCGGTGCTGACGGCCAGGGCCAGGTGGATGGAGAGCATCGGCATGCTGCCGGTCGGTCGCCGGCAGGAGGAGCTGGTCGTGATCCGTGCGGAGAAGCGCCGAGCGACGAGGTGAGCGACAAGGAACCCCGGCTCGTGCGGATCGTGTCAGGCGGGCCGATGATGGTTCAGGGACCGGTGCGGATCGAACTGCCGGACGGGACGGTGGTGGATTCCGACCGCTTCATGGTCGCGATCTGCACCTGTCGACGCAGCAAGACCTACCCGCTGTGTGACACCAGCCATCGCCGGCGTAAGCGCACCGAGGACGACTCCTCAGCTCAGCGGCCGTCGTAGCGAACTGCGCCCGCTTTCCCAGCACGCCATGAGGTGATCGGCCAGCCGGTCCTCGACCAGTTCGTGGGCGCGAATGCCGAAGATCACGTCGCTGTTCAGCGCCGGTTCGCGGCTCACCAGGTCACCGACCACATCGGTGCGCACCACCTGTTCGTGCACGGCGTCGGCTTCGACGTGCTCGCGGTAGAACAGAGCGCACGCGTCCGCGGCGCCCAGCCGATCCAGCGCCTCGGCCAGCCGGCGCGAGCCGGGGGAGGAGGTGATCTCGGTGGACGCGAAGTGTCCGATCGCCGCGCCGCGGTATTGCCGGTGCAGACCGAAGAACGACATCAGGTTCACCACCGCCAGGGACTCCGCCGGCACCATGTCGATGTAGCCGAGGTAGGTCGCGTCGAGCCCGGCGGCCACCATCAGGTCGGCGAACAACTGCTGGTGCACCTGATCGCCCCGGCCCCCGCCGAACTCGTCGAACTCGACGGCCACGAAAGCGGCCTTGGCCTGCCCCATCAACCGCGGAATGGCCCACGCGTGTGGGTCACCCTCCTTGAGGTGGTAGAGCGAGCGGTGCACGAAGTACTCCTGCATCTGCTCCCAGGTGCCCTTGTCGCGCAGGTAATAGGACGGGCCGGCGCCGTCCACCGGCTCCACGGTCAGCCGCTCCATCTCGGCGGCGGCAGTGTCCTCGGCGCTGATCTCGCCGACGTCGCGGTGCACGGCGTCCAGGAAGGACTCCTCCAGCTGGGCCCGTAGGTGCAGCAGACCGGGGTTCCATTCCCAACCCGGGTCCACCCCGGCGAAGCCGCGGTAGTGCAGTTCGTAGCAGACGTAGAGCGCAAGCTGCAGGTCGATGCCATAGGGGTCGGAGTCGCGTACCGACGCTTCGATCCGGTGCAGATGATTGCGCGGGGCACGCTCGGTGAGCAGATCCAGCACAGCCAAGGACAGTGGGCCCCGAGCCTCAGGCAGGCGCGGTTCCACAACGATCGGAGCAAGCGTCACCTAAGACCTCTTCCCCCGGGACGGTCGAGCTAAACCCCGTGCGCCCCATGAGTCCCGGTACAAGACGGCTCGCTCACGGCATCGAGTTGTACCGTGAGGCTGTCCCGATACCCGAAGGACTCATCCATGGACGCAGACGTCATCGTCGTCGGCGCCGGCCTCGCCGGCCTCGTCGCCACCCACGAACTGACCAGCCGCGGCAAGAAGGTCGCCTTGCTGGACCAGGAGAACCAGGCGAATCTGGGTGGGCAGGCGTTCTGGTCGTTCGGCGGACTGTTCCTGGTGGACAGCCCAGAACAGCGGCGCCTCGGGGTCAAGGACTCCTTCGAGCTGGCCTGGAGCGACTGGCAGGGCAGCGCCCAGTTCGACCGGATCGATGACGAGGATGCCTGGGCGGTCAGGTGGGCCCGTGCCTACGTGGAGTTCGCCGCCGGAGAGAAGCGGTCATGGTTGCTGGGGCACGGCATCACGTTCCTGCCCACCGTCGGTTGGGCCGAACGCGGTGATCTGCGGGCCGACGGGCATGGCAACTCGGTGCCCCGCTTCCACGTCGCCTGGGGCACCGGAACCGGGGTGGTGGAGCCGTTCGTCAATTCCGCGCTGGCCGCCGCCGACCGCGGGTTGGTGACGTTCCTGAACCGTCACCGGGTCGACGAGCTGGTCATCGCCGACGGCGCGGTGACCGGTGTGCGAGGCACCGTCCTGGCTCCCGACGAGGCACCCCGTGGGGTGTCGTCGAACCGGCATGCAGTCGGGGAATTCGAGTTTCACGCCCAAGCCGTCATCGTCACCACCGGTGGAATCGGCGGCAACCACGACGTGGTGCGGCGGTACTGGCCGCAGCGAATGGGCACGCCGCCGGCGTCGATGATCACCGGTGTGCCGGCCTACGTCGACGGCCGGATGCTCGACATCGCCGCCGACTCCGGGGTGCGACTGGTCAACCGGGACCGGATGTGGCACTACACCGAGGGCGTGCAGAACTGGGACCCGATCTGGCCGGAACACGCCATCCGGATCCTGCCGGGTCCGTCGTCGATGTGGTTCGACGCGCTGGGCCGGCGTCTGCCGCAGCCCTATCTGCCCGGCTACGACACCTTGGGCACGCTGCGGTATCTGCGCACCACCCCCGAGATCGCCGGCTACGACCACAGCTGGTTCATCCTCACGCAGAAGATCATCGAGCGAGAGTTCGCGCTGTCGGGATCGGAGCAGAATCCGGACATCACCGGCAAGGATCGGGCGTCGTTCCTCAAGGAGCGGCTTTTGAGCAAGGGCGCGCCGGCGCCGGTGGAGGCCTTCAAGAAGCACGGTGCGGACTTCGTGGTCGCCGGCACCCTCGACGAACTGGTGCCGAAGATGAACGCCCTGACCGACACACCGCTGCTGGACGTCGAGCGGATCCGGGCCCAGATCGAGGCCCGGGATCTGCAGATGGCTAATCCGTATGCGAAAGACGCTCAGGTCCAAGGGATCCGGAACTCGCGACGTTACATCGGCGACCGGATCGGTCGCACCGCTGCGCCGCACCGCATCCTCGACCCGGCCGCCGGCCCGCTAATCGGGGTGAAGCTGCACATTCTGACCCGCAAGACCCTGGGCGGCATCCAGACCGACCTGTCATCGCGGGCGTTGGGGGTCGACGGCGCCCCGGTCGACGGACTGTATGCCGCCGGCGAGGTCGCCGGGTTCGGCGGCGGCGGCGTGCACGGGTACAACGCGCTGGAGGGGACATTCCTCGGTGGTTGCCTGTTTTCCGGGCGAACCGCGGGCCGCGCCGCGGCGGCCCTGTAGCGGGGTCGCGAACCTCCCACAAACCATGTTGCTGGACGCTCAGTCCTTACCGTGACTAACGGTAGGTATCGGTTAGCGGCCGCGACCGATAGTATGGCTCCATCAGGAAGGGGCTGACATGAGCCTTCAACATGCGACGGTCCGCGCGGCAGCGGCCACGTCGTTGTGCATCGGGGCGTTGTTTGCCGCGGCGGGAACCGCCGCAGCCGCGCCGAGCACTACCCCGGCCGCGCCGGCATCCGATACGTCCGACCTGCAGACGTTCCTCGACAGCCTGACGAACAGCTACAACAACACGATCGGTCATTCGGTCGACGAGGCCCGGGATTCTGCCACCGAGCAGGTGCAGGCCAACATCGCGACGGCCGTCGCGGTGCCCATCGCCAACGGCGGTGTCGGGGTCGCGTCGTCGGTGGCTGGTGGAGCGGCCTCGGCGCTGTCCTATCTGTTGATCCAGAACCTGGGCAACGGTGTCGTCGGAGCCGCAGCTGCTCCCACGGCATTCTCTGCGGCTGCACTCCCGGCCGCGCCGGTATTGCCGCCGCCGCCCGCGGTGGGACCGCCGGCACTGCCGCCGCCGCCCGCGCTGCCGGGTCCACCGGCATTGCCGCCGCCACCGTGGATCCCTTTCCTGCCCGGGTCGCCGCCGCTGCCCGGCCCGCCCCCGTTGCCGGGGCCGCCGCCGCTGCCCCCGCCACCGTTCTGAGATAGGACGAGCGCGGGCTCGCGTTCCGCCGGTTGCGCGGCGGCAGCTTGTGTTGACCGTTGACGGTCACCGTCGACATTCCGACCTGGCTCGCAAGCATTGGTCGGACGAGCGATGCGGGTAGGCCCCCGGTCGGAGTCCTGATGGGGGCGTCGACGGCAGTGTTCCGGTGGAAGACAGCCGTCGGCGAAGCCATTTGTCGATTCCCACAACGACGCTGACCGCGGTCGCGATGGCGAAGATACGTACCCACGCACTGACGGTGATGGGTGCGGTGCCGAACACCGAGTTCAGCATCGGCAGGTAGGTGATCGCCAACTGTGCGATGCCCTGGACGGTGACACCGAGGACCAGCCAACGATTCGAGAAGACACCGACGCGCCAGAATGACCCGGTCAACGACCGACAGCTGAACAAGTAGAACGCCTCGACGACGACGAAGAGGTTCAGCGCCGAGGTACGTGCTTGAGGAAGCGTCGCTCCGCCGTCGAGCTCCCACTCGAACAACCACCAGGTACTGGCGACCAGGAGAGTCGACACCAGGACCACCCGAGCCACCAGCGCCCGGGTGAGAAGTGGTTGATCGGGGGAGCGCGGCCGCCGGGACATGATCCCGGCTTCCTTGGGTTCGAACGCCAGCATGAGCCCCAATGCGACCGCGGTCGTCATGTTGATCCACAAGATCTGGGTGGGCAGGATCGGCAGCGTGGCCCCAGCCGCGATCGCGGCCAAGATCACCAGACCCTCACCGAGGTTGGTGGGCAGCGTCCAAGCGATGAACTTGGTGAGATTGTCAAAGACCCCGCGGCCCTCTTCGACGGCGGCTTCGATAGTCGCGAAGTCATCATCGATCAGGACCATGTCGGCGGCGTCTTTGGCGACTTCGGTCCCCCCGCGTCCCATCGCAACGCCGATGCTGGCCTGACGCAACGCCGGGGCGTCGTTGACCCCGTCGCCGGTCATCGCGACCACGTTCCCGGTTGATTGAAGCGCCTGCACCAGCCGTAGCTTCTGCTCGGGGTTGACGCGGGCGAAGACTTTCGTTCGGCCCACGGCGCCGGGATATTCGTCGGGAGCCAGCTCAGCGAGGTCCGCCCCGGTCAGCACCGCCGCCGGCGAATCGTCCTCGTTCAACACCCCGACCGAGGCGGCTATCGCCGCCGCGGTGCTGGCGTGGTCGCCGGTGATCATCTTGACTTCTATTCCGGCGTTGTGGCATGCCGCCACCGCAGACGCGGCCGCCGTCCTCGGCGGGTCGAGCATCGCCTGCAGACCGGTGAACACCAGCGAACCCCGCAACGCCTCTTCGTCAAACTCGCTGCACGGGCTCGCGGGGCGCACAGCCGTGGCCAGCACTCGCAGGCCCTGCGAAGTCAGCTGCTGCGCGGCCTCCAGCACTGCAGCGCGGTCAAGCGCTCGCACAGCACCGTCGGCGTTCATCTGCGATGTGCACAGCGCGAGGATGCGCTCGATGGCCCCCTTGGCCAACACGATGTAGGTGTGTTCACCGCGCCGGTGGAGGGTGGCCATGTACTGGCGGTCAGAACTGAACGGGATCACCGCCACCCGCGGCAGATCCCGCTCGATGCGGGCGCGGTCCAACCCGGCCTTGGCTGCCGCGACGAGCATTGCCCCCTCGGTCGGGTCGCCGACGATGCCCCAATCACCGCCATCGTGCACCAATGCGGCGTCGGTGCAGTGCGCGCCGGCCACCAGCGACCAACGCAATGCAGCGTTATCACTCACCGACGCGGCCGCTCCGGCAATCCCGCACAGTGAGCCCTCGGGCCGATAACCGGATCCGGTCAGCTGGACTGTGGCGTCGGGTGTCCAAATCCTGGTGACGGTCATCTGGTTCTCGGTCAGCGTCCCGGTCTTGTCAGCGCAGATGACAGTGGTGCTGCCGAGCGTCTCCACAGCGGGCAGGCGCCGAATCACCGCCTGCCGCTTGGCCATCCGTGCTACACCAATGGCCATGGTGATGGTGACCGCGGCGGGCAGTCCCTCGGGGATCGCGCCGACCGCCAGCGCGATCGCCGCGGTGAACGTCTCCACGGCGTCTTGCCGGCGCAGCAGGCCCACGCCGAACGTCACCGTGGCCAACGCCAGGATCGCGGCAGTCAGGATCTTGCTGAACCAGGCCAGTTTGGCGGTCAGCGGTGTGCTCAGCGTGTCTGCGGTACCCACCAGCCGATGAATCTCACCCAGTTCTGTCGCCGCGCCGGTCGAAACAACGATCCCGGCGCCAGTCCCGCCGGCCACCAGTGTTCCCGAGTAGGCCATGTTGCGACGATCCGCCACCGGCGTGGATTCGGGCACGACCACCTCGTCTTTACGGACGGGCACCGACTCGCCGGTCAGGGCCGATTCGTTCACCGTGAGCTCGCTCTGGCGCACTACTCGTAGGTCGGCCGGCACCTTGTCTCCGGAGTCCAGCAGGACCAGATCCCCGGGAACCAGCGCATCCGAGGACACCGTGTGCTGTGCGGCGTCGCGAACGACCTTGGCCGGAGTCTGAACCATCGCGCGGAGCCCGTCCAGCGCGGCCTCGGCCTTGGACTCCTGGATGAGACCGATGACGGCGTTGACCACAACCACGCCGAAAATCACTGCGGAGTCGATGTATTCACCTAGGCCGGCGGTGATGGCTCCGGCGGCGAGCAGCACGTAGATCAACGGATGGTGAAATTGTCGCAGAGTACGCCGGAACCACCCGGGGCCGGTCGTGTCGGGAAGCGAGTTCGGACCAAAGAGCTCCAGCCGTCGAGCCGCTTCCCTCTCCGAGAGGCCGCGGTGCAGATCCGTCTCAAGAATGAGGACGACTTCGTGTACCGGCAGACTGTGATGGGTGGGTGCGGCGGTGACGGTGTCGGTCATGCGTCCGAGGGACATTTCCACTCGGGGGAGACCACCATCACCGGTCGATGGCTGTGGTGCAGGGTGGACATGGCGACACTGCCCAACAGAATCTCCCGCACCGCGGACTGTCCACGCGAGCCGACCGTCACCGCTGCCGCGCCGTTGTCGTCTGCCGCGGCGGCGAGCGCTTCGGCGATACCGCGGTTACGGAAGGCAAGGGAGGGGTCGACGTTGAGATGGCGTACACCTCGGCCGGCAATCTGGTCCGGGGCCGGCGCCGTACAGGCAGTACCGTCATCGACGGATACGAGCAACAGGTCTCGCTGTGGGAACAGCCTGGCAGCAGCCGTGGCGGCGGTCTCGGCGCCCGGCGAGCCATCCCATCCGACGACTACGGGTCCGTCTGTCATTGCAGCGTATTCGTTACTCAGCATCGGAGACGGGACGACAACCGTGGGCCGGCTGCTGTAGTGCGCCACCATGTCCGAGACACTGCCCAGTAATGCCTGGGTGCCGCCCAGGCCGCGGGAGCCAACGAGCACCACGTCGGCCTGCATCTCGTTGGCGGCCCGGGCGACGGCCACGCCTTCGGCGCTGAAGGTCTGCTGCACCAACGGCTCGGCATCCCAGCCCGCCGACCGAGCCAGTGCCACACCCGTCGCGGCAATGCGCTGCGCCTCACGGCAGCCCTCGTCCTCGATCAGGGCCAGAAGTTCCTCGATGTTTCGAGCCTTCACCCGCAGCCGTCGACGGATCCGATCGCTGGCGAAGGGGGGAACCCACATGTGGGCGATGATGCCGTGCGCGTCGGGGAAGAGCACGGCGGCGGCTTCGATCGCGGCATTCGCCTGTGGCGAACCGTCGTATCCCACAACCACTTTCACCGGCACAGTCCACCTCCGAAGATCGGTGAGGTCGACGGTACCCACGCCGCGAACCCCTGTCAGGAGTCATTGGTCCTCAGTCGACCGGAGTTGTGGCCCTGGATGCGTCACTCCCGATCTGAATCGAGTCGTTGCGCGCGCGCCGGCACCAGTTGTACCTCGGTGATGGTGTGCTGCCCGACACCGGTCACCTCGATGGTCCAGCCCGGCAACTCCACCCGATCTCCGGGCGCTGACGGGATCCGGCCGAGCCGGGCCAGTACGAGTCCGGCGATCGTCGTGTAATCCCCTCGTGCGGAATGGATCTCGACGTCGATGTCGGGGAGGTCGTGAATCGGGAAGGTGCCCGGGAGCACGATCGTGCCGTCCGGCATCCGGTGGACTGCCAGGACGTCGAGGTCCGTCTCGTCGTAGATCTCCCCGACGATTTCCTCGAGGAGATCTTCGATCGTGATGATGCCCGCGACACCACCCCGCTCGTCGATGACAAGAGCGAATTGCTGGCGCTGTGCTCTGAACCGGCGTAGAGCCTCGGAGACGTGCAGACTGTCCGGCAATTCGAGGGCGGGCCGCGCTACGTCACCGACCGTGCCGCGTTCGCCGAGGAGATCACGCAGGTGCACGACACCGACCGCATCGTCCAATTCGTGGTCCCGCACAACCGGTGCGCGGGAGTGTCCCGCGTGGGCCAGTGTTGTGCGCGCCTGTGCCACCGCCATGTCATCGGGCAACACGACGACGGCGCGGCGAGGAACCAGCACTTCGCGCAGCGTGCGCTCACGGATTTCCAGCGCCCCGGTGATGATGGTGCGCTGCTGCGCGGTGAGCCCGGGGTGGCCGACCACGAGCTCGCGAAGTTCTTCAGGAGTCAGCTGCTCCTTTCCGACATGCGGGTCGCCCCCCACCAGCCGCACGAGGACGTCGGTGGCGGCGCCGAGCAACCACGTCAGCGGCCGGGACAGGATCGCCAGAACGTTGAGCGGACCCGCTACTGCCAGTGCCCAGCCCTGAGCGTGCTGCATGCCCAACCGCTTGGGAGCGAGTTCACCGACGACGAGGTTCACGGCGGCCAAGGCCAGGGTGACCGCGCCGATTCCGACTGCGTCGGCGGCATCGCCGAGTAGGCCCCGCAGCGCGGTGACCACGGGCTGGGCCAGCGTGACCGCGGCGGTGGCCGACGCCAGATAGCCCGCCAGGGTGATGCCGAGTTGGATGGTGCCGAGGAATCGGTTCGGATCGCGGGCGAGTTGGACGACGGTGCGCGCGCGCCAGGTCCGGCGACGCTCCAGCGCCGTCAACTGGCCCTCCCGCAGCGAGATCAGCGCCATCTCGCTGCCAGCGAACACTCCGTTGACCACCATCAGGACGGCGATCAACGCGACATCGAACCAGTAGCCGGTCATGGTGCTCTTCTACACCTACGCCGTCGACTGCACGTGTTACGGGAGAAGGCTCTGAACCGGAAACCGGATCAGAGCCCTCTGTCTGCTTTTCACACGAGTCGGGGTGGCGGGATTCGAACCCACGACCTCTTCGTCCCGAACGAAGCGCGCTACCAAGCTGCGCCACACCCCGCGTGAAGCCACGACAGCGTATCGCACGTGACCCTCGAGAAGCCAAACGGCCAGTCGCCTCGGGACCGAAGTCGCGGCCTGCCGAGGGAAGGATCGGCGATGTCGGTGGCGTTATGGACACTGACGGCAACGCAGATGTGCCGAGCAGCGAAAGGTGGGGCGGATGATGACCGCTTTGGGGGCCGTGGTGTACGGGGGATTTTTTCTGCTCGCAGCGCTGTGGCTGGTCGTCACCGGCGATTACGACACCGGGGACGATTCCCGGGACGACTCCGTCGGCGGCGCGATGGACGGGCTCGATCAGCCCCAGCTGCAGCAACGTTCGAACTCCGACAGCGCGCCGGCATACCCGGTCGGGTCGAGGTCGTGAGCCGATAACCACTCGGGGTTGAAATAGGTGTCGGCGTAGCGGTCGCCGCTGTCGGCGATCAAGGTGACCACCGAGCCGCTGACACCGTTGGCCGCCATCTCGGCCAGCAGGCCGAACGCGCCCCAGACGTTGGTCCCCGTCGACGGTCCCACCCGGCGCCCCAGCACCCGCGAGACGTGGTGTGCAGCAGCGATCGACGCCGAATCCGGAACGGACTCCATCCGGTCGACCACGTCTGGCAGAAATGACGGCTCCACCCGTGGCCGGCCGATGCCCTCGATGCGCGACGACGATCCGGTCACGATGTCGCTCCGGCGCTGCGCGTAGGACGGGAAGAAGGCCGAGTTCTCCGGATCCACCACACACAGCTTGGTCTCGTGACGCCGATAGCGGATGTAGCGCCCGATCGTCGCGCTGGTGCCCCCGGTGCCCGCGCCCACCACGATCCAGGTCGGGATCGGATGGCTCTCGTCGAGCATCTGCTGATAGATCGACTCGGCGATGTTGTTGTTGCCCCGCCAGTCGGTGGCGCGCTCGGCGTTGGTGAACTGGTCCAGGTAATGCCCACCGGTCTCGTCGGCGATGCGCTGGGCTTCGGTGTAGACCTCGTCGGGCCGTTCCACGAAATGGCAGCGCCCGCCCTGCGCTTCGATCAGCCGGACCTTCGAGGCACTCGTCGAAGCGGGGACCACCGCCACGAACGGCAGCCCCAGCAGCGCGGCGAAATACGCCTCCGACACCGCCGTCGACCCCGACGACGCCTCCACCACCGTGGTGTGTTCGCCGATCCAGCCGTTGCACAACCCGTAGAGGAACAACGACCGGGCCAGCCGATGCTTGAGGCTGCCGGTGATGTGCGTCGACTCGTCCTTGAGATACAGCGCGATGTCCACGCTCTCGCACCACGACGACGGCAGCGGATAACGCAGCAGATGGGTATCGGCACTGCGCCGAGCGTCGGCCTCGATCAGACGGATGGCACCGTCGACCCAACTCCGCGGTTGGCTGTGAGCGGCGACGATCACCGCACCGACGCGGTCGGTGAGGATCGCACCACGTTACGGGTCTCGTCGTGGCCGCCGGTGGGAGCGGCCACCAGCGTCAGCAGCGTCGCCTCCGGGCGACAGCAGAAGCGGAACGGCGAGTACGGCGAGGTGCCGATACCCGCCGACACGTGCAGCGCCGTCTCGGCCCCCACCGGGAGGCGCCCTTGGCCCGAGTCCGGTCCAGGTCGCAGTTGGTCACGATGGCGCCGTAGAGCGGCAGGCACAACTGCCCACCGTGGGTGTGGCCGGCCATCACCAGCTGGTAGCCGTCGGCGGCGAACCGATCCAGCACCCGGGTGTACGGGGCGTGCGTCACGCCGAGGGTCAGGTTCGCGGTCCGGTTGGCCGGACCGGCGATGGTGTCGTACCGGTCACGACCCAGATGTGCGTCGTCGACGCCGGCCGCGGCAATGGTGAGGCCGGCGACCTCGAAGTCGCGCTTGGTGTGGGTCAGGTCCAGCCAGCCGCGTTCGGTGAACGCCGCCCGCAGGTCCTGCCACGGCAGCGGCTTGCCGTGGACCCGGCTGTCCCGGTCATAGAGGTACTTGGCCGGATTCTTGAGCCTGGGCGCGAAGTAGTCGTTGCTGCCGAAGACGAAGACCCCCGGCACCGACAGCAGGTCCCCGACGGCCTGAACGACTGCGGGGACCGCCTTCGGATGCGACAGGTTGTCACCGGTGTTGACCACCAAGTCGGGCTCCCAGCGCGCCAGCTCACGCAGCCAGGCCTGCTTGTGCCGCTGGGTGGGACGCATGTGGATGTCGCTGAGGTGCAGCACCCGCAGCGGGGTGGAACCCGGGGTCAGCACGGGCATCGTCACCTCGCGGACGACGAAAGCATTGCGCTCGATCACCGTGGCGTAACCGATGGCAAGCGCGGCAGAGCCCGCGGCAGCGACGGCGGAGGATTTCAGTGCTGACGGCACAGCCATACCGGCAAGACTACTGCCACCTCCCGCCGCAGATCTCGCCGAGCGGGCTGTGAAATCGCGACGTCACGCCGCCGTCACGGCGGCGGCGGTGCGGGCGGGGCCAGCAGCGGGACCGTGATCGGGGGAGGCCCGGGATCTCGACCACGGTCTGCCCGAACTGCGGGAGGCCGTCAGGACCGGGTGGCGGCAGACCCGCCGGCGGTGGCGGCGGTGGCGGCGGGATGCCGTTGCTGACCTGGATGGTGACGATCGAGCCGGGAATCGTCTGCCCGCTCGGCGAGGTCCCGACCACCGTCCCGGCCGGCGACGTGCTGTTGGTCGGGGTGGCCTGGTCGGCGACCTGGAATCCGGCATCCTTGAGCCGGTCCCGTGCGGTGTCCTGGGTCAGCCCCGCAACGCTGGGCACCCGCGAGCCCGGCCCGCCGTCGACATACCGCGGATCGGTCGGCGGCAGCGCCACGTCCCCGAAGCTCTCGGCCAGCGGTTTCATCGCGGTGAACCAGGTCTTGGCGGGTTCGTTGCCGCCGTAGAGGTTGCCGTCACCGCACTGGCGCAGCGGCCAGGAGCACAGGTCCGACGGGGTGGGGGAGTCGTCATAGATGTAGGCCGCCGCCGCGTAGCGGTTGGTGTAGCCCAGAAAACCCGAGCTGCGGTGCGCCTCGGTGGTGCCGGTCTTGCCCGACATCGGCAGGCTCCAGCCGGCCGAGCTGGCCGAACCGGCGGCCGTGCCACTGACGTCGTCCTTGCTCAACGCGTTGGACAGGGTGTTGGCCAGCCCCTCGGGCACCACCTGATCGCAGGTCTCGGTGGTCACCGACACTTCATTGCCGTTGCGGTCGTAGAGCTTGTCGATCGGGTTGGGCGGGCACCACACGCCCCCCGAAGCCAGGGTGGCCGCGACATTGGACAGCTCGAGGGCATTGACCTGGATCGGTCCCAGCGTGAACGAACCCAGGTTCTGACGCTTGATGAAGTCGGCCAGGCTCTCGTTGGTGTCGGGGTCGTAGGGCCGTGCCGTGCCGGGCTCGGCGTAGGACCGCAGGCCCAACTTCACCGCCATATCGACGGTGCGCTGCACCCCGACCTGCGAGATCAGCTTGGCGAAGGCGGTGTTGGGCGAAGTGGCCAGCGCGTCGGTGACGCTCATCGACCCGCGATAGTTACCCGCGTTCTGCACGCACCAGGTGTCCTTCGGACATCCCTTGGCCCCGCCGCTGCCCAGCCCCTTGGCTTCGAAGCGCACCGGCGCGTCCAAATTGGCGCTGATGCCCATGCCCATGTCCAGGGCGGCGGCGGTGGTGAAGATCTTGAAGATCGATCCCGCGCCGTCACCGACCAGGGAGAACGGCTGCGGCTGCATGGTCTCGCCGACCGCCGAGTCCAGGCCGTAGGTGCGGTTGCTGACCATCGCGGCCACCGGGTGGGCGGTCTTCCCGGGCAGCACCACGCTCATCACACTGGCGATGCCATCGATGTCCGGCGCGGCCAGGGAGTCGACGGCGCTCTTGACCGAGTTCTGCACGTCGGGATCCAGGGTGGTCCTGATCAGGTAGCCGCCCTTGGCAAGCTGCTCCTTGCTGATGCCCGCCCGAGCCAGGTATTCCTGCACGTAGTCGCAGAAGAACGCGCGATCACCGGCGGCGATACACCCGCGGGGCAGCTCGTTGGGCTGCGGCAGGATGCCCAACGGCTCTGCCTTGGCGGCCCGCAGCTCGTCGGCCTTGCCCGGCAGGTTGTCGATCATGGTGTCGAGCACCAGGTTGCGGCGGGCCAGCGCACCGTCGGGGTTGGTGTAGGGGTTCAGCGTGCTGGTGGACTGCACCAGGCCGGCCAGGAGCGCGGCCTGCTGCCAGTTCAGTTGTGAGGCGTCGACCCCGAAATAGGTCTGTGCGGCGTCCTGGATGCCGAAGGCGCCGTTGCCGAAGCTGACCAGGTTCAGATACCGGGTCAGGATCTCGGGCTTGGTGAACGTCTTGTCCAGGGTGAGCGCCATCCGGATCTCGCGCAGTTTGCGGGCCGGGGTGGTTTCCACCGCTGCCCGCTTCTCGGCGTCGGTCTGGGCGATCACCAGCAGCTGGTAGTTCTTGACGTACTGCTGCTCGATGGTCGATCCACCGCGGGTGTCGAGATCCCCGGAGGCGTAACCGGCCAGGCCGGTCAGGGTGCCTTTCCAGTCGACTCCGTTGTGTTCGGCAAACCGCTTGTCCTCGATCGAGACGATTGCCAGTTTCATCGTGTCGGCGATTTTGTCGCTGGGAACCTCGAAGCGGCGCTGGGAATACAGCCACGCGATGGTGTTGCCCTTGGCGTCCACCATCGTGGTCACGGCGGGCACTTCCCCCTCGACCAACTGCGCCGAGCCGTTGGCCACCACATCGGATGCGCGGTTGGACATCAACCCCACACCGCCCACCACGGGGAACAGCAACGCCGCCAGTAACACGCTGGCCAATAGGCAGCACCAGGCCAGCTTGATGATCGTGGCGCCGGCCGGCGGGCGATCCGACATGGGTAACAGAGTAACCAGCGGTTCTGGGGTCTTGCGGAGCGTCCCGGGGCGGGCCAAGATGACGATGGCAATTTACGCGGGGGTCAGAAATGCCAGTTCATGATCGGTCGGGACGATCGTCCCAAAAAACCTGAGACCTAACTGTTGCGCAAATGACACCTGACCACCTAACTTAAACAGACAGTGCGATACAGGTAACACTGCAAGTCGCAATGTGGCGTAGATCGCAGAGGGGTTCTACGCCAAATAATGGGCAAGCCGCGGTATGCGGCCGGACGAAGGGGATCGCCGGTGTCAGGTATTCGGCCCGCTGTTCGTAAGCCAGTCGCCGCGCCGTTGCACGGTTTGTTCGCCAAGGCGGACGGGGAAGCCCGGATCGCCTGGGTGTCGCGTGCTCTGTGCCGGTCCACCGACCCTGACGAGCTCTTTGTGCGGGGTGCCGCCCAGCGCAAGGCGGCCGTTATCTGTCGGCACTGCCCGGTGATGGCCGAGTGCGGTGCCGACGCACTCGACAACCGCGTCGAGTTCGGCGTGTGGGGCGGGATGACCGAGCGTCAGCGCCGGGCGTTGCTCAAGCAGCACCCCGAGGTGGTCTCGTGGGCCGAATTCTTCGCCGCGCAGCGCAAGCACCGCAGCGTTAGCTAACTTTCGGACCGGGCCACTGCCGATCGGCAGTGGCTACCCGGTCTCCCCGGTGATCTGATCCGCGATCGCCTGTAGCGCCTCGAGATCAGAGACATCGAACGGCAGCGACGGAACACCGACGACCGCCACATGCGGGTTGGCCCCGGTGAAGCGCGACAGCAGCCGAATCTCCCGCTTGGCGGTCTGTGCCCGGTCGGCATGTACCCGCAACACCGCGGCAGCCAGCTGATCACCGTCGTGACCCGCGCCGGCGCCCTCCAACTCGACGGCCCCGTCCACGGCACGTTCCACACTCAACCCGCACAGCGTCGGGTGCGTCCGGTTGAGGATGAGCCCCGCCAGCGGCATGCCTTCTTCGGAAAGCCGGTCGACGAAGAACGACGCCTCGCGCAACGCGTCGGGTTCTGCCGCCGACACCACCACGAACTGGGTGCCACGCCGCTTGAGTAATTCATAGGTGCGGTCCGCCTTCTCGCGGAAGCCACCGAACGTCGAGTCCAGTGACTGCACGAAAGCCGAGGCGTCCGAGAGCATCTGTGACCCCAGGATCGTGGACATGGCCTTCATCGCCAAACCGACCACACCGGTCACCAGACGGCCGATGCCCCGCCCCGGGGCCAGCAGCAGCCGCCACAGCCGACCGTCCATGAAGCTGCCCAACCGTTTCGGCGCGTCCAGGAAGTCGAGCGCGTTGCGCGACGGGGGAGTGTCCACCACGACCAGATCCCAGCGGTCCTGACCGAGCAGCTGGCCGAGCTTCTCCATGGCCATGTATTCCTGTGTGCCGGCCAGCGACGTCGCAACGGTCTGATAGAACTGGTTATCCAGAATCGCTTGGGCCCGTTCGGTTCCCGAATACTCGATCACCATCTCGTCGAACGTGCGACGCATGTCCAGCATCATCGCGTGCAGTTCGCCGGAGACCCCGGCGGCCAACGGCACCCGCTGCGGTGAGTTGCCGAGTTCCTTGATGCCCAGCGCCTGCGCCAACCGCTTCGCGGGATCGATGGTCAGCACCACGACGCTGCGGCCATACTCGGCCGCCCGCAGCGCCATCGCCGCGGCGGTGGTGGTCTTTCCGACGCCGCCGGCGCCGCAGCACACCACCACCCGGTTGGCCTTGTCGGACAGGATCGACTTCATGTCCAAGGCCGGAGGGGCGCCGCTCATCATCTGCTCGCTTTCACTGTCGTCTGCGCTTCCGCTCGACTCGTCCTCATCGGACGGCTCATCGGACACCTTGCTGCGCAAGCGTTTCGGCCAATTCGTACAAACTCCCCAGATCCACGCCATCCGCGATCGTCGGCAGTTCCAGCCGCGGCACGTGCAGACGGTCGAGCTGCTCGGCGCTCTCGGCCCTGGCCCGGATCCGGCTCGCGTGCTCGATGGTCTCGGTCAACAGCCCGGCGAAATCGGCGTCGTCCAAGGTGATCCCGACCCGCTCCAGGCCGGCCCGCACCGCGTCGGCGTCGATATCGCCCTCGGCGGCCTTGGCCAAGTCCGCGGGCGGCAGGAACGGCGGGATGTTCCGGTTGACGATCACACTGCCGATCGGCAGTCCGAGTTCCTCGAGTTCCTCGATCGCCTCGATGGTCTCCTGGATGGGCAGCGCCTCAAGCAGGGTGACCAGATGGATCGCCGTCTGCTCCGAATGCAGCAACTTGACCACGCCCTCGGCCTGGGAATGCACCGGCCCGCCTTTGGCCAGGTCGGACACCGCCTTGGTGACGTCGAGGAAACGGGCGATCCGTCCGGTCGGGGGAGAGTCGACGACGATCGCGTCGTACGCCGGGCGCTTGTTGCGGTCCAGCCGGACCACGGACTCCTTGATCTTGCCGGTCAACAACACGTCCCGCAGGCCCGGTGCGATCGTCGTCGCGAACTCGATGGCGCCGATTCGGCGCATCGCCTTTCCGGCCAGCCCGAGGTTGTAGAACATGTCGAGATATTCGAGAAAGGCCGCCTCGATGTCGATGGCCAGCGCATTGACGTGGCCCCCGCCTTCGGCAGTGGCGATCTTGAGCTCTTCGTACGGCAGCGGCGGCACGTCGAACAGCTGCGCAATACCTTGGCGCCCTTCGACTTCCACCAGCAACACCCGGCGCCCCCCGGCTGCCAGGGTCAGTGCCAGCGCAGCCGCAACGGTGGTCTTGCCGGTGCCCCCTTTGCCGGTGACGAAATGCAGCCGGGCCTTCGTCAGGCGGGAAGGCCAGCCGACGGGGTCGCCGTCACTCGGTGTGGTCGCCATCAGAGCATGCTAGCCAAGCGACCGTGCAGCCCTGGGCAAAAGGTGGCGAGCGATAAGCTTCGGCCATGAGCCAACCGACGACGTGGGAATACGCCACAGTGCCATTGCTGACCCATGCGACCAAGCAGATTCTCGATCAGTGGGGCGCCGACGGCTGGGAGCTCGTCGCGGTGCTGCCCGGTCCGACCGGCGAACAACACGTCGCCTACCTGAAGCGGCCGAAGTGAGCACATCCCAACGGCTCGCCGACCTGGGCCTGAGGCTGCCGACGGTGGTCAAGCCGCTGGCCGCCTACGTTCCGGCGGTGCGCACCGGCGACCTGGTGTACACCGCGGGCCAGCTGCCGATGCAGGACGGCAGCCTGACACTGACCGGCAAGGTCGGCGCCGAGGTCGATGCCGAGGGCGCGAAGGCGGCCGCGCGATTGTGCGCCCTCAACGCGCTGGCCGCCGTCGACGCCCTGGTCGGCATCGACAACATCACCCGGGTGGTCAAGGTCGTCGGCTTCGTCGCGTCCGCGCCCGGGTTCACCGGCCAGCCCGGCGTCATCAACGGCGCTTCGGAGCTGCTCGGCGAGGTGTTCGGTGAGGCCGGCGCACACGCCCGGTCCGCCGTCGGAGTGTCCGAGCTGCCGCTCGGCGCCCCCGTCGAGGTGGAACTAGTCGTCGAGGTGTCGTGAGCCATCCGGCCTACGGGGTACTGCGACCGGTGGTGCAGACCGACACGGTGAACGCGTCGGTCCTGCTGTGCGACAACCCGGGCATCATGACGTTGGACGGCACCAACACCTGGGTGCTGCACGGACCCGGCAGCGACGAGATGGTCGTGGTCGACCCCGGGCCCGATGACGACCAGCACATCGCCCGGCTCGCCGAACTCGGCACCATCTCCCTGGTGCTGATCAGCCACAAACACGAGGACCACACCGGCGGTATCGACAAGATCGTCGACGCGACCGGCGCCACCGTCCGCGCGGTCGGCAGCGGATTCCTGCGCGGCCTGGGCGGCCCGCTGACCGACGGCGAGGTCATCGACGCCGCCGGGCTGCGGATCACCGTGCTGGCGACCCCCGGTCACACCGCCGATTCACTGTCGTTTCTGGTCGACGGTGGCCGGGGCGAGCGCAGCGACGGGAGAGGGGCGGTGCTGACCGCCGACACCGTGCTCGGCCGCGGCACCACCGTCATCGACGACGAGGACGGCAGCCTGAGCGCGTACCTGGACTCACTGCGCCGGCTGCAGGGGCTGGGGCAGCGGATGGTGCTGCCCGGGCACGGCCCCGAACTCGCTGACCTGCACGCCGTCACCACGATGTATCTGGCGCACCGCGAGGAGCGGCTCGACCAGGTGCGGCAGGCGCTTCGGGTGATCGGGGAGGACGCCACCGCGCGCCAAGTCGTCGAGCACGTCTACGTCGACGTCGACAAGGAACTCTGGGATGCAGCCGAGAAATCGGTCCGCGCCCAACTCGACTATCTGCGGGCGTGACGCGGGGCGCTACCCCGCGCTGTGCTGATTCTCGCTCGGCTGCGCGGGCTGCGCAAGCTCCGCCCGCGCTTACCTCGCTCGGCGGGCCAGCCGCTCGGAGTCGCTGATCAGCACGCTCTTGCCCTCCAGGCGGATCCAGCCGCGGTGGGCGAAGTCGGCCAGCGCCTTGTTCACCGTCTCGCGCGAGGCGCCCACCAGCTGGGCGATCTCCTCCTGCGTGAGGTCATGGGTGACGCGCAGGGCGCCGCCCTCCTGCGTGCCGAACCGCTGCGCCAGCTGCAGCAGCTGCTTGGCGACCCGGCCGGGGACGTCGGTGAAGATCAGGTCGGCGAGGTTGTTGTTGGTGCGGCGCAGCCGACGGGCCAGCACGCGCAGCAGCTGCTCGGCGATCTCGGGCCGGTCGGCGATCCACGCGCGCAGCGCGTCGCGATCCATCGACACCGCCCGCACCTCGGTGATGGTGGTGGCACTCGACGTCCGCGGGCCGGGATCGAAGATCGACAGCTCACCGAACATGTCCGACGGCCCCATGATCGTCAGCAGGTTCTCGCGCCCGTCCGGGGAGCGGCGGCCGATCTTCACCTTGCCGGAGATGATGATGTACAGCCGATCGCCGGGCTCGCCTTCGGCGAACACCGTATGTCCCCGCGGGAAATCAACCGGCTGTAGTTGTTTGGTCAGCGCGGATACAGCGCTGGGCTCAACTCCTTGGAAGATTCCGGCCCTCGCCAGGATCTCGTCCACGTTGCCCCTCTTTAAGCTCTTCGATGATGTGATATGCGCAGGCCAGCTCTTTGCTCGGCCACTTCAGTCTAGAGGTAGCCCGTCTAGCGACGAGCCAACGCTACACACGATTGGCGTATTGAGTCCGGTGAAACTGCGGATTCGGCGTTGCGTGGGCGTATGACCGAGTGGGCAGTCCGGGCTCGTCATCGCCCAGGCGGAACGGCCCGTCCACCCGCTGATGCCCCGTTTCGGGTGCCCGCGGCGGCGACTTCTCGGCCGCCGCTTTCGCGGACTGGGCGGCCCGTTCCAGATATTCGGTGACGTCGTCGGCGGCGGTGCGATCGGTGTGCAGGGCATCTTCGAGTCGCTGTAACCCGAACGTCGAGAGCATCAACAACCCTGGAACACACACCGCGAGCAACCAGGTCACGGGGGAAAGTAAACACGGGCAATGTCTCAGCGGGATCACGAATTGTCACCGGTTCTCACCGGTCCGTCGGTGGCTTGACGGACCCCCTCAGTACCCTGGTCAGGGTGACCACGGACAGCACGCCGACCAGGTCGGCGGCCAAGAAGTGGGAGACCGAAACCCATCTGGCCCTGGTACGTCGCGCCAGGCGGATGAACCGAACCCTGGCCACCGCGTTTCCCCACGTCTACTGCGAACTCGACTTCACCGATCCGCTCGAGCTGACGGTCGCCACCATCTTGTCGGCGCAGTCCACCGACAAGCGGGTCAACCTCACCACCCCGGCGCTGTTCAAGAGGTACCGGACCGCGCGGGACTACGCGCAGGCCGATCGCGCGGAATTGGAGGAGCTGATCCGGCCGACCGGCTTCTACCGCAACAAAGCGAACTCACTGATCCGGCTGGGCCAGGAACTCGTCGAGCGTTTCGACGGCGTGGTGCCGCAGACGATGGAGGAACTGGTCACCCTGCCCGGGGTGGGGCGCAAGACCGCCAACGTCATCCTCGGCAATGCCTTCGACATCCCCGGTATCACCGTCGACACCCATTTCGGCAGGCTGGTGCGGCGCTGGCGGTGGACCGCCGAAGAAGACCCGGTGAAGGTCGAGCATGCGATCGGCGAGTTGATCGAGCGCAGCGAGTGGACGCTGCTGAGCCATCGAGTCATCTTTCACGGCCGTCGTGTCTGCCACGCCCGCAAGCCCGCCTGTGGCGTGTGCGTGCTGGCCAAGGACTGCCCGTCCTTCGGGCTGGGTCCCACCGATCCGCTGATCGCCGCGCCGCTGGTCAAAGGTCCCGAGACCGAGCATCTGCTCGCCCTGGCCGGGCTCTGACCCGTCGCCGCCCGAGCACAGATGACGACGTCGACCCGATGGACCCTGCTGGTGCTCGCCGTGGTGGCGGCGCTGGTGGCGGCGCTGTTCGTGGAACTCGACGACACGCCGCCCGGCCCCGCCGGTGATCCGGGGACCACGGTGGCCCGCACTCACCGTGACGCCGACACTCCCGAGGCGCTGGCCGGTCCGCGGCAACGTGCCGACCTGCCGCCGTGCCCGGCCGGCGCCGACAATCCCGGCCCCCGGGAGCTGCGTGGCGTGGTGGTGGAATGCGCGGCCGACGGTGCCGATGTCGATGTCGCCCACGCCCTGGCCGGGCGTCCGGTGGTGCTCAATCTGTGGGCCTACTGGTGCGGGCCGTGCGCCGAGGAACTGCCCGCCATGGCCGAGTACCAGCGCAGAGTCGGTGATGACGTCTCGGTGGTGACGGTGCACCAGGACGAGAACGAGACCGCGGCGCTGCTGCGGCTGGCCGAGCTCGGGGTGCGCCTGCCCACCCTGCAGGACGGTCAGCGCAAGATCGCCGCGGCGCTGCGCGTGCCCAACGTCATGCCCGCAACCGTGGTGCTCCGGGCGGACGGTAGCGTTGCGAAAATCCTGCCGCAGGCGTTCACCAGTGCCGACGAGATCGCCGCCGCGGTGAAGAATGCTGTGCAGTGACGACGAATGAGAGAGACGCGCCGGTGACGCAGGGTACCTCCCGTGCACCAGACCCGGCTGCGCTGAACCCGCAGTATCGCCCGCCCTGGTTGGCGCCGCTGGTGGACAACGTCGACCAGGTGCCGCACGCCTACCGGCGCCGGGTACCCGCCGAACTGCTGACCGCCGTCACCGGTGCGGGCGCCGCCGCGACGACCGCGGCCGGCCGCGACGCCGCGGTGCTGGTCCTGTTCTCCGGACCCGAGTCCGACCAGCCCTCCGGCCGGCTGCCCGACGACGCCGACCTGCTGTTGACCGTGCGCGCCGGCACATTGCGCCACCACGCCGGTCAGGCTGCCTTCCCCGGCGGGGCCGTCGACCCCGGTGACGCCGGCCCGGTCGCGACCGCGTTGCGAGAAGCGCAGGAAGAGACCGGCATTGACCCAGACCGTCTGCATCCGCTGGCGACGTTGGAGCGAATGTTCATCCCGCCCTCCGGATTTCACGTCGTCCCGGTGCTGGCGTATTCGCCCGACCCGGGACCGGTAGCGGTGGTCGACGAGGCCGAGACGGCACTGGTGGCGCGGGTTCCGGTGCGGGCCTTCGTCAATCCGGAGAATCGACTGATGGTGTACCGAACCGGTGCCGGCGTGCGGTACGCCGGGCCCGCATTCCTGCTCAACCAGATGCTGGTGTGGGGATTCACCGGTCACGTAATCTCGGCGATGCTCGACGTGGCGGGCTGGTCGCAGCCGTGGAACACCGAAGACATCCGTGATCTGGACGAGGCGATGGCGCTCGTCAGAAGCAGTGAGGAGCCGCGGTGACGAGTTCGCAATGGCTGGACATCGCCGTGCTGGCCGTGGCGTTCGTGGCGGCCATCTCCGGTTGGCGGTCCGGGGCGCTCGGTTCGCTGATGTCTTTCGTCGGTGTCATCCTGGGTGCCATCGCCGGGGTGATGCTGGCTCCGCACATCGTCAGCCACATCAGTTCGCCGCGCACCAAACTGTTCGCCGCGCTGTTCCTGATCCTGGCGCTCGTGGTGATCGGCGAGGTGGCCGGCGTGGTGCTCGGACGCGCCGTGCGCGGGGCCATCCGCAATCGTGGTGTGCGTACCGTCGACTCGGTGATCGGCGTGGCAGTGCAGCTGGTCGTGGTGATGGTCGCGGCCTGGCTGCTGGCCAGCCCGCTGACGTCCTCGGATCAACCCAACCTCGCCGCCGCGACCCGCGGCTCGAAAGTGCTTGCCGAGGTGGACAAGTACGCCCCGGAATGGCTCAAGACCGTGCCCAAGCGGATGTCGGCGCTGCTGCGCACCTCCGGGCTGCCCGACGTGCTGCAACCTTTCGGCCGCACACCCATCCAGGCGGTCGACGCCCCCGACGCGTCGCTGGTCGACAGCATCGCCGTCGCCAACGCCCGCCCCAGCGTGGTGAAGATCCGCGGTGTCGCGCCGGGTTGCCAAAAGGTCTTGGAAGGCACCGGTTTCGTCATCGCCCCCAACCGGGTGATGTCCAACGCGCACGTGGTGGCCGGTTCCGACAGCGTCACGGTGGAAGCCGACGGACAGACCTACGACGCGACCGTCGTCTCCTATGACCCCAACGCCGACATCTCCATCCTCGACGTGCCCAACCTGCCGCAGCGCCCGTTGGTGTTCGCCGAGCAGCCGGCCAAATCCGGCACCGACGCGGTGGTGCTCGGCTATCCCGGCGGCGGCGACTTCGCGGCCACCCCGGCTCGGGTGCGCGAGACCATCGAACTCAACGGGCCCGACATCTACCGCACGACCACCGTCAACCGCGAGGTGTACACGATCAGAGGCACTGTGCGGCAGGGCAATTCGGGTGGCCCGATGATCAACCGGTCCGGCCAGGTGCTCGGGGTGGTGTTTGGTGCCGCCGTCGACGACAACGACACCGGCTTCGTGCTGACGGCCAACGAGGTGTCGCGCCAGCTGGCCAAGATCGGCAACACCGACAAGGTGCCCACCGGCGCCTGCGTCACCTGACCGGGCTGTGCACCTGCTCGAGGAACCGGCGCAGGTAGGCGTTGACCTCGTCAGGCGCCTCTTCGTGGGCGTAATGCCCGACACCGGCGACCGAGACGAACCGACCGCGCGGCGCGTAGTGCTGGGTGCGGTCCACCGGGTCGGCGAGCACGTACGGATCGGCGTCCCCGCGTAGGTGCAGTAGGGGGACGTCGAGCTGGCGGTCCATTGACTTCATGAAGCGCCAGCCCTCGCCGCGCAGCTGACTGCGTACCGCCCAGCGTTGGTACTCCAGCGCCGAATGCGCTGCCGACGGGATCTGGATGGCCCGCCGCATGTGTGCGATGGTCTCCGAAAAGTCCTCGGAAGCAAGCCATTTACCCGATGCGCGGCTGCGAACCAGCCGCTCCAGCAGCTCGGCGTCGTGCCGGGTGAGCGCGCGCTCGGGCCATATCGGCAGCTGATAGCGCAACAGGCTGGGCAGCAGCGCTCGGCCCTGGTCGCGGCGGCTCAGTGTGGAGGCGCGCAGCGCCCCCGGATGCGGCGAGCTGACCAGTGCGATGGCGCGCACCACCCGGGAGTGCAGCACCGAGGTCGCCCAGCAGACCAGCCCACCGTCGGCGTGCCCGACCAGGGTGGCCGAGCTGTGGCCCAGCGCCCGGATCAACCCGGCGGTGTCGCCGGCCAGCGTCCAGCCGTCGTATCCGCGGGGAGGTTTGTCACTGCCGCCGTAGCCGCGCAGGTCCACCGCCACCACCCGGGCCCCGGACAGAGCTCGCAACTGATGGCGCCACGACCACCAGAACGAGCCGAACCCGTGCAGCAGGATGACCAGCGGCCGCGACGTCGCGGGCGCGGCCGCGCCAGCCGGGTCGTGGGCCTCGACACAGTGAAACCGGATGCCGTTGGCGTGGACGTCGAGGTGACGCCACGGGCCCGCGATACGGGTGACCGACGGATCCGGCTGGCTCATCACCAGCCTGACGGGTCGGTGGGCGCCGGGCTGCCGTCGGTGGTGGCGACCGCCTTACCGGGAGCCTTGTCGTGGCCCGGGGTCAGCGCGTCCTTGGTCTCGCGAACGGATTCGATGGTCTGCTGCGGGCCGCGGATCCGGCGCACCTTCAGATAACCCAGCAGCGCGAACACCGCGGTGGTCAGCACCATGAGCGCGAACACGACCAGGAATGCCACCCACCGCCACAGCCAGGTGTCGAGCAGTTCGGCGAGGAAGAAGAACAGGAAGAACGTCGAGTAGAACAGCACGACCAGCGCGAGGATGAAGAAGACGCTGCCGGTCAGGCCCTTCTTGACGTCGCGGGTGATCTCGACCTTGGCCAACTCGACCTCGGCGCGCACCAGCGTGGAGATCTGCGTGGTCGCATCCTTGACTAGGTCGCCGATGGAGGGGTTGGCGGGTATCGCGTTCGGGTCCACCAGGGGGATCGAGGTGACGGTGGTGGGAACCCCGTTCGTGCGATCACCATTGCTCACGGCTGTCCTCCAACTGTTCGCTGTCGTCGCGGTTCATGTTGCCATGCTCGGCCCGCAGCCGGGATACCCAGTGAGCTGTTACGCAAGTTACGGGTGTGATCAAGCTAGACTTCCTGTCGGGGTGGACTGTTGATGGAGGTTGCCAGTGACGACCGCGCACCGTGTGCGGCTGACGGCGGGGGCTGTTGCGGTAGCCCTCAGTTCCCTCAGCGCGCTGCTGCTCAGCCCGGCGTCGGCCGGGGCCGACGGCAAGATCCCGCTGGGTGGTGGGGCAGGCATCGTCGTCAACGGCGACACCTACTGCACCCTGACTGCCATCGGCGCCGACAACACCGGCGCACTGATCGGCTTCACCTCGGCGCACTGCGGCGGCCCGGGCGCCCAGGTGGCCTCCGAGGAGCGACCCGACGACGGCGTCATCGGCACCATGGTCGCCGGCAATGACAACCTCGACTACGCGGTGATCCGGTTCGACCCGGCCAAGGTTGCGCCCGTCTCGAACTACAAGGGCTTCGTGATCGACGGTATCGGGCCCGATCCGGTGTTCGGTCAGGTCGCCTGCAAGCTCGGCCGCACCACCGGGTACTCCTGCGGAGTCACCTGGGGCCCCGGCCAGGACCCGGGCACCATCGTCAACCAGGTGTGCGGTCAGCCCGGCGATTCGGGCGCCCCGGTGACGGTCAACAACAAGCTGGTGGGCATGATTCACGGCGCGTTCAGCGAGGACTTGCCCACCTGCGTGGTCAAGTTCATCCCCCTGCACACGCCGGCAGTCACGATGTCGATCAACGCGATCCTGGGCGATATCGCCGCCAAGAATCGGCCCGGCACCGGGTTCGTCCCGACCCCGGACGTCGTCGGCCCGGCCTGAGTTTCAGCTCGTCTTACTGGCCCGAATCGCTTCGAACACAGTCGGATCCACCAAGGTCGAGGTGTCGCCGAGCTCGCGCCCTTCGGCGACGTCGCGCAGCAACCGGCGCATGATCTTGCCGCTGCGGGTCTTCGGCAGTTCGGGCACCACGTGGATCTCGCGCGGCTTGGCGATCGGCGAGATCTCCTTGGCCACCTCGGCGCGCAATTCGTCGACCATCTGCTCGGCCGGCATGTCGGCGTGATGCGCCTTGAGGATGACGAAGGCGCAGATGGCCTGCCCGGTGTGGTCGTCGGTGGCGCCGACCACGGCGGCCTCGGCCACACCGGAATGCCCGACGAGCGCCGACTCCACCTCCGCGGTCGAAATGCGGTGTCCCGACACGTTCATGACATCGTCGATACGGCCGAGCACCCACACCTCGCCGTCGCTGCCGTAGCGCGCACCGTCACCGGCGAAATACCAGCCCTGCTCGGCGAAGCGTGACCAATAAGTCTCCTTGAACCGCTCCGGATCGCCCCAGATGCCGCGCAGCATCGACGGCCACGGCTTGTCGAGCACCAGATAACCGGTGACGTGCTCGCCGTGATCAGGGCTGGGCTGCAACTCGTTTCCGTCGTCGTCGACGATCTTGGCCGAGATGCCCGGCAGCGCGCGCATCGCCGAGCCCGGCTTGCAGTTCGTCACACCCGGTAGCGGGGAGATCATCGCCGCACCGGTCTCGGTCTGCCACCAGGTGTCCACGATCGGGGTCTCGTCGGCGCCGAACACCAGGCGATACCAGCGCCAGGCCTCGGGGTTGATCGGCTCGCCGACCGAACCCAGCAGTCGCAGGCTGGACAGATTGTGGGCGAACGCGATTTCGCGGCCCCACTTCATGAACGTGCGGATCAAGGTCGGTGCGGTGTAATAGATTGTCACACCGTACTTTTCGATGACCTGAAAGTGGCGGTGCTCGTCCGGGGAAGCGGGCGTTCCCTCGTAGACCACCTGGGTGGCGCCGTTGGACAGCGGCCCGTAGACGATGTAGGTGTGCCCGGTGACCCAGCCGATATCGGCTGTGCACCAGTAGACGTCGGTCTCCGGCTTGATGTCGAACACGTAGTGATGGGTGTAGGACGCCTGGGTCAGGTAGCCCCCGGAGGTGTGCATGATGCCCTTGGGCTTACCGGTGGTCCCCGAGGTGTACAGCAGGAACAGCGGATGTTCGGAGTCGAACGCCTCCGGGGTGTGTTCGGTGGACGCCCGGTCGACCACCTCGTCCCACCACAGGTCGCGCCCGTCGGTCCAGGGCACGTCGATCCCGGTGCGGCGCACCACGAGAACATGCTCGACCGACGGCTGGTCCTTGACCGCCTCGTCGACGGAATCCTTGAGCGACACCGCAGACCCGCGCCGGTACTGCCCGTCGGTGGTGATCACCAGTTTGGCCTCGGCATCCTCGACCCGGGCCCGCAGCGCCGAGGCGGAGAACCCGGCGAAGACCACGCTGTGCATCACGCCGAGGCGGGCGCAGGCCAGCATCGCCACGATCGCTTCGGGGACCATCGGCATGTAGATGGCCACCCGATCGCCGGCGACGAGCCCCAGCTCGGTCAGCGTATTCGCGGCCTTGCACACCTCGTCCTTGAGTTCGGCGTAGGTGAGGGTCCGGGCGTCTCCGAGCGGCTCGCCCTCCCAGTGGATAGCCACCCGGTCGCCGTTGCCCGCCTCGACATGCCGGTCGACACAGTTGTAGGCGACGTTGAGCTTGCCGCCGACGAACCATTTCGCGAAGGGCGCATCGGACCAGTCGAGGACCTCGGTGAAGGGCGTGTCCCAGGCCAGCCGGTTGGCCTGCTTGGCCCAGAACGCCAGCCGGTCTGCCTCCGCCTCCTGATAGAGATCGGCGGTAGCGTTGGCGTGGGCGGCGAAATCAGCCGATGGTGGGAAGCTTGCTTGAACTTCGGTGTGCGCCTCGGTCATGGTTGTGAGCGTAGTCACCTAACGTTGCATCGGCGTTGGCACCTCACATTCGTCGGCGGGCGGTTCGTGTCGCGCGCCGAACGGCATGCCAAGACCCGGTTAATGGCGGGTGTGCCGTCGCCGATAGCGTCATCCGACGTGACTGATCTGCTGGCCCCGCTGCTCGATCTGCCCGGCGTGGCCGACGGTGCGGAGGCGGCGCGCGAGGCTCTGGCCAAGGCCCATCGCCACCGCACGAATCTGCGGAACTGGCCGGTGACCGCCGCCGAGTCGGCGATCCGCGGGGCACGGTCGTCGTCGGCGCTCGACGGCGGCGCGGTGCAACTCGACGCCTCCGGTGCCGAACCGAACGACCCGGTCTTGGCCGGCGCGCTGCGCGTCGGCCAGGCGCTGGAGGGCGGAACCACCAGCCTGGTCGGGGTGTGGCAGCGGGCCCCGCTGCAGGCCCTGGCGCGCCTGCACGCGCTGGCGGCCGCCGACTTGATCGACGAGGCTGACCTGGGCCGGCCGCGGCCGGTGCCCGAGGTCGCGGCCCGGCTGGATCTGGTCACCCGGCTGGTCACCGGAGCCAGCGCCGCACCGGCGCCCGTCCTGGCCGCGGTGGCCCACGGTGAACTGCTCACGCTGGCGCCGTTCGGGGCCGCCGACGGCGTGGTGGCGCGCGCGGTGTCCCGACTCGTCACCATGGCCACCGGACTTGACCCGCACGGCCTCGGCGTTCCCGAGGTGTACTGGATGCGTCGCGCCGAGGAGTACCAAGCCAGCGCCCGGGCCTTCGCCACCGGCGTTCCCGAGGCGGTTGGCGGGTGGCTGCTGATGTGTTGTCAGGCATTCGAAGACGGTGCGCGCGAGGCGATGTCGATCGCCGAGGCCGCGTCGAAGTAGCCGAGCCGGCAACCGATGAAGCGCTGTCGAACGACGAAGCGGGCGGCGATCCGAAAGATTCGGCTCGCCGCCCGCTAGCACGGTCACCTGGTTACCAAGCGTGCAAGGTGGGCTGCGTGGGTTGGCCTCGGCGATCTTGCGCTGCGCCACGGCCGTAACCCCACCCAAGGGGTGTCATGTCCGTTCGCTTTTCGCAATTACGCAGGCCCGCAACACTTGTGCCATTATCGCGGCGTGCTCCGCGTGGGTGCCGGGAACCGTGCTGGGCCGCTCGACTCGGGAGATAGTGTCTTCTCTTCCGGCGCTATCTTGGCCTTGCCGGGCGTCCGTGATTCCTTTGTACTACGTGACTCCCGTCACAGCAAGGGTCTAAATGGCAACGGATTGGACGCTAGAAGGACAACCGCCGTAACACCGAATAGGTCAACGCTCCGGCGGCCAATGCACTCAGCCCGAGCGCAGCCGTGGTGGCCACCGCCGCGCTCGACGGTGTCGAGATCCGGTCGCGCAACGGCACCGGCCGGGAAAAGGTCAGCACCGGCCACTCGTGTGCGGCGGCCTCCTTGCGCAAGGCGCGGTCCGGGTTGACCACGCTCGGGTGCCCGACGGCGCGCAGCATCGGCAGATCGGTGATCGAGTCGGAGTAGGCGTAGCAGTGTTCCAGGGCGTAGCCCTCGAGGGCGGCCAGCTCGCGAATGGCTGCCGCTTTGGCCTCGCCGTAACAGTAGAAAGCAACCTCACCGGTGTACTTGCCGTCCTTGACGACCATCCGGGTTCCCATCGCGTGGGTGGCCCCGAGCGCCCGCGCGATCGGCGCGACGATCTCTTCACCGGAGGCGGACACGATGACGACGTCGCGCCCGCACAGGCGGTGGTCGGCGATCAGGTCGGCCGCCTCGGCGAACACCAGCGGGTCGACGATGTCGTGCAGCGTCTCGTTGACAATCGCCTTGACCTGCTCCACGTCCCAGCCGGCACACATCGCGGTGACATAGGACCGCATCCGGTCCATCTGGTCGTGATCCGCCCCCGACATGAGGAAAAGGAACTGGGCATAGCTGGACTTCAGGACCGCGCGGCGGTTGAGCAGCCCCTGATTGAAGAAGGGTTTGCTGAAAGCGAGCGTGCTTGACTTGGCAATGACGGTCTTGTCCAGGTCGAAGAACGCCGCGGTCGGGGACGGGGCACCCGGTGCCGGCCGCAGTCGGGGATCGATGAGCCGGCTGGCGCCCGAGTCGGGGACGGTCACAGCACCCAGGATAGGGCTGCGGCCCCCGCGGAACTGACGACGACGACAAAGTGGCAGGCCACGCCACGTGTCATACCCTGCATTTTCACAGCGAATACATGGTTTCTAAGTGGCGACAACACTTGCGCGGGCCGGCGTTCTCGTGTGTATAGTAAGCATTACTCGGCTTATGCCGGGTGTGCATCAGCCCGACCCCCGGGGCTGATACACGACGACCCTCGCCTCCTCCCCCCTGGCGGGGGTCGTCCCTTTTCTGCAGTAAGTTCACCAGCGATCCCGGCAAACTTGAGAAAAGTTGCCGGGATCGCTGGTTGTCGTGGTGTGGATTCCCCGGTTCATCCCCAGAGCCGCCTTCGTCCCCAGGTGGGCCTGCGGTGCCTGGCGCGACGGGTCCGGCCACCGCACGGTGGGCGTTGTGAAGAACAGTCCAGGCGCCGTCCTGACCGTCGTCGCCGACGCCGACTTGCGTGAGCAAGCCGATCGGGTTGCCGCGGCGGTCGGGGTCCGCCGGGTCTCCGGGGTCGAACCGCTCACCCGCAAGGCATGGCTGGGCGCCCTCGCGATCATGCTCGACGAGGCCGCGGCCCGTCGGCTCGGCGATGCGGGCCTGCCCCGGCGTGCCGGGGTCATCCTCATCTCGGCCACCGAACCAGAGCCGTCGACGTGGTCGGCCGCGATGGCCGTTGGCGCCCAGCATGTTTGCACCCTTCCAGCGCAGGACGCTGACTTGGTGCGCGTGGTCTCCGACGCCGCTGACACCGCCCGTGACGAGCCCCGGGCCGGGCGGGTGGTCGCGGTCCTCGGTGGCCGTGGCGGAGCGGGCGCCTCGACGTTCGCGGTCGCCCTGGCCCAGGCCGCCAGCGCCGCGCTGCTCGTCGACCTCGACCCCTGGAGCGGGGGCATCGACCTGCTGCTGGGCAGCGAGTCGGCGCCGGGCCTGCGCTGGCCGGACCTGAGCTTGCAGGGCGGCCGGCTGGCCTGGCCGGCGCTGCGCGACGCGCTGCCCAACCACCGCGGGGTGAGCGTGCTCTCGGGTGCCCGGCACCGCCACGAGCTGGATGCCGGGCCGGTCGAAGCCGTGCTCGACGCGGGCCGGCGCGGCGGAGTCAATGTGATCTGTGATCTGCCTCGGCGAATGACTTCGGCCGCGGCCAGCGCGCTGGACTCGGCCGACCTGGTGGTGCTGGTGGCCACCTGCGATGTGCGGGCGATCGCGGCGACGGCCGCCGCGGTGCCGGTACTGCGCACCCTCAATCCGAACCTCGGCCTGGTGGTGCGTGGGCCGTCCCCGGGCGGACTGCGCGCGGCGGAGGTGGCCGAGGTGACCAGCCTGCCGTTGCTCGCCGCCATGCGACCCGAACCGATGCTTGCCGAACGTCTCGAACGCGGCGGGCTGCACCTGCGTCGGCGGTCCCCGCTGGGGCGGCCGCCCGGCGGGTGCTCGAGCTGTTGCCCACCGAGGCTGCGGTCCGGGCCGCATGAGCGAATCCCTGATCGACCGGGTACGCGAACGCTTGGCCGCCGAGTCCTCCTCGCTGCGCCCGGCCGCGGTGGCGGCCGCCATCCGAGCGGAGTCCAACGGGGTGCTGGGGGACACCGAGGTCCTGACCAACCTGCGGGTCCTGCAGACCGAGCTGACCGGGGCCGGCATCCTGGAGCCGCTGTTGCGGGCGCCGGGGACAACCGACGTACTGGTGACCGCCCCGGATGCGGTGTGGGTGGACGACGGTGACGGGCTGCGGCTGACGACGGTGCGCTTCGCCGACGAAGGCGCGGTCCGGCGTCTTGCCCAACGGCTCGCAGTGGCCGCCGGGCGACGGCTGGACGACGCCCAACCCTGGGTCGACGGCCAGCTGACCGGACTGGGCACCGGCGAATTCTCGGTGCGTCTGCACGCGGTGCTGCCGCCGGTCGCCGCCGCAGGCACCTGCCTGTCCCTGCGGGTGCTGCGCCCGGCGACCCAGGACCTGCAAGCACTGATCACGGCCGGTGCCATCACCCCCGAGGCCGGCGAACTGCTCGCCGACATCATCGCGGCCCGGCTGGCGTTCCTGGTCTGCGGCGGCACCGGCGCGGGCAAGACAACGCTGTTGGCGGCCGCCCTCGGTGCGGTGTCGGCGACCGAACGGATCGTCTGCGTCGAAGACGCCGCCGAACTGTCGCCGCCGCACCCGCACCTGGTGCGATTGGTGGCCCGTGCCGCCAACGTCGAAGGTGCCGGCGAGGTCACGATGCGTCACCTGGTGCGGCAAGCCCTGCGGATGCGACCGGACCGAATCGTCGTCGGGGAAGTGCGGGGCGCCGAGGTCGTGGACCTGCTGACGGCGTTGAACACCGGCCATGACGGCGGCGCAGGCACGGTGCACGCGAACAGCCCCGCGGAAGTCCCGGCCCGGCTGGAGGCACTCGCCGCGCTCGGCGGCCTCGACCGCGCGGCACTGCACAGCCAACTGGCGGCCGCGGTCAACGTCGTCGTGCATGTCGGACGCGGCGGCGACGGCCTGCGCCGGTTGACCGAGATCGCCGTGCTGTGCCGGGCCGACACCGGTCTGGTGCAGGCTGTCACCGCCTGGCACGTCGACCGTGGTCGGGAGACCGGCCATCCGCGGCTGCGCAACCTGATCGGCGAACGGCGATGAGTGCTATCCCGGTGGCGGCCACGCTCCTGGCGGGGGCACTGCTGATCGCACCACCGCCGCCGCGGTGGCGGCTCACACCGACGGCGGCACCCGGAAACCCGGTGCGCCTACCGGTCTGGCTGGCGGCTGCCGCGGCGGCCGCGGTTCTCCTACCGCCGGCAGTGGTCCTCGCGCTGGCCGTGCTGGGTGCCACGGCGGCATTGCGAGGCCGCCGTCATCGGCGTCACCGGCGACAGCGCCAAGACGGTGAGGCCCTGGCGGCCGCGCTGGAGACGTTGGTCGGCGAGTTGCGGGTGGGTGCTCATCCGGTGCGAGCCGTCGGCACCGCCGCCGCGGAGTCCGCCGGCGCGATCGGCGACACCCTGCGCGCGGTGGCGGCCCGGGCCCGGCTGGGCGCGGACGTTGCCGGCGGCCTGCGGGCCGTGACCGCCGGCTCCTCGATATCCGCCCAGTGGGAGCGTCTGGCGGTGTGTTGGCAACTCGCTGCCGAGCACGGCCTCGCGATGGCCGCCCTGATGCGGGCGGCCCAGCGTGACATCGTCGAACGGCAGCGCTTCGCCGCTCGCGTGGCGGCCGGCCTGGCGGGTGCCCGGGCCACGGCCGCCATTCTCGCCGGCCTGCCGGTACTCGGTGTGCTGCTCGGCGAGCTGATCGGAGCGCATCCGATCGGATTCCTGTGCGGCGGTGGGGCGGGGGGCTGGCTGCTGGTCACCGGCGTCGTCTTGGCGTGTGGGGACTGTTGTGGGCGGACCGCATCACCGATCGGCTGGTGTCATGAGCGGCGCGGCGCTGTTGTTGGCCGTCGCGCTGCTGGTCGCACCCGGACCGGCCGGCGTGCTGCGCCGTACCCGATCGGTGACCGCGGTGCAGCGCGCGGTGCGCCGCGGTGAGGAGGGTGATCCGCTGGCCACCGCGTCCGCGCTGGACGTCTTCGCCGTGTGCCTGTCCGCCGGGATGTCGGTGTCGACGGCGGCCGCCGCCACCGCACCATCGGCCCCGGCCCGCCTCGCCACGGTGCTGCGGCGGGCTGCCGAGCTATTGGCGCTGGGTGGCGATCCCGACACCGCCTGGTCGCCCCCGGCCGGCTCGACGGACGACGGCATCGAGGCGCTGGCCCGGCTGGCTCGTCGGTCGGCGTCCTCGGGCAGCGCACTGGCCCGAGGTGTCGCGGAGCTGGCCGAAACATCCCGGCAGGATGCCGGCCATGCCGCGGCGGCCGCAGCCGAGCGCGCCTCGGTGCTGATCGCGGGTCCGCTGGGCCTGTGCTTCCTGCCCGCATTCGTCTGCGTCGGCATCGTGCCGGTCGTAGCCGGCCTGGCCGGTGACGTGTTCACGTCAGGGATCCTGTGAAAGAAGGGAAATATCTTGCTAACAAACATCTTTCGAGAGTTGAAGGTGCGGCTCGCGGTTGCGGCCGTGGACGAGTCAGGGATGTCGACTGTCGAATACGCGATCGGCACGATCGCCGCCGCGGCATTCGGCGCCATCCTCTACAGCGTGGTCACCGGCGACTCGATCGTCGGCGCCCTGACCAACATCATCAACCGCGCGCTCAACACCAACGTCTGACCGATGACGGTGGTTTCCCCACGGTCGAGGCGGCGCTGGCGATCGCCGCGCTGGTGGTCGTGCTCGTCCTGTGCGCCGCGGGGCTCACCGCGATGGCCATGCAGGTGCGCTGTATCGACGCCGCTCGGGAAGCGGCGCGGTTGGCCGCGCGCGGCGACGACACCGGCGCAGACGCCGCCGCCCGCCGCGTCGGCCCCGCGAACGCGACCCTGGCGTTGCGACGCGACGGTGGTTTCGTCGTCGCCACGGTGCGCGGACGCTCCCGGCTGCTCCCCGGAATCGTCATCAGTGCCGACTCGGTCGCGGTCACCGAACCGGGCCGATGACCGCGGCGCCGCCACCGTCCTGGCCGCCGTGCTGATCGTCGTGCTGGTGGCCGTCACCCTCGGCGGTGTCCATCTCGGCAGCGCCGTGGTCGCACGTCACCGCGCCCAGGCGGCCGCCGATCTGGCCGCCCTCGCCGCGGCGATCTGGTTGCCGGGCGGTTCGGCCGCGGCGTGTCGGGAGGCGGCCGGGGTAAGCCGTGCGGTGGGCGCAACGTTGAGCGCCTGCACGGTGGAAGACCTCGACGTCGTCGTCACCATCGACGTGGTCACCGGCGGCCTGACGGGCGGCCGTGCCCAGGCCAAGGCGCGCGCCGGTCCGGTCCGGGGTTGACGATGTCAGCTGTGCCGGAGGTCGGCCTCGGCCAACTCCGCGGTGGTCGGCAGCCGCACCGTGATCAGCCCGGCGAAGACGCCACTGTCCACCTCGATGCGGTTCACCGAGACATGCATCGGAACCCAGCCGCCATCGGTTCCTGGCAACCGCAGCACCCGGCTGGTGCTGCCGGTTTCGAACTCGTCGGTCATCGGGATCAGCACGTCGCGGTCGTCGGGGTGGAACTGAACGCTTTGCCGCCAGTCGTAATGCGGGCACGGCTCGTCGAGCCACTTCAGCAGCTTCCAGGTCCCCAGATCGACCAGCGCCCGGTAGACACCGGGCTGGGACAGACCGGCGAGAATCCGCTGCGCCAGATGATCGGGCGGCAGCGCCGACTCGTCGAGATCACAGCGCAGGTTCATCGCCCGCGCGATGACATGCTCGGTACCGTCCTCGGCAAGTTCCAGCGCGGTGCGGGCCACGAACCCGGCCCGGATGAGGCCGCCCTGCTGGTCGGTGAAATTCCAAGTCGTGCAATAGGTCCGCCCCGGTGCCGCGTCGATCATCAGGGCCAGGACCTTGGCCTCGTCGCGGTTGAAGCTGCGGGCGGGCAGGTCTTCGGCGAAGGCCCGGCCATGGGTGGGCTCCAGCGTGGGGTCCATACCGGCATTGGTCAGTGACTCCACGGTGTCGGTCGCCACGCCGAGGGTCATGTCCCACTTCAGCGGCCCAGGCGTCGGCCGTTCCGGCGGTTGCGCGCCCGCCGGCCCGATCCACACGTGCACGCCGTGCATGCGGCCGTCGGACATCTGTACCGGCTCGGTACGAATCACCCGATCGCTCTTCGGCGTGATGCTGGCCAGGCTGTTACCGGTCTTCACCGTCTCGGCGATCGCGGTCTGAATCGCTGCCAGGTGCGGATTCCGGCGCAACTGCAGCCCGAGCGGCACCAGGTTCTTCATCTGCCGCCCCTGCGCGACGACCACGGGTTCGGCGCCGAGTGTCTCCACCAGCAGCCAGTCGTGGTTCATGCGGGGAGTTTAACGGCGTTCGCTGCGGGCCACCTTGCGACGGCGGGGACGGAATCCGCAGGTAGAGGTCGCTCGACCCGGGCCGGCTCGGCCCTGCGGGGCCGATTTCCTTGCGTCAGTCGTTGCGGTTGGGTATTTTTCGCCTACGCCCGACCCGTCGGGATTGGCAACGGATCGAGTTGTCCGGCCGTTCGTCGCAGGCAGCGTAGTCACGCCGCCACACGCCTCCAGCAGCGCGGGGCAGCCAACCAGCACGCAGGCTGGGGTGTCGGTAGTCGTCGGCAGACCGTTCGAGGGGTCGGTCGGCCGACGATCAGGCACGGCCTCCGGCCAACGCAGCGAGAACCAGGTTGAGCACCCGCACCGCGCCGGACTTGTCCAACGGATCATTCCCGTTGCCGCACTTGGGGACTGCACGCACGACGGACAGCCCTGCGGACATTCACACGCCTCGATCGCTGCTGCGGTGGCACCCAGCCACGTGCTGGCCAGGCGATACCCGCGTTCGGCGAACCCGGCGCCGCCGGGATACCCGTCGTAGACGAACACGGTGGGCAGGCCGTCGGCGCCGACGGCGGTGGACAGCCCGCCGATGTCGCCGCGATCGCAACTGGCCACCAGCGGCAGCAGCCCGATTGCCGCGTGTTCGGCCGCATGGAGTGAGCCGGGGATTCGCGTCAGCTCGATTCCGCTGGCCGACAACGCGTCCGGGCTGATCGTGTACATGACCGCGGTGGTGGGCAGACATTGTTCGGGCATGTCGAGTTCCACGAAGTCGATCACTTCGCCGGACAGCCGCCGGCGCAGATAGCCGATCACCTGGTGGGTCACCGACACCGGGACCAGACCGAGCGTCACCGCACCGTAGTGGCCACGCTCGCCGGGCCCGGTCACCGTGATGTCGGTGACCTCCCTGGCGAAGGTGGTGTACCCGGGATCTTCGGCGTGCACGAACGCCACCCCGTCTTCGAGGTTGAGCGAGTCCACCACGTAACTCTCACCCTGGTGCAGGTACACCGCCCCCGGGTGCACGGTGGCCGGCGCCTGACCCGCCCCCGTGCTGCCGAGCATCCGGCCGGTGCCGGCTTCGACGATCGCGACGTGGCCACCCGCGGAGCCGCGAATGTCCACGGCCGCATGCGGATCCAGCCCGGCGGCGGGGAAGTACTTGCCGCCGCGCCGGCGCAACAGGCCGTCGTCGACCAACTCCGCGGCGACCGGCTCGACCTCCCAGCGCCGCACCTCCGCCTCGTCCAAGGGCATCTCCGTGGCGGCACACAGCAATTGGGGTCCCACCACATAGGGGTTGGCGGGATCGATGACGACCCGCTCCACCGGTTTGTCCAGGAGCGCCTCGGGGTGGTGCACCAGGTAGGTGTCCAGCGGGTCGTCGCGCGCGACGAGTACCACCAGCGCGCCCTGTCCGCGCCGTCCGGAACGGCCGGCTTGTTGCCAGAACGAAGCGACCGTTCCCGGGAAGCCCGCGAGCAGCACCGCGTCCAGTCCGGCGATGTCGATGCCGAGTTCGAGCGCATTGGTGGTGGCGAGCCCGCGCAACTCACCGTCGGCCAGGGCGCGCTCGAGTTCACGGCGATCCTCGGCGAGGTAGCCCGCCCGGTAGGACGCCACCGTGTCACGCAGCTGCGGGGCGATGTCGTCCAGCCGGGCACGCGCGCCGAGCGCCGCCAACTCCGCACCGCGCCTTGACCGAACGAATGTCAGGGTCCGGGCCCCCTCGGCGACGAGGTCGGCCATCATCCGGGCGGCTTCGGCACCGGCCGAACGCCGTACCGGGGCGCCGTTCTCGCCGAGCAGATCGGTGCGCAGTTCCGGTTCCCACAGCGCCACCGTGCGGGCGCCCTGCGGCGATCCGTCCTCGGTGACCGCGGTGACGGTCTGACCGATCAGGTCGGCGGCCGTCTCGGCGGGTGCCGCGCTGGTCGCGCTGGCGAAGATCACGGTGGGGAGCGGGCTCGGTCCCCGTCCCGGCGCGTAACGCTCGCACAGGCGCAGCAGCCGGCGCAGCACCATGGCCACATTCGATCCGAAAATGCCACGGTAGTAGTGACATTCGTCGACCACGATGTAGCGCAGCCCGCGCAGGAACACCGCCCACTTGGCGTGATTGCGCAACAGGGAGAGGTGGATCATGTCGGGGTTGGAGAACAGCCACCGGGACCGCTCACGGGCGAATCTGCGCACCTCGGTGGGGGTCGCCGTCATAGGAGGTCGGCGCGACATCGCTGAGCGCACCGACCGCGGTGGTCAGCGAATGGGCGGCGCGCAATTGGTCGTGACCGAGGGCTTTGGTTGGGGACAAATAGAGCGCCCGCGCGCGCGGATCACGCGCGAGGGCATCCATGATCGGTAATTGGAACGCCAACGACTTTCCCGACGCGGTGCCGGTGCTGATCACGACATGACGGCCGTCGTGCGCCAGGTCGGCCGCCCGCAGCTGGTGTGACCACGGGCGGCTGATTCCGTGATCATGGAACGCGCGGAGCACATCTGGGTGCGCCCAACCCGGCCAGTCGGCGGTCTGCGCCTGGCGCGCCGGCAGCTCGGCGACGTGACGAAGCGCGTCGGGGGAGGATTCGGCCCCCGCGACCGCCGCGGTGAGCAGCTCGCCGCCGAAACTCGGCATCGAAATCATCCCTCGAAATCATCCCTTTCCTAATATCGAGGCTCGCATATCTACAGGCTCGTATCGAATTGTTCATCAGTTGGTAGCACCGAGACTGTCGCAAGTGCTCCGGACGTGATTGGATAAGGGCGGTCGCAGCTTCTGTGTTCGTGTTCCAACACTCGCAGGATCGACGTTGCGATCGCGGTTCCTGCGAGGGTCTGTAGGTCGGGTGAGTTCCGACGACTCCACGAGGATGGCGGTCGGAACGGGCCCGGTTTGCCGAAAACTCGGTCGACCGCTCCCGGTAGGAAGAGAAGGAAAGTACGAAAGATGCCACAGGGAACTGTGAAGTGGTTCAACGCGGAGAAGGGTTTCGGGTTCATCGCACCCGAGGACGGCTCTGCCGATGTGTTTGTCCACTACACGGAAATTCAGGGGTCGGGCTTCCGCACCCTTGAGGAGAACCAGAGGGTCGAGTTCGAGGTCGGCCAGAGCCCCAAGGGGCCGCAGGCCACTGGTGTCCGTTCTATCTGACACCTACGACAGGAATCACCCCGAGCAGCCCGGTGACGGGTCTCGCCGGGGGTGTTTTCGTTTTCTGGCGTTTTTTCTGTCCATTCCGGACCTGTCGTGGCTGATCGCCACGCTGGCGCACCGGCCGTACGGCTCGGCTGCGTCGCGCCCGCGGTCGCCTGCCTTACTGTCGACTCGTGAGCCAGCTGTCGTTCTTCTCGGCCGAGTCGGTGCCCCCCGCGGTCGCCGACCTCACCGGGATGCTCGCGGCAGCCGGACAGGTGGTGATGGTCGGCGGCGGCGCCCGACTGTCGGTGGTGGTCGACGACCACTGGCGGGCGCGGGCGCTGGCCGCCATGATCAGCGACGCCGGCCTGGAGGCCGAGATCACCCGAACCGAAGAGGACACCCCGCTGGTCCGCACGGCCGTGGACGTGCGGCTGGTGGGCATCGCCACGGCGTGGACGCGGGGGGCGGTCAAGACGGTCCCGCCGCCGTGGGTGCCCGGCCCGCGCGAGCTGCGGGCGTGGACCCTGGCCGCCGGCGTCCCGGATGCCGACCGCTATCTGCTCGGCCTGGACCCGCACGCCCCCGACACGCATTCCCCGCTGGCGTCGGCGCTGATGCGGGTGGGCATCGCGCCCACCTTGATCGGCACCAGGGGCGCCCGTCCGGCGCTGCGAATCAGCGGCCGTCGACGGCTATCACGGCTGGTAGAGAATGTGGGGGAACCGCCAAATGACCTCGAAGCGTTGTCAGCCTGGCCCAGGATCTGAGACATTTCGTTGCGGGGGTCGGTTTGCGTTGACTCCTCCGGAGTGCGAAATTGTCAGGTGCCCGCGGGTCGGGGGTACCTGTGGGCGATACAGAAGTGGAGCGTAAGCGCAGTTGGCTGACGACAGCCGCGGCAGCGGTAACCAAAACGGCAGCGTCCGGCGGCTCGTCATCGTCGAGTCGCCCACCAAGGCGCGCAAAATCGCCGGTTACCTGGGCTCCAACTACATCGTCGAGTCGTCCCGCGGGCACATCCGTGACCTGCCGCGAAACGCCGCCGACGTGCCTGCCAAGTACAAATCCGAGCCCTGGGCGCGGCTCGGGGTCAACGTCGAGCACAACTTCGAGCCGCTCTACATCATCAGCCCGGAGAAGAAGAGCACGGTCACCGAGCTCAAGGGCCTGCTCAAGGACGTCGACGAGCTCTACCTGGCCACCGACGGTGACCGCGAGGGTGAGGCCATCGCCTGGCACCTGCTGGAGACCCTCAAGCCCCGCATCCCGGTCAAACGGATGGTCTTCCACGAGATCACCGAGCCGGCTATCCGGGCCGCCGCCGAGCACCCCCGTGACCTGGACAACGACCTGGTCGACGCCCAGGAGACCCGCCGCATCCTCGACCGGCTGTACGGCTACGAGGTCAGCCCGGTGCTGTGGAAGAAGGTCGCGCCGAAGCTGTCGGCCGGCCGGGTGCAGTCGGTGGCCACCCGCATCATCGTGCAGCGCGAACGCGACCGGATGGCGTTCCGCAGCGCCTCCTACTGGGATGTGATCGCCGAGCTGGACGCCAGCGTGTCCGACCCGAACGCATCACCGCCGAGATTCACCGCTCGGCTGGTCAACGTCGACGGCAAACGAGTGGCCACCGGCCGCGACTTCGACTCCCTCGGCGTGGTCCGCAAGCCCGACGAAGTGCTGGTGCTCGACGAGGCCGGGGCCGGTTCGCTGGCCACCGGTTTGCGCGGCTCCAGCCTCACCGTGGCCTCGGTGGAGGAGAAGCCCTACACCCGCAGGCCCTATCCGCCGTTCATGACCTCCACGCTGCAGCAGGAGGCCGGGCGCAAACTGCGGTTCTCCTCGGAGCGCACGATGAGCATCGCGCAGCGGCTCTACGAGAACGGCTACATCACCTATATGCGTACCGACTCCACGACGCTGTCGGAGTCGGCCATCAACGCGGCCCGCAATCAGGCCCGCCAGCTCTACGGCGACGAGTACGTCAACCCCTCGCCGCGGCAGTACACCCGCAAGGTCAAGAACGCCCAGGAGGCACACGAGGCGATCCGGCCCGCCGGCGACACCTTCGCCACCCCGGGCGCGCTGCACCGCGAGCTCGACACCGACGAGTTCCGGCTCTACGAGCTGATCTGGCAGCGCACGGTGGCCTCCCAGATGGCCGATGCCCGCGGCACCACACTGAGCCTGCGGATCAGTGGTGTGGCCGCCGACGGTCGGGAGGCGACGTTCAGCGCCAGCGGCCGCACCATCACCTTCCCCGGCTTCCTGAAGGCCTACGTGGAAACCGTCGACGAGCTCGCCGGTGGTGAGGCCGACGACGCCGAGAGCCGACTGCCGCAGCTGCGCCAGGGCCAGCGGGTGGACGCCACCGGGCTGACCGCCGACGGACACACCACCAACCCGCCGGCGCGCTACACCGAGGCCTCGCTGATCAAGGCGCTGGAGGATCTCGGAATCGGCCGTCCCTCAACGTATTCCTCGATCATCAAGACCATCCAGGACCGCGGGTACGTGCACAAGAAGGGCAGTGCGCTGGTGCCGTCCTGGGTGGCGTTCGCGGTCACCGGGCTGCTCGAACAGCATTTCAGCCGGCTGGTGGACTACGACTTCACCGCCGCCATGGAGGACGAGCTCGACGCGATCGCCTCGGGCAACGAGCGGCGCACCAACTGGCTGTCCAACTTCTACTTCGGCGGCGATCACGGGGTGGCCGATTCGATCGCCCGCGCCGGTGGGCTCAAGAAGCTGGTCGGAGTCAACCTCGAAGGTATCGACGCCCGAGAAGTCAACTCCATCAAGCTCTTCGACGACGAGCAGGGCCGCCCGATCGTGGTGCGGGTCGGCAAGAACGGTCCGTACCTGGAGCGGATGATCACCGGTGACGACGGTGAACCGACGCCGCAGCGGGCCAACCTGTCCGACGAGATCACCCCGACGAACTGACCCTGGAGCTGGCCGAGACCCTCTTCTCGACCCCGCAGGAAGGGCGGGTCCTCGGCGTCGATCCGGAGACCGGTCACGAGATCGTCGCCAAGGACGGTCGGTACGGGCCGTATGTCACCGAGGTGCTTCCGCCGCCGCCGGATGACGATCCTCCAGTGGGCGCGAAGAAGACCAAGAAGCCGACCGGGCCGAAGCCGCGCACCGGGTCGTTGTTCCGGTCGATGGATCTCCAGACCGTGACCCTCGACGACGCCCTCAAACTGCTGTCGCTGCCGCGGGTGGTGGGTGTGGATCCGGCCAACGGTGAGGAGATCACCGCGCAGAACGGCCGGTACGGGCCATACCTGAAGCGCGGCACCGACTCTCGGTCGTTGGCCACCGAGAGTCAGATCTTCGACATCACCCTCGAGGAAGCGCTGAAGATCTACGCCGAGCCCAAACGCCGTGGTCGGCAAGGGGCTTCGACTCCGCCGCTGCGTGAACTGGGCAACGATGCCGCGTCGGGCAAACCGATGGTGATCAAGGATGGTCGCTTCGGCCCCTATGTCACCGACGGCGAGACCAATGCCAGCCTGCGCAAGGGCGACGACGTGCTGACGATCACCGACGAGCGCGCTTCGGAGCTACTGGCCGACCGGCGAGCCCGGGGGCCGGTGAAGAAGGCCGCCAAGAAGACGACGCGCAAAGCGCCTGCCAAGAAAGCGGCGAAGAAGGCCTAACCGCCTGAGCCCGTGCGGATTTCGTTGGTCTCGCTGGGCAGGATCAGATTCGTCGGACGGGCCAGCTGGGTCGGGGCGCGCCGGCCGCGCAGCTCGACGATCTCGCCGACGTTCCAGCACAGCGCCTCGGCGTCGAGCGCGCCGCTGACCGCGATCGCCGACGCCAGCACGTGGCCGCCTTCGAGCTTGGCCAGCTCGGTCAGCCGGGCGGCCTCGTTGACCGGGTCGCCGATGACGGTGTACTCGAAGCGGGCCTGCGCGCCGATGTGGCCGGCGATCGCCCGGCCTGCCGACACCCCGATGCCGAAGTCGGTCTGGCCGAGGACTCCGACCAGCTCATCGTGCAACTCCCGGGAGGCGGCCAGGGCCGCGCCGGAGGCGTCGGGGTGTTCGATGGGTGCGCCGAAGATGCACAGGGCGGCGTCACCCTGGAACTTGTTGACGAAGCCGCCGTGCTTCTTGACGGTGTCGACCACCACCCGGAAGAACTCGTTGAGCAGGCTCACGACCTCGCTCGGCGGTCGGGTGGCCGCCAGCTGGGTGGAACCGACCAGATCGACGAACAGCACCGCCACGTCGCGTTCCTGGCCGCCGAGCTCGGTGCCGCGCTCCAGGGCGCGGCGGGCGACGTCCTCGCCGACGTAGCGGCCGAACAGGTCGCGCAGCCGCTGCCGTTCACTGAGGTCGCGAACCATGTCGTTGAACCCGGCCTGCAGCAGGCCCAGCTCGCTGGCGTCGTAGATCTGCATGTGCGCGTTGTAGTTGCCGCGCTGCACCTCGCCGAGTGCCCAGCGCAGCTGGCGCAGCGGGTCGGCGATCGACATGGCGGCCAGCACGTTGCCCGCCATGCCGATGACCAGCGCCGCGACCGCCATCAGCAGGATCGGGGTGAACAGGCTGTCCGCGGAGGCCTGCAGCAGGGAGAACTTGCTGGCCACGATGGACAGCACGATCGCCAGCAGCGGCACACCGGTGGACAACGTCCAGGTCAGCACCAGCCGCTGGATCACGCCGGGACGGTGAAACTTCTCCGGCACCCCGCCGCGCAGCGCCGCGACCGCCACCGGCCGCAGCACCCGCTCGGACTGCAGGTAGCCGATGATCGAGGTGGCGGCCGCACCGAGCAGGGTGGCCACCGCCATCACCGGGGCGGCACGGCTGGCCACCGGCCAGCTGGCGGCGATGAATACCACCGCACCCAGCACCCAGTTGGTCATGCTGATCGCCGAGCGGTACACCGGCATCCGCAGCGCCCGCAGCCGGGCCTGCTCGGTGGCCGCCGGGTCGTCCTCGGCCAGCAGCGCGTCGCGACGTTGCCAGCGGAACACCGGCACCAGCAGCTTGAGGCTGACGAACGCGCCGACCGCGAACGAGACGAACAGGTAGCTGAGGAAGATCACCAGGTTCAGGGTGGGCAGGTCCTGCAGCATGATGCGATCCGAGGGCGGCAACCCGAACCGCAGAAAGCCCAGCACGAGCAGCGCGCCGATGATGTCGGCCTGCAGCATGCCCAGGGAAAACACCGGCCACGGCGTCCTGGCGACCCAGCGGATGAATCCGCTGACCCGCCCGGGATTGAACTGCGCCGTGTTCACACGCCCACCGTATCGGTACAGCGCGACGGATCCGCACCTTCGGAACCCACCGCGGAACGGCTGTGTCGTTGCTGAGCACTAGTGTTTGAGGTGATGTCCGGAGTTTTCGCGCGGCTGGTGGGCCAAAGTGCCGTGGAAGCGGAGTTGGTCGGCGCCGCCCGTGCGGCCCGGGGTGATTCCGCTCACGATGTCGCCGCGACCGGGACCATGACACATGCGTGGCTGATCACCGGCCCGCCCGGTTCGGGCCGTTCGGTGGCCGCGCTGTGTTTCGCGGCAGCCCTGCAGTGCACGTCGTCCGGCACGCCCGGGTGCGGGGAGTGCCGCGCGTGCACCACCACGATGGCCGGAACCCACGGCGACGTCCGCCGCATCATCCCCGAGGGGCTGTCGATCGGCGTGGACGAGATGCGCGCGATCGTGCAGATCGCCTCCCGGCGGCCCAGCACCGGACGCTGGCAGATCGTGGTGATCGAGGATGCCGACCGGCTCACCGAAGGTGCGGCCAACGCGCTGCTGAAGGTCGTGGAGGAGCCGCCGCCGTCGACGGTGTTCCTGCTGTGCGCTCCCTCGGTGGATCCGGAGGACATCGCCATCACGCTGCGGTCGCGCTGCCGGCACGTGGCGTTGGTGACGCCGCCGACGGAGGCGATCGCCCAGGTGCTGATCGACAACGACGGGCTGTCCGCCGAGGAGGCGCACTGGGCGGCCTCGGTCAGCGGCGGCCACGTGGGACGGGCGCGACGGCTGGCCACCGATCCCGACGCCCGCAACCGCCGGTCCCGGGCGTTGGGGCTGGCTCGCGATGCGGCCACCCCGTCGCGGGCGTACGCGGCCGCCGAGGAGTTGGTGGCCACCGCCGAGGCCGAGGCCAAGGCGCTCAACGTCGGGCGGGACGAGGCCGAAGCCGACGAATTGCGGACCGCGCTGGGCGCGGGCGGCACCGGCAAGGGCACCGCGGGCGCATTGCGCGGAGCCACCGGCGCGATCAGGGACCTCGAACGGCGGCAGAAGTCGCGCCAAACCCGGGCCTCTCGGGACGCGCTGGACCGCGCGCTGATCGACCTGGCCACCTACTTCCGGGACGCGCTGATGGTGGCCAACGGCGCCGCGACGGTGGTGCCCAACCATCCCGACATGGCCGAGAAGGTGGCGGCGCTGGCCGCGCACGCCAGCCCGGATCGGCTGCTGCGCTGCATCGAGGCGGTGCTGGAATGCCGCGAGGCGCTGGCGATGAACGTCAAGCCCAAGTTCGCGGTCGATGCGATGGTGGCCACCGTGGGTCAGGCGTTGCGGTCGGACCTGTAGACTCACTGCTCGGCCCGGCGGGATGCTCTTGCCAGGCCACGCCGCCTTAGCTCAGTCGGCAGAGCGATTCACTCGTAATGAATAGGTCGGGGGTTCGATTCCCCCAGGCGGCTCGAACCGCCACCGTCTGGATCGTCATCAGCGGTGGCGAAGAACTTTGCGATCGGAACGGAAAGCACACGCGCGATCCGGCCGAGCTCGTCTACGTCGAAGGCGTCGCGCTCCTCCTTTGGAGTGAGCTTGCGATAAAACGTCGACCTCGCCATTCCTGCGGCTTTCGCCACAGCCACCTGGCTGACACCTGCGCGTGCAATCTCGGCCCGCACCTCGGCGGACACGCGCGCCCGAACCGATGACCTGTCGCGCAACGCAATCACTTCGCCCATGGCCGCAAGGATAGCCCGATTCCGGGCGGTTGCAAGCGATCTTGGGACGCCATCCCACCGCCGCGAGGACACTGTGCGCTCAGTCAAGCACATGTACTCAAATATGGGAGCGTGTCGCCTTGTTATGAGTCCCAAATATGAGTAGACATGCCCGTTATGGGCAAAGAGTTGTCATCGGCTGGAGTGGCGGAAGAGGTTCGGGTCCGTATGGCCCGACGAAAGCTCTCCCAGACGGCGGTTGCCGGGCGCGCCGGCATGTCGAGCTCGACACTGTCTCGCCGTCTCCTGGGGGAATCGGACTTCACCGTCGGCGAGCTGTACCGCATCGCTGACGTGCTGGAGACGAACGTCCACGAGCTATTGCCTGTCGCGCCGTTGAAAGCCAGCGCATGACCGCACCTGACGCTCTCGTCATCGCGGTCTTCGTCCTGATGCTGGCCGGCGCGATCGGCCTGGCTATCACTCGACCAGGGCCGGCTCAGCCGAGGGCGCGGTCATCCGATGACGACGGCGACCTTGATGCGCATTTCAGCGGGCTGTGGTGGATGTGACCGACCAGCTGATCGCGGCACTGGCCGTCGCGCTCGCCGCCTTGGTCGCGGTCACGTGCCTGCTCTGCAAGGTGCCGCAGTGGCCCAGTTCATCCGCCCACGGTGAGGCGGATGACGGCGGGGAGGCGGTGAGCGCGCCGCGCCATCGCCAGGCGGCGAGAGCTTCGGGCTCTGAGCTGTCGGCGCCTGTTGCTGCGCCCGCCTCCCCGCACCCGCTCGACGATGACACCGAGCTGAACGGCTTCCCGTTCAGCCTCGGTGCATTTGTGGACCCAGATGGCATGTGCGCGTGGTGTTTCCAACCGCGCAGCGAGTGCCGTCATCAACCGCGCGAGTTTTTCATTTCCACCTGAAAAAGCTGGAGGGTCGCCATGCCCGGCGACCCTCCGTGACGACACCGGAATCAAGTTGAAAGGAAACCCCCGATGTCACATCCCACGGTAACCGAGCAGCCCTTCGATATTCGTGAAGGACTCACCGGCGTGCCCGGCAGTAGCGATCGCCGGCGAGTGATCGATGCGGTCATGCACGGCCAGGTCATTGTCACCGCCTACGAGTCCATCGCGCACCTGAGCGCGGCGGGCGCAGCACAGTGGCGGCTGACCACCTACCCCGACGTCGCGTACTTCGCCGGCGTTCCCGCTCCCGCATCGCTTCTCTGTGAAGCAGACGACACGGTTGTGCGCCAGTGGGTTTCGTTCACAGCGGGGATGTACGCCAAGGCCTTCGAGGCCGCTGCGGAGCAATCCGAATCAACCAACACCAACGGAGGTTTGGCATGACGACGACCGGTTTCACTGTGCAGTACGCGATCCGACTGCCGGACGGCAAGCTCGCCGGCAACCCGCTGACGGGCAAACCATTCATCACCGACGACCTCCCGCAGGCCGAACAGGTCCTCAAGGGATTACGGGAGAACGCCGAGGCGATCGGCATCCCGGGGTGGTCCGGTGCGGTTGAGCGCCGCTACTGCACGCCGTTCGTGCCGATCACCGACGCGGCCGACCAGATGATCGGCGAACTCGACAGCTGGCTCAAACAGCAGACAGGAGAACAAAAGTGAGCGACCAACCCGTTTCGTCCGACGGCTACCTGGGCGATAACCCACCACGACTGTCGGACCTACGGCCGGCGGGTGAACACCCGCCCAGGGTCTACATCGTCCTGGTCAAGTCCCGGCTGCCCCGCAAACAGCGCTGGCGGTGGGTCGCTGTGCGGGCCGGCAATAGCCGCAAGCTCGCCACCTCCGGCGAGTGGTACACCAACCGCGCGGACGCCCTGGAAGCCATTCAGATCCTGTTCGGCTACGGGACCGACGTCTACATGCACCCGAGCGTGTCGTTCCCTGACGTGTTGATCCGGGGTGCGCGATGACCTGGCCCCAAGCGGCGGTAAAGATCGTCTTGATCGTCGTCGTCGCAGCGTGCTTTCTTGCCGCGTGCGTCCCGGGGTCCATCCCATGGTGAGCACCGCGGCCGAGCATGACGTGTACGTGTCCGCGATCGGGGTCGGCGAGATCTTCGCCGACCCCACCTACCAACGGATCCTCGACGTCGTCCGCGCCCGCAAGATGACCGCAGAATGGGACCGCCGGCTGGCCGGCATCCTGGAAGTCTCCGACCGCGGCGAGGGCACCAGCCCCCGCTACGCCGTACTCGATGGCCAACACCGTTGGGCCGCAGCACGATTCCTCAATAATCCGCCAGCGCTGGTCGCCAACGTGCACACCGGCCTCACGCTCGACGAGGAAGCGGCGCTGTTCGACAAGCTCAACCGCCAGCGCAAGCAGATCACCACATGGGACCACTGGCGCGCCCGCCGCGCAGCCAACGACGAGACCGTCATGGCAATCGAGAACACCGTCGCCGCGGCGGGCCTGCGCGTCACCGACCAGTCGAACGCGCAGGACTCGGTGTGGTGCATCGGCACCCTGGAAAAGATCGCGGCGTCGGCCGGCGGCGTCGAGCTGCTGTCCGCCTCGCTGGCCATCCTCACCGCGGCCTGGGGCCACCAGCGCGCCGCATACGAGGCCCCGGTGGTTCACGGCGTGGCCATGGTCCTCGACGCCTTCAAAGACCGGATTGACACCAATCGCCTGATCGAGGCATTGGGTGAGATACCACCCAAGCGGATCCGCGTCGGAGCGTCGACGCTGCGCGATGCCGGCACCCCCGGATCCCTCGCCAAACTCTCCGCACTGGCGATGCTCAACCAGTACAACCAGAAACCCGGGAAACGCCTCGCCTGGCCGGCTTGGTGGAAAGGCGTCCTGGCCAAACCCAGACGGGATGGCAGCACCGCTGCTGCACGCCCGGCCACCCACGCCCACACCGGGGGGCTGAGCCTCTGCCCGCTACGGCGATCGCACATTCCGAGCCGCAGCCCCCCCGCACGGTCCCCGCCGCACTCCCACGCGAGTACGGCTACACCGACGCCCACGCCGAAGCCGTCGAACAAATGGACGGCCAACCCATCGCAGTAATCGCCGACCAGCTCGGCCTCACCGAGCGCACCGTGCGCCGAATCCGCACCGACCTCGGACTCGACAGATGACCGGCTATTCGAGCTCGATCCCCAAGCCAGCCACCACCTCGGCCGGCACGTGGCCCCCGCTGCCATCGATGCCCAAGAGCACCGCCTACCGGCGCGGCCTGTGCGTCGACTGCCAGCAGGTCGCCCCCGCCGCCGGCATGACCCGCTGCTACCTCTGCCACAGCATCTCCACCGGCACGCCCCTGCCGCGCGCACTTCGCCGCGAAGCCCTCATCCGCAGCATGGCCGGCACTTGCCCCGGCCCACTGCTACGCCTCATCGCCACGATCATCGCCGACCGGCTCCTGGAGCACGCCCCCCAGGGGCAGACGTGACCAGCCTGGTGGCGCTCGACGCCTGCCACTACTACACGACCAAGACAGCCGACGGCCGATTCGTCGGCCGGGTCCGCGAGTTCCCCGAGCTCCGCTCCGCGCCGCAGAAATCAGCCCTGGACGCCCGGGCCGTGATCGTCACTGCCACCGGCAAGAAACTCGCCGAGCTCGCCGCCGCAATCGACCCCCACGCCAACCGCCTCCAGCCCCGAACAGGAGACGCAACATGAACCAGAGCGGCCAACAGCCAGGCGCCCTCACGAGCCCCGCCGACCCCGCCGCCGCGCCCATCCCTCAGGCGAGCGCCGACCCGCAATCTGGCGTCAAGGGCACCTTGACACCAAAAGGCGCAGGTCGGGTGGTCGAGACACCTGAGTTCGCCGCCTTCGCCCGCCGGATCATGCGGGCCTACGGCCGGCGGATCGCCGCCGGCGACGTCGACGCCCTACCAGACCTGATCGCCTTGGCCGGCGAGGTCGACGCGGTGATCACTCAAGCCGTCGCCGCTCTGCGCGCCGAGGGCTACTCGTGGTCCGAGATCGGCGCACGACTCGGCACCACCCGCCAGGCCGCACAACAACGGTTCGGCCGGGGGGTCGCGTGACCCGCCTGGCCGGGGCGATCGCTGCCGAGCCCGGCCGGTGACCGCCGTGACCGTCGAAGCCCGCCTCTACTACCGCGCCAAGTGCGATAGCTGCGGCTTCGACTACGAGGACCCGACCGGCTGGGGCGTCGTCGCCTTCGAATTCCCCAGCGACGCCGTCGCCGCCGCCACCGACACCGGATGGCGCTACGACGTCGACGCCGCGAAGCCACTCACGTGCCCGAGCTGCCTGCGTTGCGACGAGTGCGGTGACCATCCCGCCTGGGTCGGCGGACCCGAACTCGACGCCCACGCCCGCGTGCTCTGCGCCGAGTGCGACCCGGCAACCCCCTCAACCCCGGCACCACCACCCGGACGCAAACCGCCTGGCATCGCCCTGGTGCTCATCAACGGCGGCGGTGGCCGATGAACATTGACGGCCTCCTGCTACCGCCGCCTGACCCCATCGTGCCGTGCTGCGATCAGTCAGCGTTCACCGACGGCGCCTCCTGTACGTGCTGGAAACCCGCCCTCGATCCTGTCCCCACGCGCGAGGTTCAAGAGGGTCCGATGTGCGCTCGACGCCGACGCTGCGGTGACTGCGCCTATCGACCGGACTCTCCGGAACGTCAAGCCGCGGGGGTGACCCGATGCCCTACAGCCCGGCGAACATTTTCCTGTGCCACGACGGTATGCCCCGGGCGGTGAGCTACCAACATCCCTGCGGCGCTGAGCAATCCGCTGAGGCTGGTGACTACCAGCCGGTGATACGCGGGGATCGAGCCTGGCAGGCCGACGGTCGCCCAGCGGTGGTGTGTGCGGGCTGGGCAGCAGACAACCGTGCCTACTTCAACTTCATCCGAGAGGCATCGCAATGACCGACCATCTTGGACGCCATGCAGTCGGCCCCAAACCCGGCGCTGCTTTGCGATCGCACGATTCTGATGACCGGATCCCACCTACACGCCCGGCGGTGTGGACCAGGAGGCGCTCGTCGAGCCGTTTCATCTCCGAGTGGGCAGACCTCGCCCAGGGCTGGCGGTAACGCCCCCGTGACCGTCTACGTCGACGACATGCGGATGCGTGCAACCGTCGGACGCATCACCGCCAACTGGTCACACCTGATGGCAGACAGCGACGACGAGCTGCACACCTTCGCGCGAAAGCTGGGACTGCGACGCTCGTGGGCGCAGCACCCGGGCAAATGGGACTCGCATTACGACGTGACAGATTCGATCCGAGACAAGGCAATTCAACTAGGCGCGGTGCCGATCGGTTACATGAGCCAAGAGTCAATGGACCTCGTTCACCGAAATTTCCTCGAGTGCAACGCAGCCAAGAGCCAGCAGAGCGAGCAGGGGGCATTGTTCGATGGCACCTAACGCGCCGGCATCGGTCGTGCGCCATCTGTTCGCGCTGTTCCGAGATGGGGGCCTCGGCCGCAAAGAGGACCGCCCGGGCCGGCTCGCCGTGTGCTCGTTCCTCACCTGGCGCACGGTCACCACGACCGACGAACTGACCGAGCGTGACATCCGCGCCATCGGCGCAACGCTGGAGTACTGGAAGGCCTGCGGCGAAATCGAATACAGATGCCGCCGCATCGCAGAGAAGTTGCAGGGGGTGGCCGCGCCATGAGCCTCGACACCGAGATCCGCATCAACGGCGAGATGATCGCCGCCGTCCACATCGTCCGCGTTGAGGGCAGCACCAACACGGATCCAGACAGCGTCAACGACTACCAGTGGTCGTACAGTCCGGATGCGCAAGAGGGCAATTGGACGATTTCGGCGGTCATTCAGCACCGATACGGCGACGGCGCGATCGCGCTGGTGCACAAAGTGATCGGTGAAGTACTTCACCGGATCCAGATGGCCAACGCCGCCGCCACCATCCACTGCCACCGGGGAGGTGCCTGATGCCCCAGCGTGTACAGCGCCGGCGAATGGCCGGCAAGCCGGGTATGCCGCCGGGCGCTGTCTACGTCGGGCGCCCGTCACGTTGGGGAAACCCATGGACTGCCCGGCCCGGAAACAAAAACTCCGCGGCGGTTGCCGCAGCCTTCTTCTCGGCCTGGCTGAACTTTGATCCCACGCCTGCGCTGGGCGATCGCGCGTCCGGAGACATGGTCATGCGGCGCGCTCGAATCCTCAACGACCTCTGGGAGCTTCGCGGACGGGATCTCGCCTGCTGGTGCCCCCTCGATCAACCGTGCCACGCCGACGTGCTCCTGGAGCTCGCCAACGCCGAAGGGGCTCAACGATGAATCCCGAACAACGCCGCCACTGGATGAGAGTCGTGCTGAGCCACCCACAGCTCACAGCGGCTCAAAAGACCGTCCTGATCGCTCTGGAGACCTACGCCGACTACCGCGACGGTACCGACGCCTACCCCGGTGAAGAGAACCTCGCACGACTGTGCGGCATCACACCACGCGCGGTCAGGCTGGCCCTCGCCCGCGGCCGCGAGCTCGGCCTGATCGAACGGACCTTGGAAGCGAATCACCGGGCGGGCCGAGCCGACGTCTACCGGCTCCTACCGACCACCGCGATCGTGGGCCTCAGCGCGCCGGCCGCCGAGGACGTCATTACCGGCACGGCTGTTCCGGTAGACGAGCCCATTACCGGCATGAGGGTTCCGGTGAAATCGGTTATCACCGGAACCGCTGTGCACGATCACCGGAACGGTGACGACACTTTCACCGGAACAGCCGTTCCGCCCACCCTCCCTGCACCCTCCAATCACCAACCCCCCGGTGTGTTACGTCAGTCGGGTACGTCACCAGCGCTCGCGGTCGCCGCCGCACACACACCGATCGCCTCGCGCTTCTGCGACAAGCACCCTCACGGCTACCGGGGCAAGTGCGGCGATTGCGCAAACGCACGAACGGCTTTCAACGCGGCCCAGGCCGCAGCAGCCGAGCAGGACGTCGCCCTGGAACTCGCCAACGAATTCGAACGCCGCCGACGCAAGCAGCTGATCGAGAACTGCCCACGCCGCTGCGACCAGTACGGCCGGATCGAAGTCATCGACGATGACGGCACCGAACGCCTCGCCCCCTGTGATCACCAGCTGCGGATGGTGGCCGATGGCTAAGCGGCAGATCATCGACGACATCGACGACGGTCCCGAGCTCGACGAGATGGTGTGCGCTACCGGTCCCGGCCGGCGCAAGCGCACCACCGGTGCCCTGCCCGAGCTCTACGCCGACGACAACAAGATTCACCGCCATTGCAACGGGTGCGGTGCTGAGCCGCTCCAGTTCTGCCACTGGCCCAACGGAACCGAACGACGAGCACCTTGCGGGGGACGATGACCATCACGCCAAGCCTTGCCCTTGCCCAGCACCAGTTCGCGATCGCGGCGACCACCTGGAGCGTGGCCAGCCTCAGTCGCATGTTGCTGCTCGGTGGCGACGACAGCGAGCACATCGACGAGAGCTACATCGAAATGCGCTGCGCAGCAGCCGTCCTCGAATGGGAGCTACTACACCACGCCAGCGCGGCCGAGCAGCTCGACGCTGACTACGACGACGACACGATCGACGAACTACTCCGAGGAGTCCAAGGGTGACCCAGCCGCTCGCCAAACCCGCCCGCAAGCCCAACCTGCCCGCCGCCCTCTACCGACTCCGAACCGCGATCGACCGCCTCGTCAAGCCAACCATGGCCTACGAGAACAACACCTACATCGAAGCTCCCGGGCTGTACGTTCAGCTCAAGACCGCGGTTGTGTTCGGCCAGCAGAGCAACGCCGGCGGCGGCGGTGGCTCGAAGTCACGGCCTCCGTTCTGGGTCGACGCCGCCGAGCAGCTCAACAACATCGACCTCATGGTCAACGTATGGCCGACGGGATCCGCCGGCAGCACCGTCCAGCAGCTTCGCGCCCTGGCCGCCAAAACCTGGACCGTCGAGGACACCGACAAAGTCCGCAAGCTCGCCGGCATCATCAACGCCTGGGCCGACGACATCAACACCCTGCTTAACCACGACCACATCAAACACATCACCGCACCCTGCCCCGCCTGCGGTGCCGAGACGGTCCAAAAGCGCGACAGCGCAGGCGAACTCATCCGATCACCAGCACTCCAGGTCATCACCGAACAGGGCTGCACCTGCCAACAGTGCGGATACTACTGGGCACCCGACAAGTACATCGAGCTCGCCAAAGAACTCGGCATCGGTCTACCCGAGGGGGTCCTTGAATGATGAGCGGATTTGGAGCGACTCAGGGCGTCGTCTCATAGCGCTCGGAGTCGCGTATCCGGAGGCAGGAACACTGATTCATTCGAGGCCCCACGGCGACCCGTCAGCCTTGCCACCTCGTCGCGGCTTAGGCCCCCGTTCGTCATCAGCGTCTGTCCGATCGCCTTTGCCAATTCCGGCGTCTCGTCGACAAGCTCGTCGGATCCGGGCTCGACGCGCCGCCATCCTCGCGAATTCAGCATCCGGTAGAACTTCGCACGGTCCGCGGGCGTGACCTTGCCGATGCGATGGGCGTGCTCGAAAATTGCGGCCATAGAAACCCCCCACACTTTCTTCAAGGCCAAAAGCCTTGCCGGGGCGAGGTTTCGGAGATCTGACTCAATGACGTGACGGGGCATCAGAAACTCCGCCGCAAATTCGTTGGCCTGATCCTCGACATCGGAATCCATGTAGTTGGAGTGCAGCACCAGATGCCCAAGCTCGTGAGCCAGTGTCCACCGCTTCCGGTCAGTCGGTAGATCCGCGTTCACCATCAAGACCGGATAGTCGCTGGCCCATTGGGAGAGCCCGTCAATACGGCGAGTGCCCAGGTGCTCCTCGATGACGATCACGCCGGCAGACTCGATCCACCGGGTGAGGTTTCGGACAGGCCCGATCGGCATCCGCCACTGCGCCCGGACGAACCGTGCAGCGTCCGCGGGGCTGGTGTCGTCAGGATCGAAGGTCGGGATGTGGTTGGTCGGATTCATGGGTACTCGGCGAAGCAAGAATGCTGACCTCATTCGGTAGAGGTTGAGCTTAGATTCTGCTGCCTTCCAGTCGGTGACCTTCGTCGTCTTCTGCCGACGCATGTGTGCGTCGGCCGCGATGGCTCCCGTTAATTGGAATGGGTGCGTGATGAACTCGGGTGAAACGTCGAGGACTTGACTGAGCCGCTCAACGATCTCTTCGTCAGGCTCCCGAAGGTCGTTCTCGTAACGAGACAGCGCAGCTTGGGTGATCCCAAGCCGCTCTGCAAGCTCTTCCTGCGTAAGTCCAGCGGCGCGTCGGGCGGTGAGAATGACGTCGCCGATCGGAGTCATGATTCGTCCGTTGTGCCTTCGTCGCGCTCATCCTCAACCACATCGCTGAGGTCGAGCTGCGGCAGGTCCGGATCCATTGGCTTCCAAGTGATCGAGGTCGTTGCGGCAGCGTCGGCGTCAGCCTCGGCGTCGAGGGTCACCGACCAGAGCGGTTTGTCCTTGCCGACGCGGAACGACAGAATCGTGTCCCCGATCTCGCCCAGCTCAGGGTCCCAGATGTACCCCAGCGCCAGCGAGCACAATTCGAGGCCGGGCAGTGTCGCCTGATTGGTCCAGAACGCCATCGCACCGGCCGTAGGGAAACTCTGGATCTTGAGCTTGCTGGAGTGGCGCTTGAACCGCAGCACGTAGTTAGTTCCGAAGTGAATTTGCCGAACCGGTTCCTCGTCGACGATCGTCACTTCTTCATAGTTGGTGACCTGCGAGACCATGCTGGCCCACATGCGCTCATGAATGAAGTTCGCGACGAACCGCTTGGAAAAGTCAACGAACCACTGAGCCCGAAAATCCTGGAAGTCACTGAGGTCCGTCCGCGCGGACTTGATGGCCTTGACGAAGGCCGACAAGAACTTGTCACCGAGGTCGTCGATGACTTGCTGCGGATCACGGTATGGGGACATACCAGAAAATATACCGGCTCCGTCCGACAAGGATGTGTTTTTCGAGCTCATTGCCCGCGTTGTGTCGAGACTGGCCGCCGGAGTTGTTCGATCTCTCGCTGGCCGCAGTGAACACGCCCGGGCCATCCCGGTTGTTGTGAAGTCCTTCGCTTTCGTGCATAGTTCACCTCGCGCGCTACACGTGTGCCTACAGCCAGGTAGACGCGAATCACCCAAATTTCCCCCGATGACGGAGCACCCATGTGACCTGGGGTCAGGGTTCGAATATCCCGAAGTCGGTCAAAGACACCGTCCGCCGCCGCGATGGCGCAAAAGGCGGTTGCCAGCTGCAATACCCAGGGATTTGCACCGGACGCATCGACGAGTTCGACCACATCGACGGCCTGGCTGATCAGGGCCGGCAGCGTAACGACAAGCGCGTCACCGCCGCCGAGCTCCAGGGCGTGTGCGAGCCGTGCCACGAGCGCAAAACCGAACAGCAACGATTGGCTGGCATCGCGCGGGCGGTCGAGATGAGGGCTCGCTGTCCAAGCGGTACCGCGATCGAGAACCACACCCAGGAGCGCTCTATTGAGTGCAGATCAGCGAAGTTGAATTAACATCCTGCTGTCCGCCTGCGCCAAGGGAGTCCATGTCATATGCCTGATGCTGGGTCCAGCGGAGTCGTTGGCTTAGCTGTTGGTTTGACTGCGGCGGCCGCGACGGTGGTGGTCGCGCTGATCAATGGTCGACTGCAACGTCGCGATATCCGGGACAACCTCAAACGCGACATTGAGCTTGCGAAACAGCTCGAAGCGGGCTCTACGTCGAAGATCATCCTCGAAGACCACATCGCCTTCACCATCGACGACATGGTGCGAGGTGAACGCACTCGTGGCGACCGAGTCCCCGTTTACATACTCCTGCTGGCTTCGCTGGCGTTATGGGTCAACGCGTCGGTCAAGAAGGCTTTGGACACCCATCGCCCCTTCTGGGACATTTCTGAGGCGATGACGTGGTGGTCTCTTTGCATCATTGTCCCCGTGTTCCTCGTGTCTCTGGGGATGTATTCTCGGGCGGTATCGAGGCACAACAAGAGACAGACTGAGCTCCTCGTTCGCAAACAGGCTCCGGTTTCGGAGCCCCCGCCCCGGGGGCGGGGGTAACCCCCGGCGACCCCCCGAAGCCCGATAAGCCTTAGCACCCGTGCGGCAGCGACCGCCGTTCGGCTGATTTTTAGTCAGGCACGACAGCAATCCAGCGAAGGTCCGACCGGCGGGTAGCGGAAAAGCGCCCCGCACAGACGCTCTCAGCCTCGGCAAGACGGCCCCTGATGAGCGCGGATAGCTGATTTTCACCCGGCGAGGTGCCGGGAAACTGATGGTTCCCAGGAGGGCCACGACCATGTCAGACACCGAAACACCCCAGAAGGGACCCCAGCCACCGGCCGGCCTGGCCAAGGATGGCCGCAAGGATGGACCCGGCCGGGCTCTCTGGAAGCAGATCGTCACCTCGGGCAAGTACGTGCTGCGCCCCGACGAGCTGCGCATCCTCGAAGACGCCTGCCGGATGTACGACCGCGCCGACGATCTGGAGAAGCAAGCCCGTGACCGCCCCTCGACCGTGCGCGGATCCACCGGCCAGCCGGTTATCAACCCGCTGCTGGCCGAGGAACGCCAGTGCCGGATCGCCGCGGCCCAGCTGCTCAAGCAGTTGAAGCTCCCTGACGACGCCGTCGGCGGCCCGGAGGTCAACCAGCAGCGCGAGGCCGGCAAGGCCCGCTGGGATCAGCGCGCCGGCTGAGCAGCTGACCGATGGCTGTCGTTGCGAAGTCGGTCTCGCTGGTCAAGAAGCACGACTACTCGCACATCATCCGGTGGTACCGCGAGACGTTGCCGAATGTCGCGCCGCCGCGGTCGTTTCGGTGGGAGCCGGTCCGCATCGGCCCGACCTGGGACTGGAATGCCAAGCGCGGCTGGTTGTTGCCCGAGCACTCGATGGGCTGGGAGCTGCTGGGGTGGTGCGGCTACTGGCTGCGCGACAACCAGGGCCAAGAGTGGCAGTTCACTCCGGAGCAGGCCCGGTTCCTGTTGCACTACGACAGCATCGACGACAAGGGTGTGCTGTTTTGGCGCACCGCAGTCCTACAGAGGTTGAAGGGTTGGGGTAAGGACCCGTTGGCGTGCGCGCTGTCATGCGCGAAGGCATTCGCCCCGACCACATTCGACCACTGGGGCGCCGACGGTCAGCCGGTTGGCCGCGAGGAACACGCGGCCTGGGTGCAGATCACCGCGGTGTCCAAGGAACAGACCCAGAACACCCTGAAGCTGTTCCCGCAGATGATCAGCCGCGAGATGAAGTCGCACTACGGGGTGCAGATCGGCCGCACGAACATCTGGGGCCTGGGCGACACTCGCCAGATTCAGGCGACGAGCTCGAACTGGCATGCGCTGGAAGGCAACCGGGTCACCCAAGCCATCCGCAACGAGCCACAGAACTGGGACGACTCCAACCAGGGCCACGATCTGGCCGGCGTCATCGACGGCAACGTGACAAAGATGCCCGGCGGCCTGGGCCGGCTGCTCGACATCGAGAATGCGTTCCGGCCTGACTCGGACTCAGTGGCCCAACGGGTCCGCGACGCATGGGAAGCCACCCAAGCGACCAAGCATCGCAAGGCCAAGATGCGCTCGGTGCGCAAGCTGTACGACTCCCTGGAAGCCCACGACAAGGCTCCGCTGACCGTCGAGGCCGCACCCGAGGTCCTCGAATCGGTGCGCGGCGATGCAGACTGGCTTGACATCGACTCGATGACGGACTCGATCGCCAGCGGCAGCAACACCGCCAGCGAGTCACGGCGAAAGTGGTACAACCAGATCCTCACCGCCGCTGACGGGTGGGTGTCTCCGCAGGAGTTCGACCCGAATTACCGCAACCTGCAACCCAAGCGCGGCGACGCCATCGTCATCTTCGGTGACGGATCCAAGGCCGACGACCACACCGCCGCGATCGGATGCCGGCTGGAGGACGGGCTGGTCTTCCCGATCGGGATCTGGGTGCCTGAGCAGGTCAAGATCGGCGACCGCCAGGTGAGTTTGCCGATCGACCGCTCGATCGTCGACCGCGACATCCGCGACGCCCTGGACACCTACGACGTGTGGGGCCTGTGGTGGGATCCCTCCGACGCCCGCGACGACGACACTGGCGAACGGTACTGGGAACCGTACTGCGACGGTTGGGCACAGGATCCGAAGTACAAGCGCAAGCTGCGCCGGTTACCGGCGGTCAAGACCGGTCGTGACCAGCACGCGGTGATCTGGGACATGCGAAACCCGTTGCTACTCAAGGCGTTCACCGAATCGTGCGGACGCACCCGCACCGACCTCGTCGATCAGCGGATGTTTCACAACTTCCCGAAGCCGAACAAGGGCGGCGTCGGGGTGCTGGCCCGCCAGCATGTGCTCAACGCCCGTCGCCGGCCGAACAAGTTCGGGGTCAGCATCGGCAAAGAGCACCGGGAGTCGCGCAAGAAGATCGACGCCGCCGTCTGCATGGTCGGCGCCCGGCTGATGTGGCATCAGCTCAATGGACAGGACACCAAAGGTCGCCAACCCGGCGACGGATCGGTGGTAACGCTCGGATGGTGAAGGGAGCCCGCGTGTGACGGCAATGATGACCCCCGCGACGACCCCCTTGCTCAACGGTGTGCGCACGATGTTGTTCGCGCCGACCATCACCGACGCTGAGCTGACCGACGCGGAGAAAGCCGTGATGTGGAAGCTCTCGGCGCAGCTGCTTGATCCGATGTACCAGGCCGAGATGGCGCTGTCCGAGCTCTACTACTTGGGCCTGAACGTCGTTAACTCGCTGGGGATCTCGATCCCTCCGGAGCTGGAGCCGCTCAAAGCAGTGCTGGGTTGGTGCGAGGCCGGCATCGACGCACGCACCGAGCGGCTCAATGTCGCCGGCTTCCGGCTGCCTGGTCAGACCGAGGTCGACTCCAGCCTCCAAGAGTTCTGGCAGACCAACAACCTCGACGCCGAGTCGCATCTGGCGCACGAGGCCGCGCTGATCGTTGGCCGCTCGTATGCGGTCGTCGGGCCACGCGAGGGTGGCGGGGTGCCGCTGATCACGATCGAATCTGCGCGCAACATGATCGGATCCTGGGATCCGCGCACCCGAGCCCTGTCGGCGGCCTATCAGACCTACCGCGATGCCGACCCGGCCTCGGAGACGTTCAATCAGCAGCTCGCGACGCTCTACACCCGCCAGGCGATCGTGCAGCTGCGCCAGGACCCGAAGCTGGGTTGGCTGGTCCAGGACCGCAACGACCATCAGCAGGGGATCGTCCCGGCGGTGCAGTACGCGCCGAGGGCCACGCTGTCGAACCGGCTGGGTCGTTCGGCGATCACCAACGCCTGGCGCAACACCCAAGATCGCGCGTGCCGAGCGTTGCAGCGCATGGAAGTCAGTGGCGAGTTCTACGCCACCATGAAGACGTTCCTGCTGGGCGTGACCGAGGAACAGTTCAAGAAGGCCGACGGCAGCAAGGCCACCGCCTGGGAGACATTTATCGGCCGGATCTCGGCGCTCAAAGCTGATGAGTTCGGCAACCTGCCGCAGGTCGAAACGGTGCCAGGCCAGTCCCCGGACGGGTTCGTGACATCGCTGGATCTGGAGACCCGCATCATGTCGGGCCACACAGGACTGGCACCGCACTACCTCGGCATCTTCTCCGACGGCAACCCGGCCAGCGCTGACGCGATCCGCATGTCCGACTTCCGGCTCAAGAAGGTCTCCGACCGGCTGTCGGTGTCGTTCGGTGACGGGCACGAATCGCTGATGCGGATCGCGCTCAAGGTGGCCGGCGAAAGCCGTGAGGGCATCGAACAACTCGAAACCGATTGGGACTACACGGGAATCCCCACCCCGTACGCCGACACCGAGTCGATGGCGCGACAGGTCGAAGTTGGCATGGTTCCCCCGGACGCCGACGACGTTCTCGCGTACACCGGCTGGACGACGGTGCAGCGTCAGAGATTGGCGATTCAGCGCAAGAAGACCCACGGGCTGGCCAAGCTCGACAATGCCCTCGACGGGCTCAACCAGCCGGGCGGCGGCGGTCAGCCGGCCGACGGCCAGCAGCCCCAGGCCCTAGCCGCGCTCGAGGCGCGGCGCGCCACCGATGGCGCCATCACCGGTTAACCAGCAACGGGCGCGCAACGCCGGCATCGTCACGCTGGCCGCGCGCGACCTCGCCAAGTTGTGGCCCCGGGTCGACTGGAGCTCGCCGAAAGCGCCGGCTGCGGTCACCACCATCTACCGGGCCATCACGACCCGCTACGGCCAGGCCGCGGCCGCGGTCGCCGCCGAGTTCTACGACGACGTCCGCGCCGACCAACGACGACTGACGAGCAGATTCCGCGCGACCCCAGCGGATCCGGTTCCTGACGAACAAATCAGTGACATCGTCGACTCCGCGTTCAAGGGCAAGGTTACCGTCGAGGTCCTGCCCGCCGAGGACCTCCCGGCTGATGCGACGACCAGCGACCTCCCGGTCGAGCAGCGCGTGCAACAGCGGCTCGAAAACTCGCTGCAACGCCTCGTGCTCCAGCCGGCCCGCGACACCATCGCGCTCAACGCTGGGAAGGATCCGGCCCAGCCGCGATGGATCCGCGTGCCGACCGGCAAGAAGACATGCGCGTTCTGCATGATGGTCGCCTCACGCGAGCTGTTGCCCAGTGGCCGAGCCAAGTTCAGCGGCTACAAGTCGGCACTCGTGCGGATCGATGACGAGACCGGCCGGCTGCACGTCTTCGCCGAGAACGGCGAGAAGTTCCACAAGAAGTGCGACTGCGAAGCCGTCCAGGTCTACGACGGGGTCGACTTGCGCGAGCTCAGCCCGCACATCGACCACTACCAGGACATCTACAACAAGGCGACCGCCGCGGCCGGCACGCACCGCGATACCAAGAAGATCCTGCGCGAAATGCGCCGGCTGCTGAACACCCAGCCCGAGGAACCGAAAACACCAGCGCCGGAACCGAAGCGGGACGATCGAGTCAACCTCGATACCCCGAAGGTCGCTGACAAGACCCCGCGGCCTGCCGACGACCCGCTGCCTGACGTCCGCGTGAAGGCCGACCTGACCCCGGATCCGGTCGGCGACCTCGCCGCCACCAACCCGCGCTTCCTAGAGGGCCGCGAGTGGCAGATCAACTGCACACGGTGTGTCACCGCCGTCGAGCTGCGCGCCCGCGGCTACGAGGTCACCGCCGAGCCCCGCCAGCCGGACAACCTCGACGCCACCCACGACAGCATTCTCAGCCGCTGGCTGGGTCCAGACGGCAAGCAAGCCGGTTCGGCCTGGCACGACCCCGGCGGCAGGAGACCGGGCCCGCAGGATCAGCTCGGCGCCGGCGACTCGCGGAACTGGCACGTCCTGCCTCCCGGGAAAAAAGCGGCCAGGACGATGGCCGACGCTGCGGTCAAGGAATGGGGCGACGGAGCCCGGGGCTACGTCACCGTCACCTGGGCACGCAACCAGGGAGCGCACATTTTCAACGTCGAGAACCGCGGCGGCACAGTCGTCTACACCGACGGCCAGTCCAACCTCGTCGACGCCAGCGGCCACTTCGACCGGATCACGACCAAGCCCAACTCGTGCTTCATCGTTCGCACTGACGACCTGACACCCACCGAGCGGGTCATGGAGTGGGTCCGCGAGCGAACCGATGCCGAGATCGGCGCAGCTACCGAGCCGAAATCGCTAGAAGATGCCCTGGCGCTCAGCGAGGAACTGTTACGCCGATGGAACAACGCACTCTCGCCTGAGGGCCGCGCGTTCGAGGCCGGCGCCCAGGCCATCCTCGACGGCCGCCAGCCGGGCGAGAAGTACTCGACAATCGCAAACCTCCAAAACGCTACAATCAGGGCGTCAGCTGGGCGAGGAGCCGAAGATGAGTGGATGCGAGCACCCGGAAGGTGACCGCCGAACTGTCTCCGACGTCGTGATATACGTCGGTATCCGGAACGATGCCGACGGCGCCCATGAGTACGAGGTGGCGCGGCAAATCCTGGCCTGCGGCCGCTGCAGCAGCGTGGTCGACGTGCCTGAAGTCGAACGGTCGCGGTCCTGATGCCCGGAATAACCTTCGAGGCCGCACGCGACATCGTCGCGAGCTCGGCCGGCGTGCGCGCGATGTATCCCCGCGACGACTTCGAGGTCGCTGACTACGGCTGGGAGAACGCCGAGGTCTATGTGATCGTCGCCGGTACCCACGTCGATGTCCACGGCATCGACGACCCCGCCACCGACTTCGAACGCCTGACGTTCGATGCGCCGGCTCGTCTGGTCGACAAGACGACCGGCGAGCTGCGCGAAATTTTCGGCCTGCTTGGACGCGACCCCGCGCCCGATCTGGTGCCGATCGGCGACGTTCCCGACTAACCCAGTCACGCGCCGCCAAGCTGTTCCGCCTGAGCCGTCCCGAGTGGGGCGGCTTTTTTGATGCCCAGGAGGCAACCGACCATGACCACCCCCGCCGGCCCGACCCCTGCCACCCCGCCGACACCGAACATGATGCCCGGCGCTCAGCCGAACACGCCCGTGTTCCAGGAACCGACCCCGCCGCCGGCCCCGGCCGCACCGCCGGCCCCCGCTCCCGCTCCCGCCCCGCCTGCGCCGCCGGCAGCCGGTGCCCCCAGCGCTCCGCCGGCGGCTGCGCCCGGCACAGTCCCGCCCTGGGAGGCCAGCGGTGAACCGTTTGACCCCGAGCGGGCCTGGAATCTGATTCAGAACCTGCGGGGCGACACCACCCGGCTCCAGGGCCAGCTCACCGCCGCTCAGCCGATCCTCGACGAGCACGAACGCCAGCGCCGCGAATCCCAGGGCGAGCTCGATACCGCGCGCGAGGACCTCACCGCCGAGCGGCAGTCCAAGGAAAGCTGGCGCAGCTTCGCGGTCCGATCGAAGGCCGAGGCACTCGCGGCCACCGCCCGGTTCCGCGACGTGAGCGATGCGGTCACCATGCTCGGCGATCTGTCGGCCTTCGTCGACGCCGGCACCGACACCATCAACGAGGCCCAGCTCGCCGAGCGGATCACCCAGCTGGCCACCGAGAAGTCCTACCTGCTCGCAGCGGACACCCCACCGCCGCCGGCACCGACGTTCACCCCCAATCGTGGTCAGGGCCAGTCAGGCAACGCACCCTTGACCCCCTCACAAACCGCCGCACATGCCGAGTCCCAGCAGGACTGGAAGGCCCACGGCGCGGCGAACGCACAGCAACTCATCAACCTGACGCCGTCATAGGCAGCGTCGAAAAGCGAAGGGAGCCAACATGGCTACTGTTTCCGGGTTGGGCACCACCTACAACCTGCCCAACTACACCGGGCGTCTGTTCAGCGTCGCCCCGTCCGACACCCCGTTCCTGTCCGCCATCGGCGGCCTGGGCGCCGGCAAGCGCACCGACTCGGTGGAGTTCGAGTGGCAGACTGAGGACCTGGAGTCCACCAGCGCGAACAACTCCAAGACGGAGGGCGCGACCGCGCCCACCGCCAGCGAGGTCTCGCGCTCGAACGTCTCCAACGTCGTCGAGATCCACCAGGAGTCCGTCGAGGTGTCCTACACCAAGCAGGCCGCGACCGGTCTGCACGGCGGCATCAACAACGGCCTCGCCAACCCGATCGTCGACGAGCTGTCGCACCAGATCGATCTCAAGCTCAAGAAGATCGGCGTCGATCTGGAGAAGTCGTTCCTGTCGGGGACCTACCAGAAGCCGGCCAACAACAGCACCGCGCGGCAGACCCGCGGCGTGCTCTCGGCGATCTCGACCAACGTGTTCGCCAACGGCGGCACCCCCCGCGCGATCAGCAAGAGCATCCTCGACGCCGCTCTGACGGCGATGTTCAGCAACGGCGCGCCGCTGTCGCAGGACACCACGGTGCTGATGGTCGGAGCCGCCCAGAAGGTCGCGCTGTCGAACCTCTACGCGGCCGGCAGCCTCAACCAGCCGACGATGACCCGCAACGTCGGCGGCTTCAACCTGGACACCATCATCACCGACTTCGGCACCTTCGGGGTCATGCTCAACCGCTGGTTCCCCGCCGGCGGGATCGGCATCCTCGACCTGTCGGTGTGCGAACCGGTGTTCCTCGAAATCCCCGAAAAGGGAACGTTGTTCGCCGAGCCCCTCGCCAAGACCGGCTCGTCGACCAAGTACCAGCTGTACGGCGAGATCGGCCTGGAGTACGGCCCCGAGCAGTTCCACGGCTGGATCAAAGACCTCAGCTGACCTCTGGCTGACCCTCACCACCAACCCCAATCCATCTGACCAACAGGGAGATTCATCATGGCGAAGTTCCGCGCGTCCAAGGGGTATCACTTCTCCGAGGACGGAACCGAGGAAACCACGTGGGCGAAGTTCGACCACGTGCCCAAGTCGGATCCGGCGGTCTACGAGTTCGAGACCGACGAGAAGTCCGAGATCGCCTCGCTGCGCAAGCTGATCGAGGACGAGGTCCCGGGCTACACCGACATCGTCGAGGTCGCCGAGAAGCCGGCCAAGAAGGCGCCGGCCAAGAAGGCGCCGGCCAAGCGCGCCGGCAGCAAGGCTGCCGATAAGGCCGACGGCGACGACGAGGGCGGCGACGGCGACCCGGATGGCGGCGACGACAGCGGCGACGCTGACGGAGACGCCGGCGAGGGCCAGAACGGCTGATGTCCGAAGAGACACCTGAGCCGCCGGCGCCCTACGCGACGTGGCAACAGCTCCAGGTGTACTGGGGGCGGTCCCTCAGCACGGACGAGCAGGCCCGGGCAACCGACCTGCTCGTCCGTGCGGCCCGCCGCATCAACGAACTACCCGGCTCGGAGAGCTTCGATCCAGGTACCTGCGAGGACATCTCGCTGGACATGGTCAAGCGCGCCATGCTTTCCCGCGGTGACGGCGTCACGGAGGTCTCGGCGTCGATGGCGGACATGTCGGGAACGCAGCGGTTCATCAACCCCGCCGGCAACCTGTACATCACCAGCCAGGAACGGGCGCGACTGGCGGGCAATCCACCGGCAGCGTTCTCGCTGATGCCGACGTCGAATGCTCGGGTACCGATGAACCCCTGGACCTACCAGCAGTCCAGTCAGACCGAGGACTGAGGATCTTGGGCTTCATCGACCCGACGTTCGCCGGCGAAGTGCCCTTCGAGCGCCTCGTCGACGAGCCCAACAACGACTGGGCGGCGCTGACCTACCAGGCCCCCGGCGAGGACGAGCCCCGCGTCAACACCCCGGCGGTCGTGTCGCTGGGCAGGGCGGTCGCGTCGGGCGGCAATGGCCCTCGATACAGCCAGGGCGGAACAGTGTTCCTCCCACGCGGTATCGACCGCAAAAGCGGTGACAGGTTCACCTATAACGGGGCCAAGTACCGGCTGGTCGGCAGACCGGCCGGCGACCAGGATCATCCGGTCACCGGAGATGACTTCGGCTGGGTTACATGGAGTTTCGAAGGGAGCGGGTGATGGCCGACAACCTGACCGACGTCGACGTGCACCGCCTGGAGCCCAACTACCTGATGGGTCCGGACTGGCGGCGGATCCTGCAACGGGTGCTCAACCGTGTGCACACCGAGGTCGTGGCGAAGGTCGCCAAGGACAGCGGCGCTCTGGCCGCGGGCGGCGAGTCCTCGATCGAGGTCGGCGGTATCCGCCATGACCGGCTGATCGGCCGGTTCACCCTCTCTGCGCACAACCCCGAGGACGAGGGTTACGACTACGCCGCGGCTCACAACTTCGGTACTGAGCGCGTCGAGGGCAGCCGGCTCGATACTCAACGGCGTTGGGTGCATGGCGCCCAGGGCGCCGCGGCCGACCTCGAAGAGGTCCTCGCAGGACTGCACGCATGAGGCACCCCGAGTGGTATCCCAACTGGTATAAGGGCGGGTATCCGGATGTGGAAAAGATTCTGCGCGAGATGTTTTCGCGTCTGCTGACCGGCGTGACCGTGGTGGACTACCTCGAGTCCGACTTCGTCGAGCGGCTGCAAGACGGCGAATCGTTTCTGCGCATTGCCCGCACCTCGGGGCACATCAACGGCGACCAGTTGCGCGATCAGGCCCGTGTCCAGACGGCCGCGCTGACGCCCTCGCGTGACGACTCGTGGGAGTTGATCGAGTTCGTGCGGCAGACCTACGAGGCGGTCAACCACGGCGGCCTCTTTGTCGATGGAGTACTACTACGCGAGACCGGCGAAGTCGTTGGTCCCCAACTCATTCCGGAGCAGATACGGGAGTCCCGACTGGTGCCGGTCACGCACGACATCTGGGTTGGCCACCGCAACGGGGCCATCACCGATACCTACCCCCAGGCCTTGCAGTCGATGCTGCGGGCCTCCTAGAGAAGGGACCCCTCTCTCATGTCCGATGTCTTCAACGCCGCGCTCAACCGGCAGTCCAACCTCGAATTCGCCGCCCTTCAGTACCTGGTGGTGATCAAGCCGTACAACACCCCCGGTGGGGAAAGTTCGAAGATCCCGCCACCGGTGACATCCTGCCCGCCGCACTGGCTGGCACCATCTCGCTGGGCAACATGAGCAAGTCGCAGGGCTACGTCCTGGACAACGCCACCACCACAACCAAGGTCAAGACCCACGGCATGGCCAGCCCGTCGCGCATCATCCCGGGCGAGCGCACGCTGACCCTGTCGGTCGAGGCCCAGCAGCACATGAAGATCACGCAGGAGCTGTTCTTCGGTGTCGACCTGTCGGGGGTCGTTCCCACCGCCAAGGGCGGTGTCGCCTACGACATCCCGGATCTGCCGATCGGCAAGCCCTACAAGGTGGCGTGGATCTTGCGCGACACCTCGCCGGTTGACGGTCAGGACATCTTCAAGGTCTACAAGGGCAACAAGGTCTTCGTCGACAAGGTCAAGGCCATCAAGGGCCCTGACAGCGACATCGTCGCTTTCGGCTACGACCTCATCCCCACCACCGACGACGGTGCGACGTCGATACTGAGTGTCGAAGAGTTCGGGCTGGGTTGGAAGCCGCTGAACGCCGTCACCGACAGCGGATGGTTCCCGGTGAGCGCCTTGACGATCACCCCGAACACGGTGACCATCGCGGCCGGCGGCACCCAGCAGCTGACCGTCACCGACAACAACACCTTCGACGTGACCTCGCGGGCCGCCTATGCGACGTCGGACCCGACCAAGGCCACCGTCGACGCCGCCGGCATCGTCCACCACGTGGCGGCCGGCACCGCGACGATCACCGCCACCTACAAGGGCGTCTCGCAGACCAAGACCGTCACTCTCAGCTGACCCCCACCCCTTCCGAAAACCACTCGGTTCGCAGAGCCCTCGTCAGGTCACGGGGGCTCTGCGAAGCGACCCCCTCAATGCCATCAAGAAAGGGAGATCCTCGCATGGCGACCAAGTCCAAGACCACCATCACCAACGATGACGAGCCGGTCGGCCGCTGGGCTGAGATCCTGGCCGACGACGGCCTGATCCAGCCCTATCCGATCACCAAAAAGATCACCATCAGCGTGCCCGACGGCGCCCGCGCCCAGGAGATCCGCAACGCCGACATGGCGCTGAGTCTGCTGCGGCTCAAGCTGGCCGAGTTGCTCATCGACAAGGGCAACGAGACCGCCGAGGCGCAGGCTCTCGACGCGATCCGGGCCAAACTCGACGCCGAGCCCGGAGTGCTGACCTCTCACGAGCTGTCGCTGCTGACGGCGGCGATCATGACACGGCGCAGCGGTGTTCCCCAGGACCTTTTCCAGCAGGTCGCCGACCGCTCCGCCGAGGCCAACGAGAAGCTCGAACGCGCCTTGCTGGGCGATCAGTACGAGGCGGTCAACGCCATGCTGGCGGGCAAGAACTACGACCTCAAGGATCGGCTGCTGGCCGACATCAAAGCGCACCTGTTGCCGACCAAGCTGCTGCCCCAGAGCCCGGGAAAAGGCGAGACGTCCTCGACTACATCGAGCACCACTGGGACGACATCGACGGCGACTTCTTCGACCGAGGGCTAAACCCCCTCGACTACATCCGCGGCCAGCTGCCCTGGGGGCAATTCCTGGGACGCTGCCGCCACCTCGAAGAGACCCCGGGCAGCCGCCTCGCGGCAGCCAAGTCGTGCACCCCCGAGCTCGTCGAGCAGCTCGCCGAGCTCCCGATGAGCGAGCTGGAAAACCCCAAGACCGGCCCGGTCTCGGCGAGGGGCTACACCCCTCTGCACGACATGCTCGCCGCGCTGGTTGACCAGATGGCGGCGTTGCGGGTGCTGATGGAGTGCTACGTCAACACCCAGGTCGACATCGAGGGCGACATCCCGAAACGCTTTGTGCGTCGTCCAGATTCGGCGATCGAACTGGCAAAGGCGCTCAAGAACAGCCGCGAACGCGGCGGCATCAACACCTGGTACGAGCAACTGATGAAGGAGGCGGAACGTGGCTGATTACGATGGCGGTTCAGCATCAGTCCGCATCCGCCCCAACATGTCTCGGTTCACCACCGATCTGGAAGCCGAGCTCAAACGCGTACAGGCCACCGTCGAGGTCGCCGCCCGCATCGGCCACATCGACGACGCCGAGCTCGACGCCTGGCGCGCTCGTCAGGAAGCCGACGCGGTCACCGTCCGGGTCGAGACCGACACCTCGCAGATCGACCGCGCTGTTGCCGAGCTCAGCCGCAGTGTTGGCGGCGGCAGCACCGGCGGGATCGGGTCGTTTAGCCCGGGCGGCCTGCTGCTGGGCCTGTCGCCGGCGCTGATCGACCCGGTCATCGCCAGCGTGGGTGTGCTCTCGACGAGCATCGTGCAGCTCGCCGAAGCCGGACTGGTCCTGCCCGGCGCCATCGGCGGCGGCGTCGCGGCCCTGCTGACCGCCAAGGTCGGTGTCAACGGTCTCGAAGACGCCTACAAAGCGCTGGACAAAGCTCAGGACGGCACCGCGAAATCGGCCTACGAGGCAGAACAGGCGATGGGCAAACTCGCGCCGAGTGCCCGAGACTTCCTCAGCACATTCATGGACGTCAAGCGAGAATTCCTCGACGACAACGGGATTCAAGAGAACCTGTTCAGTCAAGTCGGTACTAGCCTGCGCGATGCTGCCGCCAAAGAGCTACCGATCCTCAAGACCGGCATGGAGTCGATCGCGTCGGGACTCAACAGCAACATCCGTGCGCTCCTGGACTCGGTGGGCTCCAGCCAGGGCCAAGGTCTGCTGCAGCGGATCCTGGGCAACACCAGCGAAGCGCAGGCCAGATTCTCGGCCGCCATCGACCCCATCGTCCGCGGTGTCGGGACCCTGGTGGCGGCCGGCTCGGATGAGTTGCCGCGTATCGCCGACGCGATCGCCGGCGTCACCGAGCGGATCGCCACGGCACTGGAAAAGGCTGACCAGGACGGATCGCTCAAGGCCGCGATGGACGAGGGAATCGAAGCCCTGGGCCACGCCTTCGACATCGCCAAGAACCTCGGCGACGCCTTCGTTTCGATCGCCCGTGCCGCCGGCGGCGAGGGGCTACTGGGCACCCTCGATCAACTCACCGGACGGTTCGCGGACTGGCTCAAGACAGCCGAAGGTCAGCGCGAAGTCCGGCGGTGGTTCGACGACGCCAAAGAGGCAGCCGGTAAATGGCTTCCGATCCTGGGCGATCTGCCGGGGCTGCTCCAGGGCATCATCGAGGGCGGCCGGTCAATCGGTGACGTCGTCGTCCCGGTCTTCAGCACGATCAGCGGGTTTCTCAGCGACTACCCGAACCTCACACGCGACGTCGTCGCCGCCTTCGCCCTCTGGCAGGGGATGGAGGGCGTTACGGCCCTGGTCGCCAGCCTGACGAAGGTCTCCACGATGCTCAGCGGCGAGCTGCCCGCCGCGGCACGAACGGGTGCGACGGGAGTCAGCACGGCGCTGGCTGGCATCACAGCCCCGGCCTGGCTGATCACCTTGCTCGCCGGCGGAAGCAAAGTCGCCTCCGACGCTTTCAACGAATGGTCGGACGCACACCCCGAGGTGCAGCGCCGTGATGACCAGGGGCGCATCATCCCCGGCCGAGAATCCCAAAACGGTGGCCGCGATCCGGGCCTCTACACCGGGCGAGCCTTCGGCGACCAAGGTCCCGGCGCCAACGCGCAGCGGGAACGCCGCGGCGCACCTCCGGTTGACCCGAACATGTGGGGCGGCGGCGGCGGATTCGCCACCGGTGGATACACGGATTGGCCCGCCTCCGAAGGTGTTCACGCTGTTTTGCATGGTAAGGAGTTTGTCCAGCAAGCCGACGCGGTCGCCAAGTACGGCGTCCCGTTCATGTCGGCCCTCAACGAAGGCCGCATCGACCCGCGATCGTTGCCGCACTACGACACCGGCGGCTACGTCGACCCCTACGGCAACCCCGTCGTCGCCGGGCCGGCGCCCGGGCCGCAGCAGGCATCCGGCGGGCTCATGTCGGCGTTCGGCTCGTTCCTGTCGGGTCTGCAAGGCCCGCTGAACCTCGGTGCCGGCCTCGGTTCGGGCCTGCTCAATCAGGTCCCCGGTGTGCCCAGCCTCGATGGCGCTGACAGCGCCGCCGGCCCATTCAACGGGTTCTCCAACCGGACCGCCTCCATCCCGGGCCTGATCGGTCTCTTCGGTGGCTTGGGCGGAGAAAACCCGGCCGGGGATCTGATGCGGTGGGGCGTCAACACCGGCCAGTGGCTGGGACAGTTCACCGCCAACACCGGCGCCGCCTTCGGCACCGCCCTGTGGCAGGGCCTTCTCGGCATGGTCGGGCTCGACAACAGCTTCCTGTCGCCGACCAACCCCTACAACCGCGATCTCATGCAGGGCCTGGGCTACTACGGCGATCTGTCGGGCGACACGCTTGGTAGGGGAAAGTCCGGCTCTGGCCGCCAGCAAGGCGCGACGGCCAAGCAGATCCGCGAAGCCATGGACCGCATCAGCGATCGCGACAGCCAAGTGGCGATCGCCGAAGCGCGACTGCGCGAGCTTCCGCCATATGCCTCGGAGTCTCAGCGTCTGTCGGCGCAATCCGCCGTCGACAAAGCGAACCGTGAGGCTGCCGAAGCGCGCCTGGATCTGGAGTCATTGCAACAGGGCGGAGGCACCGTCCTGTCCAGCAGCCGCAGCAGCCTGCACGGCGCTGTGTCGCCGGCCGGCGGCAGCGGTGCGGAGCGCTGGCGCCCGGTGGTCATGCAAGCCCTCAGCGAGCTCGGACCTGACCGGGGCATCACCAACTACCAGGGCTGGGCCGATGCCCTGCTCGGCCAGATCCGGTTCGAATCCAACGGCGACCCCAACGCGCTGAACCCGAACGACTCCGATGGCCTGCCGGCGATCGGTCTCTCACAGTTCAAGCAAGGAACATTCAACGCCCACAATGTACTTGGCGGAGACATACACGATCCGGTCGCATCGATCTACGCGATGATCGATTACGTCAACAGCCGCTACGGCCAGAACTCCGCCGGCGTCCCGAACTTCATCAACCAGGGCCACGGTTACGCCACCGGCGGCGCCCCGAAGGGCATCGGCGGCCCCACCAGCGACCTCATCCCAGCATGGCTGTCAGCCAACGAACACGTCTTCACCGCGTGGGAGGTGGACGCGATGGGCGGCCAGGACGCCGTGTACGCCTTCCGTGCGGGCCTGCACGCCAACGCGGTGAAGGGCTACGCCGACGCCGGCCAGGCCTACCTCACCCCCGCCCAGCAGCAGGCCTGGCAGAACGCCATGCAGAACGTCCCCACGCCGCCGACACCGCCGCGGCCGAACCTCGACCCCGGCCCGGGCGTACAGCAGAAGATCGTGCCGCCCCCGCCCCCGCCCTCGCCCCCGCCGCCGGGACCGCCGGCGGCGCCGGGCATGGGATCGGCCGCGATCGCGGCGGCGCCGACCACCACCGACGCCACCCCCGGCTACCGGCAGGGACCGACGACCGGCTTCCAGCTCAACGCGCCAGCACCGTCGTCCTACGACCACAACCTGCCGGCGATCAACACCGCCATCCAATCGACGGCCACCACCCTGGGCAACATCGCGGCCACGGCCGCCTCGATGGGCATGGGGGCCGCCGGTGCAGCCGGCGCACCGGGGGCCGGTGCCGCCTCCGGGCTGGTGTCCTCGGCGATCCAGGGTGGTGCCCAACAGGCGGGCAAGATCGCCAAGAACGTCGCAAACGTGTTCTCCAGCTTCGGCGTTGGCAACATCACCATGGGTGATCCGACCGCGCCGGTGTACGGGACACCGGCAATCAGTGCCCAACGGCAGCCCGACACCATGCCTAGCCGCTTCGGCGTCGACCGGCCGCTGTCGTTTTACGGAATGCAACCGCGCGACGTCATCAGGGAGATCCGAACCATGGACGCCGAAGACAGCCAGGGGAGCTTCGCCACGCTATGACCCGCCACGAGATCATCGACATGATCGGGGTCTCGGGGCGAGAGTGGCGGCTGTCCGGGGAGAGCGTCTCCCCGGTGATGATGGCACCGAACTCGACCGGCTTGTATGAGACTGCCGTAGAACCGATATACAGCGAGGACGTCGCCTACGGCGAACGATTCGAGGGCGTGCGCTACCCGTCGACGACGGTGGTGTGGACCGCCCAGATCGGCGCGGACCTGGGGCGAGATCCCGAGACGTGGCACTCGCTGTACTCCGACTTCCGTGCCGACCTCGACTATGAGGATCCGGTCACAATCCGATACACCTCCACTGACGGTGTCCGCACCCGCAAGCTTCGCCTGGAGAAAGAGCCGAAGCCGTTCTCGGTCTACAACTTCGAAGGGCGTGACCCGCACCTGTTCACGTTCGGGTCGATCGTGCTGACGATGAAGACCGAGCTGCCCTTCTATGTCGGGAAGACCTGGACCTGGGAGTGGAAAGACGAGAACCTCGCCGCCAACGGCGGCTCGACGTGGTTCCCGGTCAGCCTCAACAATCCCGCCTCGGTCGAAGCGTGGAAACGTTTCGTGGTCAGCGATCGCGCCGAGTGGGTGTTCCCGGATCCGTCGTTCGGATCCAAAGCCTACGGGCGGTCGGTGGCCGACCGTGGCCGCACCACCAAACCGCTGAAACTCGGCCCCGGTGAAGGGGCCAAACTCGACTCACACCCCGATGAACAGACCGTGATCGCCGAGAACGACGCCCTGGTGATCGCGCGCTGGGGTGACGACCTGCTCTACCCAATCCCGAAGGGCAAGAAACAAGACTTCATCGTGCGGGTCAACAACTGCACCAACCCCGACGGAGCACGCTTCCGCATCGAGATCCCACGCTGGTACCTCAACCCGTTCTCCCGGCCCCGGATCACCCTGTGAGCGCCGCGGTCCTCGATCCGATCGTCCTGGACCCCGTTCTCGACCGCATCTCTGACACCTGCGATCACCTGCGCGCGCGCAACGACGAATGGAACCGCGCCGAGCCCGAGATCTGGATGATGCGCGCCACCCCGGGCGAAGTCGGACTCAAGCCGATCGGCCGGCTGCCCTACCAGGTCGCCACGAAGGCCAAGCTGCCGCGCAAAGACAACGTCACCGCAACGGCCACAATGAACTGGCGGCTGGACCACTGGTTAGCCCGCGAGCTGATCAAGACACCCAACGACCCCGATGTCTGCAAGAACATCGTCTTGATCGTGCGCCGCGGTAACCGCCAATGGTCGGGCATACTGCACCACTGGGACGTCGAAACACGTAGGGGCGTGCACTATTTCACGACCACCTGGAACGACGATATGCAGTTCCTGCAGTTCATGCTGGGGCCGCCAAACCCGGCACTGCCGCTGCCGCTTTTCCAGGGGCCGCGCGTACTGCCCATCTTCTTTCCCGCGAAATATGCCATCTCCCTGCTGATCCTGATGAACCTCGTCCGGATCGAGGGCCACCCATGGACTTTGGCCGACGACCCGTTCGACCTCGCCTCCTACGACGACCTGTTCAACTGGTTCGACTGGCAGATCCGCATCAAATGCGCCGCACTCCCATTCGATGACTCATCGCTGTGGACACTGCTGGCCACCCGGATGAACACCATCGACTCCACCATCGCCGACGCACTCGACGACGGCCAGCTGTCCATCATCTACCGGCGGATCATGACCGACTGGGGTGACACCGTCGAGGGGCTCATCGGCGGCGACAACGTCGCTAACGGCACGCTCGTGTTCGAAGTGGTCGACCGATCCGGCTACTACAGCGACCAGGGAACCCTGCTCACGCAGAACATGTTCGCCGGTGCGGTCCGCTCGATCGTGGTCTACGCCGCCGGCACCATCGACGACACCGTCAGCATGTTCGCCGACGACGAATCGATCACCCCCGACGAGTACTGGCGCGAGGGCTTCTACGGCACCCTGGCGCCACGGCCATGGATCACCCTGCGCGATTCACCGTGGGCGCGCTTCGACGGCAAGGTCAGCTGGTCGCCGGCCACCGCCGTGTCGGCCGTTGTCGGCGGTGACAACCCCACCGCGGACGCGATCGCCAAACTGGTCATCGAGACCTCCGGCAACCTGCTCGGCTACTTCCTGCTCGGCGGATTCGACTCGCTGGGAGACATCGCCGCCGACGTCATCATGCCGTTCATCGTCGGCACGATCGCGGCCTGGGACGAATGGAAGAACCTCGGCCGAGCCCGCGAGCTCGGCTGGGTACACCTGCCCGAGATCTACCAACGCGGCGCCGAAGCCAACAGCATGTCACTGCTCGCCGGGGTGGTGATGCGGGGCGCATTCAACGCCACCAAGTCTGAGACCTCCCACCAGATCTCGCTGCGCAATGGCCACTGGGCACTGATGTACGCCGACATCGGCGATCGCGTCTGCTCCACGCAGTACGGCATCACCCGATCCGGTATCGACATCGTCTTCATCAACCAGCTCAAAGAGATGACCGACTCCTGGGACCATCTCCAGCGCCAACCCTTCACCACTGAGTGGAAGATCGGCCAGAACAAGGCCGCCATGAGCACCGGTGAGCGTTCAGCCCGACTGCTGAAAAAGGCACTGCAAACCATGAATGAAATTGGCTGGCACCTGATCTCGTGAGAGGCATGACGTCGTGACAAGAGGAACCCAGCGGCACCGCGACGAGCTCGGCACCCTCGTGCTCACCCAGGGGACGCTCAACATCGACTACCCGAACCGGCTCGGCGGGAACTTCCCGAAAGGGGTCATGTCCCGCATGATCATCACCGACTCATCAGGCGCCCAACTCGACGAATGGGACGGCTGGGTCCGGGGCGATGTCATCAACTACACCGTCGAGTTCGACGAGCACCAGTACATCCCGGTCGGCGCACAGTACGCCCTTTTCGTCACCTGGAAAGACGGCCACGAATACCAGTGGGAACACGGCTACGTCACCCGCGAGCAAGTCCAGTGGCCCAACGCGGCCGCACGGCAACCCGAGAATCAACCGCTGACGTTCTCCTACATCCCCGGTACGGCCGTCGGGTCGCGGTGGCTCAAGAAAGGCGGCACCGGTGGGCTCAAGTCCTGGGACAACAGCATCTTCGGCCTGCCGCGCGGGCTGGGCATCGACAACGCATTCTTCTTCAACGCCGCCGCGCTGTGGGACACCCCACTAGCCACCGCATCGGCCAAGATCGTGGTCAACACCCTCAATGGTGGCGCCGGCAAAAGCGGTGTCGCCTTCTGGTCTGACATCAACATGACCTCCTATGTTGCCGTCCAATTCGAAACCGGCATCGTCAACAACAAGATCCACATCGTCCACGGCACCGGCCCGGTCACCATGACCGACCTCGTCACCCCCGTGGGCAACATCGTCGGCAACAGCGACACCTACCCGATCATCTTCGACGAGGCCTCCAAAACCGTTGCGGTGTACAAGGGCACCACCCTCACGCCCCTCATCAGCACACCGATCCCGGACTGGATCCCGATGGGCCAGGGCTACAACCACGGCGGCGTGAACTTCCTCGCCTCCCTGGCCGCTCCCGGCACCGAATTCTCCTACTGGTCCATGAAAGACAACTGATGCCCCAGCCATCCCAGCAGCAGCCTGATTGGGCCACCGAGGAACGACAGATCGCCCTGCTGGCTCGCGCGGTCGCCCACATGCCCCACCCCGGCCGTCACGAGGTCGACGTTCCGATCCCGGCCGGCTCGCGGAACCCGTTCGCCGAACGGCTCTACCGAAAAGGTGTGCGGATCTTCCCTGACCTGGCACAGGTCGAAACCGTGACCGCCGGCGAGGAACAGATGGGCGCCTACGCTGCGGCCGTCACCCTTCCGATCGACGAAGCGCGTCTGTGGAAGCTCCTACGCGCCCAGGACCCCAACCTCTACGACCGGATCCGCAACGCCGAAACCCCCGACCAACGCGCCGCGATCGCCGCCGAGCTCGGCCCCCAGGCCGGCCAGGACATCAACCGGATCATGGCCATGATCGAACAAGTACGAGGCACGCTGTGACCCTGCCCCACGGGGGCGGCGGCGTCACGCCCGGCGACTGGTGGCTACACCAAGGGGCCGTCGCGCCCGTCTCCACAATGCGCACCGCTCGCGGTCAAGACGCTATGAGCGCCTTCTACAAGGACGTGGTCAAAGCATCTCCGGGCTACGGCAACGCCGCCGACCAGCTCTGGGAAGGGCTCCGCCGCGGAATCTCACTCCCACTGGCCATTATCGAGCAACTGTTCCAAAACGCGGCCCACGATGTCACGCAGTTCTTCGAGAACACCGAGGACGCGCTGACAGCCACCCGCGACTTCTTCACCGGTAAGTGGACCGCCGTCGACTCCGCAGCCGCCGCGGCGGCCTATGCGAACGCCCAGCGCGCCGCCGCGGGACGGGCGATCGTCGACCTGTTCGACAGACCTGCCGGGCCTCCAGGAGCGAACTGGGATGTCCACCACTTCGGAGGGGGTGGATCAGCCCGAGTCGACGGTAGCGGCCACTTGGCGTGGTCACCGTTCGGTGGTCTGTACTCCCTGGACTGGATGCGGTGGTTACCCGCCGACACGATCACCGACTACCAGGTCATCTCGACGGTCATGTCACTTCGCCCGGCCGACCCGTTCCTGGGCGCCGAAGCGTTCAGCTACCTTCTGGGTCGGGTGAACCCGGCGATCGACACATTCGTTGCAGGCCAAATCCGCTGTGCAGGAGCAGGTGTGGTGGGATATGTGTCAGGCACACCCACAGTGCTGGCAAGCAACCCAGTCACCGTCGGCAACGGGGACTCGTGGGACTTCTACGTCGGGGACGCCATCACCTCCGACCCCTACAAGTTCGTCCTGGTGCGCAACGGCGTGCCCGTCGTCACCGCCAACGACACGAGCATGGTGACGCAGTACGGCCCCGGATACCGGTCTGTGGGACTCGGCATGCAGGCCGCCGACCGCACCATCTTCACGGGACAGACATCACCCGGGGCCATGGTGGTGTTCTCAGCCGACGATCAATAGTGAAAGGAGTTGAGGGGCAATGGATTTAACGATAGCCGCCACCGTCACGGTGTTGGAAACGCCCGCCGACATGCTCGAGGTCATCGACACACTCGTCAGCGCCAGCAAGGGATGGTTCGGAGGAGTCACCTGTGTGCTCAACTCCGGGACGCCCACACCCGTATGGGAACTACGCGCCTACCGCACAGGCCACACCGACGTCATCGTGAGCATCGGCGCGGTCATCGTCACCGACACCACGTTCGTCTCGGTGTACTCGACCGTCGATGACTACAACACAGCACATCCCGACAACCCGATCGCAGAGAGCTGAGCTCAGGCACATGGGACAGCAATACATCGCCGTCACCACCATGGGGCCGACGGAGATCGAGCACCATACCGTCAACTGGGCAGACGAAACAGACCTCACCGACGACAAGATCGTCGACACCGAGTTCGACTTCACCAGCGCCCAGCTCAAAATCCAGTGGCACACCTTCACCGACACCGACACCACGCTGTGCATCAACGCCAACGGTGTCGCCCCGGGGAAGTACTACGCCGGCCACACCGTCTACCTCGCCGCCCGCGACGGCTCACCGGAAGTCATCAACCGCAAGCTGCGGCGCACCGTCCTCGTCCACGTCGTACAACGATAGGAGACAGCCACATGTCCGGTTTCACAACGTATTTCACCAACAAGATCATGGGGCACGTCTTCTGTGGGCAGTCGTGGACACCGCCGTCCACCTACTACTGGGCGCTGCACATCGGTGAACCAACCGATCTGGGCACCGCGAATCCGTCGGTGATCACCGCCCGGGTGCCCTCAACCCTGTCTGTGCCCGACGCGGCTGGCATGGTGATGATCACCGCTGACCTCTCGTGGTTGGAGACCGCTCCCGAACCGATCAGCCACCTCTCAGGGTGGGACGCGGCCACGGGTGGGCACTGCTGCTTCATCAAGCAGCTGGAGAAGAGCCGGAACTTCTACGACGGCGACACCATCGTCGTGCCCAAGTTCGGCATCCAACTGGCCGCCGGCGTGGACATCACCGAGCTCGGATCCGCGGCCTGATGGCGGTCTTCTCCGGCGCGGTCGGTGGCGGCGACCTCGCCGACCAGAACGTGTTCAGCATCTCCCTGGACAACCTGGTCGAATGGAATCAGCCAGTCGAAGGCTCCGACGTCGCGGTGCTCGCCGCCCTGTCCTACGCGGTCGACTCGGCCACCCTGAGCCAGCTGACCCGCTCCGCGCGCTGCAACGGCACCCTCATGGCCTCGCTCGGTGTGATCGCGTGGAACGGGCTCTCAGGTGGGGGATGGACCGAGGTGTTCGGCATCACCGGCGTCACACCGGGCCGCACCCCGCCGAGAATGACCGCGGCAGTCGAAGGCGCCACCGACGTGTTCGGCATCAACCTCCCCCGAGTCATCCGGGGATCGTCGCTGGCCTTCACCGGAGTCGACAGCTTCGGCACCGTCACCACCGTTAGCGGCACCGGAACCGCGCTGTCGGTGGCCGGCAGCGCGACACCAGCGTCGATGATCGCGGCGTTCTTCGGCACTCGCTCCGGGCTGTCCAACGCCAACAAAACCCAGCGCTACCTCAACAACACCTCGACCTCGCTGCTCATCTCCGAAGCCCGCGGCACCGGCGCATCGTTCAATCTGACCGCCAGCCGCGCCGTCGCCGGCCCCTGGTCAGCGATCTCCGTCGTCCTCAACCCCGCCGACCAGGTCGCTTCCGTGCAGCCCCTCGTCGTCGCCCCGGCACTGACCGCGGCCATGATGCGCCTGCCGCGCCCCACCCCAAAACGCCGAGTCACCTTCGACGTCGAGCCCGAAGACTAGGGAGGCCCTCACAAATGCCCGCCACTCACCGGATGCACGCCGACGTCGAAACTTTCACCCAGCTCGGCTTCGTCGCCAAGACCGGTCTGGAGATCCACTTCGACCTGACCATCAAGCCCGGCGACTTCATGGCCGTCTCCGACGATGTGCGGCCCACCCTGCTCGATTTCGAGCGGATCACCGGCTACATCCGTTCCGACGGCCGAATGTACGACACCCGAGCCAAACGCGCCGCCCCATACGACCTCCAGGACCCGGGACAGCTCGGCGTCGAACTGCTCTCCGACGACCCCGATCTACACCTGGCCACTGAACTGACCTACCTCGTCACACCCGAGATGCCCGGCGAGAGGCAGACTTTCGCACCGTACTACATCAGCGGTCTGCCCAGCGACGACACCACCAGCTACCTCGCCGACTTCGCTCCCGGGCCAAACCAATCCGTCGTCGGTGACCGCCGCGGGTTGCCTGGATGGTCATTCGCCGGATTCGACCAGGACGAGGAGAACAGTAGGGTTGCGCAGCCTCTGAGGGAAAGCCTCGATGGGCCAGTCCCCGCCGGCGATCCGATCACGCTGCCGGACGGTCCGCCCGGCCCCGCGTTCGCCGGGTTCTCGCAGGACCCGGGTGACATCGCAGCAGCTCAACCGCTGGTCGACTCGCCTGCGGGCCCGGTACCCGCGGGTGAGCCGATACAGCTTCCCCCGGGCTATTCGATCGTCGATGTCACTCCGGCGTTGGGCGGTACCGCGTTCCAAGTGTGGGCCGATTCCCCGGATGGCCCGGTGCCGATCGGCGACCCTGTCTCCGCGTCGGTCGTGTGGGGGATCCTGGGCCCCGACACCACCGTCCGGCCGAACGTCGACGAATCCCTGATCTTCCTCAAGGACAGCCCGCCCGAGATCGCGCACGACTTCGATGTGTGGTTCGACTACTCGGGAACCCCGCCGACCATCACCACCGAGATCCTGAACAGCCTGAACAAGGACGCGGTGTTCAGCCAGATGCTCCAGGCGTCGGGCACGGGTCCGTTCGAGTGGACCCTGGACCCAGACTCCGATCCTCTGCCCGATGGGTTGGTGCTGTCGACTGAGGGCAACCTGCACGGAAAACCCACGACGTGGGAGTCCTACAGATTCACAGTTGCTGCTGCAAGCCTGCACGGGCGAGCCACGAAAACCTTTGAGGGAGTGGTGGAGTCGGCTATTGGGCCGACCATCACCACCACCAGCCTCGGCACGATTGCTGCGGGGACACCCTATTCGTTGACATTGACGGCGTCGGGGTCTACTCCGTTCACGTGGGAAGTGCACGCCGGTGCTCTACCGCATGGGCTTGATCTCGTCGGGGACGAGATCTCGGGAGACGCCGACACGGTTGGGCCGGGCAGCGTCACGATTCGTTGCACGAACGGGGTCGGCTACGTCGATAAGGTCATCGCCTGGACCGTGACCGGTGTGGCCCCCACTATCGCCACATCGGAGTTGGGCGGGTTTTGGCGGGGATTCGACTTCTCGCAAACATTGGCGGCGACCGGTACCGGCCCGATCGCGTGGTCGACGACGTCGGGCGCGTGGCCCACCGGCGTGAGCATGAATCCCTCGGGTGTTGTCAGCGGCAATCCGACAACTGTCGGGCCGGGAAACGTCACGATCAAGGCATCGAACGGGTACAGCCCAGATGCCACTGTGACGCTGACGTGGACTGTTGCCGAGTCGACCCCGAACATCGTCGAAACGGGCTTGCTCCCCATGACGGTGGGGGTGCCGTTCGAGCAGACGCTCACCTTGGCCACCGGCGGCCCCACCATCACCTGGTCGAAACCTTCCGGATCGCTTCCGGGGGGCATCATCCAGTCCGGCCCCACACTGTCTGGCATCCCGACGGCTGCTGGTCCCTACGGGCCGTTCACCGTCCGCGCCGACAATACCCACGAGCACGACGATCAACCGTTTACGGGGAGCGTGATCCCACTGGGTGTGCAGTACGACAATAACTGGGGAACTCTCGCTACCGGATCGACTGCCTCGTACACAGGCAGCTACACCGCCGCGGCGGCCGCCGACGTGTTCCTCATCGTCAACACGGCCTACATCACCGCTCACTCGCTGACCGCCCTCACCTACAACGGTGCAACCCCGACGGACACCTTCCATGTCCCGCACGGCGGCGGAACACTAGGCCACACATACGTTTATCGCTACGCCGGAGCTGGAACCGGAACGGCGAAGACAGTGTCGGCCACCTTCAGCGTGGGCTGCACGTGGACCATCGACGCCGGCTCCTACACGTCGGTCAGCTCACTGGGCACTGCCATCACGACGAGTGGAACCAGCGCAACGCCTTCTACCGGCGCGGTTACCTGCCCCACGAACGGCATGGTTCTCGCCGTCCTCGGCGGCGGGTCGAACGCCTATTCCGGCTACACCTCCAGCAGCGGCGGGGCATTGCGGGCTTCTGGCAATGCAAGTGGCCCGTTCGCCCCCGTGGTCGTCAGAGACGCCGCCGCCAGCACCACATTCGATGCGGTGTTCAGCGGCTCAGTGCCGTGGTCCTGCATCGCGATTCCGATGCGGCCGTGACCACCTTCGCGTTCGTCGACAAAGTCGCTGCGCGTCAGCCAGCGATACTGCTGGCCACAGGCGACTCGACCGTCAATGGCGCCTCCGACACCGCCATGAGCGGATGGGTCGGACGAACCGGCGTGCGGTTTGGCCAATGGGCCGACATGCCGGTCATGCGGCAGCAGTGGGGTGTAACCGGCACCTACACTGCTCCCGACAGCCTGCACACGGGAACCGGGACGAATCAGATTCTGGTTCGCGATGCCGGGATGCCGGGCTGGACGACACAGAACGTCAACGTCTGGCTGTCGTCGATGCTCAGCGGGCCCACCCCGGACCTGATCATCCACGGCACCGGCTTCAACGACATCAACGCCGGCTACACACCAAGCCAGTACGTCACCTACATCCACAGCTATATCAGCGCGGTCAAAGCGCGCTGCCCCGGTGTTCCGATCATCATCACCACCGAGAACGTCGCCAACTCCAGCAGCTACGATGCGGCATTCAACGCTCTCGCAACAGATTTGACCGGTCACAACCTCCCGCTGACACCGGCGCTGCAGGCCACCAACATTACCGATGTCTACCTGATGGACACCCGCCAAGCCTTCGGGAACATCTGGCAATCGGCGCTGATGACCGACACCCTGCACCCCAACGCTGCTGGCTACCAGGCCGAGGCCGACTGGATCTTCACCATCCTCACCGCCGGGATCGAGCCACCCGCCGGCGACCCGCCCACCATCACCACCCTCACCATCCCCCCATTCGAGGTCGGCACCCCGTACACCCAAACGCTGGAAGCAACGGGCGCGGAACCGATCGAATGGGCGATCACCGAGGGTGAGCCACCCGACGGCATCACCTTCAGTGAGGCGGGCGAATTATCCGGAACGCCAATACGATTCCAAGACTTCGCTTTCAAGGTCCGTGCCTCGAACGATGCCGGACAGGACTATCACGACTTCGCCGGCACCGTCCGCCGCCCGGTCCTACCCTTCATCCCCACCGACATCCTCAAGCCCAACCTCGGTTGGCACGGGATGTGGTATCGGATCGTGCCGCGAATCCAGATCGACGGCCAATGGCGAAACATCGTGCCGAGACACTGAACATGCCTCAGCGCAACGGGCTCAGGGCGTGGCTGCAACGCCTCGACAACTTCGGCATGTGCGACCCCGACAACAACGAAGGCCATCCCGAAGACATCTGCACCATCTGCGAACACCCGATCGCCGACCACCCCGGCCGCGAACGGTTCGGCATCGGCGACGGCTCCGCACGGTGGCCACACCGCCGCCGCGCGCTGCTCCAGATCGCATTTCAGCCGTAAACCGCGCGTGCCCAATGGGGCTGGTCTGACCTGCGCGGATTCATCTACTCGCAAAGCTACTCGAAAGGTCTGTCGGATGACTCCTGCTCTCAAACTGGGCAAGACACCAGCGCTGGTGACCGCAGCATGACCGCCCTCATCTACCGGGCGAACGTCGAGCACGCCAAGGCCGAGGTCCAGGCCCGCCTCGGTGACCCCTACGTCTACGGGGGCATGTTCGGCCAGAACCCGAAGCTGGGCACCGACTGCTCGGGAGTGTGGGACGACACGCTGGGCTGGGTGACCGGCACGTTCAAGTGGGGTCGCGAGACCACCACCGAGTCGTACCGCCCGGACACCATGGGCGGCCCGATCCCTCTGCACGGTACCGGCCCGTTCGGCACCATCATCGTCGGCAGCCCGCTCGACATCCCCGCCGACGCCGTCGTGAAGCTCGCGTTCCACCACGGCCCGGGCGGCGGCGCGAACTCGCACATGTGGGGCGAACTCGACGGCATGCGGATCGAGTCCGCCGGCAGCAAGGGCCTCGTCACCGCGCCGGCCGCCTGGCCGATCGACCATCCCTACGCCAACGCCTGGGCCTACCTGCCCGGCCCGATCGTCGAAGACGGCACCACGCCCACCGTCATCGAACCACCCGACACCCTGTACGCCGACGTGTCCGAATGGCAGACCACGGTCGACGACTCCTACCCCTATCGGGTGATCTGTATCCGCTCCAACGACGGCGCGCACCGCGACGAAAAATGGGCTGCAAACTATGCCTGGGCCAAAAAGGCCTGCGACGACGGACGTTTGGCGTTCTTCATCGTGTACTTCGTCTACCGACCCGGCGTCGACAGCGTCGCCGTCCATAAGGCCATGGTCGGCCAACCGCACCCGAAGATGGCAGTGATGGTCGACGTCGAGTCCTGGGAAGGCCAGATCCGCGGCGACCAGTCCGCCGGCATCAACGCCACCATCGACGCACTGGCCGCGTGGTTGGGCGATCGCCGCCGCATCATCGGCTACGGCAACGTCTCCGACCTGAACACGCTGTGGCCACGCAAACCCGCCGGTATGCGCCTGGTCGTCGCCGCCTACGGCTCGAACCCGCCCTACCCGGGCAAGATCGCCCACCAATACACCGACGGCCAGGGCCACGGCGGCGGCCTGCCCGAGGGCGCACCACCGTTCGGCAACTGCGACATGAACAGCGCAGACGGCTACACCGCAACACAATTCGCCGCTGCACTCGGCATCCAAACAACCCCGATAGGAGACGACGATTTCATGTCCGCACTCACCGCCGACGAGCAGCGCGAGGCCCTCGCGCTACTGCGAGTCCTCGCGAAGAACCCCTACCCGTCCCGGTCGCCGCTGCGCCACCTCGGGGAGGGCAACATCGACACCATCGCCGGGATCGGTTTGAACGAGGACGGCAACGTGCACGTCGTCGTGTCGATCCTGCTGGGCCTCGTCGGTGATCCGAAGACACTCGCGCTGCTCGCCGAGGTCGCCGACGCTGACCTCACCAAGAATCCGGATCGAAGCGACGACAAAGCGCTGGCGACCCGGATCCTGCTGTACATCGCCGCCGCCAATCCGACTGTCCTGCAAGCCCAGAAAGGGGCATGAGTCATGTCTGTCACGATCACCAAGGTCCGCGAGAACGCCAAGGCACTCGCATCGCTCACCGGCTCACTGGCCACCTTCCTGGCCACGGTCAACGCACCCCGCAATACGTACTGTGGATCGGCGGCTTGGGCGCCATCCTGACTGGTCTGACGACCTGGGGCGTGCCCAACCTTCCCAAGGGCGGGACAACGCCGGTCGACGAGTCGGTGCTAGGCCAGGTCCAGGCAGTCATCCAGAACCGCGACAGCCTCCAGTCCGCCGCCGCGGAGGCAAACTCCGCTCTCGAGAAGATCGCTGCCGGTGTCACCCAAGCCGTCGGCGCAACGCCGATCGTTGGACCGCCGGCCGCTGCCGCCATTGAACTCGTCGAACAGTTCCTGAAGTCCGCCAGGCGGTGAACTTCGACCACTGGGGCAACCCAGACTCCTGGATGGATGTGTTCGACCATCTGCTGCTCGTCGTGGGAGTTTGGGGTGGTCTTGCGATCACCGTCGGCCTGCCCGTCGTCCTAGGAACGACGTTGTCGGCTCGTCGCCAGCTCAAGGCTGCCAACGAGAAACTGGACGCTGTCCACGAGTCGACCGTCAACGACCACGACAAGGCATTGCGCATCGACCTCGACGAGCGCTTCGACCGGCTCGACGAGAACCTCGACAGGGTGCACACCGACATCCGGGAGGAAAGGGACGAGCGACGCGAGCGGATGCGTGAACTCCGCGGCGACGTCGACGCCCGACTCTCCGCGATATGGCGTCGCCTCGGCGAGAAGTGAATAGCGCGCAGTCGAGTCGCGTCGTAACCTGACATCCTTTCCGGGATCGCCCCCCTCGAAGCCTGCGGGCGAGGGGGCGTTTTCCCGTCATTAGGGGGCGTACTGGGTATCGAGCATTTCACGCCCGCCAACTGGAAACCTTGGGCATCCGCGTCGGCGAGTGTCCTGTTGGCGGTTCCCTGGATCGCGCTGGTTTCGTCAGGGCCTCGGGCCGCCATGAACGCCCCGGTCTGATGGTTGACGGCGACTGCGCCGCAGCCGTACTGGGTAACGGTCGCGACGTAACAGGGATTGCCGCGAGCTCCGTGGCTGCACAGATCCATGGCAATTCGTACTGCCTCATCCTGCGTGCCCGCGAGGCCGTACCACGGTGGTTCAGTCGAGAGTGGTGCGATCGCAAGAGCGACCCAGTCCTCGCCGCCGTAAGGATCCTCCGGGCTCGCGTGCGCTGGCGCCAATGCGGTGATCGCGATGGCCGCAACTGAGGCGACCGTGAACGACGATGCGCTCAGCAGCAGGTGCATGACCGCATAGCGTAGAGCTGCAGTCGTGCCTCTGTCCGGTAGACGACCTATCTGATGTTAAGCGGCGTTGCCTGCCGCGGCGCCTTCGTCCTCATCGTGGAATACCTGCGCCCTCATGTGCTCGGTGACGCGCGCTAGCGGCTCCATTCGGAACGGGTCAAGTAGCTGGATATCCGTCGCGCGGCGCGTTTCTGATACCCGCGTGTAGATCTCGGTGGTGGCCAAGTTTTGGTGGCGCAAGAGTGTCTGAACGACGCGAACGTCGACACCCGCCTCAAGCAGGTTTGTCGCAAACCAGTGCCGCAGCGAGTGGCACGAGCCCGGCACACCGGCGCGGACCATCGCGTCCTTGACGGTGCCGCAAACCGATTCGCGGCGTTGGTGGCCACGTTCCGTGCCCGGAAACCAGTAGCCCTTGCGGGGCATCTGGTATGCCAACTCGAGGGCGCGGTGGTGCAGCGGGAGGGTGGCGGTGTATCCGCCCTTTCCGGTGACGGTGAGGGTCTGTTCGACCAGGTCGAAGTCCTCGCCCCTGATCTTGGCGATCTCGTGGGCCCGGAGGCCGGCGAACAACGCGAGGGTGATCATCGCCCAGGTCCGTCGCCGGAACCTTTGAGCCAGCAGCCGCCGGATCTGCGCGTTCGACGGGGGATGGGGGAGTCCCTTGACCCGCTTCGGCCGATCGAGATTGATCATCGGGTTGTCGAGTCGCCTGCCCTGCTTCTGCAGCCAGAGGAACCACGCGGACAGCGACGTGTGATAGGTCCACCGGGTGTTGACGGACCACTCGCCGGCCTCAGCGAGCCAGCTGGCGATGTCGGCGGTGGTGGCCGTCTCGGGTTGGACGTGGCACCAGTCGGCCATGCGGATGACGGTCGCGACGCGCTCTTCGACTGTCCGTTTGGACAGTGATTGGGCGAACTGCCGCGTGCGCCATTCCGCGACCACCGGATAGCTACCTAATTGATTAGTTGAATTCACAAGTGATCACCTTAAGGACGGCTATCAGTATGCTGTGAGCGATTCGTGCGTCTCGATTCCGATACGTTTCCAGCACGGAACATTGCAGTTCAGATCAAGTAGCGGACTACGCTAGCTCGCCTTGCGGCGCTGACGTAATGGCGGACCAATCTTTGCCGGACGCAGCGGGCAGATCTTGGCCGCCTCAGGCGATAGTTGCCCAGTAGAGGTTTTGCTGGTTCCCATGTAATGAATAGGTCGGGGTTCGATTCCCCCAGGCGGCTCCATGTTGTCCGCCGCGGCGTCACTGCCGCGGCGCGAGATATCCGACCGGTCCCGACGCCACGCACAGGGACAGCGCCGCGGTGGTCGCCCGTACCGTGATCGCATCGCCGGCGCCGGACAGCCGGACGTAGACGCGGTTCAAACCGGGGTGGACCGTCACCTTGGTCTCCGGGCCCTCGCTCAGCGACATCAGCATCGCCCCGTCACTGTTGGCCAGGTAGTTGATCTCGGCAGTCCACTCGGCCGGCAGCAGCGGCCCATCCAGCGGCATCCGCACCGGCGTATCGGGCTGGCCATCAGATTGGACGAAGTAGCCGCAGCCGGCCACCGGCCCCACCACGATGGTGCGGATCCAGGTCACGTTGGCCTCGACCAGCCGGCCGCTGGTGTCGAGCATCCGCAGATGTGTTGTGGAGCCGCCGAATTCGGGCCGATCGCGAATGAGCGCGAACATGTGGCTGGCCAGGTTCTCCGGGTAGGCGACCCGTTGCAGCACCAGCGGGTCGACCTCCTGGTCCAGCAGCGGTGCCGAGGACGACGCCCGGGCCTGCGCCAGCCCGCGAATCGCGTTCTGCAGGTAGGGCTGTGCCGGATTGTCCTTCCAGCTGGTCAGGAACGTCGCTGTCGAGTAGAGGCTGCTCGCCATGAATGCGACGGCCAACCCGGCCACCGCGGCGGTCCGGGCCGCCGACGCGTCCAACCACCGCGCGGTGCTGCGGTTGGGCGCACCGAACGCCACCGCGGCCAGCAGCGCCAGCACGACCACCAGATCGGGGAAGTACCGCAGCGTCTGAGCCAGCTCCAGGGCGGTGAACTTCGACGACCGCATCAGGTAGATCGGGATCTGACAGGCCACCGCGTAACCCGCCGCCACCAGCCACACCGCGCCGATGCGCTGTTTGCGCAGCAGCGAGACCAGCACGGCCACCGCCAGCACCAGCCAGCCCAGCACCATCACCACCGGCGGCGGCACCCCCCACGGCGAGGCCGGCGCCCAACGCTGCCACTGCCACGGACCGCCCGCCAGACCGGGCACGATGCCGTGGGTGAACGAGCGGCGCAACAGATCCCATGTCATGCCCAGGTCCGAGCTCCACCGCTGCTGGTCCACGACGGCCAGATACACCCCGACCCAGGCCGCCGTCACAGCGAGGGCGGGCACCCATAGCCGGGCACCGTCCCGCCACACCGTGCGCACCGCGGCCGTCTCGCCCCGGACATGCCGGATCAGGACTGCCACCGCGAACGCGACGAACGGGATGACGGCGGCCTTCTCGAAGAACAGCAATCCGCCCAGATAGACCACGATCGCGGTGACCGCATACCGCCGATTCCCGGTGCGCGTCAACAGGATCGCATCGGCACACACCCAAGCCAGTGCGGCCAGCATCGGCAGCGAGTTCAGCGCGGCCGCCCACCACGCGAACCCGGGCACCGCCAGCGGGGTGAACAGCGCGAAGCACAGCGGGATCAGCAGCACCGGGCGCCAGCCCAGGATCACGTGCAGCGCCCGCAGCAGCGACAGCGACACCAGCAGTTGCAGGACCACCAGGCTGACCGCCGGCCAGGTCCACACCAGCGGAGCCAACCGGGTGATCACACCAGCCACCAGGAACGCGCCGGGCATGACGTGGCCGTCGTGATCGTCGAACAGATACGACGGCGACAGCAGGCTCTGGGTGCCGGCGCGACCGACGAGGATCAGATCGTCCCAGTAGAAGTAGCCGCCGAACGCCAGGACCGCGCGCACCACCAGCTGAATCGCGATGAGCACAACGGCAGCTACCGCCACCGGTGGCATGCGCGCCACTCGGGTCGGAACTGCCATCGCGTCGATGGTACGGCCCGCGACCGTCCCGAATCCCGTCGGCTCAGTGCTCCGGGACGCGTGCGCCTTCCAGTGCGATCGCCCGGGCCAGGCGCGCGTATTTCAGTTCCAGTTCCTTGAACCGCAGGTAGGTGCTCAACGTGGTGAACACGAACGCGATGATCAGTGCGTAGGTGATCAGGTCGGCGCCGCGCCGCACCCCGAGCCAGTTGGCCAGCACCGTGGTGTCGTCGGGCCGCAGGATGGCATAGACGGCGGCGATGACGAACAGCACATAGCCGACCTTGACCCACGCCTTCGCCTTGGCGTTGGTCCGTGCGCGCAGCAGGTACACCAGCAGCGCGATCACCGCCGCGATCAGCAACACCTGGATCCAGTTCATCGGCGCATCCTTCCGCGCAGGAACCCGTCGAAGACGATGTTCACCCCGTTGACCAGTGGTTGGCCCTTGGACATCGAGTAGTCGGTGTACAGGATCTCGACCGGTTCCTCGGTGACCCGCCAGCCGTTCTCGTCGATGAGTTTGACGAACTCACTGGCGTGGCTCATGCCACTCATGGACAGGTTCAGGTTGTCGGCCACGGTCCGGTCGAACACCCGAAGACCGTTGTGGGCGTCGGTGAGGTGCAGTCGGCGGCTGCTCGGACTCAGCCACGCCGCGGCGCGCAGGATGAACCGCTTGAGGATGGGTGTGTGGCTCACCGTCGAGCCGGCGAACCGGGTGCCGATCACGACGTCGACGTCGCCCCGGGACAGCCGCTCGATCATCGCGACGACGTCTTTGACCCGGTGCTGGCCGTCGGCGTCGAAGGTGACGAACACCGTGGCTCCCGGCTGACTGCGGGCGTATTCGACGCCGGTCTGGATGGCGGCGCCCTGGCCGAGATTCACCGGATGCCGCACCACGTGGGCGCCGGCGCGCAGCGCGATGTCGGCGGTGTCGTCGCGGCTGCCGTCGTCGACGCAGACCACGTGGACGAAGGTTTGGCGCAGGTCGGCGATGACGTCGCCGATGACCTTCGCTTCGTTGAACGCCGGAACGATGATCCAGGCGCCGGGGTAGGGCGTGTCGATGTCCACAACGTACACGCTGATCCCGGGCGGTTCAGCGCGCGGCGCGGCCCAGCGCGACCAGGTGCACGGCGATGCCCACCAGGGGTCCGCACAGCAGTGCCACCACGGTTCGGTCGGTCAGGTCCAGCGGCAGGCTCAGCAGGGCGGCCGAGGCCACCGTCGCCCCCACCCAGCCGATCGAGTACGCCCGGTGCAGGGCGGCGGCCACCGTCGCAGCGCCGGTCAGCGTCAGCAGCGCGATCGCCACCGCGCCCGCCGTCAGCCAGGCCAGCAGCGCACCGCTCGGCGCGTATTCGTCGCTGAACGCCACCCGGATCAGCCAGGGGCCCACCAGGCCGGCGGCCAGCACACCGACGGCGCCGAGCGCGACCACCACGGTCGCCGGAGCGATCAGCGCCTTGAGCCGGTGGCCGCGGTGGTCGACGAAGTGGGCGATCAGATTGCCCTGCATAGCGGTCAGCGGCACCAGCAGCGGCGCGCGGGTCAGAGTCACCGCCAGGATCACCACGCCGCCCGCCGCGCCGAGTTCGCCCGACGTCGCTTTCAACAACACCGGGAAGCCCATCACCAGAACCGCGCTGGCGCCGGCGGCGGCGATAGAGTGCCCCGCCCCGCGCAGGAACGTCCGGGTGTCGCCGGGTGTGCGCAACCCGGCGGCGAACCGGGCGGCGGGGGAAACCGCCAGCAGCCCAAGCCAACCCACCGCACCGGCGACTGTCGCCCACAGGAACCCGTCGAGTCCCCAGCCGACCGCGAACGCGGCCGCGGCGACGGCCACCCGCATGACGGCGTCGGTCACCATCAACGCGCCGTACTGACCCCACCGGCCGGTCCCGGCGAGCAGACCCAGCAGGGTGGCGTGGATGCAGAACCCGGCCAGGCCCACGCTGAGCAGCAGCACCGACAGGGTCCGGGAGTCGGTGAAGACGTGCGGTGCCCACAGCGGCGAGCTGCCCGCCATCACCACCGCCGCCGCCACTCCGACGCCGGTGGCCACCCGCAGCGGGTGGGTGCGCGGACCGTCGGCGATCTCCACGTAGCCCGACGCGCGCACCTCCCGGGTGGCCTCCTGCAGCAGCCCGTACGCGGCGCCACCGACCAGGCCGAACGCACCCCAGAACACCCCGAACACCGAGAATCCGGAAGGGTCGAGGGCGCGCGCCGCGAGGTAGAGCACCGCGTAGCCGCACACCGCCGAGATCGCCGTGGCCGCGCCGACCCGGGCCACGCTGCTGCGGGTGATCGCCCCCGTACCGCCGAGCTGCTGGGCGCCGGTGGCGCTCAACGCGTCGAACGAGGCACCCGCATCGGTCACAGCGGCGGCACTTCGGTCGAGAACAACCACGCCTTCCACAGCGGACGCAGCGATACCTCGGCGTAGTTGGCGGCAAGCCCGGTGAAGTCGTCGGTCACCACCGTGCTGTGCCGGTAGCGGGTGGTCCAATCACGCAGCAGCGCAAAGAACTTCTCGTCGCCGATGGTGTGGCGCAGCGCGTGCAGGGTGAGCGCCCCGCGTTTGTAGACCCGGTCGTCGAACATGTCCCGCGGACCGGGGTCGGCCAACAGCAGGTTCTGCGGGGAGCTGACCAGTTTGGAGTGGTAGTGCAGCGCCCATTGCTCAGCGGTCTGCCCGCCGGCTTGCTCCGACCACAGCCATTCGGCGTAGCAGGCGAATCCCTCGTGCAACCAGATGTCACGCCAGCGCCGCACCGTCACGCTGTTGCCGAACCACTGGTGGGCCAGCTCATGGGCGATGAGCCGTTCCGAACCCCGCCGGCCATCGCAGTGATTGGCGCCGAATATCGAAATGCCTTGCGCCTCCAGCGGTATTTCCAGGTCGTCGTCGGTGACGACCACGGTGTAGCCGTTGGACAGCGGGTAGGGCCCGAACAACTTGACGAACAACTTCATCATCTGCGGCTGGCGGCTGAAGTCGTGATCGAAGTTGGCGCGCAACCGATCCGGCAGCACCGCCTGCATCGGCACCGGAGCCTTGGGCAGCTTGGTGGTGCCGTACATGCCGATCTGCAGGGTGATCAGGTACGTCGACGTCGGCTCGGGTTGCTCATAGGTCCACACCGTGTGGGCGGCACGAACCCGCCGCGACACCAGTTCACCGTTGGCCAGGGCGCGATACGGGCTGTCGGTGCTGATCTGGATGCGGTAGCTGGCCTTCGAGCTGGGATGGTCGTCGCAGGGGAACCACGACGCCGCCCCGTTGGGTTGACCGGCGACCAGCACCCCGTTGGACAACTCCTCGAAACCGACCTCGCCCCAAAGGCTTCGGATCGGCCTGGGAGATCCGCCGTAACGCACGCTGATCGACATCGCCGCGCCGGCCGGCAGCGGTGCGGGCAGGGTGATGTGCAGCTTGCCGCCGGATGTGCCGAAGTGCGAGGGGCGGCGGCCGTTCACGGCGACCTTGGTCACCGACAACGCGTCGGAGAGGTCGAGGGTGAAGTTCTGCAGCGAGGCCAGGGTGACCGCGGTGATGGTGGCCGTACCGGCCAGCCGGTTGATCGCCACCTTGTACTCGAGGTCCAGCTCGTAGCGCGACACCCGGTAACCGAAGTTGCCGTTGCGGGGCAGGTACGGGTCGATGACCGGAGCGGCGCCCTTCTTGGCGGCCTTTTTGGCGGGGCGTTTCACGCGGCGCTGTCCTCGGCTTTACGCCCGGAGTCGTCACGTGATTTCTTGCGTGAAACAACCCACGGCGCAATCGGATTGCCCTGCCAACGGGTTGACGGCGGAACTTCGTCGCCGCGCATCACCAGCGACGCCGGGCCGACGGTCGCGCCGGCGCCGAGCTTGGCGGCCGGCAGCGCCACGCAATGCGGGCCCAGGGTGGCGCCCTCGTCGACCACCACGGTGTCCATCCGCATGATCCGGTCGTGGAACAGGTGGGTCTGCACCACGCAGCCGCGGTTGACGGTGCTGCCGCGCCCCAGGGTCACCAGGTCGGCTTCCGGCAGCCAGTACGTCTCGCACCACACTCCGCGGCCGATCTTGGCGCCCAGCGCCCGCAGCCAGAGGTTCATCACCGGGGTGCCGCTGGCGGCCCGGGCGAACCATGGTGCGGCCACCGTCTCGACGAACGTGTCGGAGACTTCGTTTCGCCACACGAACGACGACCACAGCGGTTGCTCACCGGTCCGGATGTGGCCCACCACAAGCCATTTGGCGGCGACGGCGATGCCGCCGGCCACCGCGCCGGCCGCCAGCAACAGCACGCCGCCGGCCAGCGCCGCCCAGCCGTAGCCGAATTCCACAGCCAGCGTCTGGAGCACGGCCAGCACGGCGACACCGATCGCGAAGGTCACGATCACCGGGATCAGCCGGCAGGTCTCGACCGTGGCACGCATCGCCTTCAGCCGCATCGGCGGGCTGTAGGTCAACGCGGCGTCGGCCTGATCGGCGTGCCGGCGCAACCGGATCGGCGGGCTGCCCAGCCACGACGATCCGGCCTTGGCCTTGTACGGGGCGGCCGAAAGCACGGCGACCAGGCCGTCGTCGGGCACCCGCCGGCCAGGCTGGGTGATGCCGGAGTTGCCCAGGAAGGCGCGCTTGCCGACGGTGGCCTTGGCCACGTGGATCCAGCCGCCGCCGAGCTCGTAGGAGGCGACCATGGTGTCGTCGGCCAGGAAGGCGCCGTCTTCGACGACGGTGAACTTCGGCGTGAGCAGCGCGGTGGAGATCTCGGTGTTGCGGCCGATCTTGGCGCCGAGCAGCCGCAACCACCACGGCGTGAGCAGGCTGGCGTAGATCGGGAACAGGTAGTTGCGGGCGGCGTCCATCAGCCGCTCGGTGGCCCACAGCTGCCAGCCGACGCGGCTGCGCACCGGGTGGTATCCCTCGCGCAGCCCGATCGCCAGCGCCCGCACCGTGATCACCGTGAGCACGGCGTAGCACGCCATCGACACCAGGGCGGCGACCGGAATCCACGGCGCGGCCGCGCCGATGGCCGACAGCAGCGTCGGGGCATGCCTGGCCGGCCAGGCCAGCACCGCCAGGCCGACACCGAGCGCCACCAGCGGCACCGCGCCAAGCAGCACCGAGGTCACCCCGTAGATCGCGACCCACTGGGCGGCGCGCGGCGGCCGGTACTCCGGCCACGGGTGGCGGGCTTTACCGGATTTCACCGCCGGTGAACCTTTCCAGTACTGCCCGTTCTTGACCTTGCCCACCACACCCGAGCCGGGGGCGACGTCGGCGTTCTTGCCGACGACGGCGCCGGGGAACAGCGTGGTGCGGGCCCCGATGGTGGCGTCGTTGCCGACGGTGATCGGTCCGACGTGGAACAGGTCACCGTCGATCCAATGCCCGGTCAGGTCGACCTCCGGCTCGATGGAAACCCGGTGCCCGAGTTGCAGCATCCCGGTCACCGGCGGCGCCGAGTGCAGATCCACGCCTTTGCCGACCTTGTTACCCAGGGCGCGGGCGTAGTACACCAGCCACGGCGCACCCGCCATGTTCTCCGCACCGCTGGCGTCGGCCAGGCGTTCGGCCAGCCACACCCGCAGATGCTCGGACCCGCCGCGGCGATAGGTGCCCTGCTGCAGCCCGGACAGCAGAGTCCTGGCCCCGAGCACGGCGATGCCCATCCGCCCGATCGGGGTGATGAACAGCAGGAAAGCCACCGCCACCAGCCACCAGTTCACCGGTGCCAGCCACGGCAGCGGATGCACGGCCGCGGCCACGTTGTTGATCAGCGCCAGCCAGGTCACCCACTGCAACCCGGTCAGCGTGGCCAGCGGCACCGACAGCAGCACCTGGGCGGCCTGGGTCGTCACCGGCGTGGGCTTGACGTGGCGCGGGGTGACCTCGACCGGCGGGGCGAACTCGTCGAGGAATTCGGCCAGCGAGCCCAGCCGCGGATGGTCGTAGAGCTGCGCGACGGTCAGCTGCGGGTAGCGCTCCCGCAGCGCGGCCACCAGCTGCGCGGCCGACAGCGAACCGCCGCCGAGGGCGAAGAAGTCGGCCTCCGGCCCGTCGACCACCGCACCGAGGACATCGCGCCACAGACCGGCCAGCCAGCCCATGGTGCCGCCGAGGTCGGGTTCGGATTCCTGGTATCCCGGCGGCGGCCACGGCAGCGCGTTGCGGTCCACCTTGCCCGAGGTCCGGGTGGGCAGCTCGTCGAGCAGCACCAGGCGCGGCACCAGGGCGGCCGGCAGGGTCTCGGTCAGGTGGGCGCGGGCGGCAGCCAGGTCGAAGTCGGGGCTCGCACTCGCGATGTAGCCCACCAGCATCGGGGTGCCGCTGGCGGTGCGGCGAACCGCGGCGGCACCGCCGCTCACCCCGGGCAGGTGCACCAGGGCATTGTCGACTTCGCCGAGCTCGATCCGCCGCCCGCCGACCTTCACCTGATCGTCGGCCCGGCCCTGGAAATACAGTCCGTCGGCCTCTAACCGCACCAGGTCACCACTGCGATAGGCCCTGGCCCACCCCAGCGACGGCATCGGCGCGTACTTCTCGGCGTCCTTCTCCGGGTCGAGATAGCGGGCCAGCCCGACCCCGCCGATGACGAGCTCGCCGATCTCGCCGAGCGCGACGGGCAACCCGTCCTTGTCGACGACAGCCAGATCCCAGCCCGGCAACGGCCGGCCGATGCTGACCGGTGCCGGTCCCAACCCCGGGTCGCTGCGCTCCTGCCCGCCGGTGCCGCCGAGCCGGGCGGCGCTGGACACCACCGTGGCCTCGGTCGGCCCATAGGTGTTCCAGACCTCACGGCCCTCGACGGCGAGCCGTTCGGCCAGTTCCGGTGGGCAGGCCTCGCCGCCGAAGATCAGCAGCCGCACCGCTTCCAGGGCCTCGGCCGGCCACAGCGAGGCCAACGTCGGCACCGTCGACACCACGGTGATGTCGCGGGACACCAGCCACGGGCCGAGGTCCATGCCGCTGCGCACCAGCGCGCGGGGGGCGGGCACCAGGCAGGCGCCGTAGCGCCAGGCCAGCCACATCTCCTCGCACGACGCGTCGAAGGCGACCGACAACCCGGCCAACACCCGGTCACCGGGGCCAAGGGGATTGTCCTGCAAGAACATCCGCGCCTCGGCGTCGACGAACGCCGCGGCGTTGCGATGCGTCACCGCCACGCCCTTGGGGGTGCCGGTCGATCCCGAGGTGAAGATGATCCAGGCGTCGTCGCGGCCCAGAGGGGCGGTGGCCCGCCAGCCGCGCGACGAACCGGGACCGCGGGCCAGGCCGGCCTCGGTGATGACGGCGACCACGCCGGCCTCGCCGAACACCAGCTCGGCCCGCTCGTCGGGGTCGTCGGCGTCGACTGGGACGTAGGCGGCGCCGGCGGCCAGCGTCGACAGGATCGCGACGTACAGGGCGTAGCTGCCCGACGGCATCCGGATCCCGATCCGGTCGCCGCGGCCGATGCCGCGCGCCGCCAGCCAGTCGACGCTCTCCTCGATGTCGGTCACCAGTTCGGCGTAGGTGAGCTGCACCGTGCCGTCGTCGATGGCCGCGGCGTCCGGGTAGCGGTTGGCCGTGTCGTAAAGGATGTCGATGAGCGTGCGCGGCGGCGCGGCCTGCTCGGACAGCAGGTACTGAGCGGGAATCTCCGGCGTCGCCACGACTGTGGATACTAGGCGGCGTCGATGATCGGGGGGCGCCGGACGCGGCGGGGACGGGCCGATCGGTGCCTCCGGTTTGGCGCAGCGCCCGAAGACCTGACAGACTGCTGCCAGAGGGGAGTATTCCTTCGCCGCGGTGTCGTCACCACGGCGGCCGTCATCGGCCGTCCGGTGCCGCGGGCCGCAGTGCGGTGGAAGAGACCTCGGACGTTTTGTGGCGCCCGGAGGTCATCTGTTGAACGTGTCCCCGCTCGAGTGGTTCATCACCATCGGTGTGACGGCCGCTGTGCTGTTGTTCGACGTCATCGTCATCGCGCGTCGCCCGCACGAGCCGACGATGCGCGAGTGCGGTCTGTACCTGTCGTTCTACGTCGGCTTGGCGATCGCCTTCGGCATCTGGGTGTGGAACTTCCACGGCAGCCAGTTCGGCCTGGAGTTCTATGCGGGCTGGCTCACCGAATACAGCCTGTCGGTGGACAACCTGTTCATCTTCATCATCATCATGGCCAGCTTCAAGGTGCCCAAGGTGTACCAGCAGGAGGCGCTGCTGGTGGGGATCGTGCTCGCACTGATCTTCCGCGGCATCTTCATCGCGCTGGGAGCCGTTGCCATCCAGCAGTTCTCGTGGATCTTCTACATCTTCGGCGCGTTCCTGGTGTACACCGCGGCCAAGTTGGCCCGCGACACCGAGCACGACGACGACGCGGAGAACACCGTGGTCCGGCTGGCCCGCAAACACTTCAAGACCACCGACAAGTGGGACGGGCTCAAGCTGTACGTCAAAGACGGCGGCAAACGGATGATGACCCCGATGTTCCTGGTGATCGTCGCCCTGGGCACCACCGATCTGCTGTTCGCCCTGGACTCCATCCCGGCGATCTACGGGCTGACCCGCGAGCCCTACATCGTGTTCACCGCCAACCTGTTCGCGCTGATGGGGTTGCGGCAGCTGTACTTCCTGCTCGGCGACCTGCTCAACCGCCTGGTGTACCTGTCCCAGGGGCTGGCGTTCATCCTGTTCTTCATCGGCGTCAAGCTGGTGCTGCACGCGCTGCACGAGAACGAGGTGCCGTTCATCAACGGCGGCGAACACGTCAACGTGCCGGAGATCCCGACCCTGTTGAGCCTGGCGGTCATCATCCTCACCCTGTTCCTGACGATGGTCGCCAGCCTGGTCAAGACCGGTGTGATCGACAAGCGTTGATCGGCGAACGGTTCGCCTCCTGCTGAGCGCAACCATTGCCGGCCTGGGTGCGCGTCTCTAGCGTGGCGGACATGCCGGATACAGGTGCACCGAACGGGCGGGTGTTGCGGGTGTTCGTCGCCGACACCGGCGGGACCTGGACGGAATTGACCGCCGGCGGCCACCCGGTGGTGCGGCTGCGTGCCCCCGATCTGCAGGAGGCCCGGCGGCGGCGCCGCCGGCTGCCCGCCGACGTGCCGGTGGTGCTCGACCTGACGGTGTCGGTTGCCGACGATCCGCGCACCGCACTGGCGGCCATCTCCGATCGCGATGCCGACACCGGAGTGCACTACGCCGGTACCGTCGACGGGCTCGCCGGGTTGGTCGCCGACCTCTACGTGGCCGGCGTGGCCGACGGGGTCACCCTCATCCCGGTCGGCGCCGATGACGAACTGGGTTCCCGGGCCCGCGCGGCATTGAGCCGCATCCGGGATCGGTTGCGGATCACCGCCGCGTGAGGGCGGCACCTCCTAGGCTGGGAAGCGGAGCAAGGAGGTTCAGCCATGATCGAATCACTCGCCGACATGCCCGCCGGTGTGACCGGATTCCGGGTGTCGGGCCGGCTTTCCGGTGACGAGCTGCACAAGTTCAAGCCGACCCTGGACAAGCTGCTCGAATCCGGTGCCGACATCAGAATCGTCGAGGTCATCGACTCCGATTACGAGGGCTTCGGGCCGGGCGGTCTGCTGGAGGACCTCAAGGTGGGGTTCGGCACGGTCTATCCCCACCACGCCGCGTTCAAGCGGATCGCGATCGTCACCGACAAGGAGTGGGTGAGTCACACCCTGCACGCGCTGTCATGGCTGGTTCCCGGTGAGGCCGCGGTGTTCGGGCTCGACGATCTCGAGGGCGCCAAAGCCTGGGCAGCCGGCTGATTTCACGCCTCGATCTCGCCGGCCACCCCGCTGACCGGGAAGATCAGCCACCGCGAATGCCACAGCGAATCCACCGGTTCCGGCATGCCACCGGTGTGGAGGTCCGCCCCTAGAGCGAGCGCAGGCGGCGGACCCGATCGGCGATCGCCCGCTTCGACACGTCGGCCGCCGGGGCCAGCGCCTCGAACGCGTGCGGGCAGCCCGGGTGCACGTGCAGCTCGGTGGGCACGCCCGCCGCGGAAAGCCTTCGCGCGTAGGTGACGTCCTCCTCGCGGAAGATGTCCAGATCACCGGTGTCCATATAGGTCGGCGGCAGCCCGGCCAGGTCTGCGACGCGGGCGGGTGCGGCGTACACCGGCACGTCGTCCCCTCCGGCGGCATCCCCGAGCAGCGCGCCCCAGCCGGTGACGTTGTCCTCGTACGTCCAGGTCAGCATCTCGGGGGAAGCTGCGGGTCCGGGTCGACGGTGCGGTCGTCGAGCATCGGATAGATCAGCAGCTGCGCGGCGAGCGCCGGTCCGCCACGGTCGCGTGCCAGCAGACTCACCCCGGCGGCCAGACCCCCGCCGGCACTGTCTCCGGCCACCGCGATCCGGGCCGGGTCGACGCCCAGGGCGGACGCGTTCTCGGCCAGCCAGCCCAGTGCCGCGTAGCAGTCCTCGACCGGTGTGGGGTGCGGATGTTCCGGCGCCACACGGTAATCCACCGTCAGCATCGGCACCCCGGATGCGGCCACGTAGCCGCGCATCGCCGAGTCGTAGGCCGGTGCGGTCTCGGCCATGCTGTAGATCATGCCGCCGCCGTGCAGGTAGAGCACCGCGCTGCCGGGCAACGGTGCCGCCGAGGGGAGGTACCACGCCAGGTCCAGTTCGGCGCCGTCGGCGGTGACCAGGGTGTGGTGCTGCGCCTCGACGCCGCCGACCGGTTCTCGGTTGTCGGCCAACCCCTGGAAGAGGGGCAGCGCACGCTCCCGCCGGGTGACGATGTCGCCGACGGCGGGCGGATCGAGTTCGGCGGCGGCCGCGAGCAGCGGCTGGAGCAGGCTCAGGACTTCGGGATCGATCGGGAGGGCCACGTCTACCGACCCTAGGCGCTCGCCTGCCACCTTTCCCGGACGACGCGTAATCCGTCGTCGGTCAGCCGGCCCGGCAGGCGAAGCCGGGCCATGCCACCGTCGGGATAGATGTCCAGCCGGACGTCGGTCACCGGCTGCTGGCCGGTCAGCAGAAAGCGGTGCCGGGTGTCGGGCTGCAACGCGGTGCTGGGCAGCAGCTCGAACCAGTCACCGGCATCGGCCCTTCCCATCAGCCGGGCAGCACCGGGCGCGTTGCCGATGAAGTACGAGGTGTCCAATTCGGCGGCGGTCAGCACACCCGGGCCGGCCAACCGGACCTGCACCCAGTCGTTGCCGTCGTCGCGGCGGCGGGAGGTCTCCCAGCCTTCGCCCATCGTGCGGGCGGTGCCGGGCAACAGCAGATTGTTCGGTGAGCTGTAGAACATGTTGGAACAAGCGCTCACCCGGGCGCCGTTCTCCAGGGCCGCCAGGTCCAGCGGCATGCCTTCGGCATAGCGCGGGTCGAGCAGGCCTTCGCCGTGGACCCGCAGCCGCGCCACGCCGCCGTCCGGGTAGATCGACAGCCGCACATGCGTCCAGCGTCGAGAAGAGGTGACCTTGAACGGGTTTCGCGTGTCGCCGTTGACGCTGCTGCGCTCGACGATGGTGGTCCACTCGGTGTGCACCAGGTCTTCGGTGCTGGGATAGCCCTCGACGCAGGCCGCCTCCACCGAGATCTGTGGTGGATAGTTGCCGGTGAACCACGCGGTGTCCACCACCACCCCGCGCACGATGGCCGGCACCGCCAGGCGCACGATCGCCTGATCGCAGTCCTCGGGCCCGATTCCGCGCCGCCGGCGGGTCTCCCAGCCGTCGTAGATCTGTCCCTTGTGGCCGAAGGTGGCCGGGCGGAACTCCGCCGGCTGCGGCTTGATCAGGTTCTCCCGCTCGGCGAACAGGTCGTCGTTGGCCCACACCACGGCACCACCGGCCGGCCGGGCCGCCAGGTCGGGCAGCGATAGGAAATGGGGTTGCGCCGGGGAGGGTTCTGGGCGCCGACAGTCACGTCACGAGCCTAGGTGGCCGCCGGTGGCTCGGCCGGGCAGGGGGCATCAGGGCCCGGTTGTCAGCCCCAGTTGTCGTAGCCGCCTTCGGGCCCCAGCATCCGCTCCAACCGGCTGCGGTTGATCTTCGCCAGCTCGTTGCGGACGACCTTGCGCTCGGTCTCCGGGTCGTGGTGCATCCGGTCGCGCACCGCGGCGATGACGGATTTGGCGCACACCTCGGGGGCCAGCCCGCCGACATGCATGACAAAGTCGAAACCAAACCGATCGGAGTAGTCCCGCACCGCGGCGTCCAATTCGGCCATCACCTCCGGCGCCTCGTCCCACACCGAGCACTGCTCGGCCTGCGATTTGGTGCTGCGCGGACGGGTGCCGACATGCGGGTAGGCCTGCAGGATGTCGTCGATTGAGGTCTCCGACAGCGAGAACAGCAGCGCGTCGGCGCGCCGGAACAGCGCGGTGTGGTCAGCGTAGGGGCGGCCGCGCGCCAGGTCGCGAGCCAGCGTCACGCTGTTGCAGCACTCGTAGAGCGCGTGGATGGCCTTGCGGTCCGGCAGCTCGTTGAAGGCTTCCAGACCGATGCCCTGGTGCATCAACACAAGGCAATGATCGAAAAGCCAAACCACAACCGGGTTACCGATTGTTACAGGCAGGAAAAACCTGTCGATCGCGGCGTGAGCCGCGTCACGTGCGGGGTGGTCTAGTGGCCCTCGGCGGCGAATCGTTCCCGGGAGCGCTCCACTTCGGCCTCCGCTTCGGCGCGCCCGACGAAGTCGGCGGCCTTGACGAACTTGCCCGGCTCCAGGTCTTTGTAGTGCACGAAGAAGTGCTTGATCGCCTCGAGTTCGAAGCTGGACACGTCGCCGATGTCGTTGATGTGGTCCCAGCGCGGATCACCCGCCGGCACACACAGCACCTTGTCGTCACCGCCGGCCTCGTCGACCATCTTGAACATGCCGACCGGGCGGGCCTCCACGATCACGCCGGGGAACACCGACTGTGGCAGCAGCACCAGCGCATCCAGCGGGTCGCCATCCTCACCGAGGGTGTCCTCGATGTAGCCGTAGTCGGTGGGGTAGGCCATCGGGGTGTAGAGGTAGCGGTCGAGCCGGACCCGCCCGGTCTCGTGGTCGACCTCGTACTTGTTGCGCTGGCCCTTCGGGATCTCGATGGTGACGTCGAACTCCACCGCGCAACTCCTTCTCGCTGGTCTCGGTCGCCCGGGGCCTGTCCCTGGGTGACGGCGCCTAACACTAACGCCAGCCGTGGCCTGCACTTCAGGGTGGTTGGCCAACAGCGTGGGCAACAATGGGAACAACGACCGCGAAGAAGAATCAGTCAGGAGAGTCATGAGGCCCACTCGGTGGCGGCGCTCCACCCATGTGGTGCTGGCCGTGGCGGTGATCGCGCTGGTCGCCGCCGTCGTGGCGGTTGCCGCGGTGCTGACGACCGGCGGCGACACCAGCAGCGCGCAGGCACCCCGGCCCGGCCGCCGGCCACCGCGAACCCGGGTGTGGTGCCGGTGTCGGACTCTGCTGCGATGCCCACCGCGGCCGGGCTGGCCGCGGCGCTGGCCGGGCCGGTCGCCGATCCCAACCTGGGCAACATCACCGGCCGGGTGACCGACGCCGAGACCGGCCGGCAACTCTGGGAGCACGGTTCGGATGTGCCGCTGCTGCCGGCCTCCACCAACAAGACGCTCACCACCGGCGCCGCGCTGCTCGCCCTGGACCGCGACGAACGGGTCACCACCACCGTCGTGGCGGCCGATCAGACCCGCCAGCCCGGGGTCGTGGTGCTCGTCGGCGGCGGCGATCCGATCCTCTCGGCCGCCCCGCCCGGCCAGGATACCTGGTACCGCGGCGCGGCCCGGATCAGCGACCTCGCCGACCAGGTGCGCAAAAGCGGGATCACCGTGACCGCGGTCCAGGTGGACGATTCGCTGTTCAGCGGGCCCGATTTCGCCCCGGGCTGGGATCCCGCCGACATCGACGGCGGCGACATCGCCCCGATCCAGTCGGTGATGATCGACGCCGGGCGCATCCAGCCCACCACGGTCGACTCCGCGCGGTCCACCACACCGGCGCTGGACGCCGGGCGGGCGCTGGCCGTCGCGTTGCGCGTCGACCCCGCCAGGGTCGCGTTCGCCCCGACGCCGCCGACCGGGCGGCAGCTGGCCTCGGTGCAGTCCGCGCCCCTGATCGAGCGGCTGCGCCAGATGATGAACGCCTCGGACAACGTGATGGCCGAGTGCATCGCCCGGGAGGTGGCCAGGGCGACCGGTCGTCCGCAGAGCTTCGCCGGCGCCGTCGACGCGGTGAGCAGCAAGCTGTCCGGCGCCGGTGTCGACATGACGGGCGCCACCCTGGTCGACTCCAGCGGGCTGTCGGTGCTGGACCGGCTGACCGCCAAGACCCTCGACGAGGTCGTGGGCGCGGCGGCCGGCCCCGACCAGCCGGCCATGCGCCCGCTGTTGGACCTGCTGCCCATCGCCGGCGGCAGCGGTACGTTGTCCGACCGGTTCCTCGGCGACGACCCGCGAACGTCGTCGGCCGGCTGGTTGCGCGCCAAGACCGGTTCCCTGACCGCGATCAACTCGCTGGCCGGGATCGTCACCGATGACAGCGGCCGGGTGCTGACTTTCGCGTTCATCTCCAACGACGCCGGCCCGATGGGCCGGGTGGCTCTCGACACCCTGGCGGGCACCCTGCGGACGTGCGGATGCGGCGGATGAGCGATTCGTCGGAGGTGACCGTAGGGCGGGCCGTCGACTGGACCTTCGCCGGGACTGTGGGAGCCTGGCTGGCCCGGCCGGCCCCGCCGGCCACCGATTACACCCGCCGTCAGGCCATCGAGGAGCTGGCGGCCGCGGCACGCGCCGCCGAGGGCCCGGTGCGGGAGATCACCCGGATGGGCGGTGACGCCCCGGTGCCCGAGGCCCGCGTCGTCGACCGGGAAGGGTGGATCCGGGCCGCCTCGGAGTCGATGCGGATGATGACCGGCGGCACGCACAAACCCAGCAACGCGATCACCGGGCGGGTCACCGGGGCCCAGACCGGTGCGGTGCTGGCGTTCGTGTCCTCGGGGATCCTCGGCCAGTACGACCCGTTCGCCGGGGCGGAGCCGACCGCCGGCGGCCACCTGCTGCTGGTCTATCCGAACGTCATCGCGGTGGAGCGCCAGCTGCGGGTAGCGCCGGCCGACTTCCGCCTGTGGGTGTGCCTGCACGAGGTGACCCACCGCGTGCAGTTCACCGCCAATCCTTGGCTGGCGCAGCACATGTCGCAGGCGCTGGGGGTGCTGACCTCGGATGGCGGCGACGACGTCACCCAGGTGGTCGCGCGGCTGGCCGACTACGTCAAGGCCCGGCGGGCAGGAGCGCAGCGACCCGGGAATGACCCCCGGCGGGCAGGAGCGCAGCGACCCGGGAATGAGCCGACGCGGGGCGGCGCCGGCGGACCGAACGACGCCGGCATCCTCGGGTTCATGCGTGCGGTGCAGTCCGAACCTCAGCGTGCGGCGCTGGACCAGCTGCTGGTGCTGGGCACCCTGCTCGAAGGGCACGCCGACCACGTGATGGACGCCGTCGGGCCGGCCGTGGTGCCGTCGGTGCACACCATTCGGCGCCGCTTCGACGAGCGCCGCCAGCGTCGCCAGCCCCCACTGCAGCGCTTGCTGCGCGCGCTGCTGGGGGTGGACGCCAAGCTGAGCCAGTACACCCGCGGCAAGGCGTTCGTCGACCAGGTCGTCGACCGGGTCGGAATGGACCGGTTCAACACCGTCTGGACGAGCCCGCAGACCCTGCCGTTGCCTGACGAGATCGAAGCTCCGCAGCGGTGGATCGACCGCGTGCTCTGAGCCGGCTGCGGGCCGCGCTCGCCGGGTTCGCGACGGACTGGCTGCCCGATGCCACGTCATGGTGCGTAGCGCTGTCCGGGGGGCCTGATTCGCTGGCCCTGACGGCGGCCGCGGCCGCGACGCTGCCCACCACCGCCCTGATCGTCGACCACGGGCTGCAGCCTGGATCCGCCGGCGTCGCCGAAGGCGCCCGCCGTCGCGCGCGGGATCTCGGTTGTGTCCAGGCTCACGTCCTGCAGGTGCAGGTCGGCGTCCAGGGCGGTCCCGAGGCCGCCGCCCGCACCGCGCGCTACGCCGCGCTGGATGCCGCCCGCGGCGACGCCCCGGTGCTGCTCGGCCATACGCTCGACGACCAGGCCGAGACGGTGCTGCTCGGCCTCGGACGCGGGTCGGGCGCCCGGTCGATAGCGGGAATGCGACCCTGCGACCCGCCGTGGTGCCGTCCGCTGCTGGGGGTCCGGCGCGCCGTCACACAGGCGGCCTGCGCGGAGCTCGGCCTCACCGCGTGGGACGACCCGCACAACCACGACGCGCGCTTCACCCGGGTGCGGCTGCGCACCGAGGTGCTGCCCCTGCTCGAGGAGGTGCTCAACGGAGGTGTCGCCGAGGCGCTGGCGCGCACCGCTGCGGCCCTGCGCGAGGACACCGACACCCTGGACCTGCTGGCCGACCGGGCGCTGGCCGGCGCCGAAGACGGTGACGCACTGGCCGTCACCGCGCTGAGCGGGCTGCCCGACGGCCTGCGCAGACGCGTGATCCGGCGTTGGCTGCTGCGTGGTGGCGCGGTCGATCTGACCGATCTGCAGATCCGGGCGGTGGACGCGCTGGTCACCACCTGGCGGGGGCAGGGCGGGGTGGCGGTGGGCTCGCAGCTGCACCGGCAGCGGCTGTTCGCCGGCCGCCGTGACGGGCGGCTGGTGACATACTCGCAGCCGGTGTGATTGGTCGTTGGGCTCCGCTCGTGGCACAGTGTGCTCGTGTCGGCGCACGAGCTGTACCCCGGTGACATCAAATCGGTCCTGTTGTCCGAAGACCAGATTCAGGCCCGAACCGCCGAGTTGGCGGCGCTCGTCGCGCAGGACTACGGCGACCTCGGCGGTAAGGACCTGCTGCTGGTGACCGTCCTCAAAGGGGCGGTCATGTTCGTCACCGACCTGGCCCGCGCACTGCCGGTACCCACCCAGCTCGAGTTCATGGCGGTCAGCTCCTACGGATCCTCGACATCGTCGTCCGGCGTGGTGCGCATCCTCAAGGATCTCGACCGCGACATCCATGACCGGGATGTGCTCATCGTCGAAGACATCGTCGACTCCGGGCTCACCCTGTCCTGGCTGCTGCGCAACCTGGCGACCCGGCATCCCCGCTCATTGCGGGTGTGCACCCTGCTGCGCAAGCCCGACGCGGTGCGCGCCGACGTCGACATCGCCTACGTCGGCTTCGACATTCCCAACGAGTTCGTGGTGGGGTACGGCCTGGACTACGCCGAGCGTTACCGCGACCTGCCGTTCATCGGCACCCTGGATCCGAAGGTCTACCAGCACTAGGCCCGCTTCACCGGTTCGGGTCAACGGGCGGATCGGGCGGGACTCCGACGGTTAGGACGAGCGGGCTAGGTCAACTCCCACACCGCCGTCACCGAGAAGCTGACGGTCTGCTGGCCGGGTTGCAGCGGCACCTCACTGGCCATGGCGCCCCGCGGCACCGGCATCGGGACCGGCGGCGGGGGAGGCGTACCACCGGGCGCTTCCGATATCGAGATGACCTTGCCCAGTGACAGGCCGGACAGTTCGGCGTATTGCTGGGCGCGCTGCTTGGCGTCGTTGAACGCCCGCGCCCGCGCGTCGCTGACCAGTTTCGAGTCGTCCTCGATGGAGTAGCTGACCGAGTTGATCCTGGTGGCGTCACCGCCGGCGTTGATGATGTTGGCCAACACCTGCGATGCGGTGTCGAGTTTGCGGATCTTGATCTGGATCGAGTTGCTGGCCCGGTAGCCGTTGATCACCGAGTTGTCGGTGTACTGCGGCTGCAGGCTGACCTGCGTGGTGCTGACGTCCTTGTTGTCGATCCCGCTGGCGTTCAGCGCGCCCAGCACCGCCTTCTGCCGATCGTTGGTCTGGTTCATCGCGGTGGTGACGTCCGGTGCGACAGCCTCGATGCCGACATCGGCGGTCAGCGTGTCAGGTACGCCCTGGACTTCGCCCGCCCCGACGACGGTGACCTGACGCGGATTCTGTCCCACTGGTCCGGCGGTGGAGTCGCAGCCGGTCAGCGCCGCGGCCGCCACAGCCGCCGCGGCCAGTGGGACAACGATGCGACGAGGTCGGGGGATCGGCATGGCTGCCACCGTAGCGCGCGCCGGGGCCGCGGAGGGTGGCTTGGTCACGGCGGGTCGCACCGTGCCGACCCGGTCGTTAGCTAGCCCCGCTAATTATGCAGGGTGTGGCCTCGGGGAATCGTTGCCGAAACGTCGTCGTTCCCTTTCTTAGGCATGACTAACTTGGAGATGATCGATGTCGAGTGAGAGCCCACTGGGGGACTTCCTGCGCTGGCACCGTCAGCGGCTGACCCCCGCAGATGTGGGGTTACCGGTGCACGGGCGGCGTCGGGTCTCCGGATTGCGCCGTGAAGAGGTGGCGTTGCTCGCGGGTATCAGTATGGAGTACTACGTTCGGCTGGAGCAGGGCCGAGAGCGCAATCCGTCAGTCGCAGTGGTTGATTCGCTGGCAGAGGCGCTGCGTCTGGATGCCGACCAGGTCACCCACCTGCACGACCTGGCCAGACCCAAGTCCCGGCGGGCGGACTTGGTCCGTCACACCGAGGTCCCCGACCGCGCTGTGGCACTGATGAATTCACTCAATTTGCCCGCGGTGCTGCTCAACAGGTACATGGATGTCCTGGGCGCCAACCGTCCGGCCCAGGCGTTGTTTCACAACATGAGCCCGGGCACGAACCGCCTTCGCGCTTCCTTCCTCGACCCACGAGAGCGCGAGTTCTGGCGGGATTGGGACCAGGCCGCGGCGAACAGTGTGGCGCAGTTGCGTTCCGATATCGGAGGTGACGTCGAATCCTCGCCCGCGCACTCGTTGATCACCGAACTCATGCACACATGCGAGGATTTCCAATACTTCTGGTCGCGCCAGGATGTTCAACAGCAGGCCATCAGCCCGGTCCGGGTGCGCCATCCCGAGGTCGGCGATCTCGAGTTGCACCGCGAGAAGCTGATCGTCGCGGGCACCGACGGAATCGTGATGTTCATCTACTACGCCGAACCTGACTCGCAGTCGGCGCAAAGGCTTGCAGCACTGACCTTTTCGGCGCAAGCCTGGTCCGGCTGAGCCCGCCGCGCTCAGATCGCGATGGCGACCAGGCAGACCAGCACCACCAGCAACGCCACGGTGCTGACCGCGGAGATGATGGTCCGGGCAAAGGGATAACTGCTGGGATAGTTTCCGTCGAACAGCTGCGGAACTTCGACACGCATCTCAATCATCCCCAACAGCTATCGCGGTAACCAGGCCGTACCGGTGCCAGCAACCTCATCGCCCGGTTTATTCCGCAGCCCGGTCGGAGGGGGCCTCTTCGGCCAGGAACGCGGCGGTCTCCGCGCAGAACATGCGCCAGGCGGGCTCTGTCCCGGTCAACAGGTGGTTTTGGCTCGGTAGGGCCAGGAACCGGGCGTGTGGGATCAGCGCGGCGAGCTCTTCACCGAAGCGCATCGGAACCCGATGGTCGTCGCGGGAGTGCATGACCAGGGCGGGGCAGGTGACGAGACCGGCCAGGTCGCGGACGTCGATGCGGGCGAACTCGTGCAGGAAGCGCACCGCGTTGTCGGTGGCGGTGGTCCGCCGTTGCAGTTCGTCGAACGCCCGCCAGTCGTCGCGGCTGCCCTCGGGCAAGAACTGGGCGGCGAAGACCTGGCGGAAGGCCGGATCGTCACGTCCCCAGCCCACCCGGGCGAGTTCGAGATCCAAAGCGGCTGCTCGCCTCTCATCGTCGCCGACCGCCCGCACCGCCCGGCCGCGTGCGTACGCCCCGCACAGCACCAATTTAGTGACCCGCTCCGGATGCCGGGCGGCGTAGGCCACCGCCACGGCTCCGCCTTGCGAGACTCCCAGCAGCGAGAACGTCGGCAGTTCCAGTGCGTCGACCAGGGCAGCGAGGTCGTCGACCCAATCGTCAAAGGTGAAGTCCCGCACCGCCCAATCGGATAGCCCACAACCCCGCTCGTCGTAGCGGACGAAGCGATAGGTCCGCGAAAGGTCGTGCACCCAGTGCCGCCACACCGGGCTTTCGATGTCATAGCCCAGGTGTGTCAGCCAGTTCGCGGCACGCACCAGCGGCGCTCCGTCCCCGATTGAGGCGTATGCCAGCCGCACCCCGTCACCGGCCCGGCAGAATGCGATGTGTTGTTGTGGCACAACGACCTCGGTCACCGGGGCCGAGGGCGCGGCTTCCTCGGCAGTGGTGGGTGGGGCGAGGGTGCCCACAAACTGGTAGCCGCGGCCGCGGATTGTCCGGATGTAGCACTGGGATTCGCCGTCGTCGCCGAGCGCGCGGCGGGCCGCTTTGATCCGACTCGTCAGTGCTGCCTCGCCGACGAAGCGGCCGCCCCACACCGAATCGAAGAGTTCTTCCTTCGTGACGCAGCGATGGTGATTGACGACAAGCCGGGTGAGCACGTCGAACACCTGCGGTTCGACAGCGACCACGTGTGATCCCCGTCGCAGCTCGTAGCGGCCGAGATCCAAGACGAATTCGTCGAATTCCCACCTGCCGGTCGTCGGCGATTCAGAAACGGACACGTTGCTCCGTGATGGGCTCCGCCGGCGAACTCCCGTGCGCGCACGCCACGGCGACTACTGCCTCGATCACGCCTCCCAGCATGGCCACGGGGCGCGGGCGAAACCAGACCTGCTCATTCCTAGTAGTGCGGTACCCACCCACACCGGCGGTGACGTTCTCCACCGAATCTCCAGACGATCTACAAGCAACTCCCATACCGGCTGCGAAGTATTGGGGTCGTGGCCGGCAGCGATGACGGACAGCACCGCCCGAGCTGGCTGAAACACAACGTGTTTGACGAGCCTCGGCCACATCGCCGTCGCACCCGATGTCGTGCGCGATGACGCGGCCAGGACGTGACGACCGATGGAGAGCGACATGACATTCAAGACCACGGCAATGGCTGCGGCCGCGGCGAGCCCCTGCAGCGTGGGCCGCGACTTCACCCGCGAGGTGATGCCGCTGACCGGTGAGCTCTACCGACGTGCCTACTCCTATACGCGCAATACCGCAGACGCCGAGGACTTGTTGCAGGACACACTCTTTCGTGCCTACCGGGCGTTCCACGCGTTACGTGAGGGCTCGCACATCAGGGCCTGGCTGCTGCGGATCATGCAGAACGTCTGGATCAGCCGGTACCGGGCCACCCTGTGCCGCCCGGCGGAAACGCTGGTGGGCCAGTGGACCGACGGACACGTCGACGATGGGTACGGCCCTGCCCTGGCCCAGGCGGGCTCGGCCGAGAGCGTCGCCCTGCTCGACGTCGTGGATCCCGAAATCCTGCGCGCCCTTTCGGCCCTGCCCGAAGCGTTGCGGCTGACGGTCTTCTACGTCGCCGTCAGGGGGATGACCTGCCGCGAAGTCGCGGCCTTCATGGGTGTGCCGGAAGGCACGGTGCTGTCGCGGCTGCACCGCGGCCGGCGCCAGCTCCGCACGGCACTGGGCGACCCGGCCCGCTGGCGCCGGTGAGCGCGGCGCTCACAGCCCGTGGGCGTCGCGGATCAACTGGGCGGCCCGCTCGCCGATGACGACACACGGCGCCATGGTGTTACCGGTGGTGATGCGCGGCATCACCGAACCGTCGGCGATGCGAAGCCCGTCGATGCCGTATACCCGCAGCTCTCCGTCGACCACCGACATCTCGTCGCGGCCCATCTTGGCGGTGCACGTCTGATGCCAGTAGGTGCTTGCGGCCTCGCGGACGAACCGTTCGAGGTCGCGGCCGGTCAGATCGCCCGGCATCACCTCACGGCGGGCGAAGGGGCTCATCATGGCGGAATTGCCGATCTCGCGGCACAACTCGACGGCATCGACCGCGACGGCCACATCGGCGGGCTCGGACAACATGTTGGCGTGGATCCGGATGGGGTCGGTGGGGTCCGAGCCGGTCAGCTCCAGATGGCCGCGACTGGCCGGCCGCATCAGCCCGGCGAACAAGGACCATCCGGCCGCCGGCATGGTGAACCGTGCTGCGTTCTCGGCACTGGTGAAGGGCACCTCGATCTGGCAGATCTGGACGTCAGGGCTGTCCGGGCCTCGGTCGCTACTCCAGAAGACGGTGGCCTCGGACGCCGAGTTGCGGGCCGGCAGCGGCACGCGGTATTCCCAGACACAGCTGAAACCGGCGTGATCCTGCAGGTTCTGCCCGACACCGGGCAGATGCGCCACGGTGTCGATGCCCACCTTCGTCAGCTGGGCGTGGTCGCCGATGCCGGACAGCATGAGCGCTTTCGGAGTCTGGATGGCGCCGAGGCACAACACGACCTCGGCGCCGGCACCGATGTGATGTGTCATGCCTCGGTAGCTGAACTCGACGCCGGTGGCCCGGTCGTCGCCCAGCAGCACCCGGTGCACCAGCGCACCGGTGAGGACGGTGAGATTGGGCCGGTCCAGGTACGGGTAGGTGTACGTGCGGAACACCGACTGCCGCATCCCGTCGCGGATGCGCACATCGCTGATCGAAGCCCCACTTCGGCCTTCCATCATGGTGCCGTTGTGGTGATCGAACGACGGGATCCCCACCGACCGAGCCGCCGCGACGGCGGCCGGGGCGACGGGGTTCGGGTCCGGTGCCGGCTGGACGAACACCGGCCCGCCGGTTCCCCGGTAGGCCGGATCCGGTAGCCCCTGCCAGTCTTCGATGCCGCGGTAGATGTCGAGCACCGCCTGGTATCCCCAGCGGGGATCGCCGGTCTCCGAAGCGAAGTGGTCCCAGTCGTTCTGGTGGCCACGTGCCCAGACCATCACGTTGATGCTCGACCCGCCGCCCAGCACCTTGCCCATGTTCATCGGCAACGACCGACCGTTGACGCCGGGGCTCGGTTCGGCGAGGTAGTTCCAGTCCCGCACCCCGCCCAGGTTCGCCGGCCACCGGCCGGCGTCCGTCACGCTGTCGGCGTCGTCATCCCCGCCCGCTTCCAGCAGCAGCACGCGCACCGTCGCGTTCTCGGCCAGTCGCCGGGCCACCACCGACCCGGACGAACCCGAGCCACACACGATGAAGTCGTAGTGCGGCTGCAGCGCGTCGCGCAGCTTCGCCTGGTTGTCAGCGATCCGTGCGGCCAGGTCGCCGGGCGGGTCATCCTCGGCAGTGACTGTTGTGCCGCCCGCTGTACTCATGCTTGGTGTCCCTCCGGTTCGTCCTTGCGCTCCCTGCCATAGACGCGCAGGAACCCGCTGGTGTTCACCTCGCGGACGGAAAAGCCGGTGACGAAAGTGTGACGCGGGGTGCGGCGATCGCGCTGGCGGCGAACGGAATCGCGCCGTCTCAGCGCCAGTCGACGCCGGAGAGGAAGGTGAGCAGTTCGGTGTTGACGGCGTCCGCTCGCTCCTGCTGCAGCCAGTGGCCCGCCCCGTCGACCAGCACCTGCCGGTAGGGGCCCTTGACCACTTCGCCGGCCCGGTTCACCCGGGTGAAACTCAGCGTCGGGTCGTCGGTTCCGCCGATGAAAAGTGCCGGCGCGGAGATTGTTTCAGCCACGGGGGCGGCCATGATGTGCCAGTTGCGGTCGAAGTTGCGATACCAGTTCAGCGCCGCGGTGAAGCCGGTTCGGCTGAATTCGCGGACATAGTGGTCGAGTTCGTCGATGGACAGCCAGTCCGGCAGTTGTTCGGGTTCGGCCAGGCGGTCGAGGAAGCCCGCCGGCCCGGCGTCGAGCATGCGGGCCGCCGCTGCGTCGTCCGCAGGTGCGCGCATACCGCCCAGCAGCAGCCGCATCGTCCGGGCAGGGTCGCGGCCCAGCTCGGCGTCGGCCGGGCCGGACTGCTGGAAATAGAGAATGTAGAAGAAGTGGTCGCCGAAGATGCGGCGGAACGCCACGGTCGGCGGGGTCAGCGGACGCGGCACCGCCGGTACCGACAGGCCGGCCACCGCCGCGACCCGACCGGGATGCAGCAGCGGCATGTTCCAGGCGACCACGGCGCCGAAGTCGTGCCCGATCACCGCCGCGCGCTCGGCGCCGACGTCGTCGAGCAGTCCGGCCACGTCACCGGTGAGGGCGGCGATGTCGTAGGCCTCGACCGCGTCGGGCCGCGAGGAGCCGCCGTAGCCGCGCTGATCCGGTGCCAGCACGTGATAGCCCGCCTCGGCCAGAGCCGGGATCTGACGGCGCCAGGAATACGCCAGCTCGGGGAAGCCGTGGGTCAGGACCACCACCGGGGCGCCGCGGTCACCGGCCTCCAGCACCCGCAATCGCACGCCGTTGACGTCGACTAACCGTTCGGTCGGGGCGCTCACGGTGTCAGCCAAGCACAGCGCAAGTGCCCGGCTGACGGCCGGTTCGGCTCAGGGCGAACAGCAACCAAAGCCTGACGGAAACCCTCGGGGCACTTCCTGACGTTGGTGTAGCGGTAGCCTGAACTATCCCAGCTGCGCATATCGGAAGGACCGGGCCGCAAAGGCCGATGCTTGATGAACCGGAAAAACGTGATCCGCACACTGACGGTGATCGCCGTCGTGCTGCTGCTCGGCTGGTCGTTCTTCTACTTCAGTGACGACACCCGAGGCTTCAAACCCGTCGACACCTCGGTGGCGATGGCGCAGATCAACGGCGACAACGTCAAGAACGCGCAGATCGACGATCGTGAACAGCAACTGCGCCTGGAGCTCAAGAACGGCAACAGCGACACCGAAGATTCGAACAAGGTCATCGCCAAGTATCCGACCGGGTACGCCGTGGACCTGTTCAACGCGCTGACGGCCAAGAACATCAAGACCAACACCGTGGTGAACCAGGGCAGCATCCTGGGCTCGCTGCTGGTCTACATGTTGCCGCTGCTGTTGCTGGTGGGGCTGTTCGTGCTGTTCTCCCGCATGCAAACCGGCGGCCGGATGGGCTTCGGCTTCGGCAAGTCCAAGGCCAAACAGCTGTCCAAGGACATGCCCAAGACGACGTTCGCCGACGTCGCCGGCGTCGACGAGGCGGTCGAAGAGCTCTACGAGATCAAAGACTTCCTGCAGAACCCGTCGCGCTACCAGGCGCTGGGCGCCAAGATCCCCAAGGGCGTGCTGCTCTACGGCCCGCCGGGCACCGGCAAGACGCTGCTGGCCCGCGCCGTGGCGGGTGAAGCAGGCGTGCCGTTCTTCACGATCTCGGGCTCGGATTTCGTCGAGATGTTCGTCGGCGTCGGCGCCTCCAGGGTCCGTGACCTGTTCGAACAGGCCAAGCAGAACAGCCCCTGCATCATCTTCGTCGACGAGATCGACGCCGTCGGCCGCCAGCGCGGCGCCGGCCTGGGCGGCGGCCACGACGAGCGCGAGCAGACCCTCAACCAGTTGCTCGTCGAGATGGACGGCTTCGGCGACCGGCAGGGCGTCATCCTGATCGCGGCCACCAACCGGCCCGACATCCTCGACCCCGCTCTGCTGCGGCCGGGCCGGTTCGACCGGCAGATCCCGGTCACCAGTCCCGACCTGGCCGGCCGCAAGGCCGTGCTGCGGGTGCACTCACAGGGCAAGCCGATGGCGCCCGACGCCGACCTCGACGGTCTGGCTAAGCGGACCGTCGGCATGTCCGGTGCCGACCTGGCCAACGTCATCAACGAGGCCGCGCTGCTCACCGCCCGCGAGAACGGCACCGTGATCACCGCCGCCGCCCTGGAGGAGGCGGTCGACCGGGTGATCGGCGGCCCGCGCCGCAAGGGCCGGGTGATCAGCGAGCTGGAGAAGAAGATCACCGCCTACCACGAGGGCGGGCACACCCTGGCGGCGTGGGCGATGCCGGATATCGAGCCGATCTACAAGGTGACGATCCTGGCCCGCGGTCGCACCGGCGGCCACGCCGTCTCGGTACCCGAGGATGACAAGGGCCTGATGACCCGCTCGGAGATGGTGGCGCGGTTGGTGTTCGCCATGGGCGGGCGGGCCGCCGAGGAGCTCATCTTCCGCGAGCCCACCACGGGCGCGTCCTCCGACATCGACCAGGCCACCAAGATCGCCCGCGCGATGGTCACCGAGTACGGCATGAGCACCAAGCTCGGCGCGGTGAAGTACGGCACTGAGCACGGCGACCCGTTCCTCGGACGGTCCATGGGCACCCAGGCCGACTACAGCCACGAGGTGGCCCGCGACATCGACGACGAGGTCCGCAAGCTCATCGAGGCCGCCCACACCGAGGCGTGGGCGATCCTCACCGAGTACCGCGACGTGCTCGACACCCTCGCTGGTGAACTGCTGGAAAAGGAGACCCTGCACCGTGCCGAGCTGGAGGCGATCTTCGGTGAGGTGAAGAAGCGGCCGCGGTTGACCGTATTCGACGATTTCGGCGGCCGGATCCCGTCGGACAAGCCCCCGATCAAGACACCGGGCGAGCTGGCCATCGAGCGCGGCGAACCGTGGCCCAAGCCGATGCCGGAGCCGGCCTTCAAGAAGGCGATCGCGCAGGCCTCCGCCGCCGCGCAGGCTCAGCAGGCCCGATCCGGCAACGGAAACGGGAATGGCGCTGGCAACGGCGCTGGCAACGGGGCTGGGAATGGCGCGCACGCTGGCTCACCGGGCGGCCAGTCCAACCAGCCTGACTACGGTGCCCCGGCCGGTTGGCACGCGCCCGGCTGGCCACCGCAGGGACCGCCGCAGCAGGGTGGTTACTGGTATCCGCCGCCGCAGCAGGGGTGGGGGCCACCGGCGCATCAGCAGGGCCAGCCGTACCCGCCGTACCAGCCTTATCCCTCGCCGAGCCACAACAAGCCGCACGCTGGGCCCAACGCCGGGCCCAAGGAGGATCAGGGCGACGACGGCGGTCGGGCGAACCCGCCGGCCAACGGCTGATCGGCGAAGGAGCTTCGATGGCGCAGCCCACTTCGATCACCCTCGTGACGCCGGAGTTCGACCAGGCCCGCGCAGAGGCCGCGGTGCGCGAACTGTTGTTGGCGGTCGGGGAGGATCCGGACCGGCACGGCCTGCAGGACACCCCGGCCCGGGTCGCCCGTGCCTTCCGGGAGATGTTCGCCGGCCTGTACACCGATCCGGACGCGGTGCTGGAGACGACGTTCGACGAGCAGCACGACGAGCTGGTCCTGGTCAAGGACATCCCGATGTACTCGACCTGTGAACATCATCTGGTGGCTTTCCACGGGGTGGCCCACGTCGGCTACATCCCCGGCGAGGACGGGCGGGTGACCGGCCTGTCGAAGTTGGCCCGGGTGGTCGACCTGTACGCCAAGCGTCCGCAGGTCCAGGAACGTCTCACCACGCAGGTCGCCGACGCCGTGATGCGCAAGCTCAAACCGCGCGGTGTGATCGTCGTGATCGAGGCCGAGCACCTGTGCATGGCGATGCGGGGAGTGCGTAAGCCCGGCGCCACCACCACGACATCGGCGGTGCGCGGACAGTTCAAGACGGACAAGGCATCGCGAGCCGAGGCGCTGGAACTCATCTTGCGTAAATGACGCAATCAACCGAGCCGCGCACCCGGGTGATGGGGGTAGTCAACGTCACCGACGATTCCTTCTCCGACGGCGGACGCTATCTGGATCCGGCCCGTGCCGTCGAGCACGGTCTGGCCCTGGTCGCCCAGGGTGCTGACATCGTCGACGTCGGCGGGGAATCCACCCGTCCCGGAGCGGTCCGCATCGACGCGACGGTCGAGACGGCCCGAGTTCTTCCGGTAGTCAAAGAGCTTGCCGGACAGGGCATTACCGTCAGCATCGACACCATGCACGCGGCGGTGGCTGCCGCCGCCATCGACAGCGGCGCCAGCATCGTCAACGACGTTTCTGGTGGCCAGGCCGACCCCGCCATGGCTGCGCTGATGGCGGAGGCGCAGGTGCCGTGGGTGCTCATGCACTGGCGCTCGGTGCGCGCCGCACATCCGCATGAGGTGCCGGTGTACGCCGATGTGGTCGCCGAGGTGCGCGACGAACTGCTGGCCTGCGTCGACACCGCCATCGCGGCCGGCGTGGAACAGCAGAACCTGATCATCGACCCCGGGCTGGGATTCGCCAAGACCGCCGAGCACAACTGGGCGCTGCTGCGCGCGCTGCCCGAATTCGTGGCGACCGGTATCCCGGTGCTGGTGGGGGCGTCTCGCAAGCGGTTCCTCGGCGCGCTGCTGGCCGGCGACGACGGCGCGGTACGGCCACCCGACGGGCGGGAGACCGCCACCGCGGTGATCTCCGCACTGACCGCACTGCACGGCGCGTGGGGAGTGCGGGTGCACGACGTGCGGGCCAGTGTGGACGCCCTGAAAGTGGTGCGGGCGTGGGAAGGCGGACATGGCTGATCGCATCGAGCTGCGCGGGCTGACGGTGCGCGGCAACCACGGCGTGTTCGACCACGAGCGCCGCGACGGACAGGATTTCGTCGTCGACATCACGGTGTGGATCGACCTCGCCGAGGCCGCCGCCAGTGACGATCTGCGCGACACCTACGACTACGGCGTACTGGCGCAGCGGGCCGCCGCCATCGTCGGCGGCCCGGCGCGCAATCTGATCGAAACGGTGGCGGCGGAGATCGCCGAGGACGTGATGACCGACCAGCGGGTGCACGCCGTCGAGGTCGTCGTGCACAAACCGGGTGCGCCGATTCCGCTGACCTTCACCGATGTGGCCGTCGTCGCCCGGCGCTCCCGCCGCGGCGGCCGGGGCCAGATCGTTGCGGCCGCAGGTGCGACATGACCCGGGTCGTGTTGTCGATCGGCTCCAACCTGGGTGACCGGATGGCCCGGTTGCAGGCCGCCGTCGACGGGCTGGGCGACTCCGTGCGCGCGCTGTCGCCGGTCTACGAAACCGATGCCTGGGGTGGTGTCGAGCAGGGGCCGTTCCTCAACGCCGTCGTCGTCGCCGACGATCCCGCACTCGACGGGCACGCCTGGCTGCGCCTGGCCCAGGCACTCGAGCAGGCCAATGAGCGGGTCCGCGGCCAGAAATGGGGGCCGCGCACCCTCGACGTCGACCTGGTCTGCTGCCACGACGGCGAGTACGAGGTGTTCTCCCGCGACGAGGGGTTGACGTTGCCGCATCCGCTGGCCCACCTGCGGGCGTTCGTGATGGTGCCGTGGCTGGCCGTCGACCCCGACGCGGAGCTGACCGTGGCCGGGGAGCGCAGTCGGGTCGACCGACTGCTCACCGAGCTGGACCCGGTGGACCGCGACGGTGTGCGACTGACGCCGTTGGTGCTGCGGTTGGGTCGCTGATGGAGTCCACCCGAAAGCGCGATCTCGCCGCCGCGGTCGTCGGCGTCGCCGTCCTGACCTGGCTGCTGATGCGTGTCCTGTACCGCAACTTCCCCCGATCACGTTGTGGACCGGGTTGTCCCTGCTGGCGGTCGGCGCGATCGAGGCGGCCTGGGCGGTGTCGGTGCGGGCCAAGATCCGCGAGGGGCAGATCGGGGTCGGCGGCGGCCGCCTGCACCCCCTGGCGGTGGCACGCAGCGTGGTGATCGCCAAAGCCTCGGCCTGGGTCGGCGCGCTGATGGCCGGCTGGTGGATCGGCATCTTGATCTATCTGTGGCTTCGGCGAGCCGAGCAGGTCGCCAGCAGCTTCATCCCGGGCACGGTGGTCGCCGCCGCCAGTGCGCTGGCGTTGGTGGCGGCCGCGTTGTGGCTCGAACATTGCTGTAAGTCGCCGGGGGAGCCGAACGACAACGCCGACGCTGACGCCGCATAGCTCGGCGGCAAGAGCCCCCAACTTCGGCTCGGCAGACGAATCGCCGCAGTTCGAGGACACGTGCGCGGACAACGCGCGGGTACAGTCACCCCATGACCGTTCTGTCCCGCGGCGCCAGGAACCGGCGCGGCGGCCGCAGGCCGGGGTGGCTGCTCTTGACGGTGTTGCTGGTCCTTGCCCTCGCGGCCAGTTCCGCGTTGGTCTTCACCGACCGGGTCGAGTTGCTGAAGCTGGCGGTCATTCTGTCCCTGTGGGCGGCCGTGGTGGCCGCCTTTGTATCGGTCATCTACCGCAGGCAGAGCGATATCGACGCCGCCAGGGCCAGAGACCTCAAACTGGTCTACGACCTCCAGCTGGACCGGGAGATCTCCGCCCGCCGGGAATACGAGCTGAGCGTCGAGTCGCACCTGCGCCGGGAACTGGCCTCCGAGCTGCGCGCCCAGGCCGCCGACGAGGTCGCCGCGCTGCGCGCCGAGCTGGCGGCACTGCGGGCGAATCTGGAGATCCTCTTCGACGCGGACCTCGGCGACCGCCCGGCCCTCGAGGGCGATCGCGCCGGCCGCCGCGCGGACTGGACCCAGGACACCACCACCATGCCGCCGACGCCGGGCCGGGTGCAGAGCAGTCGCATCACTCCGGTGCGCTCCGAGGAGACCAGCAGCCGCACCGCGGAGAACCCGATCATCGACGTCCCCGAGGAGCCGCTGGGTCCGCCACCGCCACCGGCACCGGCACAGCAGCCCTACGCCCCGCCGCCGCGGCGCCGTGTCGAGCCCCAGCCCGATCTGGGCGAGAACTATCGCGGTTCACACCGGCGATCCGGCGAAAACGGCGACCGCGGCAACCGCCCGTTCACGCCGCCACCGCCGCGACCCGAACCCCAGCCCGAACCCGCACCCGAACCCGCACAAGCGGCACAGTGGCGGCCGGTGGAGGCCGAGGGGCAGTGGCTACCGCCCGGCGCCCCCGGCAGTCACTGGGTGCCCGCCGGTTCGACCGGCCCGGCCGAGCCGCCAGCCCAGACGTCGGCCCAGACGCCGGCCGAGCCGCCCCCCGAACAGCCGCGCGGCCGGCACTGGACTCCGGACCAGGAGTCCGCCCCCACCGCGGAGCCCGCACCCCAGCCCCGCCCGCAACCCGTCATGCAGCCCCCGGCCGAACCGCCCGCGCCGCGGTCCCGGCACGGCGCCGAAGGCGCGGGCCCGGCCGGCTATGGCCCGTCGGCGCCGGCGATGTCGGCGCCGCCCGCGGCTCGCCATCGCGGAGCGGAGGACGAGCCGCAACCCGAGGCCCCGGAGGGGCAGCACACCGGTGGCCAGTCGGTCGCCGACCTGCTGGCCCGACTGCAGGCCAACGGCGGTGCCGGCGGCGGCCGCCGGCGCCGGCGCGAGGACTAGCGCGGCACCGGCGGGAGCGTCTTCGCAGGCGGGCTAGAGTTGTGACGACCGTCCGGTACCCGACCAAGGACCGGAACGAAACACAGCCATTGACGTCAGCGAGGTCGTCGACGTGGGGACTCCCAGCGGCTTGCGCCCGGCGCGGCTCAAGGTGGGCATCATCTCGGCCGGTCGGGTCGGCACTGCCCTCGGCATGGCGCTGGAGCGCGCCGAGCATGTGGTGGTCGCATGTAGCGCCATCTCCACCACGTCCCGCCGGCTCGCCGAGCGGCGGCTGCCGGACACCCCGATCGTGCCGGTACCCGACGTCGCCGACAGTGCCGAACTGCTGTTGCTGACCGTGCCCGATTCCGAACTCCCCGCACTGATCAACGGCCTGGCCGCGACGGGTGCGGTGCGCCGCGGCACCATCGTCGTGCACACCTCCGGCGCCAACGGGGTGGCGATCCTGGCTCCGCTCACCGAGCAGGGCTGCGTTCCGCTCGCGATCCATCCGGCGATGACGTTCACCGGATCCGATGAGGACGTCGCACGGTTGGCCGACACCTGCTTCGGGGTGACCGCCGCCGACGAGATCGGCTATGCGATCGCGCAGTCGCTGGTCCTCGAGATCGGCGGCGAACCGTTCGGCGTCCGCGAAGACGCCCGCCCGCTCTACCACGCGGCCCTGGCACATGCCAGCAACCACGTCGCCACTGTCATCGCCGACGCCCTCGACGCGTTGCGTGCGGCGCTGGCCGGCCAGGAGCTGCTGGGTCAGGAACTCATCAGCGACGCGCCGGGCGGACTGGCCGAGCGCATCGTCGGTCCGCTGGCCCGGGCCGCGCTCGAGAACACCCTGCAACGCGGGCAGGCGGCGCTCACCGGGCCGGTCGCCCGCGGCGACGCCGCCGCCGTCGCCGGTCATCTGGCGGCGCTCGAACCGGTGGATCCTGAACTGGCGCAAAGCTATTACGCGAACTCGCTGCGCACCGCGCAACGTGCGCACGCACCTGAGGAGGTCTTTGACGTGTTGGCGGACTGGTCAGGCAAGCAAGGACGGCGACGATGAGCGTGGGGCCGCAGTTCGCCGCCGGACAGCTCAACATGTATCCGACCCCCAAGGCGGTCTCGGATGTGACACGGGCGCTACGCCACACCGGGCGGCGGGTGATGCTGGTGCCGACGATGGGCGCGCTGCACGACGGCCACCTGGCCCTGGTGCGGGCGGCCAAACGGGTTCCCGGTGCTGTGGTGGTGGTATCGATCTTCGTCAACCCGCTGCAGTTCGGAGCGAACGAAGATCTCGACGCCTACCCGCGCACCCTGGACGCCGACCTGGAACTGCTCGCCGGCGAGGGGGTGGAGGTGGTGTTCGCGCCCAGTGCGGCGGCCATGTATCCCGACGGCCCCCGCACCACGGTGCACCCCGGCCCGCTGGGTGCCGAGCTGGAGGGAGCGGCTCGGCCCGGGCACTTCGCCGGCATGCTGACCGTGGTGTTGAAACTGCTCCAGATCGTGCGCCCGGACCGGGCGTTCTTCGGCGAGAAGGACTATCAGCAGCTGGTGCTCATCCGGCAGATGGTGGCCGACCTCAACGTCGACGTCCGGATCGTCGGCGTGCCGATCGTGCGGGAATCCGACGGGCTGGCCATGTCCTCGCGCAACCGGTATCTCAGCGCCGAGGAACGCGAACAGGCCGGTGCGCTGTCGTCGGCGCTGCTGGCCGGTATGTACGGCGCCTCCGGTGGCGCGGCGGCAGCGCTCGACGCCGCCCGCGCGGTCCTCGACGAGGTGCCTGCCATCGAGGTCGACTACCTCGAAGTGCGTGGGCCCCAGCTGGAACCGGCACCGGCCTACGGACCGGCGCGCATGCTGCTCACCGCGCGCCTTGGCACGACCCGGCTGCTGGACAATATCGCGATCGACCTGTCCACCGACACCGCACCGCCAGGCGTCGGCAAGGCCGATCAGCACGAAATCACTTGGAGAAACTGATGTTTGGTACGACGCTGCACAACGACATCCACCGCGTGACGGTGCCGCACACCGACCCGCTGTCTTCGCGGACGGTGCGGTAATCGTGCTCCTGGCCATCGACGTCCGCAACACCCACACCGTCGTCGGACTGATCTCCGGCTCCGGCAACCATGCGAAAGTCGTGCAGCAGTGGCGGATCCGGACCGAGCCGGAGGTGACCGCAGACGAATTGGCGCTCACCATCGAAGGGCTCATCGGAGACGACTCCGAACGGCTGACCGGGGCCACCGGCCTGTCCACCGTCCCGTCGGTCATGCACGAGGTCCGGCTCATGCTCGACCAGTACTGGCCGACGGTGCCGCACGTGCTCATCGAGCCGGGAGTGCGCACCGGAATCCCGTTGCTGGTCGACAACCCCAAGGAGGTCGGCGCCGACCGCATCGTCAACTGCCTGGCCGCCTACGCCAAGTTCTCCTCGGCCGCCATCGTGGTGGATTTCGGGTCGTCGATCTGCGTCGACGTGGTCTCGGCCAAAGGTGAATTCCTCGGCGGGGCAATCGCTCCCGGCGTCCAGGTGTCCTCCGATGCCGCTGCGGCACGCTCGGCCGCGCTGCGCCGCGTGGAGCTCACCCGGCCCCGGTCGGTGGTTGGCAAGAACACCGTCGAGTGCATGCAGTCCGGTGCGCTGTTCGGGTTCGCGGGGCTGGTCGACGGACTGGTCACGCGGATCCGCGAGGATGTCGACGGCTTCGCCGGCTCGGACGTCGCCGTGGTGGCCACCGGGCACACCGCCCCGCTGATGCTGCCCGACCTGCACACCGTGGCGCACTACGACAAGCACCTCACCCTGGACGGGCTGCGGATGGTCTACGAGCGCAACCGGGACAACCAGCGCGGCCGGATGAAATCCGCACGTTAGATTCCCATCCGGCCGGACAACTTGCTGAGCCGCTCCAGACTCGGACCGTCGAGGCCGATGAGCGTCACAGTCTTCCCCCGTGCCTCGTACTTTCGCCGGATCGAGTCCAGCGCCGCGACCGACGATGCGTCCCACACGTCGGTAGCCGATAGATCGATCACCACACGATTGGGATCGTTGGCGTAGTCGAACTGGTGGACAAGGTCGTTGCTTGATGCGAAGAACAACTCGCCGCGCACGCGGTAGGTCCGGGGCACCGACGACGCCGGCTCGGCGTCGTGGCATTCGACGGTCGTCAGATGTGCGACCCGGCGAGCGAAGCCGACCATGGCGGTCAGCACACCCAGAGACACGCCGATGGCAAGGTTGCCCGTGGCGACGGTTCCGACGACGGTCACCACCATCACTGCTGTCTCGCTGCGCGGCATCACGCGCAGAGTGGACAACGCAACGCTGTGCCAGTCGAACGTCGCCACCGATATCACGATCATCACGGCCACCAGTGCGGCCATCGGGATCAGCCCGACCGCGGGTCCCAGCGACACCACGAGTACCAGCACAAAGACCCCGGTCAACAACGTCGACAACCGGGTGCGGGCGCCCGCGATCTTGACGTTCATCATGGTCTGACCGATCACTGCGCAACCACCCATCCCGCCGAAGGCGGCGGTGACGATGTTGGCCATTCCCTGGCCCCAGGCTTCGCGCGTCTTGTTCGACGGTGTCTCGGTGATGTCGTCGACGAGTTTGGCGGTCATCAGCGATTCCAACAGCCCGACCAGCGCGGCGCCCAGCGAGTACGGTGCGATGATCCGCAGTGTGTCGAATGTAAAGGGAATATGCGGAATTCCCAGACTCGGTAGCGAATCCGGCAACGCACCTTGATCTCCCACGTTTGGCACATGCCAACCGAACAGGACAACCGCCCCGGTGAGCAGGAGCACGACTACCAGCGGCGCGGGTACGGCGGTGGTTATCTTGGGTAGTAGAACCATCACGACGATGCCCACGGCGGTCAGCGGAAACACCAGCCACGGAACGCCCAACAGGTGGGGCACCTGCGATACGAAGACCAAGATCGCCAATGCATTGACGAACCCGACCATGACGCTGCGGGGGATGAAGCGCATCAACTTGGCCACCCCGGCGAAGGCCAGGGTCATCTGAAAGCAGCCGGCGAGCGCGATCGTCGCGACCAGATATCCCACCCCGTGGGTGTGCGCCACTGGTGCGACGACCAGAGCCACCGCGGCGGTGGCTGCCGAGATCATCGCGGGCCGCCCCCGGTGAACGCGATCGTGATCGCCATCGTCACCGAGCTGAACAGGCCTACCCTCGGGTCCACCCCGGCGATCACCGAGAATGCGATGGCTTCCGGAATCAGCGCCAGCGCGACAACCAGGCCGGCCAACACCTCGGTCCGTAAGCGCGTCGGCGAACGCAGCGCGTGCACAACGGAAGTCGCATCAGTGCCAGGTCGGTGGGCGGTGGAAAGGGTGAGGCTCACAGCCGGGCTCCTCAGGCGCTCTGTGCCGGGCTCTGTCCGAGGAACTCGAGGATGGCGTAACGTCGTCGCTGGTATTGCTCCTCGAATTGCGCCTCGGGTGTCCGCGGGTTGTCGATGGTGATGATGTCTGCGACGGTTGCCGGCCGGTGGCTGAGCAGAACCACGCGGTCAGCCAGAAGCAGTGCCTCATCGACATCGTGGGTGACGAACAGGATCGTCATCTTCTGCTGCTCCCACACTGATGTCAGCAGCCGTTGCATATCCAGCCGTGTCTGTGCGTCGAGGGCACCGAATGGCTCGTCCATGAGCATCACCCGTGGTTCGCACGCCAAGGTGCGGGCGAGCTGCACGCGCTGGCGCATGCCACCGGAGAGCTGACTGGGCAGATGATCGAGGTAGGCGCCGAGACCGACCTGCTCCAAACGGGCGGTCGCAGTCCGTTTCAGCTCCTTGCCCCGCACGCCCCGTAGCCGGATCGGGTACTGGACGTTCTTCAGGGCGGTACGCCATGGGAACAGGGCGTCCTCCTGGAAGACCATGGCGCACTGGGCGGCGTTACCCGTTACAGGCGCACCGTCCACCGTGGCGGCGCCGCCCATCGGGGCGAGTAGCCCGGCCAGTGCCCGCAGGATCGTCGACTTGCCGCAGCCGGACGGGCCGAGGAAGACGATGACCTCGCCGGGGTCGACGGCCAGTGAGATATCGGCTGCCAGAACACCATTGAAGCCAAGCTTCAGGCTGTCGAGGGTAACTGCACCTTGGCTCATCGGGCGGCCCTCGGCAACCAGCGGTTGACCCGGCGGCCGGCGAATTCCACGAGCCACGCGGTGATCAAACCGAGCGCACCGATCGAGATCATGCCGACCACAACGCCTGCGTAGTCCAGCAATCCGTAGGACTGCCAGGTGAAATAACCGATCCCGAACTGTCCGGAGATCATCTCAGCGCTTACCACACAGATCCATGCGACGCCCATGGCAACTGACAGGCCGGCGAAGATGCTTGGTAGCGCACCGGGCAGGATCACATGGAACAGGAGGGACACTCGACCTGCGCCCATCGTCTTGGCGGCTTCCTCCCATACCTTCGGTAGTGAGTCCATCGCATGGATGGTGCTGACCACCACGGGGAAGAACGCGGCGAAGAACGTGATGAACACGATGCCCTGCTCGCTGGATGGGAACAGCAGGATGGTCAGCGGCACCAGTGCGATCGCGGGGATCGGCCGAATGATCTCGATGAAGGGCCGCAATGTCATTCGCGCGATCTCCGAGCGGCCCACCAGAATGCCGAGAGCGATGCCGACAACGGCGGCCAGCCCGAATCCGAGCAGGATGCGTTGCAGACTGGCCAGCAGATCGTCGTAGTAGGACCCCGAGCCGACCCGCGCGACGAAGGCGTCGAAGACGCTGGCGGGGGTGGGCATGCGGTTGAACCGCAGCCAGGCCACTACGTTGTGGCTTGTCAGCAGGTGCCAGAGCACCAGGAACGCTGTGATGGGAATCAGCGGCAGGGTGAAGGCCGCGGCGCGGGTGCGGAGCTTCGCCGGCAGCAAGCCTGCGATGGTATTGCGGTTGGACCTCTTCGGTGGCGCGGCCGACGCCCGAGTGGGTGCGGCACCCACATCGTTGAGAGTCAGTGTCATCGTGTCTCCTTCGATTACCGGGTTGGATGACTAGCCGGACGATCTCGACTGCGAGACCGCGATCGAATAGCCGACGGGTTGTGCTTGCGGATGTTCGGCTCGGTAGGTGTCGGCACCGGCGTCGGTGGCGAACGGTTTATAGCGCTGCGTCGGTGCAGCGCCCGGATCCTGCAGCCACACGGCGTGATCGGCGAACAGCCGAATGCCGGTGAGAGTGTCGGGCACATAAGCGGCCCGTACCGCGGGGGTGGCGGCGACCCGACGCAAGAGGCACGTCGGCGTAGCGGCGACTTGAGTGTGATCGGCATCCTTTGCCCACACCTCAGATGCCTGAGCCGGATCGGCTACCGGCAATCGGCACAGATCGTCGGTGCCGGTCAACGGATCGGGGTTGACGATGCTGTCGCGGCGCTGCTCGTAGTCAGCACCGAACAGCTGACGCAGATGGCTGTCGTCGAGAAAGCCGGCTATGTCAAAATCGGCCGTCACGCTGCCTCGTGTGACGAGGAACGTTTTGATCTGGTCGAACGCCGCGGCGAATTGGGGTTTGAGTGTCATGTCGAAGGACACCAGCCCGTTGGGGCCGTTGTAGAGGTACACGACTTCGGGTTCGATGCCCGTGATGGCGCTCACCCGCAGCGCTGCGGGTAGCGGGTTGGTGTTGATGTACTCGGTGGTCGCCTTCATCGCTTGCAGGAAGGCGGCCGTCACCTCCGGGTGTGCGTCGGCGAATTGCCGACGCACCACCACACCGTGGAAGGTCGGGACCTCGTTGTCGCCTCCGTCGTAGAGCAGCCTGGCGTTGTTCCGGAAGATCACCAGTTGCGGCCAGGGCACGAACTGTGCCAGGGCATCCACCTGCCCGCCGTCGATCGCGGATGCGCCCACCGCCGGGTCCTGATTGACGATGTTCACTGCGGTCTTTTCGATCTTGTTGCGCTGCAACGCAGTGGAGAACATGCCGTCCCCCGCGGAGCCTAGGCTGGTGGAGACTCGTCGGCTGGCCAGGTCGCCCAGGGTGCGAGCGGTCGATTCGGCCGGTACCACAACCTGATTGAGTGAGCCGCGCAGGCTATAGCCGGTGGTGGCGATCAGCTCGGTCTCGGCGTCGCTGTACTTGCGGGTCTTCGAGCCGTTGGTCAACAACGGATAATCACCCATGGAGCCGATGTCGACATGAGTGGCCATCATCTGCGCTGTGAGTGGTGCGCCGGAAGCGAAGTCTTGCCACACCACCCGGTACTTCTTTCCGTTGGCTGTTCCGAGCCGGTTCAGTGTGTCTTCGAACTCGCGCCGATCGCGCATCAGGGTGCCGGCGTTGACAGTGTTGATGGTCTTGGACTGGTAGCCGACGTTGACAGTGATCGTCGGCTCGGTCAGCAATCCACAGCCGGTCAGCGCCTGCGCAGCTACTAAGCTCAGCGTCACAGCCACTGCGGCGGCGGACCGACGCCGAGCCCGTGAGCCTCCGCTTTGGTTCTCCATGCACACCAGGTTCGGCGTCTTCTGTTACCTCGCCGTCACTGAACGTTGCACGGCCGTTACGCCATCAACGCAGGTCAGATGACCAAGGTCAGGATGGCGGAGACTTAAGATCTTCGGCGGTCCGCCGGCGAGTCCCCAGGGATTGTGGCCCGGTAACATCGTGCGTGGTGGGCCCCACCTGCGCCGACGTGAAGTCTTCGTTACGCCACCTGAACCATAGTGGCTTTGCGCCGGCAGCGCGCGCCACACTGGAACGATGCGACCGATCAGCACGGAACCTATTGTCGACGAACATAATTCACGACATGCAGAGCCCGACTATCGGTTCACTCTGGCCAATGAGCGGACGTTTCTGGCCTGGCAGCGGACGTCGCTGGGCTTGCTCGCGGCGGCGGTCGCAGTGGTCCAGTTTCTGCCGGAGCTGGGTGTTCCGGGTCTGCGTCACGGGCTCGGCGCCGCGGTCGGAGCGCTGGCGATGCTGACGACGGGTGCCGGATTACGCCGTTGGCATCAAGTCGATCGCGCGATGCGACGCGACCTTCCCCTGCCGCGAGCGACTGCGCCGGCGTACCTGGCAGCCGGGCTCCTCGTGATCAGCGCGGTGACGGTGACCCTGGCGGTTGCGGCCAACGCCGGGCCGCGATGAATTCGGAATCGTTGGCTGGAGACCGCGGGCTGCAACCCGAGCGGACAGTGCTCGCGTGGACCCGCACTTCGCTTGCTGTCATGGTGACCGGCGGACTCCTTCTTGTGAAGGACCGCGACGTCGCCACCCTGATCGAACATCCGGGTCGTGTGACGGTCGGGGCGGCGGCAGGCGCGGTGGCCTTGATCGTCTGGGCGATAGGCGTTAGGCGCCGCCGCCTGCTCGTCGTGCGTGGTGTGACACCCGGCGCGGTCCGGCGTGACGTGGTGATAGCAGGCACCGGCGTGCTGGCGTTGTCGGCTTTGGTGCTGGTCTATCTGCTGCTGCCGCTGCTCTGACGTCAGATGTCGAGGAAGCGAATGTCCTTGGCGTTGCGCGTGATGAAGCTGCGCCGGGCTTCGACGTCGTCGCCCATCAGGATGGAGAACAGTTGATCGGCGGTGGCGGCGTCGTCGAGGGTGACCTGGCGCAGCACCCGGACCGACGGGTCCATGGTGGTCTCCCACAGCTCCTTGGCATCCATCTCGCCCAGACCCTTGTAGCGCTGGATACCGTCGTCGACGTTGATTCGCTTACCGGCCTTCTTTCCGGCTTCCAGCAGACCATCACGCTCCCGGTCGGAGTAGGCGAACTCCGGGTCGGCGCGCTGCCACTTGAGCTTGTACAGCGGCGGCTGCGCCAGGAAGATGTGGCCGTTCTCCACCAGCGGCTTCATGAACCGGAACAGCAGCGTCAGCAGCAACGTCGAAATGTGTTGCCCGTCAACGTCGGCGTCGGCCATCAGCACGATCTTGTGGTAGCGCAGCTTGGCCAGATCGAACTCGTCGTGGATACCCGTGCCCAGGGCGGTGATGATGGCCTGGACTTCGGTGTTCTTCAGCACCCGGTCGATGCGCGCCTTCTCGACGTTGATGATCTTGCCGCGCAACGGCAGGATCGCCTGGAACATCGAGTCCCGACCGCTCTTGGCCGAGCCGCCAGCCGAATCACCCTCCACCACATACAGTTCCGACAGGCGCGGGTCGGTGGAGCGGCAGTCGGCCAGCTTGCCGGGCAGACCACCGATGTCGGTGGCGCTCTTGCGCCGCACCAAGTCTCTGGCCTTGCGTGCTGCTTGTCGCGCCTGCGCCGACGAAGCGATCTTGGCGATGATCGTCTTCGCCTCAGCAGGATTGGTGTCGAGCCAATGTGCCAGCTTCTCGTGACAGACCTTCTGGACAAACGAACGGACCTCGGCGTTGCCCAGGCGGGTTTTGGTCTGTCCCTCGAACTGGGGTTCGGTGACCTTCACCGCGACCACGGCGGCGAGGCCCTCGCGGATGTCGTCGCCAGTGAGGTTGGGATCTTTGTCCTTGAGCAGCTTCTTGTCTTTGGCGTACTTGTTGACCACCGTCGTCAGTGCCGCACGGAAGCCTTCTTCGTGCGTGCCGCCCTCGTGAGTGTTGATGGTGTTGGCGAACGTATGCACCGATTCGGTGTACCCGGCGTTCCACTGCATCGCGACCTCGACCTCGATGCCCGTCGCGGCGCCGTGATAGCCGATGATCGTTGGCTGGATGGGCTCTTTTGCACTGTTGATGTGAGCGACAAAGTCGGCCAGTCCGTTGGCGTAGTGAAACGTGCGACCCAGGTGGTCGTCGGTCGGGGTCCGCAGGTCGGTGAGAGTCAGGGTCAGCCCGCGGTTGAGAAAAGCCATCTCCTGCAGGCGCCGGGCGATCGTCTCCGCGGAGTATGTGATTGTCTCGAATACCTCGGGATCCGCCCAGAAGCGCACCGTGGTTCCGGTTTTCGACATTGCCGCACCGCGGTTGAGCGTGCCCGGGACTGATCGTTCATACGATTGCGACCAGCAATACCCCTCGCGGTAGATCTCGACCTCGAGGCGAGTGGACAGGGCGTTGACCACTGAGACGCCGACACCGTGAAGGCCGCCGGACACGCTGTAGGAATCAGAGTCGAACTTGCCGCCGGCGTGCAGTTGCGTCATGACGACGTCGACCGTGGGGATCCCGGTGGCGTGCTCGGCCACCGGGATCCCTCGACCGTCGTCGGCTACCTGCACCGCGCCATCGGCGAGCAGGGTCACGTCCACGCGACTGGCGTGCCCGGCCATCGCCTCGTCGACGGCATTGTCGACGACCTCCCAGACCATGTGGTGCAGACCGCGTTCACCCGTCGAGCCGATGTACATGCCGGGACGCTTGCGAACAACGTCGAGACCTTCCAGGATCGTGATGGAGTTGGCGCCATATCCAGAAGTATTCACAAGCGGCCCTGGCTGTTTCGTTGACTACTGCGGACGGGTCGGCACGAAGTCGATCGGAGCGCCGGCGGGGATGAGTTCCTCCGTCTTCACGCTTTCGTCGAATTCCTGGATAAACCGATAGGCATGCTGCATGACCCACCATCGAACCCAGGTCTGGTTGACGGCTTCGCGCTCCTTCGGGTCTTCCAGCAGATTCGTGATGCGAGCGAATCCGAGTGGGATCTCGGGATCGTGGAAGTGCTGCTGACGCTTGAAGTTGATCTTGAACTGTGACCACTTCACCGCGTGGAGTTCCTCATTGAGCCAGACCATGCAGCCTTCGCGCTGGGATTCCTCGGCGCCCGCGAAGAAGTCCCGCTGGTCGATACCGTCGATGATGCGGTCATCGGGGATGTCGCAGCCCGCCCAGCGCAATAGTGTCGGGAACATGTCGGTGACGTGCACCATCTCGTTGCTTTCGCGCGGTGCCACCTTGCCCGGCCAGCGGATCAGGCACGGCGTGCGGATCCCGCCTTCGGCCGAGCTGAAGTAGGAGCCGTCGAAGAAGCCCGCGGTACCGCGACCGGCTAGGTGATCTTCGGCACCGTTGTCTCCGGCGAACACCACTATGGTGTTGTCCTCGATACCGAGTTCGGTGAGTGCGTCAAGGATGCTGCCGAAGTCGTGATCGAGCATCAGCAGTGAGTCACCCCAAGCTCCGTTGGTGCTCTTGCCTTTGAACTCCGGGCGCACCTCCATCGGGAAATGCATCAGCGAATGGTTGTGATAGAGGTAGAAAGGCTTGTCGGCGTCGACACTGCGTTTCATGAACGCCTTTGCCCGGCGGTCGTATTCGCCGTCCATCTCGCCTTTGAGTTTGACCGTCAGCTGCTGGTCGGTGGCCTTTACACCGTCGGCTTTCGTGCCGTCGTACATGTAGGAGTAACCGTCCCGGTCGGCGTTGTACCAGGGGTCGTCGGGCCACAGGCATTCGTCGTAGGTGCGGGCCGGACCGTACCACTCGTCAAATCCATGATCTGTTGGCCAGCGGCCGTCCTCGGCGCCGATGTGCCACTTTCCGAAACATGCTGTAGCATAACCCGATTCGGAAAGTATATCGCCCATGGTGCGCTCCCAGGCGACGATGCCGCCGCCATTGCCGCCGAGCGCGATCGTGTGGTTGCCGGATCGGATCGGATACCGCCCGGTCATTAACGCCGACCGGGTCGGGGTGCACTGCGGCTCGACGACGAAGTGGGAAAGTTTGAGCGACTCGGCGGCGAAGGCGTCCGCCCTGACGGTGTCGGCCCCGCGCAGGATCCCACCGCCGTAGCAACCGAGTTCACCCATTCCGAGGTTGTCGACGTGAAAATAGACGATGTTGGGTTGTGTGGGCATGACGAAGAGACCTCTCTGTTCATTGCGGTTGATTCCCTGCCGGGCGAGGAAGTGACGAGCCTTGGATGTCAGGGTGGGGGAGCGGTTCCGCGGGCGGCGGTGGTCACCAATGAACACCGGTCGCCGCGGTACCGCACGGTCTCGAGGTCGAACGGGGTGCCGTCCTCGAGGTGGGTGAGCCGGTGAAGCAACAACAGTGGTGCACCAGTTCGTATTTTGAGTAGCTCAGCGGTCTTGGCGTCTGCCGCAACGGATTCGACGGTGATCTCTGCCCAACCGAGCCGGACCCCGAGCTCCTGCTCGATGAGGGCGAAGACGTCCTGCTGGGTAAGCTCGGCGTCGACCGGGATAGCACCGATCCGCAACGACGTGGTGTCCAGAGACAGTGGGAGTCCGCCCACCGAGCGCAGCCTCTCGATGAACAGGATCGGTGCGTTCTCCGGCAGCTGTAGTTTCGCGGCGACGAACGGAGTCGCGGTAGACTCGCGCACGGAAAGCACGACGTTGTCCACCGGAAGCTGGTGTCCAGCAAGCGATTCTGCCAGCCCTTCGAGCCGATCGAGGTGCTGGCGCAGCTTCGCTCCGGTGACGAATGTCCCCGAGCCCTGCACCCGGGTGATGAGCCCTTCGCCCCTGAGTAACTCCAACGCTTCGCGAATCGCGTTCCGGCTCACACCGAGTTCGACGGCGAGCTCCGATTCCGGGGGCAGCGCCGGGCGTGCGGCCGCGAGCCCGCCGTAGGCCCCTTCGAGGATCTGGCCGCGCAATACGTCGCGAACCCACCGTGCCGCGTCTGCCCGGGTGCCGGCGTAGTCGCGCACCGGCGGACGGGGAAAGTCCTTCGGTGGGATCTTCGGGCGCCGTGGCATGCATTCACTGTGCCATCCAGAGGGCACGGTGGCGGTGTTGGAAATGTTACGCCACCTGATGCGTCGAAAACGCTGAGGCCAGCAGCTATGACCCGGCGTTGGGGGCTTTGTTTCGCCACTAGGTGGCATTCAGCCGATGCAGCGAAAGCCGATGTGGGTGGTGGCACTGTCCTGCGACTGTGATGAGCGTGCCGCGGGCCGGTAGCGGTGGCAATACTCGGGGGCGCACAGATGCGATCCGCCCTTGAGCGCCTGGTGAATGGTTGGGTCACCGTCGGATGGCGGCGTCGGGCAGCAGCCCTGGGCAGGGCGGCCTAGCTGATGGTGGCGGGTATATGCCGTGGTGGTCCACTCCCAGACGTTGCCGATCATGTCGACCAATCCGAACCCGTTTGGCGGGAAGGTGCCGACCGGCGAGGTGCCCTGCCAGCCGAGCGTTCCCTCATTGCGATACGGAAATGCCCCCTGCCAGGTGTTGGCCATCAGCTGGCCGCCGGGACGCACGTCGTCGCCCCATGCGTAGGCGGTCTGCGCACCGGCGCGAGCGGCGTATTCCCACTGCGCCTCGCTGGGTAACCGGCGCCCCGCCCAGGCGGCATAGGCGGCGGCATCCGGGTAAGCGACCTGCACAACCGGGTGATCTGGCCGGTCGTCGATCGAAGACCCTGGCCCGTGCGGGTGCCGCCAGCAGGCGCCGGGCACCCACTCCCACCACTGACGCCAGTCGCGCAGATTCACCGGACCGCTCGTCTGTCGAAACACCAGCGCGCCGGGGACCAGCTCGTCGGCAGGCACGCTGGGAAAAGCCGCGGGGTCCAGGGCGCGCTCGGCGACGGTGGAATAGCCGGTCGACGAGACGAATTCGGCGAACTGGGCATTGGTAACCGGATGGCGTTCGATCGCGAAGGGCGTGATCGACACGGTGTGTACGGGTGCCTCCTCGGGATAGAAGTCGATCGACCCCATGCGATATGAGCCACCGGGCAGGTCCACCAATTCAGTGAGCATCCGGCAAGGCTAGGCGTGCTCAGAAGAACGTGCGCACCAGCTCGATCACTCGACCACCCCGATCGAGTACCGGAATCAGCTGCCACTTGTCGAACACCGTGCACGGATGGGACACCCCGAACGCGATCCAATCCCCGACCGCCACCGCCTCGGCGGCCGGTGAGAGCCGCAAAAACGCGTGCTGGTCGTTCAGATTGGTCACCTCACACCCGGCCAGCCCGTCCGGCGTCCAGTGCGAGTCGCGCCAAAGTTGTTGCGGCACGGGAAGTCCCTGGTCGAATGACACGTCACGGCGACCCATCGTCACCAAGGCCAGCCCCGGCTCCGGTCGTGAGCACACCTGCGCCCAGACCTGCATGGCGGCCCGGAAGCCGCCCGGCTCGGCGCCGGGCCGGGTCAGCGGTGAGGTCCTCAGGTAGAGGCCGTCGTCGTTGGTCAGGTAGCAACCGCTGCGCAGGATGGTGCGCCACGGCCCGGCCAGGGCCCGTGCCACCAGGTCGAAGTGGGTGCTCCCGCCGGCGGTGACGACAACCTCGGCGATATCGGCCACCTCGCAGCGCTGCGCCAGCCGCGCCGCCACGGTGCGCATCCACTTCAGGTAATCGCCGACCCGCTGGACACCGGCCGCCGATACGTCGTGGCCCAACGCGGCCTCGTAGCCGGCCACCCCGACCAGTCGGAGTCGCGGGCTGGCCACGGCGGCCGCGGCCACCTCGTCGGCCCGCGCGTCGTCGCGACAGCCGGTGCGGGTGCCCATCGCGCCGAGCTCGACACACACCTCGACCGGCCGCCGGGCGTCGCTGAACCGGCCGGCCCTGTCCAGTGCTTGGGTCATCAGCCGCACCCCGTCGGTCGAGTCCACCCAGCAGATCAACCGGAAGTCGGGATCGTCGTCGAGCTCGGCGGCCAGCCAGGCCAGCCCGGCGGCGTCGACCAATTCGTTGGCCAGCACCACCTGGCGTACGCCGAAGGCGCGCAACGTCCGCACCTGGCTGATCGTGGCGGCGGTCACCGCACACGCCCCGGCCTCGAATTGGCGGGCCAACAGCTGCGGTGCCATATGGGTCTTGCCGTGCGGCGCCAGTTCGACGCCGTGCCGCACACACCAGTCGGCCATCGTCGCCAGGTTGTGGTTGAGCGCGTCCGCGTGCAGGACACACACCGGGCCCAGCGGGCCGGCGCTGACCAGTTCGCGTGGATCGGCACAGATCTGGGCGGGTGTGCGCCCATTCCAGGCGGCGGGCAGACCCTTGAATCGCCAGTCCACCCGTTCGTCGGCCAAGGCCGCTACCGCAGCGGCGTTGATGAGCGGCGTCATGGCCTCATTTAAGCTGGCACGTCGTGACCTCTGCTGATACGCCGGACTCTGCTGATACACCGGACAAAGCCCGCGTCGCCGATCCTCACGTCGAGAACGAAGGCTCTGAGGTCCCCGAGCAGTTCCGGATCCGCCAAGCCAAGCGCGAGCGGCTGCTGGCCGAGGGTAAGGACCCCTACCCGGTGGCGGTGGCGCGCACCCACTCGCTGGCCGAGATCAGGGCCGCCTATCCCGACCTGGCCGCCGACGCCACCACCGGCGACATCGTCGGCGTGACCGGACGGGTGGTGTTCGCCCGCAACTCCGGCAAGTTGTGCTTCGCCACCCTGCAGGAGGGCGACGGCACCCAGTTGCAGGCGATGATCAGCCTCGCCGGAGTGGGTGAGCAGGCACTGGAGGCCTGGAAGTCCGAGGTGGACCTCGGTGACATCGTGTTCGTGCACGGCGAGGTGATCAGCTCGCGCCGTGGGGAGTTGTCGGTACTCGCCGACTCCTGGCAGATGGCCAGCAAGGCGCTGCGACCGCTGCCGGTCGCGCACAAGGAGATGAGCGAGGAGTCCCGGGTCCGGCAGCGTTACGTCGACCTGATCGTGCGGCCGCAGGCCCGCACGGTGGCCCGCCAGCGGATCGCGGTGGTGCGTGCGGTCCGCAACGCCCTGGAGCGGCGCGGGTTCCTGGAGGTCGAGACCCCGATGTTGCAGACGCTGGCCGGTGGTGCGGCTGCGCGTCCGTTCGTCACCCACTCCAATGCGCTCGACGCCGACCTGTATCTGCGAATTGCTCCGGAGCTGTTTCTCAAGCGGTGCGTCGTCGGGGGTCTGGAGAAAGTATTCGAGCTCAATCGGAACTTCCGCAACGAGGGCGCCGATTCAACACATTCGCCAGAATTCGCGATGCTCGAGACTTATCAAGCGTGGGGAACCTATGACGATTCGGCGATCGTCACGCGCGAAGTTATTCAAGAAGTCGCCGACGAGGCCATCGGTACCAGGCAAGTGCCATTGCCGGACGGATCAATCTATGACCTCGACGGCGAATGGGCGTCGATACAAATGTACCCGTCGTTGTCGGAAGCGCTGGGCGAAGAGATCACGCCGCAGACCTCGTTGGATTACTTACTGGCCATTGCCGACCGCCTGGACGTCGAGATCCCGCGCGATCGCGGCTACGGCCACGGCAAGCTGATCGAGGAGCTGTGGGAACACACCGTCGGCAACACATTGTGGGCCCCGACATTCGTCAAGGATTTCCCGGTCGAGACCACACCGTTGACCCGCCAGCACCGCAGCATCGCCGGCGTCACCGAGAAGTGGGACCTATACGTGCGCGGAGTCGAACTGGCCACCGGTTACTCGGAGTTGGTCGACCCGATCGTGCAGCGGGAACGGTTCGAGGCCCAGGCCAGGGCGGCCGCTGCCGGCGATGACGAGGCGATGGCGCTGGACGAGGATTTCCTCGCCGCCATGGAGTACGGCATGCCGCCGACGACGGGCACCGGAATGGGAATCGATCGGCTGTTGATGGCGCTCACCGGGTTGTCAATTCGGGAAACCGTATTGTTCCCGATTGTTCGGCGCCACAGCTGAGGTGCGCTGATCCAAACGTTGTTGAATGCCGTGCGGCAATGTGGCACATTGGTGCACATGGGGGAGACGCTCGGCAATCGCTTGTTGTGCGCAGGCAGAAGGATTCAGTGAGGTAATGGCAAAAAAGGTGACCGTCACCCTCGTCGACGATTTCGACGGTTCGGGCTCGGCTGACGAAACCGTGGAATTCTCGCTCGACGGAGTGAGCTATGAGATCGATCTTTCCTCCAAAAATGCTCAGAAACTCCGGAACGATCTCAAGCCGTGGGTCGAGGCCAGCCGCCGGGTCGGTGGCCGCCGCCGGGGTCGCTCCGGCCCGCCCGGGCGGGGCCGTGCCGCCATCGACCGCGAGCAGAGCGCGGCGATCCGGGAGTGGGCGCGCCGCAACGGTCACAAGGTGTCGACCCGGGGGCGTATCCCGGCCGACATCATCGACGCCTTCCACGCCGCAACCTGAGCACCGCAACCTGAGCACTGCCTGGCGCCGTTCGCTTCCGGCGAAGCGGCAACCGGCGGTTACCGGAAACGAATCTCCCTTCTCCCACGTTGGTGTGCTAGGTCTGCACCGCTAGCTAAGCGGGTATGGGTGGCCAAGGGAGGACGCCTCCCGGGGGCGCCCATTAGAGTGGACGACAGGTACGTGGTGACTACCGCTGTACCTAATCGTGATGGAGAGCAGGTAACCGAGGATGTTCGAGAGATTCACCGACCGTGCCCGCAGGGTCGTCGTCCTGGCTCAAGAAGAAGCCCGGATGCTCAACCACAACTACATCGGCACCGAGCACATCCTGTTGGGACTTATTCATGAGGGTGAAGGTGTAGCCGCCAAGTCGCTGGAGTCGCTGGGCATCTCGCTAGAGGGTGTCCGCAGCCAGGTCGAGGAGATCATCGGCCAGGGCCAGCAGGCCCCGTCCGGCCACATCCCCTTCACGCCGCGCGCCAAGAAGGTGCTGGAGCTGAGCCTGCGCGAGGCGCTGCAGCTCGGCCACAACTACATCGGCACTGAGCACATTCTGCTCGGCCTGATCCGTGAGGGCGAGGGCGTGGCCGCCCAGGTGCTGGTGAAGCTCGGCGCCGAACTGACGCGGGTGCGTCAACAGGTCATTCAATTGCTGTCCGGATACCAAGGCAAAGAGACCGCGGAAGCCGGCACCGGCGGCCGCGGCGGCGAGTCCGGCAACCCGTCCACGTCACTGGTCCTCGACCAGTTCGGCCGCAACCTCACCGCGGCCGCCATGGAGGGCAAGCTCGACCCGGTCATCGGCCGCGAGAAGGAAATCGAGCGGGTGATGCAGGTCCTGAGCCGGCGCACCAAGAACAACCCCGTGCTGATCGGCGAGCCCGGCGTCGGCAAGACCGCCGTCGTGGAGGGCCTGGCCCAGGCCATCGTGCACGGTGAGGTCCCCGAGACGCTGAAGGACAAGCAGCTCTACACCCTCGACCTCGGGTCGTTGGTGGCGGGCAGCCGGTACCGCGGTGATTTCGAGGAACGCCTCAAGAAGGTGCTCAAGGAGATCAACACCCGCGGCGACATCATCCTGTTCATCGACGAGCTGCACACGCTCGTCGGGGCCGGTGCCGCCGAAGGTGCGATCGACGCGGCCTCGATCCTCAAGCCCAAGCTCGCCCGAGGTGAGCTGCAGACGATCGGTGCCACCACCCTCGACGAGTACCGCAAGTACATCGAGAAGGACGCCGCCCTGGAGCGCCGGTTCCAGCCGGTCCAGGTCGGCGAGCCGACGGTGGCGCACACCATCGAGATCCTCAAGGGTCTGCGTGACCGGTACGAGGCGCACCACCGGGTCTCGATCACCGACGCCGCGATGGTGGCGGCGGCCACCCTGGCCGATCGCTACATCAACGATCGGTTCCTGCCGGACAAGGCGATCGACCTGATCGACGAGGCGGGGGCCCGGATGCGCATCCGCCGGATGACCGCTCCGCCAGACCTGCGCGAGTTCGACGAGAAGATCGCCGACGCGCGCCGGGAGAAGGAGAGCGCGATCGACGCGCAGGACTTCGAGAAGGCGGCGAACCTGCGCGATCGCGAGAAGCAGCTGGTCGCTCAGCGCGCCGAGCGGGAAAAGCAGTGGCGCTCAGGTGATTTGGATGTCGTGGCCGAGGTCGATGATGAGCAGATCGCCGAGGTGCTGGGCAACTGGACCGGTATCCCGGTGTTCAAGCTGACCGAGGAGGAGACCACTCGGCTGCTGCGCATGGAAGACGAGCTGCACAAGCGGATCATCGGCCAGGAGGACGCCGTTCGGGCTGTCTCGAAGGCCATCCGGCGTACCCGCGCCGGCCTGAAGGACCCCAAGCGCCCGTCCGGCTCGTTCATCTTCGCCGGCCCGTCCGGTGTCGGTAAGACCGAGCTGTCCAAGGCGCTGGCGGAGTTCCTGTTCGGCGACGACGACGCGCTCATCCAGATCGACATGGGCGAGTTCCACGACCGCTTCACCGCGTCGCGGCTATTCGGTGCCCCGCCGGGATATGTCGGCTACGAGGAGGGCGGCCAGCTGACTGAAAAGGTCAGAAGGAAGCCGTTCTCGGTGGTGCTGTTCGACGAGATCGAGAAGGCCCACCAGGAGATCTACAACACCCTGTTGCAGGTCCTCGAGGACGGTCGTCTCACCGACGGCCAGGGTCGCACGGTCGACTTCAAGAACACCGTGCTGATCTTCACCTCGAACCTGGGTACCTCCGACATCTCCAAGGCCGTCGGTCTCGGCTTCACCCAGGGTGGTGGCGAGAACAACTACGAGCGGATGAAGCAGAAGGTCAACGACGAGCTGAAGAAGCACTTCCGCCCGGAGTTCCTCAACCGCATCGACGACATCATCGTCTTCCACCAGCTCACCCAGAACGAGATCATCCAGATGGTCGACCTCATGGTGGGCCGGGTGTCCAAGCAGCTCAAGACCAAGGACATGGAGATGGAGCTGACCGACAAGGCCAAGTCGTTGTTGGCCAAGCGCGGCTTCGATCCGGTCCTGGGTGCCCGGCCGTTGCGCCGCACCATCCAGCGCGAGATCGAGGACGCCCTCTCGGAGAAGATCCTCTTCGAGGAGGTCGGCCCCGGCCAGCTGGTCACCGTCGACGTCGAGAACTGGGACGGCGAAGGTCAGGGCGAGGACGCGAAGTTCACCTTCAGCGGTGGACCCAAGCGGGTCGAGACGGCCGAGCCGGATCTGGCCAACGCCGGTACCGCCAGCGAATAAGAACCCACGCCGAGCGAAGGCCCCCGACCGCGAGTCGGGGGCCTTCGTCGTACCCGCCTCGGTGACAGATCCCGAACTCGCGGTGGCGGCACGGACTCGCCGCGCGCGGGCCCTCGATGCTGACAGCAACGCCAGCTACCCTCTGCTCATGCTTGTTGTGACGACGAACGACATTCCGGGTTGGGAGATCCAGCGGGTCTGCGGCGAGGTCTTCGGGCTGACCGTGCGCTCGCGCAATGCCTTCTCCCAGATGGGCGCCGGCCTGAAGAGCATGTTCGGCGGTGAGCTGCAGGGGATGACGAAGAACCTTGCCGACAGCCGCAACGAGGCGATGAACCGGCTGATGGACGAGGCGCGTAAGCGCGGCGGCAATGCCATCGTCGGGATGCGTTTCGACACCACCGAACTCGGTGATGTGTGGACCGAGCTCTGCGCGTACGGCACCGCCGTGCAGGCCGTGCCGGTCACCGAGGCCGCCAAGTACACCGCCCAGCAACTGGGATACGGCGCGGGCTAGACCCGGCAGGGGTTAGGATGCCCAATGTCAGAGACGAGTCGAGGAATCTGGTGAGAATCCAGAACGGTCGCGCCACTGTCCACAGTCAGACCCGACGCTCGTCACCGTTCATCGAGGGACGCGACGCTCCCTGAAAGGACATCTTCATGGCTACTTCACACACCCAGTCAGGCCGCAGCCGCGCCGTCGACCTGTCGGCCACCAAGGCCGTCGTCTGGCTCTCGCTGACCGCGTTCTTCGCGCTGGTAGTGCTCTATTTCGTCGGCGTCGATCAGGGCGCCACCTCGGTTTTCGGCGACAACATGTACATCCACGAATTCGTGCATGACGCCCGCCATCTGCTCGGCTTCCCCTGCCACTGAGTCGGCGGGATAGCGCTGACCTCATGGAAAAGTCAATAATCTGGCGCGGCATCCTGGCCGGCGCCCTTGCCGGCCTGCTCGGATTCGTCTGGTCGAAGATCTTCATCGAACCGATCGTGGGGCGGGCCATCGAATTCGAGGACGGCACCGCCGCGGCGCATGAAGCCATGGAGACGGCCAGCGGCCACGGGCACGGCCACGAAGAGGGCGGTGAGCTCTTCACCCGTGCGGTGCAGTCCAACATCGGCATGGGATTGGGCGTGCTGGCGTTCAGCGTCGCCCTGGGTGCGTTGTTCGCCGTCGTGTTCTGCGTGGCCTACAGCCGGATCGGATCCGTGTCGGCCCGCAAGCTCGCAGTCCTGGTGGCCGGCGCCATGCTGGTCGCGCTGTGGGTGGTGCCGGCGCTCAAGTATCCGCCCAACCCGCCGGCGACCAGCCTCGACGAGACGATCAGGCAACGCGCCCTGCTGTACGTGTTGATGGTGGCGCTGTCCGCGCTGCTGATGGTGGCCGCGGTCTATCTCGCGTTCCAGCTCACCCCGGCACTGGGGGCCTGGAACGCCACCTTGGCCGCCGGCGGTGCATACATCGTCGCGGTCGCGATCGTGATGCTCATCCTGCCGACGATCGACGAGACGCCCGGCCCGATGGTCAACGACGCCGGGGCCATCGTGTTTCCGGGCTTCCCGGCGGCCGATCTCTACGAGTTCCGGTTGTACTCACTGGGCACCCAGGTGATCATCTGGGCGACGATCGGATTGTTCGGCGGGGCGATGCTGTCGCGGCTGCTCGACGGTCAGCGGCAGGAGCACGTCGCTGCGTGAGTGAGGTCGTCCGGCTGACCCTGGTGTCACATGCCATGACCGACGCCATGGCAGCCGGACGATTTCCCGTCGACGAGTCGCTGACCCCGTTGGGCCGCAGCCAGCTCGACCGGCTCAATCTCGGTGCCGCCGAACACCTGCTGTCCGGTCCAGAGGCACGGGTCCGCGAGACTGCCGAAGCGCTCGGGCTGCGGGTCCGCATCGACGAGCGGCTGGCAGATCTGGACTGCGGGCAGTGGCGCGGCCGCGCGCTGGGCGAGCTGGATCCCGTCCACCTCGCACGCTGGATGTCCGCGCCGGGCGACGCCCCTCATGGCGGTGAATCCATCGTCGCGTTGACAGCGCGGGTGCGGGGCTGGCTTGGCGACGTCGGTGCGACGCAGGGCCGTACCCTGGCCGTCACCCATCCGGCGGTGGTGCGCGCGGCGATCCTGACCGCTCTGGAGGCGCCGCCGAAGTCGTTCTGGCGCATCGACGTCGCACCCGCCAGCCGGACCGTCCTGCACTTTCGGGGCTCGGCGTGGACGCTGCGGTCGGGCTTCGATCAGCGATAGCGGGGCAGTAGCCCGAAGACTTGCTTGATGATCGTCATCAGGTAGCCGCCGGCGTTCGGGCTGTGGTAGCGCGGCCAGTTGAACTGGAAGCTGGCCACCCAGGCCTGGCCGGTGCGGTCGACGGCGTACCAGCTGAAGGTGAAGTCACCGGGCAGGTTGCCGGCTTTGGCACCGATATAGGGCCACTCGGTGCGGTCGAGGTCGATACCCGCGATCTCGGACATGATGTCCTTGACCGGCGCGGCCCGGCCGACGGCGTTGTGCTGCAGGGCGGCGTGCACCCGGCAGATGTCGTCGGCGCTGCCGTACCATTCCGCGCCGTACGCCGACCCGGGGGCGTGGGTTCGTTGCGGGTCTGGGTCGTAGGGGTGAGAGTCGGCCTGCCGCAGCAGCATTGCGCGCTGCATCGGATTCGCGGTCTTCCACTGTTCGCGCAGATCGGGGTTCCCCCAACCGATCGAGAAGATCTCGCGCATGGTGGGGAAGGGCGTCATGCTGGCCGGGTCGTGGTGGCCCGCCTCGGCCAGCGCCTGCTCGATGGCGTGCGTGCCCAGCCGCCCGATCAACAGGTCGGTGGCCATATTGTCGCTGGTGGCGATCATCTTGCCGGCGGCCTGACGCACGGTGATCTGCGACCCGGGCGGGAGCTTGTCGAAACCCGACGAGCCGAGCTTCTTCGCCTCGGCGGTGATGGTGAGCTTGTCGTCCCAATCCAGAGTGCCTGCGGTCACCGCGGTTTCGACCGCGAAGAGCACGTAGGTCTTGAAAATTGATGCCAGCGGCAAAGATTCGGAGGTGTTGGTGCCTGCCACCTTCTCGCAGCGCCCATCGTCGACCTTGGAGACTTGCCACGAGTACCGGGCCCCGGTCCGGCTCAGTGCGGCATCGACGTCCTGCCAGGAGTTGATGGTGGGCTTCTCGGTGGTCACCTCGAACCGGCGGACAAAGGTGTCGTCGCCGGTGCGCAGGTCGATGTCCTGGCGGGCACCGTAGGAGGTGAGCAGGTGCAGGGTCGCCACATTGGCGCCGATGTCGACACCGGCCAGCGTGAACGGACGGTCCCACCACAGTGAGTCCATGGTGGCCGAAACCGAATCCACCATGTCCGGGGCGGCCAGTGTCTTGACGCTGGCCGGCCCGATGGGCCAGTCGGAGTTCAGCATGTCCATGACCTGTTTGGCCCGCACCCCCTGCGGGGTGTTGACGTCGATGCGGACACCCGCGCCGGCGTTGGCCTGCGGTGCGGGCGCGGGGGCGCAGCCGGTTGCCAGGGCGGCCGCGGAGGAGATGACGGTGGCCAGCGCGATGGCGTTGACCACACCGCTGACCACTGCGCGGCGGCGCGCCTGGCGCGCGCTACGCCTCGGCGCCGGTCCCGGCAACGTCCAACACAACCTCGAACTCGAGCAGATGGGCACCCTTGGCCACCGGGTTGGCGCGTTCACCGGCGTGCGCGTGGATCGCCGGTCCGGTGGCCCAGGCCTGGAAGGCTTCTTCGGACTCCCACTTGGTCACCACGAAGTAGCGGTCCTCGCCCTTGACCGGGCGTAGCAACTGAAACCCGAGGAAGCCAGGCTGGTTGTCGACGGCGTGCGCCCGGTTGGCGAACCGCTTCTCCAATTCGGGGCCGGCACCCGGCGGTATCTCGATTGCGTTGATCTTCACCACGGACATGGCGCTAGGCTACCGCGCCCGCCGAAGTCAGTGGCCGACAGCGCAAGATGAGGCGGTGAGCACCGAACTGCTGACGTGGCGGGGTGGCAGCGGCCCTCCGCTGGTGCTGGTGCACGGCCTGATGGGCCGCGGGAGCACCTGGTCGAGGCAGACGCCGTGGCTGGCCCGGTTCGGGGCGGTCTACACCTACGACGCCCCCTGGCACCGCGGCCGCGATGTCGCCGACAGCGCGCCGGTGAGCACCGAGAGATTCGTCGACGATCTCGCCGCCGCGGTTGCCGACCTGGGCCGTCCGGTGGTGCTCGTCGGTCACTCGATGGGGGGGCTGCATTCGTGGTGCCTGGCCGCGCAGCGGCCGGATCTGGTCAGCGCGGTGGTGGTCGAGGACATGGCGCCGGACTTCGTCGGCCGCACCACCGGACCCTGGGAGCCCTGGGTGCACGCGCTGCCTGTCGAATACGCCTGCGCCGACCAGGTTTTCGACGAGTTCGGGCCGGTCGCCGGCCGCTACTTCCTGGAGGCCTTCGACCGGACCCCGACGGGTTGGCGTCTGCACGGTCAGCCGTCGCGGTGGATCGAGATCGCCGCGCAGTGGGGCACCCGGGATTACTGGCAGCAGTGGAGTTCGGTGCGAGCGCCGTCGTTGCTCATCGAGGCCGGCGATTCGGTGACGCCACCTGGTCAGATGCGTCGGATGCTGGAGATGGCCGGACCCCGGGCGGCCTATGTGCGCGTGCCCGGTGCCGGCCATCTCGTCCACGACGACGCGCCGCAGCGCTACCGGGAGGCGGTCGAGACCTTCTTAGCGACGCTCCCCGAGAACTCCGGGTGACGGCCACACCGGGTGCTCCTCGAAGCGGGTGCGGGCGGCGTCGAGGTCGTGCTCGACCCGGCGCGCGTCGGCGTCATGGCCGTCGTCGTACAGATGGCCCACCATCGGTGCGCTGACCCGGAATTGGCCGGCGTGCAGGCGCAGGGTGCCATCCCGGTGCGAAACCGTCGCAATGGCGGCCACGACGGCGAACGGAGCGAGCAGAAGAACCGTTAACAACAGAAAGGTGAGGAGTGCAGTCATGGCAGTAAGTCTTCGTCCGAATAGATCCAGCCAACAGTGGCAGCAATGACCGCGTAGGATAAAATACTGCCATGCCGCTCAAGAGTGTGTCCGCCCTGGTGCTCGACGGTGTCACCGTCTTCGAGTTCGGGGTGATCTGCGAGGTGTTCGGCATCGACCGCACCGCCGACGGGGTGCCCAACTTCGATTTCAAGGTTTGCGGCCCGGAGGCCGGCAAGTCGTTGCGAACCAGTGTGGGCGCGCAGCTGGTGCCCGACCACGGGCTCGACGACCTGATCGGTGTCGACGTGGTCGCGGTGCCCGCGGTCTCCAAGCCGGTCGAGTCCTACCCACGCGAGGCGTTGGATGCCCTGCGCAAGGCCCACGAGTCGGGGTCGACGATTCTGACGGTGTGCTCGGGAGTGTTCGTGGCCGGGGAGGCCGGCCTACTCGACGGTCGGCGGGTGACCACGCACTGGATGCACGCCGACGAACTCGCCCGGCGCTATCCCACCGCGTTCGTCGACCGCAACGTGCTCTACGTCGACGACGGTGATCTGGTCACCAGCGCCGGAACCGCCGCGGGCATCGACGCGAGTCTGCACCTGGTGCGCCGGGAGCTGGGCAGCGCCGTCACCAACATCATCGCGCGCCGAATGGTCGTGCCGCCGCAGCGAGACGGCGGCCAACGCCAGTACATCGACCAGCCCATGCCGGCGCGATGTTCGGAAGGCTTTGCACCGCAATTGGATTGGATCCTGTCGAATCTGGACAAGCCGCACACGGTGGCCAGCCTCGCCCGGCGAGCCAACATGTCGGCGCGCACGTTCGCGCGGCGCTTCGTCGAGGAGGCCGGGATCACGCCCATGCAGTGGGTCACCGACCAGCGGGTGCTCTATGCGCGGCGGCTGCTCGAGGAGACCGACCTGGACGTCGACCGCATCGCCGAGCGTGCCGGTTTCGGCAACGCCACGCTGTTGCGGCACCATTTCCGGCGGATCGTCGGAGTCACGCCGTCGGACTACCGCCGCCGCTTCGCGCGCTCGGCCTGAGTAGGGCCCGGCGCTAACCGCCCTCGCCGCACAGGGCGAACCGGCCGTCGGCGGTCTGTTCCACCAAACCGTCCACGAGCAGCGAGTCCAGCGCCCGGTCCCGCTGCGCCGGATCGGTCAGCCACACCGCATCCAACTGGTCGCGCAGCACCGGTATCGCACTGGCCCTCAGCACGTCGAGCAGCTTGCCCCGCACCTGGCGGTCGGTGCCCGCATAACGCTGGGCGGGCCGCGGCGCCGCGGTCGCAGGGGGATGGCCGGCCGCTCGCCATGCGCACACGCTGAGCGGGCATAGTCCGCACTTCGGTGAACGGGCCGTGCACACGGTGGCACCGAGTTCCATCAGCGCGGCCGAGAACACCGGCGCCGAAGGGTCGTCGGGCAGCAGTGCCGCGACATCGGCCAGATCACGCACCGCCGACGGGTTTCCCGCGTCGGGCAGACCGTGCACCGCGCGGGCCACCACCCGACGCACATTGGTGTCCACCACGGGGACGTTCTTGCGGTAGGCGAAGCAGGCCACCGCCCGGGCTGTGTAGGCGCCGACGCCGGGCAGGGTGAGCAGGGTTTCGACATCGTCGGGGACCAGGTCGCCGTGCTCGGTGGCGATTACCGTGGCGCACTCGTGCAGGCGTTTCGCGCGTCGCGGATAGCCGAGCTTGCCCCACGCGCGCAACACATCGGCGGTGCCGGCGGCCGCCGTCGCCGACGGCGTCGGCCAGCGGGCCACCCAGTCCAGCCAAATGGGCGCGACCCTGGCCACCGGAGTCTGCTGCAGCATGAATTCACTGACCAGGATCTGCCACGCCGTCACACCGGGCTCTCGCCACGGCAGGTCGCGGCGGGCCTGGCCGTACCACCGCACCAGCTGGGCCGGATCGATGGTCATGACGTGCGCCGGTGACGGACAGGGCACAATGGTCGCCATGCCGAACACCAGCCCCGTGACAGCTTGGAAGGCACTCAAAGAGGGTAACGAGCGATTCGTCGCCGGCCGGCCCGAGCATCCCAGCCAGAGCATCGAACATCGCGCCAGCCTGGCCGCCGAACAACGGCCGACCGCGGTCGTCTTCGGTTGCGCCGACAGCCGAGTGGCTGCCGAGATCATCTTCGACCAAGGTCTCGGCGACATGTTCGTCGTCCGCACCGCAGGCCACGTCATCGACTCCGCTGTGCTCGGCTCCATCGAGTACGCGGTCAGTGTCCTCAACGTGCCGTTGATCGCGGTGCTCGGGCACGACAGCTGTGGTGCGGTGCAGGCAACGTTGACCGCACTCGAGGACGGGGCGGTGCCGGGCGGTTATGTCCGCGACGTCGTCGAGCGGGTCACCCCATCGATCCTGGTGGGTCGCCGGGAAGGACTGACGCGCGTCGACGAGTTCGAGGCGCGCCACGTCATCGAGACCGGCACCCAACTGCTGGCCCGGTCCACCGCCATCGCCGAACGGGTCGCGGCCGGGACGCTGGCCATCGTCGGACTCACCTACCACCTGGCCGACGGCAAGGTGGCCCTGCGTGAACATCTGGGCGATATCGGCGAGTAATCACTTTTGCGCCCGGCGAACAAGGCGACACGCCGAGCCGGGTCGAACAATTAGCCATGACCTGGCCTTACCGTGAGAAGGTGCTGGATCTGGAACCGCATGGCCCGCTGCCCTCGCAAATCTATTGGCGACGCCGGGGACTGGCTATAGGCATTGCCGCGCTGGTCCTGGCCATCATCGTCGGGGTCGTCTTCGTGGTCTTCAGCGGCGGCTCGGACACCAAGACCGCGGTGCAGACCACCGCCGCACCGACGCCCAATGCACAGCCGGAGAATCGGGCGCCTGTCGTGGCGCCGCCCGCCGAGTCCAACGTGCCCGCACCCACACCGACCCCCACCGAAGCCGTCGTCCCGCCGCCGATCCTCAAAGAGGGCGACGACTGCCCGGACTCCAACCTGGCGGTCAAGGGCATCACCAACCAGCCGCAGTACGTGATCGGTGACCAGCCCAAGTTCACCATGGTGGTGACCAATATCGGTCTGGTCGCCTGCAAGCGCGATGTCGGCGCCGCGGTGCTCGCGGCCTACGTGTACTCCCTCGACAACAAGCGGCTGTGGTCCAACCTGGACTGCGCGCCGTCCAACGAGACGCTGGTGAAGACGTTCAATCCTGGCGAGCAGGTGACCACCGAGGTGACCTGGACCGGGATGGGTTCGGCGCCGCAGTGCCCGCTGCCGCGCCAGCCGATCGGTCCCGGCACCTACAACCTGGTCGTCCAGCTGGGCAACCTGCGGTCGGCATCGGTGCCGTTCATCCTCGCCGACGCGCCGCCGCCGGGCGCTGTGCCGCCGGCGGGCGCGGAGCCACCCGCGGAGGCCCCTCCGGCTGACGCCCCGGCGCCGGCCCCTGCCGGATAGGACTCGACGTCCAGTCAGAACTCAGAGCGAGATCTGCGGGCAGATAGTCGCGCTCGGTTCTGTCTCGGTGTGGCGAGACCCGGGGCCCGCATCGTCGCTAGACCAGCCGATCGGCGATCGTCGACTCGGCCAGCTGGGACAGACCCTCGCGGACGTGGCGTGCCCACATGGCGCCGATCCCCTCGACGGACTGTAGGTCGGTGGCGCTGGCGGCGAGCAGGCCCTGCAGCGAGCCGAACCGGCGTACCAACAGATCGACATGGGCGAACTGCAGACGCGGGATACCAGCCATCGCCCGATAGCCGCGCGCGCTCAGCGCTGAATCCTGCGCCTCGGCAGTGGAGGGATAGCCGAACACCCGGGACAGCGCGGTGAAGTCCAACAGCTCGGTGTCCGACAGCGAGTCGAGCTCGGAAAGGGTCGCCGACACCTGAGCCTTGGACGGCGGGTCGGGGTTGGCGTGATAGTCGCGCACGATCAGCTCGCGGGCGGTGTCGTTGCCGCCGAGGAGCTCCTCGAGCTGCAGCCGTAACTGGCGGCCGTCGGTGCCGAGTTCGACTGCGTCATAGTCGATTTCGAGGCCGATCCGACGGACCATCTCCAGCCGCTGGACTACCGTCATCACGTCGCGCAGCGTGACGAAGTCCTCGATCTCGGCGGTGGACAGCTGACGCGAGACCTCGTCGAGGCGTGCCTTGTAGCGTTCGAGCGTCGCGATCGCCTGGTTGGCCCGGGACAGGATGGTGGCCGAGTCGGCGACCACATGCCGTTCGCCGGAGACGTAGACGGTGACGATGTTCATCGAGTGGCTGACCGAGATCACCGGGTAACCGGTCTGGATGGCGGTGCGCTCCGCCGACCGGTGACGGGTGCCGGACTCGTCGGTCGGGATGGTCGGGTCGGGCACCAGCTGCACGTTGGCCCGGACGATCCGGCTGCCGTCGGTGGACAGCACCACCGCGCCGTCCATCTTGGAGAGCTCCCGCAGCCGGGTGGGGGCGAACCGGACGTCCAGCGAGAATCCGCCGTCGCAGATCGTCTCGACCCGTTCGTCATAGCCCAGGACGATCAGCGCACCCGTGCGCCCGCGCAGGATGCGTTCCAGGCCGTCGCGCAGGGCGGTACCCGGTGCCAGCCGCCCGATGGCCTCGCGCAGCGTGACAGCGGTCGGCTGTGCCGAGCCGTTCGTCCGGTTGACCGTGCTCACAGCCACTTATTGTCCATTGCGTCGAGGTCGTTACTCGACCCCTCCCGCCTAAGTTGCGTCACGACCTTGTCGTACGGGGATTTCGTCAGCGACAGCATCGAGCGCAGCGCGTCGGCGATCGTGGCGGATTCAATGGCCCGCAAGCCCCGCGGAACCGTGCCGCAGCCGACCGGGACCAGGGCGGTGGTGAAGCCCAGCCGCGCCGCCTCGGCCAGCCGGCGGTCCATACCGGTCACTCGGCGCAGATCGCCGGCCAGGCCGACTTCGCCGATCACCACCGTGGTGGTGGGCATCGGCATGTCGGCGTAGGCCGAAGCCATCGCCACCGCGACCGCCAGGTCGGCGGATGGATCCGTCAAGCGCATCCCGCCCACGGTGGACAGGTAGATGTCGGTGGCGCTCACCTTCAGGTTGGCCCGCCGTTCCAGGACGGCGGCGATCATCGCCGCCCGCGAGCTGTCCACCCCGCTGACGGCGCGGCGCGGCGCGGCGTTCTCGGGGCGAAAGGCCAGCAACGCCTGGACCTCGCCGATCAGCGGCCGTTTGCCGTCCAGCGCCACGGTGACCGCGGTGCCCGGGACGGGATTGGGGCGCTCGTCGAGGAACAACCCGGACGGATCGGCGACACCTTCGATCCCGTCTTCGTGCAGCAGGAAACACCCGACCTCGTCGGCGGCGCCGAAGCGGTTCTTGACTCCGCGGACCATGCGCAGCGCCGAATTGCGGTCACCCTCGAAGTGCAACACCACGTCGACGAGGTGTTCGAGGGACCGAGGCCCCGCGATGGCGCCGTCCTTGGTGACGTGGCCCACCAGCACCAGCGCGACGCCGGTGGACTTGGCCGCCGCCGTCAGGGCCGCGGTCACCGCGCGCACCTGGGTCACGCCGCCCACCACGCCGTCGGTGTCGCCGGCGGTCATGGTCTGCACCGAATCGACCACCACCAGGCTCGGCTGCACGGCGTCGATGTGGCCCAGCACGGTGTGCACATCGGATTCGGCGGCCAGGAACACCTCGTCATGGCTGCAGCCGGTGCGCTCGGCGCGCATCCGGATCTGGCCGGCCGACTCCTCGCCGGACACGTACAGCGCGCGCCGTCCGGCCTGGGCCCACCGGTGTACGACCTCGAGCAGCAGCGTCGACTTGCCCACCCCCGGATCGCCGGCGAGCAGGCTCACCGAGCCGGGCACCACCCCGCCGCCCAGCACCCGGTCGAGTTCGGTCACGCCGGTGGGGAAGTGCCGGGTGCGGGCCGGGTCGATGGAACTGATCGGCACCGCGGGGGTGGTGGGCACGATGGTGCGTTGCGCGGCGCCCGCGGCGGTGGCCAGCACGGCGACCTCGTCGACGGTGCCCCACGTCCCGCACTCCGGGCAGCGACCCACCCATTTCGCGGTGACATGGCGGCATTCCGAACAGCGATACTGCGAACGCGCCTTGGCCACGCCGTGACGTTATCGGGTCGGTGTGACAGATCCGCGGATTAGCGCGGCGCGGTCAGCTCACTCGTGCGGAGCGGCGGGCGCGGCTTCCTGGCGCGGCGCGTTGCCGGCCGAGATCGGCACGGCGACGGTGGTCTGGCCGGCCTTGTCGAAGTCGAAGGTGAAGTTGTAGGTCAGCCCGTTGGTGATGGGCTGGCTCAAGGTCACCTCGGCCTTGGTCGGTTGCGCACTGCCCATCGGCGTGACCTCCGCCTGGCCGTCGGGGGTGCCGACGATCAGGGAGCTGTTCGCCGGGATCGCGGTGTCACCGGTGACGGCGACCGAACCGACGTCCGAGCTGACGCTGACCAGCTTGTCGTTGACATCCGGGGAGGTGTTTGCCGCCACGAAGATCAGCTCGACGGTGCGACCGGGCTGAAGGTAGTCACCGGTCTGCACCGCCTGCAGATGGACGTTGCGCAGGGCGATGTTCTGGACGGTCGCGGTGGCACCGTTGACGGCGGATTCCTGATCGGCGGTTTGCGAGATCTGCCCCGATCCGCAACCGGTCAAGATCAACCCGCAGGCGGCAAGGCCGGCTGATGCGGCGGCGAGGCGGTTCGTCAAGCGGTTCACAGCAGCCTCCTGCTCGGCCTGAGCGGTCGGCATGATCGCGCCGCCGCGGTTCGACTATGCAGAGTAGTAGGTGCCGGGGCGCGGCGGTAGCTGAGGGTTCCGCACGCCGACGGGCGAAGGTCGCAACGGTAGCTGTCCGGCGTGTGCTGGGGCCGTTCAGGGCCTCGCGCCTTGCACGCTTTCGTCACCCTGTCAACCCCCACTCTTCACCTACGGTGCCCCTGACCTGCATCGTTGTTCCGCACGCAGTCGGCCACCGTGCTAACATTGGATTGTGAAAGGGGCTCGAAACTGATGATTTTCAAGGTCGGAGACACCGTTGTCTATCCACACCACGGTGCTGCATTGATCGAAGCGATCGAAACCCGGACCATCAAAGGCGAGCAGAAGGAATATCTCGTCTTGAAGGTCGCCCAGGGAGACCTGACCGTTCGAGTTCCAGCTGATAACGCCGAGTATGTCGGTGTCCGTGACGTTGTCGGACAGGAGGGCCTGGACAAGGTGTTCCAGGTTCTGCGCGCGCCGCACACCGAAGAGCCGACCAACTGGTCGCGCCGGTACAAGGCCAACCTCGAGAAGCTGGCTTCCGGTGACGTGAACAAGGTCGCCGAGGTCGTGCGTGATCTGTGGCGTCGTGATCAGGAGCGCGGACTGTCCGCGGGCGAGAAGCGCATGCTGGCCAAGGCCCGGCAGATCCTGGTCGGCGAGCTTGCCCTGGCCGAGAACACCGACGATGCCAAGGCCGAGATCATTCTCGACGAGGTTCTGGCCGCCGCTTCCTGACCGTCCTGAGGGGATAGGTGTCGGATACGGTCGCGGTCGTCACGGCTGCGGGCTCCGGTGAACGGCTGGGTGCGGGTATCCCGAAGGCTTTCGTGGAGCTCGCCGGGCGAAGCATGCTGTTACGCGCGGTTGACGGCCTGTGGGACTCCGGCGTCGTGGACCGTGTGGTCGTCGCGGCTCCGGCCGAGCGGGTCGATGAAGCCAAACTGATGCTCGACGGTCGCGCGACTGTCGTCACGGGCGGCGCCGAGCGGCCCGAAACCGTTCGCCGCGCGCTGGACGCGATCGGTGATCCCGAGTTCGTGCTGGTGCATGACGCTGCCCGCCCGTTGACTCCGGTCGCGCAGGTCCAGCGGGTGGTCAGCGCGCTTCGTGCCGGCCAGCGCGCGGTCATCCCGGTTCTGCCGGTGACCGACACCATCAAGGCGGTCGACGCCAACGGGGTGGTGCTGGGAACACCCGAGCGGGCCGGGCTGCGCGCCGTGCAGACTCCGCAGGGTTTCGAGACCTCACTGCTGCGGCGCGCCTACCAGCGGGCCGCCGGGGCGGTCGTGACCGATGACGCCGCACTGGTCGAACACCTGGGAACCCCGGTGCACACCGTGGCCGGGGACACCCTGGCATTCAAGATCACCACGCCGCTGGACCTGCAACTGGCGCGGGCGCTGCTGGGCGCATGACGATTCCCCGGGTCGGTCTGGGCACCGACGTTCATCCGATCGAGCCGGGCCGGCCGTGCTGGCTGCTGGGCCTGTTGTTCGACGGTGCCGACGGGTGCTCGGGGCACTCCGACGGTGACGTCGCCGTGCACGCGCTGTGCGACGCCCTGCTCTCGGCGGCCGGCCTCGGCGATCTGGGCGCGGTGTTCGGGGTGGACCAGCCGCAATGGCGGGGCGTCACCGGCGCGCAGATGCTGACCCATGTGCGTGAGTTGCTCTCGGCGGCCGGCTTCACCGTCGGAAACGCCGCGGTTCAGGTGATCGCCAACCGCCCCAAAGTCGGGCCGCGTCGCGGTGAGGCCCAGCAGTTGCTGACCGGGCTGTTGGGGGCACCGGTGTCCGTGTCGGCGACCACCACCGACGGGCTCGGGCTGACCGGCCGCGGGGAGGGCATGGCGGCCGTCGCCACCGCCTTGGTGGTGGCCGAAGCCGACGCGGTGTGAGGACAACGCCGAACAGGCCGGTAAGCTGGCGCGTCGTGACCGACGGAGCCGCAAAGCCGGCGACCGCGGGCCCAAGCGGCCTGCGGCTGCACGACACCTACACCGGTGCCGTGCGCGACTTCGTACCCCTGCGCCCCGGCCACGCCTCCATCTACCTGTGCGGCGCCACCGTTCAAGGCCTGCCTCACATCGGCCACGTGCGTTCCGGGGTGGCCTTCGACGTGCTGCGGCGCTGGCTGATGGCCAAGGGCTACGACGTGGCGTTCATCCGCAACGTCACCGACATCGACGACAAGATCCTCACCAAGGCCGCCGACGCGGGCCGGCCGTGGTGGGAGTGGGCGGCCACTCACGAGCGCGCCTTCTCGGCGGCCTACGACGCGCTGGGCGTGCTGCCGCCGTCGGCGGAGCCTCGGGCGACCGGGCACATCACTCAGATCGTCGAGCTCATCGAGCGCCTCGTCGACACCGGGCACGCCTATACCGGCGCCGGTGACGTCTACTTCGACGTGTTGAGCTTCCCGGAGTACGGCAAGCTGTCCGGGCACAAGATCGACGATGTCCACCAGGGTGAGGGCGCGGGTACCGGCAAGCGTGACCAGCGTGACTTCACGTTGTGGAAGGGCGCCAAGCCCGGTGAGCCGTCCTGGCCCACGCCGTGGGGTGCCGGGCGGCCGGGCTGGCACTCCGAATGTGTGGCGATGGCTCACGAGTATCTCGGCTCTGAGTTCGACATACATTGCGGTGGAATGGATTTGGTGTTCCCGCACCACGAGAACGAAATCGCCCAGGCGCGTGCCGCCGGAGACGGCTTCGCCCAATACTGGCTGCACAACGGCTGGGTGACCATGGGCGGGGAGAAGATGAGCAAGTCGCTGGGCAATGTGCTCTCGATTCCCGCTGTGCTGCAGCGGGTTCGGCCCGCGGAGCTGCGTTACTACCTGGGCAGTGCGCATTACCGCTCCATGCTCGAGTTCTCCGAGAACGCGCTGCAGGACGCGGTGAAGGCCTACACCGGGATCGAGGAGTTCCTGCACCGGGTGCGCACCCGGGTCGGCGCGGTGCTGCCGGGGACATGGACCGAGAAGTTCGGTGCCGCACTTGATGACGATCTCGCGGTGCCCGCGGCCCTGGCCGAGGTGCATGCCGCACGCGCCGACGGCAACCGGGCGCTGGAGTCCGGCGACCACGACACGGCGCTGGCCAAGGCGGGTGACATCCGAGCCATGATGGGGATCCTCGGCTGCGATCCGCTCGACGAGCGCTGGGAGACCCGCGACGAGACGTCGGCAGCCCTCGGCGCTGTCGACGTGCTGGTGCGCGCGGAGCTGAACCGCCGCGATGAAGCGCGTCAGACCAGGGACTGGGCGCTGGCCGACGAGATTCGGGACCGGCTCAAGGAAGCCGGGATCGAGGTCACCGACACCGCCGACGGTCCACAGTGGTCCCTGCGCGACGAAGGCGGCAAGTAGATGGCGGGTAATTCGCGGCGCCGCGGGGCGGTCCGTAAGGAAGGCACCAAGAAGGGTCCGACGGTCGGCTCCGGCGGGCAGCGCAGGCGCGGCCTGGAGGGGCGCGGTGCCACGCCGCCCGCCCACATGCGGCCCAATCACCCGGCCGCCAAACGCGCCGCGAAACCGGTCCGCAGGCCCACCAAGCCGACCGACGAGACCGAGATGGTGTTGGGCCGCAATCCGGTGGTGGAGTGTCTGCGGGCGGATGCCCCCGCCTCAGCGCTCTACATTGCGCTGGGCGCCGAAGCCGACGAACGGTTGACCGAATCGGTCACCCTGGCCGCCGACCGCGGTATCCCGATCCTCGAAGTGCCGCGCCACGACCTGGACCGGATGAGCTCCAACGGACTGCATCAGGGCATTGCGCTGCAGGTGCCGCCGTATGACTATGCCCACCCCGACGACCTGCTGGCTTCGGCGACCTCCGGTGGTGAGCCGGCGCTTCTGGTTGCGCTGGACAACATCTCGGATCCGCGCAACCTCGGCGCGATCATCCGGTCGGTGGCGGCGTTCGCCGGTGACGGGGTGTTGATCCCGCAGCGGCGCTCGGCATCGGTGTCGGCGGTCGCCTGGCGGACCAGTGCCGGTGCGGCGGCGCGGGTCCGCGTCGCCCGCGCCACGAATCTCAACCGCACCCTCAAGGAGTGGGGTGAGGCCGGCCTTCAGGTGGTGGGTCTCGACGCCGAGGGGGATACGACTCTCGACGAGTTCGACGCGTCCGGTCCGTTGGTGATCGTCGTGGGTTCGGAAGGCAAGGGGCTCTCGCGCCTGGTGCGTCAGAACTGTGACGCGGTGGTGTCGATTCCGATGGCCGGGCCGACGGAGTCGTTGAACGCCTCGGTCGCCGCGGGCGTCGTGCTGGCTGAGGTCGCCCGCCAACGTCGCCGCTAGGCCGCTCACCTCTCCCCGCGAGCAGACGTGAAACCCCCCATTTTCGCGGCAAGTTAGGGGGTTTCACGTCTGCTCGCGGGAGGAAATTACACGCCGATCAGCTGGATGCCCGCCCACAGTGCGACGACGGCGACCACCACACACGCCGGGACGGTCAGTACGCCGAGCCAGGTGAACTCCCGCACACTCGTCGGCTCGCCCTGCTGATGCAGGACCCGGCGCCACAGCAGATTCGCCAGCGACCCGACATAGGTGAGGTTGGGTCCGATGTTGACCCCGATCAGCACGGCAAGCACGGCGGCCGGTCCGCTGCCGACCACCAACGGCAGCAACACCAGTACCGCCGGCAGGTTGTTGACCACGTTGGACAGCACCGCCGCCACCGCCGCGATTCCGAGCAGGGCGAGCAGGCCTTCACCGGATGGCAGCAGATCGCGCGCCGCGGAGTCCAGGCCGTTGACCATCACCGCCTTGACCACCACCGCCAGCGCCAGCACGAACACCAGAAACGGAACATTCGCCGACCGGGCGATGCCGCCAACCGTACTGCGCCGCTGGGCAAGTGAACGGATCCCCAGCACCACCGCACCGGCCAGCGCCGCCCAGGCCGGAGACAGGCCGGCGAACGATGTCACCGCGAACCCGACCAGCGTCAGCCCCAGCACCACCAACACGAACATCGGATTGTCGGCGGTCGGCGGCGGCGCGTCGGTCTGTCCGTCGGACAAGTCCTTGCCGAACACCACTCGGAGCACCGCGAACTCGACGGCCACGGCAGCCAGCCACGGCGCGGCCATCAGCACGCTGAAACGGGTGAAGGACAGTCCGGCCGCACTGAACGCGAGCAGATTCGTCAGGTTGGACACCGGCAGCAGCAGTGAGGCCGTGTTCGACAGGTGCGCGGTGGCATACAGATGGGCACGGGCCGGCACCCGCATCGCGCGCACGGTCGCCAGCACCACCGGGGTGAGGAGCACGACCGTCGCGTCCAGGCTCAGAACCGCGGTCGTGGCCGCCGCGATCAGGAACACCTGCGCGAGCAGCCGGCGGGGGTTGCCGCTGCTGGTGCGCGCCATCCAGGCGCCGGCCGCCTGGAACAACCCCTCGTCGTCGCACAGGCTGGCCAGCACCAGCACGGCGGCCAGGAAGCCCACCACCGGGAGCATTCGGTTCACCTCGGCCAGGGCATCGGCGGGGGACACCGCGCCGATGCCGATCACCAGGGCCGCGGCAGGCACGGCGACCACCGCTTCCGACAGGCCGGCCGGCCGGACGATGGCGAAGACCAGCACCACCACCAGTGCGAGCACGGCGACGATCAACACGGGCTTGCCCCCGCTGCGGCCGGCAGGTTCACGCGGCGTCGGCCCACGGGTCGGTGCGCTGCCACACCGTCGGCAGGTGCAGCGCCACACCGTCGCGCTCGGCCAGTCGCGTGAGCACCCGCATGGTGGTGTGCAGGTCGTCGCCGGCGTACGGAATGGCCAGCATCGGCTCGGTGAGCGGGCGGAAGAAGTCGTCCCAGTGGATCAGCACCACCCGGGTGGCACCGACCGTGCGGACGGTCTGCTCCCAGTACTCGGCGATGTAGTGCTCGGGCTGCAAGCCGAGCTGGCCGATGCCCAGATAGGCGACCTCGGCCCGACGCCCGGCCAGGGCGCACGGCAGGAATCCGGCACTGCCCTGGATCAGCAGCCGCCGATCGCTGGGGGCATGGTGAAGCAACGTGGACCACGCCTCCCCACAGCGGTATGCGGAGACCTTCACCGGCGGGGCCACCGGCTCGGTGATCGAGCCGGGAAAGCGGTCCGGCGGGCAGTGGTGCGATTCGATCAGGGTCACCTCGAACGGGCCAAGCGGCAGTGTCTGACCGGAGGTTGTCACGACGAGTTGATCGCTGGAAAGGCCATGTCCCCGACCGATGTTCGCGGTCGATTCGCCGCCGATCAGTCGGGCGCCGGTGCGGGCGGCTACGACGGCGGAATCCATCGCGTGGTCGTAGTGGGTGTGCACGGGCAGCACCGCGGCCAACCGGTTGACCTTGGCGCGGTTGAGGCAGTAGTCGATGCGGGACGCCGACGGCGCGAGCCGGCGCAGGCCGACGTCGAGCATGGGTGGGCGGGAGAAGAACCCGTCGGTCAGCACCGCCGTCGTGCCGTCGTCGACCAACAGCGTCGAGACCCCCAGCCAGGTGACCGACAGGGCCGCGTCGGGGTCGGCCGCCGGTAGGTCGAAGCGGTCGCGGTAGACGGAGATGTCGGGCCTGCCGAGTTTGAGCCGCATCAGGCGAAGGCCGCCAGTTCGACGCCCGCCCCCAGCAGCTGGGCGCGCACGGCCGCCGCGATCTGCACCGCGCCGGGTGAATCACCATGCACACACACAGTTTCGGCACGGACGTCGATCGTGGTTCCGTCGACGGCGAGCAGGCGTCCGGTTTCCACCAGCCGGGTGACCCGCTCGGCGATCTGCGCGGGGTCGTGCAGGACCGCGCCCGGTTCGCGGCGTGAGACCAGCTGTCCGTCCGGGCGGTAGGCGCGATCGGCGAAGGCTTCGGCGACGGTGCGGAGTCCCAGGCGTTCTGCTTCCTCGAAGAACACCGATCCGGCCAGTCCCAGGACCGGCAGCCCGGGGTCGACGGCGTGCACGGCCTCGGCGACCGCGCGCGCCTGCTCGCGGTGGGTGACGATGGTGTTGTACAGCGCGCCATGGGGTTTGACGTATCCGACATCGGACCCGGCGACCCGGGCCAGCGCCTGGAGCGCGCCGATCTGGTAGATCACCTCGGCGGTCAACTCCGGGGGCGCGACGTCGATGAAGCGCCGCCCGAACCCGGCGAGATCGAGGTAGCTGACCTGCGCGCCGATCCGAACGCCGCGCGCGGCGGCCGCCCGGCTGGTGCGGGCCAGGCCCACCGGGTTGCCGGCGTGGAAGCCGCAGGCCAGGTTGGCGCTGGTGACGATGTCGAGCATGGCGGCGTCATCGCCGAGCTCCCACACCCCGTAGCCCTCGCCCAGGTCTGCGTTCAAGTCGACGGACGCCACCACGCCAGCGTAGTGGGCGGTGACCGGTGGTCAGGCCGCTGCGGGGTCGTGGTGCCGGCGGCTGATCGCCCAGCACACCAGGTAGGTGACGAACGAGATCGTGGTGACGAACACCGATACCGGTACTCCGGGCGCCAGTGACAACACGATGCCCGCCACGGCCGACAGCTCGGCGAAGATCACCGACCCGGCGATCACTGCGATCGGCGAACTGAACACCCGCGCCGCCGCGGCGGCGGGGGTGATGAGCAACGACATCACCAGCAACGCGCCGACGATCTGCACCCCTTGCGCGGCGACCACACCGACCAGGACCGCGAACACGATGCCCAGTGCGCGTACCGGGACACCGCGGGCGGCGGCCACCTCGGGATCGGCGGTGGCGAACAACAGCGGGCGGTAGCTCACCGCAAGCACCCCGACGACCAGCACCGTCACCGCTACCAGAAGGGCCAGCCCGGAGTACCCGACCCCGACGATCTGGCCGGTCAACAGCGCGAAGCTGGTGCCGGCGCGGCCGGGGTAGAGGTGGATGAACAGCACCGCCAGGCCTAGCCCGAAGGCCAGCACCACCCCGATCGCCGAATCGCGTTCGCGGGCCCGCTGGCCGAGTATGCCGAACAGGACGGCGGCCAACGCGCTGCCGACCAGGGCGCCCAGACCGACGTTGAATCCGGCCAACAGTGCGAACGCGGCGCCGGTCAGCGACAGTTCACTGGACCCGTGCACGGCGAACGACATCTGCCGCATCACGATGAACGGCCCGATCAGCCCCGCCACCAGGGCCAGTAGTGCGGCCGCGATCAATGCCTGCTGGACGAAGTCACGGCCGAGCAGATCGGCGGTGATGTGAAAGGAGAACAGGTTGTTCAGCAGGTGAGCGAATCGGTCATTCATGGGCGTGCCCGTGGGTGTGGCCGGAGTGGTCGAGGTGTTCGCCGACCACGACGTAGCGTCCGCCGACCTGGACCACCTGGATGTCGGCCTGGTAGAGCTCCGACAGGGTCTCGGAGGTCATCACCTCGGCCACGGTGCCGATCCGGAACCGGCCGTTGACCAGGTAGAGCACCCGGTCGACGTAGGGGACCACCGGGTTGACCTCGTGGGTCACGAACATCACCGCGGTGCCGGACTGCCGGCGCCGGTCGATGAGCTTGGCGACCAGCCGGGCGCTGGCCGGGTCGAGATTGAGCAGCGGCTCGTCGCACAGCAGCAGGACCGGGTCGCTGGCCAGCGCCTGCGCGATGCGTACCCGCTGGAGTTCGCCGCCCGACATCACTCCGACCGGGACCTTGGCCAGTTTCAGCGCGTGCACCTGTGCCAGCGCCCGCTCGACGATCTCCCGCCGGCGGCCTCGTTCGGCGGGGTTGAGTGGGGCGATGCCCCATCGGTGGCCGTCCACTCCGAGCCGGACGAGGTCCTGGCCGCGCAGGCTCAGTCCCCGGTCGACGGCCCGGTGTTGGGGAACGTAGCCGATCCGTTCGCTGCCGGATTCGACCGGACTGCCGGCGATGGTCGCCGTGCCCGCACTGAGCGGTAACTGTCCGAGCAGCACCTTGAACAGCGAGGTCTTCCCGGTCCCGTTGGGTCCGAGGATTGCGATGAATTCACCGGCGGCCACCTTCAGGTCGAGGTGATCCCACAGCACCCGCTCGCCGAAGGCCAACCGGGCGCCCGACAAGCAGACGATCTCGTCAGCCACAAGCAATGATTATCGGTTCTGCTGGAGCGCGGCGCTCAACCGGTCGGCGGTATCGCGCTGCCAGGTGAGGTAGTCGCTACCGGCTGGCAGGGTCTCGGTGACGCCGACCACGGGTATGCCGGCATCTTGTGCCGCTTGCTGGACCTGCTTGGTCACCTCGGTGATGGTCTGTTCGTTGAACACCACCGCGGCCACCTGCCGGGCCTTGATCAGGTCCAGCATGGCCGCGACGTCGACCGGCGCGGGATCGGTGTCCTGTTCCACGGCGCTGGCGAAGCCCTCCGGGGTTTTGTCGGTCAGCCCGGCGGCGACGAGCAGGTAGTGCGCGACGGGTTCGGTGGCGACCACGGCCGCGCCCGGATGGGTGGTGCGGATGGCCCGTTCGGTCTGCGCGACCCCGTCGAGGCTGCGGTCGAAGGCTTCCGCGTTGGATTTGTAGTCGGCGGCGTGCGCAGGATCGTCCTGGGCCAGGCGGTCGGCGACCGTGGCCGCCACCGCCTTGGCGGTGTCGAGGTCGTAGAACACATGCTCGTTGGCCGGGTTCGGTTCGCCAGGGGCGGTTGCAGCAGCGAGTAGGCATCGACCGAGGCGACGCCGGGGTGGCTGGACAGCACGTCGTCGACCCAGTGGTCGTATCCGCCGCCGTTGTAGACGACCAGGGACGCGTCGGTGATGGTGGCCGCATCCGCGGGGCTGGCCTCGAAAGAGTGCGGATCCGCCGAGGCGCTGTTGATGATCGAGGTCACCTTCGCGTGATCGCCGGCCACGGCCTGGGCGACACTGCCCCACACGTCGGTGGAGGCGACCACGGTCGGTGCCGCGTTCGGCGCGTTGACCGGGGATTTGTCGCCACCGCCGCACGCGGTGAGTCCCGCGGTCAGGGCCAGTGCCGACAGACCGATGGCCGCCCGGATCGCACTCTTGCGCACGATCGCTCCTCTCAGCAGATACAAATGAAAACCGTTTCCAATAAACTCTAAGGCATCAGTACCGGGTTGACGCAAGTCGATGCGCTAGCGTCACAGAGCATGTCCAGAAGTCCCGCGCCGCGGCGGCGGGCCACCCTGGCCTCGTTGGCCGCCGAGTTGAAGGTGTCGCGGACCACGATCTCCAACGCCTACAACCGTCCCGACCAGCTCTCGGCCGACCTGCGGGAGCGGGTGCTGGCCACCGCCAAGCGGCTGGGGTATCCCGGGCCGGACCCGGTGGCGCGCTCGCTGCGGACCCGCAAGGCAGGCGCCGTCGGCCTGGTCATCACCGAGCCGTTGACCTATGCGTTCAGTGACCCCGCTGCCCTGAATTTCGTTGCCGGGCTTGCCGAATCATGTGAAGAGGCCGGTCAGGGGCTGCTGCTCGTGGCGGTGGGACCCAGTCGTAGCCTGACCGAGGGCACCAATGCGGTGCTGGCTGCGGGGGTGGACGGGTTCGTGGTGTACGCCGCCGCCGACGACGACCCGTATCTGCAGACCGTGCTGCAGCGACACGTGCCGGTGGTCGTCGTCGACCAACCCAAAGACGTTCCGGGCGCCTCTCGGGTATGCATCGACGACCGGGCCGCCATGCGTGAGCTCGCCGACTATGTGATCGGGCTGGGTCACCACGAGATCGGCCTGCTGGCGATGCGCCTGGGCACCGGGCGTGCCGTCGGCGGCCAGACCGCGGGCGTCGCCACCGACGAGCGGCTGCGCGACTCGCAATTCCATGTGCAAAGTGAACGCATCGCCGGCGTGCGCGACGCGATGGCCGCGGCCGGGCTACGTCCCGAGTCGCTCACCATCATCGAGAGTTACGAACATCTGCCCGCCTCCGGCGCGGCTGCCGCGGAACTGGCGCTGCAGACCAACCCGCGAATCACGGCGCTGATGTGCACCGCCGACGTGCTGGCCATCTCGGCGATGGATTTCCTGCGCGCCAAGGGGATTTACGTTCCCGGCCAGATGACTGTCACGGGCTTCGACGGAATCCCCGAGGCGTTGAGCCGGGGCCTGACCACGGTGTCGCAGAACAGCCTGGAGAAGGGCAAGCGGGCCGGGCGGTTGCTGCACAGCCCGCCGCGCGACGGCTTGCCGGTGATCGACGTGTTGCCCACCGAGCTGGTGCGCGGCCGCACCGCGGGCCAGCCCGGCTAAGACTCGGCCCAGCGCCGCCGCGCGTCGCGCAGAAACAGCAGAGCCGCCGCGACGTCGTCGGGAGTCTGGACCCGGTAGGCGGCCCGGGTTGGTCCTGGACCGACCTTGACGCCGACGTCGGTGTCGTCGAGCCGAGCGAACGCCTTCTCGTCGGTGACGTCGTCGCCGAAGAACACCACCGCGTCGGCCTCGTCCTGGCGGCGCAGCAGTTGCAGCGCCTCGCCCTTGTCGGTGTCGATGACGGCGAACTCGCGCACCGCCTTGCCCTCGGTGATGTGCACATCCCAGTCCCGAACGGCGTCCAGCGCGGCATCGAGGGCCTGCGCAGCCTGCTCCGGGGCGGTGTTGCGCACGTGGAAGGCGACGCTGACCGGCTTGGTCTCGATGCTGGCGCCCGGGTACCGCTGGGCCAGGGCGGCCATGGTCTCCTCCAGGTCGGCCAGCAGAGCCCGAGCCGATTCGTCGACGGCATCGAGGAAACCCGCGTCGAATTCGGAGCCGTGGCTACCCACCAGATGCACATCGGCCGGCGCGCCGGACAGCACGCTCAGATCGCGCAGCGCCCGGCCCGAGATCAGCGCGGCGGTGGTGGACCGCAATGCCGCCAGTGCGCCGAGGGCGTCGGCGGCGGCGGCCAGCGGCCGGGCATCGGCCGGGTTGGCGACGATCGGGGCGATGGTGCCGTCGAAATCCGAGGCCACCAGCAACCGGGGGACCTCGGCGACGGCCGACAGCGCCCGGCGCAGATCCTCGCCAATCTCAGGCACGCCAGAAAGTCTACGAGGCCTCGCCGTCGTCACCGATCAGCAGCCGCACCGCAAGGTCCAGACGTTTGCTGACGTCGGTCGCAGAGGCCCGTCGGGTCAGCCAGGCGAGCAGATTCGACAGCCAGACATCGGAGATGACCCGGGCGATGTGGTACTGGTCTTCGGTCGGTTCGCCGTCGCTCATGGCGCGGGCGAACATGCTGTCGATGATCTTCTCGACGTGATCAACTTCACCGGCCGCCGAGGCGTCGGCGAACACGTAGGCCCGTGTCATCGCCTCGGTCAGCAGCGGGTTGCGCTGCATCGCGCGGTTGAGCTTGCTGACCATGAAATTCAGCCGCTGGAACGGCGTGCCGCCGGCAACGGCGGACCGGTCGGTCTTGGCGTCGATGCGCTCGAACTCTCGCGCCAGCGCCGAGACCAGCAGATGCACCTTGGACGGGAAGTAGCGGTACAGCGTGCCCACGGCCACGTCGGCGCGGTCGGCGACCGCCCGCATCTGCACGGCTTCGTAACCGCCCTTGGAGGCGATGGCCATGGTCGCGTCGAGAATGCGTTTGCGGCGTTCGCGCTGAGCTTCCGAGCCGAGTTCCGATTCGGCGAGAACCGAGACCGGTAACACCTCACGTGGCTGCGAACCCGAACCGCCGGCCGTTGACTTCTGCGCTGGCGATGACATGGGTCCGTCAGCTCCTTCCGTGGACTTGCTGGAGGAAACGATACGCATCGCCGCACCGCGCCGCGCACCTCTGTGTCCCCCGAGACAGCCGCTTGTCCTGCTGCGATGCCAGTCGACTTGACGTTTGATCGCTGGCACTATTAGAACACGTTCTAGTGGGCCTATGAGTTCTATCTGCGCCCTTGATTCACTTACTTAGGAGCCCGCGGTGTCTGCCACCATCACCGACGAACAGTTTGCCGCCCGGGAGCTGGTCCGCAGCTGGGCGGCAACCGCGGGCGCCCCGGCCGCGATCCGCGACGTCGAGCAGGGCGCACCGGATGCGTGGCGCCCGATTTACCGGGGCCTGGCTGACCTCGGCCTGTTCGGGGTCGCGGTGGCCGAGGATGCCGGCGGCGCCGGCGGGTCGGTCCAGGACCTGTGCGCCATGGTCGAGGAGGCGGCGCGGGCGCTGATTCCCGGCCCGGTGGCGACGACGGCGCTGGCCACCCTGGTCATCACCGATCCTGAACTCCTGGAAGCGCTGGCGGCCGGCGAGACCACGGCGGGTGTGGCGCTCACCGGAAATCTCGCTGAGCGCAATGGCCGGGTATCGGGCACCGTCGAGTACGTCCTCGGCGCCGACCCCGCCGGTGTGCTGCTGCTGCCCGTCGAGGATCGGGTGGTGCTGGTCGACGCCGCCGCCGACGGGGTGCGGGTCGAGTTGCTCGACGCGACGGATTTCTCGCAACCGCTGGCCAAGGTGACCGTCGAGGCCGCGCCGGCGACCGCGCTGACGGTTTCGCGGCGCCGCTTCGAGGACCTGGCCGCCACCGTGCTGGCCGCCGAGACCGCGGGACTGACTCGCTGGGCGTTGGACACCGCCGTCGAATACGCCAAGGTCCGGGAGCAGTTCGGCAAGCCTATCGGCAGCTTCCAGGCCATCAAGCACATGTGCGCCGAGATGTTGCTGCGTTCCCAGCAGGCCGCCGTGGCGGCCGCCGACGCCGCGGCGGCCGGGGCGGGCGAGGACGCCCAACAGCTTTCGATCGCCGCCGCGATCGCGGCCGCCATCGGTATCGAGGCGGCCAAGGCCAACGCCAAGGACTGCGTCCAGGTGCTCGGCGGCATCGGTATCACCTGGGAGCACGACGCCCACCTCTATCTGCGCCGGGCCTACAGCCTCGGCCAGTTCCTCGGCGGCCGGTCGAAGTGGTTGCGCCGGGTGGGTGCCCTGACCCAGGACGGTGTGCGCCGTGAGCTGCACATCGATCTCGATTCGGTCGCCGACCTACAGCCCGAGATCGCCGCCGCCGTCGCCGACGTGGCCGCTCTGCCCGCCGATCAGCGCCAGCCGGCGCTGGCCGGCAACGGGTTGTTGGCGCCGCACTGGCCCAAGCCGTACGGCCGGGAAGCCTCGCCGGCCGAGCAGCTGCTCATCGATCAGGAGATGGCCGCCGCCGGGGTGGCGCGCCCGGATCTGGTGATCGGCTGGTGGGCGGTGCCGACCATCCTGGAGGGCGGAACACCCGAGCAGATCGACCGGTTCGTGCCGGCCACTCTGCGCGGCGAGCTGACCTGGTGTCAGTTGTTCTCCGAGCCGGGCGCGGGTTCGGATCTGGCGTCGCTGCGCACCAAAGCCGTTCGGGTAGAAGGTGGTTGGAAGCTCACCGGCCAGAAGGTGTGGACCTCGGCCGCGCAGAAGGCGCACTGGGGTGTGTGCCTGGCGCGTACTGACGCCGAGGCGCCGAAGCATAAGGGCATCACGTACTTTCTGGTCGATATGCGCTCGCCGGGCATCGTGATCCGCCCGCTGCGCGAGATCACCGGCGACGAGCTGTTCAACGAGGTGTTCTTCGACGACGTCTTCGTGCCCGATGAGATGGTGGTCGGCACCGTCAACGACGGCTGGCGCCTGGCGCGCACGACGTTGGCCAACGAGCGGGTCGCCATGGCGCAGGGCACCGCGCTGGGCAACCCGATGGAGGAGATGCTGCGCGCCGTCCGTAATCATGTTGCCAAGCATGAACCGGACACCGCGCTGCAGGACCGGATGGGGGCTCTGATCCTGTCCGCCCAGGCCGGCGCGCTGCTCGATCAGCGCATCGCCCAGTTGGCGGTCGGCGGCCAGGACACCAGTGCCGAGGCCAGCGCCCGCAAGCTGATCGGGGTGCGGCACCGTCAGGCGCTGGCCGAGTTCCGGCTGGAGCTCTCGGAATCCGGTGGGCTCGTCGTCGACAAGTTCGTCCACGACTTCCTCAACACGCGGTGCCTGACCATTGCCGGCGGCACCGAGCAGATCCTGCTCACCATGGCCGGGGAACGGTTGCTCGGTCTTCCGCGCTGAGAGATTTCAGGACGTTTGCGTCGGGTCACGAGGACGTTCGCCTACTCGTCGTAGGTGACCTCAACCGAGTCGGTGGTCGGCCGGGCCTGACAGGCCAGGATCAATCCCTCGGCGATGTCGCTGGGTTCGAGGACGTCGTTGATGTCCATCTGCACCTCGCCGCTTCGCTTGACCACCGCGCACGCTCCGCAGTGCCCCTCGCGGCAGGAGAACGGTACGTCCAGTCCCTTGTCGAGGAGTACGTCGAGCAGGTTGGCGCTGCGCGGCCAGTTCACGGTGTGGGTCTGCCCGTCGAGCTCCACGACAGCTGTGGCCGGCGGCTCGTCGCCCTCGTCGGTGATCGTCACCGCCGCGAACGGATCGGTGTCCAGCGAGCGGAACACCTCGATGTGGATCTGCTTGGCCGGGACGTCGAGCGACTGCAACGCCTGCTCGGCGGCCAGCATGAACGGCCCGGGGCCGCAGATGAACGCCTGCCTGGTGGTGTAGGGCGCCATCAGGTTGCTCAGTGCCGGGATGCTCGGCAGCCCCTGGACCGATTCCAACCAGTGCAGCACCGTCAATCGGTCGGGGTACTTGGCGGCCAGCTCGCGCAGCGCACTGGCGAAGATGACCGAGCGTTCGTCGCGGTTGGCGTAGATCAACGTGACTCGGCCGTTGCCTTCGGACAGCGCCGACTTGCAGATGGCCAGCATCGGGGTGATGCCGCTGCCGGCCCCGATCAGCAGGAAGTCGTCGTCGAGGGTCTTGGGGACGAAGGTGCCCGACGGGGCGAGCACGTGGATTTTCATGCCCTTGTGCGCGTGGTCGCACAGCCAGTTCGACGCGTAACCGTCGACCGTGCGCTTGACGGTGACGGTGAGCGCGTCGTCGGTGTGCGGCGAGCTGCACAGCGAGTAGCACCGCGCCACGGATCCGGTGCGATCGCTGGGGATGCGCAGCGTGAGGAATTGCCCGGGGGAGTACCGCAACCGGTCGGCCGGGATGTCCACGCCGGCGGGGACGCCGAACACCAGGGACCGCGCGTCGTCGGTCTCCTCGATCACGTCGGTCACTTCCAACTCGAGCACATGGCTGCCCAATGGCTCGTCCGGTGGAACCTGCGTCACGTTGCTTAGCCTTCCTTCAGCTCAACTAGAACAGGTTACAGAAATGGCATCACATACCGCTACCAGCCGCAGGCTCGCGCCACTCGACACAAATCGTAACGTGTTCTAGTCTTGGGCCTAGTAACGCACTTTCTGGGAGGCATGCAGTGACGTCCATTCAACAGCGTGACGCGCAGTCGGTTCTAGCCGGCATCGATGCACTGCTTCCGAAACTGCGCGAGCGCGCCCAGCAGACCGAGGATTTGCGCAAGATCCCCGACAGCAGCATCGCCGAACTCGACGAGGTCGGATTCTTCAAGCTGCTGCAGCCCGAGCAGTGGGGTGGTCTGCAGACCGACCCCACACTGTTCTACGAGGCGGTCCGCCGACTGGCCAGCGCCTGCGGGTCGACCGGCTGGGTCGCGGGCATTCTCGGTGTGCACAACTGGCACCTGGCGCAGTTCGAGCAGCAGGCCCAGGAGGACGTCTGGAGCGACGATCCCAGCGTCCGGATCTCCTCGTCGTACGCCCCGATGGGTGCGGGTGTCGTCACCGACGGCGGCTACATCGTCAACGGTGCGTGGCACTGGTCGTCCGGGTGTGACCACGCCACCTGGACGTTCGTCGGTGGTCCGGTGATCAAGGACGGCAGGCCGGTCGACTTCGGCAGCTTCCTGATCCCGATCAGCGACTACCAGATCGAGGACGACTGGCATGTGGTCGGGCTCAAGGGCACCGGCAGCAACACGCTGGTGATGAAGGACGTGTTCGTGCCGCGGCACCGGTTCATGTCGTTCAAGGCGATGAGCGATCTGACCGCGGCGGGCCTGCAGACCAACACCGCGCCGGTGTACCGGATGCCCTGGGGCACCATGCATCCCACGACCATTTCCACCCCGATCGTCGGAATGGCCTACGGCGCCTACGCCGCCCACGTCGAACATCAGGGCAAGCGGGTGCGCGCCGCATACGCCGGCGAGAAGGCCAAGGACGATCCGTTCGCCAAGGTCCGGATCGCCGAGGCGGCCAGTGACATCGACGCCGCGTGGGTCCAGCTGTCGGGCAACCTTGCCGCCGAGTACGCCCTGCTGTGCGCCGGTGAGGACATCCCGTTGGAGTTGCGGGCCAAGGCTCGCCGCGACCAGGTCCGCGCCAGCCAGCGCGCGATCGCGGCCATCGACCGGCTCTTCGAGAGCGCCGGGGCCACCGCGTTGGGCGTCGACACGCCGTTGCAACGGTTCTGGCGTGATGCGCACGCCGGGCGGGTGCACGCCGCCAACGACGCGGAGCGGGCCTACGTGATGTTCGGCAACCAGGAGTTCGGTCTGCCGCTCGGCGACACGATGGTTTAACCGGCTGCCCTGATGACCTCTTTCATCCAGGAAGCCGAGAACCAGCAGGAGCCGACGTTCGAGTCCACCTCGCGCTACGCGCAGGTTCGCGACGACATGCGGCTGCACTATCACGAGGCCGGGATCGGTAATCCGGACACGGTGGTGCTTCTGCACGGCGGTGGCCCGGGTGCCTCCAGCTGGTCGAACTTCTCGAAGAACATTCCGGTGCTCGCCGAGCACTTCCACGTGCTCGCCGTCGATCAACCCGGCTATGGCCACTCCGACAAGCACACCGAGCACGAACAGTACAACCGTTACAGTGCAACGGCTTTGCTCAACCTGTTCGACGAGCTCGGCATCGAGCGCGCCGCTCTGGTCGGCAACTCACTCGGCGGTGGCACCGCGGTGCGGTTCGCGCTGGACAATCCTGCCCGGGCCGGCCGGCTGGTGCTGATGGGCCCCGGTGGGCTGTCGGTCAACCTGTTCGCACCCGACCCGACCGAGGGTGTCAAGCTGCTGGGCCGGTTCACCGCGGATCCCACCCGCGAGAACTTGGAGAAGTTCCTGCGCATCATGGTCTGGGATCAGAAGCTGATCACCCCAGAACTCGTCGAGGAGCGGTTCGCGATCGCCAGCACCCCGGAGTCGCTCGCCGCGGCACGGGCGATGGGAAAGTCGTTCGCCGGTGCGGATTTCGAGCTCGGCATGATGTGGCGCGACGTGTACAAGCTGCGTCAGCGGGTGCTGTTGATCTGGGGCCGTGAGGACCGGGTCAACCCGCTCGACGGTGCGCTGGTCGCACTCAAGCAGATTCCCCGTGTGCAGCTACATGTTTTCGGGCAATGTGGACATTGGGCTCAGTTGGAGAAATTCGACGAGTTCAACAAGCTGACCATTGATTTCCTCGGAGGTGCGGCATGACCATTCGTTCGTTGGGCTACCTGCGGATCGAGGCCACCGACGTCGCCGCCTGGCGGGAGTACGGGCTGAAGGTGCTCGGCATGGTGGAAGGGTCGGGCGCCACCGAGGGTGCCCTCTACCTCAGGATGGATGAGCACCCGGCTCGGCTGGTGATCGTCCCCGGCGAGCGCGACCGGCTGCTGCAGTCCGGCTGGGAGGTCAGCAACGCGGCTGCCCTGCAGGACATCCGGTCTCGTCTGGACGGCGAAGGCACTCCGTACAAGGAGGCCACCGCCACCGAGCTCGCCGAGCGGCGGGTGGACGAGATGATCACCTTCGAAGACCCGTCGGGAAACACCCTCGAGGTCTTCCACGGGGTGGCGCTGGAGCATCGCCGCCTGGTGAGCCCCTACGGCCACAAGTTCGTCACCGAGGAGCAGGGTCTGGGCCACGTGGTGCTGACCACCAAGGACGACGCCGAGTCACTGCATTTCTATCGCGATGTGCTCGGGTTCATGCTGCGTGACTCGATGCGGCTGCCACCGCAGCTCGTCGGCCGGCCGGCCGGCGGGGCGCCGGCGTGGCTGCGGTTCTTCGGGGTCAACCCGCGTCACCACAGCCTGGCGTTCCTGCCGCTGCCGAACCCGACCGGCATCGTGCACTTGATGGTCGAGGTGGAGAACAGCGACGACGTCGGCCTGTGCCTGGATCGCGCGTTGCGCCGCAAGGTTCCGATGTCGGCGACCCTCGGCCGGCATGTGAACGACAAGATGCTGTCGTTCTACATGAAGACGCCCGGTGGATTCGACGTCGAATTCGGTTGTGAGGGCTTGCAAGTCGAGGACGATCTGAGCTGGATCGCCAGGGAGAGCACCGCCGTCAGCCTGTGGGGACACGATTTCACCGTCGGTTCGCACCGAACCAGCTGACATGTCGGCCGAACCGATCGATCCGCGCACGTTCCGTCACGTACTGGGGCAGTTCTGCACCGGCATCACGATCATCACCACCATCCACAACGAGGTGCCGGTCGGTTTCGCCTGCCAGTCGTTCGCGGCGCTGTCACTGGACCCGCCGCTGGTGTTGTTCTGCCCCACCAAGGTGTCGCGGTCGTGGCAGGCGATCGAGGCCAGCGGCAAGTTCTGTGTGAATGTTCTGACCGAGAAGCAACGCGAGGTCTGCGCGCGGTTCGGGTCGAAGGAGCCGGACAAGTTCGCCGGTGTGGACTGGAGCCCGTCGGCACTGGGTTCGCCGATCCTGGACGGGTCGCTGGCCCACATCGACTGCACCGTGCACTCCGTGCATGACGGTGGCGACCATTTCGTTGTTTTCGGTGCGGTGCAGTCGCTTTCGGAGGTGCCGAAGGTCAAGCCGCGGCCGCTGCTGTTCTACCGCGGCGAATACACCGGTATCGAGCCGGACAAGAACACCCCGGCGCAGTGGCGTGACGATCTGGAGGCGTTCCTGACCGCCACCACCACCGACACGTGGTTGTAGCGCGTTAGGTCTGGGCGTCGACGAAGTCGACGATCGCCGCCGCGACCTCGCGGTGCACCGTTTCGTTGAGGATGTCGTGGTGCGCCCTGGCGAACTCCCGCAACTGCAGCGCCTCGATCTGGTCGGCGTAGGCGCGCAGTGCGCTGACCGGGGCGATCGGGTCGAGTTCGCCGTGGATCGCCAGCGTGGGCACGGCGAGTTTCGGCAGTTCGGTGCCGAAGTGGTCCCAGGCCCGGTCCAGTTCGCGGGCCAGTGATGAACCGTCGGCATCGACGAACGCGAGGGGATCGTTCTCCATGGCGTCCAGATAGAACGGGTCACCGGACAGCCAGCTCGGGTCGAGTTCGACCGAGTCGCCGCCGAGCAGCTCGGGGACGGGCACCACGGGCGCTCCCGAGATCACGGCGGCGCGATACCGCGTGGGTGCGGCGAGCAACCGGAACAGGGTGACGACCGCGCCGAAGGAGTGCCCCTGGGCGATGAGCGGGATGCCCGGTGTCGCCTGCTCGGCCAGTGCGGTCAGCGAGTCGGCCAACGCCGAACTGTCCTCGATCGATCCGAAATCGCCGCGCTCGCCGGGGGATAGGCCGTGCCCGAACTGATCCACTGCCCACAGATCGATGGCGGCGGCGTTGAGGGCGAAGCCCAGCCGATGGTAGACGCCGGTGTGCTCGCCGAAGCCGTGCAGGAAGATGATCGCGGCGCGTGGCTGTGCGGCGGCCCAGTGCCGGTAGTAGGCGCGGCCGTGGGGGTGGTCGATGAAGGGCATGCGTTGACTGCACCAGGCGCGACGATCTGGCGCAATATTTCGGCTCAGGGGGCGCTGGTCTCGACGATCAGGCGGGTGGTTTCCTCGGCCTTGTCCCAGTGCGGGAAGTGCCCGCAGCGGTCGAACCAATGCACGGTCGCGTCGGGAAAGAGCTCCTGGGCGTGGGCCGCCTGGGCCGGGGGAGTGACTCGATCGTTGCGGCCCCAGCCAATGACCACTCGCCCCCGCAGGCTGCCAGCCGGTGCGCCGTGCTGTTTGGGCCCGTGCACCAGCGCGTGCAGTGCGTCGTCCAGGCTCGGTGAGGTCTTGAAGTTCTGCAGTTCCTGCAGCACCAGCGCCGGGTCGAGCCGTCCCGGGTTGGCCGAGAACTGCAGGAGCAAGGCGGTGCGGCCGAGCCGGCTGCGGGTGAGTGCGGGTAGTGCCGGCTGGATTCGGCGGACCACGGCCAGTGACGCGCCCACGGTGACGCCCAGATACCGGGCGCCGGTGTCGCTCCAGAACCCGCCGGGGTCCAACGCGACGACGTTGCCGGCGTGACCGCGCCTGGCCAGCTCCAGCACCATCCGCGCGCCCATGGATGAGCCCACCAGGTCGACGTCGTCCAGCCCCTGACCGGTGATGAACTCGGCGAGCGCATCGGTCAGTGCGGCGACGCTGACCGATCCGGGCAACGGTGGGCTCTGTCCGAACCCGGGCAAGTCGACGGCCAGCACCTCGCGGTGTCGGGCGAGGGCCGGCACGATCGGGTCCCAGTTGTGCAGATTGGACAGGCCGTGCACGAGGACAAGGGGCCGGCCGGTGCCGCGACGGATGTGATGCATGACCTCTTATCGGGCTTCGGGGTAAACGATTGTCTGGACCTGAGTACCCGGGCTCAGCCGGTCAAACAGTCCCCTCGGCCTGGGACCGGCCGAGCAGGACGTCGTGCTGGTCGCGCATCCGCAGCGTGATCGCCTCGACCACGGCGGCCACTTCGGGCCGGCGCAGCGTCTCCTTGCGGGTGACCAGCCAATAGCTCAACTGGACGGCCACCTGCTCGGGAAGCACTCGCACCAGGTCGTCGTGGCGGTCGGCCATGAAGCACGGCAACAGCCCGAGGCCGGCGTCCGCCCGGGTGGCTTCAACGTGGACGAACACGTTGGTCGAGGTCACCGATTCGTGCATGGCCGGAACGAAGCTCGATGCCAGGTCGAGGTCGTCGACCTGCAGCATGGCGTCGATGAAGTACACCAGCGGGTAGCGCGCCAGGTCGGTGACGCTCTCGGGGGTTCCGTGTTGGGCGAGGTAGCTACGGGAGCCGTACAACCCGAGCCGGTAGTCGCCGAGACGGGTTGCGATGGCCCGGCGCACCCGCGGTTCACCGACCACCACCTCGATGTCAAGGCCGGACCGGTGTTGAGACGCGCGGCGGGTGGCGGTGACGATCTCGAGTGACACGCGCGGGTGGTGGCGCTGGACCTGCGCGGCGGCCGGCGCCGCGATGTAGGCACTGAAGCCGTCGGTCGCCGACAACCGTACGACGCCCTCCAGTGTCCGGGTTCCGTCTGCGCCGGTGGCCAGCGAGCGAACGGCCGATTCGATGTTCTCGGCGGCGACCAGCGCGTCGCGGCCCAGATCGGTCAACTCCCAACCGCCGGCGACCCGGGCCAGCACCCGCCCGCCGAGGCTGTGTTCCAGTGCCGCGATCCGCCGGGAGATGGTGGTGTGGTTGAGGCCGACTTCCTCGGCGGCCGTTACGAACCGTCCGGACCGGCCGACGGCGAGCAGGACCAGCAGATCATCGGCGCTGGGACGGGCTGATGAGGTCGACATATCTGCATTTTCGCAGATTCTTCCTGCGCATTTCGGCATTGCTCCGCTCGGTAAAGTGCGCGAATACTCGGATTGGTGTGGCCGCCGTCACATGAGGGCAGTCCGGTAGGGCCGGTCGTGGAGGAGGGGCGAATGAGCGTGACCAATGTGGCAAGCGGGCTTCGCAAGGTGGTCGTCGCGTCGATGGCCGGCACGGTCGTCGAGTGGTACGAATTCTTCCTGTACGGCACGGCGGCGACACTGGTCTTCAACAAGATCTTCTTCGCCGCCGGCACCAGCGATCTCGACGCGATTCTCGCCGCGTTTGTCACCTACGCGGTGGGCTTCGCGGCCCGCCCGCTCGGTGGCGTGGTGTTCGGCCACTTCGGTGACAAGTACGGGCGCAAGAAATTGCTGCAGTTCAGCCTGGTGCTGGTCGGTGTCTCCACGTTCCTGATGGGGTGTCTGCCGACGTTCGGCCAGATCGGGTACTGGGCACCGACGCTGCTGGTCGTGCTGCGGTTCATCCAGGGCTTCGCGGTGGGCGGCGAATGGGGCGGTGCGGTGCTGTTGGTGGCCGAGCACAGCCCCAGCCGGGAACGCGGCTTCTGGGCCAGCTGGCCGCAGGCCGGTGTCCCGGTGGGCAACATGCTCGCGACGGTGGTGCTGCTGACGCTGACCGGCACACTGTCGGAGGCGTCGTTCTTGTCCTGGGGCTGGCGGGTGGCGTTCTGGCTGTCGGCGGTGGTGGTGCTGGTCGGGTACTACGTCCGGACCAAGGTCAGCGATGCGCCGATCTTCGTCGAGGCCAGACAGGAGGCCGAGCAGGCCAAGGCCGGCTCCTACGGCGTGATGGAGGTCCTCAAGCGTTATCCGCGTGGGGTATTCACCGCGATGGGTCTGCGGGTGGCCGAGAACATCATGTACTACCTGGTGGTCACGTTCTCGATCACCTATCTCAAGGTCCAGGTGCATGCCGACACCAGCGACATCCTGTGGTGGCTGCTGGCCGCGCACGCGGTGCACTTCCTGGTGATCCCGTACGCCGGGCGGCTCTCGGATCGGTTCGGGCGCAAGCCGGTCTATCTCGTCGGCGCGATCGGAGCCGGCGCATGGGGCTTCTTCGCCTTCCCGATGATGAACAGCGGCCACTACCTGCTGATCATGGGTTCGATCATCCTCGGCCTGGTCATCCACGCCCTGATGTATGCGCCGCAACCGGCTCTGATGGCGGAGATGTTCCCCACCCGGATGCGGTACTCCGGTGTGTCGCTTGGCTATCAGGTGACGGCGATCTTCGCAGGCTCGCTGGCGCCCATCATCGCGGTGAAGCTGCTGGAGACCTATGACTCGGCGGTCCCGATCGCGGCCTATCTGGCGGCGGCGGCGGTGATCACCATCATCGCGTTGGCCTTCACCCGCGAGACCACCGGAATCGACCTGGCCGATGTGGACAGCGCCGACGCGCAGCGGCACGGCCTGCCCACTTCGGCCAGGGCGGCGGTATGACCGGCCTGCAGGGGCGCACCGCCCTGATCACCGGGGCGGCCAGCGGTATCGGTGCGGCCTGTGCACGAGAGCTGGCTGCCCGTGGGGCGGCCGTCACCGTCGCCGACGTGGACGAAGCGGGTGCCACGGCACTCGCTGAGGAGATCGGTGGAAAAGCCTGGGCGGTGGACCTTCTCGATGTCGAAGCACTGGAGCGCATCCGGCTGGACGCCGACATCCTGGTGAACAACGCCGGGATGCAGGTCATCGACCGGATCGTCGACTACCAGCCGGAGAAGTTCCGGATGCTGCTCACCCTGATGGTGGAGTCGCCCTTTCTGCTGATCCGCTCAGTGCTGCCGGGAATGTACGAGCGCGGATTCGGCCGGATCGTCAACATCTCCTCGGTGCACGGCATCCGCGCATCGGAGTTCAAGGTCGCCTACGTCACCGCCAAACACGCCTTGGAGGGGTTGAGCAAGGTCACCGCGCTGGAGGGCGCGTCGCACGGTGTCACCAGCAACTGCGTCAACCCCGGCTACGTGCGAACCCCGTTGGTCACCAAGCAGATTGCCGACCAGGCCCGCACCCACGGGATCGGCGAGCAGGAAGTGGTGGAGAAGATCCTGCTCAGCGAGAGCGCGATCAAACGGCTGGTCGAGCCCGAGGAGGTCGCCGGCCTGGTGGGCTGGCTGGCCTCACCCGCGGCGGCGATGGTGACGGGCGCGTCCTACACGATGGACGGCGGCTGGAGCGCACGCTGATTCGAGCGTGCGCCCGGCCCACATCGAACTGCCCGGTGTGCGCGCTGCCCGACGGGGGAGACCGCGTCGTGTTGTAGAAACGACTGATGGGGCGGGGACGGCGGCCGGGCGGAAACGCGCTGACATGGCCGGCTGTCCTGGCCGTGATCGCCGCAACAGTGCAGGAAGCGGGGGCGGCGCTCGCCACATCGCTGTTTGCGCCGCTCGGTGTGGCCGGAACGGTGTGTTCGCGCTTCGTCGTAGCGGCGGTCGTATTGGGGCTGGTAGCTCGTCCGCGACTGCGACAGGTTCCCCGTCCGGCCTTGATGTCGATCGTTGCCTTGGGCTCGAGCCTCGCAATCATGAATTTCTGTTTCTACGAGTCTATTTCGCGAATCCCGTTGGGCATTGCCGTCACCATTGAGATCTGCGGCCCGCTGGTCCTTTCGGTGGTACTCAGTTCCTCCGCATCGGGATGGTGGTGGGCGGTGATGGCCTTTTGCGGCGTGGCCCTGATCGGTTTCGGGCGGGGGCCGTTCGAGACCTCCGACGTCGTCGGGCTGATGTTCGCGGCCGCTGCCGCAGTCAGCTGGGCGGCCTACATCCTGTCGGCGGCAACAGCGGGCACACGCTTGGCCAGTCGGGATGCGCTCTTTCTGGCAAGTTGTCTGGGCGCTCTGCTCATTGGGCCGGCAGCAATGGTGACCATCGACCGCGACGCGGCAATGCAGCCGAATGTCATCGGATTGATCGTCGTGGTGGGCCTCATGTGTTCGGTGATCCCGTACTCTCTCGAGCTGATCGCGCTACGCACACTGCCGGCGAGCACTTTTGCCATTCTGGCCAGCCTGTCACCGGCTATCGCAGTCGTGGCGGGTTGGTTCATCCTCGGTCAACGACTGGGAACTGTCGACATCGTCGCAGTGCTGTGCGTTATCGTCGCCAGCGTCGGGGCGGTGCGTTCGGCATCCGCAACCTGACTGGATGTGCGTGACGCATGCCTGCGGTGGAATCGACTTCGGCCCGTGCACTTGACCCGCGAAGGGTTTGCCGCCAGAATCGCATTGGTTAATGTCGACAATGCACAACCTCTGGAGTGTTTCAGCCCGCCCGAGGTGCGCGATCCCGACGGTCAGCAGCCCACGACGCAACGGTGTCCTTCGAGAGAGGTCCTTATGGCAGAAGAAACTCCTGGCGACACCGGCCCCGCGGTCGACGTTCTCGTCATCGGTGCGGGACCTTCCGGTGCAGTCGTGGCGCACACCGCCGCCGCCGCGGGTTTGAGCGTCACGGTGTTGGAGCAGGGCGACTGGGTGAACCCGAGCGACTTCCCCGCGAATCACCCAGAGTGGGAGCTGCTCATCCAGCACGACTGGTCGCACGACCCCAACGTTCGTGGTCTTCCCTCCGACTACCCGGTCGACGTATCGGAATCCGATATGTGGCCCGTCATGTTCAATGCGGTGGGCGGCAGCTCGATCTTCTACGGCGCGGAATGGCCGCGGCTGCTCCCGTCGGACTTCCGGGTGAGGACTCTTGACGGGGTGTGCGACGACTGGCCGATTTCTTACGACGACCTCAAGCCGTATCACGACGAAGTCGACGCATTCATCGGCGTATCAGGTGTGGACGGCGACACCGCCTACCCGGCCGGACTGGACTACCCCTTGCCGCCAAACCCGTTGGGCAAGGCTGGGATAAAAGGAGCTGAGGCTGCCAACTCGTTGGGTTGGCACTGGTGGCCAGGGACCAACGCCATCGCCAGCCAGAAGTTCAAAACTCTTGAACAGTGCGGACGGTGGGGGACCTGCGAGTGGGGCTGCCCGCAGGGCGCAAAGGCATCCTTCGACTTGATCTACCTGCCGCAAGCGCAGAAGCTCGGCGCCACGGTCATTACCGGCGCCCGCGTCCGCAGGGTGGTGACCGACGATGAGGGCGGGCTGGTCACCGGCGCGGAATACATCGATCGCGACGGGGCGATCCGGTTTCTGGCCGCTCGCAGTGTGGTGCTGTGTGCCAACGGGGTGGGCACCCCGCGTTTGCTGTTGCTGTCGGCAAACGAACAGCACCCCAAGGGTCTGGCCAATTCGTCGGATATGGTCGGCCGAAACTTGATGCTGCATCCCAATTGCAGCGCACTGGGATTCTACGAAGAGCCCCTGGAGAGCTGGCGAGGCCCAGCTGGACAACTGATCCACTCGCTTCAGTTCTACGAGACCGATAAGTCTCGCGGATTTGTGCGCGGCAGCAAGATGCACATCTTGCCCACTCCCGGCCCGCTCAATGCCATCGAAGCCCACCGCGGCCTGGAATTCGAGGAACTGTGGGGCCCCAAGGTGCACGAGGTCGCCCGCTTAGCGCAGAACGGCATACTGTGGGCGGCCAACACCGAAGACCTTCCCGAGCCGCACAATCGGGTGACCCTCTCACCCGATCTGGTCGACAGTGACGGCCTGCCCGCCCCCAAGGTCGAGTACCGGATCAGCGAAAACACCCGCAAGATCCTCAAATTCACCGTCGAGCGCATGGTCGAACTGCACAAGGCCGCGGGCGCGGTTCGAATAATCACCCAGGAAATCTGGGTGGACCAACCGGGCCACCTGCTCGGCACCGCACGCATGGGTGACGACCCCGCGTCGTCAGTAGTCGATTCCTACGGCAAGACGCACGATATCGACAATCTCTACATCGCCGACGGCAGCATCTTCGTCACCTCCGGCTCAGCTAATCCCACCTGCACCATCAGCGCCTTGGCGCTACGCGTCGCGAAGAATCTCGTCGCGCAGGCCTCGCTGCGAGAGGCACACGCATGACCACCAACGGCCACTACGCGCCACCATCACAACGACTGTCGGTACCGGCCCGGCACACGCGGCCGCCGCGCGAGCTGACCGAGACGGAGCTTTCGGCTCTCCTGCGGGTGGCCGACTGTCTGATTCCCGCCGTTGGTGTCAATCCGAAGGCCAGCGATGCCGAGCATTACACGTCGTACCTCCAGCGGGCACTCGCAGCTCGCGCGGATGTCTTCGACGTCGTGGTGGACGGCGCTCGCCGTCTTGCCGAGGTAGCCGACGACGAGCTGTGGACGGCACTGAAGAGGATGTCCGCCGACGACAGGGCCACCTTTGACCCGCTGTCAGCGGTCGTGGCCGGCGCCTACTTCATGACACCCCAGGTCAAGGACCTGATCGGTTACCCCGGTCAGCATCGTGACCCGGCCCCGGTCGAACTGGCCGCCGAGGAGATCGGCAGCGGGATCCTGGACCCGGTGCTCGAGCGGGGACGGATCTACGTGCCGGTCGTCACCGAGTAGGAAGCGACGCTTCCGGCCCAGCGAGTACGCAGGGGCGCATATCGTCGATCCAGTCATTGTGAAGGCGCGGCGGCTCGGTGACGAGCCAGTTCAATCCGGCTGCCGCGAGGTCGCGCGGCGCGACGCCGGCGCGGGAGGCAGTGGCAACGACATAGCCCTCATCGCGGCCGACTCGATCCCGCCACGCCTGTACGTCACAGGGGGCGAGGCCGTGGCCGTCCGCGGTGAGCGCGAAGACGCCGTCCCAGCGTCTCGCCCGTTTGACCGGCCCGCGCTCGCAGATCGGTGGGTTCGCCGAAGTCGGCGAATTCCTCCTTAGGTGGGGCGCCCAACCCGAATCCGGCGATGACGCGACCGACGGACCCGTCCCACCCCGCAGCCTCGGCCGCGACGGCTAATTCGACTATCGCGCTGGGCTTGCCGACATTGGGCACGTTGAGTGCGTGCTTGAGGGCCATCCTCTTCTACCGTGTCGTCTACTAGTGCTGATGCGGTGCGGCTCCGTAACACGCCACCGTGGTCCCACCGTCGATCGCGAGAGTCGTTCCGGTGGCGGTCTGAGCGCCCAGCAGCCAGACAGCAGCATCCGCTACCTGTGCGGCGGAGGCGATGGCGCCTAACGGAATACGGGCAACTTCGGTCTGATAGGCCTGATCGGGGTCGTCGGACAGTGCCAGCTCACCGCGCAGCATCGGGGTGTCGACTGGCCCGGGACACAAGGCATTCACCCTGATCCGCGGCGCCAGTTCGGCGGCTAGCGCCCGGGTCAGACCGAGAACGGCGGCTTTGCTGGTGCAGTATGCCGAGTAGTGCGGCATCCCGATGGATGACGCTTCCGAGCCGAGGTTGACGATGCTGCCGACCTCATCGGATGCCGACATCGCCGCGGCTACGGCCTGACACATGAGGAACGTGCCGGTGACATTGACCGACTGGGTGGCCTGCCAGCTGTCCAGAGTCGCCTGCTCGAGTGGTTCGGGAACACAGATGCCTGCGGCGTTGATCAACCCCGAGGGTGTCCCGAACTCGTTGACCACAGCTTCGACTGCCTCGGTGACTTGCGCTGGATCGGTGACGTCGCATGGGTGCGTGTATGCCCTGGTGCCGTCGGGAAAAGTGGCGGCGACGCGTCCTAACGCATCCTCGTTACGGGCCAGCAGTGCGACGGCATGTCCCTTTTCCGCGAGCAGCTGTGCGGTGGCCGCTCCGATGCCCGAGGATGCTCCAGTGACGATGGTTACCGGTAATACCATGGTAGGCGGTGCCTTTCTGTCGATCTGCAGGACGACTGGTTTCGAGGATGATCGATCAGCCCGGCAACATCAGCACGCCGTCGAGTCGGCGTGCGACGCCGCCGTAACCGTCACGCAACTCCTTCGGTAGAACCGATTCCGGCGCGTTCTGGAATGTCACCGGTCGCAGGAATCGGCGAATGGCGGTGGCACCGACCGAAGTGTGCAGGGAGTTCGTCGACGGCCAGGGTCCGCCATGGGTCTGCGCCCAGGCCACCGCAACTCCGGTGGGAAAGCCGTTGTAGACGATTCGGCCCGCCGTCGGACGAAGGATCTCGGTGAGCCGAGCGAGTAGCGAGTCTTCGGCGCTGCCATGCTGGATCGTCGCGGTCAGGGAATGCGGTATGGACCGCAGCACGGTCTGTACGGCTGCTTCGACATCGTCCGCCGGGTAGCGCACGAGGACGGTGAGGGGACCGAATATCTCGGTGAGAACATTGTTGTCCAGATTCGCTACGCCAGTCTCGAACACCATGGGTTCGACGGTGAAGCCAGCACTGCCCAGCTCGTCGGCGGGATCAACGAGGAGCGTCAGGTTGGCGTGTGTGCGGAGGTCACGCGTCTGAGTCCGGTAGCTGTCGAAGATTCGTTCGTTCAGTAGCGGTGCTGCGGCCACCTCGGAGAGTGCGGATCGCACTGCGGCCACCACCCGGTCGCCGTCGACCGTGTCAGGAACGAGAACGACGCCCGGCTTGGTGCACAGCTGTCCGGCCCCGAGTGTGAAGGATGTGACGAGTTGTTTGCCAATCGACTCGCTCCGTTCCACCGCGGCGTCCGGTGTGATGATCACCGGATTCAGGCTGCTCAGCTCGCCGTAGAACGGGATCGGATCGGCACGCCGATTGATGATGTCCAGCAGCGCCTTTCCGCCGCTGAGCGAGCCGGTGAAGCCGACGGCTCGGATCGCGGGATGGGCGACCAGGCGGCAGCCCGCGGCACGCCCGTAGACGATGGCGATCGTGCCGTGCGGCGCCGACGCCGCCGCGTCGGTCAGCACGTCGAAAGAAAGCTTGGACGTTGCCGGGTGGGAATCGTGTGCTTTCAGTACAACGGGGTTACCTGCGGCCAGTGCCGAAGCAGTGTCTCCACCCAGCACCGAGAACGCGAAAGGAAAGTTGCTGGCACCAAAGACTGCGACTGGTCCGATGGGAACGAGTAGTCGCCGCAGGTCTGGCTGGGGTCCCATCGGAGTACTGCCCGCGCGGTCGATGGTTGCCTCCAGGTAGCTGCCGTCGCGCGCAACGTCGGCGAAAAACCGCAACTGGTATGCCGCTCGGGTCAACTCTGCTTCGAGTTTGGCTGTGGTGAAACCGGTTTCGAGTGCTGCGGTCTCGACCAGCCGGGTGCGGTGTCGCTCGACGGCGTCTGCCATGGCGTCGAGCAGAGCAGCTCGCCCGACCCGGCCCATCGCCTCCAGTGCCGCACTGGCGAGCGCGGACTGTTCGGCGATCCTATCGACCTGGTCGTCGGTGGTTGCTTCGGTGACAACCGGAAGTCTGGTGGCAGTGCGGGGATCTACGCCGGAGACGTCGGTCATGGTGGTACCTCTCGGTGTCTGGCAGGGTCGGATCGGGGTCGAACGGCCGTGATTAGGTGAGGTTGATGCCGATCTGCTTGACCCGGGTGAACTCCTCGATGCCGAGTTGGCCGCCCTCCTTGCCGTATCCAGATGAGTTGAGGCCTCCGATCGGCAGATCGGGTGCCACGACGAGATGAGTGTTGATCCAGACATTGCCGTAGTTGAGGGCTTTGACCATGCGCAGTCCGCGCCCGACGTCCCGGGTCCACACCGATCCGGCGAGCCCGAAGTCGACACCATTGGCAAGCTCGATTGCTTCGGCCTCGTCGGTGAAGGTCTGCGCGGTCATGACTGGACCGAAGATCTCTTGTTGTACTAGGTCGTCGTCTTGGCTGAGGCCGCTGATCAGGGTGGGCTCCAGGTAGAAGCCGGGCCGGTCGACACGATTGCCGCCGTAGAGCACGGTCGACGAGGTAGGCCGGTTCGCGATCAGCTTCTCGACGCGGTCGAGCTGACTGGCCGAAATGAGCGGTCCTAGGGTCGTTTTCTCGTCGGTCGGGTCACCCAGGACCACCTGTCGAAGATTGGCGACGACGGCAGCCAGGAACTGCTCGGCAACCGGCTCGGCGATGATGAGCCGGGTGGCGGCCATGCATTCCTGACCCGCGTTGTACAAAGCTGCACCGACGATGCTGGTTGCGGCCGAGTCGATGTCGACGTCATCGAAGACGATCACCGGCGCGTTCCCGCCGAGCTCGAGGATGGCCCTGTTCGGGTTCTGTGCGGCTGCGGCGGCGATGTTGCGGCCGGTGATCGTCGACCCGGTGAACGACACCAGGTTGACACCCGGGTGGCTCGCCAGCGCGGCACCCACCACACTGCCATGGCCATTCACGATGTTGAGAACCCCGGCGGGCAAGTGCTTTTGAGCCAGCGCGGCGAAGGCGACTGTTGACAGCGGGGTGATCTCGGCCGGCTTGATCACCACCGTGTTGCCGGCAGCCAGCGCCGGCATGATTTTCCAAACCGCCTGCCACAGTGGGTAGTTCCACGGAGTGATCCCGGCGACGACCCCGAGGGGCTCGCGACGGATGAAGGTCGTGGTGCCGGCGACGTAGTCACCGGCCGCTTGACCACTGAGCACCCGCGCCGCACCGGCGAAATGACGAACCGAGTCGGCGATGTCGGGAAGCTCTTCTTCAGTGGCCGCGGTGACCGGCTTGCCGGCGTCCAGAACCTCGAGTGCGATGAATTCGGCTATGCGCTCGCTGAATTCCGTGGCGATGGCGTGCAGTGCCTCGGAGCGTTGACGAGCGGTCAACTCCCCCAAGCGGGTTGGGCTGAGCGCGCCGCGGCCACCGCGCGGTCGACGTCCTCGACCGTGGAGGAGACGAAGGACGTCAGTTCCTCACCGGTACCGGGGTTCAGGACGGTCAAGGTGTCGGTGCCGGATCCATCGACCCATTGGCCGCCGATCAAATTGGCGACAGTGGGCACGGCGGTGGCGGTGAATGCCATGTTCTTTGTGGTTCCTTCGCGGTGAGTTGATGGGTGTGCTGACCGGGACGCGGGGTGGGTTCGGTGAACCCGAACGCCACCCCGGTCCCGATCAGTCGTGGATACCTTCGCGCTCTAGCTTGCCCCGGTGCGCGGCCGGGATGCAGAAGTAGATGGCGAAGCCGATCGCGATGGCCACCAGCATGCCCAGTCCGACGCGCAGCCAGTCCGACCAGACCAGGATGGCGCACAGCACGACCGACCAGATGAGAGCGACCGCGAACACGAACGGCGACGCGGACTTCAGGTTGAAGGGATGGTCTGGCAGTTGCTTACGGAGCACGGCGACGAACCCGACGGCCACAACAACGCCGTAGGCCAATGCCCACGCCAGTGCCGTCATGGCTGACAGCACACTGAGCAGCGAAGACCAGCAACACACCACGATTGAGATGAGGGTGACGACGAATGTGGCGTTGATGGGAATGCGGTTGCTGTTGAGCTTGTGCAGCCAGTGCGCTGCGGGCATTTGCCGGTCGCGCGCTTGCGACCACACGACGCGGACCGCGGTGAGCTGCAGCATGGCGATGCACGCCATCAGCGCCACAATCGCGACGGCCTCGAAGATGGTGGTCAGGGTGCTGCCCACCGCTGAGTCCAAGATGAGTTTGACCGGGGTGGCGCTGGCCATCACGGCGTCGACGTCGGGAATGGCGCGCACCAGCAGGTAGAAGAAGATGGTGCCGCCGATGACGGCGGCGGTGTTGGCGAGCACTGTTCCCCAGGCGGCATTGCGAGCCGCGTTCTTGGTCTCCTCGGCGGCGTTGCCTGTCGCGTCGAAGCTGGAGATCGTGTACGCGGGCAGGATCATTGCGAACAGGAAGCCGATCCACGGCGCGTTGCCACCGGCGCCGACCGTGCCGGCGGTGTCGAACAAGATCGACGCGGGCGCGTGCGGATACTTGGCGACCACGAGCGCGACGATGACCATCAGAATGATGGCTGCTTCGGCGACGACCCCGATGTTGTTGAGCAGTGCGGCCGCCTTCACCCCGGCGATGTTCACAAAGGTCACCAGCACGATGATGCCGATGGCCCACAGGGTCGTAGCACCGGCGGAGAGTCCTTCAATGCCGAACCAGCCGGCTATGAAGGGCACCATGCTCACCGACAGCGCCGCCACTGCCACGGTGTGGGCGATGACCAGCCACCAGCCGCCCTGCCACGCTAGCCACTGCTGCTTCGGGGCCAGGCGGCTGATGATCTGGTAGACGCCGCCGGAGAGCGGAAAGGCTGAGACTAATTGTGCGACAGCTAATCCCACGCCAAAGACCTGCAGTGCGCCGCCGATGATGAATGGCCAGAACGATGCTGGGCCGAAGAATCCGAAGCCGACGATGATCGTGGTGAACACCACCGAGCCCACCGAGATCGAGGTGAACTGGACGCCGAACGATGAGAACAGTCCGAGCGCTCGATTGAGTTCCTGCTTGTAGCCGTACTTGTGCAAATGGCGTTCGTCGTTGTCCGCGACATCGGCGAGTGACTCGCCATCGCCGGGAGCGACAGGTGGGGAGTTGTCAAGTGTCATGGTCTCTTCGCTTCTGATTAGGGCCGTCAGGTCGCCACGGTTCATCCGCGTGGTTCATTGTGCGTTGTCGACAATATGCCACATCGAGAGGGTGTGCAATACGAAAATGCGATCTGGGCCACACTGATTTCACCCAGCGTCGATCGGCCGCAAAGGGCTCACGACCAGCTAAGACGTTGAGGAGTGGCCCGTCAACGAGAGCAGCACGGGTGTGCTGAGATGGTGCGCGGTCGCCTATCTGGAGCGACTCGCGCGGGGCCTGGGATGGGTGTCGTGTAGCGGGTTGCCCACTTCCACCCCCGGAGCGAAATGCACATGGTGACCGAAGGCTTCGCGGATCCGATCATGATCACCAGTCTCTATGACGCTGATGAGCTCCTCGTGCACGCCAGCGACGTCCTGGGCGGACTGAAAGGCCTCGTGATCGAAGATGAAGAACAGTCGCAGTTTCAGCTCCCAGTCCTGCCATAGGGCCAAAAGTGTTGCATTTCCCGACTTCTCGTAGAAGTACCGGTGAAATGCCAAGTGTTTCTCGATCGCGGACACCAAGTCGCGACCGGACGCGCGATCGAGCTGCTGTAGCAGTTTGCGCAATTCTTTCCAGTCGGCATCGCCGAGCCGGGGCAACGCCTGCGTGACCGCGTAGGGTTCGATCAACGCGCGGATTGCTGCTATTTCGGCGATCGTTTCCGGCGACACGGAAGCCACGAAAGCGCCCTTGAACGCCACTTTCTCGACCAAGCCCTCTTCTTCGAGGCGGCTCAACGCCTCGCGGACGGGGGACCGGCTGATTCCCATCTCCTCGGCAATGTGCGCCTCACGCAATTGCGATCCGGCGGGTAGTTCGCCAGACAAGATCGCCTGCCGGATCTGTGCCAGCACTGCGGTTGGTGCCTTCTGGTGCGCAAGCCGAGCAAAGGTAGCCACGTCATTCCCCTCTGTGGGATTTCGTCGACAATACACCGCGCCGCCCCCAGACCGCACTCCCGGGCGCCGTGCCAACGCGCCGCTCAGGTTCCCCGAGAGGGCGTTTGCGGGCCCATCCAAGTGTCGGACAACGTGAAGCCGGTGGGGAACGGATCGCTCGGATCGAGGCCGACCTTGCTGAAGTCGGTGATCCAGGCCTGGCCCGCTATGCTCGGCACGATGGCTGGAACACCTCCTACGGAGGTGATGCTCTCGATGACACCGTCGAACTGAGTATCGAGGATGGACCGGTGGACGAAGTGCTCACCGGGCTTGATCTGCTCGCGAGCATGGATTACCGCCAAACGTGCAGAGGTGCCCGTCCCGCAGGCCGATCGGTCGATTCGTCCCGGCGAGACGATGACCGCGTTGCGGGCGGTCAACACTCCGTCGACGCGCTGCACGGGCGTGGTGAACTCGGTCTGGGTGATACCGGGAAACTCCGGGTGCACCGGGTGTACTGCTGACAATTGTTCGGCAGCAGCCTCTTTGATGAGCTGTCCGGCCACGCATAGGTCACGGGCCTCTGACGGATCGAGGGTGAATCCGACACTGGCTGCGTCGACCAGTACGTAGGTCATGCCGCCCCACGCGACGTCAGCGGTGACCGTGCCATAGCCGGGCACCTCGACAGCGGCATCGAGGTGGTACACGAATGCGGGCTGGTTGACGAATCGGACGCTGGTGACTTTGCCGTCCCGGCACTCGCAGTCCAGCGCGATCAGGCCGGCCGGAGATTCGAGGATCAGTTTGGTGACCGGCTCAGTCATGGGCAGCATTCCAGTCTCCAGGAGAACAGTTGCCACGCAGATTGTGTTACTTCCCGACATCACCGGATATTCGGTGGACTCCATGACGACGTAGCCCATAGCCGCGGCCGGATTGTTCGATGGGAGCACCACGTTGACGGAGCGGACGACGTTGCCCCGCGGCTCGTGCAGCAGGCGCTGGCGTAGATCGTCGCGATGGTCCTGCAGATAGTTGCGTTTGTCGAGCATCGTTTCGCCAGGGACATTGCCGATGCCCCCGACGACGACGTTGCCAATCTCGCCTTCGGCGTGGCATCCGACGACGTCCACCATATTGCCGAACCGCATGCGATAACTCCGGTCTCTCTCATCTTCGGGGATTGGTCGTGCGAACCCGTTGGGGCCAAAGTAACGACCTCGGCCCCAACGGATCCAGTGAGGTCATCGGTAGCCGTTGGCCAGAGCTTTCTCGGTATCTTTGCGGACCGCGGCGGCGATATCGGCGGGCAGTGGCAGGCGAGGAGGACGGCAGGGGCCGCCTGGGCGGCCGGCAACGTCCATCGACAGCTTGATCGCCTGAACGAACGCGGGCTTGGAGTCCCAGCGCAGCAACGAGTGCATATCCCGGTACATCGGTAGTGCCCGGTCGAGGTCTCCGGCGGACGAAAGCTCCCACAACTTGACCGAAGCTGCGGGCAGTGCGTTTGGATACCCGGCAATCCAGCCCTTGGCACCGGCCAGCGCCAGTTCCAGTAGCACGTCGTCAGTGCCAACCAGAACATCGAGATCGGGTGCAAGTTCCTGGATTTCGTAGATCCGCCGGCAATCGCCGGTGAACTCCTTGACAGCCACGATGAACCCCGCGGAGTGTAGCCGGGCGAGCATGGCTGGGGAAAGGTCGACCTTGGTGTCCAGGGGGTTGTTGTAGGCCACGATCGGCAGGCCCACTGAGGCGATCTGCTCGTAGTGGGCGAACACGATGTCGTCGTCCGCGCGATAGGCGTTCGGGGGCAACGACAACAGTGCGTGGGCCCCTGCGTCCTTGGCCTGCTTGGCCCAGGAGGTGGCCTCGCGCGACCCGTATGCGCCGGAACCGGGCACGACGCTGAAGCCTTCTGGCGCGGCCTCAACTGCGACCTCGACTACTTTGGCTCGTTCTTCCGCGGTCAGGCACTGGTACTCGCCGAGCGAGCCGTTGGGGTGATGCCATGACAGCCGTTCTCGGCCAGCCAGCGCACGTGATCGGCGAAAGCGCCGTAGTCGATGGACAAGTCCTTGTTGTACGGCAGCGCACTAGCCACCACCACGCCATGCCAAGGCTGCATGCTCATATGCCAACTCCTCTGTACGCATCGGAAACACCACAAGCAGATCATTGTGTGTTGTCGACAATATACTGCAACGTGGTGGGTTAAGGAAGGGGCCGGGGGTGCGATGCGATCAGATGGCCGCGAGCGCCGGTGCGTGCCGGGCATCCGGTGGTGTATGAGCACTTATTCTCGTATCCTGCACTGCGACAGGTGATCTCACTGAGAATGACAGCCGATGGAGCGGGACGAAGTCTTGGCCTTCTCTTCATCTGGCCGTCGTATGATCGCCTCGTGCGGTTGTATCAGCTGGCGCGAACCGGGCTCACGCATGGCGACAGTCGCCGAACGAGAGGCGGGAGCCCCGATCCCGGGGCTGGAAGTAATCTTTGAGCGCTGCGAGGAAACCGGAAGCCTCAACGGTGCCACCGACAGGTTGCAGGACGATTGTGTCGATGCCCGCTTCGCAATAGGGTGCTATCCCGGCGTTGAGGCTGGCGACGCTACCGCCAACCCCGAATTCCGAAGCCGGCGTGACATTCCATCTCTGGGCGTCCGCGATCAGTCGGGCACCCGCGTCCGCGCCCGGCGCGCAGGCGAGGTACATCACCTGGCGAAAGGGTCGTGGCGATGCGTCTCTGCGTCCCTGAGCGACGTGGCCCAGTGCGGTCCGCACGCTCGATGCGGTCTGCTGGCAATCCAGAACGACGCCGTCAGCCAGTTCGCCGGCCGATTGCAACGTCTTGGGCCCGGCTCCGCCGATGAAGACGGGGACATCGATTTCGGGGACGAACTCCAGGCGAACCGCATCAAGACGGACATATTCCCCTGTCATGCTCACGCGCTGTCCCGCAAGGAGATTACGCAGAGCTGTAACATATTCGCGTAGCAAGGTCAGCGGCGATCGCACGGCTAGCCCGGATTGGCGCATCCAGGCTTGCACGCCGTGGCCGATGGCGATTTGAACCCGTCCCGGGAACATCGTGGCGAGTGTCGAGATCTCCATCGCCGTGGTGACGACGCTCCGCAAGGGGGCTGGTAGCACACCAATCCCAATGACAAGTGATCTACTTCCTGCGAGAGCGATCGCGGCTTGCGCAATCCCTCCTTGCAGGAAGCAGTCTTCCCACAGCCACACCTCGTCGACACCGCTCTCGTCGGCCTTACCGACGAAGGCGGTCAACGCGCGGGGGTCCATGTCCGGGCGCCAGACCACGCCCACACGCGACATGGGACCGTCCGTTTTCGTCGGCTCGGGCACAACCCACTCCTCGGGGCACACTTATTAACGTTAGTTCATTGTCGACAATACGCTGATCACGGCTCGCGAACGACTGGTCGAACAACGGGGATGTGTCGCACTGGCAGAATTGCGCGGTTCAACTGCTCAGCCATGGGCCCAGGCGGCGCAGTGCCTCGTCGATGTCGCCGGCCGGTCCGGCGAAGGACAGCCGGACGAACGACCCGCCGTGCACGGTGTCGAAGTCGATGCCGGGCGCGATCGCCAAACCGGTGTCGGCGAGCAGCTTTTCGCAGAACGTCAACGAGTCCGAGGTGAAGTCGGACACGTCGGCGTAGACGTAGAACGCACCGTCGGTCGGTGCCAGTCGGGTGATTCCGATCTGGCGGAGCCCGGCCAGCAGCGTCTCGCGGTTCGTCGCGTACTGCCGCAAATGGCCCTGCGCCTGCTCGATCGACTCGGGGTGAATGCCGCCACCGCGGCGTACTGGGGCAGCACCGGTGGGCAGATGGTGAAGTTCCCGGTCAGGCAGTCCACCGCCCGGCGCAGCTCACCCGGCACCAGCAGCCAGCCCAGCCGCCATCCGGTCATCGCGAAGTACTTCGAGAAGCTGTTCGCCACAACGGCATTGCGCGATGTCTGCCACGCACACGAGGTTTGCGGCGCGCCCGGATAGACGAGTCCGTGGTACACCTCGTCGCTGATCAGCCGTGCCCCCGTCGCATCGCACCACGTCGCGATGGCCGCCAGCTCGTCGGGCGGGATCACCGTGCCGGTCGGGTTGGCCGGGCTGGCCACGATCACTCCCTGCACCGGCGGATCCAGTTCGGCAAGCATCTGCACGGTCGGCTGGAACCGGGTCTGTGGCCCGCACGGGATCTCGACCACCTCGCAGCCCAGCGCGGAGAGGATGTTGCGATAACAGGGATAGCCCGGGCTGGCGATCGCGACTCGGTCGCCCGCGTCGAAGCAGGCCAGAAACGCCAGCAGGAAACCGCCGGACGAGCCCGTCGTGACCACCACGTCGTCGGCGCTCACCGCCAGGCCATAGCGGTCGGCGTAGGACGAGGCGATGGCCTGGCGTAGTTCCGGGATGCCCGTCGCGACGGTGTATCCCAGTTGATCGGCCTCCAGCGCGGCCGCGGCGGCCGCGCGCACCGGATCCGGGGCTCCGATACTCGGCTGACCCGCCGATAGGTTCACCAGGTCGCCGTGGGTGCGCTGACGCTCGGCGGCCGCCCGCCACACGTCCATCACATAGAACGGCGGGATACCGGCTCGCAACGCAACGCGACTGTTCATCCCAGTCAGGCTAGAACACCCGCCTCCGGAGGGCGCTGACCGTACAACGCGGGACCGATCGACAGCCGCAGATCGTCGAGGAAGCGGCGAGCGTAGGTGTAGGCATCCTCGATCAGCGCGGCGGTGTGGGTGAAGTCCAGCGGCGACACCAGCTTGGGCGACGGCCCCGGCAGGTACACCACGGGCAGCGTCTCCGCGACAAGGGCCGCTTCGGCCACCGCCTGCGAGCGCATGGTCACCAGCGCCGTGTACAGCACGATGTCGGCGATGGTGTCGGTCGACGCGGGCAGTTGGCCGGGGAAGAAGCAATCCAGCACGATGAGCGAACGTGCGCCCATCGCGACGGCCTGGCGCATCGGCACGTTGGCCACCACGCCGCCGTCGTACAGGCGCAGGCCGTCGTGATTGACCGGCGGGTAGATCCCGGGAATCGCGGAACTGGCCAGCAATGCGGGCAGGAGTGGGCCGGTCCGCAGCACGTGCGGTTGGGCGGTGGCGACGTTCATGGTGACCGCGGCGAATGGAAGCGTGAGATCACTGAAATCCGCTGTGCTGCCGAGGAATTCAGCGATCACTTCGGCCAGCCCGGTGTTGGGGAACAGGTGTGTCTTGACGCGTTGGAGCAGCAGTGCCTGCGCGATGAGTCCGCCGGGAAACACCCGTTCCCGAGTCATCCGGGCCCAGGCATGCGACAGCCGGTGCGCCGCACCGGTCGGATCCGATGCCAACACCGCCCCGTTGATCGATCCAACGGACGTGCCCACCACCAGGTCCGGACCGATGTCGCGCTCACTGAGCGCCTGCAGCATCCCGACCTGGACCGCGCCGAGGCTGCCGCCCCCGCCCAGGACATAGCCGATCGGCCGGGAAGATCCTCGACGGAACCGGTCGTCATGGTGCCTAGGCTAGAACACCTCGGATTCCAGCCGGCGGAGCTGGTCGCGGGGCGGACCCAGCAGCTGGGCACTGCCATGCGCCCGCTTGAAGTACAGCTGGATGTCGTGTTCCCAGGTGATCGCGATACCGCCGTGCAACTGCACGGCCTCACCGGCGACCTTGCTGAATGCCTCGCTGGCAGCCAGCCGGGCCAGAGCGGCCGCCGTCGGCCCGGGTCGGGCGATCGCCTCGCCGACGACCGCGCGCGCCGACTGCACCGCGACATAGAGGTCGGCCATCCGGTGCTTGAGGGCTTGGAAGCTGCCGATCGGCCGGCCGAACTGGACGCGTTCCTTGGTGTAGTCGACGGTCAGTTCCAGACACCGGGCAGCGGCCCCGATCTGTTCGGCGGCGAGCAGGATCGCGGCGGTGTCGGCCAGACCCGGATCGGTGCCGATCACCGTCGTCGAGCCGGGGGACAGTCGCGCGAGCCGGCGGGTGGGATCCATGCTCGTCACCGCCTCGGCGGTCACGTCGTCCCACCGGATCAGTGCGTCTTCCTCGACGGCAATCACCACATCGGCGGCGTCACCGTGGATCACATAGTCGCGGTCGAACACCACCGCACCGATGGCCGCGCCGGCGGCGAGCTGCTCGAGGGTGTCGGTGTCAGGCTCCCCCCGTCTTTGGAGACGGCCAGCAGCGCCAACTCGGCCAGCGTGGTTCCGAGCAGCGGCGTGGGCACCAGGGCGCGACCCAGCTCCTCGAGAACGGCGGCAGCGTCGGCCAATTCACCGTCGGCCCCGCCCAGCTCCTCGGGGACGACCAGGGCGGCGACCCCGACCTGCTCGCAGAGCATCGTCCACAGCGACTCGTCGTACCCGCGCGCGGATTCCATGGCTTCCCGGACCGCCCCCGGTGAGGCGTGCTTGTCGATCAGTGCCGCGACGGTGTCGCGCAGCATCTGCCGTTCCTCGAGGGATGTCATCGCAGCGCCTCCAATACTCGCCGGCGGTGGCTGGTCGGGTCGCCCCACGCCGAATGCAGCGCCTGCACCCGCAACAACCACAGCGACAGGTCGTGCTCGGAGGTGAATCCGATGGCGCCGTGCGTCTGCAGCGACGAGCGCGCGGACACCAGCGCGGCGTCCGAGGCGGCTGCCTTGGCGGCGCTGACATCGCGCGCGGTGTCGGCAGATCCGTCCGCCAGCGACAGCGCCGCTCCGTACACCAGCGGACGGGCCAGCTCCACCGCGATGTGAACGTCGGCGAGCTTGTGTTTGAGGGCCTGGTAGCTGCCGATGATGCGGCCGAACTGGCTGCGCTGTTTGGCGTATTCGACCGACATGTCCAGCATCGCTTGTGCCGCACCGATCAGCTGTGCGGCGGTGGCCAACACGCCGAACTCGTAGGCGCGGCCGACGTCGGCCGATTGGCTCGCACCGGTCGCGGTGACGTCGAACAGCGTGCGAGTGGGGTCCACAGACTCATGTGCATCGCCGGCGGTGGCCTCGCTGACCTGGCCGTCGGTGGCCAGCAGGGTCAGACCGGCGAAGTCTGCGTTCACCGCGCGCGGCACCGACGGCGGCAGGGCGACCGTCGCGATCAGCTCACCGGCGGCCAACGCCGCCGACCGGTCGGCCCAGTCGTCGTGGCCGGCCAGCAGGATGGGCGCCACAGCAATGGATTCGGTGACCGGCCCCGGGACACACCAGCGGCCCAGCCGTTCCAGTGCCACCACCAGGTCGACCGGGTGGGCCTCGATTCCGTCGAACTTCTCCGGGACGACCAGCGCGGTGACACCCAGATCGGACAGCGTCGACCACACCTTGCGGCCGGGCGCGGTGTCGCCCGCTGACCAGGCGCGGACGGCGGCGGGCACGTCAGCGGCGATCAGTGCGGCGTCGATGCTGGCGGCGAAGTCACGCTGCTGGTCGTCGAGTGCGAATCTCATTTGCTCTTCCCGGCGCTCGCGGAGCTTTCTCTGGGCAGTCCGAGCAGTCGCTCGGCGATGATGTTGCGCTGAATCTCGTTGGTCCCGGCGTAGATCGGGCCGCCGAGTGCGAACAGCAGCCCGTCCGTCCAGCCGTCGGTGAGCTCGGCGTCGGCGCCGCGCAACTCCAAAGCCGTCTGATGCAACGCGACGTCGAGGTCGGACCAGAACACCTTGGTGACCGAGGATTCGGCACCCAGTTCACCGCCGTCGGTGACTCGGGTCACCGTACCGAAGGTGTGCAGCCGGTAGGCCTGTGCCCTGATCCAGGCGTCGGCGACCCGGTCGGCGAACGCCGGGTCGGAGCCCGCGGCCCGCCACTCGGTGGCCAGCCGTTCGGCCGGCGCCAGGAAACGCGCGGGGCTGCGCAGGGACATGCCCCGCTCGTTGCTCGACGTGCTCATCGCCGCGCGCCAGCCGTCGTGCACACCGCCGATCACGTCCGCGTCCGGCACGAACACGTTGTCACAGAACACTTCACCGAAGCCGGTGTCACCGCCGAGTTGGGCGATCGGCCGCACAGTCACCCCGTCGGCCTTGAGGTCGAACATGAAGTAGGTCAGACCCTTGTGGCGTTCGGCACTCGGGTCGGAGCGGAACAGCCCGAAGGCCCGGTCGCCGAACACCGCCCGCGAACTCCAGATCTTCTGGCCGTTGAGCAGCCAGCCACCGTCGGTCTGGGTCGCCGTCGAGCGCAGCGATGCCAGGTCGCTGCCGGACTCCGGCTCGGACCAGGCTTGCGCCCAGATCTCTTCACCGCTGGCCATTTTCGGCAGGATGCGATCGCGCTGTTCCTCGGTGCCGTGCGCGAAGAGGGTGGGGCCCAGCATGGAGGTGCCGTTGGCGCTGGCCCGCCCGGGTGCCCCGGCCCGGAAGTACTCCTCTTCGTACACCACCCACTGCAGCAGGGTGGCGTCGCGGCCGCCGTACTTCGCCGGCCAGGTGATCACCGACAGCCCGGCGTCGAACAGCACCCGGTCCCAGCGTCGGTGCTGTTCGAACCCCTCGGCGGTGTCGTAGGACTTCGTCGGGAACGCGGCCTTGTTGGCCGCCAGGAAGGTGCGCACCTCATCGCGGAACTCTTCGGTGGCGTCGTCGTAGCGCAGATCCATCAAACCATCTCTCGCAGTGTGGGTTTGACCACTTTGCCGCCAGGATTTCGCGGCAGGCTCGCCACGAAAACCACCGAGCGCGGGGTCTTGAAGTTGGCCAGGTGCTTCTTGGTGTAGTCGATCACGGCCTGCTCGTCGAGCTCGCTGCCGGGGCGGCGCACGATGAATGCCCGGCCCACCTCGCCGAGGCGCTCGTCGGGCACTCCGATCACCGCGGAGTCGGCCACGCCGTCGAGGCGAGCCAGCACCTGCTCGATCTCGGCGGGGTAGACGTTGAAGCCGCCACAGATGTACATGTCCTTGAGCCGGTCGGTGATACGCAGGTTGCCCGCATCGTCGACGGTGCCGACATCGCCGGTGTGTAACCAGCCGTCGGCGTCGATGGCTGCCGCGGTGGCCGCCGGGTCGTCCAGATAGCCCAGCATCACGTTGGGCCCGCGCAGCAGCACCTCACCGGCGCCGGTCTCATCCGGTGCGTCGATGCGCAGTTCGAAGTCGGCGATCGGCCGGCCGCAGGTGGTCGCCACCGTGACCGCGTCGTCGTCGGCCCGGCACATGGTGCCGAATCCGTTGGCTTCGGTGAGCCCGTAGGCCGTCAGCACGATGTCGAAGTCCAGCTCGGCCTGCATGCGTTCGATAAGCACGACGGGCACCGTCGCCGCGCCGGTCACCGCGAATCGCAGCGAGCTCAGGTCGTAATTCTCACGGGCCGGATGGTCCAGCAGCGTCTGGAAGATCGTCGGCGGGCCGGGCAGCACGGTGATGCGTTGTTCGGCCACCACCCGCATCGCCTGCTCGGGGTCGAAGGTGAGCTGGGGAATCAGTGTCGCGCCGGTCTGCAGGCAGGCCAGGATGCCGGCCTTGTAACCGAAGTTGTGGAAGAACGGGTTGATGCACAGGTAGCGGTCGGCGCTGGTGAGCTGACCGCACTGCGCCCACGCGGCCGGGGCGGCCAGCGACTGCCGGTGCGCGCACAGCACGCCTTTGCTGCGCCCGGTCGTGCCCGAAGTGAACAGGACGTCGGACGGATCGTCTGGGTGCACTGCCGACGCGCGCGCGTCGACCTCGGACATCGGCGGTTGCGGCCCGGCCATGAACTCGTCCCAGGTCCCGTCCTGAGCCTCGATGGGGATCACGACGATGTGCCGAAGTGCCGGCAGCGCAGACCGGTCCAAGTCGCCCAGCCGGTCGGCGCCCAGGAACCGGCCCATCCCGAACAACAGTGGCGCTTCGGTGCGGGCCAGGATGTCCGACGCCTCGTCAGCGGTGTAGCGGGTGTTCAACGGGACCATCACCGCGCCGGCGTAGTGGGTGGCCAGGCAGGCGATCACCCAGTGCCAGGTGTTGGGCGACCAGATCGCGACCTTGTCGCCGGGCTGCACACCCAAACCGATGATGGCGGCGGCCGCCCGGCGCACCTCCGCACGGAGTTCGGCGAAGGTGAAGCTGCGCTCCTCGGTGACCAGTGCCTGGTGGTCGGCGTGGTCGAGGGCCATCTGGTCCACCACCGCGGGCGTGGTGCGCGGCCGGGAGTTCCCCGAGTCGCTGCGCTCCCGCCCGCCGTTCCTCGTCATTGAGACTCCTCTGAGCTGATCACCCGGGGCCTGGCGCAGCCCGGGCTAACAAAGCAAGTGCTTGGTAGGTTAGCCTACAAGGGTGATAACGGTCGAGGAGTTCCGGGCCGAGGTCCGCGAGTGGCTGGCCGAGAACCTGGTCGGTGAATACGCCGCGCTGAAGGGTCTCGGTGGTCCCGGGCGCGAGCACGAAGCCTTCGAAGAGCGGCTGGCGTGGAACCGCCATCTGGCCGCCGCGGGCCTGACCTGTCTGGGCTGGCCGGTCGAGCACGGTGGCCGCGGCCTGTCGGTCGCCCACCGGGTGGCGTTCTACGAGGAATACGCCAAGGCCGACGCCCCGGACAAGGTCAACCATCTGGGCGAGGAACTGCTCGGGCCGACGTTGATCGCGTTCGGCTCCCCCGAGCAGCAGCAGCGGTTCCTGCCCAGGATCCTCGACGTCACCGAACTGTGGAGCCAGGGCTACTCCGAGCCCGGCGCGGGCAGCGACCTGGCCAACGTCGCCACCTCCGCCGTGCTGGAGGGGGATCCCCAGGCGAGCGAAGCGACGGAGAAACAACACTGGATCATCAACGGCCAGAAGGTCTGGACGTCATTGGCGCATTGGGCGCAGTGGTGTTTCGTGGTGGCGCGCACCGAGAAGGGCTCCAAACGCCACGCGGGCCTGTCCTATCTGCTGGTTCCGCTGGACCAGCCCGGCGTCGAGATCCGTCCGATCGTCCAGCTGACCGGTGACTCGGAATTCAACGAGGTGTTCTTCACCGACGCCCGCACCGATGCCGACCTGGTGGTCGGCGCGCCCGGTGACGGCTGGCGAGTGGCCATGGGCACGCTGACCTTCGAACGCGGGGTGTCCACCCTCGGCCAGCAGATCCGTTATGCCCGTGAACTGTCCGCCCTGGTCGAGTTGGCCAAGTCCAACGGAGCCGCCGACGACCCGCTGATCCGGGAGCGGCTCACCCGGGCGTGGGCGGGGCTGCAGACCATGCGGTCCTATGCGCTGGCGACGATGGACGTCGAGGAGCCCGGCATGGATAACGTGTCAAAACTGCTGTGGGCGAACTGGCATCGCGACCTCGGCGAGCTCGCCATGGAGATCGAGGGCAAGTCCGGCCTGGTGCTGCCCGGCGGCGAGTTCGACGAGTGGCAGCGGCTCTACCTGTTCTCCCGTGCTGACACAATCTATGGCGGGTCCAACGAGATCCAGCGCAACATCATCGCCGAGCGCGTGCTCGGCCTGCCGCGAGAGGTGAAGGGCTAGTGACGTCGTTGACGGAGGCGCCCAAGGAGATCGAGGGCCACGGTCTGCTGACCGGAAAGGTCGTCGTGGTGACCGCCGCGGCCGGTACCGGAATCGGGTCGGCGACGGCACGCCGTGCGTTGGCCGAAGGCGCCGACGTCGTGATCTCCGATCACCACGAACGCCGCCTCGGCGAAACCCGGGACCAGCTGGCCGACCTGGGCCTCGGTCGAGTCGAGGCCGTGGTGTGCGACGTCACCTCCACCGCGCAGGTCGACGCGCTGATCGCGTCCACCACCGCCCGGATGGGCCGGCTCGACGTGCTGGTGAACAATGCCGGATTGGGCGGGCAGACACCGGTCGTGGACATGACCGATGAGGAGTGGGACCGGGTATTCAACGTGACGCTCACCTCGGTGATGCGGGCGACCCGTGCCGCGCTGCGCTACTTCCGCGAGGCCGGTCACGGCGGCGCGATCGTCAACAACGCCAGCGTGCTGGGCTGGCGGGCGCAGCATTCGCAGTCGCACTACGCCGCCGCAAAGGCCGGCGTGATGGCGCTGACTCGTTGCAGCGCAATCGAAGCCGTCGAGTTCGGCGTGCGGATCAACGCGGTGTCCCCGAGCATCGCGCGGCACAAGTTCCTGGAGAAGACAAGTTCGGCGGATCTGCTCGACCGGCTCTCGGAGGGCGAGGCATTCGGGCGCGCGGCCGAACCGTGGGAGATCGCTTCCACCATAGCGTTTTTAGCCAGCGATTACTCCAGTTACCTGACCGGAGAAGTGATTTCGGTATCGAGCCAGCACCCATGACAGAGCAGCCGGTCAGTCGCCGCGACGAGCTGTTGGTGCTCGCCGCGACGATGTTCGCCGAGCGTGGCCTGCGTGCGACCACGGTGCGCGACATCGCCGACTCGGCGGGCATCCTGTCCGGCAGCCTCTACCACCATTTCAAGAGCAAGGAGCAGATGGTCGAGGAGGTCCTGCGTGACTTCCTGGACTGGTTGTTCGAGCGCTACCAACAGATCATCAGCACCGAGCCCAACCCGCTGGAACGGCTCAAGGGCCTGTTCATGACCTCCTTCGAGGCGATCGAGCACCGGCACGCCCAGGTGGTCATCTACCAGGATGAGGCCAAACGGCTCTCAGCACTGCCGCAGTTCGACTTCGTCGAGGCGCGCAACAAAGAGCAACGCAAGATGTGGCTGCATCTGCTGAACGAGGGCGTCGAGCAGGGCTACTTCCGCCCCGACATCGACGTCGACGTGGTCTACCGGTTCATCCGGGACACCACATGGGTCTCGGTGCGGTGGTATCAGCCCGGTGGCCCGCTCAGCGCCGAAGAGGTCGGCCGCCAATACCTCGCAATCGTGTTGGGCGGCATAGCCGCGCCGCCCACCAACTAACAAGGAGATCGACATGGCCCCCGCTTCACAGGCATACGTCATCGATGCCGTGCGCACCGCGGTAGGCAAGCGCAATGGATCGCTGGCCCACGTTCATCCCATCGATCTCGGTGTGGTGGCGTTCCGCGGCCTCTTCGACCGGGTCGACGTCGACCCCGGCGCCGTCGAGGACGCGATCGTCGGCTGCCTGGACACCATCGGCCCGCAGGCCGGCAACATCGGCCGCAACACCTGGCTGGCCGCCGGCTTCCCCGAAGAGGTTCCCGGGGTGACCGTGGACCGGCAGTGCGGCTCCAGTCAACAGGCGATTTCCTTTGGGGCCCAAGCCATCATGGCCGGTACTGCCGACCTGATCCTGGCCGGCGGCATGCAGAACATGAGCCGCATCCCGATCTCCTCGGCGATGACGGTCGCCGAGCAGTTCGGCTTCACCTCGCCCACCAACGAGAGCGAGAACTGGCTGCACCGCTACGGCGACCAGGAGATCTCCCAGTTCCGCGGCGCGGAGATGATCGCCGAGAAGTGGAACATCTCCCGTGAGGAGATGGAGGAGTTCTCCCTCGGCAGTCATGAGAAGGCGTTCGCGGCGATCCGGGCCGGGCACTTCGAGAACGAGATCGTCCCGGTCGGTGACTTCCGCACCGACGAGGGCCCGCGCGAGTCGAGCTTGGAGAAGATGGCCGGTCTCAAGCCGTTGCGCGAAGGCGGCCGGCTGACCGCGGCGATGGCCAGCCAGATCTCCGACGGCGCCAGCGCGGTGCTGCTCGCCAGCGACCAGGCCGTCAAGGACCACAACCTCACCCCGAGGGCGCGCATCCACCACATCAGCGCCCGCGGCGCCGACCCGGTGTTCATGCTCACCGGCCCGATCCCGGCCACCCGCTACGCCCTGGACAAGGCCGGCCTGACGATCGAGGACATCGACGTCGTCGAGATCAACGAGGCGTTCGCGCCGGTGGTGATGGCCTGGCTCAAGGAGACCAAGATCGATCCGGAGAAGGTCAACCCCAACGGCGGGGCGATCGCTCTGGGTCACCCGCTCGGCGCCACCGGGGCCAAGCTGTTCACCACCATGCTCAACGAGCTCGAGCGTCGCGGCGGCCGCTACGGCCTGCAGACGATGTGCGAGGGTGGCGGCACCGCCAACGTCACCATCATCGAACGGCTCTGACGGGATCACCCTTTCGCCGACTGTGCGGTTTCATCCGCGACACGCGGTCGCGGGCGTATGAGATCGCACAGTCGGCAGGGTCAGCTGGCGACTGTCAACGCTAGACCGCCGAGGGCCACGATCCAGCTCGCGAAGCTGCCGACCAAGAAGTACTCGGTGACATCGTCGATGTTGATCCCCGGGTCGCTGCGCTCCTGCCCGCCGGGTCCGATCCCCGGGTCGCTGCGCTCCTGCCCGCCGGGTCCGATTCCCGGGTCGCTGCGCTCCGGCCCGCCGGGTCCGATTCGACCGTTCGCGCTGGCTCTTTGGGCGCTGATCTCGGGGAACCGGATGATGCTCTTGGCAGCCACCACGGCCGTCGCAGCGGTCAGTTGGCCGGACAGGGTCAGGCCCACGATGAGCAGTCGTTCCATCGGCCCCAGCAGCCGGCCGCCCTTGAGCCGGTCGGAGGGCTGCGGCTGACCGGCCGGCTTCACCGATCCCACCGACCCGAGCAACAGGCGCACAAGCTGGTTGCCGGTCACCAGTTGCAACAGCACCACGCCCGCCACGACGACGATGCGGGTCGGCTCGACGGCGCCGAGCCCGGGAATCTCGGCCCACCGGGCCCACGCCTTGACCGGCCCGGCCACCGGCGACGCCAACCCGGACAGCGCGAGCAGCACGGCGAGTACGCCGGCGAACAACACCAGCGGTGCCACCTGCCTGCGGCCGCCGACCCGCTCGGCGTGGCTGCAGACGACCTCCCAGGCCACCGTCGCGACGGCGGCGATGCCGACCACAATCAGGTCGCCGAGGTGCCAGAGTCCGCACAGCGCAGCGGTTGCCACTGCGGCCGACGGACCGGTGAGCGCGGCCGCCCATGTTCTGCCGCTCAGGCGGCGGACGATGTCGGCGCAGCCGACGGCGATCAACAGGACGGCGACACCACTCACCTGAGCCTCCGCAGGTGATCGCAAGCCAGCACCAGCAGATCCAACCCATCCCGCGCGGTCCGCTGGGACACCGCCGAAGCGCTGATGCCTTCCATGACTGCCAATTCCTTCTTCGACTTGCCCTCGAGCAGTCCCCGCAGCAGACGCAGCGACCGGGCATCCACAGATCCAAGCAGGTGGTCCCGACACAACAGGGCGGCGTTGACCGCGTCGGGGTCCGGCCCGTTGTCGTCGTGGCGGCGGTATGCGGTGCGGACCGCGGCCAACGCCGGTTGTTGCTGGGCCGCTGCGGTCCACTCGATCGCCGCCCGCGCCGACCACCATCCCGGGCCGTCTTGGATGCCGGTCTGCCGATCGAGGAGGGTGACCTCGCCCCAGCCGATGCCGAAGCGCACGTCGATATCGGGGGCGAGGGCCAATCGGACCGCCAGGGCTGCGTCGACCGCCGCCCCCACCGTCGAATAGCTGCCTTGGAATTCATCACCGACGGTGAACGCGAGGGGATCGGTGCCGCCGGCCGCGATGTCGGCCAGCGCCTCGGTGACCCGGCGATGTAATTCGGTGCGGTCGGCGGCCAGGCGGGACCCGACGACGTCACCGATCAGCGTCGCGCGTCGTGATGAAGCACCCGCCTTCACTCCGACCATATGAAGATAATAGCTTCATTTACGAGAAATGAAGCTGGCACCTTACTTTGTTATGGTGCCGCGCAGAAAGTGCCGGATGCCGGCCCGCTCGAATGTCCGCCGTCGGTCCCGGGGCAGCAGCGGGAGGGCCTCGGTTGCGTCGATGATCTCGGGGGAGCCGATCTCATAGGTCACACCCTTGGTGGTGACCCGGGCTCCGCTCGCGGTCAGGACGTTACGCAGCCAGTCGACCTGGGTGCCGTAGGGCAGCGGAATGATCAGCCGGTCCCCGACCCGCTCGGCGACCACTGGTGTGGCGTATTCCTTGCCGGACTGCCGGCCGGTGTGGTGAACCAGCGACGCGTACCAGTACCGGGTGCCGGCCAGCCGCAGCATGACCGGGTTGAGCAGATATTTGTTGGACAGGCGGACCACGTCGCGAAGTTGGCGCGGCCAGGTGTCCGGTGCTACTGCCATGGCGTCCCCCGACGTCGAGTGGGCTGGTTGGTGCTCAGCCCAAAGCTACGCCTATTCGACGAAAGCGGCAGCCGCCTGGAGATGCTTGATCGCGTCGCTGACAATGGTGGTGACCAGCTCGGCGCAGGACGGCAGGTCCTCGATGATGCCGGCCACCTGACCCGAGGCCAGGACACCGGCCTCGGTGTTGCCCTCGACCAGGCCGGCTTTGAGCAGCATCGGTGTGTTCGCGGCCATCAGCACCTGCGCCCAGGTGAGGTCTTTGCCGTGGCGCATGGCCAGGCCGTCGCGGATCATCGCCGCCCAGGTCATTTGCGACATCTTCTTGAACTTGGCGGCGTTGCGCACCGCTGCGGTGAAACCGCGCACCGGTGAGCCGCTTTCGAGTTTCTCGACCAACTCCGTCCGTAGGACCCGGTGCGGCATGCCGTCGACGCGGGTCGAGACGACGGTGCCGTCCAGCGCGGCCTGGAGATAACGCTGCTTGATCTCCTCGGGCACCGTCGAGTCCGACGTCAACAGGAACCGGGTGCCCATGGCCACGCCGGCGGCGCCGTAGGACAGGGCCGCCGCCAGGCCGCGCCCGTCGAAGAAGCCACCCGCGGCGACCACCGGGATGTCCACCGCGTCGAGCACCGACGGCAGCAGCAGCGTGGTGGCCACCGGGCCGGTGTGTCCGCCGCCCTCGCCGCCCTGCACGATCACCGCGTCGGCGCCCCAGCCGGCCACCTTGCGGGCATGCTTGGCGGCACCCACCGACGGAATCACCACGGAGCCGGCCTCTTTAAGGCGTGCGATCAGCTCCTGCTTGGGAGCCAGCGCGAACGAGGCGACCTTCACTCCCTCTCGGATCATCAGGTCGACCCGGTCGCCGGCGTCGGCTGCGTCGGCGCGGATGTTGACCCCGAACGGGCGATCGGTTGCCGACTTGACCTTGCCTATCGCGGTGGCCAGCTCATCGATCGTCATCGTGGCTGATGCCAGGATGCCCAGGCCGCCGGCATTGGAGGTGGCCGACACCAGCCGTGCGCCGGCGACCCAGCCCATGCCGGTTTGCACGACCGGGTGTTCGATGCCGATCAGCTCGGTCAGCGGCGTCCGTAACTTCATGCTCGGACTTCTTTGTCCCGCAGCGACTTGGGATCGATGACCTCGCGGATCAACTTCTGCTCGTCCTCGGACGGGAGTCGCGAGGTGTCCGCCTCGCCGAGGCCGTGCACCTCGAAGGAGGTGTTCTCGGCGACCTGCTCAGCGTCGACGCCGGGGTGCAGCGAGACCGCCCGCATCTGGTGGTCGGGCCCGTTGAAGTCGAACACGCCGAGATTGGTGACCACGCGGAAGACATTGACGAAGCGGTAGGCAGGATTGCCCGGATCGACCTTGTCCCAGCCGATTCCGGAGACGATGTCGACGGAGTCGCCGAACACTCGCTTGGAGTGGTTGCCCACCCAGTAACTGGTGGCGTGGTTGATCGTGTTTCCGGGTGCGCCGCGCACGCCGAACATCTGGCGGGTCGGATGCTGCAGCGGGCCGAACGCCGACAGGTTCTGGTTGCCGTAGCGGTCGATCTGGTTGGCGCCCATCACCACGTGGCGCCGCCCCCACGCCAGCGTCTCGAAGACGCGGCCGAACGGCATCCAGCCCTCGATGGCACCAGTGGCACCCATCGCCGGGGTGTCGGCCAGGATGCGGGCTTCACCGTCGGTCAGCACGATGTCGGGGGAGAAGGTGAGCCGGGCCAGCCGCGCACCGATCGACACCATGTTGGCCATCGGGCTGACCATGATCTCGCCTGCGTCACGGAATAATTCGGCGCAGGCGACGGCGCACACCTCGGCGCGGGTTGTGGAGATCACTGTGCAGCCTCCTGCTCTGCCTTGAACTTGCGCACGGCCGCTTGGTAATCGGCTTCGCTGCCGGACAGGTACGTCAAGACGAACTGCGCCCACGTCTCCTCAGAGGCCGCCGCCTCGGCATAGTGGCGCTGGAACTTCTCGTCGCGGCGATAATCGGGTTCGGCGGTGGTGAAGTGCGCCCCGTTGGGCGCTTCGACGACCGAGTCCACCATCATCCGGTTGATCAGCAATGCCTGTGGTGGGACCGATTTCACCAGTTCCTCGGTGGACACCACCTTCTCCACCGACATCAGGCGGTGGCGCGCCGACATCAGGAACAGGTCGTCGAAGTACGGGTCGATGCCGGTGTAGGCGGCATTGCCCTGGGCATCGCCGAGATTGAGGTGCACCAATGCGACATCGAGGTTGAGCGCCGGCATCGCGATGAGCTCTTCAAAGCCCGAACCGGTCGGATATGGAGACTTCACGGTCTTGAGTTCGTCACCCCAGAACGCCCGTACATCGCTGCCCAGCCCCGCCCGGATCGGCAGGAACGGCAGCCGTTGGGCGGCGGCTTGCAACCCGCAGCGCAACATGCCTTCGTCCATCTCGCGCGATTCGATCGCACCAGTGGTGCGGGCCTTGGCGAACCACGGGTCGTAGAAGGGCGGGGAGTCCAGCGACACGAAGCCGTAGTAGACCCGCTTGACCTTGCCCGCCGAGCACAGCAGGCCCAGGTCGGGTCCGCCGTAGGTGACGACGGTCAGATCGGTGACGTCGGTGCGCAGCAGCGCGCGGACGAATGCCATCGGCTTGCGGCGTGAACCCCATCCGCCGATGCCGATCGTCATCCCGCTCTCGACGCATGCGACAGCTTCGTCGAGAGTTGTTCGCTTATCACTCATGCCTTCTCGCCCTTCGAGGTGCCGGCGAACGCATCCCGGTGCTCGTCGGAGACGCCGGCCAGATTCAGTTCGAACGTGAAGCCCTGCTCCATCCGGTACCGCGCGTTGACCGGTTGGACGTCGATGAAGTTCAACGCCTCCTTGGCCGCTCGGATCACCCGGGTGTCCTTGGACGCGATGTCGCGGGCGACGCGCAACGCCGCCTCGTCGAGTTCGGCGCGGGGAACCACCTCGTGCACCGACCCGAAGTGATGCAGCGTGTCGGCGCTGACCGTCGCCGCGGTGAAGAACAGTCGGCGCATCATGTGCTGCGGCACCAGCCGGGACAGGTGGGTCGCCGCGCCGAGCGCACCGCGCTCCACCTCAGGCAGGCCGAACTTGGCGTCGTCGGAGGCGACGATCACATCGGCGTTGCCGACCAAGCCGATGCCGCCGCCGACGCAGAATCCGTTCACCGCTGCGACGACCGGCACCGCGCATTCGTAAACGGCCTTGAAGGCCGCGAAGCAGCCGCGGTTGGCGTCGATCAAGGCGGTGAAGCCCTCGGTGTTCTGCATCTCCTTGATGTCCACGCCGGCGTTGAAGCCGCGGCCCTCGGCACGCAGGATCACCACGTGGGTGCTCAGGTCGCGACCGGCGGCGGTGATGGCGTCGGCGAGCTCGAACCACCCGCGGGACGGGATTGCGTTGACGGGTGGATAGTTCACCGTGACGGCGACGATGCCCGGCTCGACGGTGCTGGTCGTGATGGTCATGTGCACTTCCTGAATGGGGGCGAATACCTAAGCAAGCACTTGCTTGGTACGCTAGCACAGTGACCGACGCGGCTGACACTGTCCGGGGCCTCGACCTGGGCCTGCGGGGCCGAGTGGTTTTGGTGACCGGCGGGGTGCGCGGTGTCGGTGCCGGGATCAGTGCCGTCTTCGCCGACCAGGGCGCCACCGTCGTGACCTGTGCACGGCGTCCCGTCGAAGGCCTGCCCTACGAGTTCCACAGCTGCGACGTCCGAGACGCCGCTGCGGTGGGCGGGTTGATCGAGGCCATCGTCGCCGAGCATGGGCGCCTCGACGTGGTGGTGAACAACGCCGGCGGTTCGCCGTACGCGCTGACCGCCGAGGCATCCCCGAAGTTCCACCAGAAGATCGTCGAACTGAATCTGCTTGGCATGCTCCATGTCTCCCAAGCGGCCAATGCGGTGATGCAGGGCCAACGGGGTGGTGGGTCGATCGTGTCGATCTCCAGTGTCAGTGCCGGCCGGCCCTCTCCGGGCACCGCCGCCTACAGCGCCGCCAAAGCCGGAGTGGAAAGCCTGACCACCACATTGGCCGTGGAATGGGCGCCCAAGGTCCGGGTGAACGCGCTCGTCGTGGGGATGGTCGAGACCGAACAGGCCGAGCTGTTCTACGGCGACGCGGAATCGCAGGCTGCCGTCGCGGCCACGGTGCCGCTCGGGCGCCTTGCCAAGCCAACTGACATCGGTTGGGCGGCAGCCTTTCTGGCCTCCGATGCGGCTGCATACATCAGCGGGGCGAAGATGGCGGTGCACGGCGGCGGCGAGCCGCCGGCGTACCTGTCCGCCTCGAGTGCCAACAAGTAAGGAGACACGGGAATGGGTTTGCTCGACGGTCGGGTGGTCATCGTCACGGGTGCCGGTGGCGGCATCGGGCGCGCGCACGCGCTGGCGTTCGCCGCTGAAGGTGCGCGGGTGGTGGTCAACGACATCGGTGTCGGGCTCGACGGCTCACCGGCCGGCGGCGGCAGCGCGGCCCAAGCGGTGGTGGACGAGATCACCGCTGCCGGTGGGGAAGCCGTGGCCAATGGTTCCAACGTCGCCGATTGGGCGCAGGCCGAGGCCCTGATCCAGACCGCCGTCGACTCCTTCGGTGGGCTGGACGTTCTGGTCAACAATGCCGGCATCGTGCGAGACCGGATGTTCGTGAACGCCACCGAGGACGAGTTCGACGCTGTCACCGCCGTGCACCTCAAGGGACACTTCGCCACCATGAAGCACGCCGGCGCGTACTGGCGCGCGCAGTCCAAGGCTGGCAATGCTGTGGACGCCCGCATCATCAACACCAGTTCCGGTGCCGGTCTGCAGGGCAGTGTCGGGCAGGCGACGTACAGCGCGTCCAAGGCGGGTATCGCCGCGTTGACCCTGGTGGCCGCCGCTGAGATGGGCCGCTTCGGCGTCACGGTCAACGCGATCGCGCCGTCGGCGCGAACCCGGATGACCGAGACGGTCTTCGCGGACATGATGGCCACGCAGGACAACGAGTTCGATGCCATGGCGCCGGAGAACATCTCGCCGCTGGTGGTCTGGCTCGGCAGCGTCGAATCCAAGGATGTCACCGGCCGCGTCTTCGAGGTCGAGGGCGGCATCATCCGGGTCGCCGAGGGCTGGAACCGCGGCGGCACCATCGACAAAGGTGCCCGCTGGGATCCCGCAGAGCTGGGCCCGGTGGTCAGCGATCTGATCGCCCAGTCGCGCCCTCCGCTGCCGGTGTTCGGCGCCTGATTCAGAGCGGTTCGCACACCACCAGCGGGATGCGCCGATCCGCCGCGTCCTGATACCCCTTGTAGGGCGGGTAGATGCGGGTGAGTTTGCGCCAGTACCGCCGGCGTTCGTCGTCGGTGGCGTCGCGCGCGATCATGTCTCGTACTGCGGCTCGGATCTGAACCCGCACTTTCGGGTCGGCTTTCAGGTTGAGATACCACGCCGGGTGTTCGTCGCGTCCGCCGTAGGACGCGGGCAGCACCACCCGCTCACCGTCGGCCAGGTACAGCGTCGGGGTGGTGCGGGCCCGGCCGGATTTGCGCCCCGTGGTGGTGATCAGGGCCGCCGGGAACCACAGCAGTCGGGCGCCGAGGCGTCCGTTGGTGCGGCGGTACACCGCGATGTGCGCGCGGGCGAAGTACTTCATCGCCTTGGCCAGCAGGCCCGAGTTGCGGATGGGGTGGGACTCGTCGGTCACGACAGGTAAATGCCCGCGATCGCCGTATGCGAATCACCGCCGGTGCACGACCTCGCCGCCGACCATGGTCAGCGCCGCCTGCACCGTCCCGATGTCCTCGGCCCTGAACACGTCGCCGTCGAGTGCGACGAGGTCGGCGACCTTGCCCACGGCGATCGTGCCGCGATCGGCGTCATGGTTGGCATACGCCGAGCCGGTGGTGTAGGCCGCCAAGGCGGTGCGCAGATCGATCGCCTGCTGCGCCTGAAGCGGGGTGTCGAAGACACCGGCTCCGACCGCGTGCGGATCAGCGCGGGTACCCGTGCGATGGACGGCGGTGTGGATGGCCCACAACGGATTCGGATCGGTGACCGGCCAGTCGCTGCCCATCGCCAGCCGAGCACCGTGCCGCTGCAACGCGCCGAACGGGAAGTGCCACGGTTCACGTTCGGGTCCCAGCAGCGGCAGCTTGCGTTCGACGATTTCGGTGTCTCGACGCGCCCACAACGCCTGGATGTTGGCGATCACGCCGAGCGCACCGAATCGCGGGATGTCAGCCGGGTCGACGACGTCGAGGTGGGCGATCTGGTGTCGCCCGTCGAACTGCGGGTTCGACCGGATCGCGGCCTGCAGGGCGTCCAGACACTCACGTACGGCGCGATCGCCGACGGCGTGCATGTGGATCTGGAAGTGTTCGGCGGCAAGACGAGTCGTGATCTCCGCCAGCTCGTCCGGGTCGATGAACGACATCCCGGTCAGTGCATCACCCGCGGTGCCCTGATAGGGCGCCAGCATCGCCGCCGTGCAATTCTCGCAGATGCCGTCCTGCATGACCTTGACCGTGGAGGCGGTGAATCGGTCGTGCCCCGCGGCGGCGCGGCGGGCCAGGATCTCGTCGAGCTGGGCGAGTCCGGCGTCGGCCGTCCACCACAGCGCCCCGACCACCCGTGAGCGCAGCTCGCCGGCGGCGTCGGCGGCGAGGTAGGTGTCGAGGATGTCGGTGAGCCCGAACGCGGGGATGCCGACACCCGCATCCTGCCATCCTGTGACACCGACAGCGTGCAAGCGTCGTTGTGCCTCGAGCAGGGCACGCCGGAGGAACTCCGGCGTGACGTCGGGGACGAGGCGGTTGAACGGTTCGGCGGCGCTTTCGAACAGCATCCCCGTCGGCCGGCCGTCGCGGTCTCGCACGATGCGTCCCCCCGCCGGGTCCGGGGTGTCGGCGTCGACTCGGGCCAGGATCAGCGCGCGGCTGTTCACCCACACGCCGTGCCCGTCGTGGCTCGACAACACCACCGGCCGGTCGGCGACCACGTCGTCGATATCGGCCGCAGCCGGGAAGCCACCGTCGAACGCATCTCCGTACCAACCGCTTCCGGCGATCACCTGCACGTCGGGATGGGTCGCGGCGTAGTCGGCTATCGCCGTCCGGTAGGCGGCCCGATCATGCGGGAGATTCGACAGATCGCAGCGCAGGGCCTGCATCCCGGCCGCCACGGGATGGACGTGGCCGTCGATGAAGCCAGGCAGCAGCGTCGCGCCGCCGAGGTCGACGACTTCGGTGCGGGCGCCGATCAGGTCGCGATCGAGACCCCGGCCGACGGCGAGGATGCGGCCGTCGCGCACGGCGACGCTGTCGGCAGGGGCACTGTCCTCGGGGCCGAAGACCGAAGCATTGGCGAAGACGAAGTCTGCGGGCATGTCGGCGTACACGCTGGAGATCGTCACGCCGGTGCGGTACGCCGTCAACGCGGACTTCCCGCTGTGCTGCATCGATGAAACAGATCTAGCAATCCGATTCTTTGTGATTTATCCGTTCCAGTCCTCGCCGAATACTGATAGCGATCGCGGTCTCAGCCGCGGAAACGTCGTATGTGAAGGCCGGTGTCCATGACCGCACCCAGCTCCAGACCGGAATCCGTCGAACGCCGGACGATCGACCACGTCCCGGTGCATGAACGTCATGGCCGCGCGCGTGACCTGTTCACCGTGTGGTTCGGCTCCAACATCATGCTGTTGACGATCATCACGGGTGCGTTGTCCACCACGGTGTTCGGTCTGCCGTGCTGGGCCGGTGCGCTTGCCGTGGTGCTCGGCAACGTCGTCGGCGCCGTGGTGATGGCACTGCACGCGGCGCAGGGGCCGCAGATGGGTGTGCCGCAGATGTTGCAGACCCGGGCCCAGTTCGGGTCGTACGGGAGCCTGCTGGTGGTGGTCCTGGTGGTGTTCATGTACCTGGGCTTCTTCGCCTCCAACGCGGTCCTCGGCGGACAGGCCCTCTCGCATGTCACCGGCCTGCCCACCAATTGGTCCATCGTCATCATCGGGCTGATCAGCGTGGCCGCCACGATCGTGGGTTACCGGCTCATTCACCGGGTGACGGCGGTGTTGTCGGTGGTGGCCGGTGGCGCGCTGATCGTCGCGTTCGTGTGGATCGTCGGCGTCAACGGTGTGCCCGCGGGCACATGGCACACCGACGGATTCACCTGGGCCGGTTTCATGGCCACGCTCTCGGTGGCCGCTCTGTGGCAGATCGCTTATGCCCCATATGTTTCGGACTACACCCGGTACATGCCCAAGGACACCGGTCAGCGGGCGGCGTTCTGGGGCACCTATTCGGGGTGTGTGCTGGGTTCGGTGCTGCCCATGCTGCTGGGCGTGCTGGTGGGTGCCGCACTGCCAGACGCCGAGACTCTCGACGGGCTGTCGACGCTAACCCATGGCGTCACCACGGGTGTCTTCGCGATCTTCGCGATCGGTATCACCGCCACCAACGCGATGAACCTGTACTGCGGGACGCTGTCGACGATCACGATCGGGCAGAACATCGTTCCGCGTTGGAATCCGCAGGCCGGCAGCCGTGCGGTGGTCGCGATCGTCCTGTTCGTGCTCACCCTGATTCCCGCGCTCATCAGCGCCGACGACTTCCTGGCCAACTATGCCAATTTCCTGGCGCTGCTGTTGTGCGTGCTGATCCCGTGGACGGCGGTCAACCTGGTCGACTACTACCTGCTGCGGCACGGGCACTACGACATCGACGCACTCTTCGAACGTGACGGCGGCATCTACGGCCGGTTCAACTGGGTGGCCATCGGCTGCTACTTCGCCGGCATCCTGGTGCAGATTCCGTTCCTGTCGACGACGTTGTTCACCGGATTCGCGGCGGAGGCGATGGGCAAGGTGGATGTGTCGTGGATCGTCGGGCTGGCCGTCATCTGTCCGCTGTACTACGTCCTGATGCGACCGCGGGTCGCCTCCGCATCGGTCGGCAGCGCAGCACCGAGCGCAGCGTGAGTCACTGCGAGTACCTCGTCGTCGGTGGCGGTACCGCGGGATGCATTGTCGCGGCGCGCCTTTCGGAAGACCCCGATGTTCGGGTCACGCTCATCGAGCCGGGACCCTCCGACGCGAACGAACCGCGGGCTCTGGACATCCGGCGGTGGCCGGAGATGGTGGAAAGCGAGTACGACCTGGACTACCGCAGCATCGCCCAGCAGCGGGGCAACTCCAACATCCGTCAGGCTCGGATGCGGATCCTGGGTGGGTGTTCCACGGCCAACACGATGATCAGCTGGCGGCCGTTGGCGGCCGATCTGCAGGAGTGGGCGGCACTCGGCGTTGAGGGTTGGGACCCCGAAACGGTTGACGCGTGTTTCGACAGGCTTGCGACGCCGATCGTCCCGATACCGGCGAAGGACCAGAACCCGTACGTCGCCGACGTCGTGACCGCGGCGATCCGGGCGCTCGACCTGCCCGCGCGGTCGAACTGGAACAGCGATGCGGACTTCGCCCGCACCGGCGTGGGCGCGGGTTTCTTCGAGATCGGCTACACACCCGAGACCCATCTGCGCTCGTCGACGTCGGTGCACTACCTGCACGACGTCATCCACGTGCGCGACAACCTCACCGTCCGGCACGGTCTGCGGGCGGTGCGGATCCTGCTCGAGGATGGCGCCGCGGTCGGCGTGCTCGCCGTCGACGACGCCGGAACCGAGCACGAGGTTCGCGCCTCCCGTGAGGTGATCGTGTGTTGCGGTGCCATCGATTCGCCGAAGCTGTTGCAGCTGTCGGGGATCGGCCCGGGCGAGGTGCTGGCGGCCGCCGGCGTGCCAATCGTGGTGGACAGTCCGGGGGTCGGGGAGAACCTGATGGATCACGCCGAGGGGCTGATCGTCTGGGAAGCCCGTCGGGAGGTTCCCGACACCTGTGCCACCGGCTGGGACGCTGGTGCGGCGGTACGACTGCGCCCGGACGGTCCGGCACGTCCCGACGTTCTCATGCACTTCCCGGTGGAGGCCGTCGCCGATCACGCGGTGACCTATGGTGTGGAGCTGCCCGATCGCATCGTGGCCTTGGCGCCCAACGTCGCCAAGCCGGCCAGCCGCGGCCGGGTGTGGATCACGACGGCGGATCCGGATGTGCCGCCCAGCATCGACTACGGGTACTTCACCGACGCCGACGGCACCGATGAAGCGACGTTGATCGCCGGGATCCGGCTGGCCCGGCGCATTGCCGCGACGGCACCGATGTCTGAGTGGGTCGGCGCCGAGGTGTTTCCCGGCGCCGATCTCAACACTGACGAGGAGCTCTCGCCGGCGCTGCGCGCCACCCACCAGACGGTCTACCACGTCTCCGGCACGTGCCGGATGGGAGCACCCGAAGATCAACTGGCGGTGTGTGATTCGCGGCTGCGAGTCCGCGGCGTGGACGGGCTGCGGGTCGTCGACGCCTCGATCCTGCCGACCATCCCGTCGGTCAACCCGGTGGGGACCATCATGGCGGTCGCCGAGCGCGCCAGCGACTTGATCGCCCAGGACAACGGCGCAACGGCGTCCATCGACACCCATTCCTTGCCATGATGCGCAGATAATTCGGCTGATCGGTGGGAGGGCGGTGCTCGTACCGTACCCTTGGGCGCAGACCTCGGGACGGGCAGGAGCATTCCGTGGCGCGAGTGCGCAATCAGGACGCGCGGCGCGGCCAGCTGGTGGCCGCCGCGATCCAGGTCATCGCCGACCGTGGCCTGGGCGCGGTGCGCGCCAAGGACATCGCCGAGGTCGCTGGGATATCACCGCGGCTGGTGGCGTACTACTACCCGGAGATCGACGACCTCATCGACGAGGTCTACCGCAGCGCTGTCGATCGGTACTACTGGCAGCGACTGGAGGCGATCACCAAGCTCGACAGCCCGCGCGATCGACTGGCCAACCTGATCGACTCGGGTCTGCCTGCGGGCGAAGGCGACATGCTCAGCCGCGCGCTGTACGAGTTCTCCGTCAACGCCGGACGGGAACCCTCGCACGGCACCCTGATGACGCTGCTGTTCGAGCGTGAGGTGTCGCTCTACGCCGCCGTGCTCGAGGCCGGCCAAGCGTCGGGAGACTTCACCCTCACCGAGTCCGTCCTTGCCGTCGCACAGAACTTCGTCGCCCTCGAGGACGCCTTCGGCATGTATATCAACGGCGGCAACTCGTCGTTGGACACCGGCGCGGCGGCGGCCCTGCTGCGCAGCTATGCACGCTCGGCCACCGGCGCCGATCTCTGAGAAACACGCGCCAGCTCTTGACGTCTGACCTCCGCCGGAGCATTCTTTGCGGTAGAGCGCAAAGAATGTGCGCGGTGCGCGACGGCGACATCATCGGAGAGGACGAGACCACCATGACAGACACCATCGAGAGCCCCGGATCAGCGGCTGCGGTCACCGGCCCCGAGGCGGCGGATCTCGGTCGTCTGGCTCAGCGGCACCTCGTCATGAGCTTCACCGCCGGCTCGGTCTACACCGATACGCCACCGCCGGTGATGGTTCGCGGTGCGGGCAGCCACCTGTGGGATGCCGACGGGCACCAGTACATCGACGCCCTCGCCGGATTGTTCTGTGTCAACGTTGGATACAGCTTCGGCGCGGAGATCGGCGAAGCGGTACGCGATCAGATGGCCGAACTGCCGTACTACACCAACTGGGCTGCGGCACATCCGCCCGCGGTGAAGTTGGCGGCCAAGATCGCCGAGTTGGCCCCGCCCGGATTGGACCGGGTGTACTTCACCTCCGGCGGTGGTGAGTCCAACGAGGCCGCCATCAAGCTCATCCGTCAGTACCACCAGGCCCACGGCGAACCTGCCCGGATCAAGTTCCTGTCCCGGCGCGTCGCCTATCACGGCACCTCCTATGCCGCGCTGTCCCTCAACGGGATGACCAATCTGCGCAAGCAGTTCGAGCCGTTGATGTACGGCTCCCGGCACATCTCCAACACCAAGCGCTATAAGCGGCCCGCCGGCGAGACCGAGCGGCAGTTCACCGATCTGCTGCTGAGCGAGCTCGAGACGCTGATCGTGCAGGAGGGCCCCGACACGGTGGCGGGGATCTTCCTCGAACCGCTGCAGAACGCCGGCGGCTCGCTGGTGCCGCCCGCGGGCTATCACGAAGGCGTGCGGGAGATCTGCGACCGCCATGGCATCGTCCTGGTCGCCGACGAGGTGATCTGCGGATTCGGCCGGCTGGGTGAGTGGTTCGGGTCCACCCGGTTCAACGTCGCGCCCGACATCATCACCTTCGCCAAGGGTGTCTCGTCGGCGCATGTGCCGCTCGGCGGCATGATCGCCAAGAGCGAGATCCTCGATGCGGTCAACAACGGACCTGACGGAATGTATCTGCACGGCTTGACGTTTGGCGGGCATCCCGTGGCGTGCGCGGCCGGTCTGGCGAATATCGAGGTGATGGAGCGTGAGGACGTGCTCGGGAACGTCAAACGCAACGAGGCCTACTTCCGCGCGCAGCTGGACACGTTGCTCGACCAGCCTCTCGTCGGCGACGTGCGGGGGCTGGGCTACCACTACTCCCTGGAACTGGTCACCGACAAGCAGCGGCGAATGTGGGCGGCCGAGACGACGGCCAACGACTTCGTGTACAGCATGCTGCAGCCCGCGCTGCTGCGCGCCGGAGTCCTCTGCCGCGCGGCTGTGGACCATGAGGGCACACCGCTGGTTCAGTTCGCGCCGCCGCTGGTGTTCGGCCGCGATGACATCGACGAACTGGTCGCCCGGATGCGGCGACTCCTCGACGACCTGGCGGCACAGGTGCGCTGAGCGCTCCGGCATGACGGCCCGCGGCGGCCGCCATGGACGGTGAACGACGGTGAACGGTCACAGTCGGCCGTCCGGGATCTGGCTCATCAGTCGGATCCCGGCGTGCACGCACGGGCCGATGAAGACGGCGAACAGCACGGTGCCGATGCCGGCCACACCACCGAGGAGCCAGCCCGCCAGCAACACGGTGGCTTCGACGATGGTGCGTGCGGCGCCCAGCGGCCAGCCCGCGCTGCGTGCAATGCCGGTCATCAGTCCGTCTCGCGGGCCGGGCCCCAGCCCGGTGGTGAGGTAGACGGCGCTGCCCAGCGCGACAACCACGATGCCGCCCCCGCACAGCGCAACCCGTCCCGGCAGGACGTCGACGGCGGGCAGCCAGCGCAGTGTGACGTCGAGCGCCGTGCCGACTAGCAGCACGTTGGCCAGCGTCCCCAGACCGGGTCGCTGCCGCAACGGAATCCACAGCAGCAGCACCAGCGCGCCGATGAGATTGGTCATCAGTCCGATGGACAGCCCGGCGCGCACGGCGGCGCCCTGGGCGAACACCGTCCACGGCGAATTGCCGAGGTGCGCCGTGACGAGCATGGCCTCACCGGTACCGAACAGCCACTGCCCGCCGATGAGGCGCACCGCCCGCAACGGGCTCGGCAGCCACCGGGTCAGCACCGGGAGCGCCGCGAATAACCCTGTCCTACAGTGCGATCCACGTGGTCTTGAGGCCGGTGTACTTGTCGAGGGCGTGCAGGGACAGATCGCGGCCGAAGCCAGACTGCTTGAACCCGCCGAACGGCGTCTGCGCGCTCAGCGCATCGACGGTGTTGACCGACACCGTGCCCGCCCGCAGCGCGGCGGAGACCGTGTGGGCGCGGCGCAGGTCGTTGGTCCACACCGAGGCGGCCAACCCGTAGACGGTGTCGTTCGCCATCCGGATCGCCTCGTCCTGATCGTCGAACGTCTGCACAGCGAGAACGGGACCGAACACCTCGTCGGTGATCAGCTCATCGGCCGGACCGAGGCCGGTCACCACGGTCGGCTCGATGAAGCACCCGCCGTCGATGCGTCTGCCGCCGACCCTGACGTCACCGTGGTTGCGTGCGCGGTCGACGAAGCCCAACACGTGTTCGGTGTGGGCGGCGTCGACGATGGCGCCCTGGACGGCCGCCGGGTCGAGCGGATTACCCGGGCGCATCTGTCCGGCACGCGCCACCAGCTCGGCGATGAACTCGTCGGCGATCGACTTCTGTACCAGCAGGCGGGAATTGGACGAACACACCGCGCCCTGGTTGTAGAACGCGCCGAACAGGGCCTTGTCGACGGCCTGCTCGAGGTCTGCGTCGGCGAACACCAGATTGGGGCTCTTGCCCCCGCATTCGAGCCAGACCTGTTTGAGGTTGGAGTCGGCGGCGTACCGCAGGAACGCCTTTCCGGTGGCGGTCGAGCCGGTGAAGGCGAGGACGTCGACGTCGGGGTGCAGTCCCAGGGCGGCGCCGGCGGTCTGGCCCAAGCCGGGGACGACGTTCAACACCCCGCTGGGCAGGCCGGCTTCGATCGCCAATTCGGCGAGCCGCAGCGAGGACAGGGGTGCGCGCTCGGACGGCTTGAGCACCACGGAGTTTCCGGCGGCCAGCGCCGGTGCCACCTTCCACACGGCGAGGTCGAGCGGGAAGTTCCACGGTGTCACGGCGCCGACCACACCGAGCGGTTCCCGGGTGACCAGCGCGAGGTTGCCGGGTTCGGTCGGCGCGATCTCGCCGTTGATCTTGTCGAGTGCCTCGCCGTAGTAGGCGACCAGGCCCGCGGCCGAGGGCACGTCGACGGTGTGGGCTTCGGTGACGAGTTTGCCCATATCGACGGAATCCAGCAGGGCCAGTTCGACACTGTGCTCGGTGATCAAGTCCGCAAGCCGCAACAACACCCGCTTGCGCTCGCCGATCGAGGAACGCGACCAGTCGCCGGCCTCGAACGCGCGCCGGGCGGAGCGCACCGCGAGGTCGACGTCGGCTTCTTGTGCCGAGGCCACGTGTGCGATGACGTCGCCGGTCGCGGGATTGATCGAATCGAAGGTCGCCCCGGACAGGGCCGACCCGAAGGCACCGTCAATGAAGACACCGTCTCGGGGCCGGAGGTCAGCAGCATGGCGGGTCCAGTCGGCCAGCGTCGCGGGGCGGGTGTCTGCTGTCGTCGTCACCGTTCCACCCTGCACCCACCACATGCACCTGTACAGCAGGTGTTTCCGAACCCTAGGATCGGTTTTCCTGATGCGGGAGGTTCTCGACATGTCCGACTACACCCTGCGGCAGCTCGAGTATTTCGTCGCCGTCGCCGAGGCGGGCAGTGTCACGCGGGCGGCGGCATCGGTGCACCTGTCCCAGTCGGCGATGTCGGCCGCGTTGGCCGACCTGGAGAACGCGCTGTCGGTCCAGCTGCTCGTGCGGCATCACGCCCGCGGAATCAGCCTGACGCCCGCGGGCAAGGAGTTGCTCATCGCCAGCCGACAGCTGCTGGCGTCCGCGGCCGACCTACGTGCTGTCGCACAGGGATTGGGCACGTCGCTCAGTGGCACCCTGTCGATCGGCTGCTTCCAGGTCGTGGCGCCCTACCTGCTGCCGCAGCTGTTGGCCACCGCGGCTGAGAAGCTCCCCAAACTCGACCTGCTGACCACCGAAGTCGATCTCGCCGATCTGGCCGAGGGCGTCGCCAACGGCACATTCGAACTCGGCATCGGCTACGACCTCGTCGACGATCCGCGGTTGAAGCGCTGGCCGCTGTACGCGCTGCCGCCCTACGTCTTGGTGTCCGGTGACCATCGGTTCGCCACCCGGGACAGTGTCGACCTCGCCGAGCTGGCCGACGAACCGATGGTGCTGCTGGATCTGCCACACAGCCGCGATTACTTCCAGAGCGTGTTCCGCGCCGCCGGCGTCACGCCGAACATCCGGTACCGCTCGACGACGGTGGAAACCTGCCGGGCCCTGGTCGGGCGCGGTCTGGCCTACTGCGTGCTGAACCTGCGGGCCGCGGTGCCCACCGCACTCGACGGACATCGCGTCGCCGCGGTTCCGATCAGTGGCGACCCGCCGAGCCTGACGGTCGTGCTCCTCGACGCTATTGCCGCCCGCCCTACCCGCCGGGCCAGCGTGGTGGCCGATCTGTGCCGCAACCTGTTCGCGAATGCACCCCACAACTGACAACCGCGACCTGCATGGATCGTTTTCACCGATGCCATACATCGGATCTATGCGCTGTACAGATGCAGGCGCGGCTTGAACCATGGAAGGCGCGAGCAGGTGTGCCGAATGCGTGGAGGTCAAGGTGTCGATCGAAGAGGTGGAAGTTCTCGTCGTCGGGCGGGACAAGCGGGCATCGCCATGAGTGAGCACCTCAGTGCACACGGCGTGCCGCACCTCGTGGTGGAGCGCGACCGCATCGCCGAACGGTGGCGGTCCTGGCGCTGGGACTCGCTGGTCGCCAACGGCCCGGCATGGCACGACCGTTTCCCCGGACTGGAGTTCGACGTCGCCCCCGATGCCTTCGCCGGCAAGGAGCAGGTTGCCGACTACCTCGTCGCATACGCGGACAAGATCGACGCCCCCATCCGCACCGGGGTCACCGTGACATCAGTCCGAAAACTTCCCGGGCGGCTGGGGTTTCGCGTCGAGACATCCGAGGGCACCATCGACGCGCGCTACGTCGTCGCGGCCACCGGGGCCTTCCAGAAACCGGTCGTCCCGCCGGTCGTCCCGGACAGCGCCGGAATCCACCAGCTGCACTCCAGCGCGTACCGCAATCCGCAGCAGCTGCCCGACGGGGCCGTGCTGGTGATCGGTGCCGGCTCGTCCGGGGTGCAGATCGCCGACGAGCTGCAGCAGTCCGGACGCCGCGTCTACCTCGCCGTCGGCCCACACGATCGGCCGCCCCGCAGCTACCGGGGTCGCGACTTCTGCTGGTGGCTCGGCGTTTTGGGCAAGTGGGACATGGCCGCCCCGCCGCGGGGTGCCGAGCACGTGACCATCGCCGTCAGCGGTGCACACGGTGGTCATACCGTCGACTTCCGCAACCTGGCAGCGAGCGGGATCACGCTGCTGGGGATGGCCGGCCCCTACCAGGACGGAGTGATGACGTTCGCTGCGGACCTGCGCGCCAACATCGAAAGCGGGGACGCCAACTATCTGTCGATGCTCGACGAGGCGGACGCGTACGTCACCCGCAACGGACTGGACCTGCCCGAGGAACCGCAGGCCCGCGATTTCGGCCCGGACCCCGCCTGCATGACCGACCCGATCAGGTCGCTCGACCTGGCCGAGGCCGGCATCACGTCCATCATCTGGGCCGTCGGCTTCGCATTCGACTTCGGTTGGCTTCAGGTGGACGCCTTCGACGACAACGGCCGGCCGCGCCACCAGCGCGGTGTGTCGACCGAGCCGGGTATCTACTTCCTGGGTCTGCCATGGCAGTCCCGCCGGGGATCGAGCTTCATCTGGGGGTCTGGCACGACGCCAAGTACCTGGCCGACCAGATCGCGATCCAGCGCAGCTATCTCGCCTACCAGGCGCCGGCACTCGCCGACCACTGATGGTGCCGACACGATTGAGAGGATTGGGGCCGCATGAGTGACGCGACGCCGGCGGGCGCTACACATCGGCGCATCCGGCCGTTCAACACCAAGGACACCTACCCCGAGCAGAACCTCGACAACGACCTCTGCCAGGCGGTGGTGGCAGGTGGTGTGGTGTACCTGCGCGGGCAGATCGGCCAAGACCTCGACACCCGCGCGTCGGTGGGCGTCGGGGACGTCGAGGTGCAGGCCGAGAAGGCGATGGCCAACATCGCGATGCTGCTCGACGAGGCCGGCAGCAGCCTCAAGGACATCGTCAAGGTGACGGTCTACCTCGTCGACATTCGGTACCGGGAGCCGGTGTACCGGGTGATGGGGCGCTGGCTCAAAGGCGTCTACCCGGTGTCGACCGGGCTGGTGGTCGACGCGTTGGCCCGGCCCGAGTGGCTGGTGGAGATCGACGCCACTGCGGTGCTCAGCGGAGCCCCCTCGTGACGTTCTCGCTGGTGGTGCGCGACGGTGCGGCGTTCGGTATGGCGGTGTGCTCGTCGAGCCCCGCGGTCGCCGCGCGGTGCGTGCATCTGCGGCCGGGTGTCGGAGCGGTGGCCAGTCAGAACGTCACCAACCCCAACCTGGGTGCGCTCGCCTTGGATGCGCTTGCCGGGGAGCCGATGCGCGCGCTGCGCTCGAGAAGACCGTGGCGGGCGAACCGCACGCCGAATACCGGCAATTGATCGTCGTCGACTCGTCCGGGTCCACCGCGATTCACACCGGCGCACAGGCGTTGGGCATCCGCCACGAGAGGCAGACCCCGAACGCCGCTGCCGCGGGCAACATGCTCGCCGACCGCGCCGTCATCGACGCGCTGCTCGACGGATACCTCGCCTCCGACGCCACGGCGACCGAACGGCGACTGCTGGACGGGCTCGCCGCAGCGCTGGCAGCCGGTGGCGAGGCGGGACCGGTGCACTCCGCGGGACTCCAGGTGGTCGAGGACGTGCCGTGGCCGGTCACCGACCTGCGCGTCGACTGGCACGACGATCCGGTCGGTGAGCTGCGTCGGTTGTGGTCGGTATGGGAGCCGCAGAAGGCCGATTACCGCACCCGCGGAATCGATCCCACCGCGGCGCCGTCGTACGGAGTGCCGGGGGATCTATGACCGCCGCACTGGAAGGGGCGGTCCGGGCGGCGGTGGACCGCGCCACCGATCGCATCCTCGCACTGTCGCATGACGTGCACGCGCACCCCGAGATCGCCTGGGAGGAAGTCCGATCCTGCGCGCGGGTGGCCGGCGATCTCGCAGATTCGGGATTCACCGTCGAGGAAGAGTTCACCGGTCTGCCGACCGCTTTCCTGGCGCGCTGCGGTACCGGGCCGCTGCACCTCGCGCTGTGCGCCGAGTACGACGCCCTGCCCGGGATGGGTCACGCCTGTGGCCACAACGTGATCGCGGCGATCTCGACCGGCGCGGCGGTCGCACTCGCGCCCTACGTCGACGATCTCGGCATCACGCTGTCGGTGTTCGGCACCCCCGCCGAGGAGGGCGGCGGCGGCAAGATCGAGATATTGGACCGCGGCGGATTCGCCGGGGTGCACGCGGCCGCGATGGTGCACCCCGGACCGGTCGACGTAGCGCGAGCAGAACCGTATGCGGTGTCGCACAGCCATATTCAATACGATGGCAAGGCCGCGCACGCGGCCGCCTACCCGGATCGAGGAGTCAACGCCGCCGACGCCTTCACCATCGCGCAGGTGGCGATCGGTCTGCTGCGCCAGCAGTTCCCCCACGACGTTCGCGTGCACGGTGTGATGACCAACGGGGGAGAGGCGCCGAACGCCATCCCGCAACGTACGGAGGGACGTTGGTACGTGCGGGCCGGCACGCTGGCCGAACTCGCGGGTCTGCAGGAGCGCGTGAACCGATGCTTCGAGGCGGGCGCGCTGGCTACCGGCTGCGAACTGACGATCACCCCCGAGAGCAAGCCGTACGCCGAGTTCCGCACCGACGAGGGGCTACTTGCCGGCTACGTGCGGCGTGCCGAGGAGCTCGGCAGGCGTTTCAGTTCCGGTTCGGATTCGTTGATGAACCGAGCATCCACGGACATGGGCAATGTCTCCCAACGCATTCCGGCGATCCACCCCTACATCGGCATCGACTCGCTACCTGCGGTGAACCACCAGCGCGAGTTCGCCGACGCGGCCATCTCCGCAGCCGCCGACAGCGCCGCGGTCGACGGCGCGCTGGCACTGGCGTTGACGCTTCTGGATGCGGCCGCTGACGCCGAAACCAGGCGGCGCCTGCTGGACGACGGCGCGGGCGTCCGATGACCGTGCGCGTGGAACACGATCTGCTCGGCGACTTCGAGGTCCCCGACGCCGCGTACTACGGCGTGCACACCGCACGCGCGGTGCAGAACTTCGCGATCACCGGCATGCCGATCTCACGGTATCCGGAGTTGATCGTCGCGCTGGCGTGCGTGAAACTGGCGGCCGCCCGGGCTAACCAGCGGCTGGGATTACTCGGCACCGAACGTGCCGACGCCATCGTCGCGGCCTGCCACGAGCTCAAATCCGGCTTGCTGCACGACCAGTTCGTCGTCGACGTGATCCAGGGCGGTGCGGGTACCTCGACCAATATGAACGCCAACGAGGTCATCGCCAACCGGGCCCTGGAACTGCTCGGGCGTCGGCGGGGTGAGTATGCGCACCTGCATCCGCTCGAACACGTGAATCTCGGACAGAGCACCAACGACGTCTACCCGACCGCGTTGAAGATCGCGCTGCAGTTCGCGGTTCACCGGTTGCAGGTGGCGATGGGCGAACTCGTGGCGGCGTTCGCCGATAAGGCGGTCGAGTTCGGCGGCTTCCTGAAGATGGGACGTACGCAGCTGCAGGATGCCGTCCCGATGACGCTCGGTCAGGAATTCGGCAGCTACGCCGTGATGGTGGGCGAGGATCGCGACCGGTTGGGCGAGGCAGCCGAACTGATCTGCGAGATCAACCTCGGCGGCACCGCGATCGGTACCGGACTCAACGCACACCCGAGGTACGCCGAGGCGGTCTGCGAGGAGTTGCGCATCGCCACCGAACTGCCCTTGGTGACCGCATCGAATCTCGTGGAAGCCACCCAGGATGTCGGTTCGTTCGTCCAGCTGTCCGGGGTGCTGAAGCGCACCGCGGTGAAGTTGTCGAAGATCTGCAACGATCTGCGACTGCTCTCGTCGGGTCCGCGGGCGGGTCTGGGTGAGATCAATCTTCCTGCCGTGCAAGCCGGTTCGAGCATCATGCCGGGCAAGGTCAACCCGGTGATCCCCGAGGTCGTCAATCAGGTCGCGTTCGAGGTGGTCGGCAACGACGTCGCGATCAGCATGGCCGCCGAGGGCGGTCAGTTGCAGCTCAACGCCTTCGAGCCGATCATCGCCCACAGTCTGTTCGAGTCGCTGGCCCACCTGACGGCGGCGTGCGACACCCTGCGGACCCGGTGCGTCGCCGGGATCACCGCGAATGTGGCTCGGATGCGTGCCACCGTCGACCAGTCCATCGGTCTGGTGACCGCGCTCAACCCCTACATCGGCTACGAGGCTGCCACCCGGCTCGCGGCGGACGCGTTGAACTCCGACGCCGACATCGCCTCCCTGGTCCTCGATCGTGGGCTGCTGACCGCCTCCGAGTTGGAGACGATCCTGCAACCGCACAACCTCACCGGACCGCGGCGCGGGAGTAGTCGATGACGGGCGCCGTGACCGTTGGGATCGCGCAGTGGCTGGCCAAATGTGGTGATCCCGAACGCAATCTGGATGACGCACTGCGCTTGATCGCCGACCTCGTGCAGCGGGGCGCTGACCTGATCGTGTTGCCGGAGCTGTGGCCGTGCGGATACCACCCCGCGACGGTGGCCGGCGATGCGCGCACTGCCGCTGAGCCGCTCGACGGACCGCGTGGCCTGGCACTGGCAGAGGCAGCGCGCAGCCACGGCGTGTGGCTGTTCGCTGGCACGGTACCGGAGTCCAGTGCGGACCGGATCTACAACACCGCGGTGTGCTACCGGCCTGACGGCCGGCTGGCCGGCGCGCACCGCAAGGTGCACCTGTACACCCCGCTCGGCGAGCACGACGTGTTCGCCGCCGGTGAGCGCGCCACGGTCATCGAGGTGGATGGCATCGGCACCGTGGGTCTGAGCACCTGCTTCGACGGTGACCACCCCGCATACGCGCGGTCACTGCACGACGCCGGTGCGCGGGTCGTCATCGCCCCGTGCGCATATGAGACCGCCACCGAATCCTGGTGGGACATCCTCTATCCCGCTAATGCGCTGGCCAACGGGCAGTGGTGGATCATGGCGAACCAGTGCGGTGGCGACCTGCTGGGCAAGAGTCGGATCATCGCGCCGGACGGGACGGTCCTGGCCCAGGCATCCCGAGTCGGGGACACCGACGACGCCGACCTGGTGGTGGCTACCGTGGACCTCGCGGCAGGCATCCGCGCCGCAGAACGTGCCGCGGGTGCGCTGTGGTCCTGAAGTCCCGGGGTGGCGTTACGGGTCGCAGATGACGATCGGGATGACCCGGTCGGTCCAGGATTTGTAGTCCTCGAAGCCCTTGTAGAACGCGGTCATCTTGGGCCAGTACTCGGCACGCTCGGCCTCGGTGGCGTCGCGCGCCGTCAGCTCGAGCACCTCGCTCTTGATCTGGACCTTCACCTTCGGGTTGGCCTTGAGGTTGAGGTACCACAGCGGGTGCTTGTCGCTGCCGCCCTGGGAGGCCACGAACACCACCCGATCGCCCTCGCGCAGGAACAGCAGCGGTGCGACCCGTGGCTCGCCGCTCTTGCGGCCGATCGTGGTCAGCAGCGCCACCGGCGCTCCCTCGAGGAAGCTGCCGCCGACCTTGCCGTTGCTCACCTTGTAGACCGCGGTCTGGCCGCGTGACATCCACTTGATGATGAACTTGGTCAGCGGGGTGTCGAGACCCTTGGGGCGGGGCTTGGGCAAGAGGGCTCCTCGGGCTAGCTCTTGATGAACGGGCGAACGATCGCCCGAATGTGATGGATCTTGCCATCGGCGGCCGGGATCAGAAATGTCTCGTCGATCCGTGCGGCGACTCGTCGGCCCGCGAGCGTCGGTTTGGTGAGGAGTTCGAATCGGGCGTGCACCTCATCGCCGTTCACACTGAACTCCGGCTCGCTGACCGACTTGATGACGAGGTATTGCGGGCCGCGATTGAGGCTGCGGCGCAATTGATCTCCGGAGAATCCGGTTTTGACGCCGAACTCGATGCGCGTGCAGCCCGGCGCGAACGGCACATCGTCCGCCTTGTGACTGGCGAGAGCCTCTATGTATGCCCGTGCCGCCGCGATCCGCTCTTCGTCGGTAACCATCCCCGGGTCGCTGCGCTCCTGCCCGCCGTCGCTGGGCATTAGATCCGCTCGATGATGGTTCCGGTCGACAGTGCGCCACCGGCACACATGGTGATCAGGGCAGTGCTCTGATCGGTGCGCTCGAGTTCGTGCAGGGCGGTGGTGATCAACCGGCTGCCGGTGCTGCCGACCGGGTGGCCGAGCGCGATGGCTCCGCCGTTGACGTTGACCTTGTCCATGTCGGCGTCGTGCACCTGCGCCCAGGACAGCACCACCGAGGCGAAGGCCTCGTTGATCTCGACCAGGTCGATATCGCCGAGCTTCATGCCGGCCTTCTCCAGCACCCGGGCGGTGGACTGCACCGGGCCGTCGAGGTGGTAGTAGGTTTCGGCGCCGACGAGGGCCTGGCTGACGATACGAGCCCGCGGCTTGAGACCCAGCGCGCGCGCCTTGTCCTCGTCCATCCACAGCACAGCGGCGGCGCCGTCGGAGATCTGCGAGGAGGTGCCCGCGGTGTGCATGGCGCCCTCCATCACCGGCTTGAGTCCGGCGAGCCCTTCCATCGTGGTGTCGCGCAGGCCCTGGTCGCGGCCGACCATGTGCCGCTCAGCGGTGGGGCGCTTGTTCTCGTCGAGAATCGGCGCCTCGATCGGGGAGATCTCCCGGTCGAAGCGGTGCTCGTCCCAGGCCCGCTTGGCTCGTTGCTGGGACAGGAAGCCGAGATGGTCGAGGTCCTCACGGGTGATGCCGCGGCGCTTGGCGATCCGCTCGGCGGCGGTGAACTGATCAGGCATGTCGATGTCCCACGACGAGGCGCGGATCAGTGAGCGGTCCGGTCCGGCATTGGCGCCGAGGCCGACGCGGCTCATGGCTTCGATACCGCAGGCGATGCCGACGTCGATCGCGCCGGTCGCGATCAGTCCGGCGATCAGATGATTGGCCTGCTGGGCGCTGCCGCACTGGCAGTCGACGGTGGTGGCGCCGATCTGCTCGGGCAGTCCCGCGGTCAGCCACGCCACCCGGGTGATGTTGTTGGACTGCTCGCCGTACTGGGTGACGCACCCACCGATGACCTGCTCGACCTCGCCCGCGTCGATGCCGGCCTTGTCGACAAGAGCCTTCTGGACAGCACCGAGTAACTCGGTGGCATGCAGGCCGGACAGCCAGCCGCCTCGCTTCCCGATCGGGCTGCGGGTGGCTTCGACGATGACAGGATTACCCATGCGGTCAGGCTAGAACACGTTTCATTACTCTGACAAGCGAGGATGCCGCAGTGCCTTTTGTCTGCGGTGAAGCCATGTTTTACTGGCACTAGAACACGTCATATTGAGGAGCGCGCGATCATGCCAACCCCCAACCTGCCGCACGGATTCGACTTCCTGGATCCGGACCGGAATCTGCAGAAGTTGCCGGTCGAAGAACTGGCTGAGCTGCGCAAAGTCGCGCCGATTTGGTGGTGCGAGCAGCCTATCGGAAAGGGCGGGTTCAACGACGGCGGTTACTGGGTCGTCACCAAGCACAAGGACGTCAAAGAGGTCTCGCGCCGCAACGACGTGTTCTCCAGCTGGGAGAACGGGGCTATCCCGCAGTTTGCGGACGACATGGCGCGCGAGGACATCGACCTGCAGCGCTTCGTGATGCTCAACATGGACGGCGAGCACCACGACCGGCTGCGGCGCATCATCTCCAAGGGTTTCACCCCCGCGCGATCGACCGGCTCAAGGACGAGCTCAACGAGCGGGCTCAGGCCATCGCCAAAGCCGCGTCCGCGGAAGGCACCGGCGACTTCGTCGAGCAGGTCTCCTGCGAGCTTCCGCTGCAGGCGATCGCCGGTTTGCTGGGTGTCCCGCAGGAGGACCGCGAGAAACTCTTCCGCTGGTCCAACGAGATGACCGGTGGCGAGGATCCCGAGTTCGCGCACGTCGACCCCAAGCAGTCGTCGATGGAAGTATTGGCCTACGCGATGCACATGGCCGGGGTCAAAACCGAGAACCCCGGTGAGGACATCGTCACCGCTCTGGTCAACGCCGACATCGACGGCGAGAAGCTCTCCGAGGACGAGTTCGGATTCTTCGTGATGATGCTGGCGGTCGCCGGTAACGAGACCACCCGCAACTCCATCACCCACGGGATGGTTGCCTTCGCCAACAATCCCGATCAGTGGGAGCTCTACAAGAAGGACCGGCCCGAGACCGCCGCCGACGAGATCGTCCGCTGGGCGACTCCCGTCACCGCGTTCCAGCGCACCGCCACCGAGGACGTCGAGCTGGGTGGCGTGACCATCAAGAAGGGCCAGCGGGTGGCGATGTTCTACCGGTCGGCCAACTTCGACGAAGAGGTCTTCGACGATCCGCACACGTTCAACATCTTGCGCAACCCGAATCCGCACGTCGGGTTCGGCGGCACCGGGGTGCACTATTGCGTCGGCGCCAACCTGGCCAAGATGACCATCAACCTGATGTTCAACGCAATCGCTGACCACATGCCGGATCTCACACCGATCAGCACCCCGGAACGGCTACGTTCGGGGTGGCTCAACGGAATCAAGCACTGGCAGGTCGACTACACGGGGGCATCGGCCTAAACGCTCACCGCTTGAGAATCAAGGAGGATTCTTCGTGGACTTCAGTCCGGACGAAGGGCAGCAGGCTGTCACTGATGTGGTGACGTCGGCGCTCGAGCGGGACAACAGCTGGGAAGCGCTGGTCGCCGGTGGCATCGTGGCGTTCGGCGTCCCAGAGCGGCTCGGCGGTGACGGCCTCGGATTGGCCGAGATCACGGCGGCGCTCACCCAGATCGGCAGGTTCGGCACCGTGAGCCCGGCGTTCGCAACGCTGGGTCTGGGGTTGCTTCCACTGTTGGGTCTGGCCTCCGACGAGCAGCAGGATCGCTACCTGGCCGGTGTCGCCAACGGTGCGCTATTGACCGCGGCGCTCAACGAGCCCGGCCACGCGCTGCCCGAGCGGCCGGCGACCCGGTTGGCCGACGGCAAGCTCAACGGCACCAAGATCGGGGTTCCCTATGCGGAGCGGGCGGACTGGATGGTCGTCAGCACCGACAACGGTGTGGTCGTGGTGTCGCCCAAGGCAGCCGGCGTGACGCTGACTCAGACACCGGCCTCCAATCACTCCGACGAGTACGTCGTCACCTTCGCCGAGACTCCGGTCGCCGGTGCCGACGTCCTGGGTGGCGTGGATACCGTGCGGCGGGTCAACCAGCTGGCCGTGGCCGCCATCGGCGCCTTCGCGTCCGGGTTGGTGGCCGGCGCACTGCGGCTCACCGCGGATTACGTCGCCACCCGTGAGCAGTTCGGCAAGCCGCTGTCGACTTTCCAGACCGTCGCAGCCCAGCTCGCCGAGATCTACATCGCGTCGCGGACCATCACGCTGGCGTCGACGTCTGCCTCCTGGTTGCTCGCCGAGGGGCGCGATGCCACCGAAGACCTTGACGTCCTTGGCTATTGGGTCGCCTCCCAGGCGCCGCCGGTGATGCAGCTGTGCCACCATCTGCATGGCGGCATGGGGATGGACATCACCTACCCGATGCACCGCTATTACGAGTCGATCAAGGACCTGACCCGAATGTTGGGTGGTAAGGCACACCGCCTCGAACTGGTGGGAGCGTAAATGTTCATCGAGCTGACCCCCGAGCAGAGGCAGCTGCAAGCCGAACTGCGGGAATACTTCTCGAATCTCATCTCGCCCGAGGAAGCCAAGGCGATGGAGTCCGACCGGCACAACGAGGCCTATCGGACGATCATCAAGCGGATGGGCTCCGACGGCAAGCTCGGTGTCGGGTGGCCCAAGGAGTACGGCGGGCTGGGTTACGGTCCCATCGAGCAGTCGATCTTCGTCAACGAGGCCCAGCGTGCCGACGTGCCGCTGCCGGCGGTCACGTTGCAGACCGTGGGCCCGACGCTGCAGCAGTACGGAACCGAGGCACAGAAGAAGAAGTTCTTGCCCGCCATCCTCGCCGGCGAGGTGCATTTCGCCATCGGCTACAGCGAGCCGGACGCCGGCACCGACCTGGCCTCGCTGCGGACCACGGCGGTCAAGCAGGGCGATGAGTACATCGTGAACGGCCAGAAGATGTGGACCACCGGCGGACACGACGCCGACTACGTCTGGCTGGCCTGCCGCACCGATCCGCAGGCGGTGAAGCACAAGGGCATTTCGATCCTGATCGTCGACACCAAGGATCCGGGCTACTCCTGGACTCCGGTCATCCTGTCTGACGGCGCCCACCACACCAACGCGACGTACTACAACGACGTGCGGGTGCCGGCCGACATGCTGGTCGGCGAGGAGAATGGCGGTTGGCGGCTGATCACCACCCAGCTCAACAACGAGCGGGTCATGCTCGGGCCGGCCGGACGGTTCGCCGCGCTGTACGACAAGGTGCATGCGTGGGCGTCCAAGCCCGGCAGCAATGGGGACACCCCGCTCGATCATGCCGACGTCAAGCGTTCCCTGGGTGAGCTCAGGGCGATGTGGCGCATCAACGAGCTGCTCAACTGGCAGGTTGCCGCATCGGGGGAGAACATCGACGTCGCGGATGCGGCCGCCACCAAGGTTTTCGGCACCGAGCGCATCCAGTATGCGGGCCGGCTGGCCGAGGAAATTGTTGCCGCACACGGCAATCCGGCCGATCCGGAGACCTCGGAGCTGATGGAGTGGCTGGACAGCCAGACCAAGCGCAATCTGGTGATCACGTTCGGCGGTGGAGTCAACGAGGTGATGCGAGAGATGATTGCCGCTGCTGGTCTGAAGGTGCCGAGGGTCCCGCGGTGATGAGCGCTTGCGCGAAGAACGAAGGACCCCGATGAGCGCTTGCGCGAAGAACGAAGGACCCCGATGAGCGCTTGCGCGAAGAACGGACAACAGTGAGTGCCGTAGACGACATCAAGGCGGCCGCCGAGCGGGTCAAGGCCGAAGGTAAGAGCAAGCCGCGGGTGGGTCGGCATCCGGTGAACCAGCCGATGATCGACCACTGGCTCGACGCGATCGGCGACAAGAACCCGATCTACGTCGACGAGTCCGCCGCCAAGGAGGCCGGCCATCCCGGGCTCGTCGCACCGCCGGCGATGATCCAGGTGTGGACGATGATGGGTCTCGGTGGCGTTCGCCCCGACGACGACCCGCTCGGCAAGATCATCGAGTTGTTCGACGACGCAGGCTATATCGGTGTGGTCGCGACCAACTGCGAGCAGACCTACCACCGCTACCTGCGGCCCGGTGAAGAGGTCAGCGTCGCCGCGGAGCTGACCGACGTCGTCGGCCCCAAGCAGACCGCGCTGGGCGAGGCGTTCTTCATCACCCAGACCATCACCTGGTCGGTCGGTGATGAGGATGTTGCCGAGATGATGTGGCGCATCATGAAGTTCATCCCCGCTGAAAAAGACGCGGCCAAGGAGCCCTCTCCCTCGTCGGTGCCGGACGACCTCGATGCCGACTCCGCCATGCGCCCGGCCTCGTCGAAGGACACCAAGTTCTTCTGGGACGGCGTCAACGCGCACGAGCTGCGCATCCAGAAGCGCGACGACGGCACGCTGGTCCATCCGCCGATCCCCGCGCTGTGGCTGCCGAAGGACCAGGAGACCGACTACGTCGTCGCCAGCGGCAACGGCACGGTCTTCAGCTTCGTCGTGCACCACGCGCCGAAGGTGCCCGGCCGGACCCTGCCGTTCGTCATCGCCCTCGTCGAACTCGAAGAAGGCGTTCGGATGCTCGGCGAGCTCCGCAACGTCGACCCCTCGACTGTGAAGATCGGAATGCCGGTGCGCGCCATGTATATCGACTTCCCGGCCAACGACGTCGGGCCGGCCTGGACCAACTACGCGTGGGAGCCGGCCGAATGAGCGCGCCTGCCATCGAGGTCGGCACCAAGCTGCCCGAGCTCAAGTTCTACGGCGATCCGACGTTCATCGTCTCGACGGCGATCGCCACCCGCGACTATCAGGATGTCCACCACGACCGGGACAAGGCTCAGGCCAAGGGGTCCAAGGACATCTTCGTCAACATCCTCACCGACACCGGTCTGGTGCAGCGGTTCATCACCGACTGGGCCGGCCCGACCGCCGTCATCAAGTCGATCGGTCTGCGCCTGGGCGTGCCCTGGTATGCCTACGACACGGTGACGTTCACCGGTGAGGTCACTGCAGTGGAGGACGGCTTGATCACGCTGAAAATCGTGGGCAGCAACAGTCTTGGCGATCACGTGATCGCCAACGCCACGCTGACGATCGGTGCCGCGTGATGCCGGGCGAGCTGAGCGGTAAGGCGGCGATCGTCGGTATCGGTGCCACCGACTTCTCGAAGAACTCCGGCCGCAGCGAGTTGCGGCTCGCCGCGGAGGCGGTGCTCGACGCGCTCGATGATGCGGGGCTGACGCCGGCCGACGTCGACGGTATGACGACGTTCACCATGGATTCCAACACCGAGGTGGCGGTCGCTCGGGCCACCGGTATCGGTGACCTGAAGTTCTTCTCCAAGATCCACCACGGCGGCGGTGCGGCCTGCGCCACCGTCCAGCAGGCGGCCATCGCGGTCGCCACCGGCGTCGCGGATTGCGTTGTGGCGTACCGCGCTTTCAACGAGCGTTCCGGGATGCGGTTCGGCCAGGTGCAGATGCGGCTGGTCGAGAATGCCGACTCCACCGGGGTGGACAATTCGTTCTCCTACCCGCACGGGCTCTCGACACCGGCGGCGCAGGTGGCGATGATCGCTCAGCGTTACATGCACCTGTCGGGTGCTACGAGCCGCGATTTCGGTGCGGTGTCGGTCGCCGACCGCAGGCACGCGGCCAACAACCCGAAGGCGTATTTCTACCAGAAGCCGATCACCATCGAGGACCATCAGGCGTCGCGCTGGATCGCCGAGCCGCTGCGGCTGCTGGACTGCTGCCAGGAGACCGACGGCGGTGTGGCCCTGGTCATCACCTCACCGGAGCGCGCGAAGGACTTGAAGCACCGGCCCGCGATCATCGAGGCGGCCGCCCAAGGGTCGAGCCCCAACCAGTACTCGATGACCAGCTACTACCGGCCCGAACTCGGCCTGCCGGAGATGGGTTTGGTCGGCAGACAGCTGTGGGAGCAGTCCGGGCTGACGCAGACCGATATCCAGACGGCGATCCTCTATGACCACTTCACCCCCTTCACGCTGATTCAGTTGGAGGAGTTGGGGTTCTGCGCGCCGGGTGATGCCAAGGACTTCGTCAAGGACGGGGCGCTGGAGATCGGCGGTAGGTTGCCGATCAACACGCACGGCGGCCAACTCGGCGAGGCCTACATCCACGGTATGAACGGCATCGCCGAGGGGGTTCGTCAGCTCCGCGGCACCTCGGTGAACCAGGTGGACGACGTCGAGCATGTGTTGGTCACCGCGGGCACCGGTGTTCCGACCTCCGGGCTGATCCTGGGCTGACGTTTCGCCGACAGTAACCTCATGGCGGTCCCAGGCGGGATTTTGCGCCGTGACGTTACTGTCGGCGAGGCAGAGCCGGCGTCAGCCGTTGAGGGTGCGTTGGATATCCGGCTTCATGGCGTTGAGCTGCGAGCCCCAGTAACCCCATCCGTGCGTGCCGTTGGGCGGGAAGTTGAAGGTTCCGTTGCGCCCGCCCGCTGCGGTGTAGACCCGCTGAAAGTTCTTGTTGCTGTCGAGCGTGATGCTCTCCAGCAGCGACGCTGGCACGTCGGCGCCGCCCAGCTCTCCGGGGGTTCCGTTGCCGCAGTAGACCCAGATTCGGGTGCCGTTGTTGACCAGCAGCCCGACGTTCACGGTCGGGTCGTTGCGCCGCCACGCCGGTCCGCCCCCCGGGCCCCACATGGCGGTGGCGTCGAATCCACCCGCATCACGCATCGCGATGCCGACCAGCGTCGGCCAGATTCCGTCGGAGAGGTTCAAGAACCCGGAAAGTGAACCGGCATAACGGAATTGACCGGGATGGTAAGCCGCCAGGATCAGTGCCGCGCTTCCGGACATGGAAAGTCCCACGACGGCGTTCCCGGTCGTGGAGATGCCCTTGTTGGCCGCCAGGTAGGCGGGCAACTCCGAGGTCAGGAAAGTCTCCCACTGGTAGTTGTAGGTGGTGCCGTTGCCGACGGCCGGCCCCTGCCAGTTCGTGTAGAAGCTCGACATGCCCCCACCGGCATGACGACCGACAATCCTGATTCGTAGTAGTTCTCGAATGCGGCCGTTTCGATGTTCCAGCCGCTGTCGTCGTCGCGGGCCCGCAAGCCGTCAAGCAGGTAGACCGCCTTGGATCCACCGCCCTGAAATTTGACGGGAATGTCACGGCCCATCGCGGCCGACGGGACCATCAGTGTTTCGACCGGCAGGCCGGGGCGGGAGTACGCCGCCGCGGTCGCGGATCCACCCGCCACGGTGACCATGCCGGACAGCAGCACGGCGGCCAATCCGCCGACCAGCAGCCGATGTACAAAGGCGTCAATACGTTTCATGTGATCGTGCACGTCCTTCGAGATACGCCGCGCGCAGCGGGCGAGGTTCGTCTCGATCACGGGCCGTGCTGTGACGGCTGGGGCTGGTGATGCCGGTGCTGGACATCCACCGCGACTCGTGATCAACAATGTGCAGGCGACCCTGCACTGATCATGTCGGAGCCTGCTGCCACCACGTTACGCACACCGACGGGCCGAGGCCCTTTTCGTCAGAATGTCGTCACAACTGGAACCCACGCGGAAACGTCACACCAGAGTCATGCTCAGGGCGACTCTGGTGTGACGTTCGGCGACTCGTCAGACGTTCGAGTCCACGTGCCCGCAGTTGGGAGTGGTGGGCAGACCGTTGAACCGGTCGGACAGCCACTGCATGGAGCGCTCGCCGTCGACGAAGTACGGCAACAGCGTGTTGACCGAGACCTTGTTGAGGAACGGCGGTTCCTCGTTGGTCCACAGCTGCACGTCGGAGCCCAGGGAACACCACTGGTTAGCCAGGTCGACCGATGCCTGATACGGATTGAAGGTGTCGAACCGGTTGGTCGAGATATACACCGGCCCAGTCGGTTTCAATGAGCCCAAGTTCTGCGCCAGCAATAGGCTCTTGACCGGGTCGTTGCCGAAGAGGTCGGCTGGGTTGACGTTGAACCACCCGGTGTTGTCCGGGAAGTAGAAGTGTCGGAACCCGAAATCCGCCACCGACTGCACCAGGCAGATGTAGGAGGACCACTGCACGAAATGCTGACCACGAGGAGTCAGCGTGCCCATCAGCAGTTGCGCCGTCTCCGGGTAGGCGTTGACGATGCCGTTCAGCACGTAACCCAGGGCCCCGACCAACAGATTGCCGTCGAGGAACGGCGGCATCAGCGACAGGTTGGCGACCGGAGTGTTCAGCGCGGCACCCACGATGTTCAGCTCCGGTGCGTAGGTGGCCGCCTGCTCCACCGCCGATCCGGCCGCCTGCCCGCCGGTCAGCCAGCCCCAGAATGCCACCGGCCCATGCGGATCCAGCGACGTGCCGGGCAACAGCATCGCGGCCCGCGCCGCGTCGAGCAATCCGGTGCCCGCCGAGAGGCGGTTGGCGAATTCCGGCCCGCCCGGGATGTGCACGCCCATGCCGACCCCGTCGGCGACCACGATCGCGTAGCCGCGGGCGACCATCGTGGCCAGGAACGTCTCCTCGTAGTTGAAGGTCAAGTCGAAACCCTGGGAGAAGTGGATGCCCTGATCCATCAACCGGGATGGCGCGCACTGCTCCCCGATGCCGTACGGTCCCGGCGCGTAGGCGATCAACGGCCGTGGACCCTTTCCGGGCCACGGGTTGTCCGGCTCGAGGTACACCCCGGTGGCCGCCACCGGCTGGCCCTTGGCGTTGGTGGTGCGGTACATGATCCGAGTACCGGTAGCCACCCAGCTGCCCAGCTGGCCGGAGGGTTCGTAGACCAGACGCATGGGCTCGGAACGGATCAGGTCGCCGGGCTTGCCGGCGGGCAGCGGATCCGGTGGCGTGTAGAACTCCAGGTACTTGGTCTCGTCGGCGGTGGCCGCCGGCTGGGGCAGTACGGCGGGAAGCACCAGGACCGTGGCGAACACGGCGGTCAACAGGCGCAGCATCGCCCGTGATGCGCAGCGCACGTCATTGTGCGTTCGGGTCACAGACTTACTCACTTTCTTCACCCCACCCACGCTCAGGCCGGTGTCTGGGTATGAACGGTCAGCCCGCATTCCTCGATGAAGTTCGCGTAGCGACTCGCCACGTTGTCCGACACCAGTTCTGCAGCCAAGGGGCTCGGCGCACCGCCGAAAAGTGGCGCCAAAGCGTCGATTCCGAGCTTGGCCGCCGGCTGCCAGCGCGCCAGCCAGTTGTCCAGCACCACCCGCAGGCTTGGGTCGCGGTCGACTGCGTAGGCCACCAGGGCCTGCGTCCAGTCCTGGCTGCGTCGGCTGTCGTACTCGAATTCGGTGAGCAGCGCGGCGAGGAACTGATCGGAGTTGGCCGCCGCCAGAGCGGCCAGTTGCTCATTGACCAGTGCGTCGATCATCGGCTTGACCGCAAGGTTCAGCGCCGTGAACGCCTCTCCCCAGTCGTAGGCGATCAGCAGTTCCTCGAGTGCCTTCCGCAGCGGCTGCCACTGCGGCGCCGACTCCCACGGACCGCGCGCGGTGACGGTCTCGGCGAGTTCATCGCCGTGGGAAATCGAGAGCACCTTCGTCCAATACGCGATGCGCTGGATGCGGCGCAGCTCATCGGAGGCCTGGAAGTAGGCACAGTTGGTGATGAACGACGACGGCGCCACCTGGCCGATGTAGAGGGCCGCCATCTGCAGCACGTGCAGCGGGAAGCGCAGCGGGACAAAGATGTCCCGGAGGCTGGCGACCCAACCCGCACTCAGCTGACGGGCGACGCGGGCCGCTTCCGCCTGGTCGATCAGACCGTCGACGAAGGTCTCCCGATCCCGCTGGGTGGCCACATAGTCCTTGTAGGTCAGCTTGTGCGGATCGCGGAACTGCTCCCAGTCGTCGAGCTGCAGCGGGGATCCCTCGCGATTGCGCAGATACCACTTGTTCAGCGGGGTTTCGGGATCCATCTCGAACGGCGCCGGATCGCGGCGGAAGTGGTAGTGGAACTTGGCGGTGACCGCCTCGTAGGGGCTGGGCTTGCGTTTGACGTCGCCGAGCATGCTCCAGGTCTTGGTAGCGCGCCGATTGGTGGCCACGATCATGCCTCTCTATCCAGGTGCCAGACGATCTCGTCGTCGCCGACGAGGATGCGGCCGGCGAATCCGGCCAAGTTGGTTTCGATGTCGGCCAGCCGAAAGGACCGTCCGAGTTCACGTTCGAGCGATTCGCGGGTCAGGCGGCAGCGCCACGGCGTGGTGATCTTGACGTAGCCCACCTGGTCGTCTACCTGCACGTCGGCGTCCGGGTTGTCGTCCTCGATCGCGTTGATCACGGCGTCGCACAACTCGCCGTCGACCCCGCGCATGATCGGACCGACCCGCTTGACGTGCTCATCGGTGGTTGTCATCTGCCCTCCTCCCGGGCGCTGGTGGTGTTGACGGTGTCGCGGTTGTAGTGCCGCTGGCCGTCCTGGGGGACACCGACCTGGATCTTGTCGTCGGCCACCCGCACCGGATACTGAAAGAGCTGACAGCCCGCGGGGTTGACACCCTTGCCGGTCCGCAGGTCGAACACCCAGGCATGTCCGCCACAGGTCAATTCGCTGCTGTCGGCGTCCCATTCGCCGTCCAGCAGGGAGATCTCCTGGTGCGGACACATGCCCTGGAAGGCCCGCAGGTCGCCGCCGAGCAGATGGGCGACCATGACTTCTTCGCCGGCCACCTCGAAGTCGACGACCTCGCCCTCCCACACCTCGTCGGCGTCGGCGACGTCATACCATTGCACCTCGGCCGCGCTCACTGGGCACCGTCCGAGTAGAACGCCTCGAGGTAATCGAGTGGGTTCACGCCGGCGCTTGCCGGTGTCGCGTCCACCGCCAGCACATGACCGTGGTGGCGCACCCGTAAAGGCCTGTCCTGCTGGGCGACTCGGCGGTTGATCGAGTGGTGGGCGATCTTCTCGGCCACCACGTCCATCGTGTCGTCGCTGTCGATCGGCACCAGGTTGATGACGAAGTCACCGAGAACCTGGCCCTGAACCGGCATCAATGCCATTGTCGAAATCCCTTCTTACCGAGCGATGATCAGTGGAGCCGGTTCGTGGGCCCAGGCGAAGTCGGTCGCATCCACGCCGGCCTCCTCCGGGGAAAGGCCCATGTAGGCAAGGGCCCCGTTGAGATCCGGCGGCTGGATCATGCCGGCCAGGAACCGGTCGACGATGCCCAGGTGACCCTGGAATCGGTGTGGGCTCTGGATGAAGATCCACTTGCACGGCTCCGAGCAGAAGGTGTAACGCCGGCCGTTGTAGTCGTGGATCAGCGGCGCCGGGCTGTCCAGATATCCGGCGTTGAACCCGGCCGGGGTGCACACCGGCACGTGGCAGATATTGCAGACCATCGGCAGTGTCTCCGGGTAGGTCATCGCGATGTTGCCGGAGCGGGCGTTGTCGGTGATGACGTCCCAGTACTTGCCGAACGAGTCGTTCCAGCCGGGGTACTTCTCCTCCAGCCAGTCGCGCTCCTGCGGGGAGACACCGGCGTCCGGGTTCCACCACACCGTCGGGCGCCAGAACCACACACCGAGGTGGTAGGCGTGGTGCAGCCAGTTGATTTCCTTCTGGTAGTGGTCATTCCAGTACCAGGGCAGCTCCAGGCCGAAATCGGTGAACTGATCGACGAATTGCTTGTTGATCCACTCGGCCATGAACTCCTTGAAAGAGTGCCTGCGGTGCTCGAGCGGGGTGTAGTAGTCCATCGACAACCCGGTCAGCAGCGAGAAGATCTTCCACGACCGCCAGAACATGTGGTCGATCAATTTCTGCGCGACGTCCTTGCGGCCGTTCTCGATGAGGATCTTCATCGTCGGCTCGCCCTGCTGGGCATGCCTGGCCTCGTCGGTCTGGATCGAGGAGATCAGTGAGCTGAACTCGATGTCACCGACCCCCATGGCGTCCGCCGCCATTCCGAGGAATTGCAGGTTGGTGAACCCGGTCTCGAAGCAGAAGGTGAGCTGAATGGCCGTCGACACGGCGTCGTTGCCGGCGAACATGTCGTCGAACAGTGATCGCGCGGCGAGCACGCCCCACTCGTTGGTGTGGTAGGCCTTGTGCGCCCAGTCGGCCTTGGGCTCCTTGGCCAGCAGGGTGTACGGGAAGTAGGTCTGGATCTGGCCGTGCCGGGTCTCGTCGAGAGTCCCGTACATGGCCATGTTGCGCCAGGCCGCCGCCCGGCCGAAGCGCCCCATCCTGGCCTCGCCCATGCCGGCGGTGTACTCGGCCACCGCGATCGCGCCGTAGTGCGCCAGGATCGCCGACTTCCAGCCCGGGTCGAGCTGTTCGTAGAGCTTGGAGCGGTTCACCACCGAGTTGATGGCGTACACGCTGGTGTCCTTGCCGGCCTGGATGTGGACGTACTCCGGGTAGGTGATCTTGTACGGCTCGTCCCAAGTCCACCAGGACTCCTTGGGCACGCCGAAGCTCTCCGACATCTCCTCCGGAAAGACCTGCTCGTCGGTGACGTAGGAGAAATTCCAGTTCATGTCGCGGGTCAGCTCATACCAGTCCGAACGGGCTAGTTGCGGCATCGGCTCAGCCTTTCTGCGTGCGTTCCGAGGGCCCGAAAGGGCCTCGTGGTTTGCGTCACATTTCGTGGTCGGAACTATGTCAACGGCGTCACGGCATGCGATCGATTTGTTCCGCAAACAGGAACACCTGGCGGCGTCGCGGCCGAAGGTCAGCCGTTCCGCAGCGCGGAACCGCGCGCGCAGACGGTGGTCACATCCGCCCACAATCGGGCGAATGACCCCCTTCATGCTGCGGGTGAGCGACGTTCTGGACCTTCCGGCCGACGTGGACCTGCCCGATATCCAGCCCAGCCGGCGGCTACCGGCCGCAACCGGTGCCGACGAGCACGTCGAATGCCGGTCGTTGGCCGAACAACTGGTGTGCGAGGCGAACGTCGTGCTGACGGCCAACGATCGTGAGCGCATCGAGCTGACCGATGAGGTCAAGACCGGGCAGCTGTCCTTCGCGATGTCCTACGGTCAGCGGCAGGCCCGCATCGTCACCAGCATCGGTCACGACGTGGCCGTCGGCCACCTCTACGGCATCGGTTCCCGGCACCTCGGCAACGTCGAGCTGACCGGCGCCGACCAGGTCGAGAAGTTGATCCTGCTGCTCATCGGAAGCGACCCGGAAGACACCGACGACGTGCTCGTTCCGGAAACCGGAACGTTGGCACTGTGATCGCCGTCGCATCGACATTCTTTTGCTAACCCACCCGAGCCACCTTCAGAAATCCGGAGGCCGTCCGTGCAGTTCGAGCTTCGCCAGCAGGTCATCGAACCTGTTCGCCAGACATTCACGCCGCTGGTCAAACGCTACGGCGACCGGCCGGCAACCCGCTACGAGGAAGGTTCGGTCGGTATCCAGTCCACCGAGCACTTCCACTACCGGCCGCTGTGGGATCCGCAGCACGACATCTACGACGCCGACTACTCGGCGCTGAAGCTGTCCGATCCAGACGCCTACACCGACCCGCGACAGTTCTACTACACGCCGTACGTGGTCAACCGCGCCGCGCTGCACGAGGCGTTCGGCCGTAACCTGAGCTACGTCGTCGACCGCGGGCTGTTGGCCAAGATGCCACCGCCCTGGCAGGAACTCGTTACCAAAACCATTCTGCCGCTGCGCTACTACGAGTCCGGCGCGCAGCTGATCAATGTCGAGGGCGGCCGGTTCGCCTACGGCACCACCATCGAGCAGGTGTTCACCTATGCCTCCTTCGACCGGATCGGCAATGCCCAGATGTTCAGCCGGATCGGCATCGCCCTCGGCGAGAATTCCGACGCGGTGCTGGCCACCACCAAACCCGCATGGATGGACCTTCCCCACCTGCAGGGCCTGCGGCGGCTGGTCGAGGAACTTCTCGTCGAACCGGATTGGGCGCTGTCGAATTTCGGCCTCGATCTGTGTGACCGGCTGATCTTCCCGCTGCTCACCGCGCATCTCGACGAGGCCGCCCTGCTGGGCGGTGCCGGCGCCTACAGCTTGCTGATCCAACAGCTCGGCCTTTGGTGGACCGACCAGCGCAAGTGGCTCAACCCGCTGATCAGTGCCTGGGTCAACGACTCCGAGCACGGCGCGGCCAATATCGAAGCCCTGCGAACGACGGTCGCGAAGTACCTTCCGCAGGCCACCGCCGCGGTCATCGATCTGGCTCAGCAGATGGACACCTTGGCCGATGTGGGTGCCGAGAAGTTCGTCGCCGGCACTTCTGATGCGGTCAACGAGGCATTGCGCGCCAACGGAATCGAGGCCTGATATGACGACTACCCGCGAGGTCGGGGTCGACCTGCAGGAGTCCGGCGAGGACGTGCGCCGCATGGTGGGCGCCATCGAGAAGGACAACCCCGGCATGCGGGTTCAGCACCTGCCCGGACTGATCAAGGTCTTTTCGCCGGGCCGGCTGGTGATCAAGCGCGAAACCATCGAAGACGAGCTCGGCCGCGAGTGGGAGACCCACGAGTTCCAGCTGTCGATCGTCTCCTACTACGGCAACATCAGCGACTACGACGACGACGAGATCGTCATCAGCTGGGACCACTAGTCCACCAATGTCCCTATCATTCATCGGATTTCGAAGGACGTAAGCATGGCGAAGATGTCAATGAAGGCGCGTTACTCGGCGCTGACCCGCGACCTGTCATGGGACCCCACCTATGTGCGTGAGGACGACATGTTCCCGCACACCACCTTCGAGGGCATCAAGGTCCACGACTGGTCGAAGTGGGAGGATCCGTTCCGTCTCACCGTCGACTCCTACTTCAAGTATCAAGCCGAGAAGGACAAGCGTCTCTACGCGGTGCTCGACGGATTCGCCCAGTCGCAGGGACACCTGAGCCTGACCGATGCGCGCTACCTCAACGCCATGAAGCTGTTCCTGCAGGGCGTCACCTCGCTGGAGTACACCGCGCACCGGCACTTCGCCTATCTCGGTCGGGAACTCAACGGGGCGGGACCGCGGTTCGCGGCATTGTGCCAGTCGCTGGACGAGATGCGGCACGCCCAGACCCAGATCCACACCTTGTCGAACTACAACAAGTACTACAGCGGACTGCACAACGCTTTCGACCAGTTCGACCGGGTCTGGTATCTGTCGGTGCCCAAGTCGTTCTTCGAGGACGCGGTCACCGCGGGCCCGTTCGAGTTCCTCATCGCCATCGGGTTCTCCTTCGAATACCTGTTGACCAACCTGCTGTTCGTTCCGTTCATGAGCGGTGCGAGTTTCAACGGTGACCTCTCGACGATGACGTTCGGATTCTCGGCGCAGAGCGACGAGAGCCGGCACATGACGTTCGGTCTGGAGGCCATCAAGTTCCTGCTCGAGCAGGACGAGGCGAATGTGCCGATCGTGCAGGCCTGGATCGACAAATGGTTCTGGCGCGGGTATCGGCTGACGTCGCTGATCGCCGGAATGATGGACTACATGCTGCCCAAGAAGGTGATCAGCTGGAAGGAAGCCTTCGAGCTGTACTTCGAAAAGCAGATGCTGAACGGGCTTTTCCCGGACCTGGCGTACTACGGCATCAAGCCGCCGCGCCACGTCGAGCATGCGATCGCCGAGAAGGACATCTACAGCCATCAGGTGTACTGGACGCTGTATCAGTTCTCCTTCGCAGCCGCGTTCACCACCACCATCCCCGAGCCCGAGGAGATGGACTGGTTCGCCGAGCAGTACCCCGGCACGTTCGACACCGTCTTCCGGCCCAAATGGGAGAAGGCCGCCCGTGCTGCCGAGAACGGTGACCGGGTCTTCTTCCGCGGCCTGCCGCAGCTGTGTCAGGTGTGCCAGCTGCCGATGTTCCTCACCGAGCCCGGCGACCCCAACAAGCTCTGTCAGCGCAACACCGAGTTCGAGGGGAGAACTACAACTTCTGCTCCGACGGCTGCCAGTGGATCTTCGAGCGGGAGCCGGAGAAGTATGTGCAGGCCTGGCTGCCGGTTCACCAGATATTCCAAGGCAACTGCGGCGGACCCAGCGTCCCCGAAGTGCTCGACTGGTATGGCATCGAAGACGGTGACGGCGGTGAGTACCTGGGGTCCATCGACCATCGGAACTGGGTCGGCTGGCACAACGGCTCCGGTGTGGAGACGGCGAAGGTGGGTGGCTGACATGAGTGTTCGCGCAATAGGGGAGTACAAGTTCCCGTCCCGGTCGCGGGTCGAACTCTATGGTGACGACCAACTCGTCCACGTCTGGTGGCGTGACAACACCTTTCTGGCCTCGGCCGCCACCTTCCGGGTGCCCAGGTCGATGCCGTTCGGCGAGTTCGTCGCCGGCGTCGTCGAGCCATGGGCCGCCTCCGACCCCGACTTCGAGTCCGGCTCCGAACGGGACTGGTTCATCGACGACAGCCCCCTGAAAGTCCGCGCCGAGGCGTCGCTGAGCGAACTGGGCATCGGGCACAAGCACACCCTGTCGTTCCAGGTCGGCTGACATGCCCACGGTGGCGGTCGACGGCCACGACGTCGAGGTCGAATCCCGGCCAGGCGAACCGATATTGGGCACGCTGTGCCGGGCCGGTTACAGCTATCGGTTCGGCTGCCGGCGCGGCGGCTGCGGAGTCTGCAAGGTCCAGTTGATCTCCGGCCAGGTCGTCTACCCCAAAACCGTCGCCGACAGCGTGCTCTCCGACAGCGACCGACTCGGCGGTGTGTGCCTGACCTGCCGGGCCGTCCCGGTCAGCGACGTCGTCATCCGTCTGGACTCCACCGATCAGCTACGTCGGATCGGACTCTTCCGCCAAGCGAAAGGAACCAAAGTCGAATGAGTGTCATGCGTTTGGGCTACGTCCATGCCCGGGTGACCGATATGGACGACGCGCTGAGCCACTACTGCCACACCCTGGGCATGCAGAAGGTCGCCGAGCAACCGGGCAAGGTGTTCCTGAAGGCCTGGGACGAGTACGACCACCATTCCGTGGTGCTCGAAGACGGCGGTGTCGGACTGGTCAAGCTCGGCTACAAGGTCGAACGACCGGAGGACATCGAAACGTACGAGAAGCGTGCCCAGCGATTCGGTGTGCTCACCGAGCGAATGAGCAAGGGTGAGAATCTCGCCGTCAGCGACGGGTTGCGTCTGGTATTGCCGTCGGACCACGTCCTGGAGCTCTATCATGAGGCGGAACAGACCGGGACCGCCACCGGCACCCTCAACCCGGAGGCCTGGCCGCGTGATCTGGTGGGCGTCGGGGTGCCGCGGATCGACCACGCCCTGATCTGCGCCGAGGATGTCGACACCGTCGAACGATTCTTCAAAGAGGTCCTGGACTTCCGCCCGGCCGAACGTTGGGTGACCGATCAGTCCGACGAAGGCGAGCTGATGGGGTCCTGGATGTTCTGCACCAACACCCCGCACGACATCGCTTTGATCAAGGGCCCCAACGGAAAGCTGCATCACTTCGCCTTCGAGCTGGGTGACTGGAGTGAGATCCTGCGTGCCGGTGACCTCTTCGCGATGGACGACGTCTCGGTGGACGTCGGCCCCACCCGGCACGGCATCACCCGCGGCCAGACGATCTACTTCTTCGACCCGTCCGGCAACCGCAACGAGGTCTTCGCCGGGGGCTATCAGACCTATCCGGACTTCCCGACCATCACCTGGACCAACGAGCAGCTGGCCAAAGGCATCTTCTACATCGGGCGGGAGATCAACGACCGCTTCACGTCGGTCGTCACCTGACCCGTGCCGGACATCGCCCTTGCCCCGACGCTCACCGGTAGCGGCGCGCAACGCGTGCTAAACGAAAGCCTGCGCGCCGCAGACGGACTGGGCGTCGCGGTGTGCGTGGCGGTCGCCGACCGATCCGGGCATCTGCTGGCCTTGGCGCGGATGGACGGGGCCGCGTTGTTGTCGACCTCCATCGCCCAGGACAAGGCCTACACGGTGGCGGCCTTCGGTGGACTGCCCACCCACTCGTGGTACGACCTGATCAAGGACGAGCCCGCGCTGCTGCACGGAATCGTCAAGACCGACCGGTTGATCGTGTTCGCCGGAGGCGTGCCCGTCCTTGCCGACGCTGTGTTCGTCGGTGCGGTCGGCGTGAGCGGCGGCAGCGCCGAACAGGACCGCGCCATCGCCGAGGCGGGTGCCGCGGCCATGGACCAGCACATCGGAGGGGCCCGGTCCGCATAGCGGAACGCTGCTATGAGCCGGACCGCACACCCCGCACGATCGTGATGTGACGCACACGCACACGATCACCGTCGAACCGCTCGGCGTGGAGGTCTCCTGCCGGGAGGACCAGTCCATCTTGGAAGCCTGCCTGCGCCAAGGGGTCAACCTGCCACACGCCTGCACCCACGGCACCTGCGCCACCTGCAAGGTGGAGGTGCTCGACGGTGACGTCGACCTCGGCGAGGCTTCGGCGTTCGCCCTGCTGGAATCCGAGCGCGCCGAAGGTAAAGCACTGATCTGCACGGCGCGGCCGAAGAGCGACGTCACCATCGAGGCCGACGTCGACGAGGAAGAGGGTGTGGTCTTCCATCCGGTCCGTGACTTCACCGCTACCGTCACCCGGATCGAGGACTGCGCGAACAACATCCGCCGGCTCGAACTCGCACTCGACGGCAGCATCAGCCTCAATCCCGGCCAGTACGTCCAGGTCCAGGTGCCCGGGCGTGGGGTTACCCGCAGTTGGTCGGTCGCCACTCCGCCGGCCAGCGCGGACGCCATCGAGTTGAACATCCGGCGTACCACCGGCGGCCTGGCCACCGACGGGTGGGTGTTCGCCGGCCTCGCCGAGGGCGACGAGATCCACCTGTCCGGGCCCTACGGCCGGTTCTTTCTGCGTGAGCAGCGCACCGAGCCGGCGATCCTGATCGGTGGTGGGACTGGTCTGGCGCCGTTGAAGGCGATGGTGCGCCATGTCCTGGAAACCGGTGCCCCGCAACGGCTGTACCTCTACCACGGCGCCCGAACCCGGGCAGACCTGTACGACGTCGAGTATTTCACCGATCTCGCGGCGCGGTCGGCGGGCCAACTCAGCTACCGGCCGGTCCTCTCCGAGGAGGTGGTCGACGGCGTCCGGCACGGCAACGTCACCGCAGCGGTCGACGCCGACTTCGAGACCTGCGCCGGTCATGTCGCCTATCTGTGCGGGCCCCCACCGATGGTGGAGGCGGCACTGAAGACGTTGATGGGTAAGCGACTGTTCCCTCGCGACATCTATCGGAGGACTTCTTCGACAGCGCCGACAACGCCACCGGTGGGGTGCGCAGCCCGCTGCTGAGAACGTCATGACGGCGACTGCCGAGCGGATCGCCGCCGGGCCGGTCGCATCGCTGCGGCTGCACCCGCTGATCGACGACTCGGAGCTGCACGTCTTCGGCCGGTGCGGGCACCGGACCCAGGTCGAGCGGTCGGGTGCGTTCACCGCCCTGGTCGCGGAGTTCTTGACCCGAGGGGCCAACAGGGGTCCTTCGACCCTTGGCGGAGGACAGTGACGTGGGTCATACTTTGCAGGCTTTTCACGCCAGCCACGCGACGGGAGCTTGTATGAGTGTTGCCGACACGGCGCGGTCGGGGCCTGCAGTTCCCCGGCATCGCGACGACGCGCTCAAGTCGGTAGCCAACACCCTCGACGTGTTGGACTGCTTCCTGTCCGACGACGAACTCGGTGTCTCCGAGGTCGCACGCAGTCTCGGGGTGGCCAAGAGCAGTGCCCACCGAATGCTGTCCACGCTGGCCGGCCGCGGGTTCGTCGAACAGAACCCCGACACCGGCCGGTACCGGCTGGGCCTGCATCTCTACGAGCTCGGACAGCTCTCGGTGAGCCGCAGCCGACTCCGGCAGGCGGCCCTGCCGATCATGGAGGACCTCCGCCAACGCACCGGTCACACGATCCACCTCGGCGTCGCCGACGGCTGTGATGTGGTCCACCTGGAACGGCTGCAGTCGCGCGAGGGCCTGGACATCTTCGACACCCTGCCGGCGCGGCGCTTCCCGACGCACTGCTCGGCAACCGGCAAGGTGCTGGCCGCCTTCGATCCCGCGGTCGCCGAGGCGCGGCGGCGCGCCGCCTTCCCGCCGATCACCCCGAACTCGGTGCGCAGCGCCGAGGAGTGGGACGCCACCCTGGCCAAGATCCGTCGGGCCGGGGTCGCCGTCAACCGCGACGAGGTCGCCACCGGCGCCATGTCGGTCGCCGCACCCATCTATGACGGCACCGGCCGGGCGCGAGCCGCGTTGTCCATCGTCGGCCGCACCGAGGTGATGGACCGCTGCGAGCAGCAGTTCACCCGCCTGGTGATCGAGGCCGCGCGCCGCCTGGGCAAAATCGTGCCCTGGGGGACTTAGGCGCGAGTCCACTTCGCCATGCTGAGCATCGAGGACTTCATCACCGACGAGTGGTATCCCGGCTTCTCGCCGTCATTCGGGCACTCGCCCTACATCGTCGAACCGTTCCGCAGCTTCACCGCCGCCGACAAAGACCGGTTCTGGTTCCTCGACTTCCACTGGGCGCGCGGCCTCACCCCGTTGGGCATGATCTGGAACGAAGACGGCTACTCGTGGGGCACCCAGTGGGCGGCCGAACAGATGCCGCTGCCCACCGGGCGGGGAATGACGCAACGGATCGCGGGCACGCACACCTACGCCGCCGTGATCGGGGTGCGCAACAAGCGCGAGATCGCCGCTCGGGACAAGCGCATGCGGGCGTACCTGCCCGGGTTTCTGGACCGCTTCGACCTGATCTGGCGACAGCGCTGTTCCGAGATCGAGATCGGCTGGCAGTCATTGCTTTCCCGGGATGTCTCGGCGCTGTCCGACGACGAGTTGGCGATGATGCTGGTGGAGGCACGGACCTACTACCGACGCCTCTTCGAGATCCATTTCGAGATGATGTACCCGCTGCTGTCGAACTATCTCGGCTTCCGCGGCGTGTGCCGAGAACTGGGTTTCGAGATGGGCACCGTCGCCAAGTTCCTCCAGGGCTACGAGACCAAGATCAGTGAGACGGACCGCGCGCTGTGGCAGCTGGCCGCCGACGCCCGCTCTGCCGGGCTGGAAATGTCTTTCGCGACAACATCGTCGGGCCAACTGGCCGCGGAGTTGGAGCGCAACGAACCCGGACGGGGCTGGCTGCGCAAGCTCACCGGCTTCTTGGACGTCTACGGCTACCGGACGGCAGGCACCGCCGACGTGGCCCTGCCGAGCTGGGTCGAGGATCCCACCCCGGTGTTGAGCACGATCGCGGAATTCCTGCGCGAGGAGCGTCCGCACGATTTCGATGGCGCCCATGCGGCTGCGGTCGAGGAACGCGAGGCCGCGATCGACGAGGCTCGGGGCAGCCTGACGCGCCGGGAGCAACAAGTGTTCGACGCGGGCCTGATCTCGGTGCAGCACGCCAACTTTCCCTGGTGGCAGGACGACCACAACTACTACATCGACTTGCGTGCCTCCCTACCGGTGCGGTGGGTCGCGCTGGAGCTGGCCGAACGCCTCGGCACCGATCGCTACGACGACACGATGTTCCTGTTCTGGCCCGAACTGCTCGGCCTGGCCGAACGTCAGCGCAGCTACTACGGGATGCGCAAGATCGTCGAGGCACGACGGCAGTACTTCGATCACTGGCACGCGCTTCGCGCAGAGATGCCGCGGATGCTCGGCGCGGTGCCCGAGGCGATCGACGACCCGCTCCTGATTGAAATCTACGGTCTGGACCGCGGTTACATGGAAGCCGTCCGCGCCGAAGCGGCCGGCGTGCGGGTCAGCACACTGCACGGCCTGCCTGCCGCCCGCGGCGTGGCGCGCGGCAGGGCCAGGGTGATCCGGGAGGCCGGCGACCTGGATCAGCTCAACGCCGGTGAAATCCTGGTCTGCGAATCCACCTCGGCCAGTTGGACTCTCGTCTTCAGCCGGATTGCGGGGTGCGTCTGCGACAGTGGCGGCACGTTGTCACACGCCGCGATCGTCGGTCGAGAATACGGTGTGCCGACGGTGACTGCCTGCGGGGTGGCCACTTCCACGATCCGAGACGGTGACGAGATCCAGGTCGACGGCGCCTCGGGCACCGTCACAATCCTGCAGGGGGTGCCATGAACACGGTGATCGACCTCGACCAGGCCACCACCGGCAACGCCGGTCCCAAAATGGGCCGCCTCGGCGAACTGATCCGCCACGGCATCGACGTGCCGGCAGGTTTCGTGGTGACCCCCGCGGCGTATGAGCGCAGTAGGGATCGCGCGGACCCCGCAGTTGCGGCTGAGATCACCAAGGCCTACAAGCGGTTGTGTGCCGGTACGGACAAACCGGTCGTGGTGCGCAGCTCGGCCCTCGACGAGGACGGCGCCAAGGCCAGCTTCGCCGGGATCTACGAGAGCTACCTCGGGGTGGTTGGCGCCGAACGGGTGGCCGCCGCGGTCCGGGACTGCTGGTCGGGCCTGCACAGCGAGCGGGCGGTGGCCTACCGGGAGCGACTCGGGGCGAACAGGCCCCGAACATCGATGGCCGTCGGGGTGATGCTGATGGTGCCGGCTCGTGCTTCGGGGGTCGCCTTCACCGTCGATCCGGTCACGGGCCAGGACGATCGACTGATCATCGAGGCCAGCTGGGGTTTCGGCGAGCCAGTGGTGCAAGGCGTCGTGACACCCGACCGGATCGAGATCGCCGACGACGGCCGAGTGCTCCGCAACGAGACCGGTGACAAGCGGATCGCCCTGGTGTACAGCGAATCCGGGCGAATGCAACACGCCGAGCTGCCGGCGAGCCAGGCGCGCGCCCCGGCCCTGACCCGGGAGCAGGCGGTGCTGTTGAGCAACCGGGTTCGTGAGGTCGCCGCGCTGGCCGGTCATCCGGTCGACTGCGAGTGGGTGCTCGACAGTGCGGGTGACGTGTGGATCGTGCAATGGCGGGCGGTGACGGCGTTGCCCGACACCGAGGCACCGCGGTGGGACCCGGCCGAATACGCGGCGCGCTACGCCTTCCGCAGTGCCTGAACCGGGTGTTCCGCGGCCCGGAACGCCTCGTCGGACACCGCCGGCGTGTGCTTAGAGTCCGTTGCGTGCAGCACGCCGGAACGGGGGTCGCCCCCGCAGCCACCGATGCGGTCGACCTGTCGGCCCGGACCCTGCTGGAGGCCTACCGCACCCACCAGCCGATCGCTCCGTTGGTGTCGACGTTTCCCGGGTTGACCATCGACGACGCGTACCGGATCCAATTGGCGCAGGTCGATACCTGGCTGGCGGGCGGACGGCGGATTCTGGGCCGCAAGGTCGGACTGACCAGTCCGGCCATGCAGGCCCAGATGAAGGTGACCCAACCGGACTTCGGCCATCTGATGGACGACATGTTCATCCCCGAGCATGTCCCGGTTGCGGCCGGCCGGTTCCTGCAGCCCCGGGCCGAACCGGAGGTGGCATTCGTGCTCGGCCGCGACCTCGCCGGGCCCGGCGTGACGGTCGCAGCCGCCGCGGCCGCAGTCGATTTCGTGCTCCCCGCGCTGGAGATCATCGACTCCCGCATCGCGGACTGGCGCATCGGTATCGTCGACACCATCGCCGACAACGCCTCCAGCGGTGGTGTGGTGCTCGGCAGCGCCGTCCGCGGCATCGGGGAGGTGGATCTGCGGCTCGGCGGGTGTGTGCTGCATCGCAACGGTGAGATCGCGGGCACCGGTGCCGGCGGTGCCGTGCTCGGCTCACCGCTGAATTCGCTTGCCTGGCTGGCCAATACCCTCGGCTGTCGCGGCGAAGGTCTCCGAGCGGGCCAGGTGATCCTGCCCGGATCCATCACGGCCTCCGTCCCGTTCGGGCCGGGTGACGTCATCACCGCGACCATGGCGGGCCTGGGATCGGTCACCGCGGTCATCGCCGCGCCGGAGGAGCAGTCATGACAGCGTGGACCATCGAGCGCGCCGCCACCGAACTGCTGGCCGCCGAGGACGGCCGATTCGACCGCGAGCCCATCACCGACGAATGGCCGGACCTCGACGTCAGCACCGCCTACGCGATCCAGGACGAGACGCTGTGCCGGCGCGAGGCCCGCGGCGAGAAGCTGGTCGGGGTGAAACTCGGGCTGACCAGCCGGGCCAAGCAGCGCCGGATGAACGTTGCCTCACCTCTGGTCGCGTGGCTGACCGATGCGATGATTCTTCCTGCAGGAGAGCCGGTTCCACAGCACATGCTGATCCACCCGCGGGTCGAGCCGGAGATCGTGTTCGTCATGAAGAACCGGCTTTGTGGACCCGGTGTGACTGCCGCTGCGGCGCTGACAGCGGTTGAGGCCGTCTATGCGGGCGCCGAGGTCATCGACTCGCGCTACCGCGACTTCCGGTTCACGCTGACCGACGTCATCGCCGACAACGCATCCTCGGGCGCGTTCGTCCTCGGACCGGTGGCGCGCGACCCCTACGGCATCGATCTCGCTCTGGAGGCTGTGCTCGCCGAAGTCGACGGCGTGGTCGTCGACTCCGCCACCGGTGCCGCGGTGCAGAGCAATCCAGCCGAAGCACTTGCCCTGGCGGCCAATGATCTCGGCCGGCGAGGCAAAGCGATCGAACCGGGGCAGATCGTGCTCACCGGGGGCATGACCGACGCACTGCCCGCCGGTCCCGGGAGTCGCACAGCATTCCATTTCACCACGCTGGGATCGATATTCATCTCCGGAGGACAGTGATGCCGCTCGTGCAGGTGACCTTGGCGCAGGGCCGAAGCCCCGAGCAGCTGCGCGCGCTGATCAGCAAGATCACCGCCGCGGTGGTGGAGGCGGTCGACGCGCCACAGCAGAATGTTCGCGTCGTCCTCTACGAGGTTCCCAAGACGCACTGGGCGGCTGGGGACGTGACGTTGCAGGAACGCGCGATTGGGGACAAGCCATGACGGATCTGCCATTCTTCGGGCACGTGATCGAGGGCGCCGAGTCCTCGCCCGACGCCGGTGCGGCATTCGACTCCGTCGACCCGTGGACCCGCCGGCCGTGGGCGCGGGTGGCATTGGGCGGTCGGGCCGAAGCGGATGCCGCCGTGCGGGCCGCACGCCGAGCCTTCGATGAAGGGCCCTGGCCGCGAATGGGGTTCGGTGAGCGGGGTCGGCTGCTGAACCGGCTGGCCGATCTGCTCGAGGAGCACACCGACGAGCTGGCCTCGGCCGATTCTCGCGACATGGGCAAGCCCGTCACCCAGGCCCGGCACGACGTCGCACGGTCGGCGATGAACTTCCGGTTCTTCGCCGACCATGCGCGGTTGTCCACCGGTGAGACGTTGCCGATGGATTCGGGCACCACAGCTACACCCGCTTCGAACCGGCCGGGGTGGTGTCGGCCATCGCGCCGTGGAACTTCCCGCTCATGCTGGAGACCTGGAAGATCGCTCCGGCGTTGGCGTGGGGAAACACCGTCGTGCTCAAGCCCGCCGAGGACACCCCCGCCTCGGCGACGATCATGGCCCGGCTGGCGCTGGAGGCCGGGCTGCCGCCCGGCGTGCTCAACGTCGTGCACGGCTACGGCCCGGACTCGGCCGGCCAGGCGCTCACCGAGAATCCGGACGTCGATCGGATCACCTTCACCGGCGAATCCGGCACGGGTCGCATCATCGCCAGAGCCGCTGCCGCCAACCTGATCCCGATCAGCCTGGAGCTCGGCGGCAAGGGCGCCAACATCGTGTTCGGCGACGCCGACATCGACAACGCCATCTCGTGGTCGATCCAGGCCATCTTCCGCAATGCGGGCCAGGTGTGCCTGGCCGGCAGCCGGCTGTTCGTGCACCGCGACATCTACGACGAGTTCGTCGAGCGCTACGTTGAGGCGGCCGAGAGGCTGGTCATCGGCGACCCCGCCGACGACGCCACCGAGTTCGGTCCGCTGGCCTCAGAAGAGCACTACACCAAGGTGTCTCGCTATCTCGACCTGGTCGAGAGCGAAGGCGGCAAGATCCGCACCGGTGGTCGCGGCGACGGCTGGGTGATCAAACCCACTGTCGTCACCGACCTCACCGACACCTCCCGGCTGGTGTGCGAGGAGATCTTCGGCCCCGTCGTGGCCGTCCTGCCCTTCGACACCGAGCGGGAAGCGGTGGCACGCGCCAACAACACCCGCTACGGGCTCAACGCGATGATCTTCACCGAGAACCTCAACCGCGCCCACCGGGTGGCTGCTGCGCTCACCGCCGGAACCGTCTGGGTGAACTGCTTTTTCATCCGCGATCTGCGTGCCCCGTTCGGCGGGGTGGGGGACTCTGGGATCGGGCGCGAGGGCGGCAATTTCAGCCGCGAGTTCTTCACCGAGCCCAAGGCCGTGGTCATGCAGATCGACACCCGGGCGGACTAGGGCAGCCTTCGGCAAGCGCCGCCCGCGCACCGTCGTCAGTGATCTCGTTGGGCCACAACGTCAGTGTCGTCGGTGTCGGTCACCGCGGCGCCGCCGGTGTTCAACGCGCTGTGATGGCGACCCCACACGAAGTAGAACACCAGCACCACGAAGACCCATGCGGAGAACGCCAGCCAGGTGTACCAGTGCAGGCTGAACAGGATGTAGCCACACGCCAGGACCGACAAGACGGGTGTCACGGGGTAGAAGGGCACCTTGAATCCACGCGGCAGATCGGGCTCACGCACCCGCAGGATGACGACGCCGACGGAGACCACGATGAACGCGACCAGGGTGCCGATGGACACCATGTCGGCGAGATGGTTCAGCGGCACGAAGCCGGCGAGAATGCTGATCACCACCGCGACGATGATGGTGTTGTTCACCGGCGTCTTGCTGCGCGGGTGGACCCTGGCGAACAGTGCAGGCAGCAGACCGTCGCGGCCCATGGCGAACAGGATTCGGGTCTGGCCGTACAGCACCACAAGCGTCACCGAGAAGATCGAGATCACGGCGCCCGCTGCCAACACCGTGCCCCAGTAGTGGCCCGAGGTGACCCGATCGAGGATGGTGGCCAGGCCGGCTTCCTGGTCGGCGAAATCCTGCCAGGGCTGGGCGCCGAGCGCGGCCACGGTGACCACAACGTAGACCGTCGTCACGGTCACCAGCGCGGCCATGATGGCCCGGGGCATGGTCTTCTGCGGGTCCTTGACTTCGTCACCGGCGGTGGACACCGCATCCAGGCCGATGTAAGAGAAGAAGATCGTGCCGGCCGCCGTGCCGATCCCGGCGACACCGAAGGGCGCGAACTCGGCGAACCGATCGGCGTCGAAGGCCGTTACGGCGATCACCGCGAACATCAGCAGAACGCCCAGCTTGATCAACACCATGATGGTGTTGACTCGCGCCGACTCACTGGCTCCGCGGATGAGCAGGACGGCGCACAACCCGACCAGTACGACCGCGGGAAGGTTGATCACACCCGGGGATGCGTCACCCCAGGGCGCATCGGAAAGGGCCTGGGGCAGATGATGGCCGAAGAAATTGTCGAGCAGCTTGTTGACGTACTGACTCCAGCCCACTGCAACCGCGGCGGTGGACACGCCGTATTCGAGCAGCAGGCAGGCCGCCACACCCATGGCGACCAGCTCGCCGAGAGTGGTGTAGGCGTAGGAGTAGGTGGACCCGGAAACCGGTACGGCCGAGGCGAGTTCGGCATAGCAGACCGCGGCAAGTCCGGCGGCGATTCCGGCGATCACGAACGAGGCGATGACCCCGGGGCCGGCCTGCGGAACCGCCTCGGACAGCACGAAGAAGATGCCTGTGCCGACGGTGGCGCCGACACCGAACAGCGTGAGCTGGAACGTGCCGATACTGCGTGTGAGGTGATCGGAGGCGCCGTAGGCCACCGGGGCGCCGATGACGGGCCGTCGGCGCAGCATCTGCTGGATCAGGCCGATTGACGGGGCGGTCATGCGCTCCTCCTGGCTCGGGTGAAAGTTGATTATCGGGCCTAACCGCTTGGCTCGCCCGCCAATCGCCGGCCCGCCGCCCGCCGGCGAAGGTCCTTCCCCGGAGCACCCGAATTTCTGGTCGCGCTGCAGTTCTGCGGATGCTCGTCCCGCATGTTGGAATACGCTCGATTGCGTTGCGCGGCGCTAATCCGACCGCGTTCTCGTGTGTAGATGCCCGACGCTTGATGAGGATGGCCACCATTGAATATCGATTCCATTTCGGTGTACGTCGGTCCGAATATTCATGCGCGGGAGGCGGTGATCCGGCTCAAGCTGGACGTCAGGCCGAGTTATGCCGAAGCCCTCGAGAGCCTGGGGGCGCGCGTGATCGACAGATTGGCGGAGGTGCTGCCGGGGCTCGCGCTGGAGCAAGCCGAGTGGCTTACCGCATTGCGCGCCGGCAAGGGGCTCTCCATCGGCGATCTGGTCGCCCGGCTGGCATTGGCGCTTCAGCATGCCGCCGGCGCTGACGGCGCACTGGCGTGGTCGGGGCCGATGAGCGATCCCGACATGGTCGAGGTGTTCTACAGCTACGGCAATGAGGACATCGGTGTGGAGGCCGGCGAGGTCGCCTGCGACATGCTCGCGGCCATCGCTCGCGCCGGGCTGGAGTCTCCGGACGAGGCTCCCGATCTGGACACGTACGTCGCGGACTTCCTGGACTACGCCGACAGGCGTTCGCTGGGGCCCTCGGCCATGGAATTGGTGCGTGCGGCCAAGGCCCGCGACATTCCGGTCTACCGGCTCAACGACGCCAGCCTGATCCAGGTCGGCCAGGGCAAGTACCAACAGCGGATCGAGGCGGCGCTGACGTCGAAGACCTCGCATATCGCGGTGGAAATCGCCTCGGACAAGAATCTGGCCAACAACCTTCTCGCCGATCTCGGTCTGCCCGTGCCGAGGCAGAAGGTGGTCTACAGCGTCGACGAGGCGATGGGGGCGGCCGAACGAATCGGATATCCCGTGGTCGTCAAGCCGCTCGACGGCAATCACGGCCGGGGCGTCACCGTCAACATCACTTCCGAGGACGGTATCGCCGCCGCCTTCGAGGCCGCCGATGCCGAAGGATCGGCCGTGGTGGTGGAGACGATGCTCAGCGGCGACGACCATCGGCTGCTGGTGGTCGACGGGAAGCTCGCCGCCGCCGCGCGCCGCGTGCCGGGTCATGTGAAGGGCGACGGGCGCCACACCGTTGCCGAGCTGGTGGACCTCGTCAATCAGGACCCGCGCCGTGGCGTCGGGCATGAGAACGTGCTGACCCGGCTCGAACTCGATGACCAGGCCGAGAGCTTGCTCGAGGAGAAGGGCTACACCGCGGACACGGTCCCCGCCGAGGGCGAGGAGGTGTACCTGCGCAAGACCGCGAACATCTCGACGGGCGGCACGGCGGTGGACGTCACCGACACAATCCATCCCGACAACAAGCTGATGGCCGAGCGGGCGATCCGGGCGATCGGGCTCGATGTCGGCGCCGTGGATTTCCTGACCACCGACATCACCAAGAGCTATCGCGACACCGGCGGGGGATCTGCGAGATCAATGCGGGACCCGGCCTGCGCATGCACATCGCGCCGTCTGAGGGCACGCCGCGCGACGTCGGCGGGGCGATCATGGACATGCTCTTCCCGCCGGGCACCCAGGCGCGCGTTCCCATCGCCGCCCTGACCGGAACCAACGGCAAGACCACGTGCTCGCGCATGCTGGCCCACATCCTGAAAATGGCAGGCCATGTCGTGGGGCACACCTCGACCGACGCCGTGGTGATCGACGGCAACGTGACCGTCAAGGGCGACATGACCGGCCCGCTGTCGGCCAACATGGTGCTGCGTGATCCCTCGGTCGACATCGCGGTCCTGGAGACGGCGCGCGGCGGCATCGTCCGCTCCGGCCTGGGCTACAACTTCTGCGATGTGGGCGCGGTGCTGAACGTCGCGTCCGACCATCTGGGCCTCGGCGGTGTCGACACGCTGGACGGTCTGGCCCGGGTGAAACGGGTGGTCGCGGAAGTCACGCGCGGCACGGTGGTCCTCAACGCCGATGACGAGCAGACGCTGAAAATGGCAGCCTTCTCGCCGGCCAGGCACGTCATGTATGTGACGCGCAACCCGGAGCACGAACTGGTGCGCGAACACATCCGGCTCGGCAAGCTCGCGGTCGTTCTCGAGCAGGGGGTGAACGGCGACCAGATCGTGATCTACGACAATGGCACCCAGATGCCGCTGATGTGGACTCAGCTCATCCCCGCGACACTGGAGGGCAAGGCACTGCACAACGTCGAAAACGCCATGTTCGCCGCGGGCATGGCCTACGCGCTCGGCAAGACCCTGGATCAGGTCCGCGCCGGACTGCGCACCTTCGACAACAGCTTCTTCCAGAGCCCGGGCCGGATGAACGTCTTCGACGAACACGGTTTCCGGGTGATCCTTGACTATGGGCACAACGAGGCGGCGGTGGGGGCCATGGTCGACGTGATCGACAGGCTCAAGCCGCGCGGGCGCCGGATCGTCGGCGTGACCTGCCCGGGTGACCGGCGCGACGAGGACGTGGCGGCGATCGCGGCCAAGGTCGCCGGTCATTTCGACACCTACATCTGCCACCGTGACGACAATCTGCGCGATCGCGGGCCCGACGAAATCCCGAAGCTAATGCGGGCCGCCCTGATCGCCGAGGGGGTCGCGCCCGATGCGATCACCATCATCGAGGAGGAGGAGAAGGCTCTCGATGCGGCGCTGTCGCAGGCACAACCCGACGATTTGCTGTTGTTCTTCTGCGAGGCGATCACGCGTGGCTGGAAGCAGATCGTGCACTTCACCCCGGAGTTCGAGCCGGCCGGACCCGAGTCCGCCGCAAAGCGTCTGGCGACATCCACCTTCGACGTCCCCGACGGCTTCGTCGTGACCTCGGATGATCGCGGTGTGCTGATCGTTCCGGCGAAATGACGCGGCGGCTCAGCAGAATTTCTTTCACACATCGCGGGAGCGCCACCCCGAAACTGGCGATCATCGGCGGCCGGCTGGAAGACGACAATGCCGCCGTCTACGACGAGATGCGCCGTCTGGCGGGCGGAAGGATCGTCGTCTTCGCCACGGCGTCGTCAGCGCCTGATGAGGTCGGGGCCGAAACCGTCGGCGTGTTCCGCGCCCACGGCCTCGACGCCGTCCAAGCCGAGGTGCACGGGCCCGGGGCAGCGGCGGCCGCGCAGGACACGGCGGTCGCCGAACTCGTCGAGGACTACGGCAGCGTCTACTTCACCGGCGGTGACCAGGCTCTGATCACCGAGGCCCTGGCGCCACAGGGCCGGGAAAGCCGGGTGCTGAAAGCGATCCGCAAAGGGCAGCGCAAGGGTTCATTGGTCGCCGGGTCGAGCGCCGGGGCCGCCATCATGTCCGAGGTGATGATTTCCGGAGGCACGTCGCTGGAAGCGGCGACCTATGGCGTCGTCGATGACCCGGACCAGCCCGGAATGCTGCTGGAGCCGGGGCTCGGCTTCTTTCCCTGGGGCATGATCGACCAGCATTTCATCAAGCGCGGCCGGTTCGGCCGGCTGGTCGTCGGCATGCAGGCGTCCGGCGCGAAGCGCGGCTTCGGCATCGACGAGAACACCGCACTGTTCGTCGAGGGCAAGCGTGCGCGGGTGATCGGCGAATACGGTGCCTTCGTGCTCCACCTCGAGGAGGCGAACGTCGACCGGCGCCGCAAGCTGATCGAGAACATCGGCTTCAGCTACGCCGACAACGGGGACAGCTACGACCTGGAAACCGGTGAGCTCCTGCCCGGCCCGGGCAAGCGGCCGGTGACGCGGCGCGACATCACCTACAAGGCGCCCGCCCGCTCGCTGCGCAACGTCTTCGGCGCCTACACCCTCTACGACCTCGTGGCGCGGCTGGTCCTCGGGGACCCGGAGGCCTATCCGGCGGATCGTGCCCGCGCGATCGAGCCCAAGGCGGGCTACGCCACCAGCGTCGAAATATCCCGCAAGGGCGGCCGGGCGGCCGCCTACATTCCCGACAGCGGGCGGGATTTCCGTATGACGGCGGTGGACTTCCGGGCCAGCATGCAGACGCGCCGGCTCAACGCGGCGCAACTGGCGGAGAACCGGCGGGCGGCGCTGTCCCGCGACTACGGTGAGAAGCCCGGAGCGCAGGCGCGCGTGATGATGCTGGGCTCGGCGCCGCTGGACCGCGGCAGCCCGCTGCTGGCGGAGCTGGCGTCGCAGTGCGAGGGGCCGGTGGGTGTGCTGGCCGCCGCGTCCGCTGAGCCCCGCGCGACCGCGCGGGACTACATCGGCGCCCTGCGCGGCCACGGCATCGAAGCCGTCGATCTTCGGGTCACCATCGACAATGTCGATCGCCGGATGCGCGAGGAGGCGCTGGTCGAGCAGATCGCCGCCCTGCGCACCATCATCCTGACCGGTGGTAACCAGATCAGGCTGGTGGAATCCTTGCTCTACCGCGGCGATGTCACGCCGCTGCTGACCGCCATCGCGCGGGCGCGGGCGGCCGGCGCGATGATCGTCGGGGTCAGCGGCGCGGCCTCGGCGCTGTCCGGTTTCATGATCGGCGGCGGCACGTCCTACGAGGCGCTGCGCTTCGGTGTTGCCTCGGATATGGGGCGGCACGGATTGGTGATCCAGGAAGGCTTGGGATTTTTCGGGGCCGCCATCGTGGACCAGAAACTGTCGTCCGCACGCCGCCTCGGCCGCCTCGCCGTCGCCTGCGCCGAGGAAGGCGTGCGGTTCGGGCTCGGTCTCCTGGAAGACAGCGGCGTCATCGCCAACCACGACAACAGCCGGCTCACCGCGATCGGCGCACGCGGCGCGGTCCTGCTCGAGACCGATCCGCTCAAGACCGAGCTTGCCGGCGACGATTTCATCGCGCCCGACACCAGACTGTGTTTTGCCGGTCCGGGGGATGTCATCGACATGGCGGCCGGGACTGTCACCCGGCTGGCGTCGGCCACCGCTTCGGCCGCCGCGCTGGACACGCTGGTCGCCGAGCTGATCGAGGAATGCGTCGGCACTGCCGGCCCGGTGACCGCGCCTGGTGCCACCCACGAAGCGCATATCGCCTTGCGCTACCGCTCACATGAGGATGGCACCGGCTACCTCGATATCGAAAGCATCCGTGATCGGCACGGGTGACCCTACAAGGAACGGATAGTCATGTATTTCGATGGAAACACCCTTGCCACGCTGCTTTCCGATGCGGACAAAGCGGCTGCAAGCGCCCCGGCCATTGCCGCGGCAGGGCCGCGCTACACCTCACCGCTCGCCGTCGTCGAGGCCGTCATCGAGCTGCCCGAGGTGGGCGAGGCCGGCGTGACGGCCTTTCTCGACGCGCAGGGGATCGAACTGCGCGACATGCCCCCCGGTCACCGTTTGATCGCCGGGGCACTGGCGACGGAAGGCAAGCTGAAGGAGCGCTTGCATGCCGCCTGCGCGGCCTATTACGAGACGGATGTGTTCGTGTTGGACGCCCCGCAGACGGAGTGAGAGCGTGTTACGCCAGACCTACGATCTGCCCGGCTCACCACAGCTGACCGTGCTCCGCTTCGGGGCGGCCGGGACGGGCAAGAAGGCTTATCTGCAGGCCGGACTGCATGCCGACGAGCTGCCCGGCATGCTGGTCCTGCGCTACCTGGCCGGATATCTGGCCGAACTGGAAGCTCGCGGCGCGGTCCGCGGTGAAATCCTGCTGGTGCCGCAGGCGAACCCGATCGGCCTGGCGCAGACCGAGACCAGCTTCCTGTTCGGCCGGCTGGAAAGCGGCACGGGGGAGAACTTCAACCGGAACTATGCCGATCTGTCCGATCTCGGAAGCCTGTCGCTCGCGCCGGACGCGGCCTCCAACGTCGACACGATCCGGGCCGCGATGGCGGCGAAACTTGCGGCGACGGCGCCGACCGCGGATGGAGCACTGGCCCAGCTGCGTCACAGACTGCTGACACTGGCCCATGACGCCGACCTCGTGCTCGACCTGCACGCCGACAACGAGGCCGAGCCACACATGTATGTCGGCCCGGCGCTGTGGCCCGCGGCCGAGGACATCGCCGCGGCGATCGATGCCCGAGCGGTGCTGCTGTCCGAGGTGTCGGGCGGTCACCCCTTCGATGAGGCCTGCGCCGCTCCGTGGTGGGCGCTGGCCGCGGCCCACCCCGGTCTGCCCATTCCGCCGGCCTGCCTCGCCGCGACGCTCGAACTGGGCAGCAATGACGATGTCGATCCCGAACGCGCGGCCGATCAAGCCACGGCGCTGCTGCGCATGCTGGCCGGACGCGGCTTCGTCGATGGGCCAAGCGAGCAGCCGGCGTTGTCCTGCCGCGCCACCGCGCTGACGGCGATGGCACAGGTGCGCTCGCCCGTCACCGGGCTCGTCGTCTATCGCCGTCGGCTGGGCGATCACGTTCGCCAGGGCGATCTCGTCGCCACGGTGATCGATCCGCTCGGCGCGGAGACGGAGTTGCTGGCCGAGACCGAGGGGCGGCTCTTCGCTCGCCACAGCCAGCCCTACGCCTGGCCGGGACGGGTGATCGGCAAGATCGCCGGCGAGGTTCCGCTGGACAGCAGAACGGGCAATCTGCTGTCGGATTGATGCGGGTCGGTGCGTGCTGGTGTGTGTTGCTGCGCGCCGGTCCCGATCAGCCGAAGCTGTCGAACCGGATCCGGTCGAGCTGGACGCCGGCGCCCTTGAGCAGACCGGTGACGGCGTTGGTCATCACCGGTGGCCCGGCTACGTAGAAGTCCGCGTCGACAAGCCCGGCCAACATCGGTTCGAGAGCGTGGGTGACCAGACCCTTGACGCCGAGCCAGCCGTCGTGGGCGGTGGTCAGCGCGCCGACCAGCTCGGCGTCGGGCAGCTCGAGAACCAGCTCGGCCAGGTCCTGCCAGCAGACCAGCTCGTCGCGGACGTTCGCGCCGTAGACCACCCGGACCGGCCGGGTGTCATGGTCGGCGGCCAACCGGCGCAACATGCCCAGAATCGGCGCGATGCCGGTGCCGCCGGCGACCAGGCACACGGGCGCATCGGATTGGCGAATCCACATGTCGCCGTAAGGCATTTCCACGAAGATCTGCGCTCCCGGAGACAGCGCGGAGACCGCTTCGCTGCCCACCCGGCCGGCATAGCGTTTCATGATGAACTCGATTTCGGCCGAGTCCGGCCGGTTCGACATCGAATAGCACCGGCGCAGACCGTCACCCAGGTCGACGACGGCGTGCTGCCCTTCGTGGAACGCGACGGGCCGGTCCACGGTGAAGCGCAGCCGGAAGATCGCCGGCCCGATCTCCTCGCGGGCGGTGAGGACAGCGGCCCGGCGCTCGGTCGCCCGCCCGTCGCGGGGCCGGCCTCGACCCAGGTCGGTTTGACCACCACATCCGAGGTGGGCGTGCTCTGGCAGGCCAGGATCCTGGACCGGCGGGCATCGCGCGGGCTGATCGAAGGCGCCTCGGGGAACAGCGTCCGCACCTCGCCCTCGACCAGGGTCATCTTGCACGTTCCGCAGCTGCCCCAGCCACATTCGAAGGGAACCCACGCTCCGGCGCGCAGCGCGGCGGTCAGAATTCGTTCGCCCTCGGCGACCTCGAAACACGTGTCGGTGCCTGCGACGGCGACGCGGTGCACGACACCGTCGGCCAGATCGTCTGCCATCGGGAAACCTTGGCAACCCGGCGGCCGGCTCCGGCCGTTCGTTCCGCGTACGGGAACGCCGACCGGGCTGGGTATCAAAAGCCATACCCAGCGTAGGGTGGAAGCCGTGATGAAGCACTTCACCTTCGGGCGCAACAACGGGCTGCGCGTCTCGCAACTGTCGCTGGGGGCCGCCACGTTCGGCAACCGGTGGGGTTACGGGGCTGACCTCGAGACCGCGGCGCAGATCTTCGACCGGTACGCCGCGGCGGGTGGCACCTTCATCGACACTGCGGCCAGTTACCAACGGGGTGAATCCGAGGAGAACCTGGCCACGCTGCTCGCCGGCCGCCGCGACGACTTCACCCTGGCGACCAAGTTCGCCATCGGCGGGGCCGACGGATCCGGTGTGCTGCAGACCGGCGCCGGGCGCGGCGCGATGTACCGAGCGGTCGAAGGCAGCCTGCGTCGACTGGGCACCGACTACATCGATCTGCTCTGGGTGCATTTCCCGGACGGCGTGACACCGGTGGAGGAGACCATCCGCGCCCTGGACGACCTCGCGCGTGCCGGGAAGATCCGGTACGCGGGATTCTCGAACTTCCCGGCCTGGCTGACCAGCCGCGCCGCCACGATCGCCGAACTGCGCGGCACCATCCCGGTGGCGGGAGTGCAGTTCGAGTACAGCCTGGTCGAGCGCAGCGCCGACCGCGAGGTGTTGCCCATGGCCGAGGCCCTCGGTATCGGCGCGGCATTGTGGTCGCCGCTGGGTGGCGGCCTGCTGACCGGGAAATACCGGCGCGGCGAGTCCGGCCGGCTGACCGACTGGCATCGACTGGTCCACACCGAGGACGGCGGGCGCAAATCGGCGACGGTCGACGCGGTGCTCGCGGTTTCCGACGAACTCGGTGTGCCCCCCGCGCAGGTTGCGGTGGCCTGGCTGCTGGAACGGGCGCAACGGTCGCCGACGGGCGTCGTCCCGGTGATCGGTCCGCGCACGGTGCGCCAGCTGGACGACTATCTGGGCGCGCTGGCGGTCGACCTCGACGACCAAACCTACGTGCGCCTCGACCAGGTCAGCCGCATCGAGCTCGGTGAACCCCACGACAAGTTGGTCGCCGAGGGCCGGCTGGCCCGGGGTGGTGACGACGAGGCGATGCGCGTGCACCCGGTGCCGTCGGCGTGAGCGGCAGGCCGGGCCGGCCTCGTCAGGTCAGGCCGGGTCAGACCGGAACGAACTCGACGTCGGAGAGCACAACGGCGTCGTCGCGGCCCGGCGCGGTGACGACGCCGACGTAGCGGCCGTCGTCCTTCCAGACGTTGACCTTGATGGTCTCGCCGGGGAAGACCACCCCGGCGAAGCGCGCACCGTAGGTCTTCAGCGCGCTGACGTCGGCGTCGAGCAGCGTGTCCACCAGCGCCTTGCAGGTCATCCCGTACGTGCACAGTCCGTGCAGGATCGGCTTGGGAAAGCCTGCGGCGGCCGCGAATTCGGGATCAGAGTGCAGCGGGTTGCGGTCGCCGCAGAGCCGGTACAGCAGCGCCTGCTGGGGCAGCACCGGAACGGAGATCTCGTAGTCCGGTGCACGGTCGGGAGCCGCCACCGAGGTCGACGGGCCGCGCTCGCCGCCGAATCCGCCCTCGCCACGGGCGAAGATCGATCGCTTGGTGGTCCACAGCAGGGTGCCGTCCGGATCGGTCACCGTCGACTCGCTGACGATCACCGCGGCCTTGCCCTTGTCCCAGATCTCGGTGAACCGCTGCACCGATCGCGCCGTGCCGCTGGGCGGCAACGGAGCCGGTACCGTCACCGACTCACTGGCGTGCAGTACCTTGCTCAGTTCGATCTCGATGCCCGGAAACTTCACCTCGGGCGGCTCGGTCATGTGGAAGCTGGCCGCCACGCTGCCGAAGGTCGGCAACACCTGCGGGGTCCGGTCGACCAGATAACGAAGTTCCTTGGGATCCATCGGATCTCGACCGGCACCCAGTCCCAGGTGGTAAAGCTGCACATCGCTACTGGTCCACGAGAATTCGATGGGGTCGAGCTCGGCACCGAGCGCGACGTCGAGATCGATCGGCATGTCAGCCCTTCCCTGTGCTCGATGTCGCCGGCCCGGCGGCTCCGGCGATGTGCAACGCCGCCAGGTACCCGAAGGCCATCGCGGGTCCAATGGTTCCGCCGGGTCCCGGATAGGTGTGGCCCATCATGGTCGCGCTGACGTTACCGGCCGCGTAGAGGCCTTCGATCACCGAACCGTCGTCGCGCAGGGCCCGCCCGTGCACGTCGGTGCGGATCCCGCCTTTGGTACCCAGGTCACCCGGCACCATCTTGGCTGCGTAGAACGGACCGTTGCGGATCTCGCCGAGATTGGGATTGGGCTTGTTGGTGGGATCACCGTAGTACTTGTCGTAGGCGCTTTCGCCGCGGTGGAAGTCCTCGTCCCGGCCGGAGCGGGCGAACCCGTTGAACCGCTGCACGGTCGCCAGGAAAGCGTCGGCCGGCAGGCCGGTCAGCGTGGCCAGCTCCTCGAGGGTGTCCGCCTTGACGATCACGCCGGACTCCATCCACTTCTTCGGAATCCGTTGGCCCGGTTGTAAACCGGCGAAGATGTACCGGTCGCGGTACTGCTGGTCGAAGACCAGCCAGGCCGGCACGTTCTCGCCGGGGCCGGCGCCCTGGCCGTACTGGCCGCCGTACATGTGGTGGCAGGCTTCGACGTAGGGCATCGATTCGTTCATGAATCGCTTGCCGGCCATGTTGACGATGATGGAACCCGGCGAATTGCGTTCCGACAGCGCGAACCAGGGCGCGCCGACCAGCGGGACCGTCGGCCCCCACCAGGCGTCTTCCATCAATTCCAAAGCCGCACCGAGCTTCTCGGCGGCGACAATCCCGTCCCCGGTGTTGGCGGCCGCCCCGACCGTCCACTCGGCGGTGATCGGCGCGCGCTGGTACTTGACCCGCATCTGCTCGTTGTGCTCGAACCCGCCGCTGCCCAGGATCACGCCTCGGCGAGCGCGGATCAGCCGCGGATCGGCCGATTCGGAGTCCGAGGCCTCCTTGACGTAGATCCCGCGTACCACGCCGTCCTCGACGTAGAGATCGGTCAGCGCGGTGTTGAGCAGCACCGGCACACCGGCCTGACGCAGGCCGATGCGCAGCGGTGCGATCAAGGCGCGGCCCATGCCCACCAGGTTCTTGCCGCGCGCATTGGCCCACACCGTGCGTGCGCCGACCTTCAGGCTGCGCAGCACACCGCGCGGGTGGCGCTTGAGCTGATTGAGGCGCATGTAATCCTGCTGCATGACAACGACATTGAGCGGGACCTTGCCATATGCCGGTTCCAGGAACTTCTCGTCCGGACCGAGCTTCTTGGCGTCGAACGGCTTGGGTTCGATGGACCGGCCACCGGCGCGGCCGCCGGGGGTCTCGGGGTAGTAGTCGGAGTATCCCGGCACCCAGCACAGCTTGAGCGGCGTGTGCTTGAGCACGAACGAGAGCATCTCCGGCCCGCGCTCCAGGTAGGTGTCGATCCGCTCCGGCTCGACCACGTCGCCGACGATCGTGTGCAAATAGGTGCGCGCGGCCTCCTTGGTGTCGGTGACACCATCGCGCTTGAGGATCTCGTTGTTCGGGATCCACACACCACCACCCGAGCGGGCCGTCGAACCGCCGAAGTGCGGTGCCTTCTCGACGACGACCGCCGATAGTCCCTGGTGAGCCGCCGTCAATGCGGCGACCATGCCAGCGGCGCCGCTACCGACGACGACGACGTCGAACTCCTGAGCTGTCATACTAGAACACGTTATAGAATTGCCCCGTCCGGGCGCTACTGACCCCGCCTTTCCGGTCAGCGGAACGCTTAGGTCGACGGTGCCCGGACCGCACTAGAATCGCCTGCACCGGGCGTTGTTCGCCCCGGTCACATCGACGAGGGGACTCCCGGGAATGCTGAGCGTTGCCACGCGTGAAGAGCTTGCCGCCGAGCTGGCAGACGCCGAGCGCCGCCGGATCCCGATGACTCCGCTGACGTCGAACCACGCCGACATCGACGTGGTGGACGCCTACGAGATCCAACTCATCAACATCCGCCAGCGGGTCGCCGAAGGTGCCCGAGTGGTCGGCCACAAGGTCGGCCTGTCCTCGGAGGCGATGCAGAAGATGATGGGCGTCGACGAGCCGGACTACGGCCACCTGCTCGCCGACATGGAGGTTTTCGAGGACCAGCCGGTGCCCGCCGGGCGCTACCTGTTTCCCCGGGTCGAGGTCGAGGTCGGATTCATCCTCGCCGACGACCTGCCCGGTGCCGGCTGCACCGAAGACGACGTGCTGGCCGCGACCGCGGCCTTCGCGCCCTCGATCGAACTGATCGACACCCGGATCAAGGACTGGAAGATCGCGCTGTGCGACACCATCGCCGACAACGCGTCGTCGGCGGGTTACGTGCTGGGCAAGCAACGGGTGTCGCCCAAGGACATCGATATCAAGGGCATCGACGCCGTCCTGACCCGCAACGGTGAGGTGGTGGCCGAGGGGCGAAGCGACGCCGTGTTGGGCAATCCGGTCACCGCGGTGGCCTGGCTGGCCCGCAAGGTCGACAGCTTCGGTGTGCGCCTGAAGGCGGGCGACATCGTCTTGCCGGGGTCGTGCACCAGGGCCATCGACGCGCGTCCCGGCGATGAGTTCGTCGCCGACTTCGCCGGACTGGGTTCAGTCCGGCTGTCATTCGAATAGAGGAGCAACCACATGCCCCAGAAGAGTTCTGTTGCGATCGTCGGGTCGGGCAACATCAGCACCGACCTGCTGTACAAGCTCCTTCGTTCGGAGTGGCTCGAGCCGCGCTGGATGATCGGCATCGACCCGGACAGCGAAGGTCTGGCCAGGGCCCGCAAGCTGGGGCTGGAGACCAGCCACGAGGGTGTCGACTGGCTGCTCGCCCAGTCGGAGAAGCCGGATCTGGTGTTCGAGGCCACCAGCGCCTACGTGCACAAAGCCGCGGCGCCCCGCTACGAGGAAGCCGGTATCCGAGCCATTGACCTGACTCCGGCCGCCGTCGGCCCCGGTGTCATCCCGCCGGCCAATCTGCGCGCGCACCTCGATGCCCCGAACGTCAACATGGTCACCTGTGGCGGCCAGGCCACCATCCCGATGGTGTACGCCGTCAGCCGGGTCGTCGAGGTGCCCTACGCGGAGATCGTCGCCTCGGTGTCCTCGGCCTCGGCCGGCCCCGGCACCCGGGCCAACATCGACGAGTTCACCAAGACCACCAGCGCCGGCGTCGAGGTGATCGGTGGCGCCAAGCGTGGCAAGGCGATCATCATCCTGAACCCGGCCGACCCGCCGATGATCATGCGCGACACCATCTTCTGCGCGATCCCGGAGGACGCCGACCGCGACGCGATCACCCAGTCCATCAAGGACGTGGTGGCCGAGGTGCAGACCTACGTGCCCGGCTACCGGTTGCTCAACGAGCCTCAGTTCGACGAACCATCGGTGGTCAACGGCGGCAACTTCGTCGTCACCACGTTCGTGGAGGTCGAGGGCGCCGGGGACTACCTGCCGCCCTATGCGGGAAACCTGGACATCATGACCGCGGCTGCCACCAAGGTCGGCGAAGAGATCGCCAAGGAACGAGCCTCTGCGGGAACGGGAGCGCAATCATGACCGATATCTACTTCAACCCGATGTGGGACGTCCGGATGACGGACACCTCGCTTCGCGACGGGTCCCACCACAAGCGCCACCAGTTCAGCAAGGACGAGGTCGGCGCCATCGTCGCCGCCCTGGACGCCGCGGGTGTGCCGGTCATCGAGGTGACCCACGGCGACGGGCTGGGCGGGTCGAGCTTCAACTACGGGTTCTCCAAGACCCCGGAGCAGGAGCTGATCAAGCTGGCCGCCGAGACGGCCAAGGAGTCCAAGATCGCCTTCCTGATGCTGCCCGGCGTGGGCACCAAGGAAGACATCAAGGAGGCGCAGAACAACGGCGGTTCGATCTGCCGGATCGCCACCCACTGCACCGAGGCCGACGTCTCGATCCAGCATTTCGGCCTGGCCCGCGAACTCGGCCTCGAGACGGTCGGCTTCCTGATGATGAGCCACACCATCAGTCCGGAGAAGCTGGCCAAACAGGCCCGCATCATGGCCGACGCCGGGTGTCAGTGCGTCTACGTCGTCGACTCCGCCGGTGCCCTGGTGCTCGAAGGGGTGGCCGACCGGGTCAGCGCGCTGGTCGCCGAACTGGGCGACGACGCGCAGGTGGGCTTCCACGGCCACGAGAACCTCGGGCTGGGGGTGGCCAACTCGATCGAGGCGGTCCGTGCCGGGGCCAAGCAGATCGACGGTTCCTGCCGGCGCTTCGGTGCCGGCGCCGGTAACGCGCCGGTCGAGGCCCTCATCGGGGTGTTCGACAAGATCGGCGTCAAGACCGGTATCGACTTCTTCGACATCGCCGATGCGGCCGAGGAGGTGGTCGCACCGGCGATGCCGGCCGAATGCCTGCTCGATCGCAACGCGCTGATCATGGGTTACTCCGGGGTGTACTCGAGCTTCCTCAAGCACGCCATCCGCCAGTCCGAGCGGTACGGCGTGCCGGCCCATCAGCTGCTGCACCGCGCCGGACAGCGCAAACTGATCGGCGGTCAGGAAGACCAGCTGATCGACATCGCGCTGGAGATCAAGCGCGAGCAGGAGGCGGCGGCCAACTAGGCCGGCTCCGCTCAGACCTGCTCGCGCGCAGGGTGTCGGAACCTCGTCGGTGCCGCAAGGCACGATGGTCCGCATGACCACGCGCGCCGACGCTCAGGCGATTCTCGAGCAGCTGGCCGGGCCGACGGCTCGGCTGCGCGACGACCAATGGACGGCGATCGAAGCGCTGGTGGTGCAGCGGCGGCGGGCGCTGGTCGTGCAGCGCACCGGCTGGGGCAAGTCGGCGGTGTACTTCATCGCCGCCAAGCTGCTGCGGGAGCGGGGGCGCGGCGCGACGGTCATCGTGTCGCCGCTGCTGGCATTGATGCGCAACCAGGTGGCGGCCGCCGACCGGGCCGGTGTCCGCGCGGCCACGATCAACTCGAGCAATGTCACCGAGTGGGACGAGATCCACCAGCGGGTCAACCGCGGTGATCTCGATGTGCTGCTGGTCAGCCCGGAGCGGTTGAACAACCCGGACTTTCGTGACGCCGTCCTACCGGCACTGGCCGCCGACGCCGGTCTGGTGGTGGTCGACGAGGCGCACTGCGTCTCGGACTGGGGCCACGACTTCCGGCCCGACTACCGCCGTATCCACACGTTGATCGCGGAACTCGGTTCGGATGTACCGGTTCTGGCGACCACCGCGACGGCCAACGATCGCGTCGTCAACGATGTCGCGGCGCAGCTCGGCGTCGGCGGCGCCGACACTGTGCCGGGCGTCGGCGGTGCCCTGGTGCTGCGCGGTGGCCTCGACCGGGAGTCGTTGCGGTTGTCGGTGGTCCAGGCCGGCGGTGGCGCACAACGGACGGCCTGGCTGGCCGAGCATCTCGACGCGCTGCCCGGTTCGGGCATCGTCTACACGCTGACCGTCGCTCAGGCGCACGACGTGGCGGCGCTGCTCCGCGAGCGTGGGCATGAGGTGGCCGCCTACACCGGCGCGACGGAAACCGCCGAGCGCGAACAACTCGAGGCCGACCTGCTGGGCAACCGGGTGAAGGCACTGATCGCCACCTCGGCGCTGGGGATGGGGTTCGACAAGCCGGATCTCGGCTTCGTCGTGCACCTCGGGGCGCCCTCCTCGCCGATCGCGTACTACCAGCAGGTGGGTCGTGCGGGCCGCTCGACGGACAGCGCCGAGGTGGTGCTCCTGCCCGGTCGGGAAGACCAAGACGTATGGCGGTACTTCGCCTCGGTGGCGTTTCCGTCAGAAGCTATGGTGCGCAGTGTGATTCGGGAACTGGACCCCGCCCGTCCGCAGTCCACCGCCGCCCTGGAGCCGCTGGTCGACCTGGGTCGCACCCGGCTGGAGATGGTGCTGAAGGTGCTCGACGTCGACGGGGCTGTCCGGCGGGTCAAGGGGGGCTGGCTGGCCACCGGGCAACCGTGGGACTACGACGAAGCCCGCTACCGCCAACTCGACGAGGCTCGCCGCCGTGAGCAGCAGGCGATGCTGGACTACCAGGGCACCGCTCAGTGCCGCATGGCGTTTCTGCGCAGGCAGCTCGACGACCCCGATCTCACCGACGGCGAACGGTGCGGCCGTTGCGACAACTGTGCGGGCGCCCGCTTCGGGGCGGCGGTGAACGACGCTGCGGCGGCGTCCGTCCAGGAGCGGCTGATGCGCCCCGGCGTGGAGATCGCCCCGCGCAAGCAGTGGCCGTCGGGGCTGGCGAGGCTGGGTCTGGACCTCAGCGGCCGCATCGACAACGGTCCCGCACCAGGCCGGGCGATCGGCCGATTGACCGACCTGGGCTGGGGGCCGCGGCTGCGACGCCTGCTCGACGAACCCGACGCCGCAGTGCCCCCGACGTGGTGCAGGCAGCGGTCACGGTACTGGCCGCCTGGGACTGGGCGACCCGTCCGACCGCTGTGCTGGCCCTGGACTCCGACACCCATCCGGTCCTCATCTCGACCCTGGCCCGGGAACTGGCCCGGCTCGGCCGACTCACCGACCTGGGCGTGTTGCGATACGCCTCCGGCCGGCGGCCGGTCAGCGCCGCCAACTCCGCCTATCGTGTCGCCGCCCTCGACGGTGCGTGGCCGGCGCCGGACCTATCGGCTTTCGCCGGCGGGCCGGTGTTGCTCGTCGATGATCGGGCCGATACCGGTTGGACCCTGACCATGGCCGCCCGGGTGGTCAGGGCGGCCGGCGCCCCGGCCGTGCTGCCGCTCGTGCTCGCGGCCACCAGCTGAGGCGGGTAACACCGGCTCGACGGGACGCGACGTTTCTTTCAGTGACCGTGCAGAGTTGGTGCTGCGCGGCTGAAGGGAGACCGCCATGCTCGTCCGTCGTGCCGTCCTGGGAGTGCTCGCCGCCGCTGCGGCCTGCGCCGTGTCGATGCCATCCGCCGCCGCCGACCCCACGCCCGCCCCGGCGCCGGCCCCCGACTGCTCGGCGGCGGGATTGTCGGCGACCATCAGCTCGGTCACCAAGAACCTCTCCGACTACTTCGCCGCCCACCCCGACGCCAACCAGGCACTGATCGACGCCACCCGGCAGTCGGCGTTCGGCGCGATCGGGGCGTTCAACTCCTACTTCAACGACCACCCGGACGAAGCCAACGACATCCGGGCCATCAAGGCACCCCTGGTGGACTTCCAGAACCAGTGCGGCATGCAGGTCGAGCCGGCCGAGGCGCTGGTCGTCATCGGCGAGCTGTAGCTCACCACTGCGGTTTGGTGCCGCCCAGGTGAGCGGTGAGGGTGTCCGCTGTGGCCACCAATCCGCGCGCATGCTTGGCTATTTCGGAATCGGTGAGCGCCCTGCCGATCTGGAGTGAAACCACCATCGCCTGTCGGTGGTAGTGGTCGTAGACGGGTGCGGAGATGACGCTGACGTCATGCCGCTGCCGTGAGCCGTCGGACTCGCTGCGCAGGTACACCCGTTCCCCGATGTCGGATATCAACTCGCCCAGCAGCGCCCGCAATTCGTCGGGCAGGGTGCTGGACATGCCTGCCATCAGTGCATAGAGCCGACGCCCGGCCGGGGTCAGTCGCTCGACGAGGAACCCGGACGTGCGGCATTCGGCGATCACCCGATCCAGCCGCTGCGTGTCGGTGCGCAGCGGGATCGTCGGGGTCTTGCCCAGCCAGCTGCGCAATGCCTCGTCGTCCCACAACACGAACATCAACCCCACCGGTGGGGCGAAGGGGTAGCTCTGGCCAACCCGGACTCCGACGTCGGAGCCCGGCGGTCCGACCAGTTCGAGCAACGTGATCCGGTCGTCGACGACGCCGGCGAGGGCGGCCGTCGTCGCGAACGCGTTCGACAGCCGGGTCAACTCGGCCCGGGCCGCCGGATTCACCCGTAGCGCCTCCTGGGCAAGGTGGCCGAGGGTGATCAGGCTGGGCCCCAATCGGTAGGTCTTGTCCGCGGCATCGCGCACCAGGTATCCGGAGTCGGTGAGGGTCGTCAGGATGCCCAGACAAGTGGGTTTGGCGAGCCCGAGTCGGCGGGCGAGTTCCGAGAGGCCGAAGCGGTCGTGTGGATGTCTGGCCAGGAAGTCCAGGATGGCGACCACGCGTTGGGTGGGTGGCGAGGACCGTGCTGAGGTGTGGCCGTCCGGCATTGCAAAATCCTACCTCTCTGTTCCAGATATGGACCACGAAGCTGGTTGACTCGGATTAGAACGCGTTCTAGTCTCAGTTCGGGAAACGTACCGATGCGGTCCAATACTGAAACAAGAGGCGGGTCGATGTACACGCAACCACTGGCGGACGCCATTGCCGAATCCGAACGGCTGGTCACCGAGGCATCCTTTATCGAAAGCGAAGCAGACCTGCTCGAGGGCCTGCAATATCTCGCCGGCTGTGTCGCGGCCTGCACGCACGTGGCCTTCGACTACGACCGCGACCATCCGTTCCTGCACTCCGGTACCGGGCCGTTCACCAAGATGGGGTTGGACAATCCGGACACCATGTACTTCGGCACCCGGGTGGCGGCCGGCTACGAATACGTGGTGACCGGACGGCGGGGTACCACCACCGACGTCAGCTTCCAGCTGCTGGGCGGTGAATACACCGACGAGGTCGTGCCCGACAGTGAGACCGCGTTCGACGACCGCAAGCTCGACATCGCCGACGACGGCACCTTTGAATGGCGCTTCACGCCCAAGAGCAATGCCCAGCTGGTCATCCGCGAGGTCTACAACGACTGGTCCGCCCAGCGCGGCAGCTTCGCGATCGCGCGTACCGACACCGCGGGCACCGCGCCGCCGCCGCTGACCAAGGAACTCATCGAAAAACGCTGGGCGACAGCGGGTAAGCAGCTGGTGCAGCGGGTCAAGACCTGGCTGCAGTTTCCGAAGTGGTTCTACGACAACCTGCCGGTCAACACGTTGACCGCGCCCCGGCTCACCCCGGGCGGGCTGGCCACTCAGTACTCGTCGGTGGGGCACTACGATCTGGCGCCGAACCAGGCGCTGGTCATCACCCTGCCGGTCACCGATGCGCCCTACCTGGGATTCCAGCTCGGGAGTCTGTGGTACATCTCGCTGGACTACATCAACCACCAGACTTCGCTGAACGGCACTCAGGCACAGGCAGATCCGGACGGCAAGATCCGTATCGTCGTCGCCGACGAAAACCCCGGGGTGACCAACTGGGTGGAGACGCTCGGACACCGCAAGGGTTACCTGCAGTTCCGCTGGCAGCGGGTATCGCGCGAGCTGACCGAGGCGGACGGGCCGACGATGGAGCTGGTCGACCTGGATGCCGTGTCGCAGAAACTTCCGTACTACCAGCACAACAAGATCTCCGAAGAAGACTGGCAAGCACGGATAGCGCTGCGCCAGAACCAGATCGGCAACAGGATGGTGGGATAGAACATGGCCGGTTTGCTCGAGAACAAGGTCGTCGTGATCAGTGGCGTCGGTCCGGCACTCGGAACGACATTGGCGCGCCGATGTGCCGAGGAAGGCGCCGATCTGGTGCTCGCGGCGCGGACTGTCTCCCGTTTGGAGGACGTCGCCAAACAGGTCACCGACCTCGGCCGGCGGGCGGTGTCCATCGGCACCGACATCACCGATGACGCGCAGGTGGACAACCTGGTCGCCGAGACGCTCAACGCGTACGGCCGGGTCGACGTCCTGGTCAACAACGCATTCAAGGTGCCGTCGATGAAGCCGTTCGGCAACACCACGTTCGAGCACATCCGCGAGACCCTCGAGCTGACCGTGCTCGGCGCGCTGCGGATGATCCAGGGATTCACCCCCGCCCTGACGGAATCCAAGGGCTCGGTGGTGAATGTGAACTCGATGGTGGTGCGGCATTCCGACCCCAAGCAGGGTGCCTACAAGATGGCCAAGGCGGCGCTGCTGGCAATGTCGCAATCGCTGGCCAGCGAACTCGGGTCCCAGCAGATCCGGGTGAATTCCGTGCTACCCGGCTATATCTGGGGCGGCACCCTGCAGGGGTACTTCGAGCACCAGGCCGGCAAGTACGGCACCACCGTGGACGAGATCTACAAGGCCGCTGCGGTGAACTCCGACCTCAAGCGCTTGCCCACCGAGGATGAAGTCGCCTCGGCGATCCTGTTCATGGCCAGTGACCTGTCCAGTGGCATCACCGGCCAGACGCTCGACGTCAACTGCGGGGAGTACCACAACTGATGGTGCGAGCGAGCGAGGGGATGGATTCATGAGTGACTTCCTCAGTGTCGAGAGCCTGAAGGCCTCGGCCACCAAGGCCACCGGTATGGACGACTTCGGTGTCGACGACGACAACTACCAAGAAGCGCTCAGGGTGCTGCTCGACTCATTCCGTAACGATGCGGACCTGACCGAACTGGGCAGCAAGATGCACCGCTTCTTCGTGCGTAATGCGTTGGTGGCCAGGCTCCTTTCCGAGGCGGCCTTCAAGCAGTATCCGCAGCACGTCGACGTGCCGATCGAACGGCCGATCTTCGTGACCGGGCTGCCGCGCACCGGCACCACCGCGTTGCATCGACTGTTGTGTGGCGATCCGCGGCACCAGGGATTGGAGCTGTGGCTCGCGGAGTTCCCACAACCCCGTCCGCCCCGGGAGACCTGGCCGGACAACCCGGTCTTCGCCGAGCTCGACGCCCGGTTCAAGAAGGCCCATGACGAGAATCCGGACTACACCGGCCTGCACTACATGACCGCCGATGAGGTGGAGGAGTGCTGGCAGCTGTTGCGCCAGTCGCTGCACTCGGTGTCCTACGAGACCCTCGCGCACGTGCCGACCTATGCACATTGGCTCGCCAAGCAGGACTGGACCAAGTCGTATGCGCGGCATCGCAAGAACCTGCAGCTGATCGGACTCAACGACCCCGAGAAGCGGTGGGTGCTCAAGAATCCCAGTCATCTGTTCGCACTGGACGCCGTCTTCGCTGTCTATCCCGATGCGCTGATCCTGCAGTGCCATCGCCCGGCCGAGACGATCATGGCGTCGATGTGCTCGTTGTCGCAGCACACCACCGCCGGCTGGTCCAACACGTTCACCGGGGACGTCATCGGTGCCGACTCACTGGACACCTGGTCACGCGGGCTGGAACTGTTCAACAAAGAACGCGCCAAACACAATCCGGCTCAGTTCTGCGATGTCGACTACTTCGAGCTGATCCGCGAACCGATCCGCACCGTGGAGAACATCTATTCGCACTTCGGCATCGAGATGACCGACGAGGCGCGGGCGGCGATCCAGCGCACCGACGAGGAGAGCAAGCAAGGCCCGCGGGCGCCCAAGCACACCTACTCGCTGGCTGACTACGGGTTGACCGAGGAGCAGGTCAAGGAGCGCTTCAAGGGCCTGTAGCTCTCGCGCAAGGAAACTCAGCCGTGCCGGCCGGAGTCGCGCAGGAGCCTCAGGCTTTCTTCAGCTCTTCGGCGAGCATCACGATGATCCCGCTGGGACCGCGGATGTAGCTGAGCTTGTAGACGTCGGCGTAGGTGGCCACCCCACGCAGCGGGTGGCATCCGTGCCTGGCGGCGATCGCCAGGGCATCGTCGATGTCGTCGACGGAGAACGCGACGCGATGCATGCCGATCTCGTTGGGACTCGTCGGTCCTGACTCGATCGCCTCAGGGTGCAGGTATTCGAAGAGCTCGAGGCGGCCGTGACCGTCCGGGGTCTGGAGCATCGCGATGTGGGCGTGGTTGCCGTCGAGTCCGACAGCGGTGTCGGTCCACTCTCCGCTGACCGTGTCGCGGCCGATGACCGTCAGGCCAAGGTCGGTGAAGAAGGAGATCGCCGCTTCGAGGTCGCGAACCGCGATGCCCACGTTCTCGAGTTTGATGGCCATACTGGCACGCTACTCGGCTTGGAGCCGCGGATGTGATCGCCGAGATCGACGAATTGCGGCACTCCACTCGTGATTTCGCTGCCAAACGTCGGTTTCGGCGAAAGGAGCCTAGCCGTCGCCGGGGGCGGGGGCGGTGGAGTACTCCTCCAGACACCCCTCGGCGACAGCGTGTTTGATGCTGTCGGACAGCTTCGGGCAGGACCGGGTCCGCGCACTGGACCCGCCGCAGGCCCGGATCTCGGCGAAGTGGGCGCAGCGTTGCTGCGCCTCGCCGCTCCACTGAACCGCGGTATGTGCGGCGCCCAGCTTCTTGACCTTCACCGCCACATGGCAGTAGCGGCAGTCGACCTCGACCAGGCCCGCCGACAGATACCGCTCGCGATCGCGCCGCGTCGCCTCGTGCACGGCGGCGGCCCGATCGGGGTCGGAGGCGAAGTCGGGTGCCTTCGACCACGAGGTCGGCGTGCTGTCGTCGTGCTCGTGTGGCTCGTCGTGATCGTGCACGCCGAGCAGTTCCAGCATGGACCGTGCCAGATCGTCGACGTCGGGCGTCCGGTCCGCCGCGCTCATTTCGCCGGCTGTTCTGTCTGCTCGGCCTGCCTTTGCAGGTTCTCCTGGACCTCGATCTGCCACTTCTCGTTGGCCGGTGCGGTGTCGACCTCCAGCTCGAAGCGGTCGGTCATGTCCGGCGTGACGTCGGCGACGTCGACGTAGAACTGCTGATACCACCGGCGCATCTGGTAGACGGCGCCGTCTTCCTCGACCAGTAGCGGGTTGTCGATGCGGGTCTTGTGCTTCCAGATCTCGACGTCCTGCAGGAAGCCCTTGCTGACGCCGACGACCATGGCGTCGGAGAGTTTGTCGCTCATGGATTCGTCCATGCCCTTGGGCTTTTCGACGATCACGCCCCACTGCAGCATGAACGAGTCCTGCGTCACCGGGTAGTGGCAGTTGATCAGAATCGACTCGGCCTTGTAGCCGCCGTAGTTGTTGTGCAGCCAGTTGATCATGAACGACGGCCCGAAGTACGACGCCTCGGAATCCAGATGGGATTCGGTGTAGGCCGACCCGCCCAGCACGACGTCGGGCCGGCCGACGTTGTGCAGGTATTGCGAAGCGATGTGACCCTCGAAGACGTTCTTGAAGTAGGTCGGCAGGCCGAAGTGAATGTAGAAGAAGTGCGCCATGTCGGTGACGTTGTCGACGATCTCGCGGCAGTTGGAGCCCTCGATGAGCATCGAGTTCCACTTCCACTCGGTCCATTCACCGCTGGTGTACTCCGGGATCTCCGGGATGCGCACCTCGGGCTGCGGTGGATTGCCCTCGTGGTCGTGCCAGACGAACAGCAGGCCGCTGCGCACGTCGGTCTCCCAGGATCGGGTGCGGGCCAGGCGAGGGGTGCGCTTGGCATAGGGCACCAGCTTGCACCGGCCGTCGCCGCCCCAGCGCCAGTCGTGGAACGGGCAGGCCAGGGCGTCGTCCTTGACGGTGCCCTGCGACAGGTCCCCGCCCAGGTGACGGCAGTAGGCATCCAGGACGTGGACGTCACCCGCGGAATCGGCGAAGACCACCAGTTTGGTGCCGAAGGCTTCGATCGGGTGCGGCTTGCCGTCCAGGTAGTTGTTGACCGGGCCCAGGCAGTGCCAGCCCCGGGCGTACCGGTCCGGCAGGGTTCCGGTGTCGATCTCGCGAATGCCGGTTGTCACGCCGCGCCCTCCACTCGTAGTCTCTAACTAGAACACGTTACAGTTTTGCGGCCCGATCGCGCAATGACAGTGCCACGACCTGCGGATTACCCGCCTGAATTGCGGTATATCTGAACGATGCCGATGTATTCGTTCGAGGGGCGGTCACCCAGGGTCGATTCCACCGCCTTCATCGCGCCGACCGCCGTGCTCATCGGGGACGTCACGGTGCAGGCCGGCGCATCGGTCTGGTTCAACACCGTGTTGCGTGGCGACTACGCCCCGATCGTCATCCGGGAGGGCGCCAACGTCCAGGACGGTTCGGTGCTGCACGCCCCGCCGGGCATCCCGGTCGACGTCGGTCCGGGGGCGACGATCGCGCACATGTGCACAGTCCACGGTGCGCACATCGGCGCGGAGGCGCTGGTCGCCAACCACTGCACGGTGCTCGATGGTGTGGTGATCGGCGCCCGCAGCATGATCGCCGCGCACTCCCTGGTGGTCGGTGGCACCCACATCCCCGACGAGGTCCTGGTGACCGGTTCGCCAGCGAAGGTGAAGGGTCCGATCGCCGGAACGGGTGCCGAGATCTGGGTGAACCTCAATCCGAAGGCGTACCAGGACCTCGCCCAGCGCTACCTGAGCGGTCTTGGTCCCGCTTCGTGACGCGCTGACGCGAATTGCCCAGCAGTAATCGTCCGGCGCGCACCAGCAGGGACCGCTCCGGGTCGCGAAGGTCGGTTGGCCTGGTGGTGCAGACCACCTGCAGACAGCGCTCCCGCAGTCGCTCGGTGCTCATCCCGAACTGCAGGAAGCAGTCGGTGCCCGGCGGGTCGCCGTAGGGGGCCCAGCTGAGCAGGAAGGTGAGCAGGTCGCGTTCGAAGCGGTCCAGCCGGCGCGGGTGGGCCGCCGCCCTCACAGGCCCGCCGCCACGTGGTGGTAGACGTTGTTCCACTTCAACTCCCGAGCGAAGCCGCGCACGGTGGTCTCGCCGTCGATCACCAGCAGTTCGGTGTCGGTCATCGCCGCGAAATCCTCGATGATCTCGGTGGTGACCGCCGTGCTGAGCACGGTGTGGTGCGGTGCGCCGGCCATCAGCCACGTCTCGGTGGCCACCGACCAACTGGGGCACGGCTCCCACACCGCGCAGGCCACCGGCAACTTGGGCAGTGCGGCGTTCGGCTCGACCACGCGAACCTCGTTGGCGACCAGGCGGAACCGCGAACCCATGTCGCTGATCCCGAGAATCACGGCGTCACCGGGCGCCGCGGTGAAGCGCAACCGCACCGGATCCTCCCGGTCGCCGATCGAGAGTGGATGGACCTCCAGTGCGGGCGTGCCCTCGGCGATCGACGGGCACACTTCGAGCATGTGCGCGCCCAGGACGCGCTCGCTTCCCGGGGTCAGGTCATAGGTGTAGTCCTCCATGAAGGACGTGCCGCCGGGCAGACCGTCGGCCATCACCTTCACCGCGCGCAACATGACCGCGGTTTTCCAGTCGCCCTCGGCGCCGAATCCGTACCCGTCCGCCATCAACCGCTGCACGGCCAGGCCGGGCAGCTGACGCAACCCGCCGAGATCTTCGAAATTCGTAGTGAATGCGTGAAATCCGCCGTTCTCCAGAAACTTTCGCAATCCGGCCTCGATCTGCGCGCCGTACCGAAGCGAGGTGTGCCGCTCACCGCCGGGCAGTAGTTCCGGCGCCAGCCGGTAGGCGTGCTGGTATTCGCGGACGAGCTTGTCCACCTCGACCGTCGGCACCCGCCCCACGGCCTCGACGAGCTCGTTGACCGGGTAGCTGTTGACCGACGCACCGAAGTGCGCCTCGGCCTCGACCTTGTCGCCTTCGGTGACCGCGACGTTGCGCATGTTGTCGCCGAAGCGCGCCACCCGCAGGGTGGCCAGCTCGGCGACGGCCAGCGCGGCACGAATCCAGCAGCCGATCCGGGATTGGGTGCGCTGGTCGCTGGCGTGACCGGCGACCGTCTTGCGGGCCGCGCCGAGCCGGGACTGGATGTAACCGAACTCGCGGTCGCCGTGTGCCGCCTGGTTGAGGTTCATGAAGTCCATGTCAATGGTGTCCCAAGGCAATTGGACGCCGAACTGGGTGTGCAGGTGCAGCAGCGGCTTCTGCAGGGTACGCAGGCCCCGGATCCACATCTTGGCGGGGGAGAAGGTGTGCATCCAGGCGATGATGCCGATGCACTGCGCGTTGTCGTTGGCCTGCCGTATCACCGTGGTGATGTCGTCGGCGCTCACCACCGTCGGTATCCAGACGATCCGGACCGGGATCTGCGCGCTCTGGTCGAGTTGGGCGGCGATCGCCTGTGACTGGCTGGCCACCTGCGCCAGGGTCTCGTCGCCGTACATCGACTGGCTGCCGGTGACGAACCAGACCTCGCCGTCGGCGATTCGGGAGCCGATCATCGATATTCACCTTCCTGAGGGTCGGCCGGTTTCTGGCCGTACACGTGTTGATACCGATCGAAGAGCGCGGTGATGTCCGCGTCGTCGATACGGTCGAGCGAGCCGAGCTGGCGGCCGATGTGCACCGTGCGCGCGACGTCTTCCACCATCACCGCGGCCTTGACCGCCGCACGGGCGTCTCGTCCCACCGTGAACGGGCCGTGGTTTCGCATCAGCACCGCGGGGGATCGACTGTCGCGCAGCGTTTCCACGATGCCGCGTCCGATGGAGTCATCGCCGATCAGGGCGAACGGACCGATCGGGATGTCGCCGCCGAACTCGTCGGCCACCATCGTCAGCACGCAGGGGATGGGCTCACCCCGGGCCGCCCACGCGGTGGCGTAGGTGGAGTGGGTGTGAACGACCCCGCCCACCTCGGGCATGTGCCGGTAGACGTAGGCGTGGGCCGCGGTGTCGGAGGAGGGGGCGAGGTCACCATCCACCAGGTTTCCGTGCAGATCGCACAGCACGATGTGGTCCGGGGTCAGCGCGTCGTAGTCCACGCCGGACGGTTTGATCACCATCAGGTCGTGGCCGGGCACCCGCGCCGACACGTTGCCGGCCGTCCAGATCACCAGTTGGTATTTGGTCAGTTGAGCGTGCAGGTCGGCGACGTCGCGGCGCAACGCGGCGATCACGGTGCCGATCTCGGATGTGACGGTCATCGGGACGCTCCTTCTGCTGTGCAAGTGGAGAATTCGCGCAGCGTGCGCATCATGGCGTTGCCGCGGCCGAACCAGTCGTGCAGCTTGACGTACTCGGCATACAGGCGGTCGTAGCGGGCGACGTTGCCGGCGATCGGGACGAAGGCGTTGCGGGTGCGCCCGCCCATCTGCTTGGCGGCGGCCGCCACATCCTGATAGGCGCCCGCCGCGGTGGCCGCGTGAATTGCCGAACCGAGCGCGGGTGCCTGTGCCGAATCCACCACCGACAGCGGCAATCCCAATACGTCGGCGTAGATCTGCATCAGCAGGCGGTTCTTGACCAGCCCACCGCCGACGACGACCTCGTTGACCGGAACGCCGCTGGCGACGAAGGTGTCCACGATCATCCTGGTGCCGTAGGCCGTCGCCTCCAGCAGGGCGCGATAACCGTCGACGCACGTGGTGGACAGGGTTTGCCCGACGATCACGCCGGAGAGTTGGTGGTCGACGAGCACCGATCGGTTACCGCTGTGCCAGTCCAGCGCGACCAGTCCGTGCTGACCGACCTCTTGGGCAGCGGCCCGCTCGGTCAGCAGCTCGTGAACGGAGACTTCGCGCGCCTTGGCCTGGGCGTGAACGGCGGCCGGCACGCAGTTCTCGATGAACCAGGCGAAGATGTCGCCGACTCCGGACTGGCCCGCTTCATAGCCCCATTGCCCGGCCACGATGCCTCCGTCGACCACCCCGCACATGCCTGGAACTTCGCGTAGCACATCGGAATTCATCACATGGCACGTCGAGGTGCCCATGATGGCGAGCAGCTGGCCCGGCTCAAGGGAGTTGGCGGCGGCGGCGGTGACGTGGGCATCGACATTGCCGACCGCGACCGGCAACCCGATTGGCAGGCCCGTCCACCGGGCCGCCTCCTCGGTCAGCCCGCCGGCGGCCTGGCCCAGCACCCCGATCGGCTGATCGAGTTTGGTCTCGACGAAGTCGCCGAAGTCAGGATGCAGCTCGGCGAGGAACTCCCGGCTGGGGTAACGGCCGTCTTGGAGGATGCCCTTGTAACCGGCACTGCAGGCGTTCCGCAGATAGGTGCCGCACAGCTGCCAGACGATCCAGTCGGCCGCCTCGACCCAGCGGTCGATGGCGTGGTACACGGCCGGATCCTCGTCGAGGATCTGCAGCGCCTTGGCGAATTCCCACTCGGTGGAGATGGAGCCGCCGTACCGGGGCAGCCACGGCTCGCCGCGAGACGTTGCGACCGCGTTGATCCGGTCAGCCTGCGGCTGGGGGGAGTGGTGTCGCCACAGTTTGGCGTATGCGTGGGGGCGGTCGGCGAATTCGGCAATCTCACACAGCGGTGTCCCGTCGGCGCGGACTGGGACCATGGTGCACGCGGTGAAGTCCGTGCCGATCCCGATCACGTCGTGCGGATCTATGCCGGCTTGAGCGATCGCCTGCGGCACGGCGTTTTTCAGGACACCGCGGTAGTCCTCGGGAACCTGCAGGGCCCACTCGGCGGGCAGGCGTGCGGTGCCCACCGGCAGCGCCTGGGTCAGGACCCCGTGCTCATAGTCGTGTACCGCGCTGCCGAGTTCCGCTCCGTCGTCCACCCGGACGACGACCGCCCGTCCGGACAGCGTCCCGAAATCGACTCCGACGGTGAATTTCTGACGATTCATCTGATCCTCACATGGTTGCGGTGCAGCGGGCGCGTGCTGTCCCGGATGACGAGTTCGGGCGCCAGCAGCGGGGTCGTGGCGGGCGTACTGCCGTCGAGCACCGCCGTCAGCAGTTCGATCGCACCGCGGCCGACGGCATCGAAGTCCTGCCGGACCGTGCTCAGCGCCGGATTGAGATAGGCCGCCTCGGGGACATCGTCGAAGCCGATGAGACTGACGTCCTCGGGGACGGTGAGGCCGGCTTGGGCGAACGCGCGCAGGACACCGATCGCCATCTGGTCATTGGCCACGAAGACCGCGGTGAAGTCGTCGTGTTCGAGCAGGTCCCAGCCGATCTCGTGACCGCATGCCGCGCTCCAGTCACCTTCGAGTTCGGCCCGTACCGGCAGCCGTGCGGCGCGCATCGCCTGGACATAGCCGGCTCGGCGGGCGCGCGCTTCGGTCCAGCTCATCGGACCGCTGACGTGCACGATGTCGCGATGGCCGAGATCGATCAGATGTTGGGTGGCCAGCCGCGCGCCGGCCAGCTGGTCGACGCCGACGCTGAGCCCGTGGCCGGACAGTTCACCTTCGACGACGATCATCGGGATGGCGGTGGCTTCCGACCGGACCACGGCGAGCGCGTCCTGCTGGGTGACGATCATGACGATCGCCTCGACAGACTGCCGGCTCAGATGATCCAGTGCCGCGCTCAGTTCCTCGTGTGTCACCGCCGCCAAGGTGACCAGGCTGGTGAAGTATCCGGCGGCGCGGGCGGCGTCCTGGATGGCGAATTGAATGCTGGCCGGTCCGTGCAGGGCGGTGTTGCTGCCGACGATGCCGATGATCCGCGACCGCCGGGTGACCAGGGTGCGGGCGGCGGTGTTCGGGTGGTATCCCAGATCAGCGATCGCGCGTTGCACGCGTTCACGGGTGCTGGGCCGGATGTTCGAGGAGTTGTTGATCACCCGGGACACGGTCTGGTGGGAGACCCCCGCGAGGCGGGCGACGTCGGCCATGACCGGTCGCCGTGGGCCGGGTGCTGTGGTCATCGCCTGGACCTGACCAGGATGCGCTGGACGAGGACGAACACCAGGAGCAGCAGGCCGGTCATGATCCGGGTCCAGTAGGAGTCGAGGTTCTCGGCGGTGACCAGAACCTGGATGGAACCCAGGACCAGCACTCCCAGCAGGGAGCCGAGCACGAATCCCACGCCGCCGGAGAGCAATACGCCGCCGATGACGGCCGCGGCGATCGCATCGAGTTCGAGGCCGACCCCGTTGAGGCTGTAACCGGACAACTTCTGCACTCCCAACAGCAGCCCTGCGACAGCCGCACAGAATCCGCTGATCACGTACACCGATATCTGGGTTCGGCTGACCGCGAGGCCCATCAACTGTGCAGACTGCCGGCCGCCACCCACGGCGTACACCGTTCGGCCGAACCGGGTTTCGTGCAGGACGTACATCGCGACCAGGACGGCGGTCAGGGCGATCACCACCGTCGCGCGGATGAATTTGTCCTGATAGAGATAGAGGTAGTTCAGGCCCAGCGCGCGCAGCACGGGATCTTTGATCGGCAGCGTCTCGACGCTGATGACGTAGCACAGGCCACGCGCCAGGAACATGCCGGCCAGGGTGACGATGAACGGCTGGATCTCGAAAACTTCGATCACAGTGCCCATCAGCAGTCCCAGCACCGGCCCGATGAGCAACGCGGCAGCGACCGCGACGGGCGTGGGCCAACCGCTCTGTAACGCCTTGGCCAGGGCTACCGTGGTCAGCGCGACCACCGAGCCGACGCTGAGGTCGATTCCGCCGGTGAGGATCACGAACGTCATCCCGACCGCCAGCACGATCAGGTGGGCGTTGTCGACGAGCAGGTTCAAGAACACCTGGGTAGGACTGGTGAAGTCATAGCGGACGACGATCGTGCCGAACAGGACGACGAACAGGATCAGGGACGCGGCCGGGGACAGCCAGCGCCCGCCCATACCCCGGGCCGATGCGGACAGGCCTGCGATCCTGGGCGCCAGGGTCTGGGTGATCACGACGCCACCACCGGCTCGCTGTTCGCGCCCAGCCCAGTGGAGTCGGGCCGGGCGGTGACCGGACCGTCGGAGGTCGCGGCACGACGACGCAGCAACCGCCGGAAACGCGGCGCTTGCAGCAGACAGACGGCGATCACCACAACGGCCTTGAAGACCAGGGTGGTCTCCGGGGTGATGCCGGCCGTGTACACCGTGGTGGTCAGGGTCTGAATGATCAACGCGCCCAGCACGGTTCCGGTCAGACTGAAGCGCCCACCCAACAGGGATGTGCCCCCGATGACGACCGCGAGGATGGCGTCCATCTCGATCCACAGGCCCGCATTGTTGGCGTCGGCGGCCGAGATGTTGGAGGCGATCATCAGCCCGGCCACGCCCGCGCACAATCCGCTGAACACATAGACCGCGAGCACGATCGTGCGGTACCGAACACCCGCCAGCCGGCTGGCCTCCGGGTTGACCCCGATGGACTCCAACAACATGCCCAGCGCGCTGCGCCTGGTGACCGCCGCGACCACCACGAAGACGGCCAGGGTGATCAGGATCGCGACCGGCAGCCCGAGCGCATACCCGGCGCCGAGCACCTTGAAGGGCCCGCCGCCGAGGGTGAGGATCTGGCCCTGGGTGATCAGCAGGGCGATTCCCCGTCCGGCCGTCATCAGCACCAGGGTGGCGATGATCGGCGTGATCCCGAAGCTGGACACCAACATCCCGTTCCACAACCCCAGCGCGACGCTCGCGGCGAGGGCGATCAGGATCGCGGCGGCGACAGTGCCCAGGCTGGTCTGGTCCGACGCCGCGGCGATGTGCGCGCAAGCCAGGGCACCGGAGATCGACACCACCGCGCCGACGGAGAGGTCGATACCGCGCGAGGCGATCACCAATGTCATCCCCAACGCGACGAGCATCATCGGGGCACCGTTGCGCAGGATGTCGATCAGACTGCCGTAGAGGTGTCCGCTTTCCAGCCGGATGCTCAGGAACGACGGTGTCAGAACGACGTTGAGGGCCAGCAACCCGATCAGCGCCGCGGCCGGCCAGAACAGCGGCGACGAGGTCAGCCGATGCATCATCGTTGGCTCCCGGTGGCGATCAGGGCGGTGAGTTCCGAGACTGGGCAACCGCCGTCGATCTGGGCGACGTTGACCCCGTCGCGCAGGACGGCGATGCGATCGCTGATGCGGGCGACCTCGTCGAGTTCCGCCGAGATGAACAACACGGCCATACCGTCGCCGGCGAGTTCGGTGATCAGCCGTTGGATTTGGGCCTTGGCAGCGACATCGATTCCGCGGGTCGGCTCGTCGAGGATCAAGAGGTTCGGCCGGGTGATCAGCCAGCGGGCCAGCAGCACCTTCTGCTGGTTGCCGCCGCTGAGGTTCTTGATGGGCAGGTCGGGATCGGCGGGCCTGATGTCCAACGCCTCGATGTAGCGCCGCACCAGATCGTTCTTGGCCTTGCTCGACAGCGGCCGGGCGAAGCCGCGGCGCGCCTGCAGCGCGAGCACCAGGTTGTCGCGGACGCTGAGTTCGGCCACGATCCCCTCGTGTTTGCGATTCTCGGGGGTGAACGCGAACTTGCGGGCGATGGCCGCCCGCGGCGACCGTAGCCGGACGGGCTTGCCGGCGGCGGCGATCTGGCCGGTGGTCGGTTGATCGGCGCCGAAGAGCAGCCTGGCGAATTCGGTTCGGCCCGAGCCGAGCAGGCCGGCCAGTCCGACCACCTCACCGGAGAAGATCTCCAGGCTCACGGGCTGGACCCGCGGCACCCGGGCCAGACCTGATGTGCTGACGACCGGCACCGCGGTGGTGGTGCGACGTGCCCGGCCGCGGTGTGCGCGATCTCGTCCAGCGCCTCGAGTTCGCGGCCCAGCATCAGGGCGACGAGCCGGCGGCGGTCCAAGTCGGTGGTGCGGTATTCCCCGACCCGACGTCCGTTGCGCAGGACCGTCATTCGGTCGGAGATCTCATAGACCTGGTCGAGGAAGTGTGAGACGAACAGCACCGCGGTGCCGCCGTCGCGCAACCGGCGGATCACCCGGAACAGTTCGGCGACCTCGTCGGTGTCCAGGCTCGACGTCGGTTCGTCGAGGATCAGCAGGCGCACCGACACCGCGGTCGCGCGGGCGATCGCCACGAGCTGTTGGACGGCGATCGGATGGCTGCCGAGGACCGAACGCGGATCGATGTCGAGCTCGAGGCGAGACAGCAGATCGCCGGCGCGTCTGTTCATCGCCCGGTGGTCGATACGGCCGAGCCGGCGAGGCTCGCGGCCGAGCAGGATGTTCTCTGCCACGGTCAGATTCGTACACAGGTTGATTTCCTGGTAGACGGTGCTGATACCGGCGTCCTGGGCCTGGCGAGGTCCGGTGAACCGGCGCGCAACGCCGGATACGGTGATGTCGCCCGCGTCGATGCCGTACACCCCGGTGAGCGCCTTGATGAGGGTGGACTTGCCGGCGCCGTTCTCGCCCATGAGGGCGTGCACCTCACCGGGCAGCAACCGGAGGCTGACGCCGTCGAGCGCCTTGACACCGGGGAAGCCGAGGCTGATGTCGCGCATCTCGACCACCGGGCCGGCGGGGTCGACGGTCGACCTGGATGACATCGGTCAGTACTTGCGATCGGGCAGTGCGGCGATGGCCTGCTGCTGATCGAAGGTCTGGTCGGGGACGACGACGCGGGTGGGCACCGGCTGGCCGGCCACCACCTTCTTGGCCAGATCCATCAGTTGCGGGCCGAGCAGTGGATTGCACTCGACCAGATAGTTGAACTTGCCGTCGGCCAGTGCCTGCATACCGTCGTGGGTGGCGTCGACGCCGACGAGCTTGATGTCCTGCCCGGGCTTGAGCCCGGCGGCTTCGATCGCCTCGATGGCGCCCAGCCCCATGTCGTCGTTCTGGGCGAAGACCACGTCGATCTTGGGATTGGCCTTGAGGAAGGCCTCCATCACCTGTTTGCCGCCGGACCGGGTGAAATCGCCGGTCTGCGAGGCGATCACCTTGAGATTCGGGTTGGTCGCGATCGCCTCGCCGAAGCCCTTGCTGCGGTCGATGGCGGGATCAGCCCCGGTGGTGCCTTCCAGTTCGACGATGTTGACCGGCCCCGGCGCGGCGGCATACTGCTTGGCCACCCAGTCCCCGGCCCGGCGGCCCTCTTCGACGAAATCGGCCCCGACGAAGGTCTTGTAGACGTCGGTCTCCTGGGTGTCGACCGCCCGGTCGGTGAGGATCACCGGGATCCCCGCATTCTTGGCTTCGAGCAGCACCGCGTCCCAGCCGGTCCGGACCACCGGGCTGAAGGCGATGACGCCGACGTGCTGCTGGATGAACGACCGGATGGCCGAGATCTGGTTCTCCTGCTTGCCATTGGCGTCGGAGAACTTCAAGTTGACCCCGGCCGCAGCCGCGGAGTCCTGAATGTTCTTGGTGTTGGCTGTGCGCCAACCACTTTCGGCCCCAACCTGGGCGAACCCCATGGTGAGTTTGCCGTCCGAGGAGCCACCGGGCGCGGGGCCGCTGCCACATGCCACCAGGGTGGTCGTGAGCACGGCGCCCAATGCCGCTGCAAGTGTTCTCTTCACCGCGACTCCTCGTCTGTCGGTCGCCGATGTCGGCCGCTGGCGGGCCGAGTGGCGGAGTTGGGTGCCGCGCCGCGAATGTGACGGGCATTACACCGGGCGAATGTTAGCGCTAACACTTCGGGGGTGTCAACGGGATGCGCAAACCCGGTGCCACGGCGGCGCGGGAAGGGGTTCGCATGGTCGCGCGATGCCGAATCCGCAGTTCGGAGACGTCATCGAAACATCCTGTTGACAAGCCAGTGAGTTGGCTCACATACTGACGCACAGCATGTTAACGCTCACATTCTCGACGGCTGCATCACTGGCGCCGCATTCCCGCAGGAGGATTTCGTGAGGAAATTGACCGGGCTCGCCGCCCTGATGATGATGGTGATCGCGCTGGCCCTGGCGGGCTGCGGCAGGTCCACCGACACCTCGGCGGGTAGTGGCGATAAGGGCGGCGACAAGGGCACTGTGGGCATCTCGATGCCGACGAAGTCCTCCGAGCGGTGGGTGGCCGACGGCAAGAACATGGTCGACCAATTCCAGGCCCTGGGATATGCCACCGATCTGCAATACGGCGACGACGTGGTGCAGAACCAGGTCTCCCAGATCGAGAACATGATCACCAAGGGGGTCAAGCTGCTCGTCGTCGCCCCGATCGACGGATCCTCGCTGACCACCACGTTGCAACACGCGGCAGATGCCAAGATCCCGGTGATCAGCTACGACCGACTGATCAAGGGCACCCCCAACGTCGACTACTACGCGACGTTCGACAACTTCAAGGTCGGAGTGCTGCAGGGCAGTTACATCGTCGACAAGCTCGGGCTCGGACAGGGCAAGGGCCCGTTCAACATCGAACTGTTCGCCGGATCGCCGGACGACAACAATGCGACCTACTTCTTCGACGGCGCGATGAGCGTGCTCAAGCCGCATATCGACAGCGGCGAGCTGGTCGTCAGAAGCGGGCAGACCTCCTTCGACCAGATCGCCACACTGCGCTGGGACGGCGGGTTGGCGCAGTCGAGAATGGACAACCTGCTCAGCCAGGCCTACACCAGCGCCCGGGTCGACGCCGTGCTGTCACCGTACGACGGGATCTCCCGCGGCGTGCTCTCGGCATTGAAGAGCGCAGGTTACGGCAACCAGGCCAAGCCCTTGCCGATCGTGACCGGCCAGGACGCCGAATTGGCATCGGTGAAATCGATTGTGGCCGGCGAGCAGACCCAGACCGTGTTCAAGGACACCCGCGAGCTGGCCAAAGCCGCTGTGCAGGAGGCCAACGCCGTTCTCACCGGGGGCAAGCCCGAGGTCAACGACGACAAGACCTACAACAACGGCGTGAAGGTGGTGCCGTCCTACCTGCTGCAGCCGGTCAGCGTGGACAAGTCCAATTACCAAGCAGTGCTGGTGGATTCGGGCTACTACACCGAAGCACAGGTTCAGTGACGGTGCCGCTGCTCCAGATGCGGGGGATCACCAAGGTGTTCCCCGGCGTCAAAGCCCTCGCCGAGGTGGACCTGACCGTGCAGGCGGGCTCCATCCACGCCATCTGCGGAGAGAACGGCGCCGGCAAGTCGACCCTGATGAAGGTGCTCAGTGGTGTGTACCCACACGGCGACTACGACGGCGAGGTTCTGCTCGACGGCGGGGTCTGCGAGTTCAAGGGGATCCGCTCCAGCGAGCGGGCCGGGATCGCGATCATTCACCAGGAGCTGGCACTGGTCCCGTATCTGTCGATCGCCGAGAACGTGTTCCTCGGCAACGAGCTCAACCGATACGGCGTGATGAGCTGGGACCGGACTCTGGTGGAGGCGCAGGAGCTGCTCGACAGGGTGGGACTGGCCGAGAGTCCGCAGACCCGCGTCGCCGACATCGGGGTCGGAAAGCAGCAACTCGTCGAGATCGCCAAGGCGTTGTCGAAGAAGGTGCGGCTGCTGATCCTCGACGAACCGACCGCGGCACTCAACGACTCCGACAGCCGCCACCTGCTGGACCTGATCGTCGGCCTGCGCGGTCATGGCATCACCTCGATCCTCATCTCGCACAAACTCAACGAGGTGATGAAGGTGGCCGACACCGTCACGATCATGCGGGACGGACAGGTCATCGAGACCCTGCCTGTCGACGACGCCCTCACCGAAGACCGCATCGTGCGTGGGATGGTCGGTCGCGACCTCACCCACCGGTTCCCGCCGCGGGAGACGCGCGAGATCGGCGAGGTTGCGTTCGCGGTCCGCAACTGGACTGTGCTGCACCCCATCGATCAGCATCGCAAGGTCGTCGACGACGTCTCGCTGCACGTGCGCTCCGGAGAGATCGTCGGAATCGCCGGCCTGATGGGTGCCGGCCGGACCGAACTGGCCATGAGCGTCTTCGGCCGGACCTATGGCCGATATGTGAGCGGAAAGGTGTTCAAGGGTGACACCGAGATCAGCACCCGAACCGTTTCCGAAGCCATCCGCAACGGGGTGGCGTACGCCACCGAAGACCGAAAACACCTGGGCCTGAACCTGATGGACAGCATCGCGGCCAGCATCACCTTGCCGTCGCTGCGGAAGGTCAGCACCCGCGGAGTTGTCAATCCGCACGAGGAAGCGGGTGTCGGCGAGCGGTTCCGCACCTCGATGCGAATCAAGGCCCCGTCGGTGGCCGCGGTGACGGGCAAGCTCTCCGGCGGCAACCAGCAGAAGGTGGTGCTGAGCAAATGGCTCTACACCGACCCCGATGTCCTCATTCTCGACGAGCCCACCCGCGGCATCGACGTGGGTGCCAAGTACGAGATCTACACGATCATCAACGATTTGGCCGCACGCGGTAAGGCGGTGGTGGTGATCTCCTCGGAGTTGCCCGAACTGCTCGGCATGTGCGACCGCATCTATGCCCTCAGCCAGGGCCGGCTCACCGGGGAGGTCACCGGGTCGGAAGCCACCCAGGAGAACCTCATGCGGTACATGATGAAAGGACGTGCCCAGTGACCAGCACGGTGGAGCAGACCTCGGGGCGGGCAGCCGGGCCCAACCACCCGAACGAGCCGGGGCGCAAGGGTATTCGGGAGCGACTGTCCACATTTCTGATGTCGCACATCCGCCAGTACGGCATGGTCGTGGCGTTGGCGGCCATCGTTGTGCTCTTCCAGGTCTGGACCGGCGGCATTCTGCTCAAGCCGCTCAACGTCACCAACATCATCCAGCAGAACGGTTACATCCTGGTCCTCGCGATCGGCATGGTCATCGTGATCATCGCCGGCCACATCGACCTGTCGGTCGGCTCGATCGCGGGCTTCATCGGGGCGATGGCAGGCGTGCTGATGGTGCGTCACGACGTGCCCTGGATCGTCGGTGTCGCCGCGTGCGTCGGTATCGGAGCGCTCATCGGAGCCTGGCAGGGATTCTGGATCGCCTACGTCGGAATCCCCTCGTTCATCGTCACGCTGGGCGGAATGCTGGTCTTCCGCGGCGCCACCCAGTACCTGCTCGAGGGGCAATCCATTGCTCCCATGCCCCGCGGACTGGAACAGGTCAGCAGCGGGTTCCTGCCGGAGATCGGAACCAACGCCGTCTACCACTGGCCCACGGTCATTCTCGGTGTGGTCATCATGGTGGCCGCTGTGGCCGTCCAGATCCGGCGCAGGCGAGCCCAGTCGCGCTACGGGCAGTCGGTCCTCGCCATGCCGCTATTCGTGGCGAAGTGCGCTGCGATCGTCCTCGGGCTACTGGTGTTCACGCTGCTGCTGGCCAGCTACCGCGGGGTCCCCATCGTTGGGATCATCCTGGTGGTGCTGACCTTGATCTACGCCTTTGTCATGCGCAACACCGTATTCGGCCGCCAGGTGTATGCCGTCGGTGGGAATGCTGACGCGGCACGGCTTTCCGGTATCCGCAATCGCCGCATCACGCTGCTGGTGTTCGTCAACATGGGAGTGCTCGCGGCGGTTGCCGGCCTGTTGTTCGCAGCCCGGCTGAACTCGGCGACTCCGCAGGCCGGTATCAACTTCGAGCTGGAGGCCATCGCCGCGGCTTTCATCGGTGGTGCCTCGTCCAGTGGCGGTGTCGGCACCGTATTCGGCGCCATCGTCGGTGGCCTGGTGCTGGGTGTGTTGAACAACGGCATGTCGATTCTGGGAATCGGCAGCGACATCCAACAGGTGATCAAGGGTCTGGTGCTGCTGGCGGCGGTCGGATTCGACGTCTACAACCGGCGCCGCGGCGGGCGGTAGCGGGTCAGCAGCGCCGGGTGCTCTGCCGGACGACGACCTTGGCCGGTACCAGTGTGGGCTGGTCGTCGACGGGGCCGTCGTCACCTTCGATCCGGGCGATGAGCATTTCGATGCTGCGCCGGCCCACTTGGGCGAAATCCTGGCGCACCGTGGTCAGCGGCGGCGAGTAGAACTCGGCTTCCGGGACGTCGTCGAAACCGGCGACCAGGACATCCCCGGGAACGTTGCGGCCGGCCTCGGCGAAGGCCCGCAGCAGGCCCAGCGCCATCTGGTCGTTGGCGACGAAGACCGCCTCCACGTCGGGGCGCCGGGCCAGCGCGATTCCCGCCTGGTAGCCCGATGCCGGCGACCAATTGCCGTGCAGGGGTTCGGGAATGGGCCGTCCGGCCGCGGACAGCTCGGCATGCCAGCCGGCCACCCGGGCATCGGTGTCGGCCCACCCCTCGGCGCCGGTCACATGCCACACGGTGGACGCACCCTGGTCCATGAGGTGCCGGGTGACCTGCCGGGCGCCGTCGAGCTGATCGACACTGACGACGGGCAGCCCCAGACCGCCGGTGCCGTCGACCGCCACCGCGGGGACTCCGCGGTGCAAATGGGCCAGTGCACTGCGCGTCTCGGACAGCGGCGCGATCACGACGACCCCTTCGACGGATTGTTCGGTGAGCCGGTTGAGCGCTCTGGGTAACGTCGTACTGTCGATTGTGGATTCGCTTGCGACACTGACGAAATAGCCGGCGTTGCGGGCGGCGTGCTCGATCGCGTAGAGCATGCTGGCTGGGCCGTAGAGGGTGCTGTCGAAGCAGATGACACCCAGCGTCTTCGATCGGCGAGTCGCCAGTGCCCGCGCGGCGAGATTGCGCCGATAACCCAACTCGTCGATCGCGGCATTGACTCGTCGGCGGGTGGATTCCTTGACTGCCGCGGACCCGTTGAGCACGCGCGACACCGTCTGGTGGGAGACGCCGGCGGCCTTGGCGACGTCGAACATGTTGACCGGTCGCCGGTCACCGCTCTCCGCCACCGGCGAACCTCCTTCACCCAGCCTGTTCGCTTCGCATAGTAATCGCGATGTGAACGCTCACTGCGGTGTATCGCGCTGGCCCGACCTTGATGTTAGCGTTAACATCATGGTGGTGACGACGGACACAATGACAGCCGCGCGGATCCACGGTGCCGGTGATGTTCGGACGCATGCCGAGGCGATCCCGCGCGTGGGTGTCGGCGAGGAGCTGGTGCGCGTCACCGCTGTCGGACTGTGTGGGTCGGATCTGCATTGGTTCGCCGAGGCCGGGATCGGGGATTCCCGGCTGAGCCGGCCGGTGGTCCCCGGCCACGAATTCGCCGGCGTGATCGAAGGGGGCCCGCGTCACGGTGAGCGGGTCGCCGTGGATCCGGCGTTGCCGTGCGGCCGGTGTGAGAGCTGCCGAGACGGATACCGAAACCTGTGTCCCACGGTCGTGTTCGCCGGGCACGGCGAGTACGACGGTGGTCTGCGGCAGTATCTGGCCTGGCCGTCCTGGGCGCTGCATGGGCTCCCTGACGGGCTGAGTGCCGCCGATGGGGCGATGCTCGAGCCGCTGGGCGTGGCTCTGCATGCACTCGACCTGGGCCACTTGAGGATTGGCGCGAGTGTTGCGGTCGTCGGGGCCGGTCCGATCGGGCTGCTGCTGGTGCAGGCGGCCCGACGTTGCGGTGCCACCCGGATCGTGGTCGTGGAGCCCCTGGCGCATCGTCGAGAGGCAGCCCTGCGACTCGGTGCCGACGTCGCACTCGATGTCAGCGCGGCGCGTGAGGAGTCGGCGATGTCCGCCGCGCTCGGCGGCAGTGGGGCCGACGCGGTCTTCGAGTTGGCCGGCACCGACCTCGCGGTCGAGCTCTCGCTGCGTGCGGCGCGACCGGGAGCCAGGGTGGTGCTGGGCGGCATCCCGGCCGGCGACCACACGTCGTTTCAGGCGTCGGCAGCACGCCGCAAGGGGCTCACACTGGTCTTGGTCAGGCGGATGAACGAGGCCTATCCCCGGGCGATTCGGCTCGTCGAGCAAGGCCTGATCGACGTGTCGTCGATCGTGACCCACCGATACCCGCTGGATCAGGCGGCGGACGCGTTCGCCGTCGCAGCCGGGCGGGAGGGCCTCAAGGTCGTCGTGGAGCCCTGAGGGCGCCGGTGCCGTCGACGTGGCGCTCGTGGTAGCGAATCGCCCAGGACATCGACCAGCTGTCCCCGGGGGCGAGCCAGCGCAGTCCGGCTCCGCTGTTCAAAGCGTTGGCGGGTGCCGTCATCGGTTCGATGGCCACGGCGGTGATGAGGTGGTCGCTGTCGCAAGGGAATTCCCTGGTGATGAACACGTGCACGTAGCCGAATTGACGGTCCGCCCATAGGGATACGGCCCGGCCGTCGGGTGCCGTCAGTGTGTGGGTGCTGCCTGCGCCCGTCATCATCAGGTCCGTCCAGGTGTCGTCGAGGCGCAGAGCGCTGACGGGACGTCCGGCGCGCAGGTCCCAGTCGGTGCCCGCCACCGCAGTGCTGCCGACCGGTATCTGGCGACTGTCGACATCGATGTGCCGCCCGGCGGAAACGGTCACGATCAGTTGTTCGGCCGGTACCTCGCCGACGGCCAGGAATGGGTGTGCGCCCAGGGCCACCGGTGTGCAATCGGCCCCGGCGTTGTGCAGGCGGTGGTTGACCGCCAGTCCGTCGGCAGTCAACGCATACGTCACCTCGGTGTCCAGCCGGAACGGATAACCGGGTTGCGCACTGACCTGTGCGCCCAGGCGTATCGACGCCGGCGTGCGTTCGATGGGTCGGTACGGGGTGTCGTAGAGCAGCCCGTGCAGTGCGTTGCCGAGCTCGGGCTCGGTGATCTCGAGCTGCAGCGGTCGGCCTTCGTGCGTCCATCGCCCGTCTCGAACCCGATTCGGCCAAGGTGCCAGTACGGCGCCGCAGAAGAACGGCGGGGGAACGTCATCGGCATAGCTCGGCGTCAGCTCCACGTCGTCGACGCTCAGCTGTCGTAGCGCGGCTCCGGTTTCGTTGATGACCGCGCGGACTCGCCGCCCCGGTGCGGCCGCCACGAGCTCGTACTGCCGGCCGGCCGGCGACGACGGGTGGACTGCCACCAATGAATGTTAGCGCTAACGCACATCCGCTGGGCCGCCTCGGTGCTCCGGAATGTGCGATTACCTATATAGTGGACAGAGTGTCCATTAACTGCCGATCCGGACGACCCCGATGAGGGTGCAGACCGCTTCCGCCCCGATAACGCGCACCCGCCCCGAGGTGTCCCGTGCCTGGTTGCTCGCCGCCGCGGCGACCTTCGCCATTGCGTGGGGCGGTAACGAGTTCACCCCGCTGCTGGTGATGTATCGGCAGGCCGACGGCTTTTCCGCGATCACGGTGGACGTACTGCTGTTCGCCTATGTGCTGGGCATCGTGCCCGCGCTGCTGATCGGCGGCCCGCTGTCGGATCGGCTGGGTCGACGGCCGCTGATGCTGCCCGCACCACCACTGGCGGCGGCCGGATCGCTGCTGCTCGCGCTCGGCACCTCGTCGGCGCCACTGCTGATCGCGGGACGGGTGCTCAGTGGAATCGCGTTGGGGCTGGCGATGGCGGTGGGCGGCAGCTGGATCAAGGAGTTGTCGTCCGAACCGTGGGGTGACGGACGTGGCGGTGTGCGCCGGGCCGCGATGAGCCTGACCGCGGGCTTCGGCGCCGGTGCCGGGGTGGCCGGGGCACTCGCGCAGTGGGCGCCGTGGCCCGGCGTGCTGCCGTACGCGGTGAACATCGTCGGGTCGTTGGCGGCCGGTGCCGCGCTGATCGCCGCTCCGGAGACTCGTCCGTCCCGGGCCGACGAACGTCCGCTGCGAGCCGACCTCGCGATCCCGTCAGCGGGGCACCGCCGGTTCTGGTTCGTCGTCGCCCCGTTGGCGCCGTGGGTGTTCGGTGCCGCGGCCTCCGCCTACGCGGTGATGCCCGCACTGATGGCCGACCACGTCAGCCGAGCGCCGGTGGCCTTCTCCGCACTGCTGTGTGTGGTGACGCTCGGCTGCGGCTTCGTCGTCCAGTCGCTGGGCCGCCGGATCGACACCCCGGACGGCGTCCGGGCCGTCGTCGTCGCCCTGGCCCTGCTGGTGGCGGGAATGTGCCTGGCCGCCTGGGCCGCAACCCGGCTCAGCGTGTGGACGGCGCTGCCGGCGGCAGCCCTGCTGGGCTGCGGATACGGCATGGCACTGGTCGCCGGACTGCAACAGGTGCAGCGCATCGCCCGCCCCGACGACCTGGCCGGACTGACCGCCGTCTTCTACGGGATCAGCTATCTCGGCTTCGGGATACCGGTCGTCCTCGCGCTCGGGTCCCAGGCCCTACCCACCCTGTTGACCTACCCGGCGATGTTCGGCGTCGGGGCCGTGGCCGCGGCACTGTGCCTGGCCGTGGTGATCGCCGGACACCGGACGCACCGACCTGCCCTGCCGGCGCCGGTCACCTCCCTATGATCAGCGGGTGGTCGGCGAAGAGGACACGCCTCGACGGGGCAGGCCGCGCAGCCCCCAGGTGCGGAACGCGGTGGTGCGGGCCGCTGTCGACCTGGCCCTGACCGGTGGCCCCGGTGCGGCCAGTGTCGACGCCATCGCCAAACGTGCCGGGGTGAGCCGGACGACGATCTACAAGTGGTGGCCATCCAGCGCGGCGATCGTCCTGGAAGGGCTGCTGGAGTCGGTGCACGACTCGATCGTGCGGCCGCCGGGCAGCAGCACACCGGAGGCGCTGCGCCATCACGTGCGTGAACTCAACCGCATCCTCTGCCGGCCGCCGACAGGTCCCTTGCTGCGCAACGTCATTGCCGCGTCGGCGTCGGACCCGGCCATCACCCGGGCGGTGATCGACCAGTGGATCACCCCGCGCCGCGAGGCAGTCGCAGAGATTCTGCGCCATGCCGTGTCGGCGGGCGAGATCGGCGCCGACACTGACATCGAAGTGGCCGTCGACGCCCTGGTGTCGCCGCCGTACTACCGGCTCACCCTAGGCATGACACCGCTCGACGACGCGGCAGTCGGCAGGTTGACCGAGACGGTGTGGCGCGGACTCGTCGACGACTAGAGCGGACGGGCGCTCGCCGTTGCCTTGTCGAGCTCCCAGTACGCCCGCAGCGCAACGATCTTGCCGTCGTCGTCGACTCGGTAGGTGAAGACGCCCTCGGCGATCACCCGAAATCCGCTCGATTCGATCACGATGTGGCCGACGTTGGCTTCCTCGTTACCGCACTGGTAGGTCTTCTCGAAATTGAAGACGAGCTTGCTGGGCGCGATCGCCATGTCGTAGAACTTCGCGATCGCTTCCTTGCCGCGGTGGCCGTTGCCCTCCGGGTCGAAGTGCGACGGCCCGATCGGGTCTTCGACGACCGCATCGTCGGCGAACACCGCAAGCCACGCTTCTTTGTCGTGGGCCATGGCCGCCGCACGGGACCGCCGTCCCGCCTCGTGCGCCGGCGTGCTCATCGCTCGCTTACCTCAATCACTACCACCCTCAGTCCTGCCAGCCCGAGTGAATGTAGGTCTCGGCGAACCGCTTCATCGCGTCGATCTTCTTGTTCACCGGCGCGTCGAAGCCGAGACCCTCGAACACCCAGGGAATACCGATGTAGTCAGTCACCCCGACATCGGCCAGTTCCCGATGGCCATCGAGGTCGAACTTGTCGATGCACACGGCCTGGTACTCGAACGGGTCATCACCGCGGCCGGCCTCGGTCAGCAGCTTCTTGAGTTGGGCGATCGTATCGGCCAGCTGGTCACAGGTCATCATCGCACTGGTCCAGCCGTCACCGATCCGGACGGCGCGCTGGAGCGCGACATCGGTGTGGCCGCCGACGTAGAACGGCACCGGTGTCGACGGTGCCGGGCTCATCTGCAACCGGTCGAAATCGTAGAATTCGCCGTGGTATTCGACCATGCCACCGCCGAGGACCAGCTTGATGACGTCGATCATCTCGTCGACGCGCTTGCCCCGCTTCGCGAAGGGAACCCCGCACCACTCGAATTCCTCTGGTGCCCAGCCGATCCCGACACCGAAACCGAAACGGTTGTTGGTCAGGTTGGCCACCGACCCGACTTGCCGAGCCAGCAGCAGCGGATTGCGCGAACCCAGCTTCATCACATTGGTGTAGAAGCGCAGCTTCGAGGTCACCGCGCCCAATGCGCCGGCCAGGATCAGGGGATCGACCCAGGGTGAGTTCTCGTCGAACATCCGCTTGCCGTCGGCGGTGTAGGGATAGTCGACCGACTGCTTCTCGAAATAGAAGATCGAGTCGGGCAGCGCGATGTTGTCGAAGCCGAGCTCCTCTGCCGCCTTGGCGATCTCGATCAGCTGGTCGAGTGGACTGAACGCGATGCTGACCGTGTACCGCATCATGAGGACGGCTTCGCTGGTTTTTCGGAGCCGACCACCCACATCGAGTAGTACTGGGCACCGCCACCGTAGGCGTGGCCCAACGCTTTACGGGCGCCCTCCACCTGGTGCGCGCCGCCCTTGCCCATCACCTGGATCGCCGACTCGGCGAATCGGATCATGCCCGACGCCCCGATGGGGTTGGAACTGAGCACGCCACCGGAGGGGTTGAACGGAATCCGTCCGCCGATCGCCGTCTCGCCGGCCTCGGTGAGCTTCCAGCCCTCGCCCTCGGGGGCGAATCCGAGACTCTCCAGCCACATCGGCTCGTACCAGGAGAACGGCACGTACACCTCGGCGACGTCGATCTCGTCGATCGGGCTCTTGATGCCAGCGGCCTTCCACAACGCCGCGGCCGCATCCCGGCTCGCCTGCGGATTGACCTGGTCGCGTCCGGAGTAGGCCAGCGGCTCGGTGCGCAGCGCCGTGGCGTGGACCCACGCGACGGGATGTCCTTCGGCGATCCGGGCGTCGGCGCTCGCTTCGTCACCGATCACCATTGCCGCGGCGCCATCCGACGACGGGCAGGTCTCGTCGTAGCGGATCGGATCCCACAGCATCGGCGACTCCATCACCTTCTCGACGGTGATGTCGGGCTGGTGCAGGTGTGCCAGCGGGTTCTTGGCGCCGTTGTGCCGGTCCTTGACCGCGACGATCGCGCCGATGTTCAGTGGTGCGCCCGAGCGGCGGATGTAGGCGCGCACGTGCGGTGCGAAATAACCACCAGCGCCCGCGCCCACCGGCTTGGTGAAGGGCACCGGAATGCTCAACGCCCACATGGCGTTCGACTCGGACTGCTTCTCCCAGGCCATGGTCAGCACGCGCTTGTACTTGCCGGACTGCACCAGGCTCGCGGCGACAATGGCCGTCGACCCGCCGACCGACCCCGCAGTATGCACCCGGATCAGCGGCTTGCCGGTCGCACCGACGGCATCGGCCATGAACAGCTCGGGCATCATGACGCCCTCGAAGAAGTCGGGCGCCTTGCCGACGACGACGGCGTCGATGTCGTCGAATGTCGATCCCGAGTCCGCCAGCGCCCGGTCGATGGCCTCGCGCACCAGGCCGTTCATCGAGACGTCCTTGCGCTTGGCAACGTACTTCGTCTGGCCGGTACCGAGAACGGCGGCAAGTTGTTTAGCCATGACTACTTCCCCTCCAGCACAGCGACGAGATTCTGTTGCAGCGCAGGCCCGCTGGTGGCGTGCGCCAAGACGCGGCCGGCCGATCGAGAGAAGATGTGCCGGGCCGCGAACCCGATCCGCTCGAGACCGGCCGAGAACATCGGGTTGGCCGCCAACGCGCCGCCCGACGGATTGATCTTCGTCGACGCCGGCAGGCCGATCGCCTCGGTGAGGATCAACTGCTGATGGCTGAACGGGGCGTAGATCTCGGCGACCTCGATCGAGCCGGTATCACCACCGGTGGCCGCCTTGGCCGACGCCGCTGTCGACGGTGACGTGGTCAGATCACGCGCGCCCAGCACCGGTGTCTCGATGCGGTGCTCGAAACCGGTGATCCAGGCCGGGTTCTCCCGCAGCTCACGGGCCCGGTCGCCGGCGGCCAGCACGATGGCCGACGCGCCGTCGGTGATCGGCGCGATGTCGTGGCGCCGCAACGGATCTGCGAAGAAGGGCCGGCTCAGGAGTTCCTCGACACTTGTCGCGGGCTGCTCGGAATCGACGCGCTCGGCCGCGGCGAAGGAGTCCAGCGCCACCTGCGCCATCTGCGCCTCGGTCCACTTGCCGGAGTCCAGGCCGAACCGGGCCTGCAACCCGGCCATCGACACCGAGTCGGGCCACAGCGGCGCGACCGTGTACGGGTCGGTCTGCAGCGCGAGCACCCGCCGTAATGTGCCCGCCGACGACTTGCCGAAGCCGTACACCAAGGCGGTGTCGACCTCGCCGGTCAGGATCTTGATGTAGGCCTCGTACAACGCCCAGGCCGCGTCCATCTCGACATGTGACTCGTTGATCGGCGGCACCGCTCCGATGGAGTCGATGGCGGAGATGAACGAAAAGGCGCGGCCGGCAAGGTAGTCCGAAGACCCGGAGCACCAGAAGCCGATGTCGGTCTGCTTCAGGCCGAGCTCGTCGTAGAGCTCACGAAAACACGGCATCAGCATCTCGACGCCGTTGGTGGTGCCGCTGGTGCGCCGCACATGCGGGGCGTGCGCGAAGCCGACAACCGCAACATCACGAAATGTCATGTGGCATATCCCTTTAGAGGTGGTGCTTGTAGGTGTCGTAGTCGGCGTCGGGTTCGCCGGTCGGCTTGAAGTACTCGATGTTGTCGATGCCGAGGCCCCATTCCTCCCGCGGCTTCCACACCGCCTGTACCCGCATGCCCATCCGTACGTCGGCGACCTCGATCTCCTGGATCAGGTGCAGGAACGGGATGTCGGCGCCATCCAGCAGGACGTAGGCCGCGACATAGGGCGGTTTGATCTTCTGCCCGGCGAACGGAATGTTGATGATGGCGAACGTGGTCACGGTGCCCTTGTCTGGCAGCTCGACGAAGTTGTCCAGCTCCAGGCCGGTGGCCGGGTCGGCCTCCTTCGGCGGGAAGTACACCTTGCCGGTGGCGCCGGTACGCGCCCCGAGCAGCTTGCCGTCCTCGAGCGCGCGCAGGAACGCACTCTCGGGAAGTGAAGCGGTGTGCTGGATTTCGATGCTGCTCGGCGATACCTGGATGGTCACCGGTTCACGGTCGTCGGGTTCGTCGGACACCGGTTCCTGTTCGTCGCCGAGGGCGAAGTACGCGATGTCGGTGATCGCGCCGACGGGTTCGTCGACCCAGTGCGCATGGACCCTGGCGCCGGTGCTGATACCCGACGCCCCGGCGGCTCCGGTGTCGATGGCGTGCAGCATGGCGGTGTCGGCACCGTCGAGCTGGATCAGTGCCCACGCGAACGGGCGGTCCAGGGGCTGGCCCTCGAGCGGCTCGGATTGCCAGGTCCACGACAGCACGGTCCCCGCGCTAGACACCGGCACCACCTCGGTCAGCGGCTCATATGTCACCGGGTCATACTCAGCGGGCGGTACAAGCACCCGGCCGTCCGAACCGCGGACACCCAGGATGCGCCGTCCGCGCAGAGCGGTGAAGAACTGGCTGAGGAGTGGTCCGACTGAACGGGTGTAGTCGAATGACAGCTTCAGCGGTGCCGAAAGGGGCTTCTGATGCGCGTCGATCTGCACCGGGCTGCTTTGGCTGGTGGTCACAGCATCGAGTAGAACAGGTTCTAAGAATCGTGGCAAGAACCGTGTCTCGGACAGAAAGGCGGCAGCGATGAAGCTGGGACTGCAACTCGGATATTGGGGTGCACAGCCCCCGACGAACCACGCCGAACTGGTCGCGGTGGCCGAAGAGGCCGGCTTCGACACGGTGTTCACCGCCGAGGCCTGGGGGTCGGACGCCTTCACGCCGCTGGCGTGGTGGGGCCGGGAGACCACCCGGATGCGGCTGGGCACCTCGGTGGTGCAGCTGTCGGCGCGCACCCCGACCGCCTGCGCGATGGCATCGCTGACCTTGGACCACCTCTCCGGGGGCCGTCACATCCTCGGCCTCGGTGTCTCCGGGCCGCAGGTCGTCGAGGGCTGGTACGGACAGAAGTTCCCCAAGCCGCTGGCGCGCACCCGGGAGTACATCGACGTCATCCGGCAGGTCTGGGCCCGCGAAGCCCCGGTCACCAGTGCCGGCCCGCACTACCCGCTGCCGTTGACCGGCGAGGGCACCACCGGGCTGGGCAAGCCGCTCAAGCCCATCGTGCATCCGTTGCGGGCCGACATCCCGATCATGCTCGGTGCCGAAGGCCCCAAGAACGTTGCGCTGGCCGCCGAGATCTGCGACGGCTGGTTGCCGATCTTCTACTCGCCGCGGCTGGCCGCGATGTACAACGAATGGCTCGACGAGGGCTTCGCCCGACCCGGTGCCCGCCGCAGCCGGGAGGACTTCGAGATCTGTGCGACCGCGCAGGTGGTGGTCACCGACGACCGCGCCTCGGTCCTGGAGCTGATCAAGCCCCATCTGGCGCTCTACATGGGCGGAATGGGCGCCGAGGACACCAACTTCCACGCCGATGTCTACCGGCGGATGGGGTACTCCGAGGTGGTCGACGAGGTCACCAGGCTTTTCCGCAGCGATCGCAAAGACGAGGCGGCCAAGGCGGTGCCCGACGAGCTCGTCGACGACTCCGCGATCGTCGGCGACATCGACTACGTGCGCAAGCAGATCGTTGCCTGGGAAGAGGCCGGCGTGACCATGATGGTCATCGGGGCGCGCAGCCCCGAGCAGATCCGCGAAGCCGCCGCCCTGTTGTAGACACTTCTTGCGAGTTGTCTAGTCGGGGCTCTAGATTGACCGGATGACGCTCGGGCGCTCAGCGCAGGATGTGGGCGTCGCCGAACGTCATCTCGACGTGGGCGACCGAACCCGACATCATCGCGCGTTTGGGCAGCCCCAGCGACGCCAGTTCCTTGGCGTAGGGATGGTCGCCGAGGCGCAGCGTCGCGCCGCCCGGCCGGAAGCGCAGGCCGGAATTCCGCATCTCCCAGGGCACCTCCCGGGTGGTGCCCTCGGCGAAGGTGTAGGTCTTGAGCACCTGGGTGCGGGGACGCAACGACGGAATCGGCAAGCCCCGGCGGAACTCCATTCCGGCGATCAGCGATCCACCTTCGGCGACCTCGAAGGTGAACGGGCTGGCGTCGCGCACCGTGAAATCGGCCATGATCTTGGGGAAGCCCCAGATGGTGCGGCCGGCCTCCAGGGTGAAGGACTGGTCGACGGGCAGGTGGTGGATGAATGCTGCGGCGTCGCCAAGGGCCCGCAGTCCGCGGGCGTTCGAACCCGGCGGATTGACCATCACGCAGGTACCGAACTCGTGGTACTTGCCGAGATCACCGTCGATGTAGCGCGCCAGCATCAGCGTCACCACCGCGCGGCCGGGCCGGAATTGGCAGACCTGCAATCCGCTGTAGTCGATGAGCCGCTGCGCGGCGTCGGCCGCCACCGAGAACATCGCCGTGTGGACGTCAGCCTTGCGAATTCGCACCGGCATGGTGAGCACCGTGCCGGCAATGGTGTGCTGCGAATCAGACATGCGGCCACTGTAATCCGCTTGGACACCTTGTGTGCAGAAGTAGTGGAGGGAAATAGATGACCGGAATTCTGGCTCCTGCCAAGCCGAATGTCGATCTGACCGACGGCGGGTTCTACGCCGACGGCGCCGCCCGGGAGGCGTATCGCTGGATGCGCGCCAACGAGCCGGTGTTCCGCGACCGCAACGGCCTGGCCGCCGCGACGACGTATCAGGCGGTCATCGACGCCGAGCGTGACCCCGAGACGTTCTCCAACACCGGTGGCATCCGGCCCGATCAGCCCGGCATGCCGTACATGATCGACATGGACGACCCCGGACATCTGTTGCGCCGCAAGCTCGTCAACGCCGGATTCACCCGGAAACGGGTGATGGACAAGGTCGCCGGGATCGACACCCTGTGCGATGCGCTGATCGATGCGGTGTGTGAGCGGGGGGAGTGCGACTTCGTCCGCGACATCGCCGCCCCGCTGCCGATGGCCGTCATCGGCGACATGCTCGGTGTGCTGCCAGAAGAACGGTCGACACTGTTGAAATGGTCCGACGACCTGGTCTGCGGTCTGAACTCGGCTGCCGACGCCGAGACGCTGCAAGCCGTCATGGACGCGTTCGCCGGATATTCGGCCTATGCCACCGACACGATCGCCAAACGCCGGGCGGAGCCGACCGACGACCTGTTCTCGATTCTGGTCAACTCCGAGGTCGAGGGTCAGCGCATGACCGACGACGAAATCATCTTCGAGACGCTGCTGATCCTCATCGGCGGTGACGAGACCACCCGCCACACCCTCTCCGGTGGCACCGAACAGCTTCTGCGCCACCAGGACCAGTGGGAGACCCTGGTGGCGCAGGAGGGACTGGTCGCCGGTGCGATCGAGGAGATGCTGCGCTGGACCTCGCCGGTGAAGAACATGGCCCGCACCCTGATGCGCGATGTCGAATTCCACGGTACGCAGCTCAAGGCGGGGGAGAAGATGCTGTTGATGTTCGAGTCGGCCAACTTCGACGAGGCGGTCTTCGGCGATCCGGAGAACTTCCGCATCGACCGGAACCCGAACAGCCACATGGCCTTCGGATTCGGCACACACTTCTGCCTGGGCAACCAGCTGGCCCGTCTCGAGTTGACCACCATGCTGCGCAAGCTGCTGACACGGCTGCCGGATCTGCGACTGGCCGACGAATCCGCCCTGCCGCTGCGGCCGGCGAACTTCGTCAGCGGTCTGGAGCAGATGCCGGTCGTCTTCACTCCGTCGCAGCCGGTTCTCGCCTAGCCGTTGACCTTTGGCGGCCCGCCTCAGCCGTGCAGCCGCAGCCCGTCCACGATCTTGTCTACGGTGCGGCGCTGCGCGCGCACGGCGACGCCCACCAGGTCGAGTTCGTGTCGGGCCCGCCCCGCCACGGCGCACCGGTTCGCCGCGTCATGGGTCGTCTCGAACAGGTCGGCGGTGAAGATCGCCGGTACCACGTGGCGAGACAGCGCCCTGTCCAATGTGCGCGTCAGCCTGGCCGCGTCGGCGCCGAACACCATCGCAGGCTCGCCGAACATCGGTGTATACCGGGTGCCGTCGGCATCGAGGTAGTCCTCGCCGATCGACTCCGGCGACGTGGCGGCGAGCCCACTGGCCAGGAACGCGGTCACATTCAGCTTCTGCCACGCCGGCAGATCCTCGCGCACGACGAATGCGATCTTGGTGTCAAAGGTAGGCGTGTATTCGGTCATGTTCGCTGAGGTTATTCATATCCCTGGTCAGCACGCATCCTCACCGAATATAATTCGGCATCAGACCGAATGGGGACACCGTGGATGAACTTGATTCGGCGATCGTCGCCGCCTTGCAGGCAGATGGTCGGCGCAGCAATCGTGACTTGGCCGGCGCGCTCGGAGTGTCCCCGTCGACCACGCTGGAGCGGGTGCGGTCCCTGCGTGCCCGTGGGGTGATCACCGGAATCCATGCCGCCGTGAATCTCACCGAACTCCGACGCCCGGTCCAGGCGATGGTGACCGTTCGGCTGCGTCCGCAGTCACGCCACATCGTTGCGGGCTTTCGTGACTTCGTGATCCAGCTGCCCGAGACGCTGCAGGTGTTCGTCACCACCGGCAGCGACGACGTCCTGGTGCACGTCGCCGTGGCGTCCACCGAGGCGTTGCGCGACTTCGTACTCGACGCGTTGACCAAGCGGCGCGAGGTGGCCGGAGTCCGCACCGAGGTGGTGTTCGACCACCTGCGCAACCACACCGTCTCCCCGAGTTGAGCGCGCGCCGCCGACCGGTTGTTTGAGCGCCGCCGCTTTCGGGAACCACGTCGGCACCTCGGGGAAGCGATGCGGCTGACCGTGCCGAGGCTACGAGATCACGAGCTTGGTGGGGCGAGATGACTGTCATCGGATTCGGACGGGACCTCTGCGTGCGGCTGTTCTGTGCCGCCGTGCTGACCGGCAGCGTGCTGTTGGTCGCGCCGACGGGAGTGCCGTTCGCCTCCGCGGAGGACGCCTGCCCGGACGTCGAGGTGGTGTTCGCCCGCGGGACGTTCGAGCCGCCGGGCGTCGGCAACATCGGGCAGGCCTTCACCGACGAGCTGCGGGCGCAGCCGGAGCTGGGCGGCAAATCCGTCGACATCTACCCGGTGAACTATCCTGCGTCGCTGAACTTCTCGACCGCCGTCGACGGGGTCATCGATGCCAGCAACCGGGTCCGTGACATGTCGGTGCGGTGCCCGAACACGCAGATGGTGCTGGGCGGCTACTCCCAGGGCGCGGCGGTCGTCGGGTACGTGACGGCCGACAAGATTCCCGATGGTTACGCCCCGCCGCCGGGCCTGTCGGGTCCGATGGCCCCGAGATCGCCAAGCATGTCGCGGCCGTGGCGCTGTTCGGAAAGCCGTCGAACGGATTCTTGAACTTCGTCGACCGCAACGCGCCGCCGATCGACGTCGGGCCGCTGTATGCCCCCAAGACGATCGACCAGTGTGTGCCCGAGGACCCGGTGTGCTCGCCGGCCGGCGGCGACAACGGAGCCCACGGTGCCTACGCCCTCAACGGGATGACCGCGCAGGCAGCCGGCTTCGCGGCCCAGAAGGTCGTTGCGGCCGAGGCGGGCAAGCCGCTGCAACGCAGCGGCGGCTGATCCGAGCCGGGGGTGGTGCGAGTGGGAGCGTGCGCGCTCAGCGCATCTTGAATCGGGGAGCGCGCTTCTCCTTGAACGCCAGCGGGCCCTCCTTGGCGTCCTCGCTGAGGAAGACCTCGATCCCGATCTTGGTGTCGATCTTGAACGCGTCGTTCTCGTGCAGGCCCTCGGTCTCGCGGATCGATCGCAGGATCGCCTGCACCGCGAGCGGTCCGTTGTTGGCGATCACCTCCGCGATCTCCAAGGCCTTGTCCAGCGCTGTCCCGTCCGGCACGACATGTCCGATCAAGCCGTATTCCAGCGCCTCGGCGGCGGTGATGTGCCGGCCGGTGAGCAGCAGATCGCAGGCGATGGTGTACGGAATCTGGCGTACCAGGCGCACCGCCGAGCCGCCCATCGGATACAGGCTCCACTTGGCTTCGGAGATGCCGAATTTGGCGCTCTCGCCGGCCACCCGGATATCGGTGCCCTGCAGGATCTCGGTGCCGCCGGCGATGGCGGGTCCCTCGACCGCGGCGATCAGCGGCTTCTTCAGCCGCCGGCCCTTGAGCAACCCGTCGATGCGTGACGGGTCGTAGCTGCCGTCCTTGAACGAGTCGCCCGGCGGCCGGGCGGTGGCGGCTTTGAGGTCCATGCCGGCGCAGAAGTAGCCACCCGCGCCGGTCAGGATGCAGACCCGGATGTCGGGATCGTTGTCGACCCGGTCCCACGCCTCGACCATGATCGAGAGCATCTCGGTGGAAAGCGCGTTGCGGGCCTGCGGCCGGTTGAGCGTGACGATCAGGGTGTGTCCGCGCTGCTCAACGAGGGCGTCGGGGCCCTTCTCGGTCTCACTCACGGGTATCTGCCTCCCAGCATCTTTGCCACAGACTTGTCAGGAAATGTAACACGTTCTAATTTGGGTCCGTGGCCCTGAACATAGCTGATCTAGCCGAGCACGCCATCGACGCCGTGCCTGACCGTGTTGCCCTGATCTGTGGTGACGAGCAGATCACCTACGCCGAGTTGGAGGAGAAGGCGAACCGCCTGGCCCACTATCTCATCGACCAGGGCGTGAAAAAGGACGACAAGGTCGGACTGTACTGCCGCAACCGCATCGAGATCGTCATCGCGATGCTCGGCATCGTCAAGGCCGGGGCGGTGATGGTCAACATCAACTTCCGCTACGTCGAGGCCGAACTGCGCTACATGTTCGACAACTCCGACATGGTCGCGCTGGTGCACGAGCGCCAGTACTCCGATCGGGTCGCCAACGTGCTCCCCGATACACCCAACGTCAAAACCGTCCTGGTGGTCGAAGACGGCAGCGACAAGGACTACCACCGCTACGGCGGTGTCGAGTTCTACGAGGCGATCGCCAAAGGATCGCCCGAGCGCGACTTCCCCGAGCGCAGCGCTGACGACATCTACCTGCTCTACACCGGCGGCACGACCGGCTTCCCCAAAGGCGTGATGTGGCGTCACGAAGACATCTTCCGGGTGCTGCTGGGTGGAATCGACTTCGCCACAGGCGAATACAAGCAGGAGTTCGATCTCGCCGAGCAGGCCGCCGCCGGGCCGCCGATGATCCGGTTCCCCATCCCGCCGATGATCCACGGGGCCACCCAGTCGGCCACCTGGGGTGCGCTGTTCACCGGTTCGACAACGGTGCTGGCCCCCGAATTCGACGCCAAGGACGTCTGGCGCACCATCGCCAAGCACAAGGTGAACCTGTTGTTCTTCACCGGTGACGCCATGGGCCGGCCGCTGCTGGACGCCCTGACAGCCGACGGCTCCGAGCACGACCTGTCCTCGTTGTTCCTGCTCGCCAGCACCGCCGCCCTGTTCTCGCCCAGCCTCAAAGAGGCCTTCCTCGAGCTGCTGCCCAACCGGATCATCACCGACTCCATCGGTTCCTCGGAGACCGGATTCGGCGGTACCAGCGTCGTCGCCAAGGGCGAGTCGCACGCCAGCGGTCCGCGGGTGACCATCGACAAGAACGTCAAGGTGCTCGACGACGCGGGCAACGAGGTCCAACCCGGCTCGGGCGTGCGCGGCATCATCGCCAAGAGCGGCCACATCCCGGTCGGCTACTACAAGGACGAGAAGAAGACCGCCGAGACCTTCCGCACCATCAACGGAGTGCGCTACGCGATACCCGGCGACTACGCCCTCGTCGAAGCCGACGGCACCGTGACGATGCTGGGCCGCGGTTCGGTGTCAATCAACACCGGCGGGGAGAAGGTGTACCCCGAGGAGGTGGAGGCCGCCCTCAAAGGCCACCCCGACGTGTTCGACGCCTTGGTGGTCGGCGTGCCCGACCCGCGTTTCGGCAACCATGTGGCTGCCGTCGTCGCCCCGCGAGAGGGTGCCCGTCCGACGCTGGGCGAACTGGACACGTTCGTACGCAAGGAGATCGCGGGATACAAGGTGCCCCGCAGCCTGTGGCTCGTCGACGAGGTGAAGCGCTCCCCGGCGGGCAAGCCCGACTACAAGTGGGCCAAAGAGCAGACTGAGCAGCGGCCCGCCGACGAAGTCCACGCCAAGCACGCCGGTGCCGCCAGCTGATGCGTACCGAACTGTGCGACCGGTTCGGGATCGACTACCCGATCTTCGTCTTCACTCCGTCGGAGAAGGTCGCGGCCGCCGTCAGCCGGGCCGGTGGCATGGGTGTGCTGGGGTGTGTGCGGTTCAACCACCCCGACGACCTCGATGCCGTGTTGCGCTGGATGGACGAGAACACCGACGGTAAGCCGTACGGAGTCGACGTCGTGATGCCGGCGAAGGTGCCCACCGAAGGCACCGCCGTCGACATCGACAAGCTGGTTCCGCAAGACCATCGGGATTTCGTCACCAAGACGCTGGCCGATCTCGGCGTGCCACCGCTTCCCGAGGACGCCGCCCGCAACGAAGGCACGCTGGGCTGGTTGCACTCGATCGCCCGCTCCCACGTCGAGGTGGCCCTCAAACACCCCATCAAGCTGATCGCCAACGCCCTTGGCTCGCCGCCCAAGGACGTCATCGACCAGGCCCATGCGGTCGGGGTGCCGGTGGCCGCCCTCGCCGGCTCGGCCAAACACGCCCAGCGCCACGCGGACAACGGCGTCGACATCGTGATCGCCCAGGGCCACGAGGCCGGCGGACACACCGGTGAGATCGGCTCGGTGGTGTTGTGGCCGGAGATCGTCGACGGGCTGGCCGAGTCGTCGCCGGACACCGCGGTACTGGCCGCGGGCGGTATCGGCACCGGCAGGCAGGTGGCTGCCGCGCTGGCGTTGGGTGCCTCCGGGGTGTGGATGGGTTCGGCCTTCCTGACCGCGCAGGAGTACGACCTCGGGGTGCGCAGCGGCGAGGGACCGTCGGTGATCCAGCAGGCATTGCTGGCGGCCACCTCGGCCGACACCGTTCGCCGCCGGATCTACTCCGGCAAACCGGCCCGGTTGCTCAAGAGCCGGTGGACCGACGCGTGGGATGCCGAAGGGGCGCCCGACCCGCTGCCCATGCCGTTGCAGAACGTGCTCGTCAGCGAGGCGCATCAGCGGATGAGCGCGTCGGCCGATCCGACCACCGTGGCGATGCCGGTCGGCCAGATCGTGGGGCGGATGAACCAGATCCGGCCGGCCGCCGACATCATCGCCGAACTGGTCGCCGGCTTCGAGGCCGCGACGCGCAGACTCGACGGGATCCGCGACAGCTGACCGCGGAGCGCGTCTACAGTCGAACGCGATGACGATCGACGCTGGCCGCAACGGCGCACAGGCACTGATCACCACGCTCGTGGACAACGGCGTGCGACTGTGCTTCGCCAATCCCGGTACCTCGGAGATGCATTTCGTCGCGGCACTGGACACCGTGCCGCAGATGCGCGGGGTGCTCACCCTGTTCGAAGGTGTGGCGACCGGGGCGGCGGACGGGTATGCCCGCATGTCGGGTGATCCGGCCGCCGTGCTGCTGCACCTGGGGCCGGGCCTGGGCAACGGGCTGGCCAACCTGCACAATGCGCGGCGCGCCGTGGTGCCGATGGTCGTGGTGGTCGGTGATCACGCCACCTATCACAAGAAGTACGACGCACCGCTGGAGTCGGACATCGACTCCGTCGCCGGCACCGTCTCGGGTTGGCTGCGCCGCACCGCGGCGGTCTGCGAGGTCTCAGCCGACGCCGCCGAAGCCATCGCCACCGCGCGCCGCCACCGGCACATCTCCACGCTGATCCTGCCCGCGGACGTCTCCTGGGCGCAAGGCGCCGCCCTTGCTGAACCGCTTGCCGCGCAGCCGGTTACGGTCGAGGATCACTCGGCCGAGGTCGAGGCGGCGCTGCGCTCGGGTGAGCCGACGGTGATCATGGTCGGTGGGGACGCGACGCGGGCGGCGGGGTTGTCCGCGGCGGCCCGGGTGGCGCAGGCGTGTGGAGCGCGGGTGCTCTGCGAGACGTTCCCCACCCGGCTGGAGCGCGGTGCCGGTGTGCCTGCCGTGGAGCGACTGGCGTACTTCGCCGAGGCCGCGACCGCGCAGCTCGACGGTGTTCGCCACCTCGTGCTCGCCGGCGCGCCACACCCGGTGTCGTTCTTCGCCTACCCGGGCAAGCCGAGCGATCTGGTGCCCGATGCATGTCAGGTGCACACCCTGGCCGGCGCGGTGGGGGCGGCGGCGGCACTGGGCGCCCTGGCCGAGCGGATGGCACCGGACCAGGTCGCCGCGACCGCACCGCTGTCGCGCCCCGCGCTGCCGACCGGTCCACTCAACGTCGCCACCTCTGCCGACGTCATCGGTGCGTTGCTGCCCGAGGGCGCCGTCGTCGTCGACGAGTCGAACACCTCGGGCTTCCTGCTGCCCCAAGCGACGGCCGGCGCGCCTGCGCACGACTGGCTGACGCTGACCGGCGGCGCGATCGGATACGCGCTGCCGGTGTCGATCGGCGCCGCGATCGCCGCCCCGGACCGCCCGGTGCTGTGCCTGGAATCCGACGGATCGGCCATGTACACCGTCTCGGCGCTGTGGACCCAGGCTCGCGAGCAACTCGACGTCACCACCGTCGTCTACGCCAACCGCGCCTACGACATCCTGCGGATCGAGCTGCAGCGGGTCGGGGCCCACGGCGACGGCGCCGCAGCGGGGCCGGGGCCGAAGGCCGAGTCGCTTCTCGACCTGACCAGTCCCACACTGGATTTCGTGCGTATCGCCAAGGGGATGGGGGTGCCCGCCCGCCGGGTCGGCACCGCTGAGGAATTGGCCGATGCGTTGGGGTGGGCGTTCGCCGAGCCGGGCCCGCACCTCATCGAGGCCGTGATGCCCTCGATCGCGGGCTAGTGAGCATCGAGGTAGAACTCAGCGCGACGATTTGGCGAAAATTTCGCTCCCAGTTCTGAATCGATGCCAATCAGACCAGTCGCTTGGCTACGTAGTCCGCCGCTTGCTGGACCATGCCGTTGCCTGCGTACATCGAATGCGCGGCACTGTTGCCGCCTTCGACGGAGCAGATCGGGTCGCCGCCAGCGCACAGGTCGATGGTCTTGTTGACGTAGGCCGAGCCCAGCGGCACTGCGGGCGCGCCGATTCCGGACATGAACTTCGGTGACGGCTTGCCGAACAAGGCGACCGCGGCGACGCGGTCGGCGACACCACTTGGCAACGGCAGCGGTGTCCCGGGCGGGACGCTGTAACCCGCAGGCACAGCGTCCCCGGTGGCGAATCCCATGACCGCGGCACCCTGCGAATAGCCACCCAGCACCAGCTTGGTGTTGGGGCACGTCGCGGCCACCGTGGCGACGTGGGTGCTGCCGTCCACCACTCCTTGCACGCCGGTGGGGAAATCAGTGCTGGCCGGGTAGTTCACCGCATAGACGTCGACGGCCTTTGTGTCGACTTCGTCGCGCAGCGCGTCGACGAATGCCTGGCCGATCCGGCCGATGCCCGGTGGTTCTGTGGTGCCTCTGGCGAAGACCACCTCGACATCAGGACAGCTCGCGGCGTGTGCGGAGGGTGTCGCCAGCAGAGCCGAGACCGCCGCGGCCGCGATCGCTGCCGCGGCGATATTCGCACATTTCATCCCCTCAGCGGTTCCCGGTCAGCGAGGTATCTCAAACACCGGGTCGGCACAGTCCAGCGCCTCGGCCGACAACTGGCGCTTGATGATCTTGAACGTCTCGGTGCGCGGCAGCGCGGTGGCGACCCGCACGAACGCCGGCCACTGCTTGGGTCCCAGATCGTCCTGAGCGGCCAGGAAATCCCGGAATGCGCCCGCGTCGAACGCGGTGTCGGGGGCACGACCAGTGCCGCCATCACCCGGTCCCCGACGTTCTCGTCCGGGATCGGGTATACCGCGGCCTCGGTTACGTCCGGGTAGCGCATCAGCACCCGTTCGATCGGGGCGGTGCCGAGATTCTCACCGTCGACCCGCATCCAGTCACCCAGCCGGCCGGCGAAGTGCACGAAGCCCGCCTCGTCACGATAGGCAAGATCACCGCTGTGGTAGACGCCGCCGGCCATCCGCTCGGTCTCGGCGTCGGCGTCGTTGTAGTAGCCGCGAAAGTTGCCCGCCCCCGCCAGGTTGACCAGTTCACCGATCACCCCGGGTGGGCACGGCTGCCCGGTGTCGACGTCGACGATCTCGAGGCCCTCCGGCAACGGCCCCAGCGCACCCTCGGGGGTGTCGGGCGTACGGGCGATGTTCACCCCACCCTCGGTGGAGCCGAACCCGTCGACCACAGTCACCCCGAATCGCTTGGCGAACCGCTCGATGTCTCGCGGCGCGGCCTCGTTGCCGTAGACGATGCGCAACGGGTTGTCAGCGTCCTCCGGGCGGGCCGGGGTGGCCAGGATGTAGGACATCGGCTTACCGACGTAGTTGGCGTAGGTGGCGTGGAACCTGCGCGCATCCGGGATGAACTGTGAGGCGGAGAACTTGCGGCGCAACGCAATCGAGGCCCCGGCCGCCACGGCGGGCGCCCAGCCGGCCATCACCGCGTTCGAGTGGAACAGCGGCATCGACAGATAGCAGGTGTCGGTGGGGCCGAGGCCGAACCGTTCGGCGAGCATGACGCCGGGGACGGCGACCTTCTCGTGGGTACACCGGACGGCCTTCGGGTCCCCGCTGGTGCCCGAGGTGAAGATCAGCATGAACAGGTCGTCGAACGCACTGGGTGCGAACCTGACCGGAGAGCCACGGAACTGCGCCAACTCGTCGGCCCATGCGGCTGTCCCGACGTCGATGACGGCCATCCCCGCCGGCGCGAAACCGGCACCATAGGTCTGCGGGCCGACCTGATCGCCGTCGGCCAACACCAACTGGCAGTCGGCTTTCTCGATGTCGCGCCGCAGGGCCTCGCCCCGTCGGGTGGGGTTCAGCCCGACCGGGACCAAGCCGGCCATCCCGGCCGCCGCCAGCAGCGACGAGAAGAACGGAGTATTGCCCAGCAGTACGCCGACATGCGGTGGACGCGCCGGGTCCAGCCGGGCCCGCAGTGCCGCTGCCAGGTCGGCGGCGTCCTGGATGTGTTGGCGCCACGTCGAATACGAGCCATCGTCGGCGTGAATGCCGCGATCGTCGACATCGGCCAGCCGCGCCAGCAGTTCGGTGACGGTCGGCTGCCCGCTCACTGATCCGGTCAAGCCGGCGTGTCGGCCAATTCGCGGCCGATCTGCCGCAGTTGCGCGGTGGCACCGCCCAGTGCGAACTCGATCTGCTTGGCGGTGAGGAAGTAGCGGTGGATCGGATGGTCCATGTCGATCCCGACACCGCCGTGGACGTGCACCGTGGTGTGGGCGACGCGGTGCCCGGCGTCCGCGGCCCAGAACGCGGCGGTGGCCACCTCGGTGTCGGCGGGCAGATCCTCGGACAGCCGCCACGACGCCTGCACGAGCGCCAGGCCCAGACCCTTGACGTCGATATAGTCATCGGCCAACCGCGCCGAGACGGCCTGAAAGCTGCCGATGGGGCGATCGAACTGCTCGCGGGTACGGGCATACTCGGCCGTGAGTTCGAGGGCGCGCTCGAGTACACCGAGCTGCAAAGCGGTGTAGCCCAACGTCTTATGGGTGGTCAGCCAGGCCACGACATCGGCGTCGCCGACGATGCGGTCGGCACCGAGCTCGGCGCCGGCCAGATCCAGCTCGCCCGCGCTGTTCTTCCCGGTGGTCAGCAGCGATGTCACCGATACGCCGGGATCACCGGCATTCACCAGGAACACCTTTGTGCCGGAATCGGTTTCGGCTGGCACCAGGAATGCGTCGGCGACCGGACCGAACGCCACCTGGGTGCGGGTACCCGTGAGCCGGAATCCATCGCCGACTGTCGTCGCCTGCACCGGGCCCTGACCGAATTCACCGTCGAGGGCGACGGTCAGGATCTTCTCGCCGGACACCGCGGGGGCCGCCCACTGATCGCGCTGCTCGGCCGTGCCGAACCGGGCGATCGCGCCGGCACCCAGGACCACCGACTCCAGGTAGGGCACCGCGGCCAGCTGGCGGCCCAGCGCCGCCAGAATCGCGGTCTGCTCGAGTACGCCGAACCCGGCACCGCCCACCGACTCCGGTGCGGCGGTGGACAAGATATCGGAGTCGATGAGCTTGCGCCACAGCTCGGTGTCGAAGCGCTGCTCGAGGGCGTCGAGTGCGCGCTGATGCTGCGGTGTGCAGACGGCGTCGACGATGGTGCCGACCAGTCCCGAGAGATCCTGCGCGGCTTCTGTTCTGGTGAAATCCATTTCGGTCCTCGTCTTCTCGTCAGCGGTTGACTCGGGGCAGGCCCAGCGCCACCATGCCGATGATGTCGCGCTGAATCTCGTTGGTGCCGCCACCGAAGGTCAGGATCAGGGCCGCGCGGTGCATCCGCTCGACCCGTCCGCGCAGCAGCGCGCCCGGCGAGTCCTGGCGCAGGGTGGCCGACGGCCCGAGGATCTCCATCAGCAGCCGGTAGGCCTCGGTGGCCAGCTCGGTGCCGAAAACCTTGGCCGCTGAGGCATCGGCCGGGTTGAGGGTCCCGGTCTTGGCCGAGGCCAGTTCCCAGTTGATCAGCTTGAGGTACTCGGCCTTGGCCAGCACCCGAGCGAGGTTGAGCTGTACCCATTCCGAGTCGATGAGCCGGTTGCCGTGGGCGTCCTTGGTGTTCTGCGCCCACTCGCGAACCTGGTTGAGCGCCAGGAATATCGGCTGGGCCGACACCAGCGCGACGCGCTCGTGGTTGAGCTGGTTGGTGACCAGCTTCCAGCCGCCGTTCTCCTCGCCGACCAGGCTGCTCACCGGCACGCGCACGTCCTGGTAGTAGGTGGCGCTGGTGCCGACCCCGGCCATGGTGTGCACCGGCGTCCAGGAGAATCCGTCGGCGCTGGTCGGCACGATGAGCACGGAGATGCCGCGGTGCTTCTTGGCTTCGGGGTTGGTGCGCACCGCCAGCCAGACGTAATCGGCGTACTGGATCAGGCTCGTCCACATCTTCTGCCCGTTGACCACGTAGTCGTCGCCGTCGCGGACCGCCGCTGTGCGCAACCCCGCCAAGTCGGTGCCGGCGCCGGGTTCGGAGTAGCCGATCGCGAAATGCAGATCGCCGGAGGCGATCTTGGGCAGATAGAACTTCTTCTGCTCCTCGGTGCCGAAGGCCATGATCGTCGGTGCGACGCTGTTGATGGTCAGGAACGGCACCGGCGCACCGGCGATGGCAGCCTCATCGGTGAAGATCAGGGAGTCCATCGGGTCGCGGTTCTGGCCGCCGTACTCTTCTGGCCAGTTCAGGGTGAGCCAGCCGTCCTTGCCCATCTGGGAGACGGTCTCGCGGTAGACGTTGCCGGTGCCGATCTCGCCGCCGGAGGTCGACATCAGCGCCTCTTGGCGCTCCGGGGTCATCAGCTTGCCGAAATAGGACCGCAGCTCGCGGCGCAGCTCCTCTTGTTCAGGGGTGTAACTGATCCGCATCCGCTCGATCCTCCGCTGAGTTGCTTGCCGTCGGCGACCCGCCGACACTCCTGGTTGTAACACGTTCTAGTCTTGTGGTCCAGCGCCGGTTACGGCCAGGGATTGTCCCGTCTGGTCGTATGGTGGTGCTGCGAGCGGCCCCGGATGTCGGGGTCCGTCGGGTAAGGAGGTTGTCATGCGAGTCGAAGTCGACCGTGATCGTTGTGAAGGTAACGCTGTCTGTGTGGGAATCGCGCCGGACCTGTTCGAACTCGACGACGAGGACTACGTCATCGTGACCAAGGATCCGATCCCCGCGGACCAGGAGGACTTGGCCGAGCAGGCCATCGCCGAATGCCCCCGCGCTGCCCTGACCCGTAAGGACTAGAGGTATTCATAAGTTGACTGCACATGACGGGCCTGACGCCCTGACCGATCTGTCCGGACGCGTCGCCGTGGTGACCGGCGCCGCGGCCGGCCTGGGACGCGCCGAGGCGATCGGGCTGGCCCGCTCGGGGGCGACTGTCGTCGTCAACGACATGGCCAAGGCGCTCGACGAGTCCGACGTTCTCGACGAGATCAGCGCGGCGGGCTCCAAGGCCGTCGCGGTAGCCGGCGACATCAGCCAGCGTTCCACCGCCGACGAGCTGGTGGCGTGCGCCGACGGGCTCGGCGGGCTGAACATCGTCGTCAACAACGCCGGGATCACCCGCGACCGGATGTTGTTCAACATGACCGACGAGGACTGGGACGCGGTCATCGCGGTGCATCTGCGCGGTCACTTCCTGCTGACCCGCAACGCCGCGACGTACTGGCGCAACCAGGCCAAGGAAAACGAGGGCTCGGTCTACGGTCGCATCATCAACACCTCCTCGGAGGCCGGGCTGTCGGGGCCGATCGGCCAAGCCAATTACGGCGCCGCCAAGGCGGGTATCACCGCGCTGACGTTGACGGCCTCGCGCGCCCTCGGGCGGTACGGGGTGCGAGCCAACGTCATCTGCCCGCGGGCGCGCACGGCGATGACCGCCGACGTGTTCGGCGCCGCCCCCGAGGACGACATCGACCCGCTGTCGCCCGAGCACGTCGTCACCCTGGTGCGCTTCCTGGCCTCGCCGGCCTCGGACAAGGTCAGCGGTCAGGTGTTCGTGGTCTATGGGCCGACCGTCACCCTGGTCGCGGCGCCCACCGCCGAACACCGGTTCCACGCCGACGGCGCCGCCTGGGATCCCTCGGCGCTGAGCTCATCCATGCAGGACTATTTCGCCGACCGCGACCCCGAGCGGACATTCGGGGTGATGGGGCTGATGGGCGACTGAGCTCTTCAGCTCAGTCGGTCGGGCTCTGCGCCGGGTCCTTGGTGTCGGCCAGCGCGTCGAGAAACGACCGCGCCCACCGGTCCACGTCGTGGGCCAGTACCTGGCGGCGCAGGGCCCGCATCCGTCGGCGGCCTTCTTCTGGAGTCTGGTTCAGCGCAGCCTCGATGGTGTCCTTGACACCCTCGAGATCGTGCGGGTTGGTCAGGTAAGCCTGCCGCAGTTCGGCTGCGGCGCCGGTGAATTCGCTGAGCACCAGGGCGCCGCCGAGGTCGCTGCGGCACGCGACGTACTCCTTGGCGACCAAATTCATGCCGTCGCGCAGCGGGGTGACGACCATGACGTCGGCCGCGACGAAGAAGGCGATCAACTCCTCGCGCGGCACCGGCCGGTGCAGATAGTGCACCACGGGATGGCCGACTTCGCCGTACTCGCCGTTGATGTGCCCGACCTGCTGCTCGACTTCGTTGCGCAGGATGCGGTAGCTCTCCACCCGCTCCCGGCTGGGCGTCGCGAGCTGGATGAAGACCGTGTCGTCGCGTTTGGCGCGGCCCTCGGCGAGCAACTCGGAGAAGGCCCTGAGCCGCACGTCGATGCCCTTGGTGTAGTCCAGCCGGTCGACGCCGAGCAGGATCTTGCGGGGGCCACCGAGTTCGGCCCGGATCTCCCTGGCCCGCCGGCGAATGTCGCGGTTACGGGCCTTTCGGTCCAGATCGGCTGAGTCGATCGAGATGGGGAAGGCGCCGACCTTCACGGTGCGAAGGCCCAGTTGCACCTCGCCGAATCGGGACCGCACGCCGACCGATGCGCGAGAGGTGTTGGCGCCGACCAGTCTTCGGGACAGGAACAGGAAGTTCTGCGCACCACCAGGCAGGTGGAACCCGACCAGGTCGGCACCCAGCAGTCCTTCGATGATCTCGGTGCGCCAGGGCATCTGCATGAACAGTTCCACCGGCGGGAACGGAATGTGCAGGAAGAAACCGATGGTCAGATCCGGCCGCAGCATCCGCAACATCTTGGGCACCAGTTGCAGCTGGTAGTCCTGCACCCATACGGTGGCGCCTTCAGCGGCTGCCCGGGACGTCGCCTCGGCGAAACGACGATTGACGTCCACATAACGGTCCCACCACTCGCGGTGGTAGATCGGTTTGACGATCACGTCGTGATACAGCGGCCACAGGGTGGCGTTGGAGAAGCCCTCGTAGTATTCGGCGACGTCCTCGGCGGACAGCTGAACCGGGAAGAGTTGGAGATCGTCTTCGACGATGGGGTCCTCGGGACCGTCGACGATGCCCGGCCAGCCGATCCAGGCGCCGCGTTGGCGGCGCAGCAACGGCTCCAGCGCGGTGACGAGTCCACCCGGACTGCGTTTCCAGGTCAGGCTGCCATCCGGCAGCCGCTCCATGTCGATCGGCAGTCGGTTGGCGACCACCACGAAGTCAGAGTTTCCGGAGCGGGCGGATTTCCTGTCTCCGGACACCGGCTAGGCCTCGAGCTTTGACGGCCCAATACCCAGCATCGACAAGAACACGCGGCACTCGTCGGCGTCGTTTGCATAGGCGGCCACCACCCGACGTGCTTGACGCGCTGTGCTGTCGGCCAGCGGCTCCACGTCGTCGATGTCCGCGGGGTCTGATTTAGCAGGCATCTCTCAACCTTAGCGAAGGGGTTAACGGCCGCTACGGGCTCGATGAAATCGTGCTCTTCGGCTGGACGGCCACATCGTCCTGACTGGTCTCGTAGCAGGCTGCCGACTCCCAGTACCCGGTGCACGGATAACCGTTGATGTTGGGCACCATGTCGGCCGCGACACCGCTCTCGGTGGTGGTCGTGACGTCCTGCGTGGTCCGCGGCTGCAGGTCATCCATGGCCTGATCGCCCTGGGTGGTCGCAATCGGGGTCATGGTCGGCACGCAGTTGCCCGTCGTGGGATCCAACGACTCATCCGACTGGCAACCGGCCGAACCGCCTGGCGCGGATGCCACCGGCGCCGGCACCGGTTCCGGCGCCGGAATACCGCCCTCGCCCTCGGCGTGCGCCAGTGGTGCGGCGGCGACCGCGAGCGCGAACGCGCCCGCGGTCAGCAGCCTCGCAACCCAACGGGAGTGGACCGGCATCGTTGCCCTCCTGTTCACCCGTGCTACGGGCTCGACGAAATGCTCGAGTGCGGCTCGACCGCGGGAACCTGATTCTCCTGCAGCCCGATGCACTGGCCGGTGTTGGCGCCGGTGCACGGAATCCCCTGGACCTCGGGCAGGCTGTTGGCATCACCCGGCGTCGAGTAGGTCACGTTGCCGCCACCACCCGAGGTCGTGGGGTAGTTGCCGCCCGGGACGTTGGGCGCCATCTCCGGGATGCAGTCTCCGGTGTAGATGTCCTCGAGTTCGCCGGCCGGGCAGGCCATGGCCGGACCTGCCGGCGCACCCGACGGAGCCGCGACGACAGCAACTGCGGGGGCGGCTGCGATCGCAAGGCTGAATCCTCCGGCGAGGAGGATGCGTCGGCCGACTGATGAGGAAATCGTCATACTTCACACTTCCTTGAGAAGTCGACGGAGTTCCGAAGTCGGCCCTCCGCTCTACGGGCTGGACGAGATGGTCGAGTGGGGTTCTGCGACCGGAGCCTGCTGCTCTTCCTGCAATCCTATGCACTGACCGGTGTTTGCGCCTGTGCAAGGTATCCCCTGGACCTCGGGCAAGCTATTGGAATCGCCGGGGGTCGAGAAGCTGATGTCACCGGGAGGCGTCCCTTCGGTCTGTGCTTCGCACGCGCCGGTCGCCGGATTGGCGACCTGACCGGGGGCACATTCAGCGAGGGCGGATCCGATCGAGGGGATGGCGAAGGCGGCCGTCAACGGCGCCGCCGCGACTGCGAGCGCGAAGCCGCCGGCCAGGGCCACGCGCTGGACCGAGTTTTTCAGGTTAGCCATGATCGTGCTTTCTACTCGTTTGCTGAGCGGCTGTGTCGGTGCAGTGTATTGCGCGCCTCCACCTACCGCAGTTGTTCGGGCGATTTATCGGCCATTCCGACGGGACCGTTACACCCTGGTCAATATTTTTCCGAGCCGGATTTCCGGGCGTTCCGGTGTCCGCCCGAGCCGCCTCGGTGCGAGATCAGCCCAGGCAAGGCGGCTCGGCCGGCGGAAGGTTCTCGGTGGCGAGGTTTCGGTGGCCGCATTGTCACAATGGCGGGGGTGGGACGAGTAGCGTCCTGTCGCCGGCCCGATCCGGTGCTGTTCGGCACGGGGAACGGGTTGTGGAATCGGCGGGTCTTTACGGCTGCAAGATGTTCGCTGTGAGCGATTTCGATATCGAGGTCGGAAGCGTTTGTTGCCACCGCGCATTGCTTTCCGGACTGTCCTCGGCAGCCGAGCGGCCACCGAGACGGCCCCTTTTCGGGCGCGCAACGCCATGGTTCTATACGTGGAACCTGTTCCAGTTTCTGCGTGAGGAGTGCGACGTGCAGCTCTCGTTCGAGGATCGGACGTACCTGATCACCGGTGGTGGTAGCGGGATCGGCAAGGGGATCGCCGAAGGGCTGGCCAAGGCCGGCGCCAACGTCATGATCATCGGCCGCAACGCCGACCGCCTTGCGGCCGCGGCCGACGAGATCCAGTCCGCTGCGCCAGCGGGGCAGGTGAACTACGAGCCCGCGGACGTCACCAACGAGGACCAGATCGCTGCGGTTGTCGACGCCGCGGCGGCGTGGACCGGCCGACTGCACGGGGTGGTGCACTGCGCCGGGGGTTCCCAGACCATCGGGCCGATCACCCAGATCGACTCGGAGGCCTGGCGGGCGACCGTCGACCTCAACATCAACGGTTCGATGTATGTGCTCAAACATTCGGCGCGGGAAATGGTGCGGGGCGGCGGCGGATCGTTCGTCGGGATCTCGTCGATCGCCTCGAGCAACACCCACCGCTGGTTCGGGCCCTACGGGGTGACCAAGGCCGGCCTCGACCATTTGATCAAACTGGCCGCCGACGAACTAGGGCCGTCCTGGGTGCGGGTCAACGGGATCCGGCCCGGACTGATCCGCACCGAACTCGTCGCGATGGTCCTCGACTCGCCGGAGATCAGCGGGGATTACCGCGACTGCACCCCGCTGCCGCGTCCCGGCGAGGTCTCCGACGTCGCCAACACGGCGATGTTCTTGTTGAGCGATGCCGCCGAGTGGGTCACCGGCCAGATCATCGGGGTCGACGGCGGGCAGAATCTGCGCCGCGGTCCCGACTATTCGGCCATGCTGGAACCGGCGTACGGAGCGGACGGCCTACGCGGAGTGGTCTGAGGCTGCCGCGTCGCGCGCCGCGAGGCTGCCCACCGCCGACCAGTCCAGCCGCTCGCCGCCCCCGGCGAGCAGGCGCAGAAAGCGGTCCCGCAACAGACTGGCTATCGGCAACGGCACCCTCAGCTCGTCGGCGGCAGCCAACACCAATCCGATGTCCTTGTGCCCCAAGGGCGCAGCGAAACCGGCCGGCTCGAACTGCTCGCTGGCGATGAGGTTGCCGTAGGTTCGGTACACCGGCGCCGAGAACAATGTGGACGTCAGAATGTCCAGATACTGGTGTTTGTCGACCCCGCCCCGATCGACCAGCGCCATCGCCTCGCCGAGCGACTCGATCACCGAGCCGATCAAGAAGTTGCCGCTGAGTTTGACCAGGTTGGCCGCCGACGGGTCGGTCGACACCACGAAAGTACGTTGGCCGATCGCGTCGAAGACCGGTGTCACCGACTCGACCGCATCCTGGGCGCCGGCCGCGACGACGAACAAAGCCGCCGCGGCGGCGGCTTCCGGCCGGCCGAACACCGGCGCCGACACGAACCTGCTGCCGGCCGCATCATGCGCGTCGAGGAGTCGCTTGGCCAGGGCGACACTGATCGTGCTGGACGAGATGTGGACGGTGCCGGGTGCCGCCGACGCGACGATGCCGTCCGGCCCGAACGTCACCGCCGACACCGCGGCATCGTCGGCGAGCATCGTGACCACAGCGTCGCCGGAGCAGGCCTCGCCGACACTGGCGGCCGGCCGCGCCCCCGCCGCGGCAAGCGCATCCACCTTGGCCCGCGACCGGTTGTAGACGGTCACGTCGTGTCCGGCCTTGATCAGATTCGCGGCCATGCCCGCGCCCATGTTGCCCAGTCCGATGATTCCCACTCGCATGGGTCCCATGTTGGTCGTGCTCGGCGTGGATCGCCAACCGCGGGGCGCCGCGCCTAGTTGACGCAGGGGATGCCGCCGCCGTCGATGGGTGCCCCCTGATCCGGCGTGGGTGTGGTCGAGGTGTCCTCCCAGCTGTCCTGGGCGGCGGTTGACGCGACATCCTGGGCCTGGACTTGGTCGACGGGAAGCTCGTAACCCTGCCCGAGGATGACGCGGACGTGGTCGTCGGCCAACGCGGCGCTGGCCTGCGGCGCGTTGTCGACCCCGAGCAAGGTGGCCACCGATTGGGCGTCGACCTGCCCGCCGGGGCCGTAGGTGATCACGGTGTCGATCGGTTCGCCGGCTTGGCGATCACGGATCTCGTCAACGGTGAACTCGTGCTTGCCCAGGACCGAGGCTGCGTCCGAGGCCAGCCCCGAGGTGTCGCTGGCGTTGACGACGCTGACCACGGTCTGCGGATTGGGCTGGGGAAGGGGCTGCGCGGCGGTTGTCGGCGTCGCCGTCACGCTGTCACCGCCGATGGCCTTGGCGATCTCGGCGCGGATCTTGGCCGGGTCGACGATGTTGACGTCCTGGCCGTTGACGTTTTCGTAGCGCACCACCGGCAGGGTGCGAAACTCGACGTCACCGCCGGCCAGCGCGGCCATCCGGCGGAACTGATCCTCGCCCCAGCCCTGCGACAGGACGATGTCCTCGCGCGCGACCGCCATCAACTGCTTGAACTTGTCCAGGTCGGTGAAGGAACCGGATTGCTGCAACTCGTGCATCACCGACAACAGGAAGGCTTGTTGGCGATGGGTCCGGTCGAGGTCTCCGTTCTCCAGGCCGTGTCGTTGCCGCACGAACGCCAGCGCCTGGGCAGCGTCCAGCCGCTGGCGCCCGGCCGGGAAATCCGCCCCGGAATAGTCGTCGTGGACAGCGTGCAGTAGACAGACCTCGACCCCGCCCAGGCTGTCGGCCAGGTGGTAGAAGCCGGCCAGGTTGACCTCGGCGAAATAGTCGATGGGCTGGCCGGTCAGGTTGCGCACTGCGCGGATGGTGGCTTTGCGGCCGGCCTCTCGGCCGTCCCGCTCGAGCGTGGCGCGGTCGCTGATGCCCTCGTCGACCAGCTGCTGCTCGGTCTGGAACTTGGTGAGGCCGTAGGCCTCCTTGATCTTGATGTGGTTGTAGCCCTTAATGCCGCTGACCGCAACGTAGTCGTCCCGCGGTATCGAGAACGCCACCACGCGATCATCGGCGCCGATGTGGACCAGGATCAGCGTGTTGGTGTTGTACCCACCGGATTCGGAGTCGCCGGCGTGCAGCTTGTCGAGCACGGCGTCAGGTAACTCGTTGCCGTCCTGGTCCTTGCGGGAGTCCAGCCCGATCAACAGGATGTTCATCGCGCCGCCGCTGGAGCGCGGCTCGTCGGACCCCAGTGCCTGGGAGACCGTGATCCCACTGAGCAGTCCGTGCGCCTGCGAATAGGCCAGGCCGGTGAGCATCACCACGACCACCGAGACCGCCGCGAGCACCGACCGACTGATGATGCGGCTCGCCCGCCGCCCGGTGGACCGTCCCGATGGCGGCCGTGTCGGTTGCCCGCAGCGGCCGCTCGCGCAGGCGGCGACGGATCCATGCTCGACAGTATGCGGGCAAATGCTGGTGTGGCCCCAGCTAGGCCGCTTCGCTTCCGGCTTTTGGCCCGGTATGCCCCGGTCGGCCTGAGTACTGTTCTGCGCAGCTCAAGGCTTTGCGCGGTCCCCGGGGAGATTCGATGCCGATGCCGGACCACCGCTGGACGGCGGCCTTTGTCACAGTCGGAATCGGTGCAGCGGGCCTGCTCGCCACGGCGCACGCCACGGGGGGCGTCGATCGCCGGTGGGCGGCGGCGACCGGCGCGGGATCATCCACCGGTGGTCCGCGCATCGCCGGCCTTCGTATCGTCGAGGGATGAGCGTTCGGCCTACGCCGGAGCGGCCCGGCCCGGGACAGGAATCGGTGTGGGATTACCCGCGCCCGCCCAGGCTCGAGGCGTTCTCCGGCCGGATCACCGTCGAACTCGGCGGGACGATGATCGTCACCACCGACCGCGGGTGGCGGGTGCTCGAGACCAGCCATCCGCCCACCTACTACCTGCCGGCCGACGCGTTCGCGGCCGGGGTGCTGCGACCGGCGCCGGGCTCGTCGTGGTGTGAGTGGAAGGGGCAGGCCCGTTACTTCGACGTGGTCACCGATTCCGCTGTCGCCACCAAAGCGGCGTGGACCTATCCACGCCCGGCGCCGGGCTTCGAGCCGATCGCCGGCGCGATCGCCGTGATGGCGGCTCAGATGGACCGCTGCACCGTTGACGGGGAGACCGTGATGGCGCAACCGGGTGGGTTCTATGGCGGCTGGATCACCAGGCGGGTGGTGGGTCCGTTCAAAGGAGTTCCGGGGTCGATGGGTTGGTAGCGTGAAACGCGGCTGAAACATGATCGTCGCTTCTGTGAAACACGACGCCGACATTCTCGTCGGGACCGTCGAAGGAGCCGGAGTTGAGTTCGATCGATCCCGCCGCGACAGCGTGGCTGCTGGCAAGCACTGCACTGGTCCTGTTGATGACGCCCGGGTTGGCGATCTTCTATGGCGGCATGGTCCGCACGACCGGCGTGCTCAACATGATCATGATGAGCTTCATCTCGATCCCCCTTGTCACGGTGGCCTGGCTGCTGTTGGGTTACAGCCTCGCCTTCTCCGAAACCGGCCTCGGTGGGTTCGTCGGGGATCTGTCCCACATCGGGATGGCCGGCATCGACCCGACGACCGCCCACGGCGCCGTCCCGGAGTTGCTGTTCGCGACGTTCCAACTCAGCTTCGCCGTCATCACCGCGGCCCTGGTCAGCGGTGCCATCGCGGACCGGGCCAAGTTCGCGGCCTGGATGATCTTCGTGCCGGTCTGGTCGATCCTGGTGTATTCGGTTGTGGCCCACTGGGTATGGGCGCCGGGAGGCTGGCTGTTCAAACTCGGGGTGCTCGATTACGCCGGCGGTTTGCTGGTCGAGATCGTTTCCGGAGCCTCGGCGCTGGCACTGGCACTGGTGCTCGGGCCGCGGATCGGATTCAAGGTGGACGCCATGCGCCCGCACAACCTGCCCTTCGTGCTGCTCGGTGTCGGCCTGTTGTGGTTCGGGTGGTTCGGTTTCAACGCCGGATCTGCGTTGGCCGCCAATGGCACTGCGGCAGCGATCTTCCTCAACACCCTGGTGGCGGGTTGCCTGGGCATGCTGGGCTGGCTGTCGGTGGAGCAGATCCGCGACGGCCGCCCCACGACCTTCGGTGCGGCATCCGGGGTGGTCGCGGGCCTGGTTGCCATCACCCCGTCGTGCGGGACGGTCAACACCCTGGGGGCGGCCGTGGTGGGACTGGCGGCGGGGACCGTGTGCGCCTTCGCGATCGGGCTGAAGTTCCGCTTCGGCTACGACGACTCCCTCGACGTGGTGGGGGTGCATTTCGTCGGTGGGGTGGTCGGCGTGCTGCTCATCGGGTTGCTCGCCGACGCGGTGATGACCGGTGGCCCCGCAGGGCTGTTCTACGGCGGCGGGCTGATGCAGCTCGGGAAGCAGGCGCTGGCGATGATCGTGGTGGCCGGCTACGCCTTCGCGATGTCGTTCGGGCTGGCCAAGCTGATCGATCGAACCGTGGGTTTCCGGCTCAGCCCGGAGGACGAGACGGCGGGGGTGGACTTCACCCAGCACGCCGAGACCGCGTACGCCGAAGGGGTGCACGGCCATCAGCCGTTGCGTCGGCCACTGTTCGGTGAACCGCGTCGGCCCGACTCCGAGCCCGGCTGACGCTCGCAGCGGCCCCGCAGTCAGCGCGGCGGGTCGCCCCGCCAGGTGAAGCTGTTGACGTACTTGTCCAGGTCCATCGCCAGTTCGAGGTTGGCTGCCGACGGGCGGCCCGGCCCGAAATCCGGTCCGAATTGCCGGTATGGGCCGATCGCACCCGCGACCAGCGCGTAATCGTTCTTCACCGCGACCAGGATCACCAACCGCAGATGCCGATAGCTGGCATCGCCGTCCTGCGGCCAGATGTCGGCCACTTCGCCGTACCCCTGCTGGTAGCCGACCATCGCATTGGGAATCTGGTAGGCAGTCCGCGAATTCGGGTAGCGGCCGGCCAGGAATTCCTTGGCGATCACCTGGGCGGGTTTCCCGTCGGCCGGCTGGCCCCACAACTTGAGAGTGCCGCCGTCTCCGCCGGTGTAGGTGGCCCGCACACTGCTGGCATCGAAGCTGACCTGGTAGGCCGTCCCCGGGGCGGGGTAGGCCACCGAGAATTCCCCCCTTCCGCGGTGAACCGCGGCAGCGACGCGATCGGGGTGCGGGTGGGGGGTCGGCCGCAATCGGGCGGGCAGTTGTACAGCACATCGGGTTCGGCGATGCGCGCCGAAAGCCCGATCAGCGGGGCGGTGATCACCGCGATGACGATCGCCCAGAGCAGCGGGACCCGCACAGCGGGATTCCGGGCCAGCGGCTGGGCTCGGTACGCCGCCGCAGATGTCCCGAAGCCGGGCCAGTCCGCCGTCGGGGCGTGTTCGGCGTCCTGCTCGGCGACCACCTGCCGGCGCTGGGCGCGCGAGGCCTCGGTGGACGCGTGCGCGGCGACGCCGCACAGCGGGCAGAATGCCATCTCGGGCACCACGGTTCGGCAGTGCAGACACAACTGCGGATCGCCAGGCGACGGGTCGGGCCGCTCATGCAGCAACACCAACTGCAGACCCACCCGTAGGGCGATCACGGCGACCAACGCCATCGCGATGTGCCAGGCCAGCATCTTGGCCTGAGGCAGACCGGCCACATCGGTGATGCCGATGACCCCGTAGATGCCCAGCACCGCGACGCCGAACAACGACACCGCGCCGGTCACCAGGAGCCGGCGCGGACGGCGGTCTTCGGTGCGGCGGGTGAACCACAGGGCGGCACCGATCAAGCCGCCGGCGCAGGCCGCGGTGAGCGGTATGGTCACCCCGCGAATGGCGGCCTCGACGACCAGCCATTCGACCGGTCGAGTCTTGGCCACGGTGGCGGCCGCGAACTGCGGGGCCAGCCGGGTGAAGGTCGCCGCCGCGGTGAAACTCAACGCCGAGAGCACCCCGATGACCAAGCCGTTCAACGCTTTCCGCGGCCCGGGCCGGACGAGTCTGACGACGACCGCAGGGATCATCATCAGCAGTACGCCGCCTTCGGCGACGCCGAGTCCGTCGCGCAACACGCGATTGCCGGCGATACCCGCGTCGAACGGCGCACCGGTCTCGCGGATCACGAGGTCCCCGGTCAACAGCACCCACCCGACCCCGATCGCGATCCCCAGTGTGGCGGTGGCGATCAGCGCCCCGCGGGGGATGTCCCGGTAGGCCCCGGACAGGTACTGGTAGATCACGATCAACAAGGGCAGCCCCAGCGCCGCAACGGATACCAGGGCCCCGGGTAACCGGATCTCCACGGCGAACGCCATCGCGGCAACCAGTAGCACCAGTCCGAAATAGAAGGGGGCGCGGGTCAATTGAGACAGTTGCGGAAACAGTGAGCTGGCGATCGCGGGGCGCAGGACGTGCTGATGCGGGGCGGCGCAGAAAGCCCGGGGCCGCAACCACCGGGGTCCGTCACCGGGCTGCGGGGCCAGGTGTGCCCCGCAGGCGCCACAGAACACGCCGACGGGCACCTCGGTCGTGCAGGTGGGGCAGTGCGTGTTCACCATCGGCCGCACCGGCATTTCTGCAGGGCCAGGATGTTCTGCGTCAGGTTGTCCACGTCCGGGGTGCCCAGCCCGGTCACCAGGTCATAACCCGGCCCGGCATTGTCGACGGCGTTGCCGCCCAACGTCACATCGCGAAATCCTGGTCGCCGAGATCCTTGGGCGATTTCGTACAGCATCGGGTTCAGCTCGCCGATCGGCTGACCGCCGTTCTTGGTCAGGTACTCGTTCATGACCGCCGTCAGGCCCGCCCAGATGGGCGCGGCCAACGAGGTGCCCCCGCCGATGGCGTGCCGCCGTTTGAACACGATGCGCACGCCCGTCACCGGGTCGGCGACGGCGGCGATGTCCGGCGTCAGCCGGCGCCCGGGGGGTGCGGCCACCCGCAGCTCGGCCTGCCAGGGCGGGCGTTCGAACAGATTGGACACCCCACCGCCGGTGCCCTGCGAGATTGCGGGCTCGAACCAGGACTGCTCGCCCACCCAGTCGCCTTCGGCGTCGGTCGACAGTGTCGTGCCGCCGACATCGGTCATCTCCGGAACCGATGCCACCGAGTCCAGACCGATGTCGTCGGCCCGTGGCGCCTCCGCCCAGTTGTGGCCGCCCTTGCATTCCAGGCCGGCGAGATCGCCGCTGGCGTTGAAGGCGGTGGTGCCGTGACTCAGCGCTGCCGCCAGCGCGCTGCGGACCGGAAGCAGATCGGTCGCCGTGGCGATCTTGTCGCAGCCCCATCCGATCGAAAAGCTCCATACCGCACCGGGATACCGGCGGTCGATCTGCTCCATCAAGGAGCCGATCTTCTCGTAGGTGGCGTCGCCGGAAACGGTGCCGCGGGCGTTGACCAAGACCTTCTTGGCGTCCGGGGCGACCGCGTGGATGGCCTCGAGGTCCATGGTCGCCTCGCCGGTGCGCTGCGTGGCCATCTCACCCACCAGCTCCGGGGTGAACTTGGGCAGATCGAACGACGTCGCGAACATGTCGAGGTCTTCTTGGTCGAAGCCGTCGAATGCGAACACCACGACGGTGGTGTTCTTGCCGGTGTAGCCGGCCGCCCGCAACGGCTGCGCGTTGTAGGTGCGAAGCAGCCCATCCGGCGGGAGGCCGCCGTCGGGGACGTCGGCAGGCACGATGAACGGCATCGATTCGTGGTGCGGGATGTAACCGAGGATGCGGCCGAGGCCGGCGACCTCGGGGACGATCGGGGCTGGGATCGCAGGCTGCTGGGGCGAGGCGTAGAAGACCTGACCCAGCCGGCCCCGGTAATCGTGCACCTTGACGTCGAAGGCGGTGCTGACCGCGATTGGTTTGCCCTCGACGACGGCCCACGGCGCACCGGGCTGCCAGCGCACCGACAGCTCACGCTGCTGCGCCCACTGCATCAGGGCAGCCGGGCGGGTGGTCCCGCGCAGCCCGGCGATGAGTTGGACGTGATCGCCGGCCGCGGGCCCGAGGTCGGCCGACGCGGCCAGCAGTGATGCGTAGGGACCGGTGATGGTGTTGCCGGGGACGGTCGCCTCGGTGGGCCGATTCAGCGCCCAGGTGAGGGCGGCGGCCATCGCCACGACGACGGCGCAGGTGGACCACCGCACGGACCGGCGCGTCGTACCGGACATATTCGAGGCCCCCACCTTCGGCGTGCGGCGACTAGCTCTGTGGATTGTGCACCACCAACGCGATATTGACTTGTCGGACAATATCAGCGCAAACGTCGCTCGCGTGCGATGTCGCGCAGGTTGCGGACAGGCGAACATTAGCTGACACCGGCACCTGGATGCACCGATTGAGTTGGGTGCGGCAGGTCGCGGCGATTAGGTTGCCGGTCATGGAGAATCGGGCGGTCACGTTCACTCGTCAGCTGGGTCTGGTCGTCGGCTGTGTGGCAGTCGTTGGCGCGGTAAGCCTTTCGGCTGGCTGCGGGCAATCCGGTAAGGAGAGCCCGTCATCCACCACCAGCAAGCCTGCACCTTCCCCCACCGAGAAGGGCGCAATTCAGATGCCGCCCCGCTCGTTCAATCAGAATGACAACGCCGCAGACGGCATGCTGGCGCTGGAAAGCCAGGGCTACATCGTCCAGCTGAACAACGGTGGCGGTTATGCCGCCGACCGGCCGCTGTCGGCCTGCAAGATCGTCAGTGTCGACGGCCTGCGGGGAGATCATCCGCCGGCCAACACCACCGTGTATCTGACGATTTCGTGCCCGAATAGCAACAACTGACGGTCCCCGGTCAGCGCTGCTTTCTGCGGCGCAGGAACACCAGCCCAACGAACAGCAGAACCGCGTTCGGTGGCTGCGACACCATGGTGTAGCCGAGATCCTTGAGGATCCCGATCTCGACCGGGCTCAGTGTCCGGACACCCGGTCCTGTGCCGGAGGTGGAGTTCATCAGTTTCGTATTGGCGCCGGTGAAGCTGGAATCACGTAGGTGCGACATCGAACTGCCTGATTCCCACGGGTTCGGGGTGTAGAGCGGAACCGGGCCACCGTAGGCCGCCACCGCGTTCGGGCCGCCGAAGTACAGGCCGCCGTTGGTGCCGGTCAGGTACCCGTTGTAGCCGGTCTTGAAGGCGTAGTCGTTCCCGATGACCGGTGTTCCGGCTGACGTCACCACGTAACCGTCGTAGGTCGTCCAATTCGAGCCGGTGTTGTTGCCCGCGCTGTCGATGACGGACAGGAAGCCGAATGTGTGCACCAACTCGTGCATGGCGGTGGAGTTGAAGTCGTACTGGCTGGCGGTCACTGAGCTGCCGTAGCCCCAGGCGTAACCGAAGTTCCACGTGATGACACCGTCGGCGGCCGAACCGTTGGAGTCGACGCCGGTCAAGATCTTGTTCTGGACGACGGTCGAATAGAACCCCGGCTGGGAGCTGATCAGGTCACTGCCGGCCGAGGCCAGGGTCGAACCCGCCAGCGAATACTGCCCCGTGACGTCGTAGGTGAGGGTCACCGGGGTGGTGACGACGAAATAGCTCGAGAGGTAGATCGCGGTGGACGCCAGCGCCGCGCGCGAGGCGCTGGACCAGTACTGCGAGCCCGATCCGTAGATGAAGTTGAAGGTGATCCGGGGCGTGTTGTTGGCGTCTTGGCTGACGGAGACCACGGCGTCGGTGCTGGGGGCGCGGAACAGGTCGAGCAGGTTGATGTGGAACCCGGTGTCGGTCGCGGCCACGGTGAACGCATCGATGCCGTTGAACTCCGCTGTCGGGGTGTAGGTGTAATTCCCGGCGGAATCGACTGTGACGGTGCCGAAGTGCGGTTCCTGACGGACCGCGTAGGTGATGCCGTCACCGTCGGGGTCGGTGGCACCGATGGTGCCGGTGATCGGACCGGTGGTCTGTCCGGTGATCTGTACCGGGGCCACCGTGGGCGCGGAGTTGAACAGGCTGCGGCGCACCAGCAGCACCGCCCCGTCGATAAACCCACCGATGTTGTTCACCAATTGGGAGAACGCGTCGGTCACCGATGACAGCTGCGCATCAGCGGACGGCAGGCGCAGAGCGGTGATGTTCGGTGTCGTGGTGACCGGAACCGCCGATGGTGGGCTGACGGTGTCCGTTGCGGCGGCCGGCCGCTGATCCGTAGCTGTCTCGGTCTGGGTGGGGACGACGTCGGCCGACCCCGCATCGGCGGTGTCGACGGCGACCGGCGTGGTGATCCGACGGCTCGAGCGCGACGGCGCATGCCCGGTCAGGGCCGCGCGGGCCGAGGCGGCGTCTGTGCGGGTCTGCAGGTCGGCGACCGGGGGAGCCGCCGACCGCGACGATCCGGTCGATCCGGCCGCGGCGGGCTTCGAAGCCGCGGGTCGGTCGTGCACTTGCCGAGCGGCCCTGGCCGGCTTCGCCGCATGACTCGACTTTGCCGGACCGGCCGACACCGATGAGGAATCCTGACCGGTGCTGTCGGCGGCGGCGGTAGCCGTCACCGGCCAGGCCAGTGACAGCCCCAGAGCGAAGGCTGCTGCCCCGGCGCGCGCGCTCCGCTGGACGTTCACCATTGAGTACCGCCTTCGCACAGTTCGGTGTGGTCGGGAAAGTCGGCGACCGTCGCCGCAAACCCGCCGGTCGCAGCGCACAAGGGCACCACTTCGCGTACACCAGTTTGCTATTTCAGCGAATCCTATGCCGGACGGTGGGCGGGTGGGAAACCTTTCGGCGAGATGTCCTTGGTTTGCTGAGCTCAGGGCATGGACGTGCGCGTCGGGTGGATACACGGCGACGCCGTGGTGCGGTCGTTATCATCGTGCCCGTGGCGGCGGGTGGGGATGTGTCCATGTTGGAGACCATCATTCGCGTGCAGCGGGCCATCAACAGCGCCGATGATTCGGTCGAGGCCGTCATGCAGATCGTGGTCGACCAGGCGTGCGAGGCCACCGGAGCGCCCGGCGCGGTGGTCGAGATCGCCGAGGGCGACGAAATGGTGTACCGGGCGGCCGCCGGTTCCGAAGGGCTGCGGTTGCCGGTGTCGTGCGGGTCGGCGTCAGCTGCGGGATGGCGGTGATCAGCGGCGAAGATCTCGCCGAGGCCGTCCTGGCGCGCGCCGATGCGGCCATGTACGCCGACAAGCGGACCAAGGCGCTGAGCTCCACGGACGCTGGGAGCCCCCTGTCAGGATTGAACTGACGACCTACGCTTTACAAGAGCGTTGCTCTACCACTGAGCTAAGGAGGCGTGGTCGGCCCGAAGCGGCCCGAACCGCCTAACAGACTAGCGGGTCACTGCTCGTCGTCGTCGATCACCAGCCGGTCGCTGTGCACGCGTTCCGGGTGATCGGGCGAGGCGGGGTGTAGCGCCGGCGGCCCGGCAGCGGGATCCGGTCGGCGATGTTGCTCAGCGGGTTGACCACCAGGCTCAGCGTGGTCACTGCCTCGCGAAGCGTCTCAATGGTCGGCGCCAGCGCCTCCAGGCCCGGGGCCAGTCGGTTGAGCGTGTCGGCGACGTCGGCGAGCTGTTCGAGCGGCCCGTTGCGGGCGGTCAGCTTCTCCACCAGACCGCCCTCGGCCAGCAGCCGGTCGGCCAGCCCGTCCTCGCCGAGAATCCGCTCGACCAGACCGTCCTCGTCGAGCAGCTGATCGACCAGCCCGCCGGGCGCCAATGCCCGTTCCAGCCCGCCGCCCTCCGCGGTCAGCCGGTCGAGCACCCCGTCGGTCGCGGTGATCCGATCGATGAGCCCGCCAGGTCGCATCAGCCGGTCCAGGGGGCCGTCCGGCGCCAGCGCCCGGCCCAGCGGCGCGTCGTCGTCGAGCAGCTGGGCGATCTTGTTCGCCCGGGCGACGGCGTCCTCCAGCCCGAACATCTGGGCCACCGAGTTCGGTGAGGCAGCCACCCCCGCCTCGCCCAAGGTTCGTTTGGTGAGGTCAAGGCCGGCCTTGGCGACATCGAGGCCCGCCTCGGCTGCGGCGAGCCCCACGCGCATCGGGGTGGTCGCGATGCCCACCAGGGTCTTCGCCAGGTCCATGCGCCAAGTGTATGAGCGGGAATATCGAAACCGGCGGTATCGGTTAAAACCGTCACGGGACACAACTCACAGGAAGCTCACAGCGCACATGCAGCGTGGGTTCACCAAGGTAAGAGGAAATTGTCAGCATGGCCGCACCCGCATCACCCGAGATCAAACCCGAGGCTCGTGTCCTCGTCGTCGACGATGAGACCAATATCGTCGAGCTGCTGTCGGTGAGCTTGAAGTTCCAGGGCTTCGAGGTTCACACCGCTTCCAGCGGACCCGCCGCCCTGGACCGAGCCCGTGAGGTGCGCCCTGACGCGGTGATCCTCGATGTGATGATGCCCGGTATGGACGGATTCGGTGTGCTGCGCCGGCTGCGCGCGGACGGAATCGACGCGCCGGCGTTGTTCCTCACCGCCCGCGACAGCCTGCAGGACAAGATCGCCGGTCTCACCCTCGGTGGGGACGACTACGTCACCAAACCGTTCAGCCTCGAGGAGGTCGTCGCCCGGTTGCGGGTGATCCTGCGCCGAGCCGGCAAGGGTGTCGAAGAGCCGAGGAACTCGCGACTTGTGTTCGCCGACATCGAACTCGACGAGGACACCCACGAAGTGTGGAAGGCCGGCGAACCGGTCTCGCTGTCGCCCACCGAGTTCACCCTGCTGCGGTATTTCGTGATCAACGCCGGCACGGTGTTGAGCAAACCGAAGATTCTCGACCACGTGTGGCGCTACGACTTCGGCGGTGACGTCAACGTGGTCGAGTCCTACGTCTCCTACCTCCGCCGCAAGATCGACACCGGCGACAAGCGGCTGCTGCACACCCTGCGCGGCGTCGGATACGTCCTGCGGGAGCCGCGGTAATCCGGCGCGGGGCGCCGACCGGCGCCAACAATGGAGAGATGTCCACCCCGTACCGCCGGCAACTGCCGCTGAGGGTCGGTCTGGTGGCGGCGATGCTGCTCCTGGTCGGCTGTGGATTGCTGGCATCCGGGGTGGCAGTCACCTCCACGCTGCAGCACGACCTGATCAACCGCGCCGACCAGACCCTGCTCGACGCCTCGAGAGGCTGGGCCCAAGCTCCCCGCCGCATGCCCCCGCCCGACGAGGGGCCCAACCCGGCCCGTCCACCGTCGAACTTCTACGTCCGCGGGGTCGACACCGAAGGCCACCTGTGGATGGCCGTCAACGACCGTGACGCCGAACCGGCGCTGCCCGACGACAATGACGTCGGCGCTGTGCCCGTGACGATCGGTTCCCTCGACGGCTCGGCCGTCCAGTGGCGTGCGGTGTCGGTCCGCGGGCCCAGCGGGGAACTGACCACGGTGGCGATCGACATGTCCGACATCCAGTCGACCGTGCGCAGCCTGGCCTGGTCCCAGGTCGCGATCGGCACCGCGGTGCTGGTGATCCTCGGCGTCCTGGGCTATTGGGTGGTGCACCGCAGCTTGCGCCCGCTGGTCGAAGTGGAGAAGACGGCAGCGGCAATCGCTGCCGGACAGTTGGATCGCCGTGTGCCAGAACGTGACCCGCGCACCGAAGTCGGCCGGCTGTCGTTGGCGCTGAACGGCATGCTGGCCCAGATCCAGAGCGCGATGGCTTCGTCGGTGGCCTCGGCCGAGCACGCCCAGATGTCCGAGGAACGGATGCGGCGCTTCATCACCGACGCCAGCCACGAACTGCGCACCCCGCTGACCACCATCCGCGGCTTTGCCGAGCTGTACCGGCAGGGCGCGGCCCGCGACGTCGAGATGCTGATGTCTCGGATCGAGAGCGAATCGCGCCGGATGGGTCTGTTGGTCGACGACCTGCTGCTGCTGGCGCGTCTCGACGCGCAGCGCCCCTCGAACAACGCCGGGTTGATCTGCTGGCGCTGGCCACCGATGCGGTGCACGACGCGCAGTCGATCGCGCCCAAACGCACGATCACCATGGAGGTGTTCGACGGGCCCGGCACGCCCGAGGTCCTCGGTGACGAGGCCAGGCTCCGCCAGGTGCTGGGCAATCTGGTGGCCAACGCGCTGCAGCACACCCCGGAGACGGCGCGTATCACCGTGCGGGTGGGCACGGCTGCCGACGACGCCGTGCTGGAAGTCGCCGACGAAGGACCGGGGATGACCCAGGAGGACGCCCAGCGGGTGTTCGAGCGGTTCTACCGCACCGACTCCTCGCGCGCCCGCGCCAGCGGCGGCACCGGGCTGGGCTTGTCGATCGTCGACTCGCTGGTCTACGCGCACGGCGGGCGGGTGACCGTCCGGACCGCGCCCGGGCAGGGCTGCTGTTTCCGGGTCAGCCTGCCGCGTATCGCCGACGTGCCGGCCGCGATCGGCTAGTCGAGTTCGGCCAGCGCGGCCTTGATCTTGGCCTGCGCCTCGTCCAGCGCCGCCGGCGACGGATTGCGGTCGACGTGGGCGAAACCGAAGTCGGACAAGTCGCGAGCCGGGAACACGTGCACGTGCAGGTGCGGCACTTCCAGCCCGGCGATGATCAGGCCGGACCGCTCGGCGCCAAACGCGGCACACACCGCCTTGCCGATCCGCTGGGACACCGCCATCACCGCATTGAAGACCGCCGGTTCGACGTCCTGCCAGTTGTCCACCTCGGCGCGGGGGACCACCAGGGTGTGACCCGGTGTCATCGGCTCGATGGTGAGGAAGGCGACCACCTCGTCGTCCTCGTAGACGAATCGTCCGGGCAGTTCGCGGTTGATGATCTTGGTGAAGACGGAGGTCATGGGCCCCAGCATATGAGCCGGGCAGGCGCGTAGCGGCTGTGCGCCTCCCCAAGCTGGTTCACAGCGATCTGTCAGACCGGCTCCAGTGCCACAGCAGCTTGGCACGCCAGCATCATCGACATGACCGACACCCTGCCGGCCGAGCAGAGCACTGCTTCCGTCCTCGCGGGGAGTCGCTACATCCTCGACATCGTGATCCCGGTGTACAACGAAGAGCGCGACCTGCCGGCCTGCGTGCGCCGGCTGCATCAGTTCCTGATCGAGGAAGTGCCCTACCGGGCGCGAATCGTGGTGGCCGACAACGCGAGCACCGACGGCACGCTGTCGGTGGCCCGCCGGCTCGCCGACGAGTTGCCCGATGTGGACGTGCTGCATCTGGATGCGAAGGGGCGCGGCGGTGCGCTCGCCGCGGCCTGGGGCTCGTCGCCGGCGGATGTGGTGGCCTACATGGACGTGGACCTGTCCACCGATCTGTCGGCGCTGATGCCGCTGGTGGCGCCACTGGTGTCCGGGCATTCCGACATCGCCATCGGCTCGCGGCTGGCGGCGTCGTCGCGGGTGGTGCGCGGTGTCAAACGCGAAGTGGTCTCCCGCGGTTACAACCTGTTGCTCCGCGGATTCCTGGGCATCCGGTTCTCCGACGCCCAGTGCGGATTCAAAGCGGTCCGCACCGATGTCGCACGCCGGCTGCTGCCGCTGATCGCCGACACCGGCTGGTTCTTCGACACCGAGCTGCTGGTGCTCGGTGAACGTGCCGGCCTACGCATCCACGAAGTGCCCGTCGACTGGGTCGACGACCCCGACTCGCGGGTCGACATCGCGGCTACCGCGATCGCCGATCTCAAGGGCTGCTGGCGGGTGGGCCGTGCGTTGGCCACCGGCACGCTGCCGCTGCGCGACCTGCAGGCGGCGCTGGGCCGCGAACCGCTGGTTCCCGGCGTGCCCCGCGGCATGGTCGGCCAGCTGGTGCGGTTCGGCCTGATCGGGATCGCCAGTACCATCGCCTATGCGCTGCTGTACCTTTCACTGCACCCCCAACTGGGTGCCCAGGCCGCCAACCTGACGGCGCTGCTGCTCACCGCGCTGGCCAACACCGCGGCCAACCGGGCGTTCACCTTCGGCATCCGCGGCCGCGCCGGGGCAGCCCGCCACCATGTGCACGGCTTGCTGGTCTTCGGTTTCGGCCTGGCCATCACCAGCGGGTCGTTGTTCCTGCTGCACCGTTTCGATCCCACCGTCGGCAAAGTCGTCGAACTGTCGGTGCTCGTCGTCGCCAACCTGGTCGCCACCCTGGTGCGTTTCGTGGCGCTGCGCCGGGTGTTCGGCGCGTCAGCCCGCTAGTCGCGATGACGATCACCACCGACTCGCCGACGCTCGGCGCAACCGAAACCATCCCGGCTCATACCGGTCTGAGCCGGCCACGGTGGGCGCTGCTGGGGCTGCTGGCCGGGACCGCGCTGCTCTATCTGTGGGACCTGGACCGCTCCGGTTGGGCCAACGCCTTCTATTCGGCTGCGGCCCAGGCAGGTTCGCAGTCGTGGACGGCGTTCCTGTTCGGCTCCTCGGACGCCGCCAATTCGATCAGCGTGGACAAACCGCCGATGTCGCTGTGGTTGCCGGCGTTGGCGGTCCGCGTGTTCGGACTCAACTCCTGGAGCATCTTGGTGCCGCAGGCGCTCATGGGAGTCGCTGCGGTGGCGCTGGTGTGGGACACCGTGCGGCGCCGCTTCGGCGAGGCTGCCGGGCTGATCGCGGGCGCGGTGCTGGCCGTGACGCCGGTGGCGGTCGCGATCTTCCGCTACAACAACCCCGACGCCCTGCTGGTGCTGTTGATGGTGGCCGCGGTGTGGGCGTTGCTGCGTGCCGTCGACGACGGCCGCCTGCGATGGCTGCTGCTGTGTGGCGGATTGCTCGGATTGGGCTATCTCACCAAACAACTCGAGGTCGCGCTGGTGATGCCGGCGTTGGCCATCACCTACCTGGTGGCCGGTCCGCCGAGCCTGCCGGCGCGGATCGGGCAGCTGTTGGGCGCCTTGGTCGCCGCGGTGGCTGCGGCCGGCTGGTGGGTGTTGCTGGTGCAGCTGTGGCCGGCCGACCGGCGGCCGTGGATCGGTGGCACACAGACCAATTCCATTCTGGAACTGACGTTGCGGTACAACGGCTTCGGCAGGCTCGACGGTGACGAACCGGGCAGCACCGGTTCGCCCGGGTTCGTCTCGCCGGTGCATCTGGGCGGGCGGACATCCGCGCATCCGTGGGGGCAGCCGGGGATTGGCAGGTTGTGGGAGGCGGAGCAGATCGGTGGGATCGGCTGGCTGCTTGGGGCGGCCCTGGGCTTTGCGCTGGCATTGCTGCTCTGGCAAGCCCGGGCGCCGCGCCGCGACCGGCAGCGTGCGTCGCTGATGCTGTGGACGTCATGGCTGCTGACCGCCGGGGTGGTGTTCAGTGTCATGGCCGGCATCTTCCACGCCTACTACACGGTGGCTCTGGCGCCGTCGATCGCGGCGTTGATCGGCATCGGGGTGAGCGTGTGCTGGCGGCAGCGCCACAGACGTTGGGCAAGAGCAACATTGGCCACCGCGACGGTGTTGACCGCCTGGACCGCGAACGAGGTGCTGAGCCGCTTTCCGCACTATTACCCGGGCTTGCGCTGGGCGGTGCTGTCGGCCGCTGCGGTGTTGCTCGGATGGTTGGTGTTCGGGCATGCGGTAGTAGGTCCCAAGCCGGTCCCGCTGGCGATGTTGGGGCTGGCGACGCTGGTCGCGTTGGGTGGTCCGGTCGCGTTCAGTGTCACGACCGTGGCGCGCGGCAACGCGGGCGCCCTGCCGATAGCCGGACCGGTGCCGCGCATCGCGACGGCGATGACCAAGGGTGTCGGGCCGGTCCAGCGCGCCGAGATCACCGCTGCGCGCGGACCGGGATTCCTGCTACCGGCCGGTGCTCCCGGGGGCGGTATGCACATGGTGGGCTGTACATTGCTGGACTCCGGCGTACCCGATCCGCGACTGGTCGGTCTGCTCGATGCCGATGCTGCCCGCTACACCTGGGTGGCTGCGACCGTCGGCTCGGTGTGCGCGGCCGGATACCAACTGGCCAGTGGGTACCCGGTGATGGCGGTCGGCGGATTCAACGGCACCGACCCGTCCCCCACACCGGATAGGTTTCTGCGCCTGACGCTGTCCAAACGTATCCACTACTTCATCGTCACCAACCCGATCCACGAGGACAGGTGGGGACACCTCGACACCAATGCGCTGATCCAGCAGTGGGTTCAGCGCAACTTCACCCCGATACAGATCGGCAGGGTGTTGGTCTACGACCTGACCGAGTAGGTCACGCCAGCATCGCGGCGATCTCGTCGACCGACCAGGGCGGTGAGTCGTGATGGTCGCGGTAGCCGATCAGGGTGGGGGAGGGGCGCTCGAAGCGGCCGACGAAACCGCCTGCTGCGATGAACGTCTGCCCGCTGATCTTGCTGGCGAGATCGCTGACCAGATAGGCATAGATCGGCGCGGCATACTCCGGTGGTGCGGCGTCGAGCGCCCCTTGAGCGCTGACCTCGTCGAGCAGGCCGCGGGCTCGTAGCGCCGCGATGTGCCGTTCGTACTCGGCACCGGTCGACAGCCGGGTCTTGGCACCGGGACACACCACATTGGCGCGGATCCCGTGCTCGGCCAGTTCGGCGGCGATCGCCATGGTCAGCCCGTTGACCGCCCCCTTGCCGGCTGGATAGCCGGTGCCGCCGTAATCGCCAAGGAAGGCAAAGGAGCTGGTGTTGACGATCGTCCCGCGGCCACGGGCCACCATCTTCGGTGCGGCGGCGCGGCAGGTGGCGAACACGGTGCCAAGGTGAACGTCGATCAGGTCGCGAAACTCGTCGGCGGTTACGGACAGAATCGACGAGCCGGATGGCTCGGCGGCTCCCGCACAGTTGACCAGGGTGTCGACCGCACCGAATTCCCGTTCACAGCACGCGATCAGCTCGGCGGCCACCGCTTCGTCGGCCGCCGACCCGGCGTGCGCGACGGCCCGGCCACCGGCGCCGAGGATGCCGGCCACGGTGGCCTCGACGGCGGCGGGTTCCCGACCGTTGACCACCACACCGGCACCACAGCGGGCCAGCAGCGTCGCGACGGCGGCGCCGATTCCGCGTGACCCGCCCACGACGACGGCAGCGCGACCGGCCAGCAGCCGGTCACTCACCGTTGGATGGGGCCTGACCGAACTGCATGCCGTCCATGTTCCAGTACCCGCGCATGTTGGTGATCAGGCCGGCGTCGTCGACGCGGTAGGTGAACACCCCGCGCACGGTGCTGGTCAGACCACCCTCGAATTGGCTGCGCAGCACCAGGATGTGTGCCACCTCGTTCGGTGAGCTGGAGGGGAAGGTCTCCTCGCAGGTCACGCGCAGATTGTTGACGGCGATATTGGCGTCGTAGAACGCCGCGACCGCCTCCTTGCCGCGCACGCCCTGTCCATCGGGGTTGGTGATGGCCGGCCCGATCGGATCCTCGATGACGACGTCGGGGGCCATCAATGCCAGCCAGCCCGCGCGGTCGTGCGACATCACGCACTTCCACGACGCCTGGGAGGCCGCCAGCGCTGGGGTCTGTTCGGTGGTGGTGGACATGGGTGTTCTCCTTCGGTGTCAGATACTGCAGGCGGCGCGGGCGCCATCTTCGGTTGCTTTGCGTATGAGTCCGAGTCCGGTGCAGTCGCCGGCGGCGTGCACCTTGGCTGCGGGCAGCCGGTCGGTGAGGGTGTCGAACAGCGCGGTGTCGGGCTGCGGGTGGCCGGCCACGATCACGTCGTCGGCGGCCAGTTCGCGGCGGATCCCGCCGAATGGGGTGAACGCCACCCCGTGCGCGGTGATCCGGTGCACGTCGGCGCGGACGTGCACCGGGACGGCCAGCCGATCGAGCCGGTCCATGTGTTCGGTGCGGCGTTTGAGCCCGACTTCCGGCGCGATGCTGCGACCCGACTCCAGCACTGTGACGAAACGTCCTCGGGCAGCGAGGAATTCGGCGAGTTCCACGGCGGCCAGGTCACCCCCTACGATGACGATGCGATGCCCCAGTGGTAGCCACGCGCGACTCGCGAGGCGGACGGCGGCCGGCTGGACGAGCCGTTGTCGCCAGCCGGACAACACCGCGGCTCCGAGTCGCTGCCAGCCGGGCTGCCGCGGGCCGGCGTGACCGGTGAGCATCTCGCGCAGCGCGGGTCCGCTGTGCACACGGGGGCCGTCGTCGCCGGCGATACCGGGCACCACGATGTCGGCACCAGTGGCCACGACCACCGCGTCAGGCTCCAGGGCGGCGACTTCCTCGGCGTCGACCCGGTGCGAGAGTTCGACGGTGACCGAACTGCGGGCGATTTCGGCCCGTAGATAAGTCAGGAACGGCTCGTTCTCCGGATGCAGGGTGGCCGCCCACACCAGTGCCCCACCCAGCTGGGCGTTGCGCTCGAACAGGGTGACCTGGTGTCCGCGCTCAGCGGCGACCCGGGCGGCTTCCAGCCCGGCCGGGCCACCGCCAACGACCACGACGCGCTGCCGATTGGTGGCCGGACGGACGGCCAGCTCGCGTTCTCTGCCGGTGCGCGGATTGACCGCGCAGTCGACGGAGAACCGTTGCTCCAGGGCGTCGATGCAGTTCTCACAGGAAATGCAGCGGCGGATCCGTTCGGGCCGCCCGGCGCGGAGCTTGGCCGGAAGCTCAGGGTCGGCCAGCAGCGGGCGGCCCATGGCGATGAAGTCCGCGTGACCGTCGGCCAGGATCTGTTCGGCCCGTACCGGATCGTGGATGCGACCGACGGCGATCACCGGGACGTCGACCACCTGCCGGACCGCGGCGGCGGCCCCGACGTTGAGTGCGTCACCGTCGTCGGCGGCGTTGACCATGCCGGTGACGAGCCGGTCGATCACCCCTCCGCTGACGTGGAAGGCGTCGACTCCGCCAGCCACCAATTCCGGTGCCACCTGGGCGGTCTCGTACAGCGGACGGCCCCCGGCGACGCGCTCGTAACCCGATATCCGCAATGTGATGGGCAGGGCGTCACCGATCTCCGCCCGGATGGCGGCAAGCGTCTCCAGTACCACCCGGATCCGGCCTTTGACCGAGTCGCCGCGGTAGTTATCGGTACGCCGATTGCGTTGCGGGGCGAGGAAGGAGCCCAGGAACATGTAACCGTGCGCGGCGTGGAGTTCGATGCCGTCATAGCCGGCCTCGGCTGCCCGCCGAACGGCGGCTTTGAACAGATCGATGATCCCGGTGAGCTGGTGGGTGGTGACCTCGGCGGACGGCCGGCCGGTGAGGTAGGACGGGATCACCGACGGGCCGAGCGAGGTGACCCCGTACATCTCCGGACCCAGCCCGTCGGGGCCGGCATGAACGATCTGCGGCTGGATCTTGGCGCCGTGTTCGTGGACGGCGTCGACCAGTGCGCGGTGGGCGGCAACGGCCTCGTCGGTGCCCAGATGAAGCCCGCCGGGGGTCTCCGGATGCTGGTGGTCGATACCGGTGGCGCCCACCGTGATCAGGCCGACGCCGCCGGCGGCGCGGGCGGCGAAGTAGTCCCTGGTGCGTGGCGACGGCAGCCCGTCGGGGGTGCCGTACATGGTCTCCATCGGAGACATGACGAGCCGGTTGCGCACCGCCATCGACCCTATTCGGCCGGGCTGCAACAGGTTCGGAAAGCTGCTCACGGCCGCGGGGTCATGAACTCCGGGCCGTGCCCGCGCCGTGGGCAAGGCGGGCACGGCCCGGAAGGTCCGTGGGGGATTACGCGGTGCGTCAGCGGTCCTCGTCGGTGTAGCGGATCACGCCGCGGATGTTGCGGCCTTCGAGCATGTCCTGGTAGCCCTCGTTGATCTGCTCCAGGCGGTACTGCCGGGTCACCATGTCATCGAGGTTGAGGCGCCCCACCTTGTACATCGACAGCAGCTGCGGGATGTCGTAGTGCGGGTTGCCGCCGCCGAAGATGGTGCCCTGCAGGCGCTTCTGCATCAACGTCAGCATCGCGAGATTCAGCTTGACGTCATTGCTGGCCATGTTCGCGACCGCGGTGGCCACCACGGTGCCGCCCTTGGCGGTGATGTTCATGTAGTGGTCGATGTCCTCGCCCTTGAGCTCGCCCACGGTGACGATGGTCTTGTGGGCCATGCGGCCCTGGGTGACCTCGGCAACGCCGGCCATGGCGCTGAAGATGTCGGGGTAGGCGTGGGTGGCGCCGAACTTGAGCGCGTTATCGCGCTTGAACTCGACCGGGTCGACGGCGAAGATGTTGCGCGCACCGGCATTCAGCGCACCCTGTAGGGCACCGGTGCCCACGCCGCCGAGACCGACGATCACCACGTCGTCGCCGGGGCGGATGTCACCACTGCGGACGGCCGAACCGTAGCCGGTGGTCACCCCGCAGCCCACCAGGCAGGCCACCTCGAACGGGATGGAGGGGTCGATCTTCACCACCGAGCTCTTGTGCACCACCATGTACGGGCTGAAGGTGCCGAGCAGGGTCATCGGGATGACCGGCTGGCCGTTCTTGACCGCGTGGATGCGGTGGGTGCCGTCGGACACCGCGGTACCGGCCAGCAGCCCTGCGCCGAGGTCGCAGAGGTTGCGCAGGCCCTCCTGGCAGGCCGGACATTCGCCACAGGACGGGATGAACGACAGCACGACGTGATCGCCGGGGGCCAGGTGCTCGACGCCGGGGCCGACCTCGGTGACGATGCCGGCACCCTCATGGCCGCCGAGTACCGGGAAGCCGGCCATCGGGATGTCGCCGGTCACCAGGTGGTGGTCGGAGTGGCACATGCCCGACGCTTCCATCTGGATCTTGACTTCGTCTTTGACCGGATCGCCGATCTCGATTTCCTCGATCGACCACGGTTGGTTGAACTCCCAGATGAGAGCGCCTTTTGTCTTCACTGCGAACCTCCACTCGCAAAAACGCCACGGTCGTCCCGGGCGGCCGGCCAGGCCGGATGGTCACTCCAAGTCCAAATTAGAACGTGTTCCTGTTCTGTGGACCATTATGACCTCCGTCACCTTGATGGTAACGGCCGGGGGCGGTTTCTTGACAGCCGTCGAGTATTCACCAGATCGGAACGGGTGCTTCGCCCAGCGGGTAGTAGCCCGGCAGCCTCTCCCCGGCGACGCTGCGTTCGATCCGCTTCTGCATGGTCGGTGTCAGATCGCCCGACGAGATCAGCTTGACGAACGCCTTCTGGACGTGGCCGAAGTCGAAGAAGTCGCGCTGCCATTCGATCAACAGCTTGTCGGTGAGCCGGAACCAGCTGCCGCCGATGCCGTAGATCTCGTCGCGGGTGCCGTCGGACTTGTTCGCGATCTGCTTCCAGAAGCCGACGATCTCGTTCTGTTTCTCGTCGATCAGCACCTTCTGGTACTCATAGACCCAGTTCTCCAGGCCTTGCATCTCCAGGCCGAGCGCGACGTCGCGGATCTCGTTCTTGCCGACGCACATGACGTCTTCCTTGGGGCCGATGTTCCAGCCGTAGGTGGCGTCGTCGGTGTAGAAGTCCGCCAGCGCCGTCCAGTCGCCGGCCTTCTCGCAGTCCTTGTTGGTCTGCAGCCAGCGCTGGACCCAGTCTTCGAGTGCGTCACGGGATGCCATGTCAATCTTCTTTCTGGAGGATGGATAGTGCTCGGGTGGGGCACATCTCGACGGCGCGTTCCACGTCGTCGCGCATGTCGTCGGGCGGCTCGGCGTCGAGGATCTCGACCACACCGCGTTTGGGTACCCGGAAGACGTCCGGCGCCTCCAGTTCGCACATGGCGTGTCCCTGACACAGGTCCTCGTCGAGTTCCACGCGGTAACTTCCCATCGCCGGCTCCTAGGACGTGCGCTTGCGATAGCGGACCTTGGCCGGCCTGGCCAACTGGACCACCATCTTCGAGTGGTCGTTGCGGTAGCTCTCCGGCGGCTGCGCCATCTCGAATTCGTACTCCCGCAGCAGAACCGAGAAGATGGCCTTGATCTGCATCTGCGCGAAGGCCGCCCCGACGCAGCGGTGCCTGCCGGCACCGAACGGGATCCAGGTCCACCGGTTGATGATGTCTTCCTGCCGCGGCTTCTCGTAGCGGTCCGGGTCGAAGGCGTCCGGATCGGGGAAGTCTTCGGGGATGCGGTTGGAGATCGCCGGTGAGGCGGCGACCATCTGGCCCTTGTGGATCGGGTAGCCCTCGACCTCGAATTCGTCCTGGGCAACCCGCATCAGGATGATCAACGGCGGGTGCAGCCGCAGCGTCTCCTTGAGCGCGTTGTCGATCTTCGGGATCTGGCGCAGCGCATGGAAACTCACCTCCTGGCCGTCGGCGTAGAGGTCGTCGAGCTCCTGCTGGACCTGGGCGTAGTAGTCGGGATGGCGCAGCAGTTCGATGAGCGTCCACGACGAGGTGCCCGAGCTGGTGTGGTGCCCCGCGAACATCAGCGAGATGAACATCCCGGTGACCTCGTTGGCGGAGAAACGCGGATTGCCGTCCTCATCCTTGATCGACACCAGCACGTCGAGCAGGTCGCGGTCGTTCTTGTCGACGGGCGGGTTGGCGATGCGTCCGTTCATGACCTCTCCGACCAGCTCGACCAGGCTGGCGCGGGCCTCGTCGCGGATGCGGAAGCTCTCGATCGGCAGGTACGGGTCGACGTAGCAGAGCGGATCGGTGCCCCGCTCCAGCAGGTGGTAGTAGTTCGCGAACCGGGAGTCGAGCTGATTGCGGAACTTGCCTCCGATCAGGCAGGCCGTCGAGGTGTAGATGGTCAGCTCGGCGAAAAACTCCAGCAGGTCGATTTCGCCTGAGTCACCCCAGTTCTCGATCATCCGGCGGACTTCGTTCTCGATGGTGGCGGCGTGGCCCTTCATCTGCTCGCCGCGCAGCGCGGTGTTGTGCAGCATCTCGGCGCGACGCTCGGGGTCGGCGTCGAAGACCACACCCTCGCCGAAGATGGGCGTCATGAACGGATAGGCCTCGGCCTGGTTGAGGTCGGCGTCGGGTGAGCGGAAGAAGAACTCGTTGGCCTCGGCGCCGGTCAGCAGGATGACCTGCTTGTCGGCGAGCTGGAACCAGCCGAGATCGCCGCACTCATCGCGGATGCGTTTCATCAGACCGATGGGGTCGGTGCGGAACTCCTCGAGGTGGCCGTGTTCCTCCTCGCCACCCGAAACTCGTTGTACCTCTTTGGTAATCGTCATTGTCCTGGCATCCCTTCTTCACCTAGGGCGAGTTTCTGACGAGAGGTGTTGTCGGCCAGCGGAGCTTCGGGCTGCAGTTCCATGTTGGCGATGAACCCGCCGCGGGGCGTCTCCGCGACGAACGTGATGGCGCGGGCCAAGTCGGCCGCGCGCAGGAAGTAGTCGTGGCGGGCCTGGCCCCACTTGGCCCAATCCTCAAGAGCTGGACCGATTTTCTCGGCCGGCAGGCTCCAGCCCATCGATGTCTTGGTCGGTCCGGGGTGCACGATCGACGCACGCACGCCGGTGCCCTCGAGCTCCATCTGGAAGTTGGTCACCATCGCGACCAGCGCGGCCTTGGCCGCGCCGTAGGCGCCCATGTGCGGACGTTGGCGCAGTGAGACATCGGATCCGACGAAGATCAGATCGCCGCGCTGGCGGTCGAGCATTCCGGGCAGGACGGCGTTGGCCAGCCGGAAGGCGCCGACGAGATGGATCTGCAGCTGGGAGTCGAACTCGTCGCTGGTGATCTCGTCGAGCTTGCCGAAGTAGGTGTCACCGGCGCCGGCCACCAGCACCTCGATATCGCCGAGAGAGTCGGTCGCGTGTGTGACAAACGATTTCACCGAGTTGGGATCGGTGACGTCGAGGTGGAAGCCCACGGCTTCACCGCCGTCGGCGTTGATCTTGCCGACGATGTCGGCGAGTTTCTCGACCCGGCGCGCGCCGAGTGCAACCGGGAAGCCGCGCGACGCGAGCTCGATGGCGGTGGCCTCTCCAATGCCGGACGAGGCGCCGGCGACGATGGCGGGCCTGCGGTCGGGGAGCGGGGCGAAACGTGGCATTTCGGCGGGATCCTTCTAGCGAGACTGCACTGTGATGGGCAGATGGGCGAAGCCGCGAACGTTGCTGGAGTGCACCCGCACCGAATTCGCTTCATCGACTTCATAACCGCGGATGCGTTTGAACAACTCCTCCAGGGCTACCCGCGCCTCCATCCGGGCCAGATGCGCGCCGAGGCAGAAATGCGCGCCGCTGCCGAAGCTCTGCAACTTCGCGCCGATATCGCGGCCGATCAGGTAGTCGTCGGGATTGTCGAAGGCCCGCTCGTCGCGGTGCGCCGACCCCGGCAGCAGCAGGACCACGTCACCCTCGGGAATGGTGGTGCCGTACAACGTCAGCTCGCCGGCGACGGTCCGCGCCAGGATCTGACTGGACGTGTCATAACGCAGCGTCTCTTCCACCCATAGCGGGATCCGGGCGAGGTCGTCGTACACCGGCGCGAGCTGGTCGGGGTTCTTGTGGCCCCAAAATGCAGCATTGGCAAGCAGTTTGGTGGTCGTCTCATTTCCGGCAATGACCATCAAGAACAGGAACCCGAGAATCTCGTCGTCGGTGAGCCGGTCACCGTCGATCTCGGCGTCCAGGAGGGCCGACGTCAGGTCATCGCTCGGACTCTTCCGGCGCTCCTCCACCATGGCCTGGTAGTAGACGATCAGGTTCAGCGATGCCTCGATGGCCTCCGGGGGCACGTCGGTCACGCCCTCCGCGCGGTGCATCACGCCGTCGGCCCAGGCCCGCACCTGAACCCGGTCGGCGTCGGGCACGCCCATCAGCTCGGAGATCACATCCATCGGCAGCTTGCCGGCGAACTCGTCGACGTAGTCCACGGCCTCGCCGGAACCGGCCTTCTCCAGCATGGCGTCGAGGTGCTTGACCGCGATCTCGGTGACGCGCGGCTCCAACTCTCGAATCCGCCTCGGCGTGAACCCCTTCGAGACCAACGTGCGCAGACGCAGATGGGCGGGGTCATCCATCGCCAGGAACGACATGGTCTTGGCGGCGTGCGGCCCGCGGGAGGCCGGATCGAGTGAGACGCCGTACTTGTTGGACAGCGTCGTGCTGTTGCGGAAGCCCTGCAACACATCGCGGTGCCGGGACAGTGCCCAGAACTTCAATTCCTCGTTGTAGTACAGCGGTGCCTCGTCGCGCAGCCGCTTGTAGTACGGGTAGGGATCTTCGTGGAAGTCGTAGTTGTACGGATCCAGGACCACGTCGGGGCTCTGCACGTTCATTCGTTCTCTCCCAGGATGAGTCCGGCGACGTAGCCGATCCGGTCGGCGACCTCGTGATAGCTCAGGGTGCCGCTGCCGGCGTGCACGAGGGCGCCGTAATAGGTCATCTCCAACGCCGACACGATCCGCGGATCGGCATCGGGCCCCAGTGCCGACCTGATCCGCTTGTGGATCTGGGCGCCGATGCGGTCACGCACCGGTATCACCCCGGCGTCGTTGCTCAGCACCGCGGTGGTGCACGCCGCGGCGAATTCCGGTTCGTCGGCGATCACCAGCGCCAGGCTGCGCAGCGACTGCTGGACCCGGTGCAACCGGGTGTCATTGACGTCGGTGAAGTATGGCACCGCGCGAATCAAGTCGAGGTAGACCTCGGCGACCAGGTGGTTCTTCGAAGAGAAGTACGTATACGCGGTGGCCGGTGCCACCTTGGCCCGCGCTGCGACGGCCCGGACCGTCAGGTCGGCGTAGGACGTCTCCCGCAGCATCTCCATGCCGGCCCGCAACACCTTGCGGAAGGTCTCTTCCTGGCGGCGGTTGCGCGGCACAGTGTCGCCATCTGAGGCGCCATCTGAACCGACGGCAACCGCGGCATCGCTGGACACATGTCCAACTTATCGGAATCGTCCCGCGCAAGGCAAGCAGTCATGGCAAAGTCCCTGTACGCCAGCGTAGGTGTGCAGGCTTGCGGGAGAACCTTGCCTCCCGCCGAGATATCCGGTTATGGTTCGACCACCACGATCTCGGACACGTGTCCAACGAAGCAGGCGGGAGTCGGGATGGCGATAACGGCCGACAGAAGCAGTGATCTGTTCATCGACGGCAAGCTCGTCCCGGGCGGCAATGGCCGATACCCCACCGTCAATCCGGCGACCGAAGAGGTGCTGGGCACGGCCGCCGACGGAGACGCCCAGGACATGAGCAGCGCTATCGACGCCGCACGCCGAGCTTTCGACACCACCGACTGGTCGACCAACATCGATCTGCGGGTGCGCTGCGTCCGGCAGTTGCGCGATGCGATGAAAGAGCACATCGAAGAACTGCGCGAGATCACCATGGCCGAGGTCGGCGCGCCCCGCATGCTGACCGCGGCAGCCCAACTGGAAGGCCCGGTCGACGATCTGTCCTTCTGCGCGGACACCGCCGAGTCCTACGCCTGGCGCCAGGATCTGGGCGTCGCGTCCCCGATGGGCATCAAGACCCAGCGGACCATCGCCCGTGAGGCGGTCGGCGTCGTCGGTGCCATCACCCCGTGGAACTTCCCCCACCAGATCAACCTGGCCAAGCTCGGTCCCGCATTGGCGGCCGGCAACACCGTCGTGCTCAAGCCGGCGCCGGACACCCCCTGGTGCGCGGCGGTGCTCGGCGAACTCATCGCCGAGCACACCGAGTTTCCGCCGGGGGTGGTCAACATCGTCACCTCCAACGACCATGCGGTCGGTGCCCTGCTGTCCAGCGATCCTCGGGTCGACATGGTGTCGTTCACCGGTTCGACGAACACCGGCCGCGCGGTGATGGCCGCCGGTGCCGCCACCATCAAGAAGGTCTTCCTGGAGCTCGGCGGCAAGTCGGCGTTCCTGGTGCTCGATGATGCGGATCTGGCCGGCGCGTGCTCGATGGCGGCGTTCACCGCGTCGATGCATGCCGGTCAGGGCTGTGCGATCACCACCCGGCTGGTGGTGCCGCGGGCACGTTACGACGAGGCGGTCGAGGCGGCTGCGGCCACCATGTCCGGTATCCGCCCGGGTGACCCCACCAACCCCGGAACAATCTGCGGCCCAGTCATTTCCGAGCGTCAGCGTGATCGCGTGCAGTCCTATCTGGACCTGGCCATCACCGAGGGCGGACGGTTCGCCTGCGGCGGCGGCCGCCCAGCTGATCGCGACACCGGATATTTCATCGAACCGACCGTGATCGCCGGGCTGGACAACACCGCCCGGGTGGCGCGTGAGGAGATCTTCGGCCCGGTGCTGACCGTGATCGCCCACGACGGTGACGACGACGCGATCCGCATTGCCAATGACTCGCCCTATGGGCTGTCAGGCAGCGTGTTCAGCGGCGATCCGGACCGGGCCCAAGTCGCGGCGAATCGGCTGCGGGTCGGCACCGTTAACGTCAACGGCGGAGTCTGGTACTCCGCGGATGTGCCCTTCGGCGGCTACAAGCAGTCCGGCGTCGGCCGAGAGATGGGGCTGGCGGGATTCGAGGAGTACCTCGAACTGAAAGTCATTGCCACCGCGGTCTAATCCGGCGTCCAGTGGCCACTTGTGACACTGGAACAGGCCGATCGCGTGCGCTAACTGGCCACTCGGCCGTGAAAGGAAATCGAATGGGACAGTTTGACCAGAAGGTCGCCATCGTCACCGGCGCAGGTGGTGGCATCGGCCAGGCCTACGCCGAGGCGCTGGCCCGTGAGGGCGCCGCGGTGGTCGTGGCCGACATCAACACCGATGGCGCGCAGAAGGTCGCCGACGGTATCAAAGGTGAGGGTGGAACCGCGCTCGCCTTGCCCGTCGACGTGAGCAGTCCGGAGTCGGCCAAGGCGATGGCCGATGCGACGCTGGCCGAGTTCGGCGGCATCGATTACCTGGTGAACAACGCCGCGATCTTCGGCGGGATGAAGCTGGACTTCCTGATCACCGTCGATTGGGACTACTACAAGAAGTTCATGAGCGTCAATCTCGACGGCGCGCTGGTGTGCACCCGCGCGGTGTACCGGAAGATGGCCAAGCGCGGCGGCGGTGCGATCGTCAACCAGTCCTCGACCGCAGCCTGGCTGTACTCGAACTTCTACGGACTGGCCAAGGCCGGCGTCAACAGCCTGACCCAGCAGCTGGCGACCGAGCTCGGCGGCCAGAACATCCGGATCAACGCCATTGCGCCCGGCCCGATCAACACCGAGGCCAACCGCACCACCACCCCGCAGGAGATGGTGGCCGACATCGTCAAGGGCATCCCGCTGTCCCGCATGGGTGAGGTCGACGATCTGGTGGGTATGTGCCTGTTCCTGTTGTCCGACCAGGCGAAGTGGATCACTGGACAGATCTTCAATGTCGACGGCGGACAGATTTTCCGATGAGCGCTGCCCTGAGTGATCTCAAGGTCGGCTACATCGGGCTCGGCAACCAGGGCGCGCCGATGGCCAAACGACTTGTCGACTGGCCGGGCGGGCTCATCGTCTTCGATGTGCGCACCGAGGCCATGACGCCGCTGGCCGAGCTGGGTGCCGAGCTGGCCGACGACATCACGGAGGTGTCCAAGGCCGATGTCATCGAGGTGACCGTGCTCAACGACGAGCAGGTGCGCGATGTGGTGGCCCGGCTGGCCGAACACGCCAAGCCGGGCACGGTCATCGCGATCCATTCCACCATCGAGCCGAACACCGCCGCCGAGCTGGCTGAACAGCTGCGTCCCAACGGCATTCACATCGTCGACGCTCCGGTCAGCGGCGGTGCCGGCGCCGCCGCCAAGGGCGAGCTGGCCGTGATGGTCGGTGCCGACGACGACGCCTACGAACGGGTGAAGCCGGTGTTCAAGCGGTGGGCGTCGATGGTGGTGCGCGCCGGTGGGCCGGGTGCCGGGACTCGGATGAAGTTGGCCCGGAACATGTTGACCTACATCGGGTTTGCGGCGGCGTGTGAGGCCGCGAAGCTAGCCGAGGCGACCGGAATCGACCTGCAGAAGTTGGGCCGTGTGGTGCGGCACAGCGACGCGCAGAGCGGTGGTCCCGGTGCGATCATGGTTCGCGACGACACCGCTCCGCTGCAGGCTGATCACTTCCTCTACAACATGTTTCTGCACACCCGGGGGCTGGCCGAGAAGGATCTGCGATTGGCCCTGGGCCTGGGTGAAGCCGCCGGGGTGGACCTTCCGCTGGCCGAGATCACGCTACGAGACCTGGCCGCCGGACTCGGTGTCCCACACACGAAGGAGTGACGATGGACGAGGTGCGCCGCAAGGGCCTGGACAAGATGAACGAGGTGTATGGCTGGGAGATGCCCAACATCGAGGGCAACCCCTACTTCGATCTCACCGTGGATCATCTGTTCGCCACCATCTGGACCCGGCCGGGGCTGTCGATGCGGGACAAGCGGATCATGACGCTGACCGCGGTCGCCGCGATGGGCATCGACGACCTGGTGGAGATCCAGGCCAACGCCGCCCTGCACAACGACGAGCTCAGCGGCGACGAGCTCAAGGAGATGGCGATCTTCCTGACGCATTACCTCGGCTTTCCGCTGGGTTCCAAGTTCGACGGCGCCGTCGGCCGGGTGGTGGCCAAACGTAAGAAGGCCGCCGAGAAGGGCGCTGGGGAGGACAAGAAAGCGAACGTCGACGCCGCGGTGAGGATGCACAGCGGCAAACCGGAGGACTAGCTGCCCATAACAAAGAGGCCACTAAGACAACGGTAAGGAAACGCGCAGATCGCAAACCTTTATCGCGTCGTGTCACAAATGTGACCTCTGTGCCCCAGTGTTACCAAAGTGAAATCGGGCCGCGGGCCTCGATCGGATGGGCAGGAGTGGTGATGACTTCGATGACCATGTACGACTCGTGGACCGCGCCGACCATGCTGAGCCTGTGGACGGCGCCAACGACCAAGCGCACCAGGGTCGCTCGTCAGGTCACGCGGTGGGTGAACGTCATCGACACCACGGTGACGGTGCTCTGCCCGGTGGTGGTCTCGTTGAGCGCCATCTTCGCCGCGTCGGCGTGGCCCGCGCCCGCCGACCCGGTCGGCAACGCGGCCACGACGACCGTGACCGTGCCGGTGGCCGGTCGCTAATCGCCTGCGGCGCTGCGGCCTTGAATATCCTGGTGGACATCCTGACGCACCAGTGCGGGGCGACCCAGCGGCGTAGATAACGCCGCAGTTCGGCGCCCTGCCGTGGTGGCCGGCCCGGGTCGACCATGAACGACTGGATGATCCGCAGCAGATGCTCGGCCAGTTCGTCGAGCTCGTCGGCGTCGAAACCCTGTGCCGCCCAATCCACGTCGAATCGGCGCAGCATCGAACCCGCGAACGTCAGCGCGACGTCGGAGGTGATCTCCACATTGAACGCGACCGCGCGTTCGGGTGCGAGCAACAACCCGATGTGCTTGTCGTGAGGCAACCATTCCAGGGCGGTGGCGATGCCCTCGGTCACCGCTTCTGCGGGATCGGTGACGCCGGCCAGGTGCGCCGCCAAGCGGTCGAGGATGCCGTTGGCTGCGGCCCGTGCCGCCGCCTGCAGCAGCGCGTAGGTGCTGGGGAAGTAGCGATACACCGTCTGCCGGGTGACGCCCAGGGTGCGCGCCACGTCGGCGATGCTCAGGTCGGCGCCGCGGGCGTCGATCGCCTGGTTGGCAGCCGCCAGAATCCGCGCTACCGCCTCCTCATCGGTGGCCGGCGCCGACCCCGACCAGCCGTGGGTGCGCACCTCAGCCGCCCACTGCCATCGAGTACGCCATCCCGCCGAAGAACAGCACGACCAGGCACAGCACCAACGTGCCGACGGCGAAGGGCCACGCCGTCTTGCGCCGGGCCAATTGCACGATGGTGACGATGATGCCGGCCAGGCCGACCAGGGCGGCGATGCCGACCGCCGTCAGCACCGCAGTCACCGCGCCCTCGACACTGCAGGTCGCCGGTGGGCAATAGTCCAGGAACGCCAGCGACAACAAGCCGAGGAACGCGCTGCCGGCGCCCACCATGACCGTCAGCACCATGACGATGATCGAGATCGTCAGGTCGGCAGCCGACCGCGGCGGTACGGCCGGCGGCGGATAGCCGGGATACGGCGGATAGCCCGGGTGTCCCATGAACCCGGATGCTATCGGGCCCCCGGGCTAGTGGTAGGCGACAGGCAGCTCTTTGACCCCGTTGATCCAGCCCGAACGCAGCCGCTCAGGCTCGCCGAGCTTGCGGATGTCGGGGATCTGGTCGGCGATCTGGTTGAAGATCAGCTTGATCTCCATGCGGGCCAGGTTGGCCCCGATGCAGAAGTGCGCACCGTTGCCGCCGAATCCGAGGTGCGGATTGGGATCGCGCAGGATGTTGAATTCGAACGGGTTGTCGAAGACGTCTTCGTCGTAGTTGGCCGAACTGTAGAACAGCCCGGCCCGCTGCCCCTTGTTGATGGTGACTCCACCGAGTTCGACGTCGGCCAGCGCGGTGCGCTGGAAGCAGTGCACCGGGGTCGCCCAGCGCACGATCTCGTCGGCGGTGGTCTCAGGTCGATCCCGCTTGAACAGCTCCCACTGGTCGGGATTGTTGAAGAACGCGTTCATCCCATGGGTCATGGCATTGCGGGTGGTCTCGTTGCCGGCCACGGCCAGCAGAATGACGAAGAACGCGAACTCGAGTTCGGACAACGATTCCCCATCGAGATCGGCCTGCACCAGGCGGGTCACGATGTCGTCAGCGGGGCACTGCCTGCGCTGCTCGGCCATCGTGTACGCGTAGCCCATCAGCTCGGCATTGGCGGCGGTCGGGTCGCTGTCGAAGTCCGGGTCGTCGGTGTTCATGATGCTGTTGGTCCAGTGAAAGAGCTTCCGCCGGTCGGCTTCCGGGACCCCGAGCAGGTCGGCGATGGCCAGCAGCGGGAGTTGCATGGCGATGTCGTTGACGAAGTCGCCGGTGTCCTTGGCGGCGGCGGAAGCCACGATGTCACGGGCGGCGACGGCCAGTTTCTCCTCCAGCTTGGCCACCGAGCGCGGAGTGAACAGCCGCGAGATCAGCTTGCGCAGCCGGGTGTGTTCGGGCGCGTCGTGGTTGATCAGCAGCGCCTTGGTGATGTCGAGCTGCTCGGCGGTCATGCCGTCCGGGAAGCGCATCACCACGCCCTTGGCGTTGGTCGACCACAGGTCGCTGTCACGGGAGATGGCCCGGATGTCGCGGTGTTTGGTGATCACCCAGTAGCCGCCGTCGTCGAACACCGAAGTGCCGTCGGCCTGCTCGTTCCACCAGACCGGTGCGGTCTGGCGTAACTGCGCCAGCTCGACCACGGGCATGCCGAGTTGGAGCAGATCTGGGTCGGTGAAGTCGAAGCCCTCCCCGAACGGGCACACGCTGGCGGTGGTCATGTTCTCCCTCGCTGTTCATGTGATGTAGCACACCTTGGAGACGACCATACACCTTCAAGTCAAGTGTATGCCCATAGGATTCTGCTGATGGCCGACCGCCCGGAGCTCGAAGAACTGCGATGCCGACGGGCGCTGACCGAAGACGCAGCGCGTCCCGACGCCGTCGAACGCCGACATGCCGCCGGTGGCCGCACGGCCCGCGAGAACATCGCCGACCTGGTCGACGCGGACTCCTTCGTCGAATACGGCCGCTTCGCGATCGCCGCCCAGCGCCAGCGCCGAGAGGTGGCCGACCTGATCGCCCGCACCCCGGCCGACGGCCTGGTCGCCGGCACGGCCGCTGTCGACGGTCACCCGTGCGCGGTGCTGTCCTACGACTACACGGTGCTGGCCGGCACCCAGGGCGTCTTCGGTCACCGTAAGAAGGACCGGCTCTTCGAACTCATCGAGCGACTGCGCCTGCCCACCGTCTTCTTCGCCGAAGGCGGTGGTGGGCGGCCGGGGGACACCGATTACCCGACGGTGTCCTCGCTGGAGGTCCGCGCGTTCAAGTTGTGGGCGGCGCTGTCCGGAGTGGTGCCGCGGATCGCGATCGTCAAGGGGCGCTGTTTTGCCGGCAACGCGGTGATCGCCGGATGTTCGGATCTCATCGTCGCCACCGCCGACGCGTCGATCGGGATGGGCGGCCCGGCGATGATCGCCGGCGGCGGGCTGGGCGACATCGAACCCGACGCCGTCGGCCCGATCTCGGTGCAGGCACCCAACGGCGTCGTCGACGTCGTCGTCGCCGACGAAGCCGAGGCCGTCGCCGTCACCAAGCGGCTCCTGGGCTACTTCCAGCCGCCAACCGCGCCGGGACCGGTGGTCGACCAAACCTCTTTGCGCACAGCCATTCCTGAGCGCGCACGGCGGGCGTATCCCGTCGCCCCGATCATCGAAACGCTCGCCGACCAAGGGTCCGTCACATTCCTGCGGGAGAAGTTCGCCCCCGAGATGGTGACCGCGCTGGCCCGCATCGACGGACGACCGGTCGGCGTCATCGCCAACAACACCATGGTCATGGCCGGAGCCATCACCGCCGCAGCGGCGGACAAGGCGGCGCGTTTTCTGCAACTGTGCGACACGTTCGGGCTACCGGTCGTCTCACTCGTCGACTGCCCGGGCTACATGGTCGGCCCGGCCGCCGAAGGTGAGGCACTGGTGCGCCGGGCCTCCCGGCTGCTGGTCGCCGGCGCAGCGCTGCGGGTCCCGCTGGTGGCGGTGATCCTGCGCCGCGGCTACGGGCTCGGTGCGCAGGCCATGACCGGGGGCAGTCTGCACGAACCGCTGCTGACCGTCGCCTGGCCGGGTGCGCACCTGGGCCCGATGGGCTTAGAGGGCGCCGTACGGCTGGGCATGCGCAAGGAACTCGAGGCCATCGCCGACGACGCCGAACGAGAGGATCGCGTCCGGCAGGCCACCGCGGCACTCGAGGAGAACGCCAAGGCGCTCAACGCGGCCCAGATCTTCGAGGTCGACGACGTCATCGACCCCGCCGACACCCGCAGCCTGATCAGCGCGACGCTGGCCGCGGCCGGTGCCCGCGGCGAGCTGCCGCCCCCGAGGCGATTCGTCGACACCTGGTAACGGGGCGGGCGTTAGGGTGTGAACCTGTGCGCGTCCTCGTGATCGGATCCGGTGCCCGCGAACACGCCCTGCTGCTGGGCCTGCGCAAGGACCCGGAGGTGGACTACCTGGCCGTGGCGCCCGGCAACGCCGGCACGGCGGCGGTGGCCGAGCAGCACGAGGTCGACATCACCTCGGCCGAGGCGGTCACCGGGCTGGCTCGCGAACTCGACATCGACCTGGTGGTCGTCGGCCCGGAAGTGCCGTTGGTTCTCGGCGTCGCCGATGCGGTACGCGCGGCGGGCATCGCCTGCTTCGGACCGTCCAAAGACGCCGCCCGCATCGAAGGGTCCAAAGCCTTCGCCAAGGATGTGATGGCCGCGGCGGGCGTGCGCACCGCGACCAGCGAGACCGTCGACAACCCCGCACACCTCGACGCCGCCCTCGACCGGTTCGGGCCCGCCGCCGGCCAGCCCGCCTGGGTGGTCAAGGACGACGGGCTGGCCGCGGGTAAGGGCGTGGTGGTCACCGCCGACCGGGACGTGGCGCGCGTCCATGCCGCGGCGCTGCTCGATTCCGGACACCCGGTGTTGCTGGAGTCCTTCCTCGACGGACCCGAGGTGTCGCTGTTCTGTCTGGTCGACGGCGCGACCGTGGTCCCGCTGCTGCCGGCTCAGGATTTCAAGCGGGTCGCCGACAACGACGCCGGGCCCAACACCGGCGGCATGGGGGCTTACTCGCCGCTACCGTGGCTGCCCGATGAGGTGACCGCCGCGATCGTCAGCGAAGTCGTCGAACCCGTTGCGGCCGAACTGGTTCAGCGGGGTTGCCCGTTCTCCGGCCTGCTCTACGCCGGGCTGGCGATGACCTCCGGCGGTCCGGCCGTCGTCGAATTCAACTGCCGCTTCGGCGATCCGGAGACGCAGGCCGTGTTGGCGCTGTTGGAGTCTGCGCTGGGGCAGCTGCTGTATGCGACGGCCACCGGGAAACTGGCCGACTTCGGTCCGCTGCGGTGGCGCGACGGCTACGCGGTGACCGTGGTGATCGCCGCCGAGAACTATCCGGGCCGCCCCCGCCTCGGCGATGTGATCACCGGCTCGGAAGCCGACGGCGTCCTGCACGCGGGCACCACCCGGCGTGACGACGGCTCGATCGTCTCGTCCGGCGGGCGGGTGCTGTCCGTCGTCGGCACCGGCGCCGACCTGGTCGCCGCCCGCGCAGCGGCCTACCGGATCGCCTCGTCGATTCGGTTGCCGGGCAGCCACTTTCGCAGTGACATCGCGCTGGCGGCCGCAGAGGGCCGGATCACACTGAGGTGAGCGTTGCTCACGCCGTCAGAAGGGGAGCCATCCAGGCCAGTTCGCCGGGCAGCTGAGAGCTCCAATACCCGCCGTCGTGACCGCCAGGGGAGAAACCACCGGCCGGCGGATTGGGCAGCTGGGCGATGAATTGTTTGGTCGCCGCATAGAACGGGTCGCTGTTGCCACAGTCGATCCGGATCGGGATCGACGCCAGGGCGGGAAGGCCGAACACGGTGTTGGCGGCGAAGTCGTCGGGACCGTCGAACGCACCGGGGGCCGCCGCCCCCGAGGACAACCACAGCGCGGGACTAACCGCGGTGATTGCCGCGGTGCGGGCCGGGCCGAGCCGGGCGCCGAGTAACAGCGCCCCGTACCCGCCCATCGACCAGCCCAGGAACGCGACCCGGGAGGTGTCCAGACCCTGGCCGCCCAGCATCGGGATGAGTTCGTCGAGCACCATCGACCCGGTGTGGTCACCCGACGCGCGATCGTGCCAGTAGGTCTCGCCGCCGTCGACCGACACGACCGCGAACGGCGGCAGACCGGCGTCGACGGCTTGAGCCAGGCCTTGCTCGACCCCGCCCGCCATCACCTGAGCCGCGTCGCTCCACCGCCCGTGCAGAGCGATGACCGGCCGCAACGGTGCCGTCTGTCCCGGCGGGCGGGCGATGGCCCAGTTGGTCTGGATGCCACCGCGGGCAGCAGAGCTGAACGATCCGGTCACCATGGTCGGCGCCGGGACCCCCGCCGCCGGTTCCAGCGGCGCGGGTGGGAGCAGCGGGGCACCGACGCCTGTCATCGCGACATCGGCATCCGCGACACGTGCCGCGGAATCCAGCACCCGGCCGGCCACGAAGGCCCCGGCGGCGCCCGCAGCGGCCCCGGCACCGAGTCGCAAAACCGCCCGGCGGCTCAGGTTCGCCATGCCGACATCTTGCCACCGGGACCGCACCCGCCCGGGTGCGAGGTTAATGATTCGGTGAAACAGCGATGTGCCTGTGGCGCTGCTGGCAGCATTGCTGAACGTGACGGCAGCGGTTACTCCCAAGGGAGAACGTCGACGGTATGCGCTGATCAGCGCCGCCGCCGAGTTGCTGTGCGAGGGCGGGTTCGAGGCGGTCCGGCATCGCGCGGTGGCCAGGCGCGCCAAGTTGCCGCTGGCCTCGACGACCTACTACTTCTCGTCCTTGGACGATCTGGTGCAAAAGGCCGTCGAGTATCTGGCCGCGGTGGAGACCGCCCAGTTGCGGGTGCGAGTCGACGCGCTGCCCCGGCGCCGGCGGGGAACCGAGGCGACCGCCGATGTGCTGGTCGACCTGCTGGTCGGGGACCTGGACGGCGAGGGCACCAGCGAGCAGCTGATCTCGCGCTACGAACGCTATATCGCCTGCGCCCGCCAGCCCGACCTGCGCGAGGTACAGCGCCGGCTGCTGCAACAGCGGGTGGAAGCCGTCGGTGAGGCGATCTCCCGGTCGGGCCGCAACGTGCGGGTGGAGTTGGTGACCGCGCTGGTGAACGCCGTCGACGGCGCGGCAGTGGCGGCGATGGTCGCCGACGGGGACGGGCCGCGCCAGGTCGCCCGGGCCACGCTGGTCGACGTGATCGACGTATTGGCGCCGATCGACGAGCGCACCATGCGGGTGTGAGCGGTTACGTTCGAGGCATGGATTTCTCGCCGCTCACCCGGCCGGCGACCAACCTGCTCGACGGGGTGCTGGACCGGGCGTTGATCCTCGGCTACAGCAAGCTCGGCTCCGGCCTGCGCCGGCATTGGTGGCCCGCCGACGCGCAACCGCGGGCAATGCTCGGCAAACGCGTGGTGGTCACCGGAGCCACCGCGGGCATCGGGCTGGCCATGGCACAATCGTTCGCCGGCCTCGGCGCCACCGTCCACCTGGTGGGCCGCGACCCGCAGAAGGTGCGGCAGTCGGCTGCTGCGATCCGCTCGTCGGTCACCGAAGCCGAGGTGGCCGAAGAGGTTTGCGACGTCTCCGATCTGGATGCGGTGCGGGCGTGGACTGCCGACTTCGCCAATCAGGTGCCCGCCCTCAACGGTTTGGTGCACAACGCCGGGCTCATGCCCACAGAACGCACCCTGACCCCGCAGGGACACGAGCTGCAGCTGGCCACCCACGTGCTGGGCCCGCACCTGATGACCGAACGGCTGTTACCGCTGCTGCGCGCCGCCGGCGGAGCCTCGGTGGTGTTCGTGTCCTCCGGCGGCATGTACGGCTCACCGCTGGTGGCCGGCGATCTCGAGTCGCGGCACGGTTACAGCGGACTGCGGGTGTACGCCCGCACCAAGAAGATGCAGGTGGTGCTCGCCGACTCGTGGGCGCGCAGGCTGGCCGGGACCGATGTCCGGGTGGAGAGCATGCATCCCGGCTGGGTGGACACCCCCGGTGTGGCCGAGTACCTGCCGCGGTTTCGGATGCTCACCAAGCCGCTGCTGCGCGACGTCGCCGACGGCGCCGACACCGCGGTATGGCTGGTGGCCACCCGGCCGGCATCCAAGCCCGGCCACTTCTGGCACGACCGAGCCCAGCGGCCGACGACGTTCGGATGGCAACGGCACGACAACCCGGCCACGGTGCGGCGGTTCCTGGAGCAGGTCAGCCGACTGACCGGCACCTCGGAGGCGTGGACCGGCCTGCGCGCGTGAGCCGTCACCTCGCCCTCGGCGTCGGGGTGATGATGCAGCCGCTGGCCGGGTCGCCGTAGATCGTCACCTCGGCGGGCCGCTCGGTGGCAAAGCGTGCGACGTAGGCGCACAGCACCGCATCCAGGGGATCCTCGACCCGGCGCAGCTCCGCCTTGCGGGTCGCCGACCGGACCGATGCCACAAGGTGCAGCCAGCCGGGATGGTCGGTTACCGACAGGTCGGGCAGTGCCTCGATGAAGCCGGCGAGCCGCAGCAACTCCGCCTGCAATCCGGCGAAGTCGCGGCCGGGCTTGTTCTTGTACTTCAGGGTGCGGTCCAAACCGAACAGCACCACCGCCGCCGCGTGCGGATAAACCTCCAGAGCACGCCGCGAGCCCGTGGTGTGCGGATCGAGCTGCAGGCCCATGGCCCGGCACAGCCGCGCCCCGCGGCCGCCGTCGGCGAACCACGCCAACCCGGTATTGGCCGGGTGGGCGCCCGCCTCGTAGCGGCGGAAGTCCCGGTTGAGCGCCATCTCGCAGGGCCGGGTGCCGACCGGATTGGTCACCACCAGCGGAGCGTCGATCGCCACCACGCACGGACCCTCGACGTAGGGCGCCAGTTGGGCGAGTACGTCGGCGTCGTCTCCGGCTGCTGCCACCCACACCAGCACGCCGGCGTCGTCGACCACGGCGAGCCCGGTCGGCATGCGCTCACCCCAGGCGAGGTCGACCCCGACGTAGTGCATGGCCCAAACCGTAAGCTGTCAGCTTGTGACGATCCCGAATGTCCTGGCCAACCGGTACGCGAGCGGCGAGATGGTGGCGATCTGGTCACCGGAGGCCAAGATCGTCGCCGAACGTCGGCTCTGGCTGGCCGTACTGCGCGCCCAGCAGGAACTGGGCGGCTCCAATGTTTCAGTGCCCGACGGTGTCGTGCAGGACTACGAGCGGGTGCTCGAGCAGGTCGACCTCGGCTCGATCGCGGCCCGCGAGCGGGTGACCCGCCACGACGTCAAGGCCCGCATCGAGGAGTTCAACGCCCTGGCCGGTCACGAACACGTGCACAAGGGCATGACCAGCCGCGACCTGACCGAGAACGTCGAGCAGCTGCAGATCCGCAAGTCGCTGGAACTCGTCCACGCCCACGGTGTCGCGGTGGCAGCCCGGCTTGCCGAGCGTGCGGTCACCTACCGCGACCTGGTGATGGCCGGCCGCAGCCACAACGTCGCCGCCCAGGCCACCACCCTGGGCAAGCGGTTCGCCTCGGCCGCCGAGGAAACGCTGATCGCGCTGACCCGCATCCGCGAGCTGATCGAGCGCTACCCGCTGCGCGGCATCAAAGGACCGATGGGCACCGCGCAGGACATGCTGGACCTCTTCGACGGCGACGCCGACCGGCTGGCCACGCTGGAACGCCGAGTCGCCGAATTCTTGGGATTCTCAGCGGTTTTCGCCAGCGTCGGGCAGGTGTACCCACGCTCCCTGGACCACGACGTGGTGTCCGCCCTGGTCCAGCTGGGCGCCGGGCCGTCGTCGTTCGCCCACACCGTCAGGCTGATGGCCGGCCATGAGCTCGTCACCGAAGGGTTCGCGCCCGGCCAGGTCGGCTCCTCGGCCATGCCGCACAAGATGAACACCCGCAGCTGCGAGCGGGTCAACGGCCTGCAGGTGGTGTTGCGGGGCTACGCCTCGATGGCCGCGGAGCTGGCCGGCGCGCAATGGAACGAAGGTGACGTGTTCTGCTCGGTGGTGCGCCGGGTCGCGCTGCCCGACGCGTTCTTCGCCATCGACGGACAGATCGAGACCTTCCTGACCGTGCTCGACGAGTTCGGCGCCTACCCGGCGGTGATCCAGCGCGAACTGGACCGCTACCTGCCGTTCCTGGCCACCACCAAGGTGCTGATCGCTGCGGTGCGAGCCGGGGTGGGCCGCGAGACCGCGCACGAGGTGATCAAGGAACACGCCGTCGCGGTGGCGCTGGCCATGCGGGAACGCGGCGCCGAGCCCGACCTGCTGGACCGGTTGGCCGCCGACCCCCGCCTGCCGCTGGACCGGGCGGCGCTGGACGCGGCGCTGGCCGACAAACAAGCATTCACCGGCGCCGCGGGCAGCCAGGTCGACGCGGTGGTGGCCGCGGTGGACCGACTGGTGAGCCAGTATCCCGATGCCGCCAAGTACACCCCCGGCGCGATCCTCTGACGCCATGGCCCTCACCGACATCGACTTCACCGACCTGGACAACTTCGCCGACGGCTTCCCACATCACCTGTTCGCGGTACACCGCCGCGAGGCGCCGGTGTTCTGGCATGAGCCGACCGCGAACACCCCGGACGGTGAAGGCTTCTGGTCGGTGGCCACCCACGCCGAAACCCTGGCCGTGCTGCGGGATGCGGACACCTATTCCTCGGTGACCGGGGGTGAGCGGCCGTTCGGCGGCACCCTCCTGCAGGATCTGCCGGTGGCCGGGCAGGTACTCAACATGATGGACGACCCGCGGCACACCCACATCCGCCGTCTGGTCAGTTCGGGATTGACCCCACGGATGATCCGCCGGGTCGAGGACGATCTGCGGGCCCGGGCGCGGGCTCTGCTCGATGCCGTGCAGCCCGGTGTGCCGTTCGACTTCCTGGTCGACGTCGCCGCCGAGTTGCCGATGCAGATGATCTGCATCCTGCTGGGAGTGCCGGAAACCGAACGGCATTGGCTGTTCCGGGCGATCGAGCCGACGTTCGATTTCGGCGATTCCCGCCGTGGTGAGGTCGGCACGCAGTCGGTGGAGGAGGCCGGCTCGCGGATGTACGCCTACGGCACCGAGCTGATCGCGGCCAAGCGGGCGCAGCCAAGCGACGACATGCTCTCGGTGGTCGCCAACGCCAGCACTGATCCACTGTCCGACCTCGAGCTGTACATGTTCTTCTCGCTGCTGTTCAGCGCGGGAGCCGAGACGACGCGCAACGGGGTGGCCGGCGGGCTGCTGGCCCTGGCGCAGAACCCCGACCAGTACCGGCGGCTGCGCGACGATCCGGAGTTGTTGCCGACGGCGGTCGAAGAGATGATCCGCTGGACGTCGCCGTCACCGTCGAAGCGGCGCACCGCCACCCGCGACACCGAACTCGGCGGCCGCCGCATCCGAGCGGGTCAGAAGGTGCTGGTGTGGGAGGGCTCGGCCAATCGCGACGAGACCGTCTTCGACGATGCCGACACCTTCGATGTTGGCCGGAAACGTAACCCGCACTTGGGTTTCGGTCAGGGCGTGCACTACTGCCTGGGTGCGAACCTGGCTCGGCTGGAGTTGCGGGTGCTCTACGAGGAACTGCTGAGCCGGTTCTCGGAGATCCGCGTGGTCAAGCCGGTGCAGTGGGCACGCAGCAACCGGCACACCGGTATCAGACACCTCTACGTCGAATTCGGCTGATCACATCACGGTGTGACCGGCGTCGATCGGCAGTGTCGCGCCGGTGATGTAGCGGGCCTTGGCGCTGGCCAACCACACCACCGCGTTGGTGACGTCTTCGGCTTCGACGAACGGGACCGGCAGCAGGTTGGCCGACAGAGACGAGCCCCTGGGGTTGTCGCGCATGCTGGTGGCGGTGAACTCGTTGAGGATCATCGGGGTCGCCACCCCGGTAGGGTGCACCGAGTTCACCCGAATATTGTTCTGGGCGTAGGCGTTTGCCGCTGACCGCATCAGGCCGACGACACCGTGCTTGGCCGCGGCGTAGGCGAACATCGCGGCGCTGCCGTCCCCGCCGCGGCCGACCAGGCCCTGAGCGGAACTGGTCAGGATGATCGACCCGCCCCGGCCCTTGCGGATGATCGACGGGACGGTCGCCACGATGGTGTGCCACACGCCGTTGAGGTTGGTGTCGACGATGTCGCGGTAGACGGCCTCGTCGAGCGGATCCTTGAGCCCGATCGCCACCACGCCGGCGTTGGCCACCACGATGTCGACGTCGCCGAGCTGATCGATACCGCTCTGCACGCCGGCCCGCAACGCGTCCAGATCCCGTACGTCGGCGATCACCGGGACCGCCCGTCGGCCCCGCGCCTCCACCAGCGCGACGGTCTTGTCCAGGTCGGCCTTGGTGGCCAACGGGTAGGGGATGGAGTCGATATCGGCGCACCGGTCGATGGCGATGATGTCCGCTCCCTCGGCGGCCAGCGCCACGGCATGACTCCTGCCTTGACCGCGTGCCGCGCCGGTGATCACTGCGACGGTGCCGGTGAGGTCTGCCACGGCCGAACTGTAGCGGATCACGTCTTGGGCGCGGTTTCGTACGCCCACCGCTCGTCAGCGCGCCGAAACGGACGCACGAATCTCAGCGAGCACGCGGTCTGGGTGCTGGGTCAGGTCAAACCAGGTGAAGCGCAGCACCTGCCAGCCCGCCAGGGCAAGTAGGTTCTGTCGTTCCCGATCGTTCTGGAATGCCGCATGGTCGCTGTGGAACGCCCAACCATCTACCTCGACAGCGACGCGCTGACGCGGAAAGGCTATGTCGACGACGTAATCGCCGACCGGGAAGTTGGCATGCCAGCCGGTGATGCCGGCGCTCTTGAGCGAGTGGACCAGCAGGCGCTCGGCCTCCGAGCGCGCGCCTCCGGCGGCGGCGTCGAGCAATCGCCGGCACGCGGCGGCGCCGTGCCGGGCGCCGTTGCGAGTGTGCGCCTGCTGGAGGTGGGCTAATCCCAGTCGCCGCTGCAACGCGGCGTCCATGATCCCCGCCCCGCCCCCGCGCCGGGTGGCCGCCTCGAGGACAGTCAGGGCCAGCGCGGTGACTCGCAGTGAACGGTGTTCGATGATGTCGATCTCAGCAAGATCGCGCCGCCGCAGCCGGGTGCCGCGCGCGGCCCGGCCGTGACTGTTGCGCGGAACCGTGATCTCCACGATGTCCGGTGCTGTTGTCATCAGGCCCAGCCACCACGCTGCCGCGAGGCCGCTGGCGGTGGCGCGGTGACCCCGGCTCCACACCGCGGCCCGGATGCGCGCTGCTGCGGTGAACGGACGGTCGTCGGCGAAGTACACCCCCGGCGAGCATCGCCGCCATTGGCCCGCCCTGACCCGGCGCCGAACGGCGAATTCGCTCAGACCGGCCCGCTGCGCCTGCTGCAGGGTGATGACACCGTCCTGGCGGCGAAGGTAATCCTCAAGCACATGAGGATGGACGCAGCCAGCACTCGCCCGGTTCCACTGCATCTTGGGCGCGGTTTCGTACGCCCACCGCTCGTCAGCGCGCCGGATTGCGCCAATAGCGGGGGACGGCCACACCGGCGGAGCGCAGTTCCAGCGCGGCCAGCCCGCGAACCGCGAGCGGATCCTCCCGCCGCCACGCCCCGACCGGGTCGAGGCTGACCTGCGTCAGCTTGCGCAGCGGGCGATTGGCCAAGGCTCGCAATGCCAGCAACTGTTCGCCGGCCGGTGTCCTGGCCAGCGCGATCACCGTCCACTTGCGGCGGAAGAACCGAATCCGCAGGAACAGCCACGGCATCCCGACTGCCAGGATGGGCGGTCCGGCGACTGCGATGGCCAGCAAAATGGCCAGCCAGGACGCCGTAGTGTCCAACTGGTGGCCCGCCCCGGCCAGATCGAGCGCTGCCTCGCTGGCCGCGCGCAGCGGTTTGGACATGCTGTCCCCGATCAGCGGCACCCCGTGCACGCTGTCGCCGGCAGAATGCAGGTTGTCCGACAGTCCGTTGGCGCTGTCGTTGACCTGGCGTCCCACGCTGGAGATGGTGGCAATCGCCGAATGCACCCCCAAGCCCACGCCAACCCACGCGACGATCCACAGCCCCACCAGCAGGTCGCTGAGCACCTGCACCAGCAGTCGGCCCGGAGTGGTGGCATAGGGCAGGAACCGCGTTCTCATTGCTCGATCCCAGCACAGTCGGCTCGGCTCAGCGGCCCGATAGGCTGACGCGATGCGTCCCGCTCTGAGCGACTATCGGCATCTGGCCAGCGGCAAGGTTCGCGAGATCTATCGCATCGACGACGAGCACCTGCTGTTCGTCGCCAGCGACCGCATCTCGGCGTTCGACTACATCCTGGACAGTCTCATCCCCGACAAAGGCCGCATCCTCACCGCGATGAGCGTGTTCTTCTTCGACTACATCTCGGCGCCCAACCACCTGGCCGGCCCGCCCGACGATCCCCGCATCCCCGACGAGGTGCTCGGCCGGGCGCTGGTGGTCCGCCGGCTCGACATGGTGCCGGTGGAATGCGTGGCCCGCGGCTATCTGACCGGATCCGGACTGATCGACTACCAGCGCACCGGCGCGGTGTGTGGGATCGACCTCCCGGCCGGCCTGGTCGAGGCCAGCAAGTTCGAGACCCCGCTGTTCACCCCCGCGAGTAAGGCCGAATTCGGTGAGCACGACGAGAACATCTCCTTCGACCGCGTCATCGAACTGGTGGGCCCGGTGCGCGCCAACCAGCTGCGCGAGCGCACCTTGCAGATCTACCTGCAGGCCGCCGACCATGCCTTGACGAAAGGGATCATCATCGCCGACACCAAGTTCGAGTTCGGCGTCGACGCCGACGACCGGGTCGTGCTCGCCGACGAGGTCTTCACCCCCGACTCGTCGCGGTACTGGCCGGCAGACACCTACCAAGAAGGCGTCGTGCAGCCCAGCTTCGACAAGCAGTTCGTGCGCAACTGGCTCACCGGCCCGGAGTCGGGCTGGGACCGCAATGGATCCGCCCCACCGCCACCGTTGCCCAGCGAGATCGTCGACGCCACCCGGGCACGCTATATCGAGGCCTACGAACGTATCTCAGGCCTGTCGTTCGCCGACTGGATCGGACCGAGCGCGTGAACCCGCCGATCGCCAAGCGGGTCGACACCGAGCGCGTGCATCACGGTGACGTGTTCGTCGATCCCTACGAGTGGCTACGCGACAAGGCCGACCCGGAGGTGATCGCCCACCTTGAGGCGGAGAACGCCTACGCCGACGAAGCGACGGCCTACCTGGAACCGTTGCGGCAGAAGATCTTCGAGGAGATCAAGTCCCGCACCAAGGAAACCGACATGTCGGTGCCCACCCGGCGCGGCGACTGGTGGTACTACGGCCGCAGCTTCGAGGGCAAGCAGTACGGCGCGCATTGCCGCTGCCCCGTCTCGGACCCGAGCGACTGGGATCCGCCGGTGTTCGACGAGCACACCGACGTGCCAGGGGAGCAGGTGTTGCTCGACGAGAACGCCGAAGCCGACGGCCACGACTTCTTCTCCCTCGGCGCCAGCAGCGTGAGTCTTGACGGCAACCTGCTGGCCTATTCGGTGGACGTCGTCGGCGACGAGCGCTACACGCTGCGGTTCAAGGACTTGCGCACCGGTGAGCTGTACCCCGACGAGATCGCCGGCATCGCATCGGGAGTGACGTGGGCAGCCGACAACGCCACCGTGTACTACACCACCGTCGACGAGGCGTGGCGGCCCGACACCGTGTGGCGGCACCGGCTCGGGTCGAGCGAGCCCGACGAGCAGGTGTTCCACGAGCCCGACGAGCGGTTCTGGATCGGCGTTGGCCGCACCCGCAGCAACAAGTACGTGATCATCGCAGCCGGCTCGTCGATCACCTCGGAGGTGCGCTTCGGCGACGCCGCCGACCCCGCCACCACCTTCACCACGGTGCTGCCGCGCCGTGACGGAGTGGAGTATTCGGTGGAGCACGCGGTGATCGGCGGTCAGGACAAGTTCCTGATCCTGCACAACGACGGTGCGGTCAACTTCACCCTCGTGGAGGCCCCGGTCGAGGACCCGTCCGCGCAGCGGACACTGATCCCCGGACGCGACGACGTCCGCCTCGACGGTGTCGACGCGTTCGCCGACCACCTCGTGGTCAGCTACCGCCGGGAGGCCTTGCCCCGGATTCAGTTGTGGCCGATCGCCGATGGCTACGGCACCCCCGAGGAGATCGCCTTCGACTCGGAGCTGACCTCGGCCGGCCTGGCGGGTAACCCGAACTGGTCGACGCCAAAGCTACGGGTGGGAACCACGTCGTTCGTCACCCCACTGCGGATCTATGACCTCGACCTGGCCACCGGCGAGCGCACGCTGCTGCGCGAGCAGCCGGTGCTCGGTGGCTACCGGCGCGAGGATTACGTCGAGCGCAGGGACTGGGCCGTCGCGCAGGACGGAACCCGGGTGCCGATCTCCATCGTGCACAAGGCCGGAGTCGAGCTGCCGGCTCCCACGGTGCTATACGGCTACGGTGCCTACGAGTCCTCGGAGGATCCCCGCTTCTCGGTGGCGCGGCTGTCGCTACTCGATCGCGGCGTGGTCTTCGCCGTAGCGCACGTGCGCGGCGGCGGCGAGATGGGCCGGCTGTGGTACGACGGCGGCAAGCTGCTGGCCAAACGCAACACCTTCACCGACTTCGTCTGTGTGGCACAGCATCTCGTCGACAGCGGACTGACCCGACCGCAGAACCTGGTGGCTCTCGGCGGCAGCGCCGGTGGCCTGCTGATGGGGGCGGTGGCCAATCTCGCGCCGCAACTGTTCGCCGGCATCCTGGCCCAGGTGCCGTTCGTGGATCCGCTGACCAGCATCCTCGACCCATCCCTGCCGTTGACGGTGACGGAGTGGGACGAGTGGGGTAATCCGTTGGAGAACTCCGACGTCTACTTCTACATGAAGTCCTATTCGCCCTACGAGAACGTGGAGGCCAAGGACTACCCGGCGATCCTGGCGATGACCTCACTCAACGACACCCGGGTGCTCTACGTCGAGCCGGCTAAATGGGTTGCGGCGCTTCGGCACACCAAGACCGACGGGCATCCGGTGCTGCTGAAGACCCAGATGGCGGCCGGCCACGGCGGGATCAGCGGGCGCTACGAGCGGTGGAAGGAGGCGGCCTTCCAATACGCCTGGATCCTGGCCACCGCCGACCCGCAGCGGTACGGCAGGCAGGCTTGCTAACGTCAGCCACATGAGTCTGACCGACATCCCGCTCACCACCCTCGACGGCAAGCCCACCTCGCTGGGCGACTACGCCGACCGGGCCGTCCTGCTGGTCAATGTGGCCTCCAAGTGCGGCCTCACGCCGCAGTACGGTGCGTTGGAGCAGCTCGCCCGCGACTACGCCGATCGCGGGCTGACGGTCATCGGGGTGCCGTGCAATCAGTTCATGGGCCAGGAGCCGGGAACGCCGGAGGAGATCGCGACGTTCTGCTCGACCACCTACGGTGTCACCTTCCCGCTGTTGGCCAAGACCGACGTCAACGGCCCGCAGCGCCACCCGCTCTACGCCGAGCTGACGGCATTCGCCGACGCCGAAGGCCAGGCCGGGGACATCGCGTGGAACTTCGAGAAGTTCGTCCTCGCGCCGGGGGGCACGGTGGTGAACCGCTTCCGGCCGCGTACCGAGCCCGATGCGCCGGAGGTGGTGGCCGCGATCGAAGCGGTGTTGCCGGGGTGAACCGGATGGACGTCTGACATCTCGATGCCGGACACCATCTCGTCACCTGGAATTGCCACACTGGCAGAGTGGCTGGGCAGCTGATCGTGTCGGTGTCGGGGATCAGTGACCGGACGCTGGCCGACGTCGAGGAGTTCTCCACCGCGCTCGACAGCCGGTCGGTGCCCTTATCGCTGTTCGTCGCGCCACGACTCAAACACGGCTACCGGCTGGAGTCCGATCCCGGCACCGTCGACTGGCTTAAGACCCGCCGGTCGGCCGGGGCGTCAGTGGTGCTGCACGGCTTCGACGCCGCCGCCACCAAGAAGCGCCGCGGCGAGTTCGCCACGCTGCCCGCCCATGAGGCGAACCTGCGCCTGATGGGCGCCGACCGGGTACTCGAACACGTCGGGTTGCGGACCCGGCTGTTCGCCGCGCCAGGCTGGGCAGCCTCGCCCGGCACGGTGGCAGCCCTGCCCCGCAACGGCTTTCGCATGCTGGCCGACCTGCACGGCATCACCGACCTGGTGGCCGGATCGAGCACCCGCGCGCGGGTGCTCGGAATCGGTGAGGGATTCGTGAGCGAACCGTGGTGGTGTCGCACCCTGGTGCTGTCCGCCGAGCGCGCCGCGCGCCGCGGCGGGACGGTCCGGCTGGCCGTCACAGCGCGACAGCTCCGCAAGGTCGGACCTCGGCAGGCCATGCTCGACGCGATCGACCTGGCGCTCATGCACGGGTGTGCGCCGACGGTGTACCGCTGGGGGTCAGAAGCCCCCGCCGCTTCAGCGGCCTGACTAGCGGCCTGACCCCGAGGCCGTCGTGGCTATCCCGCCGTCGACCGGGATGATCGCCCCGTTCACGTAGGACCCGGCCCGGCTGGCCAGGAAGACGGCAATGCCGGCCATGTCGTCGTCGCGGCCGATCCGCCGCAGCGGGGCCGAGGCGGCGATCGCGTCCCCGAAGGCGTCCAGCGTCGCGGCCATCATCTTCGACGGGAACGGTCCGGGCGCCACGGCATTCACGGTGATGTGTTGTGGGCCAAGCTCTTTGGCCAGCACTCGGGTCATCTGGTGCAGCGCGGCCTTGCTGGCCGAATACGAGTAGGTGGGCATCGGGCTGACGTGGATGGCGTCGATGCTGCCGACATTGATCACCCGGGCCGGGTCGTCCTGGGTACCCGCCTTGCGCAGCGCCGGCACGAGTTCCTGCACCATCCAGAACGGTGACTTGACGTTGAGGTCGAGCACCTTGTCCCAGGCCGAGGCGGGGAACGACTCCAGCGGCTCGCCCCACGTCGCGCCGGCGTTGTTCACCAGGATGTGCAATTCCCCGGCGTCAGCCAGCACCTCCGCGGCCAGCCGCCGGCACTCCTGCTGGCCGGACAGATCGGCCGGGATGCCCCGAACCGACCCGAACGCCGAGAGTTGCTCGACGGCCTGTTCGCAGGCGTCCGCCTTGCGAGAGCTGACCATCACCCGGGCCCCCGCCTGCAGCAGTCCGCGGGCCATCATCATGCCGATGCCCCGAGTGCCGCCGGTGACCAACGCGGTCTTACCGGACAGGCCGAACAGATGCTCCAGATCCGCTGTGCTCATGAGGGGCTCATCAGAATCGCACCGAATTCTCTTCCGGCAGAACCCGCAAGTCGGTGTCGGTCATCTCGGTGAGCCGACCGTAGTAGATCCCGCGGGCCTCCGGGGCAATTACACCTTGATGGATGGGCACCGCATGCGCCGGCGCCACCGCGCGCAGATAGTCGACGGCCTCGGAGATCTTCATCCACGGTGCGGCTGCCGGGGTGGCCAGCACGTCCACCGGCTCGCCGGGGACGAACAACGCGTCACCGGGATGCATCAGCCGGGCCGGGTGCTCGGCATCGCCGACAAGATAGGAGATGTTGTCGATCACCGGGATCTCCGGATGGATGACGGCGTGCCGGCCGCCGACGCCACGAATCGCCAGCCCGGCGACGTTCAACTCGTCGCCGACGTGCACCGGGTGCCAGGGTTCGCCCAACTCGGCGGCGGTCGCCGGATCGGCGTACAGCACGGCGTTGGGGTTGGCCTCGACCAGCGCAGGCAGCCGGTCGCGGTCGGCATGGTCGGGGTGTTGGTGGGTGATCAGGATCGCCGCCAGCCCGGTCACACCCTCGAAGCCGTGCGAGAAGTTGCCGGGATCGAACAGCAGCGTGGTGCCGTCGAAGTCGGCAAGAAGGCACGAATGACCGAAATGCGTCAGTTCCATGCTTACGATTGTGCGCGCAGGGGGAGGCTGAGAAATATAAGAACCATGCGGTTGCTCTTCGCGGTGACGCTGCTGGCCGGTGGGCTGGCCGTCGCACCGCGTGCTGTCGCCGACCCACCGGTGAACTGCCCGCCCAATTGTGACCGCATCCCGGATGCGGCGTGGATCGCGCCGTGGGCGATGCCGCTGAACGCGCGCTACGCGTGGCCTCGGCTGGCCGGCGTGGCGGCCACCGCGTCCTCGCCCCGGTTCCGATTCGAGGAGCTGTGCGGGACGCCGCCGGTGGCCCAGGATCCCCGCAGCTATGCCGTCGCCGAGCGGGCGACGGTGATCAATCCCGAGGGGCAGTGGCAGCTGCAGGCGCAGGTGGTGCACTGGCGTGGGGAGACCTGGCGAGGTGGTCAACTCGCGGAGGACGTTTTCGGCGCCGCCGTCGCGGCCCTGCGGTCATGCCAGCGCACCAACGCGCTGGCGTCGCCGTCGCTGACCACCGTGCAGCCCGACCAGGTGGCCGCCGTGATCAGCGGGCCGGTGATCCTGCACCAGTATCTGGTGGCCAATCCGGCCAACAGCACCGTGACGGAGCTGGCCCTGTGGTCCACCGCGCCGCCGCTGACGCCATGGCCCCTGATCGCCGACGACACCGTCCTCGACGCCCTCGGCGCGCCGCTGTGCACGGCCTACATCGGGTCGTGCCCGTGACCCGCCGGTAGAGTTGAACCGCAATATTCGCCGACGTCAGCAGGAGCGCCCGTGCCCCGAGTGGTGGTCAACGTGATGCCCAAAGCCGAGATCCTCGACCCGCAAGGTCAGGCGATCGTCGGCGCATTGGGCCGTCTGGGACACGCCGGAATTTCAGATGTCCGACAGGGCAAGCGATTCGAGCTCGAAGTCGATGAATCGGTCAGCGACTCCGAACTCGCCGAGATCGCCGAGTCGCTGCTGGCCAACACCGTCATCGAAGACTGGTCGGTCGTCCGGGACCCGGCATGAGCGCGCGCATCGGGGTCATCACCTTCCCCGGCACACTCGACGACGTCGACGCGGCACGCGCGGTGCGGCTCGCGGGTGCGGAGCCGGTCAGCCTCTGGCACGGTGACGCCGATCTCAAGGGTGTCGACGCGGTGGTGGTGCCGGGCGGGTTCTCCTACGGCGACTACCTGCGCTGCGGGGCCATCGCGAAGTTCGCCCCCGTCATGGGTGAGGTCATCGCCGCGGCGGGGCAGGGAATGCCGGTGCTGGGGATCTGCAACGGCTTCCAGGTGCTCTGCGAGGCCGGCCTGCTGCCGGGCGCGCTGACCCGCAACGCCGGCCTGCACTTCGTCTGCCGCGACGTGTGGCTGAAGGTGGATTCCATCACCAGCGCGTGGACCTCACGCTACGAGTGGGGTGCCGAGCTGCTGGTACCGCTGAAGTCCGGTGAGGGCCGGTATGTGGCCAGCGAGGCGGTGCTCGACGAACTCGAGGGCGAGGGCCGGGTGGTGTTCCGCTACGCCGAGAACCCCAACGGCTCCCTGCGTGACATCGCCGGCATCAGTTCGGCCAACGGCCGGGTCGTCGGGCTCATGCCGCACCCCGAGCACGCCACCGAGGCGCTGACCGGTCCGTCCGACGACGGGCTGGGACTGTTCTACTCGGCGCTGGACGCCGTGCTGACCGCCTGAAGGGTGCCGCCTCAGGCAGTCAGCGCCACCGACGCCTCGGCCGTGTAGCACAGGAACGTCAACGTCTCCTGCATGTAGAGCTGCACGGTGTCGGCGTCATGGCTCAGATAACCGATCGCGACGTCGGTGCCCAACTGCAGGTCGAAGTCACCGCCGCGGGTACTCAGCACGAACGCGCCGTCGATGGCCGGCGCCCAGATGATCTCGCCGTCCACCAGCCGGTTGAGATGCTCGCGGATCGGATAGCCGTGCTCGGTCGTCTCGCTGACCTTGGTGTAGGCGTCAGCGGACAGTAGTACCGAGTACGGTCCGTCGACGCCGGCCAGCCGAAGTTCGGAGAGCGCCTGGGAGATCACATCGGGGAACCCGCGCGGATCGTCTGGCAGCGCCAACGCCGGGTTGGAACTGCAGGTGCGGATCCCGTCGATCGATGCGGCCGCATACCCCTCGAAAATCGCGCGGTCCTCGATGAACGCCAGCTTCTTGGCGGCGTCCTTGACCGGGTCCCAGTCGGAGTCCTGGGCGCCGCGCTCGACGTCGTCGATGGCCGTGCGCGACACCGTGAAGGGCACCCGCAGCCGCACCAGGGGCTTGGACTCGCGCAGGTGGGCCACCACACCGTCGGCCGGCGCCGGGACGTCACGCAGATGACCGGTGCTCACCGCCGCCGTGACCGGGCCGCCCGGGTCGCTGACATCGACCACACGTCGGCCCGCGATGTGCCGCTTGAAGGTGCGGGTTGCCTCCAATTCGATTTCACCCCAAGCCGATTCCGTGATCGGTGCGAGCTCGCGGTAGAGGTTGTTCATCGAGACTGTCCTTTCAGACTGCCGATCGCCAGTGAGCCGTCGGAGGTGGTTACAGGTGCCGGGAGCTCCGCCGTGGTATCCCCGATCCCCGGCATCGGCGGCGGATCATCGAGAAAGTCGACGAGCGGGGTGAAGAACATCCCACCGGTCAAGGCGGTGGAGAAGTCCAAGATGCGATCGGTGTTACCCGGCGGGTCACCGATGAACATGTTCTCCAGCATCTTCTCGGTGACGCCGGGAGAACGGGAGTAGCCGATGTAGTACGTGCCGTACTCGCCCTTGCCCACCTCGCCGAACGGCATGTTGTGCCGGACGATCTTGAGTTCGTTGCCGTCCTCGTCGGTGATGACGTTCAGTGCCAGATGGGAATTGGCCGGTTTGACCGCGTCGTCGAGTTCGATGTCCTCGAGCTTGGTGCGGCCGATCACCCGTTCCTGTTCGGTGACCGACAGCGACTCCCACGACGACATGTCGTGGACGTACTTCTGCACGTGCACGTAACATCCGCCGGCGAAATCGGGGTCCTCGTCACCGATCTGGCTGGCACTGACCGCAAGCGGGCCGCCGGGGTTCTCGGTCCCGTCGACGAACCCCAGCAGGTCGCGGTTGTCGAAGAACTTGAAGCCGTGCACCTCGTCGACGATGGTGATCGCCCCGGCCATCGCCTTGGCCACCCTGCCGGCCAGTTCGAAGCACACGTCGAGCACCTCGGCGCGGATGTGGAAAAGCAGATCACCCGGGGTGGCGGGGGCGTGATGGCGGGCCCCGTGCAGTTCGATGAACGGATGCAGGTCCTTGGGCCGCGGACCGGAGAACAACCGATCCCAGGCCTCGGAGCCGATGGAGGTGACCATCGAGAGGTTCTTGGACGGGTCTCGGAAGCCGATCGCGCGCACCAGGCCGGACAGGTCGGGCAAGGCGTCGTGGACCGTCGCCTCACCGCCGTCGTCGATGGTGGCCACCAGGAAGATGGCCGCGGGCGTCAGGGGCGCCAGTACCGGTTGGGGTAGCGGGGAGGGCACCGTCTGACCCTATCGAAGATGGCGTCGGCGATGATGGTGAACATGTCCACCGGGGCCAGTGCGCACGGCTTGTGCGAGTTCATCGACGCGTCACCCTCGCCGTTTCACGTCTGTGAGACGGTCGCCCGGCGGTTGCGTGCCGCCGGCTACAGCGAGTTGGCGGAAACCGATCGATGGCCGGATCGCGCCGGACGGTTCTTCACTGTGCGGGCCGGGTCCGTGGTCGCCTGGGACGGGACGGGGCAGCCCGATCGGCCGTTCCGGATCGTCGGCGGGCACACCGACAGCCCCAATCTGCGAGTCAAGCAGCATCCCGACCGGGTGGTGGCGGGCTGGCAGGTGGTGGCGCTCGAGCCGTACGGCGGGGCATGGCTCAATTCCTGGCTGGACCGCGATCTGGGCATCAGTGGGCGACTGTCGGTGCGCGACCCGGACGCCGAGGGCGGCGTGTCACACCGGCTGGTGCTCATCGACGAGCCGATCCTGCGGGTTCCGCAGCTGGCCATCCACCTGGCCGACGACCGGGCGGCGGTCAAGCTGGATCCGCAACGGCATGTCAACGCCGTCTGGGGCCTGGGTGAGGTGCCGAGATCATTTCTGGACTATGCGGCCGAGTGGGCCGGGGTGCTACCCGATGACGTGCTGGCCGCAGACCTGATGACCCACGACCTCACGCCGTCGGCACTGATCGGCTCGAACGGCGAATTCGTCAGCGCACCAAGGCTGGACAATCAGGGCACCTGCTATGCGGGCTTGGAGGCGTTCCTGGCCGCGGAGCCGCGCGGGTACGTGCCGGTGTTGGCGCTGTTCGACCACGAGGAAGTCGGATCGACGTCCGATCACGGCGCGCAGTCCGATCTGCTGCTGACCACCTTGGAGCGGATTGTCTTGTCGGGCGGCGGGGACCGGGAAGACTTCCTGCGTCGGCTGACCGCGTCGATGGTGGCGTCCGGCGACATGGCCCACGCGACGCATCCCAATTACCCCGACCGGCACGAGCCGGGGCACCTGATCGCGGTCAACGGCGGTCCGGTGCTCAAGGTGCAGCCCAACTTGCGCTACGCCACCGACGGCCGGACCGCGGCCGCATTCGAGCTGGCCTGCCGACAGGCCGGGGTGCCGCTGCAGCGCTACGAACATCGCGCGGACCTGCCGTGCGGCTCGACGATCGGGCCGATGACGTCGGCTCGGACCGGCATCCCCACGGTCGACGTCGGTGCCGCCCAACTGGCCATGCATTCGGCGCGGGAGCTGATGGGTGCGGCCGATGTGGCGGCGTATGCGGCTGCGCTGCAAGCATTTTTGACGCCACTGTAAAAAACGGGTGCGGGCGGCGTCCGGTCGTGGTGTCGGCCCGTCGCGCTCTATGTGTCGCACCGCACTGACGCCCGGGCAATAATCATTCCCGTGGTGTGGACGGTCGCGGGGATAGCTGCCACGATCGTCATCTGGTCGCTCGTCGCCCGCCGGTTGCAGCGGTGGGGGATCACCCCGGTGATGACGCTGGTGTTCGCCGGTGGCCTGGTCGGGTTCGCCACCCACGATGCCTTCGCGATCGCGATCGACGCACACGCGGTCGAACCCGTCATCGAAACGATCCTGGCGATCGTGCTTTTCGAACACGCGGCAAGCATTCGCGGCGGGTTCTTCGGGGGACAGGCCAAGCTGGCCCTGCGGATGCTGTTCGTCGCCCTGCCCATCAGCCTGGCCGCGGCCGTCTTCATCGGACTGGGACTGCTGCCCGGGCTGTCCTGGCCGATCCTGCTGGTGATGGCGTGCGTGGTGGTCCCCATCGACTTCGCGCCGGTGGTGTCCTTCCTGCACGACGAGCGGATCCCGCTGCGGGTGCGCCAGCTGTTCAACGTCGAAGAGGGGTATGCCGACGGTGTCGTCGCCCCGGTCTATCTGTTCGCGTTGTCGCTGTCCACCGGCGCGCACACCAAGGCCGAGAGTGTAATTGCCGCGGTGCGGGGCGGACTGCCGCATCTGGCCGTCGCCGTTGCGCTGGGCCTGCTGGTGGGCGGCGGTCTGGCGTGGCTAGCGAACGCCGCCGACAGGCGTGGCTTCATGACCGAGCAGTCCCGCCGGGTTCTGGTGGTCGGGGCGCCGGTGCTGACCTACGTCGTGAACGTGGGCGTGCACGGCAACGGCTTCGTCGCCGCATTCGTCTGCGGGATCGCCTACAACAGCACCCGGCGCTACATCGACGACAGCCGGGAACAGGAATTCATCCACGACGTCAACTTCCTGCTCACGGCGGTGGTCTGGTTCTCCTTCGGTGCGGTCGCCTGGTACGTCCTGGAAGACGGCGTCGACGTGAGCCAGGTGGTGTTCGGAGTCCTGGTCCTGACGGTCGTCCGCGCCGTCCCGGTCACCCTGGTGCTGCTGCGCTCGGGGCTGTCCCGGCCGGAGCGGACACTGCTGGCCGGGCTGGGTCCCAGCGGCACCGCCAGCATCGCCCTGGGCTTGTTGGCCTACACCGTGCTGCCCGACGATCCCGCCGAGACCTTGCTCACCGTCATGGTCATCGTGGTCCTCGGCAGCGTGTTGATCCACGGCGCGGTGGGGCCGGTGCTGGTCCGCCGGGCCGCGGTGGATCGCCAGGGCGTGGAATCCGTGGTGCGCTCGGCCGAGCACTGATGAGATGCGTGTATTGACATGAGACTGGTGTCTCATTAACGTATGAGCGTCCCGCCGACCGATCGCCCGAGGAACGCCATGGCACTGACTCGCGATGAGATGGATCGCAAACTCGACGAGCATTTCCGCTTCGAGGCCGCCGACGATATCGAGGGTGTCCTGGCGACACTGGCAGCCGACGTCGAACACGACATCGTCGGCTCGCCAGCCGGGCCCACCCACGGCCACGACGGTGCCCGGGCCTTCTACGAAGGCCTGTTCGCCGACCTCTCCGAGGGGGAGATGCACACCCTGCGGCGGCGCTACGGCGAGAATTTCGTCGTCGACGAATCGTTGTGGCGTGGCCGCGCACCGGGGAGGCCATTCGGGCTCGCGGGCAACGACCGGCCCCTCGAGTTCCGGCTGCTGCACGTCATCGACTTCGCCGACGGCGGCGAGATCCAGCGTGAGAACGTGTGGATCGACCTGGCGGCAATCATCGCCCAGCTGCCGCAGGCCTGAGGTGGTGGCCGAGGAGGCGTCGGGTCGACACAACCAGCGGGCGCGCACCCGAAAGGACTTGCTGGAGGCGGCATCCCGGCTGCTTCGCCAGGGTTGCCGGATCACCGTCGAAGATGTCGCGGCGCAGGCGCAGGTGTCCCGCGCGACGGCCTATCGCTACTTTCCCAATGCCGAGATGCTGATCGTCGAGGCGACGCTGGACTGGGCGATGCCCGACGCCGGTGAACTCTTCGCCAGGGCCAGCGACGATCCGGTCGAACGGCTGGAGCGCCTCGACGAGGCTCTCACCGACATGATGGCCGCCAACGAGCCGGCCTTCCGGGTCATGCTCGCGCAGTCCTTGCAGCGGAGCACCGATACCGGCGACTACCCCGTGCGCCAGAACCGGCGGGCCGCGCTCATCGACGCCGCACTGGCGCCGGCCCGCGACCAGTTCCGGCCCGATGCCCTGGAGGCGCTGGCGAGTGCGCTGGCGGTGATGATCGGCACCGAGTCGATGGTGGCCTTCACCGATGTCCTGCAGCTGCCTGCCACGCGTGCCCGCGAGGTCCGGCGGTGGGCGATCCGAGCCCTTGTGGAGGCGGCGCGAATCGCCGAAACCTGACATGACGGATCTGCAAACTAGACTGTGCGTGTGACATCTGGGCTCTCTGGAGCAGTCGACACCGTCGACCACGCGGCGACCACCCCCGACCACCCGCAGCCGTATCGCGAACTCGGTCTCAAAGACGACGAATACCAGCGCATCCGCGACATTCTCGGCCGCAGACCCACCGATGCCGAACTGGCGATGTACTCGGTGATGTGGAGCGAACACTGCTCCTACAAATCCTCCAAGGTCCATCTGCGCTACTTCGGCGAGACGACGACCGACGAGATGCGCAAGGCGATGCTCGCCGGGATCGGTGAGAACGCCGGCGTGGTCGACATCGGCGACGGCTGGGCGGTCACCTTCAAGGTCGAGTCGCACAACCACCCGTCCTACGTCGAGCCCTATCAGGGGGCGGCCACCGGTGTCGGCGGGATCGTGCGCGACATCATGGCGATGGGGGCTCGCCCGGTCGCCGTCATGGACCAGCTCCGCTTCGGTGCCGCCGACGCACCCGACACCCGTCGCGTGCTCGACGGGGTGGTGCGCGGTGTCGGCGGCTACGGCAATTCCCTGGGCCTGCCCAATATCGGCGGTGAGACCGTCTTCGATGCCTCCTACGCCGGCAACCCGTTGGTCAACGCGCTGTGCGTGGGTGTGCTGCGCAAGGAAGACCTGCACCTGGCGTTCGCCTCCGGTGCCGGCAACAAGATCATCCTGTTCGGCGCGCGCACCGGCCTCGACGGCATCGGCGGCGTCTCGGTGCTGGCCAGTGACACCTTCGGCGGCGACGAAGGGTCCGGGCCGGGCCGCAAGAAGCTGCCCAGCGTGCAGGTGGGCGACCCGTTCATGGAGAAGGTGCTCATCGAGTGTTGTCTTGAGCTCTACGCGGCCGGTCTGGTGATCGGCATCCAGGATCTGGGTGGTGCCGGATTGTCCTGTGCCACATCGGAGTTGGCATCCGCCGGTGATGGTGGGATGGCTATCGAGCTGGACCGGGTGCCGCTGCGCGCGGCCAATATGAGCCCGGCGGAGATCCTGTCCAGCGAGTCTCAGGAACGCATGTGTGCAGTCGTTGCCCCGGAGAACGTCGAGGCGTTCCTGGCGGTCTGCCGCAAGTGGGACGTGCTGGCGACCGTGATCGGTGAGGTCACCGAAGGCGACCGGCTGCAGATCAGCTGGCACGGCGAGTGCGTCGTGGACGTGCCGCCCCGCACGGTGGCCCACGAGGGCCCGGTCTACCAGCGGCCGCTGGCCCGCCCGGACTGGCAGGACGATCTCAACGCCGACACCTCCGCCGGGTTGTCCCGGCCACGCACCGGCGACGAACTGCGTGCGACGTTGTTGGCGATGGTGGGCAGCCCGCACCTGTGCAGTCGGGCGTTCATCACCGAGCAGTACGACCGCTATGTGCGCGGCAACACCGTGCTCGCCGAGCACGCCGACGGCGGCGTGCTGCGCATCGACGAGGAGACCGGTCGCGGTATCGCGGTGTCCACCGATGCCTCTGGCCGTTACACCCAGCTGGACCCCTATACCGGCGCCCAGCTGGCCCTGGCCGAGGCGTATCGCAACGTCGCGGTCACCGGCGCCACCCCGATCGCGGTGACCAACTGCCTGAACTTCGGCTCCCCGGAAGATCCGGGGGTGATGTGGCAGTTCTCTCAGGCAGTCCGTGGATTGGCCGATGGATGTGCCGCTCTCGGCATACCCGTCACCGGCGGCAATGTCAGCTTCTACAACCAGACCGGAGCGACGGCTATTCTGCCGACGCCGGTGGTCGGTGTACTCGGCGTGATCGACGACGTGACCCGGCGGCTGCCGACCGGGCTCGGCAACGAGCCGGGTGAGACCTTGTTCCTGCTCGGCGATACCCGTGACGAATTCGACGGCTCGATCTGGGCGCAGGTCACCGCCGACCATCTCGGCGGAGTTCCCCGACCGTCGACCTCGACCGCGAGAAGCTGTTGGCCGAGGTGCTGACGGCGGCGTCGCGGGACGGGCTGGCGTCGGCCGCGCACGACCTGAGCGAAGGCGGTCTGGCGCAAGCGGTGGTCGAGGCCGCGTTGGCAGGTGAAACCGGTTGCCGCGTCCTGCTTCCGGAAGGATCCGATCCCTTCGTGATGCTGTTCTCCGAGTCTGCCGGCCGTGCGCTGGTTGCGGTGCCGCGCACCGAGGAGAGCCGCTTCATCGCCATGTGTGAAGCACGCGGCCTCCCGGCGACCCGAATCGGTGTGTCCGACCCGGGCTCGGACTCGGTCGAGGTACAGGGCCAGTTCACGGTGACGCTGGAAGAGTTGCGCACCACCTCCGAGAAAGTGCTGCCCGGGCTCTTCGGATGACCACCGCGGTCGACGAAGTCACCGGCGAGGCGCAAGCCCCGCCAGGTACGAAGCGTCGCCGCGAATCGCTCGCCGAGTGGGCATGGAGCCTGGTGCGCCTGGACTTCGTGGGGGTGGCCTTCGGCGCGGTGTTCTTCTGCCTGTCGTTGACGCCGTCGCTGATGCCCCGTGACTGGATCCTCGCCGGGCTGATCGGCGGCATCAACGCAGCCATCGGATACGGGATCGGGGTGTTGGCGGGCAAGCTGTTTGGCCGCCTGTTCCTCATCCACCAGCGGTGGTGGCCGCCCAACCCGAAAGTGCTCTACGGCTTGAAGGCCGCGACCGTGGTGCTGGCGATCGGCGCCAGCGTGCTGATGCTGATCCCGGCGGCGGCCTGGCAACGCGAGATCTCCGCGGTGATGGGCATCGAGGGGATCTCGACACTGGTGTACCTACGTACCCTGGTCGTGGCGCTCGTCACCGGGGGAGTGCTCGTCGGCGTGGCCAGGGTGATCAAGGACGCGATCAAATTCCTTGCCCGGGTGATGATCCGGCGCTGGGATGTCAACGACGAGGTGGCGATGTTCATCGGTACCGCGATCGTGGTCGTGCTGATCATCATGCTGGTCAACGGCGTGCTCTACCGTGGCTTCATCGCCGGCGCCAGCGCGATGCTCCAGCCGCAGAACGAGACCACCCGGCCCGGTGTCGAACAACCAATGCTGGCCGAAAGATCCGGCAGCCCAGTGTCATTCGCCCCCTGGGACACCCTGGGCTTTCAGGGGCGCAACTTCGTGGCCACTGGGCCGCATGCCGACGAGCTTGCGACCCTCAACGGCCGGCCGGCCAAGGAGCCCATCCGGATCTACGCCGGTCTGCAGACCGCCGACACCATCGAGGGGCGGCTGGCGGTGCTCCTCTCGGAGTTGCAGCGCACCAAGGCATTTGAGCGGAAAGTGTTGGTCATCATCCCGACGACGGGGACCGGCTGGGTCGACCCGGTGGCAGCCCGCTCGATCGAGTCGATGTACAACGGCGACACCGCCCTGGTGGCGATGCAGTATTCCTATCTGCCGAGCTGGATCTCGTTCCTCGCCGACCAGCAGAAGTCGGTGACGGCCGGGCGAGCGATGATCGAAGCGATTCACCAACGCTGGTCGCAGTGGCCCCAGGCGAGCCGTCCCGAACTCATGCTCTACGGCGAGAGTCTGGGCTCGATGGCGGGCCAGGGTGCGTTCGGATATCTGCCGGACGTCGTCGACATGGGTTTCTCGTCGGTGCTGTGGGTCGGACCGCCGAACGCCAGCAGGCTGTGGAAAGCGTTGACCGCCAGGCGAGATCCGGGCAGCCCGGAATACCAGCCTCGTTACGACGCCGGGCGCACCGTGCGCTTCGCGCAGGCGGCCGGACCCGCCGAAATCGCGGGCGTCGCGGCGTCGCCGGCGTGGAAAGGAACCCGGGTGCTGTTCCTGCAGCATCCTTCCGATCCGGTCGTGTGGTGGTCACCCGGGCTGCTCTTCGAACGCCCGGACTGGTTGAAAGAACCGCCGGGCTTCGACCGCAGCGCGCTGATGCGGTGGTATCCGATCATCACGTTCTGGCAGGTGAGCGCCGATATGGCCGGCAACGTGACCAGCTCGCAGGCCTCCCCGACCGGGCATGGCCACAACTACGGTGACAGCCAGCTCGACGGCTGGGCCGCCGTCGCGGCTCCCGAGGGCTGGACGCGCGAGGACACCGAACGGATCCGGCACTCACTGAACCGGCTCCTCGCCGCTGGCGGCCCCGAATTCCAGTGATCACCAAGGACTCTGGCACGCCCGGCGTGCGCGCGGCGGTCAGTACCGCATTGGCGGCCGCGGTCGGTGCGCGGTTGGGTCTTCGGCCGCCCCAGGTCTGGTCGGGACTGCGGACCGGCGCGGTGGCTGCCGGGGTGGCGGCCACCGGCGTCGCGGCGTTGACGGGGGTGCCCCGGGTGCGGGCCGGGATGAATTCGCGTCGGATCCCGGCTGATCCAGTCCGCTGGCTGGCCCTGGAGATCCCGGTCGCGACGGCCTGGACGGAAGAAATGCTGTTCCGCGGCCTGCTGCAGACCGTCGCCGTGCGTGCCTTCGGGCCGACTGTCGGCCCGCTGGTGCAAGCGGGCGCCTTCGGGCTCTGGCACATCCCCGATGCCAGGCGGGTCGGCGATCCGGTGCTCGGCACGATTGTGGTGACCGCCGCGGCGGGCTGGGCGTTCGGCTGGCTGGCGCGGCGGTCGGGCAGTGTGTTGGCCCCGGTGCTCGCGCATGCGGCGTTCAACGAGTCCGCCGCGGTGGCTGCGATGGTGGTGCAGCGGGCAGCTCGCTAGTCGCCCGTCGTCGGAACGTCGCGGCTGTCGGGCACCAGCTGGTGCGGTTCGGTCTCGGTGTCGTCGATGCCGAAGCTGATGATCCGCTTCGGGGTGATCCGGATGATCGCCGTATCGAGTCCGTCGGCGGGCCGGTCTGCTTCCGCCTGCTCCGCGGTGCCCCGGATCTCCAGGCAGCGCACCCGCCAGGGGCTGCGCGAGAAGATGTCGTCGACGACGAACGCCACCGTGTTGTGAGTGGCCAGATTGCGGAATTTGCGGCTCTTCGACATCCGGTAGCCGGCGACATCGATGGTGCCGAGCGTCTCGTTGTAGCTGAAGCCCACCGGGCTGTTCTGCACGGTGCCGTCCGGCCCGATGGTGGCCAGTCTGCCGAGATCCGCCGAGTTCAGATAGTCGATTTCGTGCGGTTTGAGGGTCATCACCCCACGCTAGGACCTCAAGTGTGGTTGACGTCAAGCGCGCCGATCGATCGACGAAGCCGGCGCAGGCGCGGTGCTGCGCCGGTCGTAGCGGGCGCACGAACAACAATTCGCCGTACTGGTCGAAAATCCGGGTGAAGCGCTGGTGAAGCCAAAACTTTCGCTCAGTTTTTTCTCAGCTTTTTGCCGCGTCGCCGGGGGCTGAGCGGTAACGTCCGCAACTATCCACTGGTGAAAACCCAGTACCGGGGCGGTTTCTACTTCATACGAGGGGTCACAATGTCGATTCGACTCTCAGTCAGATCTTATCTAACTGCTGGTGTGGCGGTCACGGCCGCCAGCGCCGTGGCGTTTGCTCCACTGACGGTGCAGGGGCCGCGGGAACTTCCGATCGGAATGACATCGCCGGCCGTCGAGCTGGCGGCGGCGGTCGATCCGCAGGAACTCATCGAGCAGTTGCAGACAGCGGTCAACACCGTCGTCAACGGTGTCTCGGGCATCGCCGAACTGCCGACCCAGGCTTTCGTCACGGCGACGGCGACGGCTCAGTCGGGGGTGTCGGCACTTTACGACGCGCTGATCAATGCGGCGTCTGACCCGCAGGTCAAAGCCGTGTTGACCGGGCTGCAACACGTCCAGGTCACCAACCTGGGGTACGTGCTCAACACGGCTACCGATCTGGCCGGCATCACCGACTATTGGTTGAACGACTCCGCGGACGGGCTGGCCACGAACGTGGCGGCAGCCTTGAACGACGCCATCGAGCTGACCTTGAACGCCCTGGCCGGTGTGATCAATGATCCGCTTGCGCTACAGAGTTGGACATCGTTGCTGAGCTCGGCCGTCTACAGCGGACTGTGGGGGGCCGGCGACCTCGCTTGGGCCGCCTACGCAGGCATCAGTCTGCCGTTGGATCTGCTGCAGGCCGTCTACGGTGATGGCGTTGCACCCGACTACTCCGGCTTCGCCGAGTGGGCCGGGGCGTCGGTCGCCAATTGGAGCAACTTCGCCGCCGGACTGCTGGCCAACCTGGCATCGCAGAGCGGCTCTCCCTTGGTCGAAGGCCTGACCAAAGCGCTGCTGTCGGTCACCGCCACGCCGTTGTCGGTACTTGCGCAGGGCTTCGCGGATGCGTCGAACTGGACGCCCGTCTATACCGCGGTCATCGCGCCGTGGAACGTCGCATGGGCTGCCGCCAATGTCGCCGCGTCGGCGTTCTACGGCGCAGGCAACAGCATCGGCGGAGCCATCGATGCGATCGGCGCAGGGCCGCTGGATCCGGCGAACTACGTCACGGCGCTGCAGGGATTCGTGACCGCCGGCTTCAACCTGGGCAACGACGCCATCTGGTCGGCCGATCAGGTGGCCCAAAGTGCCCCGCGCATCGTCAACTCCCTGGCCTTCGGCGGCGAGGCCGCAGTCAACGCCGTTGTGAACGCTATCGCGCAGTCGGCTTCCGGTCTGCTGGCAGCCGCCGGTGCCGCGCCCGACGTCGTACAAGCGCCGATCGACCTGGCCGGCAAGATCACCTCGGCGATCTCGAACGCGACCACGACCGTCACGGACGCCTCGGATTCGGTGAGCACCTGGCTCGACGACACGTCGCAGCAGCTGGTCGACGCCAACTCCGCGGTCCGGGATCAGATCAACTCCTGGCTCGGCGGGATCGTGCCGGGGTCGGCCGCCGCATCCGCCGCGGCGCGGACGGTCACTCTCGCTGTCGATGCAGCCGATTCGGGGCCGGCCGCCGGCGCGACGACGACGCCCGACAGCGGCGCCGCCGACACCTCACCCGTGGCCACCCCGGCGCCCAAGCGCCGGCAGTCGGCGGTGCGGGAGCACGCCGCCCCGACCGATACCGACGGCACCACCGGTGCCGGCTCCCGTGCGGCCGCCCGGCCACACCGCTCCGGCGATACCGCCAAATCGGCGGCCGCTGACAACGGCAAGGGCAACGGCAGCGGCAAGGACAACGGCAGCGGCAAGGCCGACGCCGGTGCCAAGCGGGCCCGCGCGGGCGCCGCTTGATCAGTGCAGTGATCGACTGACAGTGCCCCTCCGTACCGGAGGGGCACTGCTGTCTGCGACCCTGACAACATGCCTGTCAGCCGCAGCGCCGACCCGGCGGCGACGTTGGCCGCGGTGCGTGCAGTCGCGCACTGGCTGCGCGACGAGGACGCCGAGCTACCGGACCGCGCGGCGATCGCGAACGCCGTCCGGCTGACGGCACGGACGCTGGCGACGATGGCTCCCGGCGGGAGTGTGGAAGTCCGGGTGCCTCCTTTTGTTGCGGTGCAATGCATCTCCGGCCCCAGGCACACCCGCGGCACGCCGCCCAACGTGGTGGAGACCGACCCGCGGACCTGGCTGCTGCTCGCGACGGGCCTGCTTGAAGCCGACCAGGCGGCCGAGCGCGGTGCGCTGCGATTGTCCGGGTCGCGGGCCGGTGAGGTCGCCGCGTGGCTTCCGCTGGTGACACTCGGCGACTGACCATCAGACACTCGGCGTTCAATTCCGCGTTTCCCGCCGATACCCGTAAACTGGGTACAGTCACCAACCCCCGCCAGGGAGCAGCCGATATCGTGACCGACCAACTGGAAAACCCACCTCGGGAAGAATGCGGCGTCTTCGGCGTATGGGCTCCCGGCGAAGATGTTGCCAAACTCACTTATTACGGCCTCTATGCGCTGCAGCACAGGGGCCAGGAGGCGGCGGGCATCGCCGTCGCCGACGGATCCCAGGTGCTGGTCTTCAAGGACCTCGGCCTGGTGAGCCAGGTGTTCGACGAGCAGACCCTGGCGGCCATGGAGGGGCACGTGGCCATCGGCCACTGCCGCTACTCCACGACCGGTTCCACGACGTGGGAGAACGCTCAGCCGGTATTCCGTAACACCGCCGCCGGTACCGGAATCGCACTGGGACACAACGGGAATCTCGTCAACACCACCGAGCTGACCGCGCGTGCGCGCGACGCGGGGTTGATCAACCCCCACATGCCCGGCGCCGCCACCACCGACTCCGACATCCTCGGTGCGCTGCTGGCGCACGGCGCGGCTGACTCCAGCATCGAGCAGGCCGCGCTCCAACTGCTGCCCAGTGTCCGCGGTGCGTTCTGCCTGACCTTCATGGACGAGAACACCCTCTACGCCGCGCGCGACCCGTTCGGCGTCCGGCCGTTGTCACTGGGCCGGCTGGACCGGGGCTGGGTGGTGGCCTCCGAGACGGCGGCACTCGACATCGTCGGCGCCTCCTTCGTCCGTGACATCGAACCCGGCGAGTTGTTGGCCATCGACGCCGACGGCGTCCGTTCCACCCGATTCGCCAACCCGACGCCGAAGGGTTGCGTCTTCGAATATGTCTACCTCGCCCGGCCGGACAGCACCCTCGTCGGCCGCTCCGTGCACGCCACCCGCGTAGACATCGGCCGTCGGCTGGCCCGGGAGAAGCCGGTGGAGGCCGACCTCGTGATCGGCGTCCCCGAATCGGGCACGCCGGCCGCCGTCGGTTACGCGCAGGAATCTGGCATCCCGTTCGGACAGGGTCTGATGAAGAACGCCTACGTCGGGCGCACCTTCATCCAGCCCTCGCAGACGATCCGGCAACTGGGTATCCGCCTCAAGCTGAACCCACTCAAAGAGGTGATCCGCGGTAAGCGGCTCATCGTCGTGGACGATTCGATCGTGCGCGGCAACACCCAGCGCGCGCTCATCCGGATGCTGCGGGAAGCCGGCGCCGTCGAGGTACACGTGCGGATCGCCTCACCCCCCGTCAAGTGGCCCTGCTTCTACGGCATCGACTTCGCCACCCCGGCCGAACTCATCGCCAACGCAGTCGAATCCGAGGGCGAGATGCTCGAGGCGGTGCGGCACGCGATCGGCGCCGACAGCCTCGGCTACATCTCGCAGCAGGGGATGATCGCCGCGACCGAGCAGCCGCCGACCAGGTTGTGCTGCGCGTGTTTCGACGGCACCTACCCGATCGAGCTGCCGGGCGAGGCGGCGCTGGGCAAGAACGTCGTCGAACACATGCTGGCCACCGCGGCCCGCACCGGCTTGCCCATCCAGCCGCTGCAGTCCGACAACGACAACGCCTCGGCACTGCGCCGGCCCTGAGTCAGCTCGCCGCGGCGGTGACCTTGCGCACCCGGGCGTCCAGGGCGATGGCCTGTACCGGCCGCCCCGCGTACCAGTACAACCGGCCCAGCAGACCCCGCGGGTAGAAGATCGCCCGTTGCTCGTACCGGCTGCCGCCGTCCTCGGGTGTGACGCGCATCTCCAACCAACGGTCGCCGGGTGCCCGGTTCTCGGCGCGTAACCGCAGCACCGCCCCGGGCTCCCGGTCCTCCACCGACCAATGCTGCGGCACACTACTTTCCACCGCCCGCCACAAGCGGTCCGGGCTGGCCGCAGTTCGTCGCGACCGGGTGTCGGTGTAGATCACCTCGCCCGCCCACTCCGGATCGCTGGGCAGTTGGGCGGCGGTCCCGGTGTTCCAGGCGGTCTCGACCTCGCCACGGGCGATGCGGGCCAACGCGAACGACACGGCCCGCCGGTAGGGCGTCAGCCCGGCGGCCGGTCGTCCGATGATCGTGTCGATGTCGTGGTTGTCCATCACGGCATCGCAGTGCAACGACTCGACCAGCGGCCGGGCCAGCCCGGACGGAATCGGCGTCACCAGTCCCACCCACAGGGCGGCGATCCGCGGTGTCAGCACCGGCAACACCAGCATGTGCCGTCGGCTCAGCCCCGCCACCTCGGCGTAGATCTGCATCATGTCGCCGTACTCCAGAACATCCGGGCCGCCGATGTCCCAGGCTCGTGATCCCGGCACCTCGGCGGTGGCGGCCGCGACCAGATAGTGCAGGACGTCGCGGATCGCGATCGGCTGGATCTTGTTGTGCACCCACTTCGGGGTCGTCATCACCGGCAGCCGATCGGTGAGATGGCGGATCATCTCGAACGATGCCGACCCGGAGCCCACCACGACGCCGGCCTGCAGCACGATGGTCTCGATACCGGAGGCGATGAGGATCTCACCGACCGTCGTGCGGGACGTGAGATGCGCCGACAGGTCCGCGCCGTCGGGATGCAGCCCACTGAGATAGACGATGCGGCGCACACCCGCACGCCGCGCGGCGGCCACCACGTTCTGGGCCGCCCGGCGCTCGTCGGCGGCGAAGTCCGCCGACGAGCCCATCGAATGCACCAGGTAATAGACGACGTCGACATCGGTGAAGGCGGCATCGAGAGAGTCGGCGTCGGCCAAGTCACCGCGCGCCACCTCGATCCTCGACCGCCACGGCACGTTGGCGAGCTTGTCGGGGTTGCGGGCCAGCGCGCGTACCGTGAAGCCGCCGTCCAGCAGGCGCGGCACCAAGCGGCCGCCGATGTATCCGGTCGCACCCGTCACCAGGCACCGCGTTGAGTCAGTCGACACAAGATCCTCCGTCCGTCGTACCCGGTATTCGGAGCCGACGCCCGCCTGGATTGCCACGACTGCCGTCGCTAACCCTCGTTACCGAAACCGACAGTTCGGGCGGGGCGTCCGCCGGTATCACCGACAATGAGCGCCATGGCGTTTCACGGATGGCCGATCGAGGCGGTCGAGTTCTATGAGGGCCTGGAGGCGGACAACTCCAAGGTCTACTGGACCGAGCACAAGGAGGTCTACGACCGTCAGGTGAAAGCCCCGATGGAGGAGCTGCTGGCCGAATTGGCCGACGAGTTCGGCCCCGGCACGTTGTTCCGTCCCTACCGGGACGTGCGGTTCAGCGCCGACAAGTCGCCGTACAAGACAACCTGTGCGGCCACCATCGGGTCCGGCTATGTGTCCTTCTCGGCCGACGGCCTGTCGGTGGGCGGCGGGCTGTACATGCCGGAGCCCGCCGAGCTGGCCCGGTACCGGGCGGCCGTCGACAAGGAGAAGTCCGGTGCGCAGCTCGCCGACATCGTGGCGGCGCTGCACGCCGCGGGGTACGCCACCATGGCTCACGAAGTGCTCAAGACAGCGCCGAGGGGCTACCCCAAAGACCATCCCCGCATCGACCTGCTCCGGCACAAGGGCATCGCGATGATGAAGACCTGGCCGGTGGGGCGTGGCTGGGCACCCGGAAGGCCAAGGATCGAGTGGTGACCACGTTGCGGGCGGCGCAACCGCTCCGCGAGTGGCTGGCGCGTAACGTCGGCTGACCCTCGCCCGTACCGGCCGCGCCCGCCGAACGGTAGCCTTATGGCCGATGACGGACCGTGAGGAAGACACCCACATTTCGTATGCGTCGGCCGGGGTGGACATCGAGGCCGGTGACCACGCCGTCGAACTGTTCAAGCCGCTGGCGAAGCGGGCCACCAGGCCCGAGGTGCGCGGCGGCCTGGGCGGGTTCGCCGGTTTGTTCGCGCTGCGCAGCGGATACCGCGAGCCGCTGCTGGCGGCATCCACCGACGGGGTCGGCACCAAGCTGGCGGTGGCCCAGGCGATGGACAAGCACGACACGGTAGGCCTGGACCTGGTCGCCATGGTTGTCGACGACCTGGTGGTCTGCGGGGCCGAGCCGCTGTTTCTGCAGGATTACATCGCCGTCGGCCGAACCGTCCCCGAACGGGTGGCCGCCATCGTCGCCGGGATCGCCGAAGGCTGCGTGATCGCCGGCTGTGCGCTGCTGGGCGGGGAGACCGCCGAACACCCGGGCCTGATGGAGCCCGACCACTACGACATCTCCGCCACCGGTGTGGGCGTCGTGGAGGCCGACGACGTACTCGGCCCCGACCGCGTCCGCCCCGGCGATGTGATCATCGCGATGGGATCCTCGGGGCTGCACTCCAACGGCTACTCGCTGGCCCGCAAGGTGCTGCTCGAGATCGACCGGATGAACCTGGCCGGTCACGTCGAGGAGTTCGGCCGCACGCTGGGCGAGGAATTGCTCGAGCCCACCCGCATCTACGCCAAGGACTGCCTGGCATTGGCGGCCGAGACCCAGGTACGCACCTTCTGCCACGTCACCGGGGGTGGACTGGCCGGCAACCTCGAGCGGGTGATCCCGCACGGGTTGGTGGCCGAACTCGACCGCGGAACGTGGACACCCGCGCCCGTCTTCGGAATGATCGCCCAGCGTGGCCGCATCGACCGCGCCGAGATGGAGAAGACGTTCAACATGGGTGTCGGCATGGTCGCCGTCGTCGCGCCGGAGGACACCGACCGCGCGCTGGCGATTCTGACCGCACGTCACCTGAACTGCTGGACGTTGGGTGCTGTCACCAAGGGGAAGGACGGCCCGCGAGCCAAGCTCGTGGGACAGCACCCGCGCTTTTAGGGGGGTGGCGGCTCAGCGCCGCCAGCTATCCTCGTCCGCCCACGGGTCGTCGTCGGCGAACCCGTCCGAAAACCCGTTGTCGACACTGTCAGGTCCACTCGAACCCGACCCTGACAGCTCTTGCTGAAGCCGCTCAAAATCGGTTTGCGGGGAGCTATATTTCAGCTCTCGAGCAACCTTGGTCTGCTTTGCCTTAGCCCGGCCGCGGCCCATGGGGGAACCCCCTCGCGCAATAACGGAGCGGCCCGGGATGCAGGCGGCTCCGATCTGTGTGTTCGTTATTGTCCTGCCAACACCTTACCGTGCCACTCACCGATGTGCTGGCAGGCCCGTTCGGCCGTGGGTGAACGTCACTGCGGACCGCGGCGCAGGCGTTCGACAGCCAGCCGTCCGGCCCCCACCGCATCGGTCGCCGGCAGCGACTCCGGGTCGATCTCGGCCGGCACCTGGTGCTCGCCGCCCGAGGTCAGCGGCGTGTCGGCCGGGATGCCGCGCTTGACCAGCGCCAGCGCGATCGGGCCCAGATCGACGTGGTCGACGACGGTGCCCAGCCGGCCCACGACACGCCCGGCGGCGAGCAGTGGGTCGCCGGTGGCCGGCCGCTCACCGGAGCCGTCGAGGTGCACCAGCACCAGCATCCGGGGCGGCTTTCCCAGGTTATGGACCCGTGCGACGGTCTCCTGCCCGCGATAGCACCCCTTGTCCAGGTGCACCGCACCCTGCCCGGGCAGCCCGATCCAGCCCACCTCGTGCGGGATCGTCCGCTCGTCGGTGTCCACCCCCAGACGGGGTCGCTGGGCGGCCACGCGGTGCGCTTCATAAGCCCATACCCCCGCGCGGCGCACCCCGGCGGACTCCAGCCGGGCCAGCCAGTCGGCGCTGCTCGACCGGGGAACGACCACATCGAGCTCGATCTGGCCGAGCCCGGCCGGCATCCGGCGCAGGAACCCGCCGCCGGGCAGCGGCACGGCCGTCGACTCGGCTGGCAACGCGGTGACCCCCAGCGCGGCCAGCACGGCGGGGTCGGCCAGCCGCGGGCCCAGCAATGACAGCACAGCCAGATCGGCGGTGTCGGGGGCGACGTCGGACCAGAACACCATCTTGCGCAGATAGGTCAGCAGCGGCTCACCACGCCAGGATTCGGTGTCCAAGTACGTGACGCCGTCCAGTTCGGTCTGGATCCAGTGATCCTCGACACGGCCCTGGCCGTCGAGGCTGAGGTTCTCGGTCACCGTGCCGTCGGGCTGCCCGCTGACATGCTGGCTGGAGATGGTGTGCAACCAGGTCAGCCGGTCGGCCCCGGTGAGGGTGATGACCGCGCGGTGCGACCGGTCCACCACGACGGCGTCGTGCTCGGCGGCGCGCTGCTCGCCGAGGGGATCGCCGAAATGCCAGACGGCACCGGCGTCGGGGGAATGGGCGGGGGCGGGGACTGCTGACACATATCAACTCTACGAGCCTGCAAGTACGCTGTGATCCCATGTCATCGGTGGTTGTCACACTCGACGGTGAGGTGCACGACCCGGCGCGACCCCTGTTGTTCGCCGACGACCTCGCCGCCGTCCGGGGTGACGGCGTGTTCGAGACCCTCTTGGTGCGCGACGGCAGAGCGTGCCTGGTCGAGTCACACCTGCGCCGACTCGTTCACTCGGCCAAGCTGATGGAGCTGCCCGAACCGGATCTGCCGGCCTGGCGCCGAGCCATCGAGATCGCCGTCGCGCAGTGGCTGGCGGTGACCCCGCAGGAGGGGGCGCTGCGGCTGGTCTACAGCCGTGGCCGGGAGAGCGGCTCGATGCCAACCGCCTATCTCACCGTGAACCCCGTGCCGGCGCGGGTGGCTGACACCCGCCGCAACGGCATCGCGGCGGTGCTGCTCGATCGCGGGCTGCCGGCCACCGGGGTGGATGCCATGCCGTGGCTGGTGGCCGGCGCGAAGACCCTGTCCTATGCGGTCAACATGGCCGCGCTGCGGCACGCAACCCATCGCGGCGCCGGCGACGTGATCTTCGTCAGCTCCGACGGTTACATCCTGGAAGGCCCCCGTTCGACGGTGGTGATCGCCACCGAAGCCGACGACGGTTCCGGCGGGACCTGCTTGTTGACCCCGCCGCCGTGGTATCCGATCCTGCGGGGCACCACTCAGCAGGCGCTGTTCGACGTCGCCAGGGACAAGGGCTACGACTGTGACTACCGCGCGTTGCGACCAGCAGACCTCTTTGCCGCTCAGGGGGTTTGGCTGGTGTCCAGCATGACGCTGGGTGCGCGGGTGCACACCCTCGACGGCCGGCGCCTGCCGACCGCCCGGCTGGCTGCCGAAGTCGCTGCGCTCATCGACGCGGCGATCGTCTGCGATCGCTGAACGCGAAAATCTGTTGGCACACTCCGTTGTCCGCGGGTACGTTCGTCGGTACACAAGGAAGGAGGTGGTCCGGAATTTTGAGTAGTACTTCTTGGACATGTGAGGTGGCTGCCCGCTAGCAGCACCAGGTGCCCGGATCACCCGCGCCCTGCGCGCGCTGGCGAATCCCAGGCAGCTACCCGGCCCCGAGCCCCTGGTTTGTCCGACCAGGATTACCTGGCTCGGGGGCCGACCCATATCCGGGGCCCGTCGCGTGCGCGCCGTGAACCACGGTGAACCGATTTCTGGCGCGACGGCCCGCTCTGCGCGATGATGCCGCGATGCGAATCTCCTCGATGCTGACTGCCACCGTGGCGGCCTGCGGGCTGCTCGTCCTCGCCGGCTGCGCACCCAGCGACGAGAAACCGGCCGCGTCCGGCACGGCCGGCGGCACGTGCGACAAGGCCTCGCTGCCGACGCTGAAATCCGGCGTGCTGACGTTCGGCACCGATCAGCCCGCGTACCCGCCGTGGTTCGTCGACGACGACCCGGCCAACGGCAAGGGTTTCGAGTCCGCGGTGGCCTATGCGGTGGCCGGCAAGCTGGGCTATGACACCAAGGACGTTCGGTGGGTGCGGGTCCCCTTCAACGCGGCCATCGCACCGGGGCCAAAGACGTTCGACGCCAACCTCAACGAGTTCTCGATCACCGACGAACGCAAGCAGGCCGTCGACTTCTCGTCACCGTATTACGACGTCACACAGGCGGTGGTGACCGTCAAATCCTCGCCGGCCGCCAAGGTCAGCACCCTCGACGGGCTGCGTGCCCTGCGGCTCGGCGCCCAGGTCGGCACCACCAGCTATGACGCTGCCAAGGCCGTCGGCACCACGGCGCCCATTGCCGTCTACAACAACAACGACGACGCCAAAGCCGCCCTGACCAACGGGCAGATCGATGCACTGGTCGTCGACCTTCCCACCGCCTTCGCGGTGCAGAGCCAGCTGGCCGACGGCGCGATAGTGGGTCAATTGCCCTCAGGCACAGGCAAACCCGAACAGTTCGGGATCGTTCTCGACAAGGGCAGCGCGCTGACCGCGTGCGTATCCGAAGCGGTGGACGCGCTGCGTACCGACGGCACGCTGACCAAGCTGCAGCAGCAGTGGCTGGCTGAGGCTGGCAACGCGCCGGTCCTCACGTGACGGTTCTGGCCGCCGAGCGACTCGCCTACCGGAGGTCACGAGCGCGGCGGTCGACCCTGGTCGCCCTGGTGTCCACGGTCGTCTTCGCGGCCGCGGCGGTGGCGGCCACCACGTCGTCGCCCGGCTGGCCGCGGGTCCGAGAGTCCTTCCTCAACCTGCGGGTGGGGTGGCAGAGCCTGCCTGCTGTGCTCGACGGCCTGTGGCTCAACGTGCGGGTTCTGGTGGTGTGTCAGGTCTTGATCCTGATCGTGGGATTAACCCTGGCCACCGTGCGCAGCCTGCGGAGTCCGGTGTGGTTCCCGTTGCGCGCGTTGGCGACTGGCTACGTCGACTTCTTCCGCGGTCTGCCACTGATCATCTGCCTGTATCTCGTCGGGTTCGGCTTGCCGGGGCTGCGGCTTTCGGGCGTACCCAACAACCCGGTGTTGTTGGGCGGCCTTGCGCTGGTCCTCATCTACTCCGCCTACGTCGCCGAGGTGTTCCGCGCCGGAATCGAATCCGTGCACCCGTCCCAGCTGGCCGCGGCTAAGTCGTTGGGACTGAACTACCACCGGACCATGCGTTTGGTCGTGTTGCCGCAGGCGGCGCGCAGAGTAACCCCGGCGCTGCTCAACGATTTCGTGGCGCTGCAGAAGGATTGCGGCCTGATCTCGGTCCTGGGCGCGGTGGACGCCGTGCGCGCGGCGCAGATTCAAGTCGCCAGCAGCTACAACTTCACGCCGTACGTGGTGGCCGGATTGCTGTTCGTGGCGTTGGCGGTGCCGTCGGCCCGGCTGGCCGACTGGGCGACGCGGCGCGCAGCCACCCGCCAGGGTGCGCTGTGACCCGGGCTCCGGTGCTGTCGGTCCGTGGCCTGGTGAAGAGCTACGGCGAGCGGAGCGTCCTCGACGGTGTCGACCTCGACGTCGCCGAGCACCAGGTGGTGGTTCTCATCGGGGCCTCCGGATCTGGCAAGTCGACATTGCTGCGCTGCGTGGACCTGCTGGAGGAGATCGACGACGGGCAGATCTTCCTCGACGGACGGGACATCAGCGATCCGCGAGTCGACGCCGACACGGCACGACGGGCGATGGGCATGGTGTTCCAGTCGTTCAACCTGTTCCCGCACATGAGCGTGCTGGCCAACGTCACCCTGGCGCCCCGGGTGGTGCACAAGCGCGACCGCCGTCAGGCCGATGAGCGAGGTCGTGAACTGCTGGCCCGGGTCGGATTGGCCGATAAGGCCGACTCCTATCCCGACAAGCTCTCGGGCGGCCAGCAGCAGCGGGTGGCGATCGCGCGGGCGCTGGCCTACGACCCCCGGCTGCTGCTGCTGGACGAGATCACCAGCGCGCTGGACCCGGAATTGGTCGGCGAAGTGCTCGATCTGGTCGGCGAGCTGGCCGCAGCCGGCCGCACCATTGTGATGGCCACTCACGAGATGGGATTCGCCCGCCAGGTCGCCGACACGGTGTGCTTCCTCGACGGCGGACGGATCGTCGAATCAGGTTCTGCTGAACAGGTTCTGAGCAACCCGCAGCATGAGCGCACGCAGCTGTTCCTGCGCCGCGTCACCGGTGCCGGTTCGGTCTAACCCGCCGGGCCCGGCGCCAGCGTCGAGCAGGCCTGCATCGCTTCATCCCAGGTGCCCGGATCGACCCCGGGGGGTGGGCCGAGCACGGCGGTGCCGGCCGAGTCGGGGACACCGTGCTCGTGCAGACAATGCGCCAGCGACCCGTGCTCGGGAGTTGCGCTACCGCCGGTGCTCGTGCTGGGCGCCGGGCTGATCACCGTCGGCTGCGACGGTGCGGGGCTCGGTGCGCACCCGGCAACCACCGCGGCGGTCGCCGCGGCGACCGCGAAAGGGAGGCGGGGCATCAGCCGACGTAGCGCGTCAGGCGCGCGGACAGGTGCGGGACCAAGCCGCCGTCGGCGTCCACCCGCTCCTCGACGTAGGCCAGATCGCCACCCTCGACGATCCCGTAGAGGCGCTTGGCGCCGCCGACCAGTACGCCGGACTTGCTGCGCGCCAGTGCGTCGGTCACCAGCTCCCACGACGACTGGGTGCGCGGGCGGCCGTAGAACAGCTCGACGTAGCCCGACGAGTGGGCCAGCAACAGCTCGATGGCCTGCGACTCGCCCGGGTCGTTCGGGTCGGCGACGAACCGCCAGAAACCGGTCTCGCGCAGACCCGGCGAGTGATAGTCGCCTCCGTCGTCCAGCCGCCAGGACCGGGCTTCCCAATTCAGGTAGTCGCCACCGTCGTGCGAGACGATGATCTGTTGACCGAAGTGGTAGTCGCCGTGCGGTCCGCGGCCTTCGCCCTCGCCGCGCCACACGCCCACCAAAGGCAGCAGCGCCAACAGCGCATCGTGCAGGTCAGCGCCCAGACGCAGGTTCGCGGTGTCGGCCGGCAGCGGCAGATCCTCGAAGACCGGGATGTTGCGGCCCGCGGTCTCTTTGGCCCGCTCGGCTGCCGCGGCTACTGCTCGGTCGCCGCTACCGGGGATGTCCTCGGGGTTCACGACTCGTCGGTGATCAGTCGGTACAGCGCATACAGCGCAAACCAGGTGATCAGCACGACCGTTGCGACGAGCAGGATCTCGTAGAAAAGAACCACGGTGACAGTCTATCCGGGGCTCGGGCAGGACAACCGCCCGAGCCACCGGCAGCGTCGTCAGGCTCCTGATTGCCTGACTCAGGCGACCTTGATGTCGACTTCGTGGATGCCGGCGCCCGAGGGCGCCACCGTGGCATCGCCGTTGCCGACCTTGGACAGTGCACGCACAGTCCAGGTGCCCGGGGCGGCGAAGAACCGGAAGTCGCCGGTCGCCGAGGCCACCACCTCGGCGGTGAACTCGTCGCTGGAGTCCAGCAGTCGAACGAACGCGCCGCCGACCGTCTGGCCGGAGTCGTCGACCACGCGGCCGGTGATCACCGTCTCCTTCTCGAGATCGACACCGGCGGGCAGAGTCTGTCCTTGTTTAGGTGCAGAGCACATGATCAACTTCCCAACTCGATCGGGGCTCCCACCAGGGAGCCGTATTCGGTCCAACTACCGTCGTAGTTCTTGACGTTCTTGTGCCCCAGCAGTTCCTGCAGCACGAACCAGGTGTGCGACGACCGCTCGCCGATTCGGCAGTACGCGATGGTCTCCTTCTCACCGTCCAAGCCGGCGTCGGCGTACAGCTTGGCCAACTGCTCGTCGGACTTGAAGGTGCCGTCCTCGTTGGCCGCCCTGCTCCACGGAACGTTGATGGCGCCGGGGATGTGGCCGGGCCGCTGGCTCTGCTCCTGGGGGAGGTGGGCCGGCGCGAGGATCTTGCCGGAGAACTCGTCGGGGGAGCGCACGTCGACCAGATTCTTGGTACCGATCGCGGCGATGACCTCGTCCCGGAACGCGCGGATGGTGTTGTCCGGCGCCGCGGCGGTGTACGAGGTGGACGGACGGGAGGGCACCTCCGTCACCAGCGGGCGTCCGTCGAGTTCCCACTTCTTGCGGCCGCCGTCGAGCAGCTTGACGTTCTCGTGGCCGTACAGCTTGAAGTACCAGTAGGCGTACGCGGCGAACCAGTTGTTGTTGCCGCCGTACAGGATCACCGTGTCGTCGTTGCTGATTCCTTTGTCGGACAACAGCTTCGAGAACTGCTGTTGATCAACGAAATCCCGCTTGACCGGGTCCTGCAGTTCGGTCTTCCAGTCCAGCCTGACGGCGCCGGCGATGTGGCCGTCTTCGTAAGCCGAAGTGTCTTCGTCGACCTCGACGAAGACCGTGTTCGGCGCGTCGAGATTGCTCTCGGCCCAGTCGGTGGAGACCAGGACGTCGGAGCGTGCCATGAAGTGGTTCCTTTCGGTTGCGTGTCTCGAGGGCTTACGGGGTGGAGGGGGTGCGGCGCAGCCGGGCCACGAAGGGATACAGCTGGCACCCAAGGCAGATCCCGAAGGCTGCGTTGAGGAAGGCGGCGAACAGCGCGAAAGCGGTGGCGATCACGCCGAGGAGGGGCGCGCCGACGGCGAACCCGGCGACCCCGGCGACAGCGAACACCAAACCGACTAACTGGGCAAACTTCAACGGCGGCACCGGCTCTCGCTCAGTGGTTGGCCGGAGCCGGGGCGCGACGACATTGGCGAAGATCAGCCCATAGGGGTGTTGCCGCGGACCGCGCAGCGCGCCGACGGCGAACACGACCGCCTGCAGTGCGAGCAGAATCGCTGCGGCCGCGGCACTCAATCCGGAGATGAGAAGGACCACGATCAGTACGGCGGTGGTCACCCACGCCGCGAAGCGGGGGCCGCGAACATCCACCTGTCGGGGCGTGACATCGGTGGTCGAGGCGATGGTCGACATGTATCTACTCCTGTTGCTGAATGGTGCTGGACAGGGGCTGGCCACAACCGGCCGCTCCAGAGTGGCGGCGCAAGAGGAAGGCGCGGCTACTCAGCAGCTACAACAACAACAGCAACAACCCGCGACGCGGCACAGATCAACTGCGCGGCGCTTGGTGAGCGCGAGCTCAAGGCGGGGTGACACAGCAGACATGCTACCCAATGACCCGGGCCTCAAGCCAATAATGGTTCGAGGGCAGACCGCAGGTCAGCCGCCTTCGGAACCCCTGCACTGCGATATCGCTGGTGGCCGTCGGCGTCGAAGATGAACGTCGTCGGCAACGACATGACGGAAAGCTTCCGCGCGGCAGCCGGGTTGGCATCCATGTCGATCTCGACGTGAGCTACGTCACGCATATCGGCGCATACCTGGTCGACCACTCGGCGGACACCGGCGCAGGGCCCGCACCACACCGCGCTGAAGTGCACGACGGTCGGGCCGGTGTGCGACAGCCCCAGGTCGCTGACGTCGACGTCCAACGGCTGTTCGGTGTGGCGTAACACCCCGGAACGCCGGTTGTGCAGCACCCCGGCCGCGGCGGCGACGCCCAGTGCGGCGGCGATGGCCGCTATCGCGGTGATCAGTGCGGGAGTCATGACTGTTTGAACTCGTCGAGGCGGATCGTTACTCCCTCGGTGATTCCTTCGACGATGATGTCTGACCCGCGGGCGCCTTCGGTGGTGGGCCGGACGGCGAACGGCAGCGTCTGGCCGGGCAGGCTGCCGCTGAAGGCGGCCAGCACGGCCTCCTTCTTGTCGTCGGGCACCTGCTGGTCGGCCGTGCCCGGCCCGGTCTGGATGTCGGTCGCGGTGAACACCAGGGTCGTCTGGTCTTGCCCGGCCATCGAGAGGTCGACGGCGACGCTGACCGGCTTGCCGAAATCAGCCTTCTTGGGCGTCCCGGTGAACACCAGCCCCTTGCTGCCGGAGATCCCCGACTCGGTGGTGCCGCCGGTGGCGTCGTTGGTCTCCTTCGACGGTGCCTCGACCATCAGGTCTTTGATGCCCATGAACCGGCCGAGATGCCCGGAGTCGATGATGATGCGGCTCTCCAGCTTTCCCACCGGGACCTCGGCGTCCGGGCGAATCAGCCAGGAGGCTTGGGTGAGGTCGACGTTGTGCAGCGTCGCCTCCAGCGAGGCCTTGCCGACGACGGCATGGTCGACCCCGTTCGCCTTGATCTCGATCTCGTCGAAGTGGTGGCGGCTGGCTTGCGCGATGAACGGAAAGCCCAGGATCGCCACCGAAGGATCGAACGAGAGTCCAGCCGCGGTGCGCACCGTGCGGGCCAGGCGGTATTCGGCGTAGATGGTGGCCCCGAAGTCGGCGCCGACCGCCCCGACGACGACGGCCAGGACCGTGGCGCCCACACCGATCAGCAGCTTTCGCACCTGCACATTCTGGCCCACGCCCACCCGGGGCCGACCGCCCCGCACCGGCGAATCGGGGTGCTGATTCGGCCAGATCGGCTAAATAGCAGGTCGCGGGTTAAAGTTAGTTGACCCATGGTCGGTAACGGCCATATGTCGCCCATGAGTCTGGTAGGTCACCGCGACGACGCTGTCGACGATGAGCATCCAGGGCATTGGAGAGTCTGTTGGACCTGCTACTTCTGACCGTCGACCCCCATCCGGAGTCGGTGCTGCCGTCGTTGGCGCTGCTTGCGCACAACGTCCGCTCCGCGCCGACCGAGGTGTCGTCGCTGCTGGAGGCGGGCACCGCGGACGTGGCGATCGTCGACGCCCGCTCCGATCTTGCCGCCGCCCGCGGGCTGTGCCGGCTCCTCGGCACCACCGGGACGTCGGTCCCCGTGGTCGCCGTGGTCAACGAGGGCGGTCTGGTGGCCGTCAATGTGGACTGGGGACTCGACGAGATCCTGCTGCCCAGCACCGGTCCCGCCGAGATCGACGCCCGGCTGCGGCTGCTCGTCGGCCGGCGGGGCGGAACCGCGAACCAAGAAAGCGCCGGCAAGGTGAGCCTGGGTGAGCTGGTGATCGACGAGGGCACCTACACCGCGCGGTTGCGTGGCCGTCCGCTGGACCTGACCTATAAGGAGTTCGAACTCCTGAAGTACCTGGCCCAGCACGCCGGCCGGGTCTTCACCCGCGCGCAGTTGCTCCAGGAAGTGTGGGGCTATGACTTCTTCGGCGGTACCCGCACCGTCGACGTGCACGTCCGCCGGCTGCGGGCCAAGCTCGGGCCCGAGTACGAGTCGCTGATCGGTACCGTGCGCAACGTCGGCTACAAAGCCGTCCGCCCGGCCCGCGGCCGCCCGCCCGCCGCGGTGGAGACCGACTACGCCGAAGACGAGGACGAGGACGCCTTCGACGAGTCCGAGGACGAGATCCCGGACCCGATGCGCGATGCGGTGCGCTCCGGCTCCATGTCACAGCCGCTGCGCAGTCAGTGACGGTTCCACACTGGCGTGCCGCTCTCTCCGAGGTCGAACAAGAGCAGATTCGCGCCCTGATCGATGAGGCCACCCGGGTCGACGGCGTCGCCCCCGTGGGGGAGCAGGTGTTGCGTGAACTGCCGCACGCCCGAACGGGGCACCTGGTCGCCACCACCGGGCAGGAGGTGGTCGGCTACCTCAACCTGACGCCCGGTCGTGACGGCGCGGACGCGATGGGCGAGCTCGTCGTGCATCCCGATTCGCGCCGTCGCGGTATCGGCACCGCGCTGTTGCGGACGGCCGCCGACTCCAGCGGGGGGCAGGTGCGGTTTTGGGCCCACGGCACCCGCCCGCCCGCCCGCGCGGTGGCCGACGCACTGGGCATGTCCGTGGTGCGTGAGTTGCTCCAGATGCGGCGAACGCTGCGGGGCCTGCCGGATCTCACCGGCCCCGCAGACATCCGGATCCGCACCTACCGAGGACCCGCCGACGATGCGGCACTGCTGCGGGTCAACAACGCCGCCTTTTCGTGGCACCCCGAGCAGGGCGGCTGGGGTGAGGCCGATATCGACGAACGTCGCGCCGAGCCCTGGTTCGATCCCGAGGGCCTGTTCCTGGCGTTCGACGAGCCCACCGGGGAGCTGCTCGGCTTCCATTGGACGAAGATCCACGCCGAGCCGTCCGGCTTGGGCGAGGTGTACGTCGTCGGGGTGCATCCGGCCGCTCAGGGCCGCGGCCTGGGCCGGGTGTTGACCCTGGTGGGCCTGCGGCACCTGGCGCAGCGGCTCGGGAGCCGCGACGATCCGGCGGTCATGCTCTACGTCGAAGCCGACAACACTGCGGCAGTGAAGACCTACGAACGGCTCGGGTTTGCTGTGTCGAACGTCGATACTGCGTACCGGCCATCGCCGCCAGCTGATATTGACGGCAACGAAGCCCGCACGTAGTTAGCGGCAATGCGCAACGTCCCGTTCACGCACCTGTTCACCCTGCGTTCATCTTCCATGAGGGTTCCGTCCACTCCCAACGCCTAACTTCCCCGGTGATGCATGTGCTCCTACCGGGGCGAACAGGGCAACACTGGAGAAAGTGGGATAGGTGAATCTCAACAGGTTTGGCAAGGCGTTCTTCGTGACCATGTCCGCGACGGCAATCACCGGACTGACGCTCACAGCGTGCGGAAGCGACAACAACACCGGCTCGTCGTCTTCGTCGAGCGCCGCGTCGGGCTCCTCGTCCAGTGCGTCGGCCGACTGCGATGGCAAGGATGCCCTGACCGCCGAGGGCTCGACCGCCCAGCAGAACGCCATCGGGGTGTTCAACCAGGTGTGGGGCCAGAAGTGCCCGGGCAAGAACCTCTCCTACAACCCGACCGGCTCCGGCGCGGGCGTGACCCAGTTCATCGCGGGTCAGGTCGATTTCGCCGGCTCCGACTCGCCGCTGTCGAAGGATCAGGTCGATCCGGCCGCCAAGCGCTGCCAGGGTCACCCAGCCTGGAACCTGCCGCTGGTCTTCGGGCCGGTCGCCCTCGGGTACAACCTGCCCGGCGTGGACAAGCTGGTGCTCAACGCCGACGTACTCGCCAAGATCTTCACCGGCGCCGTCTCCAACTGGAATGACCCGGCGATCGCCGCCCTGAACAGCGGCGCGTCGCTGCCGGACCAGAAGATCACGCCCATCTACCGCTCGGACTCGTCGGGCACCACCGACAACTTCCAGAAGTACCTGACCGCCGCAGCTCCGCAGACCTGGACCAAGGGTGCGGGCAAGGAGTTCCAGGGCGGCGCCGGCGAGGGCGCACAGAAGACGGCCGGCGTGGTGCAGGCCGTGCAGGCCACCCCGGGGGCCATCGGCTACGTCGAGAAGGGCTTCGCCGATCAGGCCAAGCTCAGCATGGCTCAGATCGACACCGGCAGCGGTGCCGTCGAGCTCACCGACGACTCGGCAAAGGCGGCGATCGACTCCGCGAAGTTCGCCGGTGAGGGCAACGACCTGGTCCTCGACCTCAACTCGCTGTACGCCACGAAGGCGGCCGGCGCCTACCCGCTGATGCTGGCGACCTACGAGATCGTCTGCTCGGAGGGTTACGACGCCGACACCTCCGCCGCGGTCAAGTCCTTCCTGACCGTGGCCGCCAACGACGGCCAGTCCGGGCTGACCGCGGCCGGCTACGTTCCGCTGCCGGACGCGTTCAAGCAGCGGTTGCTGACTGCCGTCAACGCGATCAAGTAGTCAGCGCTGGCGAGGCAGGTCGATTGCGGTGACGATGGAGAGATCAGTGAGCGATGGGGTAGATGTGACGACACCTGATCCAGCGGCGGCCGGATCGGGTGAGGTCATCGCCGCCCCGAACCCGGAGAAGCCCGCGGTGCCGACGAACCCGTCCGGACACGCCAAGGTGCGTATCGGCGACCGGATCTTCCGCGGGCTTTCCGAGGGCGCGGGCATCCTGATCATCGCCCTGATCGCCGCAATCGGCCTGTTCCTCGTGTGGCGGGCGGTGCCGGCACTGGCCCGCAACGATGTGAATTTCTTCACCTACGGCGGCAACTGGGTCACCACCGACACCGCCCACATGAAGTTCGGCATCCTGGATCTGCTCCAGGTGACGGTGTTCGTGTCGCTGTTCGCACTCGTGTTGGCCATGCCGGTCGCCTTGGGCATCGCGATCTTTTTGACCCAGTACGCCCCCCGGCGGGTGTCCGGGCCGCTGGGCTACATGGTGGACCTGCTGGCCGCGGTGCCGTCCATCATCTACGGCGTCTGGGGACTCTACGTGCTGGCTCCGGTGCTCAAGCCGCTGGCGATGTGGCTCAACCAGAACCTCAGCTGGATCTTCCTGTTCGACACCGGCAACGCTTCGGTGGCCGGCGGCGGAACGATCTTCACCGCCGGGATCGTGCTGGCGGTGATGATCCTGCCGATCATCACCGCCGTCACCCGAGAGGTGTTCGTCCAGACCCCGCGCGGTCAGATCGAAGCCGCGCTCGCGCTCGGCGCGACCCGCTGGGAGGTGGTCCGCACAACGGTGCTGCCCTTCGGCCTGTCGGGCTACATCAGCGGCGCCATGCTGGGCCTCGGCCGGGCGCTCGGTGAGACCATCGCGCTGCTGATCATCTTGCGCGGCACGCAGAAGGCCTTCGGCTGGTCGCTGTTCGACGCCGGATACACCTTCGCCAGCAAGATTGCCTCCGCCGCATCGGAATTCAACGACCAGTACAAGGCGGGGGCCTACATCGCCGCCGGCCTGGTGCTGTTCGTGCTGACGTTCGTGGTCAACTCCGCGGCACGTGCCGCGGTCGCCGGAAGGGGAGCCCGATGACCTCGACGCTGGATCGCCCGGTCAAGGCGCCCACCTTCCAGGCCGTCAGCCTGCGCCGCAAGCTGACCAACACCACCGCCACCGTGCTGGTGACCGGTTCGGTGCTGGTGGCCGTGGTGCCGCTGTTGTGGGTGCTGTACTCGGTGATCTCCAAAGGCCTCAAGATCGTTCTCGACGAGGGCTGGTGGACTCATTCACAGGCCGGCATGACGGCGTTCATGGCCGGCGGCGGCGTCTATCACGCGCTCGTCGGCACCCTGTTGCAGGGGCTTGTCTGTGCGGTGATCTCGATCCCGATCGGTGTGTTCGTCGGCATCTACCTGGTCGAGTACGGCGGCGGGACCAGACTGGGCAAGGTCACCACCTTCATGGTGGACATCCTGACCGGTGTGCCGTCCATCGTCGCGGCGCTGTTCATCTATGCGCTGTGGGTGGCCACCCTCGGCTTTCCGCGTTCGGGTCTCGCGGTGTCGCTGGCCTTGGTGCTGCTGATGATCCCGGTGATCGTGCGCTCGACCGAGGAGATGCTGCGCATCGTCCCGATGGACTTGCGGGAAGCCAGTTATGCCCTGGGCGTGCCGAAGTGGAAAACCATTGCCCGCATTGTCATTCCGACGGCGCTGTCGGGCATTGTCACCGGCATCATGCTGGCGCTGGCCCGCGTGATGGGTGAGACGGCGCCGCTGCTGATCCTGGTCGGGTACTCGCAGGCGATCAACTTCGACATGTTCGGCGGGTTCATGGGATCGCTGCCCGGCATGATGTACGACCAGACTTCGGCGGGTGCGGGGGCCAATCCGGTGCCTACCGATCGCCTGTGGGGTGCTGCGCTGACGTTGATCGTGTTGATCGCGATCCTCAACATCGGTGCTCGCCTCGTCGCCAAATTCTTTGCCCCGAAAAAGGTTTAGGAGAGTTCGATGGCCAAGCGGCTGGATCTCAAAGACGTCAACATCTACTACGGTGCGTTCCACGCCGTCGCCGACGTGTCGATGGCGGTGCCCCCACGCAGCGTGACCGCGTTCATCGGACCGTCGGGATGCGGCAAATCCACTGTGCTGCGCACCCTGAACCGCATGCACGAGGTCATCCCCGGGGCCCGGGTCGAGGGTTCGGTACTGCTCGACGGGGAAGACATCTACGGCTCGGGCGTCGATCCCGTCGGTGTGCGCAAGACCATCGGGATGGTGTTCCAGCGCCCGAACCCGTTCCCCACCATGTCGATTCGCGACAACGTGGTGGCCGGGCTGAAGCTGCAGGGGGTGCGCAACCGCAAGGTGCTCGACGAAACCTGCGAACGCTCCCTCAAGGGGGCCAACCTGTGGAATGAGGTCAAGGATCGCCTGGACAAGCCCGGTGGAGGTCTGTCCGGCGGTCAGCAGCAGCGGCTGTGCATCGCGCGCGCCATCGCCGTGCAGCCCGACGTCCTGTTGATGGATGAGCCGTGCTCGGCACTGGACCCGATCTCGACGTTGGCCATCGAGGACCTGATCGCCGAACTCAAGCAGGAGTTCACCATCGTGATCGTCACGCACAACATGCAGCAGGCGGCGCGCGTGAGCGATCAGACTGCGTTCTTCAACCTGGAGGCAACCGGCAAGCCCGGACGGCTGGTCGAGATCGACGACACCGAGAAGATCTTCTCCAACCCCAGCCAGAAGGCCACCGAGGACTACATCTCCGGCCGGTTCGGATAAGTTCACCCCAACCCGAAAGGGGCTGCAGCGCGATTGCGCGGCAGCCCCTTTCGGGTTTTCGAGCTCAGTAGGTGGGGATCTCTTCCTCTTCGGGCAGGCGCCCGGTCACCTGGAAGATCACCCGGCGGGAGATCTCCACGGCATGGTCGGCGAAGCGCTCGTAGAACCGGCCCAGCAGCGTGACGTCCACGGCCGCGGCGACACCGTGCTTCCATTCGCGGTCCATCAATACGGTGAAGAGATGGCGGTGGAGGTCATCCATCGCGTCGTCTTCCTCGCGGATGCGGCGGGCCTTCTCCGGGTCGCGGGACAGCAGGACCTCTCGGGCGCTGATGCCCAATTCGACTGCCACCCGGCCCATTTCGGCGAAATACCCGTTGACTTCCTCGGGCAGGGCGTGTTGCGGATGGCGCCGGCGGGCGATCTTGGCCACGTGCAGCGCCAACGCGCCCATCCGGTCGACGTCGGCGACGATCTGGATGGAACTGACGATCGCACGCAGATCGCCGGCCACCGGCGCTTGCAGCGCCAACAGCACGAAGGCTGCTTCCTCTGCCCGCGCGCTGGCTGCGGAGATCTGCTCGTGGTCGGTGATCACCTGCTCGGCGAGCACCAGGTCGGCCTGTAGCAACGCCTGGGTCGCCCGCTCCATCGCGACACCGGCCATCCGGCACATCTCGGCCAGCTGGTTGGTCAGAGCGTCGAGTTGCTCGTGGTACGCGGTACGCATGTGTTCAGCCTACTTTCTGCAGGCGAGCTGGGTTGCCGCGTCCCGGTGAACGAACGGTGAATGAAAGCAAACCGCGGCCTCGGCGTCGGGCCTACTCGCAGGTGACGTCGGCGGCGTTGGTGACCGTCAGGTCCTCGGGCAACTGAGTCGGCGTGCTGCTGGAATTGTGGCTGACGTGGACGCTGACCGGCGACCCACTGGGCGGTGGCGCGTTGACGGTGCTGAAGTCGGGTCCCAACACCACCTGCACGGTGTCGCCCGCGCCGTCGACCCGCTCCATCTGGGCGGCGGGGAAGGCGGCCGCCACGGTGGCCGCTGCCTGTTCGTTGCCGGCCGAGAACATCACCGTGGTCGCTGTGACCGTTCCAGTGTAGTCGTCGGGAGCCAGCACGTGGAAGCCGTGTTCGCGCAGTGCCGCGGCCGTGGTGGCGCCGAGCCCGTTCTGGCCGGTGGAGTTCGACACCTGCACGGTGATGTCCTGCGGATCCGTGGTCACCGCGTTGACCAGTTCGGTCTGCGTCGTTTCGGCGGGCTGCTCGGTCGGGCTCGGCTTGGTCGCCTGCAGTGTCTTGCGCGCGGCGGTCAGCGGGCTGGTGGTCGCGTTGGTGTCGTTCTCGCCCGGCAGCGGGTCATCGTTGATGATCGCGTCGAACAGCGCCCGGATGTCATCGGTGCGGGGCTCTTCGTTGCCGTCGGAGTCGGTGATCCCGGTCGTCGGAACGGTGACGAACGTGATGCGGCCGGCGTTGACCCCCTGCAGCGACTGGCCGAGGTCGACGAGATCCTTGGTGCGGATGTTGTCGACGTAGGAGTCCTCGATGAACATGTTGACCACGCTGTTCAGCTTGCTGAGGCTGAACAGCGTGTCCTTGGAGATGACCGACCGCAGCAGTGAGGACAGGAACAGCTGCTGGCGTTTGATCCGGCCGTAGTCGCCGTTGAATTCGGTGGTGACCTGGCGGGCGCGCACATAGTTGAGCGCGGTGTGACCGTCGAGGGTTTGACGGCCCGCGCTGGCGAGCACGGTGCCCAGTTCGTAGTCCTCGAGCGGTGTGGTGCTGCAGACCTCGACTCCACCGACCGCGTCGACCATCTTGGCGAAGCCGGCGAAGTCGACGGCCATGAACCGGTTGATCGACAATCCCGACATCTTCTGGATGACCTTCACCAAGCACTTCGGCCCGCCGAAGGCGTACGCCGAGTTGAGTTTGGTTTCGGTGTAACGGTATTCGTCACTCCACTCGCCGGTCTGTTTGTCGTACACCGGGCCGTACTTTCCGGTGTCGGAGTCCCAGGCCTGGCACTTCATCGGGGTGATGGCGAGGTCGCGGGGGAAGGAGACGGCGACCACGCGTTTTCGGTCTGCCGGCACGTTCACCAGCATGATCGTGTCCGAGCGGGCGCCCTCGGCATCCGCGGTGGTGCCGGCGCCCATGTCACCGTTGGCGCCGGTGCGGGTGTCGACGCCGACGATCAGGAAGTTCTCGTCGCCGAATTGGGCGTTGGGGTCGAGGATGTCGCGGGAATTCGGATCCAGGGCCGCGACGTTGCGCAGCTGGTCGTTCTTGGTCGACTGCCACTGCCATGCGCCGCCGGTCAATACCAACGCGGAGACCGCGAACAGGGCGGCCGCCGACCGGCCGGCCAACAGTGCCGGCTTGCGCCGGCGCGACTTCCTGGTTGTGGTGCCGGACGCCGAGAGCGGGACCGGTGCCGGGTCCGGATCGGCGGCCAGCGGATGCCGGTCGTTGTTCAGCGCCTCGAGATCGGGCACTTCGTCGGCGTAGGCGGCGACGACGGCGATCGGTTCGGTGAGGTCGTCGAAGGATGTGTCCGCTGCCGGTGCAGTCGGCTCGGTCCGGCGTCGCCGGGGGCCTTCGGCGGGGCGGTCACCGGAGACCTTGGCGATCAGGTCGGCGACCGTGACGCCGCGGGTGTGGTTTCCGGTCGGTTCCGGTGCGGGTGGGGCGGGGTGGGTGCCCGCCGAGGCGCGCTCCCATGGCGCTGCCAATGGTGCCGGGCGCGGGCTGCGGGTGATCCGTTCCCCCGGAGTGTCGGGGGCGCGGTGCTGGCCAGGAGCGGCGTTGTCGCCGTCACTCATGTTCCAGTCGCCTCCGACTCTGGTGAGGTCTTGCGCTTCAGCGCGCGTGCAAATGCGGTGCGGTTCTCGGCGCCATTGCCGGATCGCCGATCACCGGCGTCCACCCGTCCTATGTCTTGTAGCAGCAGTCGGTGGCACTCCGCTACTCCAGCGGTCCACGACAAGATCACCATCGTACTGAGACGAAGCGCGCGATCGCCAGCTCGCAGAGATGTCGGGACCGTCTCGGTTCAGCCACCGGAGTGCATGACGTCGGCTCCGGCCGGCACCGTGCAGTCATCCGGATCGTCGAGCCAACCCTCCGGAAGTGTGACCGACGCCGCAGATCCCTGGCGCCCTCGCGGGCCTCCTGCCGCCGGTGGGAACGGCACGTCGCGGTCGAGCGAGTCGAGCAGCCGGTCGAGCTCGTCGAGACTCTTGACGAGCGCCAGCGCGCGCCGTAGGTCCGCGCCGGCCGGGAAGCCGTGCAGGTACCAGGCGATGTGCTTGCGGATGTCGCGCATACCCTTGTCCTCGCCGAAGTGGTCGGCCAGCAGTTCGCCGTGTCGGCGGATGATGTCGGCCACCTCGCCGAGGGTGGGGGGTGTCGGGGTGGGGGAGCCGGTGAACGCCGCGGACAGCTCGGCGAACAACCACGGCCGGCCCAGGCAGCCGCGGCCGATGACGACACCGTCGCACCCGGTGGCGGCCATCATCGCCACCGCGTCGGTGGCTTCGAAGATGTCACCGTTGCCCAGTACCGGAATGCTCGTCACCGCCTCCTTGAGGCGGGCGATCTGCTCCCAGTCGGCGGTACCGGAATATCGTTGGGCGGCGGTTCTGGCGTGCAACGCCACCGCGGCCGCGCCCTCTTGTTCGGCGATTCGGCCGGCATCGAGATGCGTGTGGTGGGCGTCGTCGATGCCGATCCGGAATTTGACGGTGACCGGGATCTGGGTGCCCTCGGTGGCCCGGACGGCGGCGGCCACGATCTGACCGAACAGCCGCCGCTTGTAGGGCAGGGCTGACCCACCGCCACGTCGGGTGACCTTGGGCACCGGGCAGCCGAAGTTCATGTCGATGTGGTCGGCGAGGTCTTCGGTGACGATCATCCGGGCGGCCGCATAGGTGGTGGCCGGGTCGACGGTGTAGAGCTGAAGTGAGCGCGGCGATTCCTGCGGGCCGAACGTCGTCATGTGCATCGTGGCCGGGTGCCGTTCCACCAGGGCCCGGGCGGTCACCATCTCGCAGACATAGAGCCCGCTGGTGGTCCCGGCGCGCTCCTCCTCGAGCTCGCGGCACAGGGTCCGGAACGCGACGTTGGTGACTCCGGCCATGGGTGCCAACACAACCGGGCTGCGGAGGGCGAAGGGCCCGATCCGCAGCCCGGTGTGAGCGGGAGCTGTGTCGACTATGTCGCCGCCCCTGCCAGAGCCTTGGCGCTGCGCTTCTCGGCCAGCCGGGCGTCGCGCTCCAGCTTGCGTGCTTTGGCCTCGTCGAACTTGTCGCAGGTCTCTTCGAGTTCCTTGATCAGGTTGGCGAGGTCGTCGCGCATCCGGGCCGCTTCGCCGGTGAAGTCCTCACGCTCGAAGATTCGCCACTTCTTCAGCACGGGCATCACCACGTCGTCGAGGTGGATGCGCGGGTCGTAGACGCCACCCATGGCGATGATGACGGCCTTGCGCCGGAAGTCGGGCACGGTGTATCCGGGCATCTTGAAGTTACGCAGCACCCGGTGCAGCGACTGCATCGCCTGGTTCGGCGCCACGTCGAAGCCGGCCTCGCTGACATCGCGGTAGAAGATCATGTGCAGGTTCTCGTCGTTGGAGATCCTGGCCAGCAACTGTTCGGCGACCGGGTCGTTGCAGGCCTTGCCGGTGTTGCGGTGCGAGACCCGGGTGGCCAGCTCCTGGAAGCTGACGTACATCACGGAGTCGAACAGGCTCTCGGCGAACAGGTCACCCTGCTGATTCTGGCCCGGGGAGAACCCGCGGGTCATCTGCTCCATCCGGAGCTCCTCGAGCTCGACGGGATCGCAGTTGCGGGTGACCACCAGGTAGTCGCGGATCGAGATACCGTGCCGGTTCTCCTCGGCGGTCCACCGGTTGACCCAGTAACCCCAGGGGCCGTCCATGGAGAAGTTCATCGCGATCTCGCGGTGATAGGCGGGCAGGTTGTCCTCGGTGAGGAGGTTTTGCACCAGCGCCGTGCGGGCAACCTCGGACAGCTTCGACTGCTCGGGGTCCCAATCCTGGCCGCCGAGGGCGTAGTAGTTCTTGCCCTCCGACCACGGGATGTAGTCGTGCGGGTTCCAGTCTTTCATCATCGTCATATGGCGGTTGATGAGTTTCTCCGCCACCGGTTCCAGCTCGCGCAGGAGATCGAGGTCGGTCAGGTCTTTCGACATGAACCCTCCAGTTATCTGTTCCTAGTGGTTGCAGTCAATATATCTGTGTCCTCCGGTGACATCAAGTTCCTCGTCGGGTGAGTCTTTTGGGTGCCCGGTGTGAAGCGCCTGACGGTATGCTGTGTCCGTCCATGGCGGGGCGAACGGTGCCCAGTGACCGAGGGGGAACCATGAACAGATCCATTCGCATCAGCGTGGTTTCGCTCGTCGGCGCGACCGTGGCACTCGGCTCGGTGGGTACGGGGATCGCCTCGGCTGCGTCGCCCTACTACGGGCAGACGTACGCGCAGGCCGCCGCGAAAATTGAGAGCCGCGGTCAGACGGCGAGGATCGCGACGGTGATCGGCAGCCAATTGGCGATCGACGACTGCATCGTGACGAATGCCTACAAATCGTTCACCCTGAACGATCGCGGCCGCAATGCTCACCGCGGCACCTGGCTGTTGAGCGTCAACTGCAATCGCGCCGTCGCCGCCCCCGGCAAGCCCGGCAACAGTGTCATGACACCGGAAGGCCAGAAGGCAAAAGCCATCGAGGTTCGGGCGGACAGCCTCAATAACAACTTCGTCAACGCGATGGAGAAGGGCAAGACGCCGACTTGCGGAGCCAGCGCCGAGAGGGCCGCGAACTGCAAGAATTTCTGCGACAAGTACGGCCTGTGCTCTGAGGATCTCGTCAAGTACCTGGCGAGCCTGTAGTCACAACCGCTACCCCGATCGGGTAGCAGCTCCTCTTGATTGGAACCGCCTCGGCCGCGAGGCGGGCCTCCGCATTGCCAGTTGCGGGGATTCTTGGCGTCCGCGACCTGGTGAGCCCGCCGTGCTGCATCCTGCGAATTCCGTTTCCACCCGTGGACCTGCACATTCAACGAGACTGGAGTACCATTTCCGCTCTGGAGCCACCAGCGTTTGATACGCAAACGCACAGGGAATACACATGTCCGGAGGTCATGAGTCGTGAAGAAGCCTTTTGTGCTCGGCATCGGCGCTGTCGGGGTGGCGGCGGCATCGTTCGCGCTGTTCGGCTCGGGCGTCGCTTCCGCTGTCAATGAGTACGCCGGAATGACGTATGCGGATGCCTCGCAGGAGATCAGCAGCGCCGGCCAGTCCGCCACCATCGCGACCCGGGTGGGGAGCTTCTTGCCGACCGACCAGTGCATCGTCACGGGATCGCGCGCTGCCGATTTCCTGGACTCCAGTGGCACCAACGCAGGCGGCGAAGTCCTGCTCTACCTGAACTGCAATAACAGCTTCGCTGCGGCGGGCGTGCCCGGCAACAGCGTGGGTAGCCCCGAGGGTCGACAGGCCTACTCCGATTACCAGGAGAAGCTGGCGGAGGCCCAAGCGGAGGCCGAGCAGAGCTCGTCCGACGAACTGACCCAGACGGGCAATGTCCCCGGCGAGGCCGGTCAGGTCGCCGGCGGGTAACTCGCCGCGCGGGTCAGCAGCATGTCGACGCAATAGTCGATGAACTGCTCACGAGAGACCTCGAGCCGTCCGTCGAGGTAGGCGGTGAACAACGCCGTCAACGCCCCGATCAAACCGGTGGCGACCATTTTCTGGATCGCGGGGTCGCTGATCGCCGTCAACTTCCGCTGCAACAACTCGATGAAGTTGGGCATCCACTCCGCGCCGGAATGGATCAGCACGGGCTCGAGTTCCGGCGCGAGCAGCAGCACCCGCCCGCCCAGCGGATCGTCGACCATGAGTGCCACGAACCTCTCCACGGCCTCGCGAGGGGTGCCGGCCGACGTCAGCGCGGCCATCGCACGGCGGCAGACGTCGTCGTACACGGCTCGGACGAAATCGTCGCGATCGGGAAAGCTCTCGTAGAAGTAGCGCTCGGTCAATCCGGTCTCGCGACAGACAGCCCGTACGGTCAAGGCGGGTCCGCCAGCAGCTCCGAGCAAGGTGACGCCGGCGGCGATCAACTGGTCGCGGCGCAGCGCCTGGCGATCTTGCAGCGGTACGCCCGACCAGCGACCCCGTCGTTGACCCGACGTCACATCACTCCTAAGCTCGCGTTGACAACGCGTGTAGTCATTTTTATGCCAAGCCTCGGGAAGGTCATCCGTTGAGCCAAGATACGTCGAAGGCCTGTCCCGTCACCAGCGACGAACCACCGGTGGGGTCGGGCTGCCCGGTCACCGGCGGGCCCTACGCCGCCGCGCCGTCGGTGCTCGGGCCGGACTCGTTGACATGGAAGTACTTCGGTGACTGGCGCGGTCTGCTCCAGGGTCCGTGGGCCGGTTCGATGCAGAACATGCATCCCCAACTCGGCGCGGCTGTCGAGCAACATTCGATTTTCTTCCGTGAGCGGTTGCCCCGGTTGCTGCGCTCGCTCTACCCGATCGGCGGGGTGGTGTTCGACGGGGACCGCGCGCCGATGACCGGAGCCGAGGTACGCGACTACCACATACCTATCAAGGGTGTCGATGCCCAGGGGCGTCGCTACAGCGCACTCAATCCGGATGTCTTCTACTGGGCGCACGCCACCTTCTTCATGGGCACCATCTTGACCGCCGAACATTTCGGTGACGGCCTCAGCGAGGCGCAGAAGCGCCAGCTGTTCGACGAGCACGTCACCTGGTACCGGATGTACGGCATGAGCATGCGCCCCGTGCCGGCAACGTGGGAGGAGTTCCAGGTGTACTGGGACCACATGTGCCGCAACGTGCTGGAGAACAATTGGGCCACCCGCCAGGTTCTCGATTTGTCGACGATGCCCAAACATCCTTCCCTGCAATGGGTTCCGGACCCAATCTGGACGGCGTACCTCAAAGTGCTGGGACCTGTGGCGGTGTGGTTGACGGTGGGCCTCTACGACGAGCCGGTGCGTCAGCTGATGGGCTACTCCTGGTCGGACCGCGACGAGCGGCTACACCGGTTGTTCGGCAGGGCCGTCAATCGTGTGTTCAAACTGGTGCCCTTCCGCCGCCGGATGCACCCGCGTGCGCGGGCGGGCTGGGACCGCGCTACCGGCCGGATCGCCGTCGACGCTCCGCTGGTGCACACTCCGGCCCGCAATCTTCCCCCAGTCGAAGAGCGGGACAAGGGCATCCACTATTTGGGCGAGGCGTGTCCGGCGCGCGGCGTTTCAGCGAAATAACGCCGAGTTCGGTGCTAGTGATCAACTGCTTTCTGTCGCAGCGCAACCCCAACACATCACCGCGTACGAGGCCGCGAATGCGATGTTGTCGATGTCGTCTTCATTGCCGCCCAGCGCTCGCACCTGTTCGGCGATGGCATGGCGAATGACGTCCGTGGAAGTGAGCAAGGGGTGGTTCATGTGCACTCCTGGGGCGCGCGTGTATCGGGGCTTGCCGCTCCCCGATGCGTTAACTGAGCATTACCCACAACGGTCCAATCCCATACGTCAGCTAACCGTTCGTTATCGAAGTTTTACTCGGCCCGCCGCAACACGGCAGGGATCGTCAGCGCCAGAATCTTCAGGTCAAGGGCCAGTGACCAGTTCTCGATGTAGTAGTTATCCCATTCGGCGCGATCGGCGATCGAGGTTTGGCCGCGCAAACCATGAACCTGCGCCCATCCGGTGACACCGGCCTTTACCCGATGCCGCTCGCCGTAACGCTTGATCTGCGCCTCGAACAACTCGACGAACTCCGGTCGCTCCGGTCTCGGACCGACCAGGCTCATCTCTCCGCGGAGCACGTTGAGGAATTGCGGCAATTCGTCGAGGGACGTCGCGCGGAGCACCTTGCCGACTTTGGTCCGTCGATCGACGCCTTCGACTCCGCCAGGAGCCGCGCCACTCTTCAGCTGGAATTCGGCATCTGAGGCGCGCGGAGCCCGCATGGTCCTGAACTTCAGGCAGTCGAAGACCCTTCCGTCGCGGCCGACCCTCGGCTGCCGGAAGAAGACGGGCCCCGGTGAACTCAACTTCACCAGCAGCGCCAGTGTCAGGAACACCGGCGAAATGAAGAGCAGCACCAGCGCGGAGACGGCCCGGTCGAAGACATGCTTGACGGTGAACTGCCAGCCTCGGGGGTCGGTGTGTGGCAGCGCCAGCAGGGGCAGGCCCCCCACGTGTTCCACGCGCACCCGCTCACCGATGACGTCGAACATGCGCGGTACCACCCACACCCGTAGGTCGTGCAGGTGAGCCGCCCGCACCACCGGGGTCAGCACCTCGTCCTGGGTCCGGGAGAAGGCGATCACGATGCCTTCGGCCCGGGTCTGGCGGATGGCATCTTCGATGTTCTTCGGTGGACCCAGGTAGGGCAGCGCGGGCCGCGGGTCACCGGGGTAGCCGAACCAGGGTTCGGCGTCGACGATGCCGACCGGCACCAGTCCGTGTTCGGGGAATGCCTCCAGGCGGTTGATGATCTGACCGGCGACGCGGCCGTTGCCGACGATGATCGTCGGTGACACCAGGTAGTGGTGGCGTCGCAGGCTCCGCTGCACGGTGGTGCGTACCAGCCTGCCGAACGGCATGAGGACCGCAGCGCAGATCCAGACTTTGAACACCACGGCGCCCGGCTGCCAGGCGACGTCTCGCGCCAGCATGGCGCTGAGCAGAAACATCGACGCCAGCGCCACGGTCGTCTCGATCGGGCCGATCTCGTCGAGGAACTTGCGGTTCAGTCGGCGGTGATACACCCCGCGTAGCGCGAGCATCACGACCACCACGGGTACAAAGACGATTGCCATCCAGATGGGCGGGATCACCTTGTCGGTCTTCAGCGCCCAGAAGGCGCCGAGCCCGGTCGCGACGGAGGCGGACAGCACATCGATGGAGACCGTGATGATGGTGCTCAGCGGGTCGGTTCGGACCCGCTCGGCAAAAGTCTTGCGGTGGCCGGGGGGCGTGCCGCTGCCCACCGGCAGGGCAGGCGTGTTTTCGACGTGAAGGATGCGTATTGCCACGTCTGCTCACCTCACCCACAAAAACACAGCCGGGACGCTACCCGATTCTGGGATTCGCGGAGGCGGCAAAATGCACGATTTTAGGATTTTGGCGAACGAAATCACTCGCGCCGTCGATCGTCCGGTCAACCGGGTTCCGGGAAGAGTCGGCGCAGGGCGACGTCGGCGAGATCGGCCAGAATCTGAACCTGTCCACTCGACCAATGCCGGGGGCGGTTGTCCCAGGTGCACAGCGTGCCGGCGACGTTGCCGTGAGTGTCGAGCAGCGGCACTCCGGCATAGGCAAGCACGCCCCCGTCGCGGACCGCCGGATGATCGTGGAGCAGCGGGTGGGCCCGGGTGTCGTCAACGACCAAAGCCTCCCGGCTGGCCACGGTGTATTTGCAGATCGACATCTCCAGCGGACGTATCCGCGGCACCTCGTTCTCGGGTGCGTTCGAACCGGCCAACACCTGCCGGTCGGGGTAGACGAGTGACACAGCGGCCGCGCGCGTGCCGAGGGCCTCTGCGGTCAGCGTGGCGATGTTGTCCAATGCCGGACTGCGGACGTCGTCGTACGAGCCGATGCGCCGGAGCGTCTCCAATCGGTCGGGGTCGCGTACCGCGTCTTCGATGATCGAATCGACCGCGCTGTGCTCGCCGGAGAGTTGGTCGACCACGGCACGCACGGTCTGGTCGTGCTCGACCCCGACCAGACGCGCGATCACATGACGACCGGTGTTCCGGTCGACTCCGCGGCGGGGACCCTGTCCAGGTTCTCCCGCTGACCGCGACGCCGGCTCATTCACATGGCTCACGATATTCCACCCCCCGTGGTCGCGGGCGTGAAGCGCTCTGCGGGTTGCGAAAGCCCCGTCGACCCGCGTCAGTGCCCCCACCAGGGCTCGAACCTGGGACCTGCGGATTAAAAGTCCGTAGCTCTACCGACTGAGCTATAGGGGCGCGACGCACACAATACTGCCTCCGCGCAGAGCCCTGGTTTTGGGATTGGGCCCGCAGTGCCCTAAGCTAACGACGCTCCAACGTTGACCCGTTGTGAGTACCCCGAAGAGATTCGGCCGGGCCCCCATCGTCTAGTGGCCTAGGACGCCGCCCTTTCACGGCGGTAGCACGGGTTCGAATCCCGTTGGGGGTACGCAGTACAAGCAGGAAAGCAAGGCCCTGTGGCGCAGTTGGTTAGCGCGCCGCCCTGTCACGGCGGAGGTCGCGGGTTCGAGTCCCGTCAGGGTCGCAATTTTTGCGGCGAGGCACTTCGGTTGAACACGGTGCCTTCCGGCCAGGTAGCTCAGTTGGTACGAGCGTCCGCCTGAAAAGCGGAAGGTCGCCGGTTCGATCCCGGCCCTGGCCACCCAATGGCGGCTTGCGCTCCCACCCCGGTGGGCTAGCGACTTGCGCGAGGTGTTACCAGCGCTGCGGCCGAAGCCCTCAGTACGATCGACCGGTGGCCAGCTCTGCACTGCTCTGTTGCCGGATCCGGCAGCTGTCTTTTATCGCATCGCTTTCGGTGCTCGGCGTGGTGCTGGCGGCCTGCGGCGGTTCGACGCCCGCGACCCAATCAAGCACTTCCGGGGCGCAGAGTGCGGCGCCGTCCTCATCCGGTGCGACATCGCCGTCACCGGGCACACCGCCGCCCCCGCCCCAGGTCGGGGTGAAAGGCACCGTCACGGCTGTGACCGGAAACACAATCGCGGTACGCGCGAAAACCGGTCCCCCTACCGTCGAGATCACCCCGTCGACCAAGATTTTTCAGGTCAATCCCGCGCAGTTGACCGATGTCACCGCCGGCAGTTGCGCCGACATCCGGCTGGCGGCAGCTGCGGCGGGCGGCGCCGCGCAGCCGGCCAAGCAAATCACCGTCAGTGCCGCGACGAACGGCAAGTGCCCTGAGTCGAGCAGCGAGCGGGTCCTCCGCGGCACGATCGCTGCTGTCACCGGTCAGTCAGTCTCGCTGGTGAATTCGTCGGCGGGCGCAACCGCGGTCGATCAGAACACCAAGTACTTCAAGCAGGTCGCCACCACCGCTTTGGCCATCACACCGGGAGCCTGCCTATCCAGCGTCGGCCCGGTAGGGCCCAACGGCGTCCAGCAGGCGACGAAAGCGACGGTTGGTCCGCCCGCCGGACCGAAGGGTTGCCCCGGAAGCTAGCGGTCGGCGCGGCGGTAATGGGCGGTAATGGTGCTCGCACAAGACGGCAACGCAATGGGACTGTCACTGGCCCGGCCGCGCCGGCCGCCGATACGCTGCGGCGGCCACCCAAGCACCGCGACAGAAGGCAACCGACACCATGAGCGCCGTCACCGCGATCCCGCGCTACCCGTCCGACGTCACCGGCGCGTGGCTCACCGAGGTGCTGACGAGCGCCGGCACGCCTGTGGTGGTCGACACGGTCGCCGTCACCCCCGTCGGCACCGGTCAGACCGGTGCCACTTTTCGGGTGGCACCCAATTACTCGTGGAATCCGAATCGACTGCCCGCCAGCTTCATTCTGAAGCTGCCCGCCGGGGACGACACCGTGCGCGACCGGGTGATGCTCGGCTACCGCAGCGAGTGCGCGTTCTACCGGTCGGTGGCAGATGTCGTGACGATCCCGACTCCGCGGTGCTACCACTGTGACATCGCCGACGACGGCGCCAGTTACGCGTTGTTGCTCGCCGACCAGGCTCCGGCGGTCCAAGGCGACCAGATAGCCGGCTGCGATGTCGCCGAAGCCCGGCTCGCTGTACGCGCGCTGGCCGGGCTGCACGGGCCGACCTGGTGTGACCCGCAGTGGCAGAGCTTCGAGGGCCTGGTGATGTCCATCGCCGGCGAGGACGCCATCCGCGGCTTCGGCGACATCGCGAAGATGGCCGGCGGCATTACCGTGGACAAGCTCGGCTCGAAGTTGAGCGATGCCGACACCGAGACCCTGGTTGCGGCAATGGCATTGGTGACACCGTGGTTGCTGTCGGCGCCCGACCGATTCGCCCTGCTGCACGGTGACTACCGGCTGGACAACCTCCTCTTCGACGGCGAGCGCGTCAGTGTCGTCGACTGGCAGACAATGGGCGTCGGTCTCGCCGCCCGCGACCTGGCCTATTTCACCGGCACCAGCTTGGAGCCGGCGCTGCGCGCTGATGCCGAAAGTGCTCTGGTGGCCGAATACCACCGCGTCCTACTGGACACCGGGGTCACCGATTTCGACCTCGACACCTGCTGGGCGGACTACCGGTTGGGGATGATGCAGGTGCCGTTGATCTCGTCGCTGGGGTGCGCATTCTCGGTGGAGACCGAACGCGGCGACGACATGATGGCGGCGATGCTGCGCCGCGGCTGCCAAGCCATCCGTGAGCTGGGCACCCTCGAGCTGATCGGTCGCGACTAGAGGACGGTCACAGCGCGCGCTGGGCTTCCCTGACCAGGCCGCCACCGATGATGAGGCGCTGAATTTCGCTGGTGCCCTCATAGAGTCGCAGCAGCCGGACCTCGCGATAGATGCGCTCCACGGGTACTCCGCGCATGTAGCCGGCTCCGCCGTGCACCTGGACCGCGAGGTCGGCGACCTTTCCGGCCATCTCGGTGCAGAACAGCTTGGCCACCGACGGCGCGATCCGGCGATCCTCGTTACGCAGCCATTTCTGCGCCGCGTCCCGGACCAGTGCGCGGCCGGCCAGCACCCCGGTCTGCTGGTCGGCGAGCATCGCCTGCACCAGCTGGAAGCCGCCGATCGGCGCACCGCCCTGCGTGGCGGTCGCGGCGTAGCCGACCGACTCGTCGAGGGCTCGTTGGGCGGAACCGACGGCGAGGGCGGCGATGTGGATGCGTCCGCGGGCCAGTGACGTCATCGCCGCGCGGTAGCCGATGTCTTCACTACCGCCGATCAGCGTGTCGCCACCCACACGGACGTCGGTGAAGGTCACGTCCGACGTCCACGCGCCTTCCTGCCCCATCTTGGCGTCTTTGGCCCCGATCTCGACGCCGGGGGTGTCGGCGGGGACCAGGAACACCGCGATGCCGGGACCGTTGTCGTCGGCGGGCCGGGTGCGGGCGAAGACGATGAACAGGTCCGCCACCGGGGCGTTGGTGATGTACTGCTTGTTGCCGTTGATCACCCAATCCTGGCCGTCGCGAACGGCTTTCGTCTTCAACCCGGACGGATTGGAGCCGGCGCCGGGCTCGGTGAGGGCGAACGATGCGACGGCGTCGCCGGTCGCGATCGGCTCGAGCCAGCGGGCCTTCTGCTCGTCGGTGCCGAACCCGACGAGTACCTGCCCGGCGATGCCGTTGTTGGTGCCGAACATGGACCGCAGCGCGAGGCTGGTGTAACCGAGTTCGAGCGCCAGTTCGACGTCCTGGACGATGTTCAGGCCCAGCCCGCCCCATTCCTGCGGGATGGCGTACCCGAACAGTCCCATCGCCTTGGCCTGGTCGCGTAGGTCGTCAGGCACTTTGTCCTCGCTGAGGATCTCCGACTCGCGCGGCACCACCGCGGTGCGGACGAACTTGCGCGTCTGCGCCAGGATCTCGCGGAAGTCGTCGTCACTGACGTCGGGCACCGGGCTGGTCATCAGGCTCCTTGTAGCTGAGGGCGCTGGCCCTAGACATCATATATGAAATACGATGTTGCTAATTCGGGTCCGTCGAGGAACAGGGAGATCGGATGTCGTTGCTGGGCGGCCAGGTCGCGGTCATCACCGGTGGAGCGCAAGGCCTGGGCTTTGCGATTGCCGAGCAGTTCGTGGCCGAGGGGGCCCGTGTGGTCCTCGGTGACCTCAACCTCGACGCGACAGAAGAGGCGGTCAACAGACTCGGCGGTGCCGAGGTTGCCCGTGCGATCCACTGCGACGTCACCGCGCACGCCGACGTCGATGTTTTGGTGGACGCAGCGACCCAGCAATTCGGGCGGTTCGACATCATGGTGAACAATGCCGGGATCACCCGTGACGCCACGCTGCGCAAGATGACCGAAGAGGATTTCGACCGGGTCATCTCGGTCCACCTGAAAGGCACCTGGAACGGCCTGAAGAAGGCGGCCTCGATCATGCGGGAGCAGAAGAGCGGCGCGATCGTGAATATGTCGTCCATCTCCGGCAAGGTCGGCATGATCGGCCAAACCAATTACTCGGCCGCCAAGGCCGGCATCGTCGGCATGACCAAGGCCGCCGCCAAGGAGCTGGCTCATCTGGGGGTGCGGGTCAATGCCATTCAGCCGGGGTTGATCCGCTCGGCGATGACCGAGGCGATGCCGCAACGCATTTGGGACTCCAAGGTGGCCGAGGTTCCGATGGGACGCGCGGGTGAGCCGTCCGAGGTCGCGAAGGTGGCGCTGTTCCTGGCTTCCGATCTGTCCTCGTACATGACCGGCACCGTCCTGGAAGTGACCGGGGGACGGCACCTGTGACACGCGCGGCGGTCATCTGCGAGCCGGTCCGGACGCCAATCGGCCGTTACGGCGGCATGTTCGCCGGGCTGACGGCCGTGGATCTCGGTGTGGCTGCGCTCAAGGGGCTGGTGGACCGGACCGGCATCGCGCCCGACGATGTCGAGGACGTCATCCTCGGGCACTGTTATCCCAACAGCGAGGCGCCCGCGATCGGCCGGGTCGTGGCGCTCGACGCCGGCCTGCCGGTGACGGTGCCGGGCATGCAGGTCGACCGCCGGTGCGGCTCGGGTCTGCAGGCCGTTATCCAGGCGTGCCTGCAAGTCGCCGCGGGTGACAACGACCTGGTGGTCGCCGGCGGCGCCGAGAGCATGAGCAACGTCGCCTTCTACTCGACGGATATGCGCTGGGGCGGTGGCCGCAGCGGGGTCCAGATCCACGACGGTCTGGCCCGCGGGCGCACGACGGCGGGCGGCAAACACCATCCGGTCCCGGGAGGCATGCTGGAAACAGCCGAGAACCTGCGCCGCGAATACGGCATCTCCCGCGCCGAGCAGGACGAACTGGCGGCGGCCTCGCACCGGCGGGCGGTCACCGCGCAGCAGGACGGCGTCTTCGCCGAGGAGATCATCCCAGTCACCGTCGCCGGCCGGCGCGGCGAGGTTGTGATCGACACCGACGAGCATCCTCGCCCCGACACCACGGTGGAATCCCTGACGAAGCTCAAACCCGTTCTGCTCAAACAGGATCCGGACGCAACGGTCACCGCCGGGAATTCCAGCGGACAGAATGACGCCGCGTCGATGTGCATCGTGACCACCCCGCAGCGAGCGGCGGATCTTGGCCTGACCCCGTTGGTGCGGTTGGTGTCGTGGGGGTGCGCGGGAGTTGGTCCGGAGGTGATGGGCATCGGTCCGGTGCCCGCCACCGAGGTCGCGTTGACCAAGGCTGGGCTTTCCCTGGCCGACATCGACCTCATCGAGCTCAACGAGGCGTTCGCCGCCCAGGCGCTGGCCGTCATGCGGGAGTGGAAGTTCAGCGACGCGGACCACGCCCGTACCAACGTCCACGGGTCGGGGATATCCCTCGGACACCCGGTGGGTGCCACCGGGGGGCGGATGCTCGCCGCGTTGGCCCGAGAGCTGCATCGGCGGCAAGCCCGCTACGGATTGGAGACCATGTGCATCGGCGGCGGCCAAGGGCTGGCGGCGGTGTTCGAAAGGGTGGAGGCTTCGTGACACGCATCGCCCAAACCCTGGGTCTGAGCGAGGTTCAGGCCGAAATCATCTCCACCGTAAGACAATTCGTCGACAGGGAGGTCATCCCCAACGCTCAAGAACTCGAGCACGCCGACACCTATCCGCAGGACATCGTCGACCAGATGCGGGAGATGGGTCTTTTCGGCCTGATGATTCCCGAGGAGTACGGCGGCCTCGGCGAGTCATTGCTGACCTATGCGCTCTGTGTCGAGGAGCTCGCCCGCGGCTGGATGAGCATCTCCGGGGTGATCAACACCCACTTCATTGTCGCGTACATGATCCGCCAGCACGGCACCGACGAGCAGAAGCGCCGATTCCTGCCCCGGATGGCCACCGGCGAGGTCCGGGGCGCGTTCTCGATGTCCGAACCCGAACTGGGTTCCGACGTCGCCGCGATCCGCACCAGAGCCAGGGATAACGGTGATGGCACCTACACCATCACCGGCCAGAAGATGTGGCTCACCAACGGTGGCAGTTCGACGCTGGTCGCCGCGCTCGTCCGCACCGACGAAGGCGCGGATAAGCCGCACCGCAACCTGACGGCGTTCCTCATCGAAAAGCCCTCCGGTTTCGGTGAAGTCGCGCCCGGTCTGACGATTCCGGGCAAGATCGACAAGCTCGGTTACAAAGGCATCGACACCACCGAACTGATCTTCGACGGCTATGTGGCCAACGCCGACGACGTGCTGGGCGCCAGGCCGGGACAGGGCTTCTTCCAGATGATGGACGGTGTCGAGGTCGGTCGCGTCAACGTCTCGGCCCGGGCGTGCGGCGTCGGAATCCGGGCATTCGAGCTTGCCGTCCGATATGCTCAGCAGCGCAACACCTTCGGCAAGCCGATCGCAGAGCATCAGGCAATCGCCTTTCAACTGGCCGAGATGGCCACCAAGGTGGAGGCGGCGCATCTGATGATGGTCAATGCCGCTCGCCTGAAGGACTCCGGTGAACGCAACGACGTCGCGGCCGGGATGGCGAAGTACCTGGCGAGCGAGTTCTGCGCGGAGGTCACCCAACAGAGTTTCCGCGTCCATGGCGGCTACGGCTACTCCAAGGAGTACGAGATCGAACGGCTGATGCGGGACGCGCCCTTCCTGCTGATCGGCGAGGGCACCAGCGAAATTCAGAAGAGCATCATCAGCAAGCGGCTATTGGCTGATTACCGGATTTGACCCGGAACTGACATGGAGACACCGGATTTCGCGACGCGGCCACAGCTGGCCAAGGATGTCGCCCGCTTCGTGCGGACGCGGATCTTCAACGGTACCTATCCGGCCGGTCAATACATCCGGTTGGATCAGCTGGCAGCCGAACTCGGAATCAGTGTCACCCCGGTACGGGAGGCGCTCTTTGAACTGCGCGGTGAAGGTCTGCTGGACCAGCAGCCGCGGCGCGGCTTCGCCGTGCTGCCGTTCACCGACCGGGACATCACCGACGTCTCCAACCTGCAGGCATACGTCGGTGGCGAACTGGCGGCCCGCGCCGCGCTGAACATCACCGAGCAACAGCTGCAGGACCTGTCCGCGATCCACCACCAGCTGGTGGCCGCTTACGCCGCGGACGACGCCGACCGGGCGGTGCGGCTCAACCATGAGTTCCACCGCGCCATCAACGTCGCGGCGGATTCGCCGAAACTGGCCCAGTTGATGTCCCAGATCACCCGCTACGCACCGGAATCGGTGTTCCCGACCATCGAAGGCTGGCCGGCCGTGTCGGTGGCCGACCATGAGCACATCGTCGCCGCGTTGCAGGCACGCGATGCCGAACGCGCGCGGGCGGCGATGTCGCAGCATCTGGCGGCCGGAGCGACGCCACTGATCGAACACCTGATCAAGCAGGGCGTGGTACGGCGCGCGGATCGGCACGGTTAGCGCGGCTCACGACAGCTCATACCACGGAAAAGCCGGCTGGCAGCGGCGCGCGGCCGGTCAATGCCAGCAGCAGGGTCTGGGCGTCACCGCGTCGGTCGGCGATCGCGGCGGCCAGTGCCTGCGCACTGAACGCAACCTCTGCCGGCAGCGTGTCCGGCTGTCCGGTGGCCCGCGCCAGATCGATACTGTGCACTGCCAATTCGAAGATCCGGGTGGGCAGGTAGTCGGACAGTCGCATACCCCCGGCGATCGTCTGGATCAGCGGATCACCGATCGAACCGGCGGTGGCCACCGCGCGGTCCCGCAGGTCTGGGATCACGTCGGCGGGCCGGTCACCCAGTGCATCGGCGGCCCGCGCGGCACGCTCGTCGACGGACGCGGGATCCACGAGGTTCGCCGTCGCCAGGTAGTAGTCGGCGCTCGTCGCGATGTCCTGGCGTGCCGCGGGGCGGGCGGTGTAGTCGATGACGGTGACGAACGAGCGACTGATGTGGCCCACCAGCATTCGAACGGTCCAGGTTCCCAGCGCGGGGCTCTCGAAGCTGTCGACCGGTACCCGGGCGATCATCGACACCGCGTGGTCACCGGCCCGGCGGAAGAGGGCCACCTGCTCATCGAGTTTGGCATTGCTCGTCATATGGTGATTCCACCGGATACCGGCCACGGGGGCAACGAGCCGGCTCCGACAAGCCGGCCGGCCCGCTGAGTGGAAGCGGAACCGAACCGGTGCCTCGCCGAGCTGTACTATCCTCCTTCGTCGAGCCATGGGAGGTTGTCAGGTGAGCCGGATGGCACGTGAGGTCGACCCAGCGGGCAGGGGCGAAGCAGTATGGGGATGACTGAACAGCCGGTACTCGATGAACTCGGTTACTACCTGCTGGCCGGTGCCGGCGGTGAGGGGCCGGCCAGTCTTATGGCCGAGGCCCGGCGGGGTGAGGAACTCGGCTTCGGCACGGCGTTCATCTCTGAACGGTGGAACGTCAAGGAGGCATCCTCACTGGTCGGTGCGGCGTGCGCCGTCACCACGCGGATGCAGATCGCCACGGCCGCAACAAATCACAACACACGTCATCCGCTGATCACCGGCTCGTGGGCGACCACGATGCACCGGCTGTCCGGTGGTCGCTTCACCCTGGGCGTCGGACGCGGCATCGGAGCCATCTATTCCGCATTCGGCATCCCCGCGGTGACCACCGCACAGATGGAGGATTTCGCTGCGGTGATGCGCCGGTTGTGGCGCGGCGAGTTGATCTTCAATCATGACGGCCCGATGGGGAAATACCCGATCCTGGTCCTGGATCCTGACTTCGACGAGGATATCCGGCTGGCCCTGGTGGCATTCGGGCCCAACACCCTCAAGCTGGGTGGGCGGGCGTTCGACGACGTCATCCTGCACACCTACTTCACTCCGGAGACGTTGGCGCGCAGCGTCAAGACGGTCAAGGATGCCGCCGAGCAGGCCGGTCGCGACCCGGACACGGTGCGGGTGTGGTCCTGTTTTGCGACCGTGGGTGATCACCTGCCCGAAGAGCTGCGGTTGAAGAAGACGGTTGCGCGGCTGGCCACCTATCTGCAGGGCTACGGCGATCTGCTCGTTGCGACGAATGACTGGGATCCTGCTGTGCTGGAACGGTTCCGGGCGGACTCGGTGGTGCAGTCGGTCGGTGGCGGGATCGACCACAAGGCCACCACGCAACAGATCGAGCACATCGCGACGTTGATACCCGATGAGTGGCTGGAGCCGTCGGCCACCGGGTCGGCGCAGCAGTGCGTGGACCGCATCCGCAAGGAGTTCGACTACGGGGCCGACGCCTTGATCATGCACGGTGGGACCCCTGGCGAGCTCGAGCCGATCGTGGCTGCCTATCGCACTATGGCGTGATGGCGTTGCGGCTCACCGGCTTTGCGGCTTGCTGTCTGCTGTAGACCCCGCGCTGCAGCGCGAGCAGCAGCGCATTGCGGGTCTCCTCCGGCGAGATCAGCTCATCGAAGCCGAGGCGGCTCGCCGAGCGGAAGGACGCCTCGAGTTCCATGCCTTCGAGCGTCTGTGTGATGTCCTCGTCGGCATGTGAGGCGCGGCTCAACGCCGCCGCGCTCATCGCCCCCATGGTGGCCCCCGGGTAGGCGAACGTCGCCACCTGATTGTCGAATCCCAGCATGGCCATGACCATCGAGCCGAATCCGAAGGCCTTCCGCAGCGTGAGATGAAGCTTCAGCGTCGTGGCCGTGGTCTGCGCGACGAACATGCGCGCGCCACTGCGCAGTACACCGTCGCGCTCGGACCGGCTGCCCGCAAGCATGCCCGGGTTGTCGGTCAGGAAGACGATCGGGAGGTGGAACGAGTCAGCCACCGAGATGAAGTGAGCGGCCTTGTCGGCGGCGTCGGCGTCAATGGAGCCGGCGAGTTTGGTGGGCTGGTTGGCGACGACGGCGACCGGATACCCGCCCAGGTGGGCCAGTGCGCAGATGATCGCCGGGCCGAACCTGGGCTGGATTTCCAGCCAGCTCTTGTCATCGAAGACCACGTCCAAAACGGTGCGCATGTCATAGATGCGGCGGTTGTCCCGGGGCACGATGTCGAGCAGTTCGGGGGTCGCCCGCAGGCTGGCCGTGTCGTCGTCGTGCCGGGTCGGGGGATAGGACCACGCGCTGGCGGGAAAGTAGGCGAGGTAGCGGCGGATGTCGTCGAGCACGCCCGCGTCGGTGTCGGCGACGTTGTGGATCACACCGCTGCGCAGCGCGACATCGGGGCCGCCGAGGTCTTCTTTCGAGATGTCTTCTCCAGTCGCTTCTTTGACGACCGGTGGACCGGCGGTGAAGATCGCGCCCTGGCTGCTCATGATGGTGAAGTCGCACACCGGTGCCACCAGGGCACCGTGCCCGGCCGACGGGCCGAGGACGGCTGCCACGGTGGGCACCTGGCCCGAACAACGCGCCTGGGCGATCAGGTCGGCCGGAGAACGGCCGTGGTGCTCACCGACATCGGCGCGGAAGCCGGCTCCCTCCAACAGCATGACCAACGGAATCTTGTTCCGCAGCGCGAGCTCGGCAAGTCGATAACGCTTGGCGTTGCCCCCCGAACCGATGGTTCCTGCCAGCGTCGTGAAGTCTTCCGCGCCGATCATGACCGGCGTCCCGTCGACTCGACCGGACCCGGCGACCAGGCCGTCGGCGGCGATCTCGCCGCCGACGAGGGTGCCGAACTCCTGAAAGGTGCCCGGGTCCAGGAGGTACTCGATTCGGCTGCGAGCGTCCAGCTTTCCCGTGCTGCGATGCGTGGCGAGCCGCTCGGTCCCACCCATCGCGTGCGCATGGTGCCGCCGGCGGTTCAGGTCGTGGAGAGCGGCCTGCCAGCCCTGCGCATTGCTCATCGAATCGTCCTAACCGTGGCGGCGTTGACCCTGCTGAATTGCTTACCGTAGCGTCGGCCGGCATGGGTGAAATCGACGGTCTCAAGGTCGATCGCGGGGTGATGAGCCGGCTCGCCGGGGTGGCGGTCGCGGCGCGAGAGGCCGAGAGACTCGGCTACGACGGCATCTGGACGGCCGAGATCAACCATGACCCGTTTCTTGCGCTCACCCTCGCCGCCGAGCACACCGCTGAGATCGAACTCGGCACCGGCATCGCGGTGGCCTTTGCCCGCAACCCGATGACCGTCGCCAACCTCGGATGGGACCTGCAGGAGTATTCCCGGGGCCGGCTGTTGTTGGGTCTCGGCACCCAGATCAAGCCGCACATCGAGAAGCGGTTCAGCATGCCCTGGGCGCATCCGGTGCAACGGATGGGTGAGTTCGTCACTGCGCTGCATGCGATTTGGGACTGCTGGGCCGACGGAACCAAGCTCAGCTTCGAGGGCGATTTCTACAGTCACCGGCTCATGACTCCGATGTTCACGCCCGAACATCAGGCCTACGGGAAGCCGGCGGTGCTCATCGCCGCGGTGGGGGAGTTGATGACGGAGAAGTGTGGTGAGGTCGCCGACGGGCTGATCGCGCATGCGTTCACCACCAAGCGATACTTCCACGAGGTCACGATTCCGGCTCTGCGGCGCGGAATGGCGAAATCTGGGCGCGACGGAGCGGGGTTCGAGGTATCGGCCCCGGTCTTCGTGGTCACCGGTACTGACGAGGCCGAAATCGCCGCGGCGGCAGCGGGTACCCGCAAGCAGATCGCCTTCTACGCGTCCACGCCCGCCTACCGGAAAGTACTGGAGCTACACGGGTGGGGCGATCTGCAGACCGAGTTGCGCCAGCTGTCGCTGGACGGTCAATGGGACACCATGGCCACGCTCATCGACGACGAGATGCTGGCCACGTTCGCCGTCGTCGCGCCGCTCGATCAGTTGGCCGGGGCGCTGAAGCATCGGTGCGACGGAATCATCGACCGGGTCATGGTCGCACTGCCGGCTTCGGCCTCCGAGGAGACGATCCGAACGTTCCTGGACGAGGTGCGCTCACGCTGAGACGTGTTGCGGCTCGCTGACTTATCCCCAGTTTCGGGTTGGTGCACAGGTTGGTTGATGGTGGGGTGTTTTGTCACTGTGGGGTCGTAGGATTCGAACATGCTTGCGATTGAGGTGGGTGAGGCGTTGGGCGCGATCGATGCCGCGCTGGCTGCCTTGGGCAAGCTGGATCTGACCGGGTTGACCGGTGGGGATCTGTTGGAGCTGGCTGCTCGGTGTGAGCGGGCCGCCCGCCATCATGATGTGATCCGCCACGACCTCAGTTATGAGCTGCACCAGCGTGATGTCAGCGAGCTTGGCGGGGCGGGGCATAAGGTGCTGGCCGACTGGTTGCGGATCACCCCGGCCGAGGCCCGCCGCCGCGCCCGGGTCAGCGACCCGCTGACCGCGCACACCACCGTGACCGGTCAACCCCTGGCCCCGGCCCAGCCGGCCACCGCGGCGGCCTGGCGCGACGGTCGTCTGGACCGCGAACACCTGCGGGTGATCGGCCGGTTCCTGACCGAGCTGCCCCTGGAGATCACCCCAGAGATTCGCGCCGAGGCCGAAGCGTTCCTGGCCGAACACGCCGTGTTGTTGCGGCCCGATCAGTTGCAGCGCCTCGCCGAGCGGCTGGCGCTGACGATCAACCCCGACGGGGTGTTCACCGATGAGGACCGCAACCGCAAACGCAGCGTGCACGTGGGTCGCCAACACCTCGATGGGATGAGCCAGGTCCAGGGTTGGATCACCCCCGAACTGCGGGCCTACCTCGAGGCGTTGCTGGCCAAATACGCCGCCCCGGGTATGTGCAACCCGGCCGATCAAAGCGCGGTCACCGACGGGGAGCCCGACCCGGCCCAGGTCCAGGCCGACACCCGCACCGTCGGGCAACGCCAACACGACGCCCTGATGGCCGTCCTGCGGGCGAGCCTGGGTGATCCGAAACTGGGCCAGCACAACGGGCTACCGGTCACCGTGATCGTCTCCACCACTCTGCAACAGCTGCAGGACAAGACCGGCCACGGGCTCACCGGCGGCGGCAGCATCCTGCCGATCACCGAGGTGATCCGCCTGGCCCGCCACGCCTACCATTACCTACCGGTGTTCGACCAGGCCACCGGCCAAGCCCTGTGGCTCGGGCGCGCCAAACGCATCGCCTCGGCCGACCAGCGAATCGTGTTGCACGCCAAAGACCGCGGCTGCACCGCCCCGGGCTGCACCGTGCCCGGCTACAACACCCACGTCCACCACGCCACCACCGACTGGTCCGACGGCGGCAACACCAACATCGACGACCTCACCTTCGCCTGCCCCCAACACAACCAACTCGTCGAAACCGGCGGCTGGAGCACCCGCAAACTCCCCAACGGCGACACCCAATGGATCCCCCACCCCAACTCCACCTACCCGGCACCGGTACCGGCACCGGCACCGGCACCAACACCTACCACCACCCCGAGAAATTCCTCACAGACTGGCAGCAGCCGGCAGGGAATGAATCGGAGCCCGGCGGTGCTTAAGGCAAGCATGACGTTCACGCTGACCGATGACTCGGCGCTGTTCCAACCGATCGCAATCGGGGCGAACACCGCACGAAACCGGTTGTTCATGGCGCCGCTGACGAGGTCACGGGCCCAGGCCGACGGCACTCCGAGTGATCTGCAAGTGGAGTACTACGCCCAGCGGGCGTCGGCAGGGCTGATCATCACCGAAGCCACCGCCATCTCTCAGGTGGGCAACGGTGCCTACGTCAACACCCCGGGCATCTACACCGACGCCCACCAGGAGAAGTGGGCCGAAGTCGCCGCGGGCGTCCACGCCCAGGGCGGACTGATCTACATGCAGATCTGGCACGTCGGCCGGATGGCGCATCCCGATATCAACGGCGCTGAATCGGTGGGGCCCTCGGCGATCGCGGCCGACATGACCACGCACACCCCGTCGGGCAAGCAGCCGCTGCCGGTGCCCCGCGCGCTGGAAACCGTGGAGATCGCCGGTGTGGTGGCACAATTCCGTGCCGCGGCTCGTCGCGCCGTCGATGCCGGTCTGGACGGTGTCGAAATCCATTCCGCCAACGGCTATCTCTTGCATCAATTCCTCGCCGATGGCGCCAATAGGCGTACCGACCGCTACGGCGGATCGGCGGAGAACCGGGCACGGCTGGCGGCCGAGGTCATCGAAGCGGTGGCCGACGAGATCGGCGCGGCGCGGGTCGGTGTGCGCATCTCACCCGCAAACCCGGCCGGTGACATCCATGAGATCGACGCCGTCTCGGCGTATGAGGCTCTGCTGCACCGCATTTCACCGCTCGGACTGGCCTACCTGCACGTATTGATCAACCCTGATTCCGCGGAGTTCGGCACGGTGCGGGCGTTGTGGCCCGGGCCTTTCGTCCTCAACACCGGCCGCGATGTCGAGACCAGCTTCTGCCAGCTGGAGAATCTGGCCGACTGGGGTGTCATCAGTGCGGCCGCCGTCGGGCGCGCCTACCTGGCCAACCCCGACCTCATCGAGCGACTCCGTCAGGGCGCTGAACTGACTGAGCCTGACGTGGCCACGTTCTACTCGCCGGGTCCCGCCGGGTACACCGACTACCCGACGCTGGTGCCCACCGCCTGACGTGACTTCTCGTGCATCCGTTGCCGTTCCACGGCGGCGAGATAGAACGCCCAGGCGAATGCGAAGCTGGTGAACAGACTCGACACGAAGAACAGCCAGGGGCGCCGGATTCCCCGCCGGTAACCGTCGATGATGGTGAACAGGGGCAGCAGGATCACGTTACCGATGGTGTAGTCCTGGCTGGCTGAGGCGGCGGCCGGATTGTCGTATCCCAATGTGATGAACTGCCACCAGCTTCCGGCGCCGGTGAACACATTGCCGGTGCCGTCGGCGTACTGGTGCACGAATCGGATGTTGAAGTACCAGCCCAGCACCACCGACGCGATGCCGACCACGTAGTAAACGATCTCGAGTGGGCTGACGGCGGGACCGGTGGCCGGCCGGCGGAAGATCCCTGGGTTGGACCCGATGATCCACCCGATGACCAGCACGGCCAGCACTGCATGAACGATGAGCGTCATGGCTTGGTAACTGTACTGGCAACCAGTGCCCGTTTTGTCAATTTTGACAAATCGTTATGCGGTAGGTTACCTCCGTGGTCCGGCCAGCTCAGACGGCGCGCAGCGAGCGCACGCGCGATGCGCTGCGGCGCGCTGCCCTGGTGCGCTTCCTCGCGCAGGGAGTCGAGGACACCTCCGCCGAGCAGATCGCCGCGGACGCAGGGGTATCGCTGCGCACCTTCTACCGGCACTTCACCTCCAAGCACGACCTGCTGTTCGCCGACTACGACGCGGGCCTCGAGTGGTTCCGTGCCGCGTTACAGGGCCGGGCGCCGGGAGAATCGATCATCGAGTCGGTGCAGTCCGCCATCGACGCCTCGCCCTACGATCCGGAGGCCGTGGCTCAGATCGCTGCGCTGCGGGAACGGGAGCTCGACCCCGGCCGAATCGTCCGGCACACCCGTCAAGTGGAAGCCGAATTCGCCGATGCCATCGTCGACCAGCTCTCCAAGACCGCCCCGGCAACCACGCCCGATGAACGGCTGCGCATCATCGTGACGGCCCGGTGCATCGCCGCCGCGGTATTCGGGGCCATGGAGCTGTGGATGGTCGGGGAGGACCAGTCGCTGGCGGAGCTGGGCAGGCTGTGCCGCACAGCGCTGGAATCCCTGCGTGACGGCATCGTCGCCGAGTAGCGCGCCGGCCTGGAACCCTCTAGAAACCGTAGCCGAGTTCGGCCGGTACGTCCGAGCTGAACGCGAGATCCAACGCGCTTGGCGCACTGGGGTCCTCGCAGATCAGCCGGTGCGCGGTGGCGAACGCCGACGGGCGGTGGGCACCCAAGTAGATGCTGCCCAGTACCGACAGGCTCAGCCGAACATCCGGGTCGGCGGTACTGGGTACACAGTGTGCCCGCCCGTCGCGGACGGTCAGCCGGTACCGGCCACCGCCGCCGAGAACGCCATCGACGACCTCGAGCACGGTGTCGACATCGCTCGCATAAGTCCGGGCCTCCAAAACCTTTGGGATGTCCACGATTCGTAGCCACAACGCATCCTCGTCGGCGACCTTCTCAATCCGCCGCGGGTCGACCAGCAGGTAGGGCAGCGGATCGGCCGGGTGGGTGTCGACGGTGATGGTCTCCATCAGGTCCAGCCCGAGCAGGGTCTGCCACAACGCGAGGTGCGCTTGCGCGGTGACCGCGGTGAACTTGGTGACCTCCACCGACTTGCCGGTGCCCGCGACGTGCGTGCGGTACATGACGAAACCGTCCGGATGCAGCAGTGCAAAGTGTTGGCTGCCGCCGCGGCGGGCGGACTCACGATCGGCGAGCACGTCGTCCCACAACGCCGTCGGGGTGTGCAGCCCGCCCGGCGTCCGCCGGCGCCACCGCTCGTAGACGTCGGCGAGGGCGTCACGGTGCTCCACCGGGTCGACGACGCGGACGCCATCGGCCCGCGGGACATCGGGATGCAGGTGCGCAGCACGGCGGTCGACGCGCAGGGTGGTCTCCACGGTCGCCGGCCCGTAACCGAACCGTTCGTAGATGGTGGCCTCGCTGGCGAGCAAGCCGGCGATCGGATAGCCGGCGTCGATGATCCGGCGGTGCAATTCGGTGAACATCGCACGCAACAATCCCCGGCGCCGGTGGGTCGGTGCCACCGCGACCCAGGTGATGCCCGCCATGGGCAGCAGTCGGCCGCCCGGCACGGTGAGCTCCAGATCCAACACCATCGCCATGCCCACGACGTCGTCTCCGTCACAGGCGAGGACGACACTGTCCGGACGGGTCATCGACCGCCACGCCGCCAGGGTGTCCGGGTCCCGAAACGATCCGAAGCAGGTGGCGGCCAGCCGTCTCATCGCCGGCCAGTCGTCGTCACCGGCGCTGCGCAGCATCACATCCTCTGGGGCGACCACACTCTCGACGCTGTCACATCGTGCCGCGGTTCGCATTCCTATTTCTGCTGAACGGCATCGTCGAGGTCGGCCGGCTCGGCGATGGTCAGCACGGCGTCGACGATGTGCGGGTTGGCTTCGAGCCTCGACTCCAGAGTGCGCAGCGTGTGAGCGACCCGCGACTCGATCTGATCACCCACCAGGTCGACACTGGCGACCACGAAAAGCTGTCGCGGGCCGACGAATTCGAGCCTGATGAACCGGACCGACGCCACTTCGTCGAGTGCCTCGATGCGGGCCACCACGGCGTCGCGCAACTGCGGTGTTCCGGGCTCTCCGGTCAGGAATCGCCGATTGCGATCGATCAGCAGCACCGCCACCACGCCGAGCAGCAGGCCGACCAGAATCGAGCCGACGGCGTCCCAGGCCGCCACGCCGGTGAGCTGATGCAGGCCGATACCGGCGAGTGCCAGCACGATGCCGATCAGCGCGGCGCTGTCCTCGGCGAACACCGCGCGCACGGTCGGATCGGAGGTCTGCATCGCGTACTCGAGTACCTCGCGGTCCATGGCATGCGCGCCGGCGCGGAGTTGGCGAACCGCCTGGGTCCAAGAGATGCCCTCCATCACGGCGGCGATGCCGAGCACGATGTAGGCGATCAGGTAGTGCTCGTCGGCGGGCCGCTCATCGAGCAGCTCGTTCACCCCGCGCCACACCGATACCGTTCCGCCGACCACGAACAGACCGACCGCAGCCAGCAGCGACCACACATAGGCTTCGCGGCCGTACCCCAGTGGGCGTTCCCGGTCCGCCGTCCGGCTGCTACGCCGATTGGCGATCATCAAGAACGCCTGGTTGCCGGTATCGGCCCAGGAATGAGCGGCTTCGGCGGCCATCGACGCCGAACCGGACAGCACGCCGGCGGCGGTCTTGGCCAGGGCGACCACCAGGTTGGCGCCGAACGCGATGGCCACCGTCCGGGTGCTCTCGCCCGAGGGCGATCCGGCGACGTCGTCTCCGAGCAGGTTGCGTGCCGTTGTCATCGGCGCTGGAGTACCCCCGGAGCGGTCATGGCATGCTGACGGCATGCATGCGTTCCGTGCCGCCGTCGAGGCCGGCGATTTCGATGCCCTGCCCGCTCTGTGTTCCGAGGATGTGGTGTTCCGCAGCCCGATCGCGCACAAGCCGTATCAGGGCCGCGATCAGATCGGCGTGATTCTGCGCGCGGTGTCCAGGGTGTTCGAAGACCTGACCTATGTGCGCGAGATCGGCGCCGAAGATGCGGCCGACCACGCGCTAGTCTTCACCGCCAAGGTCGGTGACCTCGACATCAATGGCTGCGACTTCTTGCACACCCGCGAAGACGGCCTCATCGACGAGTTCACCGTGATGCTCCGGCCGCTGAAGGCGGTCACCGCGTTCGCCGAGCGGATGAGCGTCGAATTCGCCAAGGAGATGCAGGCGGCCGGACTGTCCGGATGACTCGGCGTGGCTCCGCCCATTACCCGTCACGCGGAGCACTATCGAAGGCATGCCGAGGATCGGTGACGACTCCTTGATCGTTCGCGGCGAACAACGCCGCGACGGTACCTGGCTGTTCACCCTGCGCTACGTCGTGCACTTCGAGCCGGCCGAGGTCGGCATGCGCTTCGATGATTCAGTGCAAATCGCCGCCGACTGCGCTGCCACTCCAGTGGCGTTCATCGCCTGCGGCCGATCGGTGCTGCGCAAGAAGAGGGTCGTCGTCGCCGACCGTGCGGTACCCGCACGCAGTGCCCCCGACGACGTCTATGCAACGGTTTGCGTGCGGCGCAGGGGCGCCTCGGATGCGGTGACTCAGTCGGCCCGGTTGCGCAGGATCTCCGCCCAGTCGGTGGGCACCCGGCCGCGCGGGCCGGGAACCGTCTCATCGGACGGTCGGCTCTCCGGTGGCGCCAGGTCCGGCCCGTCGTAGTAGCGGTCCGTCTCGTAGTTCCAGAACCAGTCCTCGCCCGGCTCGAACGACCGAATGATCGGGTGTCCGCTGGACCGCCAGTGGGCGGCGGCGTGCCGCATCAGCGAATCGTCGCAACACCCGATGTGACCGCAGGCCGTGCAGCGACGCAGGTGCACCCACCAGCCTCCGGCCGCGTCGCATTCGACGCATCCGGTGCCACTCGGCGGAACTGACGGATCGACTGCTTCGCCCATGCGGCCGACATTACCGCCGATCGACGCGGGCCTGCCTCGTCGCGGGATCGCAACCCCGTGGGTAGATCTCGCGTGCGATCCGGCTTCACCAACTATGGTCACGCCATGGCAGTCAAAGATTCCCGCGAGGTCGTGATCGAGGCAAGCCCTGAGGCGATCCTCGACGTCATCGCCGACGTCGAGTCCACGCCGAGCTGGTCGCCGCAGTACCAGAGTGCGGAAGTGCTTGAGGCCTACGACGACGGCAGGCCGCACACCGTCAAGATGAAGATCAAGGCCGCGGGACTGACCGACGAGCAGGTCGTCGAGTACACCTGGGCCGACAACGAGGTGAGCTGGACGCTGGTCAAGGCCGGTCAGCTGCGCTCCCAGGATGCCAAGTACACCCTGACTCCCGACGGCGACAAGACCAAACTCCGGTTCGACCTCGCCATCGACCTGGCCGTGCCGTTGCCCGGCTTCGTGGTCAAACGCACCATCAAGGGTGCCATGGAGACCGCCACCGACGGACTGCGCAAGCAGGTGCTGAAGGTGCAGAAGGGCAGCTGAGTTACCCTGCGCCCGTGACCAATTCCGGGCCTCTGAGCGGGGTGCGCGTGATCGAGCTGGGCGGAATCGGGCCCGGCCCGCACGCCGGGATGATGCTGGCCGACTTGGGCGCGGACGTGATCCGGGTGCGTCGGCCCGACCCGGGCGAGCGAAGCGACGGGAGCACACGCCGCGGACTGACGATGCCCGCGGAGAGCGCCGACCTCACCCATCGCGGAAAACGGATCGTCGACCTCGACGTGAAGTCCCAGCCGGGTCTGTTTCTGGACCTGACGGCCAAGGCTGACGTGATACTCGACTGCTTTCGTCCCGGCACCTGCGAGCGGTTGGGCATCGGGCCCGACGACTGCGCGGCGGTCAACCCGCGACTGATCTTCGCCCGGATGACCGGCTGGGGGCAGGACGGGCCGCTGGCCACTACCGCCGGACATGACATCAACTATCTCTCCCAGACCGGGGCGTTGAACGCGATCGGCTACCGCGACCGCCCGCCGGTCGCACCGCTGAACCTGGTGGCCGACTTCGGCGGTGGCTCCATGCTGGTGTTGGTGGGCATCATCGCCGCCCTCTACGAGCGGGAGAGGTCGGGCCGGGGCCAGGTGATCGACGCCGCGATGGTCGACGGGGTCAGCATCCTGGCCCAGATGATGTGGACGATGAAGTCGACCGGCGTCCTCTCCGACGAGCGTGAGTCGTTCCTGCTCGATGGTGGGGCGCCGTATTACCGAACCTACGAGACGGCCGACGGCGGGTACATGGCCGTCGGCTCGATCGAGCCCCAGTTCTTCGCCCAACTGCTGAGCGGATTGGGACTCGACCCCGGCGAGGTGCCGACCCAGGCTGAGCGCGGCCGGTATCCGGAGATGCGGCGCATCTTCGCCGAGCGCTTCGCGAGCAAGACCCGCGCCGAGTGGACGGCGATCTTCGCCGGGACGGATGCGTGTGTCACCCCGGTGCTCACCTGGACCGAGGCGGCCTCGAACGAGCATCTGCTGGCCCGGCACACCCTGATCGACGTCGGCGGCACCCGGCAGGCCGCACCCGCGCCCCGGTTCTCCCGCAGCGCTGCGGGCCCGGCCGGCGCCCCGCCGACGGTGACCACCGCACTGGACGAGATCGGCTGGTAAGCGGTCGGGGTGAGAACCGCGAACCCGGCCCGTCGCCGTCCCCGTCTCACTAGGTTTACTGATGTGGCGGTGCGGGCTTCGCGGGAGATCGTGATCGACGCCCCACCGGAGGCCATCCTCGACGCGCTCGCCGATGTCGAGGCGGCTCCGACGTGGTCGTCGGTGTACAAGCATGTCCACGTCATCGATCGCTACGGCGACGGCCGTCCGCGCCGCGCGCGGGTCACCATCAGAGTGCTCGGCCTGGTCGACCACGAGATCGTGGAGTACCACTGGGGACGGCACTGGGTGGTGTGGGACGCCGACCGCACCGCGCAACAGCACGCCCAGCACGTCGAGTACAACCTGCATCCCGAGGGGACAAGACCCGCGTGCGTTTCGACATCACCCTCGAGCCGTCCGCGCCGCTGCCGCATTTTCTGATCAAGCGCGCCAAGAAGGCGGTACTGCAGGCGGCGACCGAGGGCCTGCGTCGTTTCGTCCTGGACGGCAAGGTTTTCCCTCAAGTCGAATAGATCGGAATGGAGTCGGGCCCCGGCCGTGTTGCGCCGTTCATGACAACTGGAGTGGTGCTCATCCCGGATCCCGTCGCCGGCAACGCCGTCGACGATGCGATCGATCAAGCCCGGCGGGCCTACGCCGCGGGAGTTCGGCAGGTCTGGTTCCCGCAGCGGTTCGACCTCGACGCCATCGCGCTGGCCGGGGTGGTCGGTGCCGCGGTGCCCGGGCTGAAAGTGGGCACCTCGGTGGTGCCGCTGAATCCGCGCCACCCGCTGATCGTCGCGGGACTCGCACAGACGGCGCAGGCCGCCAGCCACGGCCACTTCAGCCTCGGCCTCGGTCTGGGCGCCCACGAGCCGGAACGAGTGGCGTTCGGGCAGTCCTGGCCCAACACCATCACCCGGTTGCGTGAGCACCTCACCATCCTGCGTTCGGTATTCGACAGCGGCACAGTCGATTTCCACGGGACGGAGTTGTCGGCGAGCCCGCAGTGGGATGTCCGGGTGCCCGGCGGCAGCCCGGTGCCGGTCTATGTCGCGGCCATGGGTCCCAAGGCGCTCGCCGTGACCGGTGAACTCGCCGACGGAACGCTGCCCTATCTGGCCGGCCCGCGCACCATCGGCGAGTTCATCGTCCCCACCATCGAGAAGGCCGCAGCCGCGGCGGGGCGGCCGCGTCCTCGTGTCATCGCCGCGGTGCCGGTCCTGGTCACCGACGACGAGCAGGCCGGGCGTGCGGCGGCAGCCGAGGAACTCGGCTTCTACACCACGATCCCGTCGTACCAGAAGGTGATCGCCCGGGAAGGAATCGACGACGTGGCCGAGCTGGCCGCCATCGGCTCGCCCGACGCCGTGCTGCGCCAGTTGCGCCGTTACCTCGACGCCGGCGCGACCGACCTGAACCTCAGCCCGCTGCGTTCGCAGTCCGGCTCACCGCAGGCACTATGGGAGGTCGCGGCCGCCCTGTAGCACCGCGAGGCGACCGATCGCCTCGTCGAGGGTGTCGTCGCGCTTGCAAAAGGCGAAGCGCACCAGATGGTTCCAGGCACCGGCGTGTGCCGAGTCCGGGTCGCAGAACGCTGACATGGGGATGGCCGCCACCCCCGCTCGGCCCGGCAGCTCGGCGCAGAACGCGGTGCTGTCGGAGTAGCCCAGCGGCCGCGGGTCGGCGCACAGGAAGTAGGTGCCCGCACTGTCGTGCACCACGAAGCCCAACTCGGTCAGCGCCGCGGCGAGCTTGTCCCGCTTGGCCTGCAACGAGTCTCGTAAGGTAGCGACCCACGCCTCCTCGAAATTCAACGCGTAGGCCACCGCGGGCTGGAACGGTGCCCCGCCCACGTAACTGAGGTACTGCTTGGCGGCCCGTACTCCGGCGATCAGCTCCGGGGCCCCGCAAGCCCAGCCGATCTTCCAGCCGGTGCAGTTGAACATCTTCGCCGCACTGGAGATCGTCACCGTGCGATCAGTCATGCCGGGGTAGGCGGCCAGCGGCAGATGCCGCTTGCCGTCAAAGACGAGATGTTCGTAGACCTCGTCGGTGATCACCAACAGATCGGCCTCCACCGCCAGGGCGGCCAGCGCCCGCAGGTCGTCATCGGCGAGCACCATGCCGGTCGGGTTGTGCGGGGAGTTGACGATCAGCGCCCTGGTCTTCGGCGTCACCGCGGCGCGCAGGGCGTCGACGTCGAGGGTGAAGCCACGCCCGTCGGGCACCAGCGGCACCGCGACCCGGTGGCAGCCGGCCATGGCGATGACGGGGGAGTACGAGTCGTAGAACGGCTCGATGAGCAGTATCTCCGAGCCGGGCTCCACCAGCCCGAGGACGGCGGCGGCAATCGCTTCGGTGGCCCCGACCGTGACCAGTACCTCGGTCTCCGGGTCGTACTCCACGCCGAACTGCCGTTTCCGTTGGGCGGCAATCGCTTCCCGCAACGGCGCGATCCCGAGCCCCGGCGGGTACTGGTTGACGCCCTCGGCGATCGCCTTCTGCGCGGCTTCCAGCATGCCGGCCGGCCCGTCCTCGTCGGGGAAGCCCTGCCCGAGGTTGACGGCACCGATACGTGCGGCCAGCGCCGACATCTCGGCGAAGATGGTGACCGCGTAGGGCTGCAGACGCTCGACCGTCATAGCTGACGAGCCTATCGGGGTGCTACGCGGCGCCCCGCGCGAGCCGGAAGCGGCGGGTGAAACCGTCCGGGTGGGTCGTCAACGAGACCTCTACGCTGCCGCTCGGGTGATGACGTAACGCTCCTCCACGTCGGGGCCGGCGTCCCGGCGGACCACAGCGCGCCGGGCCAGATGCCGATCGCTGTGCAGATCCGGGTCGAACGGGAACAGCACCGGTGCGTACGGCGTCACGTCACCGTCCGGCCGGCCGTCGACGATCTGGCTGCATTCGACGAAGCGGAATCGGCCGATGTTGTGGGCTGCGCGGTAGGTCCGGGTGACGACCAACGGCGGTTCACCCTCGGCTGGTAGCGCGGTGTCCTTCGGCACGATCGGATCGAAGACGATGTCGGTGCCCGCCTGCGCCTCCCGGAACACTCCGAGATGCCGGGTCAAGCGCTCGGAGAGGGTGTAGCCGGCTTCCTTGTCCAGGAACCCGGCCAGCCCGATGGCGGTGGCGGCGAACGGGTGCGGCGAACGCTTGACGCGCTTGTCGCCGAACGCCGCGCGCAGCATCCGCCCGATCAGCGGGAAGCTGCCCGCGCCGCCGACGATGTAGATCCCGGCCACCTCCGACCAGTCCAGCGCGCTGTCGCCGCGTGGATCCCGCAGCACCTGCGCCAGGACGTCGACCGTCTGCTGGGCCAGGGGAGAGCAGACGGCGTACACATCGTCCACACTGCAGGAGAAGGACTGCTCGCCGGCCATCGACAGGTCGACGAAGAACCGCCGGGTATTGGGGCCGATCGCCTCCTTGCGTGCGGCGCATTCCTCCAGCAGCGCCTCCCGGGTGTTGGCGTCGACCCCGGTCAAACCGGAGCCCTTCAGCACCAACGTGAGGATTGCCTCGTCGAAGTCGTCACCGCCCAGATGGCGGATCCCGTGGCTGGTGACGACTTCGTTGCGGGTACCGGTCATCTTCAACAGCGAGGCGTCGAAGGTGCCGCCGCCGAGGTCGTAGATCAGGACGTGCTCACGCTTGGCGGTGATGGTCGAGCGATACCGGTGGGCGTACTCGAAGCCCGCCGCCGACGGCTCGTTGAGCAGCGCGACCACATCGAAGCCGGCCTTGGTGAAGGCGTCCAGGGTGAGGAAGCGCTGCGCGCTGGAGGCATTGGCCGGCACGCTGATCGCGGCCTCGACCCGTTCCCGCTTCGGCAGATCGGCATTGGACCGACGGTGCAGGTCGTTGCGCAGTTGACTGAGGAAGCCGGTCAGTAGTTCAGCCAGGGGATAGACGTGTCCGGCCAGGGACACCTCGGTGTCCGGCCCGGCGTCGTCGAGCAGCCGTTTGAACGACCGCAGCACCGACCAGCCCGGGGTATGGCGCACCGCGGCCGCGTCCAGCCCGAACCGCAGCTTGCCCGCGGTGTTGCCGGCGATCAACGACGGCCATGCGTCGACCCCGTCGAAGGACACGACGGGGTAATTGCCTCTGTCGACCACCGCCGCAACGGTGTGCGTGGTGCCGAAGTCGATGCCAAGCCTCATGTAGACCCGAGTTTAGGGTGCCGCAGCCGCCGGCGCCGGGCTGCCGCCGGGGGCCGCGCCGGAGCGGCCCGCACCATCATCGGCGCAGCTCAACCGCCCAACCAACAGGTTGGCCGAGCTCCCTGTTAGGGTGCCACTACAGAGGACTACGCTCCTGAGGAGCCGGACTCGAACAATCCCAAGAGGACAGAAGGGGCTAGAAACCATGTCCGAAGAAGCTTTCATCTACGAGGCCATCCGAACACCGCGCGGCAAGCAGCGGGGCGGCTCGTTGACCGAGGTCAAGCCCGTCAACCTGGTGGTCGGCCTGATCAACGAAATCCGCGCCCGCTACCCCGACCTGGACGAGACCCTGATCAGCGACGTGATCCTGGGTGTCGTCTCACCCGTCGGTGACCAGGGCGGCGACATCGCCCGCACGGCCGGCCTGGTGGCAGGGCTGCCCGACACCACCGGCGGTTTCCAGCTCAACCGGTTCTGCGCGTCCGGTCTGGAGGCGGTCAACCTGGCCGCGCAGAAGGTGCGCTCGGGCTGGGACGATCTGGTGCTGGCCGGCGGTGTGGAGTCGATGAGCCGGGTGCCGATGGGCTCCGACGGCGGCGCCTGGGCGTCGGACCCCGAGACGAACTACCGTGTCGGTTTCGTCCCGCAGGGCATCGGCGCGGACCTGATCGCCACCATCGAAGGCTTCTCCCGCGACGACGTCGACGCCTACGCGCTGCGCAGCCAGCAGAAGGCCGCCGCCGCCTGGTCGGGCGGCTACTTCGCCAAGTCGGTGGTCCCGGTGAAGGACCAGAACGGCTTGGTGATCCTGGATCACGACGAGCACATGCGGCCCGACACCACCATGGAGGGGCTGGCCAAGCTCAGGACTGCGTTCGACGGCATCGGCGCGATGGGCGGGTTCGACGATGTGGCGCTGCAGAAGTACCACTACGTGGAGAAGATCAACCACATCCACACCGGCGGCAACAGCTCGGGCATCGTCGACGGTGCCGGTCTGGTGCTGATCGGCAGCGAAAAAGCCGGCCAGTCGCAGGGACTGACCCCGCGGGCACGCGTGGTGGCGACGGCCACCAGCGGCGCCGACCCGGTCATCATGCTGACCGGTCCCACGCCGGCCACCCGCAAGGTGCTCGACCGCGCCGGGCTGACGGTCGACGACATCGACCTGTTCGAGCTGAACGAGGCGTTCGCCTCGGTGGTGCTGAAGTTCCAGAAGGACCTGAACATCCCCGACGAGAAGCTCAACGTCAACGGTGGCGCCATCGCGATGGGTCACCCGCTGGGCGCCACCGGCGCCATGATCACCGGAACCATGGTCGACGAGCTGGAGCGCCGCGGCGCCCGGCGCGCCCTGATCACGCTGTGCATCGGCGGCGGCATGGGTGTCGCGACCATCATCGAGCGAGTCTGAGAGGCCTGAACAACCATGACAGAGAATACGATTCAGTGGGACAAGGATGCCGACGGCATCGTCACTCTGACGCTGGACGACCCCACCGGCTCGGCCAACGTGATGAACGAGCACTACAAGGAATCCATGCACAATGCGGTGAATCGCCTTGTGGAGGAGAAGGATTCGATCACCGGTGTGGTGATCGCGAGCGCGAAGAAGACATTCTTCGCCGGTGGTGACCTCAAGGGCATGATGAAGGTCGGGCCCGAGAACGCCGCCGAGTCGTTCGCCGAGGTGGAGTTCATCAAGGCCGACCTGCGCAAGCTGGAGACCCTCGGGGTTCCGGTGGTGGCAGCCATCAACGGCGCCGCGCTCGGTGGCGGCCTGGAGATCGCGCTGGCCACCCATCACCGCATCGCCGCCGACGTCAAGGGCGTGGTGATCGGCCTGCCCGAGGTCACCCTGGGCCTGCTGCCCGGTGGTGGTGGTGTCGCCCGCACGGTGCGGATGTTCGGCATCCAGAAGGCTTTCATGGAGATCCTGAGCCAGGGCACCCGGTTCAAGCCGGGCAAGGCCAAGGACGTCGGTCTGGTCGACGAGTTGGTGGGCAGCGTCGAGGAATTGGTGCCGGCCGCCAAGGCCTGGATCAAGGCCAACCCCGAAGCACACACCCAGCCGTGGGATGTCAAGGGCTACAAGATGCCCGGCGGCACCCCGTCCAGCCCGGCGCTCGCGGCGATCCTGCCGTCGTTCCCGGCACTGCTCAAGAAGCAGCTCAAGGGTGCGCCGATGCCCGCCCCGCGGGCCATCCTCGACGCCGCTGTCGAGGGCGCCCAGGTCGACTTCGACACCGCGACCCGCATCGAGAGCCGCTACTTCACCACGCTGGTGACCGGGCAGACCGCCAAGAACATGATCCAGGCGTTCTTCCTCGACCTGCAGGCCATCAACGGCGGCGCATCGCGACCGGACGGTATCGCCAAGCAGGACATCAAGAAGATCGGCGTGCTGGGCGCGGGCATGATGGGCGCCGGGATCGCCTACGTCTCGGCCAAGGCCGGTTTCGACGTGGTGCTCAAGGACGTCTCTCAGGAGGCTGCCGACCGGGGCAAGAACTACTCCGAGAAGCTCGAGGCCAAGGCGCTCGAGCGGGGTCGCACCACCAAGGAGCGTTCTGACGCGCTGCTGGCGAAGATCACCCCGACCGCCGATCCGGCCGACCTCAAGGGCGTCGATTTCGTGATCGAGGCCGTCTTCGAGAACCAGGAACTCAAGCACAAGGTGTTCCAGGAGATCGAGGACATCGTCGAGCCCAACGCGCTGCTGGGATCCAACACCTCCACCCTGCCGATCACCGGTCTGGCCACCGGCGTCAAGCGCCAGGAAGACTTCATCGGCATCCACTTCTTCTCACCCGTGGACAAGATGCCGCTGGTGGAGATCATCCGGGGCGAGAAGACCTCCGACGAGGCGCTGGCCCGGGTGTTCGACTACACCCTGGCCATCGGCAAGACCCCGATCGTGGTCAACGACAGCCGCGGCTTCTTCACCTCCCGCGTCATCGGCACCTTCGTCAACGAGGCGCTGGCCATGCTGGGTGAGGGTGTGCCCGCGGCCAGCATCGAACAGGCCGGTTCGCAGGCCGGCTACCCGGCGGCTCCGCTGCAGCTCTCCGATGAGCTCAACCTGGAGCTCATGCAGAAGATCGCCACCGAGACCCGCAAGGCGACCGAGGCGGCCGGCGGTACCTACGAGCCGCACCCGGCCGAGATCGTCGTCAACAAGATGATCGAGATCGGTCGGCCGTCGCGGCTGAAGGGCGCCGGGTTCTACGAGTACGTCGACGGCAAGCGCGTCGGTCTCTGGGAGGGCCTGGCCGACACCTTTTCTGCTGGGCGGGAATCGGGCCCGGTTGACATGCCGTTGCAGGACATGATCGACCGCATGCTGTTCGCCGAGGCGCTGGAGACCCAGAAGTGCATCGACGAGGGTGTGCTCACCTCGACCGCCGACGCCAATATCGGCTCGATCATGGGCATCGGCTATCCGCCCTACACCGGTGGGTCGGCACAGTTCATCGTCGGTTACGAAGGTGCCGGCGGCGTCGGCAAGGCCGCCTTCGTGGCTCGCGCCAAGGAACTGGCCGCCAAGTACGGCGAGCGGTTCAATCCGCCCGCCTCGCTGCTCTAGTCGCAGCGATCGAACAGACACGAAGGTCCGGAGAAACCTCGGTTTCTCCGGACCTTCGTGGTTACCGCGCAGCTTTCTGCACGGTAGTGGTCTCATCGACGTCGATCCCCGTCCGGTGGCCGAGGTAGCTGGGGGTCTGCTGTGAACTCGCTGGGCGGGCTGATCGGCGTCGACGGGGCCCGGATGTGTCTGCGACGGGTCATTGCCGTATCCGCGGCGCACTGTCGACCCGACGCAACCGAAGCTGGCGGAACAACGCGCCGAGTCCCCCAATCTGTGATGGTTTCGCAAATTTCGTCGTGGGAGCGATCAGCGCATCTGACCTGCAGTAAATGCCCAGAACGTAAAAACTGGCAACGCCAGAAGTGTGCCACCACCGCAACGGCGTGCCGGTGTTTGGTTGCTGGCGAGCCGGCGCGTTCGCCGCATGGACGTTGGTTGCCGTTACGGACATCCGGTGTACGAGCTGCCTGAACTCGACATTTGTCAATTCCGCCGCAGTCGATGCGGGCGCCGATCGGGTTTGCCTACATCACAGATAATTTTTGCTGAATTATTCCGTCTCAGGTTGCTCTCAGCTAGGTTTTAGGGTGTCATAGGCATAGCGCCAGGGGAATGAGGAGGCAAGGGGGAGCGTTAGCCCCTCCCGGATGGGAGGGGCTGATTGCTGTTCGGGGTCGGGCCCGGGTGTGGCGGCGAGCCCGCTGTGGGCGACCTCGGCGAGGCGACGCCGCCCCGGGCCTGACCGAGGAGGGCCGGTCAATCCGTAGAGTCGGATTCATGCGATTCGGACTCTTCATCCCTCAAGGCTGGCGGCTGGATCTGGTCGGCATCCCGGTCGAAAAGCACTGGCAGGTGATGCGTGACCTAGCCGCTTACGCCGATGCGGGCGCATGGGACTCGTTATGGGTCTACGACCACTTTCACACCGTCCCCGTGCCGACCCAGGAGGCCACCCACGAAGCCTGGACCCTGATGGCCGCCTACGCGGCGACCACTTCGCGCATCAAGCTCGGTCAGATGTGCACGGCCATGAGCTACCGGAATCCCGCGTACCTGGCCAAAGTCGCGGCCACCACCGACGTGATCTCCGGGGGCCGGGTGCAGATGGGCATCGGCGGCGGGTGGTATGAGCACGAATGGCGGGCCTACGGCTACGGCTTCCCGGCGGCCGGGGTGCGACTGGCCCGCCTCGACGAGGGTGTGCAGATCATGAGGGATGCCTGGCGTGATGGGAAGGTCAGCTTCGACGGTGAGCACTATCAGGTGGACGGTGCCATCGTTGCGCCCAAGCCCTTGCAGCACAACGGCATCCCGCTGTGGATCGCCGGTGGCGGGGAGAAGGTGACGCTGAAGATCGCGGCGAAGTACGCGCAGTACACCAATTTCACCTCCGAACCTGACGGATTCGCCCACAAATCGGAGGTGCTCGCGGGTCATTGCCGGGCGGTGGGCACCGACTTCGATGCGATCGTCCGATCTGTCAATGTGAATGCGATTCTCGGCAGCTCGACGGAGGACACCAAGGCGCGTGTCGCGCGGGTGCGCGATCGGTTGGCGGGCGTCTGCGGTGACGCCGCCGCGGATGCGATGATGACGACGGTCAGCTCACCGGGCTCGGCGGCGGGCACAGTCGATCAAGTGGTGCAGAGCCTGACCCGGCTGCGCGATCTGGGCTGTGAGTACGTGATCTGTTACTTCCCCGAAGCGGCCTACGACCGATCCGGCATCGAACTGTTCGAACGTGAGGTGATACCCGCGCTGGTTTGACACCGCGGGTCCCTCGGCGGCAACTTCTCTCGTGACCTGGCTGCGAGGCTAGACGTTTGTCTGCACGCCGAAGAGCCCCTGGACCGCCTGCATGACGACGAGGAACTCGATCAGCGTCGCCGTGGTCGCCAACCCCGCGGCCGCCGCGATCGGCAGGCCGATCGCATTCACCAGGCCGTTGATCGGGTCTCCGCTGATCGCCTGCTGAATGCCGCCCAGGAACAGGCTGACGCCGTAGGCCGGCAGCATCGTGACGATCGCGTTGACGATGTCGGCCGTGGGCAGTGCCGCCGCATAGAGCGCCGCAGCACCGTTGGAGACGGCGTAGGCGACGTCGGTGGTGAGGGTCTGCAGTGCGGCGATGACACCATCGGGGGTGGGTAGCGCGGCAGGCGAGCCGGCCGGGGGCAGGGTCAGCGCCGCGAGTTCTTGCGACATCACACCGCCGGGGGCGAGGTCCGCGGCGAAATCACTGAATCCCTGACCGATGCCGGCGAGGAACATCTGAGCGACCTTGCCCCAGTTCACGTCAGGGATGAACCCGAACGTGGTCTGCTGATTCGCGAATCCCTCGTTGGACCAGCCGTATTGGGGATCACCGTAACCAAGATTGACCAACACCTTCAGCGCGGGCTGCATCAGGTCGGCCAGCGGGTTGCCGATGACCGGTATCAGTCGCAACGGCTCCAGCAGCGGCAGATTCTCGGTCGGAATGATGTAGTACTTCTGCGTCGGATCCGTTGTCGGCAGCGCAATCGCCTGGTCTACTTGCTGTTCGGTGAGGCTGGCGTACTTGGTGTGCACGAAGATGATGCCCAATCCTGCATTCAGGACCGACAACAGATTCAGCGGGTAACGCGGAAAGTCGGCGAACCCGTCGTATTCCAGCGTGTAATTCGTTACCGGGAAACCGCTTTCGGGCGTAGCGCCGTAGAAATCCAAGCCGAGACTCGGCAGCTGCAAACCGGGGAATCGGGACAGGAATCCTCCGTTCGGGTTCATCTCGTTGCCGACCAGCACAAACTGGACCGGGGTGGCTGCGGGGAGCTGGCTCATGATCAGCGACGAGATGATGGCGCTCTGGGAGTAACCGAACACCGTGGCGCTGTTGCCGGCGGCGACCTGCTGGGCAATCGTCGCCCCCAGGATTTCGATCCCCTGCTGCACCGACACGTTCAGCGGCAGACTCTTCACCCCGGTGATCGGATACAGCCCCTCGGGTGTGTCGAGCTGATACGGGACGGCGTTGGGGTAGCTGGGTGTGATGTAGAGGTTCAGGACGTTCTGGATGTACGTCGGCTTCGGGATGGGAACACCGCTCGGCCCCATGATGACCGCGGTGTCCTGGGCTGTGGAGGCCTGTACCGACGCTTCCGGCACTGACGAGGCGGCGGCCGCTGCGGTGCTGACCAATCGCGCGCCGGCGGCGAGGTGGCGACGGCTGTAGGTCAGCAACGCCGGGTCCGGCGTGGCCTCGGTGGGCGCTACGGGAAGGGCGGGCTCAGCGACGGGGGACTGGTCCGCCACGGTGTCGGTGACGGCGAGCGCGCTCAGCTTGCCCGGCGTGCGCGCGGAGGTCAGCACCGAAGCCGGCGGGGACGCCGGCGCAGAGGTGGGTCGTGACTTGGCGGCAGTCGCCGAGCCCCGGGCGGGCCGCTGAGCGGATGATCGGGCGGAGCTGTGCGACGGGGATGAACTGACGTGTGAGGACGACGTGCCCTCCGATGAGTCGTCCGCCCAGGCCGCGGCCGTCCCCCCGAGCACAGCCGCACCGACTCCCAACGCGATGGCAAGACCGCCAACTCGACCAACAAAAACTGCTGCGCTCACGACGCTTCCCCTCAAGCCGGCAACCAGATGTCGTGGCGAAGACTATCGCGTCCCCAAATTGTTCGCTGCAAGTCGCCGATATGTCGGTGGGTGTCGGGGTCATCGACCACAGCGATGCGGTATTTATGCCTTTCTTCGCCTGGCACTGGGGAGTACGGGTTTTTGCTGTGCCGATCCCGGGGTTACTTCCCGGGAGCTGGGTCAGATCGCCGGACCGAGGAGGTCGTCAGCGTCTTTGATGACGTAGCCGTAGCCCTGCTCGGCCAGGAAACGCTGACGGTGTGCGGCGTACTCGGCGTCCAGGCTGTCGCGCGAGACGACCGAGTAGAACACCGCGCCACCGCCGTCATGCTTGGGACGCAACAGCCGGCCCAGCCGCTGCGCCTCTTCCTGTCGAGAGCCGAATGTGCCCGAAACCTGGACGGCCACCGAGGCTTCCGGAAGATCGATGGAGAAGTTGGCAACCTTGGAGACCACCAAGGTGCGCACCTCGCCGCGGCGGAAGGCCTCGAACAGTTCTTCGCGTTCGGCATTCTTCGTCGAGCCCTGGATCACCGGGGCGCCGAGCTCGGTGCCCAGTTCATCGAGTTGGTCCAGATAGGCGCCGATCACCAGGGTCGGCTCGTCGGGATGTCTGGCCAGGATCGACTTCACCACCGCGATCTTCGAATGCGCGGTCGAACACAGCTTGTAGCGTTCGTCAGGTTCGGCGACGGCGTACATCATCCGCTCGTTGTCGGTCATCGTGACCCGGACTTCGATGCATTCCGCCGGGGCGATCCAACCCTGCGCCTCGATGTCCTTCCACGGCGCGTCATAGCGTTTCGGGCCGATCAGGCTGAAGACGTCACCCTCACGCCCGTCCTCGCGGATCAGCGTCGCGGTCAGTCCGAGCCGGCGGCGAGACTGCAGGTCCGCGGTCATCCGGAAGACCGGGGCGGGTAACAGGTGCACCTCGTCGTAGATGATCAGGCCCCAGTCGCGGCTGTCGAAGAGCTCCAGATGCCGGTACTCGCCCTTGGTGCGCCGGGTGATCACCTGGTAGGTGGCGATGGTGACCGGCCGAATCTCCTTGCGCTCACCGGAGTACTCGCCGATCTCGTCCTCGGTCAGCGACGTCCGCGCGATCAGCTCGCGCTTCCACTGCCGGCCGGCGACGGTGTTGGTGACCAGGATCAACGTCGTCGCGCCGGCCTTGGCCATCGCCGCGGCACCGACCAGCGTCTTGCCCGCCCCGCAGGGCAGCACCACGACTCCGGAGCCACCGGCCCAGAACGAGTCGGCGGCCATCTCCTGGTAGTCGCGCAGTTGCCAGCCCTGCTGGTCGAGGGTGATCGGGTGCGCCTCGCCGTCGACGTAACCGGCCAGGTCCTCGGCCGGCCAGCCGATCTTGAGCAACATCTGCTTGACCCGGCCGCGCTCGCTGGGATGCACGATCACGGTGTCGTCGTCGATGCGCGCGCCCAGCATCGGGGCGATCTTCTTGTTGCGCAGCACCTCCTCGAGCACCGCGCGGTCGAGGCTGAGCAAGGTCAGACCGTGCGCCGGATGCTTGATCAGCTGCAGGCGGCCGTAGCGGGCCATGGTGTCGACGATGTCGACGAGCAGTGGCTGCGGCACCGCGTAGCGGGAGAAGCTGACCAGGGCGTCGACCACCTGTTCGGCGTCATGGCCGGCCGCCCGCGCGTTCCACAGCGCCAGCGGCGTGATGCGGTAGGTGTGTATGTGCTCCGGGGCGCGTTCCAGCTCGGCGAACGGCGCGATCGCGGCCCGGGCCGCGCCGGCCAGCTCGTGGTCGACTTCCAGCAGCACGGTCTTGTCGGACTGCACGATCAGGGGGCCGTCGGTCATCGTGGGCCACCCGTCCTCATCGCTCGTTCCTCTCTCTGCATCGTCGTCGGCGGCATATCCCCATTATCCAGCGTCGGCCGACATCACCGACGTCACGCGATGCACAGCGAACTCACGCGGGCGGCCCTGGGTGGGATCCCAGGCCATCAGCTGCCCGCCGTTGACCATCAGCGGCCGCACCACCCGCTGGGTGGCCACGCCGGCCGCGTCGACGTACCCGATCACCACGTCCTTGTGTTCAACGGCGGCCTGCTGCAGCAACGCCATCGCCACGGCCGGGTCCAGGCGAACGCCGGCGAACGGGTTCGCGGAGTCGACGCGGCGCAGCATGGCCACCACCGAGGCCAGGGTGTCGACGCTGGGGCGGGGCAGGGCGCGAGCCGTCCGTCGGTGCGCTGGTGCGGGCACCCGCGCCCCGCGGCGTCGCAGATCGACGATCGCCCCCGCGGAGTCCTCGGCGGCCGGCGCGAAACCGGCCTGCCGCAGCGCGGCCAGCAGCTCGGCGATCGGGGCCTGAGACACCGCGACCGTCGGCGCCAGGAGCCGTACCTCCAGTGGTTCGAGCGCCGGTGCTGCTACCGCATGGGCCAGCAGGCTCGGATCTTCACACCGCAAGAACGACGACGCCATCCCGACACGTAGTTGGCCGTGCCGACGCGCAACATCATTGATCAGATAGGTGAGGCCTTGTGGGACAGGAGTTTTGGAATGTCGTTCGAAGAATGCGTGTAATGCGCCCGCGGTGCGGCCGGTGTCCAGCGCATGCCGGATGGACTGTTCGGCCACCCGGTAGACCATCGCTGCACCGGCTGATTCCACCGTGGCCACCGCGGCCAGCTCGTCGGCCAGTTCGCGTTGCAGCGGCCCCGGAACCACCACCGTCAGGTCGGCCTGGACCAGGAAATAATCGATCGGTGCGGGCAGCACCTTGTTCATCGCCTCGACGGCGGCATCTTCACCTGCCTGGAGCAGGACCCGTGCCGGGGTGCTCAATGCCCCCCGGCCGATCAGTCCCAGCGCCTGGGCCTCGTCGAGCAGGTGGCCCACCGGCTCGGGCTGTAACCGCGCCGCCCACCGTGGCCGGCGCCAGATCAGTGCCTGGGAAGCGTGCCGGGTGTCCACCCCGGCTCCTGGCGGCAACTCGGCCAGCAGCTCCAGCAGCAGCCGGCGATCCAGGGGTGCGGCGGTCGAATAGAGCGAATCCGACAGCGCGGCATACGGTTTGCCGTCGGGTCCCCGATTTCCGATCAGTCCGGGACGCGACGGCAGGTCCAGCCACGTGGTGGCCAGTAGATGCCAGCGGGCGGCGCTGGGGGTCTCCAGGAACCGGTCGGCCGCCACTGTGGGTGTCCAGTAGGGGCCACCGGCGTCCTGCGGTTCCGGGTCAGGCATGCCGCTGGCGATCAGGCCCGCCGCTGCGGAGAGCTCGAGGATCAGTCCCAGGCGCTGCTCGTCGATGCCGGTGAGCTTGCTGAGGCGTTTGGCCTCGCGCACTCCAAGGCCGCCACTGCGCAGTTCGGGAACCGGTGTCGCGGAGAGTGTTTCGATGAGCAGCTCGATCTCCCGGATCAGATCGAGCAGAGCGCCGGCGGCGGTGGCGTCGGCGTCGGCGACCGTGGTGCTGGTGGCTGCCGGGTCCGGCGGCACCAAGTGCACCGGGCCGGGCTCCTCACCGCGCAGCACCTGCCCGACCTGCCGCGGCAGGATCACCGTCTCGGAGTCGAGTTGACGCAGTAACCCGGCGGCCAGCAGGCGCGGAACGGGCCGATCCGCCGGTGCCCCGGGGCGGCATCGCGGGTGCGGCCCACCGGTGAGCCCATCAGCAGCCGGTCGAGCAGTTCGGACTGGGGTTCGTCCAACGTCTCGATGGCGGCCGAGATCTCCGCGGCCGAGCGTGACGCATCTTCAAGGACCGCCTGCCCCGGGTACCAGGGCAGCCCGGAAGCAGCCTCGGCCGAGACCCGGAGGGCGCTGTCACCCCACACCAGGGCCCGCTCCCGCAGGTCGGCCAGGGCGCCGCGGACGGACGCCTCCTCGACCCGGTCGCCGAGGAGCGCGAGGAGTTTGGCGATCGGCACCGCCGTGGTGTCGGCCTGCAGGACCAGCAGGGCGTCCAACACCGCCAGGCGCAGGAAGTCCAGCTCGTCGGTTGCGGCCTTGACGGACTGGCGCGCCACGGCCCGCGCGGCCAGCGCGGCAATGCTTCCGGGCGCGGGCTGGGCAAGATCCGGCCGGAGTTCGAGCAGGCGGATCAGCCGGTCGTCGGGCAGATCAGCCAGCCAGGCGCCCAGCGGCAGGCCTGGAATCGGCTGTTCGGTCATTGTTGACCAGCGTAAAACAGGTCCCTATGTGCACGAGCGGCCGCGAGGAGTGACAGAATGTTGCCGTGGCTGAGAAGACCAAGACCAGGTATGTCGACAACGGCTGGCCGACCCGCGATCCCGAGGAGCACGCGGTGAGCGAACTGGCCGCGGACCGGGTGGGCGCGCTGTCCCCGTTCGGTGACGTCACGTTCCCGCTGCCCTCCTCTGACCTGCCCTATCTGCACCCGGTCACCGTCGTCAACAAGTAACGGTGACCAGCGGACCGCAGCGCCGCCTCTCGCACCTCGACGAGCACGGTGCGGCGCGCATGGTCGACGTCACCGAGAAGACTGCCACGGTGCGGGTCGCGACAGCGGCCGGCACCGTCCACACCACCGCCGAGGTAGTCGCACTCATCGCCGCGGGCGGCCTGCCCAAGGGTGACGCACTGGCGACAGCGCGGGTGGCGGGCATTCTCGCCGCCAAGCGCACCAGCGACCTGATCCCGCTCTGCCACCACCTGGCCCTGACCGGCGTCGACATCGACTTCACGGTGGGTGACGCTGCGGTGGGCGTATCGGCGTCGGTGCGCACGACCGACCGCACCGGAGTCGAGATGGAGGCGCTGACCGCGGTCAGCGTGGCGGCACTGACTCTTTACGACATGATCAAGGCCGTCGACCCCGCCGCCCGGCTCGACGACATCAAGGTGCTCCGCAAGGAGGGCGGCAAGACCGGCCTGTGGGAGCGCCCGGCATGAGCCGCTCTGCGCGCGTCGTGATCGCCTCCACCCGGGCTGCCACCGGGATCTACGAGGACCGGTGCGGGCCGATCGTGGTGACCTGGCTCGCCGAGCGGGGGTTCGAGGTGCCTGACGCAACAGTGGTGGTCGACGGCGAGGCTGTCGGTGACGCTCTGCGTGCGGCCATCGCGGACGGGGCCGATGTCGTGATCACCTCCGGGGGCACCGGTATTTCCCCGACCGACGCGACGCCGGAAGCCACACGCGGGATTCTCGACTACGAGATCCCGGGGCTGGCCGACGCGATCCGTCGCTCGGGACTGCCGAAAGTGCCCACCGCGGTGCTGTCCCGCGGCGTGTGCGGTGTCGCCGGACGCACCCTCGTGGTCAACCTGCCCGGCTCCACCGGCGGGGTGCGCGACGGCTTGTCCGTGTTGGCCGATGTCCTCGACCACGCATTGGACCAACTTGCCGGAGGAGACCACCGCCGATGACACGAATCCTGCGCGCCGCCCTGGTCGACGGGGCGATCTCGCTGACCGAGCACGAGGAACTCGTCGCCAACGACGCCGCCGGAGCGGTGGTCGGGTTCGCGGGGGTGGTGCGAAACCACGACGGCGGTCGGCCGGTGGTGCGGCTCGAGTACTCCGCGCACCCGCTGGCCGAGCAGACGTTGTTCGAGGTGCTGGCCGAAGTCGCAGCCGCGGCGAGCGGAGTCCGGGCGGTGGCCGCCAGCCACCGGGTGGGCACTCTGCACATCGGTGACGCCGCCCTGGTGGCCGCCGTGGCGGCCGACCATCGCGCGGCTGCGTTCGAAACCTGCGCCCGACTCGTCGACACCGTCAAAGCGCGGTTACCGGTGTGGAAGCACCAGTTCTTCGCCGACGGCACCGACGAGTGGGTGAACTCCGCCTAAGGGTTACTGACCCGGAGCGGGCGGGGCCGGAACCAGCACCGGCGCGTTCGGGTCGGCCGGGGCCGGCGCCGGAGCGTTCGGATCGACCGGAGGCGTACCCATGCTCGGATCGTTGGTGACCGGGGTGTTCAGCGGCCGCTGAGTCAGCGCCAGCAGGGCATCGCCACGGCTGATCTGCTGAGTCTGGATCGCGTGCCACAGCTCCTTGAGGTAGGTCACGTTCGGACCCTCTTGCGGACCGGTCGGCGCGTCGCTGGTGCCCGGGGGCAGGTTTTCCGGGCTGGACAGATGGGGAACGCCATCGGGGAGCGCAGTGGTCGGTCCGGCAGCAGTGACGGTCGCGTCGTCGGTCGGCCCAGGAGCCGGGGCGGCGGCGGGGTCAGCCGGCGCCGGCACGGGCGTCGTCGGCACCACCGGCGGCACGGCGGGGTCGGCCGGGGCCTGCGGCAGCATATGGATCGAAGCGGCCTGGACGGTGACGGTCTGCTCGTCCGGTGCGGCGGGCGCCTCGGGCGCGGGCAGTTGCAGCGCGGCGTCGACGACCGGCTCGGCGGCGGGCGGCGCCACCTCTTGGGAGACCGCGACGACATCGGGCTGCGGAGCAGGCGGAAGGTCGGCCGGCGGGGCGGGCACATCCTGCGGGGCAGGCGGCAGATCCTCGGGGCCGGGGCCGGGGGCAGATCCACCGGAGCCGGCGGCAGGTCGGCGGGAGCCGGAGCCGGCGGCAGGTCCTCCGGGGCGGGAGCCGGCGCATCCGGCAGCGGTGCGTCGGGCGCGGGGGCATCCGGCAGCGGTGCGTCGAATGCGACAGCCTCGACCGGGGCCGGCGCGTCCGGCGCGGGCGCGTCCGGGGCAGGCTCATTGATCACGTTGCGGGGAGTCGCACCGGACAGGCCGCGACCGCATACCGGCCATGCGCCCTTGCCCTGGCTGGCCAGAACGCGCTCAGCGATGGCGATCTGCTCGTCCTTGCTGGCCATGTTGGCGGCGGGGGCGAACTCACCACCACCGTGGGCCGACCACGTGCTGGGGGAGAACTGCAGGCCGCCCTGATAACCGTTGCCGGTGTTGATGGCCCAGTTGCCGCCGGACTCGCAGCGGGCGACCTGGTCCCATTCGGCATCGGGGGCCGCTTGGGCCTGACCGGCGAGGGCGATGCTGCCGCCGCCGATCACGGCACCCGTGAAGGCGATCTTGGCGACGCTGATTGACGAGGAAGTGGGCTTGCGATGCCGTCCACTCATATGTCGGTGTGTTCCTCTCTTCAATGCGCCTGCGAAGTCAGCTGTCGGGTTCGGGCTGGAGAGGTCGCCCGGCCGTGTCGTTTCGGGTGGAAACGACGTCGGCTTCACCCCAAGGAGCCGCGAGCGGCTCCGGGTCCGATATTTCGGTGGACCGGTGGGTCCCCCGCCTCCATCCATGGTTCTCGTTGGTCCCTCCGCTCCATGGATGGAGCTCGGCGCTAAGAGCGGAGAGGGTCTGTCCCGGTTGAGGGGGCTGACCTCCGAGAGACGGTAGTGGCATCCGAGAGTGCCGTCACCTTTTGCATATTCGGGCGTTTCTGCTACCGGCAAATCTTAAAAAAGGTCTAAAGGCCCACGAAAATAGGCCATTGGTGCAGGTGATTCAGAGCGTCAACCCTCACTTGGCCATCTCGTTACCTGATCGTGATGTGACGTAAATCACGATCATCCGCCGGCGAAGGGGGGTAACACGTCCAATGTCTGACCCGATAGCACCGTGGTGGTCTGATCGCGGACCGCGATCCCATCGCAGAGATAGGAACACCGCTGCAACACGAGTGCCAATTGGTCACTACGGCAACACAGTTCCTTCACCACATCGGCCACCGTCGCGCCGGGCGGCACGGTCAGTTCGGCGGTGTCGGCACCGGCCGCAGCCCGGGCCGCTGCGAAGAATCTGACCGACACGTTGATCGGCTCGGTCAGCTCAGCCACCGATCGCACTCATCGGCCGCTGCGGCTGGACGAAATCCGGGTCGTTGATGCCGTGGCCGGCCGCCTTGCGCCACATCGCGGCCCGCCAGGTGGACTCCAACTCGGCGTCGTCGGCCCCGCCGCGCAGCAGGGCTCGCAAGTCGGTTTCCTCGGTGGCGAACAGGCAGCTGCGGATCTGGCCGTCGGCGGTGAGCCGGGTGCGATCACACGCCGAGCAGAACGCGTGCGACACCGAGGCGATGATGCCCACCGTGGCCGGACCGCCGTTGACCCGCCACAGCTGTGCCGGCGCCGATCCGCGCGGTGCAGTGTCCGGTGTCAGGTCGAACCGGCCGGCCAGGGTGGCGAAGATTTCGTCGGCCGTCAGGGCTGCGTCCCGGCGCCACTGGTGATCGGCGTCCAGCGGCATCTGCTCGATGATGCGCAGTTGGTAGCCGTACTCGAGGCAGTAGTGCAGCAACTCGACGGCGTCGGCGAGGCCACTGGCCGGGTTCAGCACCGCATTGACCTTCACCGGTCCGAGGCCGGCGGCGGCAGCGGCGGACAGCCCGGCGAGTACGTCGGAAAGCCGGTCGCGTCGGGTGATCGCGGCGAAGTGCCCGGCATCGAGGCTGTCGAGGGAGACGTTCACCCGGTCCAGTCCGGCATCGGCCAGTCGCTGCGCCCGCTTGGCCAGGCCGACCCCATTAGTGGTCATGGCCATCTCGGGCCGGGGTCGCAATGCCGCGACGGCGGCCACGACCGCTTCCAAGTCGCGGTACAGCAGTGGTTCCCCGCCGGTGAAGCGGACGTTCGTGATGCCCAGGCGGGTCACTGCCAGGCGCAGGAGCCGAATCAATTCGTCGCGGGTCAACAACTCGTCGCCGGGCAGCCAGTTCAGGCCTTCGGCCGGCATGCAATAGGTACAACGCAGATTGCACCGGTCGGTCAGCGACACCCGCAGGTCGGTGGCCACCCGGCCGAACGTGTCGACCAGCGGGCCGGAGCGGGGCATCCCGCCGGCTTGCTGGTCGACAGCACCCCGGATCGACGGCAGGCCGAGCGCGGTGACGGTCACAAGGCAACCCGCGCTTGATCGACGGGCACGATCTCCTTGCCCAACGGCACCAACGAGACCGGGATGAGCTTGAGATTGGCCAGCGCCAACGGAATGCCGACGATCGTGATCGCCATCGCCACCGCGCTCAGCACATGACCGATGGCCAGCCACAGTCCGAACAGCAGCACCCAGATCACATTGCCGACGAGCGCACCGGGACGGGGACCGGGCTTTTCGACGATGGTCCGCCCGAACGGCCACAGCGCATAGGAGGCGATCCGCAGCGCGGCGAAGCCGAACGGAATGGTGATGATCAAGACGAAGCAGATGAGCGCGGCCAGGGCGTAGCCCAGGGCCAGCCACAGCCCGCCGAACAGCAACCAGATGACGTTCAGGATCAGGCGCATGTCTCCTCCAGCGGTTTAGCCAGCCTACCGAACTAAACAGGGGTGCTGGGCCATCGTCTTCCCGAGTAGGATCACCCACACGCGTCTCGCACCGGCGGGACGCTTCATGTTGTCATGGACCCGTTAGACAAGCAGGTGAGACCAGTGCCGACCGGCAAGGTGAAGTGGTACGACGCCGAGAAGGGATTCGGCTTCCTGTCCCAGGAGGACGGCGAGGACGTCTACGTCCGTGCGTCGGCCCTGCCCGAGGGCGTCGAGGGTCTCAAGGCCGGCCAGCGGGTCGAGTTCGGGCTGGCATCCGGTCGCCGCGGTCCGCAAGCGTTGAGCGTCAAACTCATTGACCCGCCGCCGAGCCTGAGTCGCACGCGCCGGGAGGCCGCACCCCCGGTCGAGCGCAAGCACACCCCCGACGAACTGCACGGCATGGTCGAGGACATGATCACCCTGTTGGAGGGTGCTGTGCAGCCCGAACTGCGCAAGGGACGCTATCCCGATCGCAAGGTCGCCCGGCGGGTGTCGGAAGTGGTCAAGGCGGTCGCGCGCGAACTCGACGCCTGACCGGCGTCACAGACGCCCGCGCTGGGTAACACTGGAGTCGTGGGTGCCTATGTCGCCGGTGGCGGCGAATTCGAACGCGATACCAACTACATCACCACGCGGATCACCGCCGACGGCGGCGACGGCTATCCCGTCGAGCCGGGCCGCTACCGGCTGATCGTCGCCAGGGCCTGCCCGTGGGCGAACCGCGCGATCATCGTGCGCCGGCTGCTCGGCCTGGAAGACGCGTTGTCCATCGGGTTTTGCGGGCCGACGCATGACGAGCGCAGCTGGACCTTCGACCTCGACCCGGGCGGGGTCGACCCGGTGCTGAAGATCCCGCGGCTGCAGGACGCCTATTTCGCCCGCTTCCCCGACTATCCCAAGGGCATCACCGTGCCCGCGATCGTCGAGGTGGCGACGGGACAGGTGGTCACCAACGACTTCGCCCAGATGACGTTGGACCTGTCCACCGAATGGACGGCCTATCACCGTGACGGCGCGCCGCAGCTGTACCCCAAGCCGCTGCGCGACGAGATCGACGCGGTGGCTCAGCGGATCTACACCGAGGTCAACAACGGGGTGTACCGGTGTGGCTTCGCGGGCTCCCAGGACTCATACGACAAGGCCTACGACCGCTTGTTCACCGCGCTGGACTGGCTTTCCGGGCGGCTGGCCACCCAGCGCTACCTGGTGGGCGACACCATCACCGAGGCCGATGTCCGGCTGTTCACTACGCTGGCCCGCTTCGACCCCGTCTACCACGGCCATTTCAAGTGCAATCGCGGCAAGCTGGCCGAGATGCCGGTGCTGTGGGCCTACGCCCGGGACCTGTTTCAGACACCCGGTTTCGGCGACACCGTCGACTTCGTGCAGATCAAACAGCACTACTACATCGTGCATGCCGACATCAATCCCACCGGCATCGTCCCCAAGGGGCCCGACTTATCCGGTTGGCTCACGCCGCACGGGCGAGAAGCACTGGGCGGCAGGCCTTTCGGTGATGGAAGCCCGCCGGGTCTGACGCGGGAGGGCGAGCGGGTGCCCGCCGGCCACGGCGTCGATTAGGACCAGGTCAGGCGTACCGACCATTCCGCGTGGGGAGCGTCGCGCAACTCGCCGTTCTGATCCTGGACGAGCGTCAGCAGCTGCACCACGACCCCGGTGAGCCGGCCCCGTTGAGGGTCGACCGGCGGAATGGTCACGGCCAGAGCGGTATTGGGCCGATACAGCGTGGAGGTCGAGTTGCGCTCGTCCTCGTACACGCGGAGCAACCGCCACGGCGCCCGCCCGATCGCGGTGGGTACGGACAACTGGACGGGGTATCGCTCGGTGACGGGCAGCTCGCCCTGGTTCTGGGGTTCTGGCAGTCGTTGAGGTTCACCACGTTGCAGTACACGTAGGGGCCGACCCGCACGGAATGGCCGTGCGAGTACGCGCTGATCTGCGGCAGTCGGGAACCGGTGTCGCGGGTCAGCAGCCAGGCACCGACTCCGGCGCCGGCGGAGGCTGCCACCACGAGCACGACGAGCAGCCAACGGGTCAACCGGGTCACGGGTTGGTCATCGCCGATGCGCCCTCCGGTTCGGCCAGCACCGGCCGGTTGCCGCCGAAGCCGGGGATCAGCGAATCACCGCGGTAACTGACGATGGTTTGTGCCAGCCCGAGGATCAGCAGGGAGCTGATCGCGGTGAAGCCTACCCACAGCTCGGTGTAGACGAGCACCCCGATCGCGCCACCGAGAACCCAGGCCAGCTGCAGCACCGATTCCGACCGGCCGAACGCCGAGGCCCGCGATTCTTCGGGCAGGTCGTCCTGCAGCGACGCGTCCAGGCAGGCCTTGGCGATGGCACTCGACCCCGACGTGATCAGGGTGGCCACCGCCGCCGCGATCAAGCTGCCGGTGACGGCGGCCACCACCGCCAGCGCGGTCACCGCGACGGCGGATCGAACCACGAGCAGTGCCGGGCGGCCGAGCTTGAGGCGCGCGGCGGTGAAGTTACCCGCGAAGTTCCCGATGCCGGCCGCTGCGCCGATGGTGCCGAGCATGCCCAGTTGCACCCAGCCGCTGGCCTGGTGGGCCTTGGCCACGAAGGCGGGATACAAGAACAGGAAGCCGACCATCGCCTTGATGGTGCAGTTGCCCCATAGCGACGTGATGATGTTGCGGCCCAACGGCTGTCGGCGGGTGCCGGTGCTCCTGACCGGTTCGTGGTCGGGCCAGCGGCCCAGGGGCCCGCTGCGGCCGTGGTAGGTCAGGGTGGCCGGAACCTCACCCTCGGTGACCTCGACCCAGCGCGGGATCCGCATCGACAGCGACGCACCGGCCAGCGTGACGAACACCACCACGAACAGGGCGCCGGGCAGGTGGAACAGGGTGGTGAACACGTACTCCACGCCGGCCGCGATGCCGCCGCCCACGATGGTGCCGCCGATCAGCCCGAAAACCGTCAGCCGGGAGTTCACCCGGACCAGGTCGATGGTCGGCGGCATGACCCGAGGGGTGACGGCGCTGCGCAGCACGCTGAAGGATTTCGAGAACACCATCATCCCCAGCGCGCAGGGGTAGAGCACCCAGGACGGATAGCTGCCCACCGCGCCGTCGTAATTCATGATCAGCACCAGGGCCAGGGCGGTGCGCAGGATGAACGACATGGCCAGCGCTGCCCGCCTGCCGTGTTGCACGCGGTCGAGGGCCGGCCCGATGAGCGGGGCGATCACCGCGAACGGTGCGATCGTGATGAGCAGGTACAGCGCGACCTTGCCCTTGCTCTCCCCAGAGGCCGCCGCGAAGAACAGTGTGTTGGCCAGCGCGACAGCCATCGCGGAGTCCACCGCGAAGTTGGCCATCACCGGCCACGTCAGTGCGGTCAGCCCGGACTTGTCGGCACCGTCGGCGGTGGCGGCGCGGTGGACCATCGAGTACATCCGGGAGCCCATCTCGCGGCTGCGCATCGCCGCCGCACGGGTGACCGTGATGCGCTCGCCGGCGCCAGCGCCGACCCCGCGGGACCCTGGCGGTGGACCGGACCGATCGCCTGCGTGCGTATCCTCATCGCCCAGCGGCGGCAGATACCGGTTGGCGCTGGGGATCGGGTCGGACCGTCTGTTGGGTCCGGAACGGCGGTAGTCACCCTCGTCGCTGGGGTAGTTGGCCATGCCAGGGTGTTCCCCGCGGGCACCGGCCGGATAACCGGCTGAATAACGGCCCGAATCACCGGCGGAATTGCCGGCCCGATTGCCCGGGTGCGGTCCGAACACCGGATCCGTGCTCGAGTGGTCACGCCGGCTTCCAGACACGTCACGATTCTCCCCCATGCGGGCATCCGGAGTGCGCACGTGACCGGTGTGGCTGCCAGGACGGGACGTGAGGCAAGATTGGTGACGATGGACAGCTCGATCGACTCTGCAGAATCCGTGGCACCGGCACATCCGGCCGAGCCGTCGGAGGCGGTTGCCGCCGTACTCACCGCTGCGGTGGAGCAGGCGCGTCAGGCCATTGTGGAGTTCAGCGGCGACACGGTCGGCTCCTATCTCGGAGTCAGCTTCGAGGATGACACCGCGGCGACGCACCGGTTCCTGGCGAACATGACCGGCTATCACGGCTGGCAGTGGGCAGTGGTCGTGGCGGCGTACCCGGGCGCCGATCATGCGACGGTCAGCGAAGTGGTACTCGTGCCCGGCCCGACTGCACTGCTGGCGCCGCCCTGGGTGCCGTGGGAGGAGCGCGTCAAACCCGGCGATCTGAGCCCCGGCGACCTGCTCGCCCCGGTCAAGGACGACCCGCGGCTGGCGCCCGGATACACCGCCACTGGTGATCCCGCGATCGACGACGTGGCCTACGACATCGGGTTCGGCCGCCGCCAGGTGCTCAGCGCGTTCGGCCGAGACGACGCCGCGCAGCGCTGGCACGACGGCGATCACGGCCCCGGTGCGCCGATGGCACGAGCGACCAAGCGGGTGTGTCGGGACTGCGGGTTCATGGTGCCGCTGTCCGGTGCCCTCGGCGTGATGTTCGGGGTGTGCTGCAACGAGTTGTCTGCCGACGCCCATGTCGTCGACTTCGACTACGGTTGCGGCGCACATTCCGACACCCCGCCGCCGCCGGGCACCGGTTCGCCGATGTATGACCCCTATGACGACGGGGTGCTCGACATCGTTGAGGTGGCGACGGTGGCCGGCACTGCCGAGGCGGCGGCCATCGCCGAAGCAACGGAGCCGGTGGGGGAGTCGACGGCACCGGTGGAGGAAATTACGGAGCCGGCCGACGCGGCCGAGGAGCCGGCCGACGCGGGTTAACCCTCGGCGGCTGCCTTGATGCGGGCCAGCGAGGTGTTCATCCCGTCGACGAGTTCCTTCTCGAAGTTCGGGACCCCGCCCATCACCGCATTGACCGAGAAGGTCGAGACCGCCTTGACGCCGTTCTCCGCGTGGCGCGTTTCCACCACCCGGGTGCCGGTTGCGGTGGGCTCCAACTCGTAGCTCCAGACGGTGTTGTTGGCGTTGACCCGGAAGGCCAGCTTGCGCTCGGGAATCACCTCGGTGATGGTCGAGGTCGTCGGCCAGAACAGCTTGTTGCGGCGGTTGAGGTTGACCGTCCTGGTGCCCGGACGGACCTGTCCCAATGCCTTCATGAGCCGGCATTGCGGACTCCACCTGGGCATGTTGTCGAGGTCCGAGATCAGGCTCCAGACCTTGCTCACCGGGGCGTTGATCTCGATCTCGGCCTGCAAGAGCGGCGCTGCCATTGCGTCTCCTTTGTTGTGGTCAGGTGATGTCCCCGGGTCCTGCCCGCCGGGTTATTCTGCCGCGCGGCGCGGCTCGAGGCCGGTTTGGGCGCCCCGCGCCCCACGGCGGGCGGCGGTCCGTTGCCAAAGGAAGATCGACGTGCCAACCGCGCCGGTGCCCAGGCCCGCGACGGCGATCGGCCGCCACGATTCCAGGGCGGGCACGGTGAACGCCGCGATGGCGGCCAGGGCCCACAGCAGTGCGCCCGCGACCACCACCGGCCAGGGGTCCAGCAGCGCCGCCGGCAGCGCCGGTGGCTCGGGTTGAGCCGCCGGCGGCGGGCTCGGCTCGCGCTGGTCAGAAGGCATTGCCGTCCAAGGTAACCGATCGGACCCGCGGAGCCGTGGGCAGACCGGCAGTTGTCCGGTTCATCGCGGGGGGTGTGTCCTGGTGTCGTAGTGTTTCCGGCGTGAACGACGGCGACCTGCGGCTGGCCAGCGACCTGTCGCTGGCTGTCATGAGGCTGGCGCGTCAGCTGCGGTTCCGCCGGCCCGAATCACCGATCACCCTGTCGCAGCTGTCGGCCCTGGCGACGCTGGCCAAGGAGGGGGCGATGACCCCGGGCGTGCTGGCCGTGCGAGAGCGGGTCCGGCCGCCGTCGATGACGCGGGTGATCGCGTCGCTCGCCGACCTCGGGCTGGTGGTCCGCACGGCGCATCCGACCGACGGGCGTCAGGTTCTGGTCGCGGTGTCGGCCGCGGGCGCGGAACTGGTCGACAGTGAGCGGCGGGCCAGTCAGGAGTGGCTGCGCAAGCGGCTGGACACCTTGACCGAGGAAGAGCGTGACATCCTGCTGCGCGCGGCGGATCTGATGACCGCGCTCGTCGACGAAGACGTGTGAGCGACAACATCTCCGGCGCGTTCGAGTGGGGCGACCTCGAAGGCCCGCAGGTCATCGACGTCGTCGACCCCGACGACCCTCGGGTCGACGATTTCCGCGACCTGAACAGCGTCGACCGGCGCCCGGATCTGCCGTCCGGGAAGGGTTTGGTGATCGCCGAGGGCGTGCTGGTCGTGCAGCGCATGCTGGCGTCGCGGTTCGTCCCGCATGCGTTCCTGGGCACGCAGCGTCGTCTCGCCGAGTTGGCTCACGACCTGCCCGGTGTGCCGGCTCCGTTCTACCGCGCTTCACCGGAGGTGATGGCGCAGGTGGTCGGTTTCCACCTCAACCGGGGCGTCCTCGGCGTGGCGCGACGTCCCCCGAGCTGACTGTGGCGCAGGTGCTCGAGGGGGCGCGCACGGTGGCTGTCCTGGAAGGGGTCAACGACCACGAGAACCTCGGTTCGATCTTCCGCAACGCGGCCGGCCTCGGCGTCGACGCCGTCGTCTTCGGCGGTGGCTGTGCCGATCCGCTCTACCGGCGGGCGGTCCGGGTGTCGATGGGTCACGCGCTGCTGGTGCCGTTCGCTCGAGCCCCGAACTGGCCGGCTGACCTCGGTGAACTGCGGCAGCGGGGGTTCCGGTTGCTGGCGATGACGCCGAGTCCGGCGGCGCAGACGCTGGCCGCGGCGATGGACGGGCTCGCCGGCGACAAGGTTGCGGTGCTGGTCGGCGCCGAGGGGCCGGGACTGACCGAGACGGTGATGCGGGCCAGCGATGTGCGGGTCCGGATCCCGATGTCACGGGGGACGGATTCGCTCAATGTCGCAACCGCGGCCGCGCTGGCGTTCTACGAACGTGCGCGTGGGGGGTGAATACTCTGTCGGGAAGCCCAGCGACCGGGGAAGGAAATCCGGCGGGCAGGAGCGCAGCGACCGGGGAAGGATAGTCAGACCATGACCTCGCAGGACTCGACGCCGTGGGGCACGGGCCTGACCGTGGCCGCCTTCGTCGCGGCGATCACCGGTGCGGCGATCGTGGTGCTGAGCTTGGGCATGATCCGAGTTCACCCGCTGGTGGCGATCGTGCTGAACCTGATCGCGGTCGGGGGATTGGCCCCGACGGTGTGGGGCTGGCGGCGTATCCCGGTGCGGCGGTGGTTCGTGCTGGGTGCCGGCGTCGGTGTGGCCGGCGGCTGGATCGCGCTGGTGGCGCTCGCCGCCGCCCACTTTTAGATCACGTCAGCGCTCGCCGCTGGAGCGCACGCCGAGCAGTACGTCCTCCCACCCGGGAACCGCGGGCTTCGCCTTGGCCCGTTTGGCGCGGGGAGCCGGCGCCGGGGCAGGCACGGGCTTCTCCTCGCCTGGGGCGGGTTGCGGTGCCGGCTGTTCTTCGAACTCCAGCTGGGCGACCCGCGCAACCGGGCGCAGCGGACGTTCGAACTTCGGGTCGATGAGTTCGCTGGCGGCGTCGTCGATGGCGGAGACGGTGCCCCCGTGCGCGCCGGGGCTGAACCGGAAGTGTGCGACGTTGTCCGACAAGCCGGCCTGCCAGGCCATCTGTACCGTCCATCGGCCATCCTCGGTGCGCCACGCGTCCCAGGCGGTCGCCTCCGGGTCGAGCCCCCGGGCTACCAAGGCGGTGGTGATGGTCTCCAGCAGCGTCATCACGGCGGGCCCGTCGGCGAGGATCGGGTGTGCCGCGCTGGCCAGTTCAGCTGCCCGCTGACGCTCGAGCAGCACCGGGTGGGCGAAGCGCTCGACCTTGCTGATGTCCATGCCGGAGGAGGCAGCCACCTGCTCGACGGATGCGCCCGCTCGGATCCGGGCCTGGATGTCTCTGGGTCGCAACACGCCTTTGACCTCTTTGTCCCTCAGAGTCTGGCCCAACGACCGATCGCCGCGCACAGCGGCGCGTAACCGGTCGTCTACCTGCAAGGTGAACTTGTCAGACGGGTCGCGACCTTCGCAGATGATGTGCTTGCCGTCGACATCGAGTCCGATCACCCTCAGTTCCCGCATGTCGACCTCCTTCGCCGGGACTCTAGCTCAGCCGACGGAATATAACGGTTAGGACACGCTGGGCGACGGGTGCCGAAGATCAGAGTCGCTCGACGACCCAGTCCACGCACTGCGTCAACGCCGTGATGTCGTCGGGCTCGATCGCCGGGAACATCGCGATGCGCAACTGGTTACGGCCCAGCTTGCGGTACGGCTCGGTGTCGACGATGCCGTTGGCCCGCAGCACCTTGGCCACCGCGGCGGCATCCACCTCGTCGGTGAAGTCGATGGTGCCCACCACCTGCGACCGCAGCGCGGGATCCTTGACGAACGGGGTGGCATACGACGACCCCTCGGCCCAGGAGTACAGCCGCTGCGACGAGTCGGCGGTCCGCTTGACCGCCCAGTCCAGACCGCCGTTGCCGACCATCCAGTCGATCTGTTCGGCCATCAGCACCAGCGTGCCGATCGCGGGGGTGTTGTAGGTCTGGTTCTTCAGGCTGTTGTCGACGGCGATCGGCAGCGACAGGAAGTCCGGCACCCAGCGGCCCGACCCGGCGATCGATTCGATACGAGCCAGTGCCGCCGGGGAGACGATCGCCAGCCACAGGCCGCCGTCGCTGGCGAAGTTCTTCTGCGGCGCGAAGTAGTAGGCGTCGGCGTCGCGGACATCGACGGGCAGGCCGCCGGCACCGGAGGTGGCGTCGATGAGGATCAGGGCGTCACCGGCCCCCTCGGGGCGGCGCACCGGCACCGCGACGCCGGTCGACGTCTCGTTGTGCGCCCAGGCGATGGCGTCCACGGACGGATCGGACTGCGGCTCGGGCGCGCTGCCCGCGTCGGCCTTGATGACGATCGGATCGCCGACGAACGGATTCGCGGCCACCGCCGAGGCGAACTTGGCGGAGAACTCGCCGTAGGTGAGGTGCAGTGACTTCTTGTCGATCAGTCCGAATGCGGCGGCGTCCCAGAAGGCGGTCGCACCGCCGTTGCCCAGGATCACCTCGTAGCCGTCGGGTACGGAGAAGAACTCCCGCAGGCCGTCGCGGACCCGGCCGACCAGGTTCTTCACCGGTGCCTGGCGGTGCGAGGTACCGAACAAGCCGGCGGCCGTCGTTGTCAGTGCCTGCAACTGTTCCGGGCGCACCTTGGACGGGCCGCACCCGAACCGGCCGTCGCCGGGTTTGAGGGCATCGGGAATCACGAGCTGCGTCGATGAGCCGCTTGCGCGAAGAGCGTCGGGTTCAGCCATGCCCCAAGCCTAGAAGTCCCGTCCACCGGTTTCGACATCGAGGCGGTGAGCAAACCGGAAAACGGGTATAGACACATATGCGATACCTGCGGTACCGTTTGGACAACAACCGCCCTAATGTAAACCTCTCTGAGGAGGCTGTCATGGCGAGAACCAAAATGATCCGGCGCTGGCGCCGCAACATGGACGTGCTGGACGACCCCGCCTACGTCGACAAGCTGATGACCCTTTCCGAGGGCTCGGTGCGGCGCAACTTCAACCCCTACACCGACATCGACTGGGATTCGCCGGAGTTCGCTGTGATCCCGAACGACGAGCGCTGGATCCTGCCGGCGACGGACCCGATCGGACAGCATCCGTGGTACCAGAGCCAGTCCAAAGAGCGCCAGATCGAGATCGGTATGTGGCGGCAGTCCAACGTCGCCAAGGTCGGTCTGCACTTCGAGTCGATCCTCATCCGGGGGTTGATGGAGTACGCCTTCTGGACGCCCAACGGGTCGCCGGAGTACCGCTACTGCCTGCACGAGGCGGTCGAAGAGTGCAACCACACCATGATGTTTCAGGAGATGGTGAACCACATCGGCGCGGACGTGCCGGGTATGCCGCGGCTGCTGAAGTGGATCCAACCGGCGATCCCGCTCGTCGCCGGGCCGCTGCCCATCCCGTTCTGGTTCGGCATCCTCGCCGGCGAGGAACCCATCGACCACACGCAGAAGAACGTGCTGCGCGAAGGCAAGACGCTGCACCCCATCATGGAGCGCGTCATGGCGATCCACGTCGCCGAGGAGGCCAGGCACATCTCGTTTGCCCACGAGTACTTGCGTAAGCGGGTGCCGCACCTGCCGCGACGCAAGCGGTTCTGGCTCTCGCTCTACGTGCCGGTGGTGATGCGCGTGCTGTGTTCGGCGATCATCGTGCCGCCCAGGGCGTTCTGGAAGGAATTCGACATCCCGCGCTCGGTGCGCAAGGACATCTTCTTCTCCTCACCGCAGTCGCGACAGATGCTGCGTGACATGTTCGGCGACGTCCGGATGCTGTGCCACGACACCGGATTGATGAACCCCCTGGCAAAGATCATGTGGCGGATCTGCCGGATCAACGGCGCGCCGAGCCGCTTCCGTAGTGAGCCGGCCCGCCAGCATGTGGTCGTCGCCGCATAACCGAAGGACTCACCCCTGTGCCGCATGTGATTACCCAGTCGTGCTGTAGCGACGGGTCCTGCGTTTACGCCTGCCCGGTCAACTGCATCCATCCCAGCCCCGACGAGCCGGGCTTCGCCACCGCAGAAATGCTCTACATCGATCCGGTGGCATGCGTGGACTGCGGGGCGTGTGTGAGCGCCTGCCCGGTCGGGGCGATCGCGCCAGACACCAAGCTGACCGACAAGCAGCTGCCGTTCATCGAACTCAACGCCGCTTTCTATCCCGAGCGGCCGGCCGGGGTGAAACTGCCGCCGACGTCCAAGCTCGCCCCGGTGCTGCCCGCACCCGAATTGCGCCGCGGCGGCGCACACCTGACCGTGGCCGTCGTGGGGTCGGGTCCCGCGGGCATGTACGCCGCCGACGAGTTGCTCACCCAGAAGGGGGTGCGGGTCAACGTCTTCGACAGATTGCCCACCCCGTTCGGTCTGGTGCGCGCCGGCGTCGCCCCCGATCACCAGCACACCAAGGGTGTGACCCGGCTCTTCGAGAAGATGAGCAAGCATCCGCGATTCACGTTCTATCTGAATGTGGAAGTGGGAAATCACATTTCGCATGCCGAGCTACTGCGTCACCATCACGCGGTGCTCTACACAGTCGGGGCGCCCAACGACCGCAGACTCGACATCCCCGGCATGGAGCTGCCCGGTACCGGGACTGCCACCGAGACGGTGGCCTGGATCAACGGCCACCCCGATTTCGCCGGTCTGGACGTCGACCTGAGCCAGCAGCGGGTGGTGATCGTCGGCAACGGCAACGTCGCCCTCGACGTGGCGCGGATTCTCACCGCCGATCCCGACGACCTGGCCCGCACCGACATCTCCGACACCGCGTTGCGGGCGCTGCGATCGTCGGCGGTGCGCGAGGTGGTGATCGCCGCCCGCCGCCGGCCGGCCGACTCCGCCTTCACCCTGCCGGAGCTGATCGGACTGACGTCGACGGCGGAGGTCGTCCTCGACGCCGACGATCACGACCTGGTCCAGCAGGACCTCGGCAACGCCACCGATCCCGTCGCGAAAGCCAAACTCGAGATTCTGGCCAAGCTGCCGATCGCCTCCGACATCGGCGAGCGGCCTCGAATCCGGTTGGCCTACCGGCTGACACCGCACCGTGTCCTCGGCGCCGATCGGGTGAGTGGGGCAGAGTTCCGTCGCACCGGGACCGACGAGACGGTTCGTATCGAGGCCGGGTTGCTGCTCACCTCGATCGGCTACCGGGGCGCGCCGATCGCCGACCTGCCGTTCGACGAGTCGGCGGCCGTTGTCCCCAACCGGGAGGGGCGCGTCGTCGATCCGCGCACCGGCGATCCGGTCGCCGGTGCCTATGTCGCCGGCTGGATCAAGCGCGGTCCGACCGGCTTCATCGGTACTAACAAGTCCTGCTCCATGCAGACCGTCGCCCACCTGGTCGACGACTTCAACGCCGGCTTGCTCACCGATCCGGTCGACCGCCCGTCGGCGCTGGACCGGATGGTCCGCACCCGAGCGCCCGATGTCGTCGACGCCGCGGGCTGGCGGGCGATCGACGCCGCCGAGACCGCTCGCGGTGCGGCCGACGGCCGCAGCCGCGCCAAGTTCACCGATGTCGAGGACATGGTCGCGGTGGCGGCGACCGCACCGCGGCCGACGCTGCCACGGCGTCTGCTCGCGGGGTTGCTGAGGTAGCCCGCCCCGGCGCCCGGACCCGACCAGCTGCAGAAGGCGGCCTGGGTTTCAGGCCCTGTCGCGCAGGTAGCTCAACACGGCGCCCCAATCGGGGAATCGATCGGATCCGAAGTGGATCCACTCGCCCTGGAAGCGCTCCGCGCCGTTGTTGGGTCGGTCGTCGACGAGGAAGTCGCCACGATTGAGGTCCTTGTGGTGAGTGAGGATGAGCCGCTTGTAGGCCGGTGAATCCTCGTCGGCGCCGAGGTGTTCGTGCACCCACTCCAGCTTGTGCTGCCACCCCGACGGGTTGCGCCACGGCGCGGTGGACAGCAGATAGGTGTCGAAGAGTTCGGACAGCTCGACGAAGGCCGCGATGGCACCGGGCATCGACCGCATCAACGCGAAGATGCCCGGCGCCTCGTCCATCCGGCCTCGGTATTTGTCCACCACCACCGGGTCGAGGCCCTCGATGCGATGGCCGAAGTCGACCATCGTGTTGTCGAGGTCGATGTAGAGGACCTTGCGCCGATCCTGGCTCACCGGTGCATTATGCCTGGCCCATCGCCTGCTGAATCTCCTCGTAACTGACCTCGCGCACCGGCTGGCCCAGCGACCACTGGTGGCCGAACGGATCGCGGACCGCGCCGTAGCGGTCGCCCCAGAACTGGTCTTCGAGGGGCATCACCACGGTGGCTCCGGCGTCCAGGGCCCGGTGGAACTTCTCGTCGACGTCGGTGACGGTCAGATGGATGGTCACCGGTGTCCCACCCAGCGCCGGCGGGGTCATCGACTTGCCGTCGGACATCTCCGGGAAGTCGTCGTTGAGCATGACGGTGCTGCCGTTGATCTCGACGGCGGCGTGAATCAGCTTGCCGTCCGGACGGGCGATGCGGCCGATCTCCACGGCGCCGAACGCTTTGACGTAGAAGTCAATTGCCGCGGCCGCGTCGTCGACCACCAGGTGTGGGGACAGGGCGGGGTGTACTTCGATCGCCATGGACGGCCTCCTAATCGCTGCAGGCGGCCGGACCGGCCGCCACCGGGGTAGACCGCGCGGACGGGCGAAAGTCATCACCCTTCCCCAGGAAACCATCGGGCACCGACAAACAAGCGGGTGGTCGCTGGGCGCATCGCCGGATTCGGCGCCCGAGGTGGAGTACGGTTCGGGCTGACGCAGGGGAGGCCGACGATGACCACCATGACAGTGCCGCGGTCGAGCGCCGCCGAAACTCGGCGGGCGATCTGGAACACGATCCGGGGGTCGTCGGGCAACCTGGTCGAGTGGTACGACGTCTACGTCTACACCGTGTTCGCAACGTATTTCGAGGGCCAGTTCTTTGACGAGTCCGAAAAGAACTCGACGGTCTACGTGTACGCGATATTCGCGATCACCTTCGTGATGCGCCCCGTCGGGTCGTGGTTCTTCGGCCGGTTCGCCGACCGCAGGGGCCGGCGGGCGGCGCTGACGGTGAGCGTGTCGCTGATGGCGTTGTGCTCGCTGGTGATCGCGTTGGTGCCGTCGCAGGCGGTGATCGGAATGGCGGCACCGATCACCCTGATCCTGGCCCGGTTGGTGCAGGGCTTCGCGACCGGTGGTGAATACGGCACGTCGGCGACGTACATGTCGGAGGCGGCGACGCGAGAGCGGCGCGGGTTCTTCTCCTCGTTCCAGTACGTGACGCTGGTCGGCGGGCACGTACTGGCCCAGCTCACGCTGCTGATCCTGCAGTCGGTCCTCGACGAGGACCAGCTGCACGAATTCGGTTGGCGCATCGCATTCGCCGTAGGCGGTGTGGCCGCGGTGGTGGTGTTCTGGCTGCGGCGCACGATGGACGAGTCGCTGTCCGAGGAGGTGATCGAGGCGACCAAGGCGGGGCAGGACCGTGGTGCGGGTTCGATGCGGACACTGCTGACGCAGTACTGGCGGCCGCTGCTGCTGTGCTTCCTGATCACGCTGGGCGGGACGGTGGCGTTCTACACCTACAGCGTCAACGCGCCGGCGATCGTCAAGACCGCGTACAAGGGCGAGGGTATGACGGCCACGTGGGTGAACCTGGCCGGGCTGATCTTCTTGATGCTGCTCCAGCCGGTGGGCGGGATCATCAGCGACCGGATCGGCCGCAAGCCGATGTTGGTGTTCTTCGGTGTCGGCGGGCTGGTCTACACCTATGTCCTGATTACGTTCCTGCCCGAGACACGTTCGCCGCTGACGTCTTTCGCGTTGGTCGCGGTGGGCTATGTGATCCTGACGGGCTACACCTCGATCAACGCGCTGGTGAAGTCGGAGCTGTTCCCGGCGCAGGTGCGAGCGCTCGGTGTGGGCGTCGGCTACGCGCTGGCGAACTCCCTCTTCGGCGGGACGGCGCCACTGATCTACCAGGCGGCCAAGGAGCAGGGCCAGGTACCGCTGTTCATCGGCTACGTCACGGTCTGCATCGCGGTGTCGCTCGTGGTGTACGTGTTCTTCCTGCGCAACAAGGCCGACACCTACCTGGACCGGGAACGCGGTTCGGCGTTCCGGGCGTGAGCGCCGCGCCCGCAGTCCCGGACCGGCTAGGGGACCAGGATCGTCGAACCGTGGGTCTTACGGCCTTCCAGGTCGCGGTGGGCCTGGGCGGCCCCGGCCAGCGGGTAGGTGTCGCCGACCGTGACGGTGATCATCCCGCTGGTGATGGCGTCGAATAGTTCTCCTGCGCGCCAGGCGAATTCGTCGGGCGTCTGATTGAAGTGGGTCCGGTAGGGGCGGGTCAGGTACACCGAGCCGGCGGCGTTGAGGCGTTGCGGATCGACCGGGGGCACCGGCCCGCTGGCCGCGCCGAACAGCGCCAGGGTGCCACGGATCGCCAGGCTGGCCAGGCTCGCGTCGAAGGTGGTCTTACCGACGCCGTCGTAGACCGCGGCGACGCCGCGCCCTGCGGTGAGACCGCGGATTGTGCGGCCGAATTCCTCGGGGTCGGTGGGGTATGGCAGCACCTCGACGGCACCGGCCGCGCGGGACAGTTCGGCTTTGTGATCGGAAGAGACGGTGGTGATGACGCGGGCGCCCTTGGCAGTGGCCCACTGGGTGATGATGAGGCCGACTCCGCCGGCGCCGGCGTGGACCAGCACCGTGTCCCCGGGTTTGACGGGGTAGACCGAGGTGATGAGCAACTGCGAGGTCTCGCCGCGCAGCAGCGCGCTGGCGGCGACTTGCGGTGTGACGCCGTCCGGGACGTGGGCGGTGAGGTCGACGCCCGCGATGCAGTACTCGGCGTAGGTGCCGTCGGTGTCCGCGGTGACCACGCGATCTCCTGGGGCGAAGCCGGTGACCTCGTCACCCACCGCCTCGACGATGCCGCATACCTCGCATCCCGGGATGAACGGCAGTGCGTGCGGATACGCGCCGGTGCGGAAATAGGTGTCGATGAAGTTGACGCCGATGGCCTCGGCCTTCACCAGGACCTGGCGGGGTCCTGGTGAAGGCGCGGGCACTTCGGTGTACTCGAGCACGTCGGGTCCGCCGTGGCGGCTGATCTGGATGGCGTGCATGACAGGTCTCCCTAGCCCAGGAACGGCAGTTCGGGCTTCGTCGGCACGACGATCACCGTCGGGCCGTCTGCCTCCAGAGCGGCGTTGAACTCCTTGGCCAGCGATTCGGTTCCGTCGACGGTGACCGCGCGCAGGCCGAAGCCCCTACCCAGCGCCTCGATGTCCAGACCAGGCAGGTCCAGTCCTGGCACACCGGGCGTCTTCTCCAGCAACGCAAAGGATTTCAGAATCTCGTAGGCGCCGTTGCGGAATGCCACGAAGATGATCGGCAACTTGTGCTGTGCGGCGGTCCAGATGGCTTGCACCGAGTACTGGAAGGAGCCGTCGCCGATGGTGGCGACCACATGCCGGTCGACGCCGCGTTCGCGGTCGCCGAGCGCGATCCCGACTGCCGCCGGGACGCCCCAGCCGATGCCGCCGCTGGGGTGGAGAAGAAGCTGTCACTGTGGGTGGTCGGGCACCACTTGAGCTGTTCTGCCATCGTCGAGGTGGACTCGTTGACCAGCGCGGCGTCGTCGGGTTTGACGGTGCGGATGACGTGATAGACCTGGTCGGCGGTCAGCGGTGCCGCGGCGGGTTCGACCGCGGTGGGCTCGGGAAGTGTCCGCGGCGCCGGTGCGGTCCGGGTGGCAGGCACGTCGATCAGGTCGACGAGCTGTTCGAGGCAGATGCGCACCGAGCCGATCAGGCTGTCACCGACGGGGGCGATGGCCGACAGGTGCGGATCGGAGGTGATCTGCAGGACCTCGGTGCCCTCGGGCAGGAAGTCCCCGGCCACGAACGGGTAGTACCGGAACACCTGGGCGCCGATCGCGATGACGAGGTCGTAGCCCTGCAGTGCTTCGTTCACTCCGGCGATGGTCATGGGCATCGGACCGCGTGCCAGCGGATGGTTCTCGGGGAACGAGATACGGTCGGGCAGGGTGCTGCCGTACACCGGTGCCTTGAGCTTCTCGGCGAACGCGATGCCGGCCTCCCAGCCGCCGTCGCGGTCCACTTCGGGTCCGAGCAGCAGCAACGGCCGCTGGGCGCGGCTGATCTTCTCCGCGAACGCCTGCAGGCGCTGGGCGTCGGGAGCCACCCGCCCGCTGACGTCACGCAACACGGCGGGGCCGAGCGCGGGCTTGTCCCAGTCGTCGAGTGGGATCGACAGGAAGACCGGTCCGCGCGGCGGCTGCATGGCCACCACGTAGGCCTGCATGAAGGCGGCGGGACGTCCTCGGCGCGGGCGGGTTCGTAGGCCCACTTGACCCAGGGCTGCGGAAACGTCGTCGCGTCACGGTTGTTCAGGTAGGGATCGATCAGGGCCATCTCGCGGGTCTGGTTGCCCGCCGTGACGATCAGCGGCGTGTTCGCCTTGTAGGAGGCCACCAGTGATCCCATCGCGTTGCCGGTGCCGGCGGCGGTGTGCAGGTTGACCAGCGCCGGTTTGCGGCGCACCTGGGCGAATCCGTCGGCCATGGCGAGCACCGAGGCCTCCTGCAGGCCCAGCACATAGGTGAAATCGTCGGGGAAGTCCCGCAGGAACGACTGCTCGGTGGAACCGGGGTTGCCGAACACGGTGGTGAGCCCGAGCGAACGCAGGAGGTCGTAGGTGACGTGATGGACGGTCTTGCTGTCGGACATTGGTTCGGCCTTTCGGTGAGGGGTGGTGGCTCAACACATTGCTCGCGTTCGCCGGCGGCGTCACTGCCGCTGCCGACCAATCCGGGTGCCCGTTTCGGTGACCCTTCGGTGGGGGCTAGCCGGAACGCGGGTCGACGCCACGGGTATCGGTGCGGCGCCCTTGCCGCGCGAGGAACGGACTAGTCCCATTGGCCGGCAGACACTTTCGGGTGCCGACGCGGAACGGTTCGTCACTTCGGCCAGTGAACCATCGGCTGACGCGGGTAAACCCAGGGAAAACCACGGGGCTGTCACCCCCGTGGTGACCCGGTGAACCCGGTGTTGGGAGGAACTCGACAGGTCCCCGACTCGTGTGATGATGGCGTCTGTGGCTGAGGGTGTTGACCACCGGATCTTCGTCGGTCGGCGTCGTGAACTCGACCGGCTGGCCGGATTGATCGACGCCACCCGACAGGGGCGTAGTGAGAATCTGGTGCTGCGCGCCGGGCCGGGACTGGGCAAGAGCTATCTGCTCTCGGCGATGGCCCCGATGTGCGGCGACGATGTCCGCGTCATCGCCATCAGCGGTGCCGAAGCCGAGATGGTGCTCGATTTCGCGGGGCTGCAACGCATTTGCGCCCAGCTTGGTCGTCACGTCCATGGCTTGCCCGATATCCAGCGCCGGGCACTGCGGGTGGCCATGGGCGCGGAGGCCGGGGAGACGCCCGACCCGTACCTGGTGGGCCTGGCAGCGGTGAATCTGCTCAGCGATGCCGGCGCCGAACAGCCGCTACTGTGCGTCATCGACGACGCGCAGTGGCTTGATGACGCGTCGCGGCTGGCGTTGGGCTTTGCCGCGCGGCGGCTGCTGGCTGACCGGGTGTCGTTGGTGTTCGCCACCCGCGACACCGGTACCGGTGACCATCTCGACGGGGTGCCGGAGATCCGGTTGTCGCCGCTCGACGACGGCGAGTCCCGGCAGCTGCTGGACGCGGTGTTGCCGGGGCGGTTGGATCACCAGGTACGGCAACGGCTGCTGGCCGAGGCCGCCGGCAGTCCGCTGGCATTGGTGGAATTGCCCACCGCGCTGTCTCCGGCGGAACTGGCCGGGGGATTCGGCCTGGCCCGCCACGCCAGCCGACGCAGCCCGGTGACCCGCGTCGAGGATGTCTTCGCCGCCCGCTATGCCGCGCTGCCGGCGGGCAGTCGTTTGTTGTTGCTCGTCGCGGCGGCCGAGCCGGTGGGTGATCCGACCTGGTTGTGGGAGGCTGCCGCGCAGGTGGGTGCGGTCGTCGAAGACGCGGGACCAGCCGAAGTCGCGGGACTGATCACCCTGGGATCCCGGATCGAGTTTCGGCATCCGCTGGTCCGGACGGCGGTGCTCCAGACGGCGCCGACAACCCAACGCCATTACGTGCATGCCGCGTTGGCCGACAGCGTCAGCGGCCCGGACGCCGCCGATTACCGCGCCTGGCATCGCGCTCACGCCACCAGCCGGCCCGAGGAGCCGGTGGCCGCGGAGTTGATCGAATCCGCAGGGCGGGCCCGCACCCGCGGCGGTATCGCCGCCGCAGCCGCCTTCCTGGAACTCGCCGTCGACTTGACCCCGAATCCGGTGGTGCGGGCTCAGCGAGCGTTGGAGGCGGCCACCGCCAAGCTCGATGCTGGAGACACCCGGGCGGTGACGCGGCTGGCCGAGATCGCCGACGCGGCGACGATCGACGACCGGCACCACGCGCTGGTGGCGTTGGTGCGGGCGCGGTTGGCTTTCGCCACCGATCGCGGCCGCGAGGGGCCGGGGCTGCTGTTGGGTGCCGCGCGGGCATTGGCCGATCACGAACCGCTGATGGCGCGCGAGGTCTATCTCGAGGCCTTGATGGCGGCGATGATCGTCGGACGCCTGGCCGGAGATGCCGCCTACGACCCGGAGCGCATTGCCCTGGCCGCGGGTCAGGCACCGCCGCCGCCGGTGCCCGCCCGGGCGGTGGATCTGCTGCTCGACGGGTTGGTGCTGCGGTTCGGTGCGGGGTATGTCGCTGCAGCACCGGTGTTGAAGAACGCCCTCCATGCATACCTGCGTGAGGTGCACGCCGGAACTGCCGACCCGCGCTGGCATGACATCACCAACCGCGTCTGCCTGGACCTCTACGACTTCGAGGACTACCGCACCCTGGCCGCGCGTCAGCTCGAGATGCTCCGCGCGGCAGGCGAACTCCACGTCCTGCCCGCCGCGTTGACCACGATGGCCGCCACCCACGTGCTCGACGGTGAATTCGACGCCGGCGAGGCATTGCTCGATGAGGCGTTCATCGTGTCGGCTGCCACCGGAGCCCCGCCGCACCGCTCTGGGACCGCACTGCTGGCCGCCCACCGTGGTGACGAGGTGCTGTGGCGCTCGGCTGCCGCGCGCACCGTCGCCGATGCGGCCGATCGCGGCGAGGGATCGGAGATGACGGTCAGCTGGCTGGCCGAGGCGATGCTCGACAACGGACTGGCCAGGTACTCCGACGCCTACGAGGCCTGTCTGTCCGGCCAGAGCTACGACGACATCGGGCTCTACGGCTGCCTGCTGCTGGAAACCGTCGAAGCCGCCGCGTACACCCGGGACTTCGCGGCGGCCCGCGAGATCGCCGACGAGCTCAACCGGCGCGCGTCGGCCAGTCGGACCGAGTCAGCCCTGGGCTTGGCGGCACGTGCGACCGCATTGTCCAAGGGCGAGCGCGCCACCGAGACCGATTACCGAAAAGCGTTGACACATCTGGCCCGCAGCCCGTTGGCGGTCTACCGGGCGCGTACCCACCTGGTGTACGGCGAGTGGTTACGCCGGGCGGGTCGCGACGAGGACGCCCGGGTGCAGTTGCGGCTGGCCCACGATCTGTGTGCGGGTATGGGCGCCGACGGGTTCGCCGCTCGGGCCGCTCGGGAGTTGCAGGCGGCCGGCGGGACCACCGGATCCCGCCGCCGCCGTTACGACGCCGGACTCACCACCCAGGAACGCCACATCAGCCGCCTGGTCCGGCAGGGGCAGACGAACGCCGAGATCGCTGCTCAACTGCTGATCAGCCACCGCACCGTCGAGTGGCATCTGCGCAATATCTACAACAAGCTGGGCATCACGTCTCGACGCCAGCTGCGTGGGATGCAGGAGTAGGGCCGGACCGTCAGATCGGCTTGTGTGCGATCTCGTCCCAGCCCGCCACCGATTCCGCTGAGCGCGGCTCGGGTCCGACGTAGATCGCCGAGGGACGGACCAGCTTGCCGAGCCGTTTCTGCTCCATGATGTGGGCACACCAGCCCGCGGTGCGCCCGCAGGTGAACATCGCCGGCATCATCTTGGCCGGCACCCGGGCGAAGTCCAGGATGACTGCCGCCCAGAACTCCACGTTGGTCTCGATGGCGCGGTCCGGGCGGCGCTCGCGTAGTTCGGCCAGCGCAGCCTGTTCGAGTGCGGCCGCGACCTCGTAGCGCGGCGCTGCCAACCGCTTGGCGGTGGCCCGCAGCACCCGGGCGCGGGGATCTTCAGCCCGGTAGACCCGGTGGCCGAACCCCATCAGCTTCTCCTTGCGGTCGAGAATGCCCTTCACGACCGCGCGGGCGTCCCCGCTGCGCTCCACCTCTTCGATCATCGGGATCACCCGGGCCGGCGCCCCACCGTGCAGGGGCCCGCTCATCGCCCCGATGGCGCCGGAGAGCGCGGCGGCGACATCGGCGCCGGTGGAGGCGATCACCCGGGCGGTGAACGTCGAGGCGTTCATGCCGTGCTCGGCCGCCGACACCCAGTACGCGTCGATCGCCTCGACGTGGCGCGGGTCGGGCTCGCCTTGCCAACGCGTCATGAAACGTTCTGTGACGGTGGAACATTCGTCGATGATGCGCTGAGGAACCGCAGGTTGATAGATGCCCCGGGCCGACTGCGCGACGTAGGACAGAGCCATCACCGAGGCCCGCGCCAGATGGTCGCGGGCGGTCTCTCCGTCGATGTCGAGCAGCGGGGCGTACCCCCAGATCGGCGCCAGCATGGCCAGCCCGGCCTGAACATCGACGCGGACATCGCCGGTGTGGATCGGGAGCGGGAACGGCTCCGCCGGCGGCAGGCCGTCGCCGAATCGACCGTCGACCAGCAGCGCCCAGACATCGCCGAAGGTGACTCGATTGGCGACCAGATCCTCGATGTCGACACCGCGATACCGCAGGGCGCCGCCGTCCTTGTCGGGCTCGGCGATCTCGGTGGTGAACGCCACCACGCCTTCGAGGCCGGCCACGAAATCATTCGGTACCACCGTCATGCCTGGATTCTTGCACCTGCCGCGCGGGCCAGTGCTACCGGTCGGTAACACCGGGGCGAACAGTCCCGGCGTACCGTTATGCCGTGGAAATTCCAGAGGGTGGGAGCGCGGCGACCCCGGATCCGACCGAGCGGGATCGCCTGGCCGCGATGCGCGTGGAATACGGCTCGGTGGAGAAGGACGGCAGCAGCGACCTCGACGCCGACTGGCTGGCCGACGGATGGCTTGCCTTGCTGCACAGGTGGATCGCCGATGCCGAAGCCGCTGGCGTCGCCGAGCCCAACGCGATGGTCTTGGCCACCGTCGGCGTGGGAAGGGATGCGGGAAGGCCGGTCAGCCGCACGGTGTTGTGCAAGAGCGTGGACGAGACCGGAATCACTTTCTACACCAACTACGACTCCGCGAAGGGCGCTGAGCTGGCGGCGACACCGTATGCGGCGGTGACGTTTCCCTGGTACGCCCTCGGCCGCCAGGTGCACATCAGGGGAGTGGTGACGAAGGTCACGCCCGAGGAGACCGCCGAGTACTGGTCCAAGCGGCCGCGGGGTTCACAGCTGGGTGCATGGGCCTCGCAACAGTCCCGTCCGATCGGCTCGCGTGCCGAGCTACTCGAACAGCTGGCCGACGTGACCCGCCGCTTCGCTGGCGAGGAGCAGGTTCCGGTGCCCCCACACTGGGGTGGTTACCGGATCGCACCCGAGGTCGTCGAGTTCTGGCAGGGCCGGGAGAACCGGGTGCACAACCGGATCCAGGTCACCGCAGTATCTGGATCCGGCGACCGCGTCGAGCGGCTGCAGCCCTAGGTGGCGAGGCTCTTCGCCGACACCACTCCGCTTCGCACGCCGGACTTCCGGCGGCTGTGGGGGGCCGGCATCGTCACGGTCATCGGGGGCAATCTCACGATCTTCGCGGTACCCGTCCAGCTCTACGCACTGACCCAGAATTCGGCCTACGTCGGCCTGGCCGGGGTGTTCGCCCTGGTCCCGCTGGTGGTGTTCGGGCTGCTCGGCGGTGCCTGGGCGGACGCCATGGATCGCCGGTTGCTGCTGATCATCGCGTCGTGCGGGCTGGCGTTGGCCTCGGTGCTGCTGTGGCTGCAGGCAGCCCTCGCCCTGAACGACGTGTGGGTGGTGTTGGTCCTGCTCGGGGTTCAGCAGGCTTTCTTCGCGATCAACTCACCCACGCTGGCCGCGGCGATCCCGCGCATGTTGCCGATCGAGCAACTGCCGGCGGCCAACTCGCTGAACATGACCGTGCAGCAGTTCGGGGCGATCGCGGGTCCGCTGCTCGCCGGTGTGATGCTGCACTGGATCGACCTGTCGACGCTGTACCTGATCGACGCGGTCACCTGCCTGGCGCCGATCTGGGCGACATTGCGGATCGCTCCGATGCCGGCCACCGAATCGGCGGCCGCGGCGGGGACGTCGCGGTGGGGCATCGGCGCGGTGCTCGAGGGTTTCCGCTACCTGGCCGGCAACAAAGTGGTGTTGATGTCCTTCGTCGTCGACCTGATCGCGATGATCTGTGGCATGCCGCGCGCGTTGTTCCCGCAGATGGCGCACGAGAGTTTCGGCGGCCCGGTCGCCGGCGGCACGACGATGGCGATGCTCGCCGCCGCGATGTCGGTGGGCGCTGTTGCCGGCGGCGTCTTCTCCGGCTGGTTTCCGCGGGTCCGCCGTCAGGGCATGGCGGTGATCGCCGCCATCGTGATCTGGGGACTGGCCATGGTCGGGTTTGGGGTGGCCGGTGGCCTGGCCGGGGGCGCGCCGGCACCGTGTTGTGGATCGCGTTGGTGTTCTTGGCCATTGGCGGTGCCGCCGACATGGTGTCGGCGGCGTTCCGGTCGACGATCCTGCAGGAGGCCGCGTCCGACGACCTGCGTGGGCGGCTGCAGGGGTCTTCCTCGTCGTCGTCGCCGGGGGTCCGCGCCTGGCCGACGCGGTGCACGGGGCGGCGGCGGCTGCGGTGGGCACCACGGTCGCGGCCGCGGGTGGCGGAGCTGCGGTGGTGGTCGGTGTGCTGGTTGCTGCCGCAGCGGTGCCGGTGTTCGCGCGGTATCGGGTGGGGCCGGCGAAGACCTGAGGGGAGACGTCATCCTTGTCGGCCGGGCCCGCGGCGCGATCGCCACTACGATTGCACCTGTGGCCGACGTCATCGCGCAGCCTCCTCCCGGTTTGCGCGAACGAAAGAAGCAACGAACCCGCGCCATGCTGGTCGATGCCGCTGTGCGGCTGTGCCTCGAGCACGGCTACGACAACACCACCGTCGAACAGATCGCCGCGGCGGCCGAGGTCTCGCCGCGGACGTTCAGCCGATACTTCCCGACCAAGGACGCAGTGGTCATCACCGTGCTGGACGACCTGGTGCACGCTGCCGTCGGTGAGTTGAAAACCATCGCCTCATCGGTCCCGCCGCTGACTGCGCTGGCGCAGGCGCATTCGCTGGCGCTGCGCCGGGTTCCCTCTGGTGAGGTTGCGGAACTCACCAATCACCGACTCGTCCTGATGATCAACGTCATCTCCGCGGCCGGTGCGCTGCGGTTGTCGGCGGCGGTGATGCGCCTTCGTCCGTTGGTGGCCGAGGTGGCCGGGCGCCTGGGCGTCGATGTGCGAGATCGCCGCGTTGCTGTGACCATGTCGGTCTGGGAGGGCATCACCGCGGCGGCGTGGGGACAACTGGTCATCGAACCCGACGATTTCGACCGCAGCGCGGTGATGATGGCCGACCTGCTCGACCGCACCTTCGGTGAATTCACCGATATCGCCGCGATGGAGATGGGAACGGCGCTACCCTCGACCATTTGACGGGGCGCTGAGAAGCGAGGGGGTGACCCGGCGTGGCCGTTGTCGTCAACGCTGCCGTTCCCGGTCTGCGCGAACTGAAGAAGCAACGAACACGGGCGACCCTGATCGACGTGGCGATCCGGCTGTGCGTCGAGCAGGGGTACGAGAACACGACTGTCGAGCAGATCGCTGCCGCCGCGGAGGTCGCTCCGCGCACCTTCAGCCGCTACTTCTCCAGCAAGGAGGCCGTCGTCGTGGCGGTCCTGGACGAGGTGGCCGAGGACGTCGCGGCCGCACTGGCCCGCCAGCCGTTGGACATCACCCACTACGAAGCGCTGGCCCGCGCGCACCTCGAGACGTTCCGAAGCACGGAGTACGTGCGGCCCGGGGCGGCCCCCTTCGACCGGATGCGCCTCCTGCTGACGATCGTCAACTCCGCACCGGCCATCGGCTTTGCGCCGTTCATGTTCCGCACCGACGGTTACCACCATGCGGAGGTCGACATCGCGGCACGACGGATGGGTGTGCCGACAGATCACCCGGCCATCCGCATCCTCTTCGACACCTGGGCTGTGGTCATGAGCGCGGCCTGTCACGACCTCGGCACTGTGGGCGGACCGCCGATCGACGCGGACGTGCTGTGCGACCGAATCGAGTCGGTGTACGGCATTTTCACCCGGCTGTGGACGCCGGGACGGACCCCGGGCCAGCCCCGCGCGGGCGAGTCGGCAGAATAGCGACTACCTTCCACTAGTACGGACAGCCTGCGCAGGCGTCGAAGAGCTCAGAAGGGGTTCATGTGGCCGATACAGACGCATCCAAAGCCACCCTGAAGTACCCGGGCGGTGAGCTGGACCTGGATGTCGTGCCCGCAACGGAAGGGTCTGACGGAATCGCGCTGGGGTCACTGCTGGCCAAGACCGGCTACACCACGTTCGACCAGGGGTTCGTGAACACCGCGTCCACGAAGAGCGCCATCACCTACATCGACGGCGACGCGGGCATCCTGCGGTACCGCGGTTACCCGATCGAGCAGCTGGCCGAGAAGTCCACCTTCATCGAGGTGAGCTATCTGCTGATCTACGGCGAGCTGCCGACGACCGAGCAGCTCGAGAAGTTCACCACCCAGATCCAGCGCCACACGCTGCTGCACGAGGACCTCAAGCGGTTCTTCGACGGCTTCCCGCGCAACGCCCACCCGATGCCGGTGCTCTCCAGTGCGGTGAACGCGCTGAGTGCCTACTACCAGGACTCGCTGGACCCGCTGGACAACACGCAGGTCGAGCTGTCGACGATCCGGCTGCTGGCCAAGCTGCCGACCATCGCGGCGTACGCGTACAAGAAGTCGGTGGGCCAGCCGTTCCTGTACCCGGACAACACGCTGACGTTGGTGGAGAACTTCCTGCGGATGACGTTCGGTCTGCCGGCCGAGCCCTACGAGGTCGATCCGGAAATCGTCCGGGCGCTCGATATGCTCCTGATCCTGCACGCCGACCACGAGCAGAACTGCTCGACGTCGACGGTGCGGTTGGTGGGCTCGTCGCAGGCGAACCTGTTCACCTCGATCTCGGGCGGCATCAACGCGCTGTGGGGCCCGCTGCACGGCGGCGCCAACCAGGCGGTGCTGGAGATGCTGGAGAAGATCCGCACCGGCGACGACGATGTGCAGACCTTCGTCAAGAAGGTGAAGAACCGCGAGGACGGTGTGAAGCTGATGGGCTTCGGGCACCGGGTCTACAAGAACTACGACCCGCGGGCGCGGATCGTCAAGGAGCAGGCCGACAAGATTCTGGGCAAGCTCGGCGGTGACGACGAGTTGCTCGACATCGCCAAGCAACTCGAGGAGATCGCGCTCACCGACGACTTCTTCATCGAGCGCAAGCTCTACCCGAACGTCGACTACTACACCGGCGTGATCTACCGCGCGATGGGCTTCCCGACCCGGATGTTCACCGTGCTGTTCGCGCTGGGCCGGCTACCGGGCTGGATCGCGCACTGGCGGGAGATGCACGACGAGGGCAGCAGCAAGATCGGGCGTCCGCGCCAGATCTACACCGGCTACACCGAGCGCGACTTCGTCGCCATCGACGGCCGGTAGGCTTTTTCCGCGAGCAGTCCCCGAAAAGCGGAAGGCCCCAGCAAAAGTCCCCCGACACGCGGCGTGTCGGGGGACTTTGTGTCTGCTGGGCCACAGCGGCTTGACCGGTCAACGGTTGTAGTTTCACAATGGTTGTGTGATTACAACTGTCGGTGAGCTGAGCGCGCGGCGCAAGTCGATCATCCTGGCGTCATGCTGCCTGAGCCTGCTGATCGTGTCGATGGATGCGACGATCGTCAACGTCGCGATCCCGGCGATCCGCGCCGACCTGCACGCCTCTCCGTCGCAGATGCAATGGGTCATCGACATCTACACCCTGGTCCTGGCGTCGCTGCTGATGCTGTCCGGCGCGACCGGTGACCGGTTCGGCCGGCGGCGGGTCTTCCAGATCGGTCTGGCCGCCTTCGCGCTGGGCTCGCTGTTGTGCAGCCTGGCACCCGATATCGACACCCTGATCGGGGCACGGTTCGTCCAGGGCCTGGGTGGCTCGATGATGAATCCGGTCGCGTTGTCGATCATTTCGCAGGTGTTCGTGGGGCGGGTGGAACGCGCCCGGGCGCTGGGGTTATGGGGTGCCGTCGTCGGCATCTCGATGGCGTTGGGTCCGATTGTCGGTGGATTCCTGATCCAGGTGATCGGCTGGCGGGCGGTGTTCTGGATCAACCTGCCGATCTGCGCCGCAGCCATCGTTCTCACCGCGATCTTCGTGCCCGAGAGCAAGTCGGCGACCATGCGCGACATCGATCCGGTGGGCCAGCTGCTGGCCGTGCTGAGCCTGTTCGGCGTGGTCTTCGTCCTCATCGAGGGGCCGGGGATGGGATGGACGAATCCGCGTGTCATCGCGATCGCCGTCGCCGCGGCGCTGAGCCTGGCCGGTTTCCTGCGCTACGAGTCGCGTCGCCGTGACCCGTTCATCGATCTGCGGTTCTTCCGCAGCATCCCGTTCGCGTCAGCCACCGTCACCGCCGTGTGTGCGTTCGCCGCGTGGGGCGCCTTCCTGTTCATGATGTCGCTGTATCTGCAGGGTGAACGCGGATATTCCGCGGCTCACACCGGGTTGATCTATCTGCCGATCGCGGTGGGCGCGCTGTTCTTCTCCCCGCTGTCCGGGCGGCTGGTCGGACGGTTCGGGGCCCGGCCGTCGCTGCTGGTGTCGGGAATCCTGATCACCACCGCGTCGGCGATGCTGACGTTCCTGACCCCGACCACACCGGTGTGGGCGTTGCTGGCGATATTCGCCGTCTACGGCATCGGCTTCGGTATGGTCAACGCGCCGATCACCAACGCCGCGGTGAGCGGCATGCCCAGGGACCGCGCGGGTGCGGCCTCGGCGGTGACGTCGACGAGCAGGCAGGTGGGGGTGAGTATCGGTGTGGCGCTGTGCGGTTCGGTCGCGGGATCGGCGCTGGCCGTCATCGGCGTCGACTTCACGGTGGCCGCGCGTCCACTGTGGTTCGTCAGCATCGGGCTGGGCCTGGTGATCACGCTGCTGGCCGTGGTGTCCACGTCGTCGCGGGCCAAGCTGTCCGCGCAGCGGCTGGCCCCCCTGATCGAGACGCACCGCAGTGAGCCCGCTCATGTCGGGTAATCCGTTGGCAGATCAGGTGTGGCGGTCGATGTCGAGCCTGGTCCTGGACAACAAGGACCAGTGGCGGCGTGCGGCGGTCGATGCAACGGGCTTGCCGTTCAGCCGGATTCGTATCCTGCGCCGGCTTGCCAACCAACCGATGACCGTCAAGGAGGTGGCCGGGGCGGCCACCATCGACGCACCGGCGGCCACGGTGGCGGTCAACGACCTCGAGACACGCGGCTTGGTGGTGCGCGAAACCCACCCCGACAACCGGCGCTGCAAACTGGTGTCGCTGACCGCCGCGGGCCGCGACGTCGTCGCCGTGCTCGATCAGACCGACGACCCGGCGCCCGATGTCCTTGCCAACCTCGACGAGCAGGATCTGCAGACGTTGCAGAAGATCCTTGCCCGCATGAACAGCCGAGTCAGCTGAGATAACCCTCGACTTCGTCACCCGGGCGCACGCTGGCGTCGCGGGGATCGCCGCCGGTTTCGCGCAGCGCCCGGCGCTGCCGAAGCAGGTCCCAGCACTGGTCGAGTTCGGTCTCGATGGCCCGCAGGCGCTCCTGCTCCTCGGACGGGTCGATCTGGCCGTGCACCACCCGGTCGCGCAATTCGCGCTCCCGAGCCACCAGGTCGTGGATGCGAGCCAGGGTGTCGTTGTCTTCTGCCACGGTTCCAGTGTGCCCGACGCGGGCGGGATCAGGACGGCGGGATCACGCCGCGTTGAGCGCGGCGGCGAATTCGGTACAGAACCAGTCGACGTCGGAGTCCGAGAAGACCAACGGCGGCCGGATCTTGAGCACGTTGCCGTCGCGGCCGCACACCGAGATCAGCACCCGCCGCTCCCGCATGGCGTTCACCAGTGCTTTGGCCCCGGCTCGGTCGGGTGCGCCGGATTCGGTGAGCATTTCTACGCCGACGTAGAGGCCGGCGCCCCGGATGTCACCGATGCGCGGGTGGTCGGCGGCCAGTCCGGCCAGTTCGGTGCGCAGCTGGGCGCCCACCTCGCTGGCGTTGCGCATCAGCTTCTCGTCCTCGATGACGTCGAGTACGGCGGCGGCGGCGGCCACGGTCACCGGGTTGCCGCCGAAGGTGTTGAAGTAGGGCACGCCGCGGGCGAACGGCTCGAGGATGTCGGAGCGGGCGGCCATCGCGGCGATCGGCATGCCGTTGCCCATCGGCTTGCCCATGGTCACCAGATCGGGAACGACGCCGTGGCGGGTGAATCCCCACATGTCGTCGCCGGTCCTGGCGAAGCCGGGCTGCACCTCGTCGGCGATGAACACCCCACCGGCCCGGTGCACGGCCGCCACCGCGGGGGCCAGCACGGACGGATCGGGGTAGATGCCGTCGGAGGAGAAGATGGTGTCGACGATCAGTGCCGAGAATCCCGCCCCGCTGGCCTGCAGGTCCTCGATCGCGGCGACGACGTCCGCGGTGAATCGGGCGGCGAGTTCGCCACGCGGCGTCCGGAAACTGTCCGGGGGTGCGATCGCCCGGACGTGTTCACCTAGTACCGTGGCCCCGCCGAGCGAGGGGGAGATCGCGGTAACGGCGGCGGTGTTGCCGTGGTAGGCGTCGCTGGTGACGATGACACCCTTTGCCCCGGTGCGCATTTCGGCGACCCGCAGGGCCAGGTCGTTGACCTCTGAGCCGGTACAGGCGTACATCACCTGATCGATCTGGTCGGGTCCCTCGGACCGCATGGTGTCCAGCAGGCGCTGGCTGTAGTCGACGATGCCGCCGTGTAGGTAGCGGGTGTGGGTGTTGAGGGTGGCCAGTTGCCGGCTCACGGCCTCCACCACGTGCGGGTGGCAGTGGCCGACGCTGGCGACGTTGTTATAGGCGTCCAGGTAGCACGCGCCGTCGGCGTCGTAGAGGCGGGTACCTTCGCCGCGGACCAGATGTACCGGGCGCTCGTAGAACAGCCGGTAGGCCGGGCCCAGGATGCGGTCACGGGCCGCGATCAACGATTCGGTGGCGGGATCAACCGGGTGATCCGGGGAGTAGCTGTTGGAATCCATGATGTTCGAGAAGTTCATCGTGCTACTCCTTCGCCTCGTTGACGCGGCCCGTGACTGCAATGCCTAGCGCTCGTGCGCCTCCTCGAGCACCGTGCGGCCCAGCTCCGAATACCGCTGCGGCGACTGGTATTTCAGGACCACCGCCAACAGGACACCGCCGAGCCCGACCACCCCGACCACGTAGGGGATGATCTCGAACACCCAGTCACTGGCCGCGGTGCCCGCCGCGAACGAGGCGTTCTTGGCCAGCAGGTAGATCACGTAGAGCATGCCCAGGCCGCCGAGCAACGGCGCCAGGAAGGTGCGGAACCAGTTGGCCGTCTCCGGATGGTTCTTGCCGACGTGGAAGTAGGCGATCACCGCGAAGGCGGCCAGCGCCTGCACGATCATGATCGCGGTGGTGCCGAGCAACGCCATCAAACCGTACAGCCCGGTGTAGGGGTCGCGTCCGGTGAGGGCGAAGAACAGCACCACGACGGTCGCGAAGATGGTCTGCACCAGCCCGGCGATGTGCGGCGAACCGTGGGTCGGGTGGGTGGCGCCCAGGGTCTTGCGCATGCCCGGGATGACGTTCTCACGTCCGATCGCGTAGATGTAGCGGGCGGCGCAGTTGTGGAATGCCATACCGCAGGCGAACGATCCGGTCATCAGCAGGATCTTGAACATGTCGACCGCCCAGGTGCCCAGGTGTGCACCGACCGGTCCGAAGAAGATGTCACCGGCGGTCGCCGAATCCTGCGCCAGCGCAATGGCATTCTGCGGCCCGGTGCCGACGATCGCCAGCCAGGAGATGATGACGTAGAACACGCCGATGCCGATGACGGAGCTCACCACCGCGATGGGGATGATCTTCTTCGGGTTCTTGGATTCCTCGCCGTACATGGCGCTGGACTCGAAGCCGACCCACGACCAGAACGCGAAGAACAGACCGATGCCGGCCGAACCCGCCACCGTGATCAGGCTGCCGTCGGCGCCGGTCACCGTGCCGGAGAGATTCTGAAAAGCGTTGAGCGGGTTGAGCGATCCCCATGACCAGCCTTGCGGGCCGCCGCCGGTGAACAGCACCGACAGCGCCATCAGGGACAGCATCACGATCTCGGTGATCAGGAAGACGCCGAGCACCCTGGCCGCCAGGTTGATGTCGAAGTAGGTCAAGACCAGGTTGACCACCAGCATGCCGATGGCGAACACGATCCACGGGATGTTCACGTGGAACAGGGTGTTGAAGGTGTCGTTGCCGAAGAAGGCGAAGATGCCGATCAGTGAAGCCTCGAACACCATGTAGGCCATGGCGGTCAGGAAACCCGCACCCAGGCCGACGATGCGGCCCAGGCCGTGCGAGATGTAGCCGTAGAAGGCACCGGTGGCGGTGATGTGCTTGCTCATCGCGGCATAGCCGATGGCGAACAGCGTCAGCACGATCGTCGCCACGGCGTAACCGGCCGGAGCGTAGGCACCATTGCCGAACCCGACCGCGATCGGCACGTTGCCGACCATCGCGGTGATCGGTGCCGCGGTGGCGACCGCCATGAACAGGACGCCGATCAGCCCGACGGCGTTGGGCTTGAGCCGCTGGACGGTGTCACCTTTGTCCACGGCGCCGGCCGCAGCCGGCGGGTCGATGATGTCGCTCATAGTTGTGATTTCCCATCTCGAACGCGACTGGGGGTCGCGTCCTTTTTTGGTCTGGTTTGTCCCGAAGCGCGGATGCCTCCGGGGAGCGAGGACGGTGTCGACACCGCGTTTGTGATGCGACGACGACATTGTTACCCCCGCCAGATCGCCTGGTCAACAGGAACAATGAGGAAATACCTGGGCAATGTTTCGGCGATGTTTCAGTGGGCTGAGGTACGAAACGTGGAAGTTAAATGTGCCGATTTGGTCTGCTCGAAGGCTGGTTATGGTCCACACTTGACCGCATGCCGGGATTGCCGCCGACTCATGAGTCTTTCGCGCGCGCCGCTCTTCCCGCCTACGGTCGCCCCGCCGAGACGTCGTTGCGGCTGCTGAGCCTGTCCGAGAACGCGACGTACCTGGTCGACGACGACGATCCGATCGTGTTGCGTGTGCACCGGCCCGGTTACCACTCGCTGGAGGCCATCCGCTCCGAACTGGCGTGGATGCGGGCCCTGCGCACCGAGACCTCGGTCGCCACGCCGGAGCTGCTCGCCGCCCGCGACGGCACCGACGTGGTGGTCGCCGAGGTGGACGGCGATGTGCTGCATGTCGATGCGGTGACGTTCGTGGCCGGTTGCACCGCTGAGGAGAATCCCGACGTCGTCGGCTTCGACGAGCTCGGTCGGCTCACCGCGATCATGCACCGGCATGCCAGGCAATGGTCGTTCCCGGACGGGTTCACCCGGTTCCGCTGGGACCTCGACAGCATTCTCGGACCCCGGGCGCGCTGGGGTAACTGGCGGCTGGCCCCCGGGTTGACCGAGGAGGATCGCGCCTGGATTCAGCGAGCCGCCGACGACATCGCCACTCGGCTCGCCGAATTCGGCTCTGCACCGGATCGATTCGGTCTGGTGCATGCCGATCTGCGGCTGGCCAATCTGATGGTCGATCCGAGCGGCGCCGGCAGCGGTATCACCGTGATCGACTTCGATGACTGCGGATGGTCCTGGTATCTGGCCGATCTCGGTGCCGCGGTGTCGTTCATCGAGGACACCGCGGCTGGGGAGCGCATCATCGCCGAGTGGCTTGACGGCTATTTCGAGGCGGCCTCGCTGCCGGCCGATCATCTGGCGCTCATCCCGTCGTTCGTGATGTTGCGCCGCATCAACCTCACCGCCTGGATCGCTTCGCATGCCGATGCCGACGCCGCGGCTGAGCTCGGTCCAGACTTTGCGCCCAACACCGCTCGGTTGGCTCAGCGGTATCTGGAGGACCGTACCTGGCTACAGGATGCGATCTTCGGCTCACGGGTGTGAACCACACTGCGCTAGAAAGGGTTTGACATGTTTGACCTTCAGTCGGCTTCGGTCGTGGTGACCGGCGGCAGCAAGGGTATTGGCCGCGGTATCGCATCGGTGTTCGCCAAGGCCGGAGCCAATGTCGCGATCGCGGCCCGTTCGGCCGCCGAACTCGACGCCGCGGTGGCCGACCTCGACGCCCTGGGCGGCGGGAAGGTGCTCGGCATCCAGACCGACGTCACCGATCCGGCTTCGTGTGCCAACCTGGCAGCCGGGGTGAGCGAGGCGTTCGGCGGCATCGATGTGGTGTGCGCCAACGCCGGTATCTTTCCGGAAGCGCCGCTGGCCACCATGACTCCGGCCCAGCTCGCCGAGGTGCTCGACATCAACGTCAAAGGCAACGTCTACACGGTGCAGGCCTGCCTGGATGGGCTGATCGCTTCCGGTCGCGGCCGGGTGATCCTGACGTCGTCGATCACCGGGCCGATCACCGGGTTTCCCGGTTGGTCGCACTACGGTGCTTCCAAGGCCGCCCAGCTGGGCTTCATGCGCACGGCGGCAATCGAATTGGCGCCGCATGGCATCACGGTCAACGCCGTGCTGCCGGGCAACATCTTCACCGAAGGCCTGGCCGACATGGGTGAGGACTACATCGCGGGGATGACCCGCGCGATTCCGGCCGGGGCGCTGGGCAAGCCCGAGGACATCGGGCACCTGGCCGCCTTCCTGGCCACCGTGGAGGCGGGATACATCACCGGGCAGGCGATCGCCGTCGACGGCGGTCAGGTGCTCCCCGAGTCGCCGGACGCGGTACGCCCCTAGTCCGATGGAGGAGTCGGAGGGGGCCCGGTCGCCGAGGATGTGCGCAGGCGCATCCTGTCGATGCTGGCGCAAGGGGCGCTTCGCCCCGGTTCGCGGTTGGGCACCGAGCGGGAGATGGCCGAGCGGTTCGAGGTGTCCAGGGCCACTCTGCGCAGCGCGCTGCTGCCGCTGAGCCGCGCCGGGGTGCTGGAGCGCCGGACCGGCCGCAACGGCGGCACCTTCGTTCGAGCCGACGTCGTGCAGCGCAACGCCGCCGAACTGGCCGGTCTGCCGGCCAGGTTGCGCAGCGGCGGGCACACCAGTGCCACCCGGGTGCTGTCCACCGACCGTCGGCCTCCTTCTCCGGTGGAGGCCTCGGCGCTGGAGATCGGGGAGCACGACGAGGTGTTCGCGATCCGCCGTCTTCGCTTCGCCGACGGATCGCCGCTGTCGGTCGACTACTCCTGTTTCGTGGCCGATCATGTGCTCGATCTGCTGGAGCAGCCCCTCGGCGGGTCACTGTACGAGCTGTTCGCGGTGCGCTATGGGCTGGTGCCGGCCACCGCCAGCGAGACCATCGAGGTGGTCAGCGCCAGCCCTCGGGAGGCGGACTGGCTGGGCATCGCCCACCGCCGTCCGCTGATGGCGATCACCCGGGTCACCCGTGATGCGACGGATCGCCCGTTCGAGTACGCCTACGACCTGTTCCGGGCGGACCGGGTGCGGCTGACGGCGACGACGTCGACGGTGACCGCGCGGGAACGTCGCGGCACCGACGGCCGGGTGGAGCGCTCGGTCAGCAGCGCCTGAGAACTGCGGGCAGAACCCGACGGGACGTCGATCTCGGGCCGACTAATGTGGGTCCGGTGACCAAACCCGTGATCGAGTTTCCCGAGGGACCAGCTCCGGCCGAGCTGGTCATCAAAGACCTGGTGGTCGGTGAGGGCGAGGAAGCCAAGCCCGGCGCCGTCGTCGATGTCCACTACGTGGGCGTCGAGTACGACAGTGGTGAAGAGTTCGACAGCTCATGGAACCGGGGCGAGTCCATCTCGTTCCCGTTGCGTGGCCTGATCCAGGGCTGGCAGGACGGTATCCCGGGGATGCGGGTGGGCGGACGCCGCCAGCTGACCATCCCGCCGGAGCAGGCCTACGGCCCGGCGGGCTCGGGGCACCAGCTCTCCGGCAAGACGCTCATCTTCGTCATCGACCTGCTGGCCACTCGTTAGCCGACCCCGAGGTCCCGGCTCGCCCTGCGGGCCGGGCCGTCGGCATGTGTAATTCCGTGGTGAGTACCCGCACCCGCACCGCGATCGTCACCGGCGCCTCCGGCGGAATCGGCTCGGCCATCGCCGCGATGCTGCACGAGGAAGGCTTCGCCCTCACCCTCGTGGGGCGGGATCCGGACAAGCTGGCGGCGGTCGCGGCCGCGATATCGGCGATGCCGGGCCAGCCGGTTCACTACCTGGCCGGTTCGCTGGCCGAAGAGGCGTTTCTCGACCGGATCGTCGACGACCACGCCGGCCGATACGGTGCGGTGGACCTGCTGGTCAACAATGCCGGCGTGGCGGGCAACCGGGCGGTGGGGGACATCACCGCCGACTTTCTCGACGAGCAGCTCGCGGTCAACGTCCGCGCGGTGATCCTGCTGACGAGCAAGTGCCTTCCAATGCTCAAAGAGGCGGTGCGCCAGCACAAGTCGGCGCAGGTGGTGAACATCGCGTCAAATGCGGGCAAGCGCGGGGAGGCAACGTTGTCGTCGTACTCGGCGACCAAGTTCGCCGTCGTGGGCTTCACCGAATCGCTGCACGACGAGTTGTCGACCGCTGGGATCAAGGCGACGGCCATCTGCCCGGGTCTGGTGGACACCCGGATGGCCGACGACTACCGCGACAGCGTGGGCAGCGACGAGATGATCGCTCCGGGCGACGTCGCCGAGGTGATCCGCATGACGACCCGGGTGTCCCGCAGTTGTGTGGTGCCGGAGGTCGTGCTGCTGCGGCCGATCGAATGGCTCCAGCCGCCCGGCGCCTGACGACGATGCCGGCCCCCGGGGCCGGAGGAGGAGTCGGGCAGATTCGGCGGCGCCTGACGACGATGCCGGCCCAGATCAGCGGCGCACGTAGCCGACCGCGGGGTCCACGACGTTGTGCAGCGGCTCACCGCGCCGCCACCGCGCGAGATTCTCGACGAAGACGGCCATCAGGTCCACCTCGAAACCGGTGTAGTCGCCTGACACGTGCGGTGAGATCAGCACATTGGGCATCGACCACAATGCGGAGTCCGCGGGCAGCGGCTCGACTTCGAACACGTCGAGTGCCGCACCGGCGATGGTCCCGGCGTGCAGTGCATCCACCAGGTCGGCCTCCACGACGGTGGGCCCGCGGCCCACGTTGACCAGGAATCCGCGCGGACCGAGCGCGCCGAGCACCTGCGCTCCGACCAGCGCGGTGGTGGCCGGTGTCAGCGGTGCCGCCAGCACCAGCAGGTCCACCTCGGCGGCCACCGCCACCAGCTCGTCGCTGCCCCGTACCGAGCCGAAGCGCTCGTCGGTTCTGCGGGTCCGGCCCACCATGGTGACCTCGACGTCGAGCAGGCTGAGCCGTTCGGCGATGGCACGTCCGATCGACCCGGTGCCGACGACGGCGGCGCGGGTGCCGGCCAGCCGTCCGGTGGTCCGGTATTGCCAGCGATGCTCGCGCTGGAGCGCCCACCCCTCGGCGAGGCCCTTGACATGGCTGAGCACCGCGCCGAGGACCCATTCGGCGATGGCCACGTCGAATACGCCGGGGGAGTTGGTGAGGGTGACCGTGGCCAGTTCAGGGCAGAGGAGTTCGTTGACGCCGACTGATGCGGCCTGTACCCAGCGCAGCTCACGGGTGCGTCGCAGCAACGCGCCCAAATCGGTGAAGCGGTGATCCCACACGTACAGCACCTGCGCCCCGGCCAGTTGCTCATCGGTCGGGGTGACGCCGACTTCCACCACCTCGACGTCGTCGGGGATGAGTTCCAGCGGGGGTGGCGGCAGTACGGGGTGCGGCTCGGTGACGACCAGGACGCGGGGACGGCTCGGCACTGCGGCTCCATTCGGCTCATCACACGTCAGGACATCGATTTCGATAGTCTATCGCTAGACGAAAAGTGATCGCGCGCGCGATTTTTCGACGGCACGAAGGGAGGTCATCGGCATGGTGACCGACAGCACCCAACACGGATTCCTCGACCCGGCAGCCGGCGAGCCGGTCATCACCGATCCGGGCGAGTTGCGGCTGCACCGCCAGCGGCGACTGGCCCTGGCTTACCGGGTTTTCGGCGCGATGGGATGGGGTTCGCTCGGCGACGGACACATCTCAGCGCGCGATCCGGAGCGCACCGACTGCTTCTGGCTGGGCCGCTATGGGGTGCCGTTCCGGTTCATGACGACCGACGACCTGGTGCTTGTCCGCCCCGACGGAACGCTCGAAGGCGGCGGCCACATCAACGAGGCGGCCTACTTCATCCATGCGCCGCTGCACGAGGCGCGCCCGGACGTCGTCGCCGCGGCTCACTGCCATACGCCCTACGGGACACCGTTTTCCGCGATGGTCACCAACTTGACACCGATCTCGCAGGAGGCCTGCGCCTTCTTCGAGGACCACGAGATCTTCGACGACGAAGAAGTCAACATCGCTTCGACCGACGGCGGCAAGCGCATCGCGGCCGCCATCGGCGGTGCCCGCGCGGCGATTCTGCGCAACCACGGCCTGTTGACGGTCGGGGCCAGTGTGGACGCGGCGGTCGGCTACTTCCTGATGATGGAACGCAGCGCCGAGGTGCAGGTGAAGGCGCGCGATGCCAAGCCGATCGGGGCGCCGGCTGCTCGCAAGGTGCACGACATGTTCGACGAGATCGCCGCCTGGCAGGTGTTCCAGTGGGCGCAGCGGACCTACGTGCCCGATCGGTACTGAGCTCAGCGGCCGGCCACGATCAGGCTCAACAGATCGAATACCACCGTCGCGGCGGCGATCGAGGTGATCTCGGCGTGGTCGTAGGCCGGGGCTACCTCGACGACGTCAGCGCCGACCACGTTGATTCCGGTGAGCCGGCGCAACATTCGCAACAACTCGCGTGAGGTCAGCCCGCCGGACTCGGGAGTGCCGGTTCCGGGCGCGAAAGCCGGGTCGAGGACGTCGATGTCGATCGAGAGGTACACCGGCAGATCGGCGACGCGGCGGGTGACGACGTCGACCGCGGCATCGACGCCCATCACGTCGAGATCACCGGCGCGGATGATCTGGAACCCCATGCGGGCATCATCGGCCAGATCCATCCGGTCGTAGATCGGGCCTCTGATGCCGACATGGATGCAGTGGTCTTCGATCAGCAGGCCCTCCTCGAATGCCCGGCGGAACGGGGTGCCGTGCGTGACGGGCGCATTGAAGTAGGTGTCCCAGGTGTCCAGGTGCGCGTCGAAGTGCACCAGTGCCAGCGGGCCGTGCACAGCGTGCAGCGCACGGAGGTTGGGCAGGGCCACGGTGTGGTCACCGCCGACGGCGACGAATCTGCGCTCCCGGTCGCCGATGATGTCGCGGACGCCGTTCTCGATCTGGGTGCACGCCGCGCCGATGTCGAACGGGGTGATGGTGACGTCACCGGCGTCGACGATCTGCACCTGCTCCAGCGGTGCCACTCCGAATTCGACGTGATAACCGGGGCGCAACGTGCGGGCGGCCTGCCGGACGGCCATCGGGCCGAAACGCGCGCCGGGCCGGTAGGAGGTGCCGCCGTCGAAAGGCAGCCCCACGACCGCGATGTCGTAGTCGGATACTTCGTTGATGTCGGCGATGCGGGCGAAGGTGCCCTTGCCGGCGTACCGGGGAACCTGGGTCGCCGGGGTGGCGCCGATGGGGGTGCCGTCCATCAGTGGTGATGGTGGGGTCGGGCGCCGCCTTCACCGCGGCGGCGGGCTTCTTCGCCTTCGGTGATCAGCCGTAGCTGCTCGTCGCTTTCACGGCCGGCCAACAAGGGTTGCATCGGATCCCAGGTGGTGCCATCGGCTTTGTCTCTGCGTCGGCGGGCGATGGCCGAAATAACCTCCAGCACAACGCGATTACCGAGCAGTGCGGTGATGTCGGCGTGGTCGTAGGGTGGTGCCACCTCGACGACGTCGACACCGAGGACCGGCAGTTCGTAGCAAATCCGTCGCACGGCGTCGAGCAGTTCGCGGGCCGAGAAGCCGCCGGGCTCCGGTGTGCCGGTACCGGGTGCGTGGCCGGGATCGCAGACGTCGATGTCGACGGACAGGAACACCCCTTCGCAATCCGTGGTGGCGATCTCGAAGGCCTCGGTGAGGCATGCCTCCAGTCCGCGAGCGACGATCTCGGTCATCTCGTAGGACCGCAGCCCGTGGTCGGCCATCCACTGCAGCACCGGCTCGTCGGGCCAGTAACCGCGCAGCCCCAACTGCAGGAAGCGATCGCCGCGCAGTGCTCCGGACTCGACGAGTCTGCGCATCGGCGTGCCATGGCCGATCAGGGAGCCGTTGTGGATGTCTCCGGTGTCGGCGTGTGCGTCGAAGTGGATCATCGAGACCCTGCCGAAACCGTGCTGGCGGGCGACACCGGTGTGGTCCGGCCAGGCGATGGTGTGATCGCCGCCGAGGATGATCGGGATCGCGCCGGCGGCACAGATGGTGTAGACGTCGTCCTCGATCATCGTGACGGCCTGTTCGATGTTGCCGCTGTAGAGCATCACGTCGCCGGCGTCATAGACGCGCAGGTCCTTGAGGCCGTCGACCCGCAACGCCAGACTGGGCCGCGAACCGTCCTGCGGCAGATAGCACGCCTGGCGTAACGCCGACGGCCCGAACCGCGCGCCGGACCGGTAGTTCGTGCCGCCGTCGAGTGGGGCGCCGAGGATGACGATGTCGGCGTCGGCGTACGTGGATTCGTCGGCCAGGTCGCAACGGGGGACACCGAGGAAGGTGATGTCCGGACCGAACAGGGTGCCAGCCATCTGTTCCGCCTTTCGGTTGAGGTTCACGGGGTGTCGTGCAGGGCGATGACGGCGTGGAATGCGTGCCGCAGGGTGGCCCGGATCCTGCGCTTGTCCACCGGACCCAGCGGGCGGTAGAGGTTGTCGATCTCCAGGCCCGCCATCACCGCCATAACGGTGCGGGCGTCGAGTTCAGGTCGGCGTGAACCGATTTCGCGGAAGAGCCGGCTGAGCGCGGGAACCATTGCCGTATACCAGGCTTCGAACATCGGGCGCAGTCGCTCGTCGCGGCTGGCCTCGGTGACCAGCTCGTAGCGGGTGACGATCGCACCGCGCGGCGAGCTGAAGCCGTCGATGATCATGTCCGCCACCAGGTCGGCAAGCGCCTGCGGTGACATCGACGGCTCCAATCGCTCCGCCGTCCGCACGACCCGCTCGATCTCCCGATCGGACAGCTGTTGGAACGCCTGGGCGATCAGGTCGGACTTGTCGTCGAAGTAGTAGCTCAGGGCACCGAGCGGGAGCTGTGCCTGGGTGGCCACCAGCCGCATCGACAGCCCCGCGAGGCCGACCTGGGCCATCACCTCGATGGCGGCGTCGATGATCTCGGTGCGGCGGGCCGCTCCGCGGGCAGTGGTGCCTGCCGTCATCCCTGATGCTTCAGGGTGGAAAAGTCGGTATCCCACATCCAGGCGGGTTGGCTCTGCCAGCCGGAGTAACCCTTGCGCGTGGCGATCGTGTTGTGCAGATCGGAGATGTTCACCCAGCACAACGAATCGCGGTAGGCCTTCGCGGCTTCCACGTACAGCGCCTGCGACTTGGCCGGATCGGGTTCGAGACTTCCCGCGTCCAGCAGCTTGTCGGCATCTGGCACCGAGCAGCCCTGGATGTTCACCGGTGCGTTGGTGTACTGGTAGATCCGCGACCAGGTGTCGGGGTGGGCGGCGTCGGGGTTCATCGATGCCAACATCAGATCCGGTCGTTGGTCCGGGTTTTCGGGCAGGGCGAAGAACTGAGCGAGCGGGAAGTCGCGGATCGTCGCCTTCAGCCCCGCCTGCTGCAGGATCACCTGCAGTTGGTTGGCCAGGTCCTGCAGGCTGCTGTCACCGGTGGGATATCCGATCTCCACGTTGCCGCCGCCCTTGCCGACCGCGGCCAGCTTGGACGGGTCGTATTCGTGGTTGTCGGGCACCGCCCCGTCGGGCAGCATGCCGACCGGGTAGAACTGTGTCGACGGCGAGCCCTGAGCGCCGAAGACCTGTGTGGTCAGCGCAGTTGGATCGAGTGCTGCGGCCAGGGCCGCCCGCGCATCGTGGGATGCGAACACCGACGATGTCGGGTTGACCATGATCATCGACTTGACCAAGGCGTTCTCCTGGAGCACCTCGGTGTCCGCACCGGTGGCCAGGGCGTCGTAGTCGACCTTGGCCAGCCCGTGCAGAATCATGTCCAGTTCACCGTTGCCGAGTTGGAGGCGCTGCACCGCGGCGGTGGCCACCACCGGCATCTCGACCGAGGTGATCTGCGGCTGTTGGCCCCAGTAGTTCTTGTTCGCCGACATCGTGTAGTGACTGGCCGGCACCGCTTCGGTCAGCTCGTAGGGGCCGGTACCGGCGGTGTGGGCCGCCAGCCACGCCGAGGCGTGGTCGTCGCCGCTGGTGTGCTGGGCCACCGCGGTCGGGCTGGTCATCAACGGTCCGTACGGCGAGGCGAGGTAATCAAGGAAGGGCGCAACGGGTTTGGTGAGCGTGACCACGAAGGTGCGTGGATCGGGTGTCTGCATGTCCTTGACATCGGCGAGCATGTAGGAAGGTCCGCCCGCCATGTCGATACGCCGCTGGAAGCTGGCCTTGGCCGCTGCGGAGTCGAACGGTGTGCCATCGGCGAACTTGACACCGTCGCGCAGGGTGAAGGTGTAGGTCAACCCGTCTGGAGTCATGTCCCACTTGGTGGCCAACAGCGGCGCGATCTTGGTCGACCCTGGGGCGTACTGCAGTAGCCCCTGATAAGTCGAGGTCATGATGAGCAGGCCCTCGGGCTGGTAGAACGTGTCGGGGTCCAGCGGTGGTGGGTCCGACATCAGGGGGGTACGTACCGTCGACGACGCCGCCGCGTTGTCACTCGGGGCGTTGGTCTTTCCCGAACAGGCCGTGCCCGCGAGCAGCAGCGCGATGATCGCCAGGGGTGCTACACCCGAACGGATTTTCATCGACCCAGTTTCGGATCGGCTGATTTCGGCGGTGTGACATGAGGGTTACCACATTGTACGAACGTCCAAAACTTGTACGTCCGACCTAGAAATGCTGTTCGTAAAGCTCTACTGTCTGCGGACAGCCGATCAGATTCCAAGGGAGACAGCACAATGCCTACTAAGGTGCCAGCCGCGTTCGACCTCACCGGGCAGGTGGCACTGGTCACCGGGTCGAGCAGTGAACTCGGCATCGGGTTCGCATCAGCCCGGCTGCTTGGCCAGCTCGGTGCCGCGGTAATGGTCACGGGGACGACAGAGCGTGTACACAGCCGAGCAGAGGAATTGCAGAGCGAGGGCATCGTGGCCCAATCCCACATTGCCGACCTGTTCGACCGGGATGCGTGCCGCGAGTTGGTACAGGCCACCGAGGCCGCGCTGGGCAAGCTCGACATCCTGGTCAACAACGCCGGCCTGGCGTCGGTCAACAGTCCTGAGGAACCCAATCCGTTGATGGTGATGACCGACGAGGAATGGTCACTGGCACTTCGGCGCAACCTCGACAGTGCGTTCTACGTCACCCGCGCGGCACTGCCCGCCATGGTGCAGCGGCGTTACGGACGGATCGTCAATGTGGGCTCGACGGCCGGTGTGCTCACCGCCTACACCGGCGACGTCGGCTATCACACCGCCAAGGCCGCCATGCTCGGGATGACCCGCTCTGTGTCGGTGGACTACGCCAAGGACGGCATCACCGCGAATCTGGTTCTGCCAGGATGGATCGCCACCGCGGCGCAGCTGCCGTCGGAGGTGGCCGCCGGTAACGCCACCCCGATCGGACGGTCGGCCACCGCCGCGGAGGTGGCCTCGGGTGTCGCCTACCTGGCCACACCGGGAGCCTCCTACGTCACGGGCACCACGCTGATCATCGACGGGGGTAATGCGATCGCCGGGGCTACGCCCTCGAACTAGAGTTCCGGACGGCGTGATGCCTGAGTTGCAGCGTTCATTGTTGGTCATGTCGCCGTGCAGGATCGGGCGAGCGGCCATTCACGGGTGCAGCTGGCGCAGCTCGCGGCGGGACGTAACACCGAGCTTGGCGAAGATGTTGCTCAAGTGCCATTCCACTGTTCGCGGGCTGATGAACAGGTGGGCGGCAATTTCGGGATTCGTATAACCTTCACCGGCGAGCCGGGCGATATAGCTCTCCTGTGCGGTCAGCTCGACTGCCGGCCGCGGCGCCCGTTTTGGGGTCTCGCCCGCCGCATGGAGTTCACGACGCGCCCGCTCGGCGAAGCCGTCGGCACCCATTTCCAGGAACATCCCGTGAGCGCTGCGTAACTCGTCGCGTGCCTCGGCGCGGCGGTTCTCGCGACGCAACCACTCGCCGAAAAGCAGATGAGTGCGCGCGGCCATGACCTTCAGCGGTGAGCGCTCCAATTCCGTTATCGCGGTGCGATACTTGTGCTCGGCAGCGGGACCAGAGGTAGTCAGCGCCTCGGCGCGTGCCGCGTATCCCAGCGCCGTCGCGTTCCCCGTTGCTTCGGCTCGCTCGATCAGCCGCGCCGTGGCTGTTTCAGCGATACTCGTTTTGCCGGCCCGGGCGGCAGCCTCGACCATCTCGTTGAGTAAATGGCCGTACATTCCTACGTCGTCGAACTCCAGGGCTTCTGTGCACACCGCGAGCGCCTCGCCATACTGGCCGAGCCCGTTGTGCAGGATGGCCAGTGCGAAGAGCACGACGGTAATTTCGCTGCCCTCACCACGCCTGGTCGCGTCCTGGATCGTCGCCCGAGCGAGTTCCCTACCAAGTTGCTCTTGTCCGCGGCAAGCGGCGAGATAGGTCTTGATGGAGCGGTGCGGCGGCGCCCCGGTTGCGGCGGAGATCGCTTCTGATTGCTCGAGCAGATCCTCAGCCTGAGCAAAATAGCCGGAGGTGACACACGCCCCCGCGTGGGTGGTCAACGCGGCGGGTAGCACCGTCAGTTCACCTGCAGCGCGGAGTTGTTCCAGTTGGCGGGCATTGAGCGCGCTGTAGGTGTCTTGTTCGAAAACATCGAGCAGGACCCGCAACGTGATGTCGTGCAAACGAGGATCCGCGGTGCCGGCTTCGTCCTCTTTCAGGTACTGGCTGATGGCCCGGTTCAGAAGCGGCGCAGCGGTTGTGTGTCCTTCGGTGAGTCGGACGACGATTCCATCCAGGAAGAGGTCGGCGGCCCTCGGTGGGCGGGATGGGGCTGGGGCGTGTCGCGCCGCGGCGGCTATCGCTGCCGCGGACGCGTGCTCATCGACGTAGAGGCGGCCGACGATCATTGCCGCCATCAGCGCCTCGAGATAGGCATCGCGTGCGAGAACAGGGTCCAGGGGTTTCAGTCTCTCGGCTGCCGCCAGCAACAGCGGGGGCGCGTCCCGGCCGCGTTGTGTGGCAAAGGCGATCTTGGCCCGCAACAGATCTGCTCTCGCGCTGAGTAGTTCGTCGGGCGTCCCCGAGACAACTGCCAGCAGCCGAGATGCAGATTCCGGAGCACCCGCGTCCAGCTTCGACAGGGCAGCGTCGAGTGCGCGCGCGGCGCGGCGAACGGGGTCGGGCGTCAGTTCAGCGGCGTATGCCAGAAACGCCGCCGCGGCGGCGGCTCCTCCGCGGCGGCGGGCCCGCTCGGCAGACTCGACGAGTTCGACTGCGACGGTCTCGTCGGGTGCGCTCGTCGAGTGAGCGCGATGCCAGGTGCGGTGCTCATCTGCGGACGCACCGGCTATGACGTCGGCAAGCGCGGCGTGCACCCGTCGCCGTTCAGGCAGCGACGCGTTGCGGTAGACCGTTGAGCGAACCAGTGGATGTCGAAAACGGAGGCGGGTTTCGACGGTGATCAAGCCGCTGCGCTGAGCTGGGCCGAGCGCATCGGCGTCGAGGTGGAGCTGCGCGGCTGCGGACCACAGCCATGCGGGATCCCCTGTCGGTTCCGCGGCCGCGATGAGCAGGAGAGTCCGCGTTGCCGGCGGCAATTCGTCGAGGCGTTGTTCGTATTCTCGCTCGATCCGCTCTGCGACCGATGCCGCCTCGGTGAGTCCGTACCCGCCGGCCAACGCCGCAGGGGCGATCGCGTGGCGAAGATCGAGTAGGGCCAACGGGTTTCCGTCCGCTTCGGCCAGGATGTTCTCGCGGACGGTCTCGTCCAGCTGGACCGGCAGTACCTCGGAGAGAAGTGCGTCGGCATGGGCGCGGGTGAGCCTGCCCAGGTTCAGGTCGGGCAAACCGTTCAACTCGTCAGCGGTGACTGGAGTGCGGGTGGCGAAGACCATCACTACCGGGTCAGCGAGAAGCCGGCGTGCGGCGAACGTCAGCGCTTGCAGCGAGGCGCGGTCGACCCACTGTGCATCATCGATGACGCAGATGGTCGGGCGCTGCGCACCGGCGTCGCCGACCAACGTCAGCACGGCCAAACCCACCAGAAGGCGATCGGGCGCAGCACCATCGCGCAAGCCCAGCGCGACTCGCAGTGCGTTCTTCTGCGGGTCGGGCAATCCCTGGATGCGGCCGAGCAGCGGAGCGCACAACTGCTGCACGCCGGCGTAGGCGAGCTCTATCTCCGATTCCGCACCGCTGATATGGATCGTGTGTAGATCACCGGCATTGGCGAGCATGTCCGTCAGCAAGGCGGTTTTGCCGATTCCGGCATCACCCCTGATGACGAGAACACCGCCGTTGCCGTCCCGGACGCGGTGGATCAATTCGGTCAGCTGTTGTTGCTCGTCATGCCGTCCGACCAGCACTCCACGGCCTGGCCTGCTCCCCATGCCGGTGATCTTGACATGTCAGGCGTGCCCCGGCGTGCCGAATCGGTCCCCCGTAGCCCGGGGCACCCAGGTCTTTGCGAAACCCGTGATTTCCCCGGGGCCGGCGGAGCGCCCCCGGGGTGTGTGATCTGTGCAATTAGGGCCGAGCATCCGATCGACGAAGGGTTTGAACGATGTCCGATGCCGAGACTATTCATGAGGTCACCTTCGACCTGCTCCGAACGCTCGGACTGACCACGGTGTTCGGAAACCCGGGATCCACCGAGCAGACCTTCCTGCAGGACTTTCCGGATGACTTCACCTACGTCCTGGGCCTGCAGGAGGCTTCGGTGCTGGCGATGGCCGATGGGTTCGCTCAGGTCACCGGCAACCCAGCGCTGGTCAATCTGCACACCGCCGCGGGCACCGGCAACGCGATGGGTAGCCTCATCGCGGCCTACCGCGCGAATACACCGTTGATCGTGACGGCCGGTCAGCAGACCCGCGAGATGTCGGTGGTCGACCCGTACCTGAACAACCCCGATGCGACGGTCTTGCCGCAGCCGTGGGTCAAGTGGGCTTACGAGCCCGCGCGTGCCGAGGATGTGCCTGCGGCATTCATGCGTGCCTATGCGGTGGCGACCCAACCGCCGGCCGGTCCGGTGTTTCTGTCGATCCCGCTCGACGATTGGAACAAGCCGGCGCTCGGGCCCGCCGTGGTCAGGACGGTCAGCCGGCGTGTGCAGCCCGATTCCGAACGGCTGCGTGAGTTCGCCGACCGGATCAGCCGGGCGGAGCGGCCACTGCTGTTGCTGGGGCCCGAGGTGGACCGCGCAGGCGGCTGGGATGCCGGCATCGCGTTCGCAGAGAAACTGCGCGCGCCGGTCCGGGGTAGCGCGCTGTCGGACCGGTGCTCGTTTCCGGAGGATCATCCGCTGTACGGGGGACCGTTGCCCCTGACGATCGCTGGTGTCAACGAGGCATTGCAGGGTTTCGACGTTGTCGTCGCGATCGGGGCGCAAGTCTTCAGGTACTACCCCTACGTCGCCGGTGAGTGGGTGCCAGCAGGCACCGCGGTACTGCAGATCACGGGTGATCCGCACCTCGCCGCAATTGCGCCGGTGGGCGACAGCCTGATTGGCGACGTGCGCACGGCTCTGGAACAGCTCGTCGAACTTGTGGAAGTACCGGCCGACCGTACCGCCCCACCGGGTTTGACCAGAGATTTCAGCGGCGAACTCCCGGTGGGGCCCGCGCCGCTCTTGCCGAATGACGTGTATGCGGTGCTGAGCTCGGTCAAGCCCGACGATGCGGCGGTCGTGATGGAATCCACCTCCACGTTGGCCGACCTCATCCAGTGGTGGCCCACCCGGCGCACGGCCAGTTTCTTCGCCACGGGCAGCGGAGGTATCGGCTGGGGAGTGCCCGCGGCGGTGGGTGTCGCGTTGGGGGACCGGGCCCGCGGCGTGCAGCGGACCGTCGTCGCCTCGATCGGTGACGGCTCTTTTCAATACTCGATACAAGCGATCTGGACCGCTGCGCAACACAAGCTGCCCATCGTGTTCGTGGTGCAGCGAAACGGTGAATACTGTGTCCTGAAGTCGTTTGCGCTTCTGGAGGAAACGCCGAATGTGCCAGGGCTGAACTTGCCTGGTCTTGATATCGCCTCATTGGCAAGGGGTTTCGGGTGCCGGACGGCGAACGTGGGCAGCACCGAGGAGCTGGCTCGTGAATTCGAGGCGGCTTTGGCCGCCGATGGGCCCACCGTTCTGGTGGTGCCGACCCAGCCGCACCTGCCCTTCCTGGGGTGAGGGATGCCCGTCTACACGTGCACGACCGTGCAGTCGATGCTGAGCCCAGAAACGAAAGCCAGCCTGGCCGGCGAGCTGACCAGGATTCATTCCATGATCAATCACGTTCCCGGCACCTATGTCAACGTCGTGTTCCACGAACTTGCCCCCGACGATGTTTACACCGATGGGCAACCCGCACAACCGCTTCTCATCAATGGGTGGGTCCGCACCGGGCATCCCGAAGCGCAAAGCAGCCAACTGGTTGCCGAAATCGCCGCAGCCGCCACCCGGGTGACCGGCATCCCGGCCAAGCGGGTTCTGGTCGTCATCCAGAACAGCCCGGCGCATTTCGCCATCGAGGGCGGGCGCGTGTTACCTGCCCCGGGGGAAGAGGAAGCCTGGTTACGCGAACAGACAGAAGGAACCTGACCGATATGTCTACTCAGACTCCGCAACACTCCGGCGATGTCACTGTCGTCGATGAGTTCGCCCAAGCCGTCGCGAGCCACGCAGATGTGACCACCGACCAAGCCGTTCTCGCCGAGCGCGGTCGCGACTACTGGGGCGTCGGGGGAGTAGCGGGCCTACTGCTACGTCCCCATGGTCGCGACGACATCGCACCGATCATGCGGCTCGCCGCCCAACACCACGTGGAGATCGTGCCGCGTGGCGGAGCGTCCAACTGCTCGGGCGGCATGATGCCGACCGCGGGCAGGGTCTTGTTGGACCTTTCCGGGCTTGACCAAATCCTCGAGATCGATACCGGGAATTATTGTGCCCGAGTGGAACCCGGTGTCATCAACTCCGACCTGCAAGCGGCATTGGAGCCGCACGGGCTGTGCTTCTCACCTGATCCGGTCTCGGCGCACCTGGCCACGGTGGGGGGTAACATCATCGAAAATGCCGGTGGCCCGCACGCATTGAAGTACGGGGTCACCTACAACCACGTTCTGTCGGTGGTCGTCGTTCTCCCCGACGGTTCGACGATCAGGCTCAGCGCCGATGACGACGGCCCCGACCTGCTCGGTGTGGTCATCGGATCGGAAGGGACGCTGGGGATCATCACCGAGGCGACCGTAGCGCTGCGTCCGATCGCCGCAGTCACCCACAGTCTGATGGGTGCGTTCGCCACCGCCCGGGAAGGGGCCGACACCATCGCCGCGGTCATCGCCAGCGGTGTGGTACCCGCCGCCGTTGAGTGGCTTGATCGGTCGGGAATTGCTGGCTTGCAACAGTTCTACGACACCGGCTACCCGCTGGATGCCGATTCCATTGTGCTCATCGACGTCGACGGCACGGCCCAGGAGGTGGCCCACGATCAGAAGATCGTGGAACGGGTGCTGCGCGAACGGGCGACCGAGGTCCGAATAGCCGAGGAGGACAAGGCACGCGCCGCTCTGTGGTACGGCCGCCTCAACGCGCCCAACTCCGTGGTGCAGAGTGGAAAGGGCTTCTTCATCGGTGACGTCACCGTGCCACGTGATCGGATCCCGGAAATGCAGGAAGCGATTCAAGCCACCGCCGCGCGCCATTGCGACGGACTGTTGTTCATCGCGGTGTGCGGTCATGCCGGCGACGGTGACCTGCACCCCACGACTTTTTATGACAAGGACAACCCGTTGGCCCCGTCTGCTCTGGAGGCCGCCAACAACGAGATCATCGAAGCTGCACTGGCGTTGGGCGGCACCATCACCGGTGAGCACGGCGTCGGCACCGAGAAGATCCAGTTCATGACGAGGCGCTTCACCCCGGTTGAGATTGCTGCCCAACGTTCGATCAAGAAGGCATTCGACCCTGCGGGGTTGCTCAACCCTGGAATCATGCTGCCCGAGCGATCCGCGGCAGAGCCCGAACTCGACGCGTTCGGTGCCGCCGTTCGCGGCGCCCTCACAGGTGGCATCAGTCCCGATCCCCGTGCTCCGCTCACTGCGGGGGAAAACACCGACATTGCCGTCAACCTCGGCAACCTGAGCCTGGTCGTCGGCGCGGACGCCACCCTCGACCAACTCAACGGCTATCTCGACGAGCGCGGCGTCACCTGCGCCGCTGTCCCCACCACCGGACAGGAGCGCACCATCGGGGAACTCGTGGCCACCGCCACCGGAGTCGAGCGGGCCGCCATCAGGCACGTTCTGCTCGGCGCTGATGTCACCGTCGTCGATGGCCAGCTCCCCGCTCGTTTCGGCGCGGAAACGATGAAGGATGTCGCCGGCTACGACACGAAACGGCTTTACATCGGCGCACACGGCGCCTTCGGTGCCCTGCGGACGCTCATTTTCAAGATCGCGGTCAAAACCTGAGTCGTGGTCGAGCAGCTGTGCCGCTGACGGGCTCTAGCAGGGCGCCGGCAGCCGCAGCACCAACCGAGCCCCGCCAAGTGCGCTGTCTTCCAACGTGGCTGTGCCGCCGTGTAATTCGGCCTGCTGCGCGACCAGCGCAAGGCCGAGCCCGGAGCCGGAGTGTGACGCCGTCGACCCGCGGGCGAACCGCTCGAAGACCGCGGTGCGTTCGTCCACCGGGACCCCGGTGCCGTTGTCGTCGACCGCGATCTCGACGCCGTCGCGTGAACTGACCGCCGAGAGCTGGACCCGCGTGGCGCCACCGTGCTTGACCGCATTGGCGATCGCGTTGTCCACCGCCAGTCGCAGACCGGCGGGCAGGCCGACGATGATGCAGGTCGGGGACGGCACGAGCGACACTTCGAGGTCGGGGTAAACCCGCATCGCGTCATGGGCGGCGCGGTCCAGCAGTTCGGTGATGTCGACGGGCACCTGGTCGGCCTCAGTCGAGAGTTCGCCCTGGGCAAGCCGTTCCAGCGCGCCGAGGGTCGCCTCGATGCGAGTCTGGGTCCGCACGACATCGCCGAGGACCTCCGTGCGCTGCTCGTCGGTCATGTCCAGGGTGGCCAGCACCTCGAGGTTGGTCCGCATCGCGGTCAGCGGTGTGCGCAACTCGTGGGCCGACACTGCGGCGAAATCACGGGCCGAGGCCAGTGCCGCCTTGGTGCGGTCCTGCTCGGTCCAGATCCGCTCGAGCAGACCCTTGAGTGCTTCGCCGATCTCCACCGCCTCGGTGGCGCCGCCGATCTCGAGGTCCGGTGTCTTGTCGCCGGCCTCGATCTGGCGGGTCTGCGCGGCCAGCCGCCGGAAGGGCCGGACTGCGAAGGTGGCCAGCAACCAGCCCAGCAGGCCGGCCGCGCCGATGGCGAACGCGCAGATCATCAGGACTCGCCGGTGCAGGTTGTTGGTGTCGGTGATGGTGTCGTCATAGGTGGCGCCCACCTCCAGCGTGGTGGCCTCCGGGTAGGAGAGCTCCACGGTGCGCACCCGGTACGGGACGCCGTTGACTTCGGTGGTCGCGTAGTCGGAGTCCAGCCGGGGCAGGACCACATCGGAGTTGGAGCGCACCTGATCACCCCGGCGAACGGTGATCACCACGTCCTGGTCGTTGGGCGACGGGGGATCTGGTCCAGTCCGCGCGGGACGAACGGCACCGCGAACCCCGCCGCCTCGTCGAGCCGTCGGTCCAGCCGCTCCAACCGGTCGTTGGTGATGCCGACCCAGACGATGGTGCCCACGATCGTCACCACAATCGCCGCCCCGATGGCGGTGGCGAACGCCACCCTGGTGCGCAGCGACGGGGTGCGGCGGAAGATCCGCGACAGCATCACGGGCCGGTTTACTGGGTGCGCAGCACGAAGCCGACGCCGCGCACGGTGTGCAGCAGTCGGGGCGCGCCGCCGGCTTCGAGCTTGCGGCGCAGGTAGCCGATGAAGACATCGACGACGTTGGTGTCGGCGGCGAAGTCGTAGCCCCACACCAGTTCCAGCAGCTGCGCCCGGCTGAGCACGGCGGTCTTGTGCTCGGCGAGCACGGCGAGCAGGTCGAACTCGCGCTTGGTCAGATCGACGTCGACGCCGTTGACCCTGGCCCGCCGACCGGGGATGTCGACCTCGAGGGGGCCGACCTGGATGGTCTCCGAGGAGAACGTGGCCGTCGAGCCTCGTCGGCGCAGCAGTGCTTTGACCCGGGCCACCAACTCGGCGAGGACGAACGGCTTGACCAGGTAGTCGTCGGCGCCGGCCTCGAGGCCGGCGACCCGGTCGTCGACCGAGCTGCGCGCCGAGAGCACACAGACCGGCACGTCGTTGTCCATCGCGCGCAGCGCGGTCACCACGCTGACGCCGTCGAGAACGGGCATGTTGATGTCGAGCACGATCGCGTCCGGCCGGGTCTCGGTTGCCGACCGGAGCGCTTCGGCTCCGTCGACGGCGGTGGACACCTCGAATCCGGACAGTCGCAGCCCGCGCTCCAGCGAGGCGAGCACGTCGGGGTCGTCGTCGACCACGAGCACCCGGGGGGAGGCCGAACTACTGTCCATGGGCACCATCTTGCCTGATCGACGCCGCCACAGGTGGGAGGCCGCCGCAGACACGGCGGTGGCGCCGGAAGGGTTTGACCTCAATCGTTGTTGAGGTCCTAGCGTAGGGATATCGCGGCGGATAACCGATTGCCCGGCGTGCGATCATCGATCCGGGGGTCGACCGCGGTGTCCTGTCGGATGTGCCGCATATCTTTGGCGAGCGGTGGTCGATGGCGAGGGAATGGTTGACGGGGTGGACGAGATGACTGCAGCGCCGGGCGTGCGCCCGGAACCGGCCATCGCCCCGCCGCGCCTCAATCCGCGTGGTGCCTCGGATCTGCTCAGGCTGCTGCCCTACCTGATGCCGTACCGGACGCGCTGGATCGCGATGTTCATTGTCGCCATCACCAGCCTGGTCGCCACCGTCGCGATCCCGTTGATGACCAAGGCCGTGATCGACGGTCCGGTGCGCCATCAGGACCAGCGCGGGCTGTGGCTGGTGGGAGCGGCGGCGATGGCCGTGGGAGTCTCCGAAGCGGTGCTGTGGTTCATCCGTCGGTGGCTGGTGGCCCGCGCGACGATGGGGGTCGAAGCCGATATCCGCAAGGACTTGTACGCCCGGCTGCAGATCCTGCCGATGTCGTTTCACGGCCGCTGGCAGTCGGGCCAGCTGCTGTCGCGAATCATGAACGACCTGAACACCATTCGACGGCTGCTGTCGTTCGGCCTGGTGTTCTTGATCCTCAACGTCCTGCAGATCACCGTCGTCACGATCATTCTGCTGGCGATGTACTGGCCGCTGGGCGTCGTGGTCTTGGTGTCGATCGTGCCGATCACCCTGACCGTGCTGCACTTCGAGCGCACGTTCACCCGGCTGTCCCGCCAGGCGCAGGACCAGGCCGGCCACGTCGCCACCCACGTCGAGGAATCGGCGCTGGGGCTGCGCGCGGTCAAGTCGTTCGGCCGTGAGGACTACGTGTTCGATCGCTTCGACGAGCAGGCCGGCATGCTCTACGACACCCAGATCCAGAAAGTGGGGGTGTCGGCGAAGTTCTGGACGCTGCTCGAGGTGATCCCGAACCTCACGCTGATCGTGGTCCTCGGGTTCGGTGCCTATGCCGCCGGACACGGCCTGGTCACCCTGGGCACGCTGGTCGCCTTCATCACGATGATGCTCTCGTTGGTGTGGCCCATCGCCTCGCTGGGATTCCTGCTTTCGATGACCCAGGAGTCGATGACCGCTGCCAACCGGATCGCCGAGATTTTCGATGCGCCCCGCGAGATCACCGACGGCCCCCGGGACGTGCTGCCGCGTGGCGGACGACTGGAACTGCTCGACGTCGGTTTCCGCTTCCCCGTGACGACCCGGGACGACGGCGTCGGCCCGGAATCGGGCGACTGGGCGCTGCGGCACGTGAGCGTCACCGTCGATCCGGGTGAGACCCTGGCGCTGGTGGGCGCCACCGGCTCCGGCAAGTCGGTGCTGGCCGCTCTGTTGCCGCGGCTCTACGACGTGACCGAGGGAGCCATCCGCGTCGACGGCACCGATATCCGGGATCTGCCGCTGGCTAACCTGCGACAGACCGTGGCCACGGCGTTCGAGGATCCGACGCTGTTCTCGATGTCGGTCGCCGAGAACCTGCGGCTGGGTCGCCCCGATGCCCGGGACGACGAACTGCGTGAGGCCATCGAGATCGCCGCGGCGGAATTCGTCTACGACCTTCCCTACGGATTGCAGACCCGCATCGGTGAGCAGGGCATGAGCCTGTCGGGTGGTCAGCGGCAGCGGCTCTCGCTGGCCCGCGCCATCCTGGCCGAGCCCCGCATCCTGGTGCTCGACGACACGCTGTCCGCACTCGACGTGCACACCGAGGCGGTGGTCACCGCTGCGTTGCGCCGGGTGCTCGGCGGGGTGACCGCGGTGATCGTGGCGCACCGCGCCTCGACGGTCCTGCTGGCCGACAAGGTGGCGCTGCTCGACCGGGTTGACGGGGCCGGCACCATCACCCACATCGGCACGCATGCCCAGTTGCTGGCCACCGTGCCGCGCTACCGGTATCTGCTGGCCGCCGACGAGGAGTTCGACGACGGGTGTGCGCCGCGACCCGTCTGGGAGGACGACGACGAGCGCACGCGGCTGGATCACGCCTACGAAGAGGCGTGCGAGCAACGCGACGCCACCCGGGGCCCGGCCGACTACGCGGCGTCGGAGAGGCGGCGGCGATGACCAGTACCGAATGGCGCGGCCGGCTCGACGAGGAGCCCGATGACCTGCCGATCGACGAGGCCGAACCGCGCCGTCGCGAAGCGCGTGCGCTGCTGGGCTCCCTGCTGCGGCCGTTCCGGTGGACAGTCGCGCTGCTGGCGCTGGTGGTGATCGTGGAAAACGCTGCGCGCCTGTCGGTTCCGATACTCGTGCAGCGTGGCATCGACCATGCGATACCGCCCCTGCTGGCCGGCGGCCCGGCCCGGGAGTTGGTCGTGGTGGTCTGCGTCCTGTGCGGTGTGGTCGCCGTGCAGGCCATCAGCCGGATGTTCTTCCTCAACCGCTCCGGGCGGATCGGACAGCGGGTGCTGCTCGAGGTGCGCCGCCGGGTGTTCCGGCACTTCCAGCGCCTCGATGTCGCCTTCCACGACCGCTACACCTCCGGGCGGGTGGTCAGCCGGCTCACCAACGACGTCGAGGCCATCCAGGACATGCTGGAAACCGGCTTCGACAGCTTGATCACCGCGGTGCTCACGCTGTTCGGCACCGCCATCCTGCTGGTCGCCCTCGATGCGCGGCTCGGCCTGATGTGCCTGGCGGCCTTCCCGATTCTGGTCGCGCTGGTGTGGTGGTTCTCCGCCGAGTCGGCCAAGACCTACCGCAAGGTCCGCGAGAGTGCCGCACTGGTGATCGTGCAGTTCGTCGAGACGATGACCGGAATCAAGGCGGTGCAGGCCTACCGCCGCGAGCCGCGCAACCAGCAGATCTTCGATGACGTCGCAGACCGGTACCGCGAGGACAACGAGCGCACGTTCCGGTTGCTGGCGATCTTCATGCCGACGGTGAAGCTGGTCGGCAACCTGACCACCGGTGTGGTGCTGCTCTATGGGGGCAACCGGGTGTTGCACGGTCAGATGACCATCGGCACGCTCGCGGCATTCCTGCTGTACCTGCGGATGTTCTTCGAACCCATGCAGGAGATCTCCCAGTTCTTCAACACCTTTCAGTCCGCTTCTTCGGCGCTGGAAAAGCTCGCCGGTGTGCTGGCGCAGAAGCCGGCCATCGCCGACCCGGCGGACCCTGTACGGCTGGACCACGTCCGCGGCGAAATCGCTTTCCGCGACGTGCAGTTCAGCTACACGGCGGGCCGCCCGGTGCTGCCCGACCTGTCGCTGGTCGTGCCGGCCGGGCAGACCGTCGCGTTGGTCGGCACCACCGGGGCGGGCAAGACCACCATCGCCAAGTTGATTGCCCGGTTCTACGACCCGACGGTGGGTTCGGTGACCCTCGACGGTGTCGATCTGCGGGCTGTCGAGCAGAGCGAACTGCGTCGCCACGTCGTGATGGTGACCCAGGAGAACTTCCTGTTCTCGGGCACCGTCGCCGACAACATCCGCTTCGGCAGGCCGTCGGCCTCCGACGCCGAGGTGCGGGCCGCTGCGGCCGCGGTGGGCGCCGACGGGTTCATCGCCGCGCTGCCCGACGGCTATGACACCGATGTCGCCAAACGGGGCGGCCGGCTGTCGGCGGGTCAGCGGCAGTTGATCGCGTTCGCTCGGGCCTTCCTGGCCGACCCGGCAGTGCTGATCCTCGACGAGGCGACTTCCTCGCTCGACATCCCCAGCGAACGGCTGGTGCAGCGGGCGTTACAAACGGTGCTCGCGCAGCGGACCGCGTTGATCATCGCCCACCGGTTGTCCACGGTCGAGATCGCCGACCGGGTGCTGGTGCTCGAACACGGCCGCATCGTGGAGGACGGCCCGCCTGGGGAACTGATCGGCGCGGGCGAGGGGCGGTACGCCGCGCTGCACCAGGCGTGGCTGGATTCGCTGGCTTAACTCGTTCACAGCCGGATACTCGAAGGCATGCACCGCTACGCCGACCGCGCCGAGGCGGGCCGTCGGCTCGCCGAATCTTTGCAGGACTACCGGGGCCGGGATGTTCTGGTGTTGGGCCTGCCGCGCGGGGAGTGCCGGTGGCCTTCGAGGTGGCCAAGGCGTTGGCGGCCCCGCTGGACGTCCTGGTGGTGCGCAAGCTCGGGGTGCCGTCCCAGCCGGAGCTGGCCTTCGGTGCCATCGGCGAGGGCGGGGTGCGGGTGCTCAACGACTCCGTCATGCGGCACGTCCGGGTCAGCGACTCCGACATCGCCGAGGACGAAGCCGCGCAGCGCGTCGAACTCGACCGCCGCGTCCGGCGTTATCGGGGCGATCGACCCGCCCTGCAGTTGGCCGGACGGACCGTGGTGATCGTCGACGACGGGTTCGCCACCGGATCCACCGCCCGCGCCGCCTGTCTGGTGGCTCGCGCACGGGGCGCCGCCACGGTGGTTCTGGCCGCGCCAATCGGTGCCGCCGACACCGTCACCGATCTGCGAAACTACGCCGACGATGTGGTGTGCCCCGGTGCGCCGGTTTACTTCCACGCCGTCGGGCAGGGCTACCGCAACTTCGATCAGACCTCCGACGACGAGGTGTGCGCAGCGTTGCAGTGCGCGAGCCGCGACTTCACGCAAGAATGAATTAATCAGTGATGCAACGGAACACCCCCTCGATGACTTACCGGCTGCCTTTCCCAAGCCCGATGTGGCGGTGGACACTGCGCTGCTGACCCTCGATCCGGCCGACCCGGAACTGCTGGTGCTGCAGGTACGGCGGGTCGACGCGGCCGGCTGGGCGCTGCCGGGCACCTTCCTGCATGCCGGTGAGCGGCTGGCCGACGCCGTCGAGCGGTCACTGCGAGTCAGGGCCGGGGTGCGGGGGTTGCGTCCGCGCCAACTCCATGTCTTCGACGACCCGCGGCGCGATGACCGTGGCTGGGTGCTGTCGGTGGCCCACGTCGAAGTGGTGCCGTTGCATCGGCTCGAGTCCGGTCCGCCGGGCCAGACCCGGCTGGTTCCGGTCGCCCGCCCCGGCCGGCTGCGGTACGGGCACGCGGCGATCATCGCCCGTGCACTGGCCGACGTGCGCGAGCGCTACGCGCAGCGGCCCGATCCCGACCACCTGCTGGGACGGCAGTTCACCCTCGGCGAGTTGCACAAGGTTCATCAGGCGGTGGCTGGGCGGCCGCTGCAGCGGGACCGGTTCCGCCGCGTGATGAAACCCCTGCTGCGGCCCACCGGTCATCTCGTCACCCGGACCGGCGGCCGGCCCGCAGAATTGTTCCAGCGCGTGGCGCAATCGCTCGCTTAGTCAGGCAGCCCGATCTTGCGATAGCGCTCCAACCGGGCGGATTGGCGCTGCGCCGTCGGCATTTCCCGTAGCCAGGCGATCTCCCGCGCGATCGCCGTCGACAACCGGTGCGCGAACTCGACGGGTTCGTCGGCAGCGTCGGGATGTTCGGGCACGATGGCGTCGACGATGCCGTTGCGTAGCAGGTCGGCCGACCGAATGCCTTGCGCTGCAGCAAGTTCAGCGGCATGCGCGGTGTCGCGGTACACGATGGCGCTGGCCCCCTCCGGCGGTAGCGGCGCCAGCCAGCCGTGTTGGGCGGCCAGCACCCGGTCCGCGGGGACCATCGCCAGCGCCGGGCCGCCGCTGCCCTGGCCGAGCAGCACCGACACCGTCGGCGTGTCGAGGGTGACCAGATCAGACAGGCAGCGGGCGATCTCACCGGCCAACCCGTCCTGTTCGGCCTCGGCCGACAGGGCAGGCCCCGCGGTGTCGATTACCAGCACCAACGGCAGTTTTAGGCCCGCGGCCAATGCCATGCCGCGCCGGGCTTCCCGCAGCGCGGCCGGGCCGACAACTCCGCCCACCACGCGTTGTTGCCCGACGACGACGGCGGGCTGGCCACCGAAACGGGCCAGCGCCAGCACTGTGCTGGCCGCGTCGCCGTGGGTGCCGGACAACAGCACCCGATCGGTGGCGCCTTCACGCAGCAGCCAGCTCACGCCCGGCCGGTCGGGCCGCCGCGACGCGATGACGGAGTCCCACGCCGGCACGTCGGGCACGGGTTCGTCGGGAGCAGCGGCCGGCGGTGCGGCGGGCGGATCGGTGATCACCCTCAACGCGCGATCGAGGGTCAGGCGCAGCGCCTCGATGCCAACCACTGCGTCGATGACGCCGTGCCGCAGCAGGTTCTCCGCGGTCTGCACGCCGGATGGGAACGGCTCACCGTAGAGGTGCTCGTAGACCCGCGGCCCCAGAAAGCCGATCAGTGCCCCTGGTTGGGCGGCGGTGATGTGGCCCAGCGATCCCCACGAGGCGAACACCCCACCGGTGGTCGGGTGCCGCAGATACACCAGGTACGGCAGATGTGCGCGTTTGTGCTGGGTGACCGCGGCGGTGATCTTCACCATCTGCAGGAACGCGACCGTGCCCTCCTGCATCCGGGTGCCGCCCGAACTGGGCGAGGCCAGCAGGGGCAGGCCTTCGGCGGTGGCGCGCTCGACCGCGGCCGTGATCCGCTCGGCGGCGGCTACCCCGATGGAACCGGCGAGGAAATCGAACTCGCAGGCCACCACCGCGACCCGGCGCCCGAACACGGTGCCCTCGCCGGTGAGCACCGCCTCGTCGAAGCCGGTGGCGGCACGCGCCCGGGCCAGCTCACGGGTATAGGCGTCGTCGGCGTCGACCGCCAGCGGCGCGTCGTCCCAGCTGCGGAACGAACCGGGGTCCAGCGCTGCATCCCGCAGCTCGGCTGCCCCGATCCGGCTCACCAGACGAGGCTAACCGGCCAGTAGGCTCGTGCCCATGATCGGAATCAATCGCGTGGGGGATGTCACCACGATCGAGCTGCAGCGACCGGAGCGGCGCAACGCACTCAACTCCGAGCTGGTCGACACGTTGCGCGAGACCGTGGAGAAGGCCGCCTCCGAGGATGTCCGGGTCATTGTGCTGACTGGCCAGGGCACGGTGTTCTGTGCTGGAGCGGACCTGTCCGGAGATGTGTTCGCCGCCGATTTTCCCGACAAGGCGATCGCGCTGAACAAGGCCATCGACGCGGCCCCGATGCCGGTGATCGGGGCGATCAACGGTCCGGCCATCGGCGCGGGTGTCCAGCTGGCGATGATCTGCGACCTGCGAGTCGTGGCACCGGGCGCGTACTTCCAGTTTCCGATAGCCAAATATGGCCTGGCCCTGGATAACTGGAGCGTCCGCCGGCTGTCGTCGCTGGCCGGTTACGGGCGGGCGCGCGGGATGCTGCTGGGCGCCGAGAAACTGGACGCACAGACAGCGCTGATGACCGGGATGGCCAACCGGATCGGTGACCTGGCCGACGCGCAGGCGTGGGCGGCGGAGATCGCCGGACTGGCGCCGTTGTCGCTGCGGGCCTCCAAACGCGTGCTCAACGACGACGGTGCCTACGAAGAGCAGTGGCCCACCCACAAGGAACTGTTCGATAAGGCGTGGGGCAGCCAGGATGTGATCGAAGCGCAGGTGGCGCGCATCGAGAAGCGCGCCGCCAAGTTCAAGGGCGCCTGACTTGTTGAGGTCAGCCCTGCGGCTGGCCGCCGGGACCGCATCGCTGGCCACCGGCGGCTGGGTGTTGCGCGCCCTGCACGACACGCCGGCGTCGCTGGGAGCCGGGCCCGGCTCCATCAAACTGGTGGCCGGTGACTCGCCCCATTACCGCGACGGGGTGTTCCACAACCTGGATCCGGCGTCGCCGCTGCGGCTCGACACCGAGGAGAACCGCCTCATCCTTTTCGACATGCTGTCCAGCCGATCGGTCAGCCGGCCGCGGGGCCCCATCCCGCTCGCCGAGCAGCCCGCGCCCACCGGCTTCGAGCAGCTCGCGGTCAGTTGGTTGGGACACTCGACGGCATTGCTGGAGATCGACGGCTACCGGGTGCTGACCGACCCGATCTTCAGTGACCGCTGCTCCCCGTCGCGCACGGTGGGGCCCCAGCGGCTGCACCCGGTACCCACGCCGCTGGAGGCGCTACCAGCCCTGGATGCCGTCGTGGTCAGCCACGACCACTACGACCACCTCGACATGGACACCGTGCTGGCGCTGGTGCGCACCCAGCGTGCGCCGTTCGTGGTTCCGCTGGGCGTGGGCGCCCATCTGCGTCGATGGCGGGTCCCCACGGACCGGATCATCGAACTCGACTGGAACGAGCAGACCCGCATCGGAGAGCTCAGCCTGGTCTGCACGCCGGCCCGCCACTTCTCCGGGCGATTCCTGACCCGCGACACCACCCTGTGGTCATCCTGGGCGATCATCGGCCCTCGGCACCGAGCCTACTTCGGCGGCGATACCGGCTACACCAGCAGCTTCGCCCAGATCGGTGCCGACCACGGCCCCTTCGACCTGACCCTGATGCCGATCGGTGCGTACAGCCAGGCGTGGCCCGACATCCACATGAACCCCGAAGAAGCGGTGCGGGCGCATCGCGACGTCACCGATGCCGGGCTGCTGGTGCCGATCCACTGGTGCACGTTCCGGCTGGCGCCGCATCCCTGGGCCGAGCCGGTCGAACGGCTGCTCGCTGCCGCCGACGAGGCCGGGGTCCCGACGGCCGTGCCCAAACCGGGTGGTCGGGTGGCAGTGGGCCCTGCCGCCGCGGACGTGGCAGTGGAACCTTCCGCCGCGGAGGCGGCAATAGAACGCTGGTGGGAACTCTGACGCACTACGGTGCAAGGCATGACCGCCTTGGCAAGACGCGCCATGATCGTCGTGTTGTTGGCCGCACTGACCGGTTGTAGTGGTACCGCACCCAAGCCCGAGCTGGCGAAGGTTGCACCGGACCAGCCGCCCCCGCTGGTTCCGGCGCTGGCGCTGCCGGACAACGCCGTGGCCGACGCGGTGGCCAAATTGGACGGTATCGCCGACGAACTGATGAAGTCCTCGGGTATCCCCGGGCTGGCTGTAGCCGTAGTCCATGGTGGAAAGACGGTGTACGCCAAGGGTTTCGGCGTCAAGAACGTGAACAGGCCCGCCGACGACCCGGCGAACAGGGTGGATCCCGCCACGGTGTTTCAGCTGGCATCGGTATCCAAGCCGATCGGAGCCACCGTGGTCGCCCATCAGGTCGGCCGGCAGCTGATCGGCTGGGACACCCCGGTGGTCGACAAGCTGCCGTGGTTCGCGCTGTCCGACCCGGCCGCCACCAGGATGGTCACCGTCGGGGATTTGTACTCACACCGCTCCGGCCTGCCCGATCATGCCGGCGACAAGCTCGAGGATCTCGGCTACGACCGACGCCACATCCTGGACCGACTGCGTCAGCTCCCGCTCGGCGAGTTCCGGATCTCCTACGCCTACACCAACTTCGGGCTCACGGCCGCGGCCGAGGCGGTGGCTGCTGCGGCGGGACAGAGCTGGGAGGACCTCAGCGAACAGGTGCTCTACCGGCCACTGGGCATGACCTCGACCAGCTCGCGGTTCGCCGACTACGAGTCCCGGCCGGACAAAGCGGTCGGCCACATCAAGATCGACGGGCGGTATCAGCCGCTCTACACCCGTGACGCCGATCCCGAAGCGCCCGCCGGCGGGGTCAGTTCGTCGGTGGACGATCTCACCCACTGGCTGGCGATGGTGTTGGCCGACGGCAGTTACGACGGCCGGCAGATCGTCGATGCCAAGGCGCTGCTGCCGGCGCTGAGCCCGCAGATCGTCTCGGATCCGCCGAGCGAGCCCGCCATGCGCAGCGGCCTCTACGGATACGGCTTCAATGTCGGCACCACCTCGGCGGCCCGGGTGCAGCTGAGCCACTCCGGTGCCTTCGAACTCGGTGCGGGGACCAACTTCGTGATCATCCCCTCGGCCGACGTCGCGATCGTCGCGCTGACCAACGCCACCCCGTCCGGGATCCCGGAGACCCTGACCGCGGAATTCGCCGACCTGGTCCAGTTCGGTGAAGTCCGGCAGGACTGGCGCAAGCTCTACGGTGATGCGTTCGCCCGGATGGATCAACCGGTCGGTGCGCTCGCCGGCAAGACACCGCCGGCCAACCCCGTGCCGGCCAAGCCGCTCGCCGACTATGTGGGGACCTACCGCAACGACTACTGGGGTCCCGCGGTGGTCGCCGAGAAGGACGGCAAGCTGACGGTGACGTTGGGTGCGCGGCCGGACACCGTCGAACTCACGCACTGGGACGGTGAGGTGTTCACCTATCGTTACGTGTCCGAAAACTCCCCGCCGGGAAGCGTTTCCGCGGCCACATTCAGCGGCAACCGATTGACGCTGGAATTCTACGACGAGGACAAGATGGGAACTTTCACCCGATGACAGTCGGGCTGAGCGCCGCTGAGGTCGCCACCCGGGTGGCGGAGGGCAAGACCAACGATGTGCCCTCCCGGGCGTCGCGCAGCGTCTCGGAGATCGTGCGGGCCAACGTGTTCACCCGCATCAACGCCATCCTCGGCGTGTTGCTGCTGATCGTGCTGGCCACCGGATCGTTGATCAACGGCATGTTCGGCCTGCTCATCATCGCCAACAGCGGCATCGGCATCATCCAGGAACTGCGCGCCAAGAAGACCCTCGACAATCTGGCCATCGTCGGGCAGGCCAAGCCCACCGTGCGGCGCCAGTCGGGAACCGAGCCGTTGTCGCCCAACGAAGTCGTGCTCGACGACGTCATCGAGCTCGGCCCTGGAGACCAGGTGGTCGTCGACGGTGAGCTGATCGAGGCGGGCGCGCTGGAGGTCGACGAATCCCTGCTCACCGGCGAGGCCGACCCCATCACCAAACAGGTCGGTGACCCGGTCATGTCGGGGAGTTTCGTCGTCGCCGGGACGGGGGCCTACCGCGCCACCAAGGTCGGCCGGGAAGCCTACGCCGCCCGCCTGGCCGAGGAAGCCAGCAAGTTCACCCTGGTGAAGTCCGAACTGCGCAGCGGCATCAACAAGATCCTGCAGTTCATCACCTACCTGTTGTGGCCGACCGGCCTGCTGGTCGTCTACACCCAGCTGTTCACCACCTCCGTCGGGTGGCGGGAGTCGGTGCTGCGGATGGTCGGTGCGCTGGTGCCGATGGTGCCCGAAGGTTTGGTGCTGATGACGTCGATCGCCTTCGCCGTCGGCGTGGTCCGGCTCGGACGCAGGCAGTGCCTGGTCCAGGAGTTGCCGGCGATCGAAGGATTGGCCCGGGTCGACGTGGTCTGCGCGGACAAGACCGGCACGCTCACCGAGAACGGCATGCGGCTGGCCGACGTCACTGCCGTCGACCGCACTGGTGATGCCGAACAGATCACCGCGGTGTTGGCGTCGCTGGCTGCCGACGATCCCAGACCGAACGCCAGCATGCAGGCCATCGCGGAGGCCTATCCCGATGCCCCCGGATGGACGGCCACCGCCATCGCGCCGTTCAAGTCGGCCACCAAGTGGAGCGGGGTTTCCTATGGCGAGCACGGCAACTGGCTGATCGGCGCCCCCGACGTGCTGCTCGACCCGCAGTCGGCGGTCGCCGCCCAGGCCGAGGAACTCGGCGCCAGGGGATTGCGGGTGCTGCTGCTGTGTGCCTCCGATACGCCGGTCGACAGCCCGCAGGCTCCGGGGTGTGTCACCCCAGCTGCGCTGGTGGTCCTCGAGCAGCGAGTGCGCCCGGACGCCAGGGAGACGCTGGAATACTTTGCTTCCCAGCATGTCTCGGTGAAGGTGATCTCCGGTGACAACGCGGTGTCGGTGGGGGCGGTGGCCGGCTCCTTGGGGCTGGGCGGCGAGACGATGGATGCCCGCCGGCTGCCCGCCGACCCCGACGAATTGGCCCAAACCATGCAGGAGTACACCACGTTCGGACGGGTGCGTCCCGACCAGAAACGCGCGATGGTGCACGCGTTGCAGGCCAGGGATCACACCGTCGCGATGACCGGAGACGGCGTCAACGACGTGCTGGCACTCAAGGACGCCGACATCGGCGTGGCGATGGGCTCGGGCAGCCCGGCCTCCCGGGCTGTCGCACAAATCGTGTTGCTGGACAACAAGTTCGCCACCCTGCCCTATGTCGTCGGTGAAGGCAGGCGGGTGATCGGCAACATCGAACGGGTATCGAACCTGTTCCTCACCAAGACCGTCTACTCGGTGTTGCTGGCGCTGTTGGTTGGGCTTGCGGGCTTGTCGCACAAGCTGTTCGGCACCGCGCCGCTGCTCTATCCGTTCCAGCCGATCCACGTCACCATCGCGGCCTGGTTCACCATCGGCATCCCCGCGTTCATCCTGTCGTTGGCGCCGAACAACGAGCGCGCGCACACCGGATTCGTCCGCCGTGTCATGACCGCGGCGCTGCCCTCCGGGGTGGTGGTCGGGCTGACGACGTACGTGTCGTACCTGATCGCCTATCACGGCGGCGACGCGACGACGGCCGAGCAGACCCAGGCCTCCACGGCCGCGCTGATCACCCTGCTGATGGGGGCGCTGTGGGTGCTGGCCGTGGTGGCCCGGCCCTACCAGTGGTGGCGGGTGGGCCTGGTGGCGGTGTCCGGGCTGGCCTATGTGGTGATCTTCGCCATACCGTTGGCACGAACCACCTTCATGCTCGACCCGTCGAACCCGGCGGTGACAGCGTCGGGTGTGGCACTGGGGCTGCTGGCTGCCGGCCTGATCGAGGTGCTGTGGTGGGTCCAGGGCCGGGTATTGGGCGAACCACGGATTTTGTGGCGTCGCGAACCCACAGTGCAAGATTGATCAGGTCATACCGCAAAGGAGTGGTGAGCGATGGGATTCCTCGACAAGGCGCTCGGCAAGACCAGGCAGGTGCTGAGCGAGAACGCCGACAAGGTGGAGCAGGCCATCGAGAAGGCCGGTGACATCGTCGACGAGAAGACGCAGGGCAAGTACTCCGGCGTCGTCGACAAGGCGCAGGAGGCGGCCAAGAACCTCGTCGACAAGAACGGCACCGACTCCGGCGAGCAGCAGGGCTGACGGTGGCGAAACTCTCGGTATCGGTAGATGTTCCGCTGCCACCCGAGCAGGCCTGGCAGCACGCCTCGGACCTCTCCCGCTACAAGGATTGGCTGACGATCCACCGGGTCTGGCGCTCGACGTTGCCCGAGACCCTGGACAAGGGCACCGTCGTGGAGTCGATCGTCGAGGTCAAGGGCATGCCCAACCGGGTGAAGTGGACGATCGTGCACTTCAAGCCGCCGGAGGCGATGACGCTCAACGGTGCCGGTGTCGGTGGGGTCAAGGTCAAACTGATCGGCAAAGTCCGGCCGCACGACATGGACGCCGGTTCGTCAGTGGTGACCATGGACGTCCACCTCGGCGGTCCGGCGTTGTTCGGCCCGATCGGCATGATTGTGGCCGGGGCCCTGCGCGGCGACATCCAGGAGTCGCTGAACCGCTTCGTGACGGTGTTCGCCCCGTCCTGAGTTAGGTCCTGATGACCCGGTGCGGCGTCGGGTAGGGGTGTGCCCTCGGCACGACGTGCCGGGCCGGCCCGCCGGTGGCCGACGGGTGCCGTGCCGATTCGGTGCGCGAACCCTCGCCGCCGAGGAATCGCCGCTCGAGCCCGGCGATCAGGTCCTGCACCGATCGGCGTTCCCGTTCCGCTGCGCGGATCATCCCGCGGATGCGTCGAGCCTGAGTCTGCTCACCGCGACGCTGATATCGCTCCAGCGCCGCCCCATAGGTCGCGAGGTCCGCGTCGAGCTGCTCGCACTGCGCGTGCAGCATTTCCCGCAGGTGTTCGGCCTGAAGGCGATTCGCGGACTCAGGCGCCCGGTTGTTCGCTTCCAGGTTGCTCGGTGGGGTCACGCGCGAACTGTATCCGACCCGCTAGACCGCTGCTCACCGGGAGTATTCGCCCAGGTTCGCGCCATCTGGCGTTCATCGATCCGACCGCTGTCCGACACTGGAAGTCGTCACGATAGTTGCGCGGATGGCGTAGTTCGTCCGATGATGTCCGGCGTGGAACCGGCTGAGGAGCAGCGCCAGATCGAGCAGGTGGTGGACCGCCTGACCGAGTGGTTCCCCTACGTGCCGGACCACGTGATCACCGAAACCGTGGACAGTGCCCACCGCCGGTTCGACGGCGCCCGAATCCGCGATTTCGTCCCGCTCTTCGTCGAGCGCTATTGCCGCACACTGTTCGACGGGCAGCCGGCCGTCGAGATCTCGGTCTGACCGACCGGACGCGATCAGGGCAGCGGAGCTGACCACACCAGCCGGGTGCCTCCACCCGGGCGCGGCCCGATGGTGAACCGACCCCCGCATTCGGTGGCCCGGCCGGCCAGATTCGCCAGTCCGCTGCGGGTGATGTCCTCGTCGATGCCGACCCCGTCGTCGGTGACACTGATGGTCAGGTCGTCGGCGACGGTGACCGACACCGTCACCGAACGGGCACCGGCATGGCGCACCACATTGCTGACCGCTTCGCGCACCACGGCTTCGGCGTGATCGGCCAGCGTCGCGTCGACCACCGACAGCGGACCACTGATGTGCACGGCGGGGCGCACCGCGGAGTCGACGGTCATCTGCGTCACCGCCTGTTCGATGCGCTGGCGCAACCGGGTCACCGTTCCGCCGTGCAGGTCGAAGATCGTGGTGCGGATCTCCTGCACGACCTCCTGCAGATCGTCCAGGGCGCCGGTGACCCGGCGGGCACCTTCGGCCTGGTCGGCACTCAGCGCCCCCTGCAACGACAGGCCCACCGCGAAGAGTCGCTGGATCACATGGTCGTGCAGGTCTCGCGCGATGCGGTCGCGGTCGGTGAGCACGTCCAGCTCCCGCATCCGCCGCTGCGCCGTCGCCAGGTGAAGCGCCAGTCCCACCTGTCCGGCGAACGCCGCCGCCATGTCGAGCTGATTCTCGCTGAATTGGCGGCCGGGCGCCGCGACACAGACCAGCACACCGGTCGCGGTGTCGGGTTCGCACACCGGCAGCACCAATGCCCCCAGACTGTCATCGGAGAGGTCGCGGAAATCCTTGATGCGCAACGGAACACAATCGGTGAAGGCCAGACCGACGGCGGTGCCGTGCGCGGGTAGCTGCCGGCCCATCAGCTCTGCGCGTGTCGAGGCGGTGACCACCAGCTCGCCGGCATCGTCGGGGGTGACACAGAAGCAGAAATCACCACCGGTCAGCGCGAGAGCCTTGGCGACGATCTCCCGGTGCACCGCCGAGGGATCGTCCCCGGCCAGCAGGTCGGTACTGATGTCGCGGGTCGCCTCGATCCAGAGCTGGCGGGTGTGGGCGGCCTGGTAGAGGCGGGCGTTGTCGATCGCGATGCCGGCCGCCCCGGCCAGCGCGAGCACCAGCACCTCGTCGGCTTCGGTGAACGCCGCGCCGTCCGCCTTCTCGGTCAGGTACAGATTGCCGTAGACCTGATCGCGAATCCGGATGGGAACGCCGAGGAAGCTGCGCATCGGCGGGTGGTGGGCGGGGAACCCGATCGAAGCGGGATGTTGTGAAAGATCCTCGACGCGGATGACTTTCGGCGTGTTCAACAGCACACCGAGCATTCCGTGTCCGGCGGGCAGCGGGCCGATCTGCTCGGCGGTCTCCCGGTCGATCCCTTCGAACACGAAGCGTTCCAGCACCGGTTGCGGGTCCGAGCCGATCACTCCGACCGCGCCGTAGCGGGCATTGACCAACCCCATCGCGGTGTGGACGATCGTGTGCAGCTTCTTCTCGAGTTCCAACCCGGAGGAGACGGCCAGCATCGCGTCGATGAGCCCGTCCCGGACGTCGAGGTCAAACATCGGTGCGGCGCATCGTCTCAGCGGCGAACAGCGCGGCCTGGGTGCGTCCGCTGAGGCCCAGCTTGGTCAGCAACCGGGACACGTAGTTCTTGACCGTCTTCTCGGCGAGGAACATCCGCTGGCCGATCTCCCGGTTGGTCAAACCCTCGCCGAGCAGCTGCAGCAGTGTGCGTTCGGTGCTCGACAGGTCGCGCAGCCGCTCGTCCTGCTCGGTGTCCTTGCGGAGCCTGGACATCAATACCGCCGCTGCGCGGTTGTCCAGCAATGACTTTCCCGATCCGACGGCCTTGATCGCCTCGGCCAGCTCCATGCCGCGGATGTCCTTGACCACGTATCCGCTGGCGCCGGCCAGGATCGCATCGAGCATCGACTGTTCATCGGTGAACGAGGTCAGGATCAGGCAACGCAATTCCGGTTGGCCCGAAAGCAATTCACGACACAGATCGATACCGCTGCCGTCTGGCAACCGAATGTCGAGCACTGCGACGTCGGGACGGGCCGCCGGGATGCGGGCCATGGTCTCGGCCACCGTCCCCGCCTCACCGACCACGGTCAGTTCGGGATCGCTGCCCAGGAGTTCGGCCAGACCGCGCCGCACCACCTCGTGGTCGTCGACCAGGAACACCTTGATCACACCGCAGTAGAGCCTGAAACCGCACGAAGCCGGTAGGGACTTTGGTCCCGAAAAGACCTGACCAACGCCTTGATTGAAGGGGTCCAAGACGGCTGGCGCGGGGCCCCGCCGGGGTGGATTGTCATAGGCGACATCGCGGCGAGCGATGGCGACGAATCGAAAGGGACTCCAGATGGGGCACACCGCAGGCGCTTCCGGCGAGATCATCGTCGGCGTCGACGGTTCGGCGGCGTCCAACGCGGCGGTGCGTTGGGCAGCGCAGGAGGCGGGCAACCGCAACCTCGCGCTCCGCCTGGTGCACGTGGCGCCCGCTCCGGCCGTCACCAACGTCATGTTGCCGGTCCCGACCGAGTTCGAAGCATGGCAGGACACCCAGGCCCGTCAGGTGCTGGCCGAAGCTCGGGAACTGGTCACGCAGGTCGGCGCCGAGACCGGCACCTCGGTGCGGATATCCGATGCCGACATCTATCACGCCGCACCGGTACCGACCCTGGTCGACTTGTCCAAGGGCGCTGAACTGATCGTCGTGGGCAGCCGCGGGATGGGCGCCTTCCGGCGCGGGCTGCTCGGGTCGATCAGCACCGGACTCGTCCACCACGGCCACTGCCCGGTCGTGGTGATCCACGACGGACCGGCGCCGGCCACGCACCTACCGGTAGTGGTCGGCATCGACGGCTCGCCCACCTCGGTGGAGGCCACCGAGCTGGCTTTCGCGGAAGCCTCCCGGCGTGGTGTCGACCTGGTGGCGGTGCACGCCTGGAGCGACGACAGTCTGTTCGCGGTCCCCGGCGTGGACTGGTCTGCGGTCGCTACCGGCGAAGAGGAACTGCTCGCCGAACGGCTGGCCGGAATGGCGGAGATCTATCCGGACGTCGTGGTGCACCGGGTCGTGGTGCGCGACCAGCCGGCGCGGTATCTGGCCGAGCAGGCACAGAACGCCCAGTTGCTCGTCGTCGGCAGCCACGGTCGCGGCGGCTTCGCCGGGATGCTGCTCGGCTCGGTGAGCACCGCACTTGCCCACAGTGTCACCATCCCCCTGATTGTCGCGCGTCGGCACTAGCACCCCACGACGCGCGCCTTGGGCCGGCGGACCAAGTTCTCCCTTGTCCGCCGGCCCACTCCCTTTTCTCACCGCGAGTTCTCACCGCGAGCAGACGCAAACCCGCACGCGACACGCTGATTCCGGGCGATTTCGCGTCTGTTCGCGCTTCAGGCCGCGGTCTGCGACTCGACGACCACCTTCGAGGGGCAGAGCGCTCCCACAGCAACGCGCTCACACACGCGGTGAGCACCCACCCCGTGCCGACCACGCTGCACCAGATCATCAGCGCCATCGCGACCCCGATCGGCCCGAAACCGTCCCAGTCGTGCAGCAGCGTCGGAAAGAAGATGCGTGCCCCCAGCGGGATCGCCACCCCGTCGATGACCACCCCGGCCAGGCCGGCCAGCGCGAGGTGTTTGAAGCCGCGCCAGCCGTCGCGAACCAGCAGCACCGGGGTGAGCGACCAGAACAGCCAGACCGGTATGAGGCCGACCAGGAACAGCAGGGAGCGCGTGCCGTGCGCATGGTGGGGGCCGAAGGTGATCCGCTCCTGCACCGCGATCATCGTCAGATAGAGCAGAAACCACAGCGTGCCCCGCGTCAGCCTGGCCAACAACCTGAACTGTTCGCGGCGCCAGGCTTTGGCGAAGATGCCGGCGATGGTCACCGCCATCGGGATGCCCCAGACGAGAAACCCGGCCACTCCGACCACACTCCAGTCGGCGCGCAGCCCGGAGGACTGACCGAACGCGTCGCGCATTCGCTCCTTCAGGGGGTGCTCGAGCGCGAACTGCCGGATGAAAATGGTGCCGGGACTGGCACTGTCGGCGAACCCGGAGATATAGCTGAACCCGATGATGATCAGGGGGATCACGGTGGTGAACAGCTGGGTGGAGACCACCGCCCCCCGGGTGCCGCCGTCGATCTCGTTGAAGCGGGAGATCAGCGCGGCCACCGGGGCGATCCTGCGCGACTCCTCGAGGCGTCGGTACCGCTCCTCCAAGCGCCGGCGGACGTCTTCATGCGCCCGGCCTTGGGTCATCGATCGGGCCACCGGATCATGAGCAAAAGGGTAAGCCAGTTCCGCCGCGGGCCTCTAGCGTCGGCTGACCCTGCCCGGCTGCGAGGCGCGTTCGCCCTTGCGCAGCATGTCGAACAGCTCCCGGTACGGGCCGACCAGGTAGGCGGTGTCGCCGGCGGCCAGTTGGGTCTCCCGGCGGGGATGCAACCGCACCGGTGTGCCCTCGCGGGAGATGGCGATGACCCGAGTCTGGGTGGACAGCTCGAACATCCGGATCCCGTCCAGCTCGCTGCCCGCCCCCACCCGAACCCCGCCGACCATGAACGAGCGCTGGCCCACCGAGAAGGTCCCCAGCACGTCCAGTCCCATCGCCGCGCCGATGAACCACGGTGTGGCGAGGTCGACGGTGGAGCGGACGTATTCGAACCCGAACCGGTGGCCCACGGCCGAACCCAGCGACTGGTCGTAGATCCGTAACACGATCGGCAAGTCGCGGCGCTGCATGTCGGGTAGCGTTCTCGCGCCCAGCATTTCGCGCAGCACGATTCCGGTCTCGATGTTGACCATGTCGTCCTGGGTCAGCACCGCGATCGCCCGGGCCTCCTCGATGCGGGCGGCTTCCAAGGTCTGGCGCAGGGTCGCGTCGCCGAAGATCACCGGCAGCTCGAGCTCGGCCGCCGCCGCCAGATACCGGTTGTCCTCGTTGCGTTCGATGACGGCGACGTCATGTCCGGCGGCCTTGAGCACGCTGGCGACCCGGATCCCGAACGAGCCGAGCCCGACGATCACGACGTGGCGGTGCAGGTGGCGGATCTTCTGCCGGCTGGCGGACTGCGACAGTCGCCGCGAAAGCAGCACGTCGGCGACGAAGGCCACCACGATGGCGGTGGTGGCCACCCCGGCGAACATCATCCCGACGCCCCACAGCCGCAGCCAGTCGGGTTGGTCGAGGAAGTTGAAGTCGCCATAGCCGACCGTGGCAATGGTCTCCGCGGAGAAGTACAGCGCATCGATCCAGTCCATGCCGGGTTGCTGATAAGCGAAGCGCAGCAAGATCGTCGACCCCACCAGCAACGACGCCGACACCGCCAGCGCGCGGTAGAACATCGGGTTCAGGTCGTCGCGGAATGCGCGCACGGCGTCGCCGACGCGGACCACCAGCGGCCGCGCCCGGGGAACTGCAGGGATCGGCTTGGCGATCTGGATCCCTCGCTCGGTCAGCTCGTCGGCGGTGCCGATCATCGCCGTCCAGTCGCCGGGGTGCACGCCCACGTCGCGGCCCGGACAGGCGATCACCTCGCCGGGGCTCCCGGAGTCCTCGCTGCGGATGATCGCGACGGGGGCCAGATCGCCGTACATCTCCCGCAGGGTGCCCGCCCGCGTCGCAGTGGCGCCGGAGATGACGAAGTCGATGCCGGCCACCGAGATGGTGTGGGTAGTGCGTCGCAGCAGGGCCTCCACCACCGACGGCGCGGCCAGGTCGGCGACGTCGAGGATCGCACCCGGCCCGTTGCCGTCCGTCATGGCCTCCCGCAGGACGGTGTTGGCCAGCCGGGCCACCACCCGCACCCGCGGGTTGGCCTGCCGGGCCAGTAGCGCGATCTCCAGGTTCAGCGCGTCGTCATCGTCGGCGCAGATTATCGCCTCGGCCGTATCGATGCCGGCCGCCTGCAGGCCGTTGGGGGACTGCAGGGTGACGACGCTGAGCTCGGCATTGTTCAGCTCGTCGATGATCCGCATCGCGAGCGCATCGTCACCGCAGACGATGGTGTGGCCGTGCATGCCGAAGACGGTACTTCGGAAACCGCGGCCATGACGGGTGAAGATGAGGTATGTCCAACACCCCTTACGTCAAGGCCTGCATCAACGGCGCACGCACCCCCGATCAGCATCCCGGCCTGCCGGTGACACCGCGGCAACTGGCCGACGCGGCCGTTGCCGCACACCAGGCGGGCGCGCAGGCGGTGCACCTGCATCCGAAGAACGCCGACGGGGTGGACTCGCTGGCGGCGGAGCAGGTCGCGGCGGCGGTGACCGCGGTACGCCACGCGGTGCCCGGTCTGCCGCTGGGGGTGACGACCGGGTTCTGGGCGCTGCCCGATCAGCAACAGCGTCTGCGGGCGGTCGAGTCCTGGACTGTGCTGCCCGATTTCGCCTCGGTGAACTGGCACGAGCCGGGTTCGCAGGAGCTCGCCGAGCTGCTGCTGCGCCGCGGCCTGGGGGTGGAGATCGGCATCTTCCACGCCGAGGCCGCCGACTCGTGGGCACGTTCGTCGATCGCGCCGCATTGTCTGCGGGTGATGATCGAGCTGCAGGCCGACGGTGACACCGAGACCGCCGACGACCTGCTGGCCCGGATCCGCCGCGCCGAATCACCCGCTCCGGTGCTGCTGCACGGTCTCGACGAGAGCTGCTGGCCGCTGCTGCGGCACGCCGGCGTTCGGGGTCTGCAGACCCGCATCGGGATGGAGGACACCCTGCTGCTGCCGGACGGGTCAACGGCGCCGGGTAACGGCGAACTGGTGGCGGCCGCCGTGGAGATCATGGGGCAGGTCAGTCGGTAGCCGCATCGTCAGTGTGCAGCTCGAAGTCGGCGAAGTCGAAACCGGGCACCACCACACAACTCACCAGCGTCGGTTCGTCATCCCGCGGGCGGGCCCGCTGCCAGTGCCCGGGCGGCACCAGCACCTGGGGTTGCTCGCCGCCTACGATATCGGCACCGAGTACATGGGTTGTGGCGCTGTCTATTTCGGCTCCGACTTCGAGCAGGAGCGGGCTGCCGCGGTGATACAGCCACAATTCGGCGCTACGCACCGTGTGCCAGGCCGACTGCTGGCCGGGCATCAGGACGAAGTAGATCGCGGTGCCGGCATTGCGCGCGCCGTTGAAGTCCGCCGGCAGTGCCGACTCGCCGACGACCAGCTCGCTGCGCCACGTCTCGCGGAAGTAGCCGCCTTCGGGGTGGGGGCTCAGGTCGAGCTGCCGGACCCAGTCGGGAAGTTCCTTCATGTACCGTCCTCGGTCGATGGTGGCACCAGCCTAGAGGTGCCGCGTCATTCGATCTGCCCGATCGCATCGACATGCTGGGTGACGCTGCCGGTCGGCATCTCGTGCGCCAATGCGGGATCGCCGTACTCCAGGGGCCGGCTCACGAAGACGGTTCCCAGGCCCAGCGCCTGTGCCGCCTCGAGGTCGTAGGGATGCGACGCCACCATCGCCGCCTCGGCAGGTCGCACACCCAGGTATTGCAGTGCCCGCAGATACACCTGTGGGTCCGGCTTGAACACGCCGAAGATCTCTGCGGTCAGGATCGCGTCCATGTCGATGGACAGCCCCTTGAACAGCGAGATCGCGGTGCTCATATCGGTATTCGACAAAGTGGCGGTGATCGCACCGGCCCGCACCTGCGCCAGGCCGGTGCGGACATCCGGCCACGGCTGCAGGCGGGTCCAGCTGTGGGCGACCGTCTGCGCGGTATCCGGCTCGGGTGCGGGCAACCCATAGCGGGCCGCGACGTCGGCGAATCCGGCCACGTACTCGTCGTGCACCCGCCGCCAGCTCTCGCGGCTCTGTGGGCTAGACCTGACCCGCTGGAAGTAGTTGTCGCGCCAGGCGCGGGTGAAATCGGCGGCGTCGACGCCGGTTTCGCCCTGCCTCGACAGGTACTCGGCGACCGCACCGCTGACCGGGCCGAAGAAGTCCAACAGGGTGCCCTGGACGTCGAACAGATAGGCACGAAAGCGCATGGTGTCGAACCTAGCGGGTCAGTGCGGACCGACGTTTCTCTCGACCGTCTCGCGGGCGAGTGCCTCGAGGATGCCGACGACGGCCTTGACCGCGGGACGGGCCTTGGCCCCGGTGCGGGTGACGGCCTCGATCCGCCGCCCGATCCGGATGCCACTGACCGGTTTGCGAATGAGGTGCCGCGCGGTCAGGACGTAACGCGGTAACAGCGCTATTCCCACGCCGGCGGCCACCAGCTCCTCGACCACCCGAAAGTCGTTGACTCGTTGCACGATTCGTGGCTCGACTCCGGACAGTGTGGCCAGTGACCGCAGCACATCGTCGACCATGAGGCCGCCCTGGACGCCAATCCACGATTCGCCGGCCAGTTCGCGCAAGCCCACCCGCTTACGGGCGGCGAGACGATGCCGCGGGGGCAGCAGGACTTCCAGCGGTTCACGCAGCAACAGGGTGGATTCAATTCGGGGACCCCACGCCGTGGTGTCGCGCTCGTCACGGTGGACGACCACGACGTCGAAGTCGGCGAGCTGGCCGGGTGCGCTGGCGGCCGGTTGGTCGATGTCACGGCCGAGCACTTCGACGCCGATCGCTGCGGCGCGAGTGATCAACCCGGCCAGCAGCATCGCCGCACCGGAGGGGAACATCGCGACGCGCACGGTACCCCGCGGGGTGCTGCGGTAGGCGTCCATTTCGGCCTGCGCGCGGTCCAGCGCGGCGAGCACGTCATCAGCCCGCGCCACCAGCATGCGGCCGGCGTCGGTGAGTCGTACCCGGCGGCCGGCCGGCTCCAGCAGTGGCACGCCCGCCTCGCGTTGCAGGATCTTGAGCTGTTGGGAGACCGCCGACGGGGTGAGCGACATCGCATCGGCGGCGGCATGCACCGTGCCCCGTTCGGCGAGGGCGCGCAGCAGCCGTAGCCGCTCGATATTCATGTAGTGATTCTACGTATTAGGTGAAAAAAGAGTTGCTTGTCTACTCAATCGTGGCCCCCGAGGATGGATCTGCCGGCGTGACCGACCCGCCGTGCGCCGATCACCCCGAGAAAGGGCACCGCCATGTCCGCGCACCGGCGCATCTCCCCCGCAGCGTCGACGTCGCGGTGCTGGGCGTGGCCATCGCCTGGGGCTCGAGCTACTTGGCCGCCAAGACGGTCGTCGTACCCGACGCTGTCTTCGCCTTTCTGGTGATCCGATTCGCGCTCGCAGCAGGCGGATTGGCGATTGTGTCGGCGGCCGGCTTGCGTCGCATCACCGTCGCGGAACTGATGTCGGGTGTGTTGTTCGGGGTCATGCTGAGCGTCGTCTTCACCCTCGAGACGCTCGGGCTCACCATGACATCGGCCTCCAACGCGGGGCTGATCATCTCGCTGAGCATGATCATGACTCCGGTGTTCGCGCGCTCGGCAGCAGCGACCCGGTTGCCGGCCGCGTTCTATGGATCGGCGGTGGTGGCCGTCGCGGGAGTCGGCTTGCTGACCCAAACCACGGGGTGGACCGCACCGGGCCTCGGCGATCTCTTGATTCTGCTGGCCGCGGCCGCGCGGGCCGCGCACATCACGGCGATCGCGCGGCTGTCCCGTCATCGCCCGCTCAACCCGGCGCGGGTCACGCTGGTCCAACTCTGCACGGGTCTGGTGGTGTTCGTCGCGCTGTCGCATCACACCGGACGCGGACTCGGTCCCGTCGCCGCCCATATGAGCACCGCAGCTTGGCTGCTCACCGTCTACCTGGCGCTGGTCTGCACGGTGGTCGCCTTCGTCGTCCAGGCATGGGCGGTGCGGCGCACGTCCCCGGCGCGGGTCAGCCTCCTGCTGGGAACCGAGCCGCTCTGGGCGGCCGGGATCGGTGTGCTGTTCGCCGGGGATTCGTTGACCGCCGTCGGGGTCGGCGGCGCCGTCCTCGTCCTGGTCGGCACCCACTGGGCAGAGCCGTCGACACCCGCCGGGCGATAAATCGGTTGCCCGGGCCCGGCGAGCCTGGCTAGCGTTGCCCCCGTTCGACACCCAACCCGAACACCAGAAAGGACGGTCCTCGTCGTGGATCACAGCGCCGCTCACCTGCCCGCTGCTGCCAACCACTACGGAGACCCATGCCTACCGATTCTGCAATCACCCTGATCGATCTGGATTTCGTCTGGCCGGATGGAACCGTCGCGCTCGAGCAGCTCACCGCCACGCTGTCGACCGGCCGCACCGGCCTGGTCGGCGCCAATGGCAGCGGAAAGTCGACGCTGCTGCGGTTGATCGCCGGCGAGTTGACCCCGACCGGTGGCCGGATCGTCACCGGCTCCGACATCGGATACCTGCCCCAATCCCTCACTTTGGCAACCGATTCGTCGATCGCCGACGTGCTCGGAGTCGGCCGGAAGCTCGCCGCCCTGCGGGCGATCGAAGCTGGACGGGGGACCGGCCGGGATTTCGAGATCATCGGTGAGGACTGGGAGATCGAATCCCGGGCCGCCGATGCTGTGGGCGTCATCGGCTTCGGTGCCGCTGACCTTGATCGCACCGTCGCCGAAGTGTCCGGGGGAGAGGCGATGTTGCTGGCCATCACCGCACTTCGGCTGCAACGGACGGCCATCACCCTGCTCGACGAACCCACCAACAACCTCGACCGGCGGGCCCGCACCAGGTTGTTCGACCTCATCGCCGACTGGCCGGGAACACTGGTGGTGGTCAGCCACGACATCGCCCTGCTGAACCGCATGGACCACACCGCCGAACTGCACCAGCACCGGCTGACCAGCTATGGCGGCACCTACGACCAATGGCGCGAGCATCTTCGCAACGAGCAGGCCGCGGCCGCGCAGGCCGTCGCGACCGCACAACAGACGGTACGCGCGGAAAAGCGCCAGCGAGTCGCCGCCGAAGTGAAACTTGCACGCCGGAACCGCAAGGCGCAGAAGGACTATGCCAACAAGCGGGCGCCCAAGATCGTGATGAACAACTGGGCGTCGGCCGCCCAGGTCTCGGCGGGCAAGCTCCGCAGCGAACTCGACGACAAGAGGGCCGCGGCTGCCGACACCCTGCAGGCCGCCGAGGCCCGGCTCCGCAGCGACGAGCACATCCACGTCGACCTGCCCGACCCGGACGTGCCGAGCAGCCGCAGACTTGCCGAACTGCCGGGCGGCCAGGAGCCGCTGGTGGTGATGGGACCGGAACGGATCGGCATCGTCGGCCCCAACGGCATCGGCAAGACCGCGCTGCTCGAAGACCTGGTCGGCGGCGGTGGGGCCGGCAGGCTGTTGACCGACCGGGTCGGCTACCTGCCGCAGCGCATCGACGGCCTGGACGACCAGGCCAGCGTGCTCGACAACGTGCGTACTGCGGCGCCGGCGCTCGAGGAGTCGCTGGTGCGCACCCGATTGGCCCGGTTCCTGCTCCGCGGGGACGCGGTGCACCGGCCGGTGGGCACCCTTTCCGGGGGTGAGCGGTTCCGCGTCGCCCTGGCGCGGCTGCTGCTGGCCGATCCGCCCCCGCAGCTGATCCTGCTCGACGAACCGACGAACAACCTTGACCTCATCAGCGTCGACCAGTTGATCGAGGCGATGCGGGCGTACCGCGGGGCGGTGATCGTGGTCAGCCACGACGACGAGTTCCTGGCCCGGCTGGGCCTGGACCGGACGTTGTCGATGCTGCTGCCGGGCGTGTTGACCGAGGCGGGTTAGGGTCTGACCATGGCACACCTGCGTGCGGGCTGGTTGGTCGCGCTGTTCGCCGCCGTGCTGTCGGTCAGTGCCTGGTTGCCGTGGCTGACCACCTCGGTGCACGGCGGCGGGCACGCCAGCGCGATCGGCGGAACGCTGGGCAGCATCGTGTTGCCGCCGCACTTCGGCGGGGGGCAGTTGATCGTGCTGCTGTCCTCGGCCCTCATCGTCACCGGGGCGATGGTGGCGCGCAATCTCTCGCCGCGGCTCGCCGCAGCGGCCGCGCTGGTGATCTCCGTCCTCGTCGGCGTGCTGACCTACTGGTACCACCACCTCAACGTCGGCGGGTCGGTGTCGGCCGGCTACGGCTTCTACATCGGCGCGGTCTGCGCGGCCGGCGCGGTGACGTCTTCGATATGGGCGCTGATCGCCGCCTTGACTCGGCGGCGCTGACCGATGAGCAGATTCGTCGAGCCACTCATTTTGACTGGGCCGCAGTGGGTCTCGCTCGAGCCACTGCACGAGGCGCATGCGCAGGAGATCGCCGCGGCGGCCGCCGACGGTGACGTCGGTTCACTGTGGTTCACCAGTGCGCCGTCACCGGATACCGCAGCGGACTGGATACGCCGGATGCAGGCCCTGCAAGCCGCCGACCAGGGCGTGACCTATGCGATTCGACGGCGCGTGGACGGGGTGCTGGTCGGGTCGTCGAGTTTCTTCCACGTCGACGCCGCCAACCGCCGTCTTGAGATCGGGCACACCTGGTACTCGGCCTCGGCGCGGCGCACCGGGGTCAACACCGAGGCCAAGCTGGTGATGCTCTCCCACGCATTCGACCAGTTAGGGTGCGTTGCCGTCGAATTCAGGACGCACTTCTTCAACCAGACCAGCAGGGCCGCCATCGAGCGGTTGGGTGCCAAGCTCGACGGTGTGCTGCGCAGTCACCAGTTGCTGGCCGACGGATCACGCCGCGACACCGTGGTCTACTCGATCCTGGACATCGAATGGCCCGCGGTGCGCAACAACCTGAGGTTCCGGCTCGGCCGCCACGGGTGACGGCCGAGCCGAAACGCCTTGGCTGTCAGCCTGCGTCGACGGTCGTCGTCTCGATGGGCTTGCTGCCCCCGGAGTGGGCGACTTCGATGCGGCGCGGCCTGGCTCGCTCGGCCAGCGGGATCGTCACGGTCAGCACCCCGTTCTCGTAGGTGGCCGAGATCTTGGTGGTGTCGATCCCCTCGCCGAGGGACAGCTGGCGGCGGTAGGTGCCGAAGAACCGCTCGCTGGTCAGCCACTGCACCGAGTCCGTCGAACGCGCCGAGCGGTGTGCGGTGAGGGTCAGGGTGCCGTTGTCGACGCTGACGTCGACCGATCCCGGGTCCACCCCGGGCAGGTCGGCGGTCAACACATAGTGGTCGTCGACCTTGTAGAGGTCCATCGGCATGAATCTCGGGCTGCGATCGGTCCCAGTCTGGCTGGTCAGCAGGCCCCGGGTCATGGCATCAAGGTCACTGAACGGATCGAAGCGAAGCACAGTACTCACCTCCTGCATCGCTGAACGCAAGCCCACCACCCTGGCGGGCAGCTTTACTGTGCACGGCCAGATTAGCACTCGATGGCGGAGAGTGCTAACGGTTTTCGGCCGGAATTTGCGCCGCCACCGGTAGGCTGAGCCGGGCTTTTGGGAAGGGATGTGCGGGTGCGCAAGCTGATGGGACCGGTGTCGGCGGTAGTGGTGGCCGTGCTGGCGGTGACGACCGCGGGCTGCTCGGAGGACGAGAAACCGACCGCGGCCAAGTGCGACGAGGTCTCCGTGCCGATGACCGACATCCCCACCCGGACCGACCAGGAGCCGCGGCTGCGCATACCGCAGCCGCAGGGCTGGGAGCGCGCCACCAAGCTGGATTCCGAGACCATCCGGTTCGCGATCCGCAACACCGGCCTGAACTCGGACGGCTTCACCCCCAACGCGGTCGTCACCCTGCAGCAGGTCGGTGCCGACGTCGGCAAGCCGCAACAGATCCTCGACGCCCAGAATCAGCAGCTGGTGGCCAAACTCAAAGTCACCGACCTCAAGTCCACTCCGAGGCAGGTGTGCGGATCCACCGGGCAGTCCACCACCTACACCGCCCCGGCCATGGGCAAGATCCCCGCCCGCAAGGCGACGTCGCTGGCCGTGGTCTACCAGGCGGGCGACGTGAACTACGTGACGACGCTGACGGTGCAGGCGATCAAGGCCGACAACCCCACCTACGTCGCCGATTCCTCGGCGATCATCAAAGGCTTCCAGGTACTGCCACCTAAGTGAGCACCTCGACATGGGTGCCGATAAGGCGCTCGTTGCAGCGGTCGCAGGCCAGCTCACCGGTGAAAGCGGCACCGCAGCCGTGGTGGGTGATCACCATGGCCGGCCCCTCGGGCGCCTGAAACCACCACTGCGCCCACTGCAGGGCGGCGACGAGCACCGGGAACAATGACCGGCCCTTGTCGGTGAGCAGGTAGGCGGCGCGCTCCGGCCCGGTCCGTTCGGTGGGTGAGGTGGTGAGTACCCCGATGGTGCAGAACGTCTGGAGACGTTCGGCGAGCAGGCTCGGGGGAGCGCCCAACTGGTTTTGGAAATCGGTGAACCGGGTGGTACCCAGGAATGCCGCCACGAGTAACGCTGCGGCCCAACGGTTGCCGAACACGCTCATCGTCTCGGGGAACAGCCCGGCCTGACGGGCGGTCGCGTCGGACTCTGAGCGCCGGCGGGTCGCCGCCGCGGGTGCCGAACGCTCCCAGGTACCGCTCGGGCCAAGCCGCAACGCCACCTCGGCGTCGGTCACCCGGCACTGGCATCGGCTGCACCGCAACAGCGGTGCGAAGCGCGAACCGCACATCTCGTGGCGCATGGCCGGCAACGTCTCCCGGTGCTCGGTGACCCAATTGCGTTCCCAGTCCCAGATTGTGAGCATCGTCGGCCACAGCGACCGGCTGCGCCCGGTAGTCAGGTACTCGGTGCGGGCGCGGGTCGAGGCGTGCACTTTGCGGGTCAACAGGCCGTCGGCGACCAGCGTCTGCAACCGGCTGGTGAGCACCGAGTTCGAGATGGGCAGCCGGGCCATGAACTGGCTGTAGCGGGTGGCACCGAGCAGCGCATGCTGCACGATCAGCAGGTTCCATTCGTCGCCGAGCAGCCCCAGCATCCGGCCGATGGCATTGGGGCCCTCGGGCGCCAGGACGGTGGGCGTCTCGGCGTCGCTGATGTCGACCACTACAGCCCGATCGCCTCGGCGGCCGAATCGGCGGTACGCCACCGGCGCAGCGCGTCGCCGGCCACCCACGTCGAGTGCGTGCCGCTGGAGATCCGTTCGGGCAGTTGAAGTTTGCAGACCGGGCCGTCTTCGACGCGGGCGGCGTCGAACACCAGGCAGTAGGACGAGTCAGCTGCCATGTCGGTGGTCAGGGTCACCAGGTAACCGTCGTCCTCGGCCCGGCTGCCGACTCGCGGCGCCATCGCCGTCTCACTGCCGTAGACGCCGTCACCGAAGCGGTAGCGCTGTTCGGCGCCGGTGCGGACGTCGTGGCGAACCAGTCCGTCGAACAGGAACCAGCCGGGCTTGCCGGTGGCGGCGTAGGCGTATCGGTAGGGCTCGCCGGCATGGCCGGCGTTGATCATGCCGAACTCGGTGATGCTGTCCGACAACGGTTCTTCGGTCAGTCCGCCGGTCACCAGGTTGAGCCGCCAGCGGTGCAGCCTGGCTTGCATGCGATCAAGTGCCAGGAATCGGAAGGCGCGCTGCCACTTGGTGCCGGTGCCGTTGTCAACCGGTTCGGGCTCACCTTGGAAGAAGCCGTCGAGCACGATCTCGACGCCGTCCTCGTAGGCGTTGACGAAGTGCAGCACGTAGGTCGGATCGGCCTCGAACCACTGCACGTCGGCACTCCGGCCGCGCCTGGGCAACACCGCGAAGCGCGACGGCATGTCGCGGTGGAAGCGGGCCACGTGCAGGTCGCGCTCCAGCAGTTCCGGTTCCCAGAACAGTGGAAAGTCGTTGAGAATCACATAGTTTCGGGTGAACGCCATATCGTGGGGGAGCCGCGGGCCGGGTAGTGGCACGTCGACGTAATGCACCAGCTCGTTGTCGGCGTCGATCACCCCGTAGTGCAGAAAGGGCGCGCTCTTGGCGTAGTTGAAGAACAGCATCTCGCCGGTGTTGTCGTCGACCTTCGGATGCGCCGAGACACCCCAGCCGGCCGGGAAGGCGCCGTTCCAGGTCTCCTTGCCGAGTGTCTCGGCGGTGTAGGGATCGACTCGATACAGGTCACCGCACTGGTAGAAACTCGTCAGTGCGACGCCGCGGTGCACCACCACATCGGTGCTCGAGGCGTCCTTGAGCAGGGTTCGGGCGCCCCAGCCATAGTCCGCCTTCGCCAGTGACAGCGGTTCGGCCAGTCCCGGCCACAGCGGGCCGCCGGCGTCGTTCTCGGCGATGAATGCGTCGGTGCGGACAAAGCGGTTGCGGTAGAAGGCTTTTCCGTCGCGGAACCCGACGATGTGCAGCATGCCGTCGCCGTCGAAGGGGTGGTAGGTCTTCAGCGCGGGGTGCAGCGGGTTCTCGGTGTTGCGCAGGTACACGCCGTCGAGGTCGGCGGGCAGCTCACCGTCGACGACGGTGATGTCGTCGGCACGCCACTCGGTGGTCTGCGGGCGCCAGGGGCCGGTGCGGTAGGGGTGGTCGTCGTCTTCGGGCAGGGTGGAGAGGAACTTGCCGACGATCTCAGTGTCCATCGTCTGCCGATCTGATCACGAAACTGACTGTGGTGGCGGTGCTACCACCGAAATTGAGGGTGCCGAAGCGTCGGGCACCGTCGACCTGGTAGTCCCCGGCCAGCCCGCTGACCTGCTTGGCCGCGTCGAGCATCATGCGGATACCGGAGGCGCCCACGGGGTGCCCGCCACCGATCAAGCCGCCGCTGGGGTTGATCGGAAGCCGGCCGCCGATCTCGATCTCGCCGTTCTCGATCGCCTTCCACGATTCACCCGGACCGGTCAGGCCGATGTGGTCGATCGCGAGGTACTCGCTGGGCGTGAAGCAGTCATGCACCTCGAAACCGTGGACGTCGTCGAGGCTGACCCCGGCACGCTCGAACGCGTCGTGCACGGCCGTGCGGACATGGGGCAGTAGATAGGGGCTTTCGGCGTCCCGATCGAGCTTCTGCTGCAGCCCGAGGCCGACGGTGCGGTGGCCCCAGCCCTCGATCAGCCCGATCGGGCGGACGCCGGGATGGTCAGCCAGGAAGTCGTCGTTGACCAACACGATGCCGGCCGCGCCGTCGGTCATCTGGCTGCAGTCGTAGCGTCGGATGCGGCCTTCGACGGGCGGGTTGACCGCGTCGTCGCCGCCGTGGGCGACCAGATCCGGCAGCTGCCAGTCGCGGGTCTGGGCATTGGGATTGCGGCGCGCGTTGGCGAGGTTGACCGCCGCGATCGCGTGCAGATGGGTCTCGTCGAGGCCGAACCGGCGGTCGTACTCGTCGGCGACCTGAGCGAACATCCACGGCCAGACGTAGGTGGCATCGGCACCCTCGTGACCGGTCCAGGCCGCCGCACCCAGGTGCTGCGCGGCAGTGTCACCGGACACCGTTTTCTCCAACTCGACGCCGACGACCAGCGCCGTGCGATAGTTCCCGGCCCGCAGGTCGGCCATCGCCGCGAGGGCGGCCACGCTTCCCGACGCGCAGGCCGCCTCATGCCGGGTGGCGGGGACGTCCCACAAGCCGCCATGCACGGTGGCGGGCATGGCTCCGAGATGGCCCTGCCGGGCGAACATCTCGCCGAACGCGTTCGCGACGTGGATGACCTCGATGTCGGCGGCGTCGATCATCGACTCGGCCAGCGTCATGTCGACGGCCTCGCTGGTCAGCGCCGCGAAGTCATGTCCCTCCCGGGTCAGGTTGCGCGCGAAGTCGCTTTGATAGCCACCCAGGATCCAGACGTTGCCTGCCACAGGGGCGAAGTTACTACAGCTAAAAGAGTAGCGAGGCGTAATCCGGCGTGCGGTCACAACCAGGGCGGTCCCGCCGGCTCTCGGTCTGAACCGACAGGACCTCAGCGGGCGTGGATGTCGACAGCCACGCCCGCTTGCGCGCAGCATTGCCACGCCTGTGCATCGGCAAACGTCGTATCGGCTAGCCGCTGGCGTTAATTTCCCGGCCGTGGGGAACACTTTCTCCATGTCTTCGCCCAACCACGATCTGGCGGTGCGGATGGCCGAGTTGGCCCGATTGACCGCGTCGCCCCGCAACGTCGACGAGGTGCTCGCCGATGTGACCGCCGCGGCGGTCGAGATGATCCCCGGCACCGACACCTGCGGCGTACTGCTGATCGGCAAGGGCGGAAAATTCGAGTCACTGTTCGGCACCTCGGACCTGATCTACAAACTGGACGCGCTGCAGGAGGAATGCGGTGAGGGGCCATGCATCGAGGCCGCCGTCGACGAACTGATCGTGCGCACCGATGACTTCACCACCGAGCGCCGTTGGCCCAACTACAGCCGCGCGGCCGCCGAGTTGGGCGTGCGCAGCGGAATGTCGTTCAAGCTGTACACCACCGCGACGACAGCGGGTGCGCTGAACCTGTTCGGGTTGAAGCCGCATGCGTTCGACGGCGAATCGGAGGCCATCGGTTCGGTGCTGGCGGCGCATGCCGCCGCGGCGATCCTGGCCAGCCGGCACGGGGAGCAGTTGGAGTCGGCGCTGAACACCCGCGACACCATCGGTCAAGCCAAGGGCGTGATCATGGAGCGATTCAACGTCGATGCGCTGCGCGCCTTCGAGATGCTGCGTGAGCTGTCGCAGACCAGCAACATCCGGCTGGTCGACATCGCCACCCGGGTGATCGAGACCCGCGGCGACTAGGCCCGGTCAGTCCGGCCGGTGACGGTGGTAATGCCGCGCCACCCGGGTCCGGTTGGCGCAGATGTTCTGGGTGCAGAACTTGCGGCGGGTGTCCGAGGCGACGAAAAGCATGCTGCACGCCGGGCTTTCGCATCGGCGTAGCCGGTTGCGCGCCGCGCCGACCAGCAGATCGACGAGGCTCTCAGCGACGGCGGCGAGCGCGAGCTGGTAGGGCCGGTCGGCGGGTCCGCGGTGGGTGGTGACGGCCGTCCATCCGTCGGGCGTGCGTTCGAGCCGGCGAGTTGAGGCCACCCTGGCGGTCACGTCGTTGAGGTAGTCGATGGCGGCCGTGCTGGGTACCGATCCGCGGATCTGAGCGTCGAGTATCTCGCGGATCGCCTGGCGCAGCTCGACCGTCGGCAGCAGGGGCGGCCAGGGGCCGTCGGGGAGACGGTCCTGCTGCAGGCTCCACCACAGCTGGCAGGTCTCCTCGTCGGGCAGTAGATCGGTGGCCGGGTCGTGGACGGTGATGATCGTGTCGGCCAGGTCCACCGCCAACGGCTCACCCGCGACGGGGAACCCCGCCGCTTGAGCCCTGTTCATGCGTGACCTGGCATCCACTCCCTAATGCTATCAGCGTGTTGACACCGTTAGATTCGTGCGGTAGGAATCTAACGTCAGTGTTAGTTGAACAACGTTAGGAACAAGGTGTCCCCGATCATCTCTCTGGAATTGCTGCAGCAGGCCGACCGGCGCCTGGTCGACCTGGTCGCCGCGCTCAGTCCGACGGATTTGGAGCTGGCCAGCCCGTGCAGCGGGTGGAACGTGCGGTCGCTCGTCAGCCACACGGTGGCCTCCATCGATGCTTTTGCCGCTGGCGTCGACGGCGGCCCGGGGCCGACCGAGGCGGAGCTCTTCAGCGGGGATGACATCCTCGGTCCGGATCCGGTCGCGGTGACCAAGCAGTCCGTCGGGCGTTCCCAGCGCGCCTGGGCGACGATCCGGGACTGGCAGCAGCCGGTCACGACCGTGCTCGGCGAGATGCCGGCCGGACAGGCGGTCGGGATCATCACCTACTCGACGCTCATTCACAGTTGGGATCTGGCGGTCGCGGTCGGCCGGAAGGTGGAATTCGACGAGGCAGAGGCCGCACTGGCCGAGGTGGTGGGCTCTCAGCTGGTGCCGGCGCTTCGGCCCAGGACCTTTTCGGCCCCGAGGTGACCGCGGCCGCAGGTGCAACGCCGACCCAGCGCGTGGTCGCGTTTTCCGGCCGCAACCCGTTGTGAGTGAGAACCGGCTGGCCGCTGTGGGTTTCCACAGCGGCGAGCTGGCTGTTCAGGACCGGGCAGGGGTGCGCGCGTACGCGCAGCGGCTGGCCTCGATGGCTGCGCGGGGGCGGCTCAGCGCCGGCACCGCCGCCCTGTTGTCAAGCGCCCGCCTGGCGGTCGTGACCGCGCGTGATGGCGACGGCCGGCTGTGGACCTCGCCGTTGGTGGGCCAGCCTGGCTTCCTGGCTGCGGCGGCACCGACGACGTTGCGCATTCAGGGCGGGGTTGCCGATGTCGACCCGCTGCACGGCATGCTGGCCGGCCAACCCGTCGGTGTGGTCGCCATCGATTTCGCCGCCCGGCGCCGACTGCGGGTCAACGGCGTGCTGACCCACGCGGATTCGGCGGGGCTGGTATTGGAGGTTGACCAGGCCTACGGCAATTGTCCGAAGTACATCGAGCCACGTCTGCCGGCGATGCCGGCCGGGAGTGCGGCGGCGGTGTTCGACGGATCGGCGCTGCGGCCGGCTGAGCGTGTGCTGATCGAAGGTGCCGACACCTTCTTCTTGGGGACCGCCCACCCAACGTCCGGTAATGACGCCTCGCACCGCGGCGGCCCGGCCGGCTTCGTGCGCGTCGATGACGGCCGGCTGAGCTGGCCGGACTATCCCGGCAATAACCTGTTCAACAGCCTGGGCAACATCGCCGTCGACCCGGCCACCGCGCTGCTCTTCCTCGACTTCGTCACCGGCGCCGCGGTGCAGCTGTCCGGCACCGCCGCGCTGGAGTGGTCGGTTTCCGACGTGCAGGAGGCCGAGCGATCGGTCGTGTTCACACCGGAGCGGGTGCTGACCACCACCAACCGAATTCGGGTAACAGCGTCCTGACCTGCGGAAATTGGTGCCCCCGGCAGGATTCGAACCTGCGACACCGGCTTTAGGAGAGCCGTGCTCTATCCCCTGAGCTACGGGGGCGGACCGGCTGGCAGCTTACCGCGAACCGGCCGCACCCCATCAGCGCAGGGCTATCGGCCGCCGCCGTCGGTTCCGCACAGCGCGACCAGGGAGCAGTGACCGGGCGGGTTCGCTGCCTTGGGATAGTCCTTGCGGATCCAGCCTGCGGCCCGGCGCGAGACGTCGGCAGCGGCATGCAGTGAGTGGCGAATCATGACTGCCTCCTTCGCGAAGTGCGCACCGTAACTGCCATTCGATACCCGGTTGGCGGCTACTCAAACCCCCCAGTTCGGTCAATCCTTGCCGTCCGGTGTGATCCGGTGCTGTGTATATGGAGGTGGCCGCCAGCTGGGAAATCGCTGTGAACAGCAAATATTCTGCGAATTTGACACGCACGAAACCTACTTAACATACAAAGTATGCACAGTTAGGCCGCGGCGAGCGCGCCGCGTAGATTTCTTTCGATCGGAGGCGCTGATGTCAACCGAAGCAACCGGTGCCGACCAGGACGCGGTCGGGCTCAAGTCGGGTGCATTGCGGGCCGTCGACGTCGTCGTCATGGCCCTGGCCAGTTCCGGGCCGATCCAGAGTGTGGCCGTCTCGATGGCGGCGATCCTCGCCACGGTCGCCTACGCCGGATTTCTGCCGATCCTTATCTGCTTCATACCGATGCTCGGCATCGCGCTGGGCTACCAGCGACTGCACGCCTGGCAGCCGAGCGCCGGAGCCACCTATTCGTGGGTCGGCCGAGTGCTCAGCCCGCACGCCGGCTTCTTCGCCGGCTGGATCATGCTTCTCTACTACACCGTCGGCACGACCAGCCTCACCATCCCGCTGGGCAGCCTACCTGCTCAGTCTGTTCTCCGACGATGCCGCCAACAACACCGTCGCCGTCGCCACGGTCGGCACGGTCTTCAACGTCATCGTGATGGTGGTGGCCGCGCTCGGCGCCTCGCTATCGGCGCGCTTCCAGCTGGGCTGGGCGATCTTCGAGTACGCGTTGCTCATCGGGTTCGCGGTCGTGGCCATCGCCTACATCGCCAACGGCCACCCCGGCACCGTCGCGCCGAGCGCCGACTGGTTCACCGTCGGCGGCGCCGGCGGCTTCCAATCGCTGGTCTCCGGAATCCTGCTGGCGGTGTTCCTCTACTCCGGCTGGGACACCGCGGCCTACGTCGGCGAGGAGGCCTCCGGGCAGAAGGCCGGCCGCGCCGCGGTCACCAGCGTCGTGCTGCTGTTCGTCATCTACTCGGTCGCCATCCTGGCCTTCCAGGGCGTCGCACCGATGCAGGAGATGCAGGACCACGCCGCCAACATCCTGGCCTTCATCGGCGATCGGCTCGGCGGCTCGTTCTGGGGCAAGGTGATGATCGTCGCCGTGCTCGGCGGAACGCTGGCCTCGCTGCTGGCGGCGATCGTCAGCGCCTCACGGATCGGCTACGCGATGGGGCGCGACCGGGTGATCCCGTCCTGGTTCGGGCAGGTGCGACGCCCGTTCCAGACGCCGTTCAACGCCACCATCCTGTTCGGCGCCCTCAACATCGTCTTCCTCTGGGGGTCGACGCTGATCGGTGCCATCGGCGACGCCCTGTCCAATATCGTCAGCACCCTTGGCCTGATGGCCGCGATGTTCTACCTGCTCACCGCGACCACGGCGATCTGGTGTTACCGGCGCCAAATCGCTTCGTCACCAAGAGATTTCGTGTTGGGGGGCGTGCTGCCCGGCCTCGGTGCGGCGTTCATGGCGTTCGTGATCGTCTACGCCATCGCCACCGGTTCGCTGACCGGGATCGAGCTCACGTTCGGGGTGGGTCTGGCCTTGGTGGGTGTGCTGCTGTCGGTGATCTCCGCGCGGACCGGGCGGGCGCCCTACTACACCTCGGCGCGCGAACAGCGCTGAGTCAGCGCAGTTCGGCGATGACCTTGGCGAAGTACTCGGCGTGGTAGTCCTGCACGGTGAAGTAGGTGATGCCGTAGCGGTCGCGGCGATCGCGCAGCGTGTCGGCGATGTCGCGGGGCGTACCGCTTAGCACCGTCGGCAGAGCCAGTAACTGCTCCTCGGTGGCATCTGGGGCATAGCCCCGGGTCAGCGCGAGATCCGGGACTCCCGACGAGTCGGTCGGCACGCCGGTGATCGCGATGTTCAACTCCAGGCCGGCGAAGCGGTCACCGGCGGCGGCGCGGACGAACGCGATGCGTTCGGCCAGCGGATCGTGGCCCGGGTGATCGGGCACTCCGCCACCGGTCAAGCCGATGATGTCGGCGTGCTGAGCGGCGATGGTCAGCACCCGATCGCCGTTGCCGGCGATCAGGATCGGAATCGTCGGCGCGATCCGCTTGAGGTATTCGGTGGTGTGCAGCAGATGGTCGACCCGCCTTCCCGCACTGGGGTAGGGCAGCTCGGCAGCCTCGAATTCCTCACGCACATATCCGGTCCCGAGGCCGAGATCCAGTCGGCCGTCGGTTAGGACGTCGACCGCCACGGCGTCGCGGGCAAGCAGCGCCGGCTTGTAGAAGCCCGCGTTGATGACGAATGTCCCCACCCGCATGGTCTTGGCCGCCTCGGCGGCGGCCACCATGGTGGGGAACGGCGCGGGCACTCCGAATCGCCCGAGGTGGTCGGGTACGTGCAGCACATCGAAGCCCAGGTCCTCGAACCGCCGCACCGTCTCGCGTAGGCGCTGTGCCGACTTGACCGATCGCACGCCGATGCCGAAGCGAAAGTCTCTGCCCATGGCCGCATGCTAGGGCCGCGTCCGTGCGGACCGACAGCGTCGGTCTCGGTGCGTGGCACCGCGCCGGTGACCTGCACCGCACCGGGTTTGGTCACGTGCGAGCGCGGGCATCCCTGGGCATCGTGAATCCTCCCAGCGTCGGCGTCGAGGAAGAGTTCCTTCTCGTCGACCCCCGCACCGGTGAACCCGTCGCCCGCAACGCCGATGTCGCTCGGCACGCCGCGGCGCGCGGCGTCGACCTCCAACTCGAACTGACCACGTGCCAGGTCGAGACCGCGACCGACGTCGCGAACACCAGTTCGCAACTGCGTCAACAGATCGTCCATCTGCGGCGGGTGGCGGCCGAAGCCGCCGAACAGGCTGGTGCGCGGCTGCTGGCGGTGGGCCTGCCGCCGACGGTGCCGCAGAGCTTTCCGATCACCGACAAGCCGCGGTATCGGGAAATCGGCGAACGCTTCGGCATGATCGCCCACGAACAGGGCATCTGCGGGTGCCACGTGCACGTGGAGGTGCCCGACCGCGCGACGGCCATCGCCGTGTCCAACCGGCTGCGGCCGTGGCTTCCGCTGCTGCTGGCGCTGACCGCCAACTCGGCGATCTACCGCAACGCCGACACCGGCCACGCCAGCTGGCGCAGCGTGCTGTGGGGTCGCTGGCCCAGCGCCGGTCCGCCGCCGCACTTCGAATCGCCGGAGCACTACGACGCGATCGTGGCGATGATGCTCGATGCCGGGGCGATGCTCGACGACGGCATGGTCTATTGGGACGTGCGCCCGTCCAACAAGTTCCCGACGGTGGAACTGCGGGTCGCCGACGTGCCGGCCACCGCAGCCGAGACCGTCCTGCTGGCCACCCTGGCGCGGGCAGCGGTGATGACGGCGCTGGCCGCCGAACAGGCCGGCGCGCCGGTGCCGCGTATCGACGACCACGTCCTGCGTGCCGCCTATTGGAAAGCCGCCCACGACGGGCTCGACGGACAGTCGATCGACGTCATCGAGGGCTGGGCGACCGGTCCGACGCCGCGGGTGCTGGCCAAGTGGTTGCGGCTGTTGCAGCCGGCACTGATCGAGCTCGGCGACGACGAGTGGGTGCACGCCGAATTGGGCAGGCTGCTGCGCGAAGGCAATGGCGCGATGCGCCAGCGGATGGCATGGCGGGAGCGCCACGACGTCGCCGACGTGCTCGCCGTCGCGGCCGAGTCGACCCTGCGAACCTGACGGTCAGCCCCCCACCAGCGAAACCCGCGGCACCGGCACACTGCTGCCGTCCCGGCGACCGAACCTGAGGGCGAGGGGCTCGCCGGTGTCGGCTTCGACGAAGCGGTAACCACTGCTGCCCGGATGGGTCAGATGATCGTGGCCCCATTGACCCAGGGCGGCCAGCACCGGCGCCAGGTCGTGCCCGGCCTCGGTCAGGACGTAGCGGCTGCGCACCCGATCGCCGGGTTCCTGGTAGTCGACCACCTCGAGAATCCCGGCGTCGACGAGTTCGGACAGCCGGGTGCTCAGCACGTCGGACGCGATGCCGAGCTGCTTGCGGAACTCGGAGAACCGGGACCGGCCCAGCATCGCCTCTCGCAGGATCAGCACCGCCCACCGCTGGCCCAACACCGACATGGTGCGAGCGATGGGGCACGGGTCGTCGATCCAGGAACCGGTAGCCATGACCACATCCTATCTGGATTGGGAATTCCAACTCAGGGTGTTAGGTTGACCAGGGCACAACCCGAAGGAGAAGACCATGACCGAGACAGGAGCCCGCGTCGCGGGCGCGACAGCGGTAGTGACCGGCGGCCAGCGAGGGCTCGGCAAGGCGATCGTCGACGAATTGTTGGCTCGGGGTGCTGCGAAGGTGTACTCGACGAGCCGCCGGCCCGAAACCTCCACCGATCCCCGGGTCACCGTGGTGCAAGCCGATGTCACCGATCCCGATTCGGTGGCCAAGCTGGCCGCGCTCGCCGGCGACGCCACCATCGTCGTCAACAACGCCGGACTGCTCGGCGCCGAATCCTTGCTGCACAGCGACATCGACGAGGTTCGGTCGGTGTTCGACACCAACGTGTTCGGCGCCCTTCGGGTCACCCAGGCGTTCGCCCCGGCGCTGGCGCGCAACGGGCGCGGCACCGTGGTCAACATCGCCTCGGTGTTGTCCTGGCTGCCGGGCTCCGGCGCCTACGGCTCGTCGAAGGCGGCGCTGTGGTCGGCCACGAACTCCCTGCGCCTCGAACTGCAGCCGGACGGTATCAACGTGATCGGCGTATACCTGGCCTACACCGACACCTCGATGATCGCCCATCTCGATGTTCCCAAGAACGACCCCGCCGAGGTGGCCCGGCAGATCGTCGACGGCATCGAATCGGGCGCACCTGAGGTACTGGCCGACGACATCACCCGATCGGCACGTGCCGGGGTGTTCGCCTGAGGCGCTACACCAGCGGCAGTTCGGCGACCACCTGACCGGTCGGCTGGGTGGATCCGCTGCCGGGCTCGACGGTGAACTTCAGCGCCTTGGAGTTACCCAGGTCCGGGAGCACTGCCGTGGTTGACGGTGACACCGCCTTGTCGTCCATCGTGCCTGCCGAAGTCTGACCGCTGTCGCCCACCAGCCACATCTGGTACACCGTGCCCGGCGCCGGCTTCGGCACGTCGTTCATCACCAGCACGCCGGCGTTCTTCTCCCGGGAGAAGACCACGGTGGCGGTGCCGCCGCCGGGGATGGCGCCGGAGACGGTATGGACGTCGGGTGCGGCGAAGACCTGTTGTGCTGTCGAGGGTTGCGCCGGCTCGGGCCGCAGCGACAGGCCGACGCCGACGGCGCCGAGACCGATCACCACTGCCGCCGCGGCCGACAGCAGTGCCGTACGCCAGCGCCGGCTGGACGGTCGCGCTCCGGCGGTGGGCAGGGTGCGCACGTTGTCGCCGGCAGAATCGGCGACCGCGGCCAGCAGGCGGCGACGCAGATCGGCCGGCGGTTCGACGGCGCTACCCGCGGAGACCACCGCCATCGTTTCGCGGACCGCCCGCACCTCGTCGTAGAAGGCGTCGGACTCATCTCGAGCGGCCGCGGCGAGCTGGCCCTCGATCTCGTCGCGTTCGGCCTCGGACACCGCGTGCAGTGCATAGGGCACCGCCAGTTCCAGCAGGTCTCCGGTTCCGGAGCCATCGTGTGGTCGAGTCATCGCAGCACCCTCATCGCACACCCAGACAATTGCGCAGGCCGCGGAGGGCGTCGCGCATCCGCGACTTCACTGTCGCGAGGTTGGCTGCCAGCCGTTCAGACACCTGCACGTAGGTCATTCCCTGGTAGTAGGCCAGCTCGATGCACTCACGCTGGACCTCGGTCAGCCCGCCCAGACACGTGGCCACCTGTCGCCGCTCGTCGTCGGTGATCACCGCGTCGGCCACGTGGTCGGCCGGCGTCTCGACCGTCGCCGCACCGTAGCGCGACTCACGCTGGGTGGCGGCCTGCTCGGAGCGCACCCGGTCCACGGCACGGCGGTGGGCAACCGTGAGCAACCAGGCCAATGCACTGCCCGATGCCGGGTCGTAGCTTTCAGCGGTCCGCCACACCTGCAGGTAGACGTCCTGGGTGGTTTCTTCGCTGTAGCCCGGATCTCGCAAGACCCTGGTGATCAGGCCAAAGACCCGTGATCGGGTGGCGTCGTAGAACGCGGCGAAGGCGTCGGCATCGTGCTGCGCCACCCGGCGCAGCAGAGCGTCGAGATCGGCAGTGGTCAACGCCGCCGTCCGTGTGTTGTCGCTGGCATTGAGCCGTAGCGTAACGGGCGCGTCAACCGCGGTGGTCACGACGGCATCCACGAACAATTCGTCGTCGTCCATCCCGGGGCCGCCGGCTGGATGCTGATGGCCTGCGGGACGCGCTGGAGCTCCTCGGCCGGACGGGGTATCACCGGCACACCGCGCAACCGCAGGATGAGGTTCTGGAGGCGCATGCTCAACGCGGCCACCTGCGGTGCCAGGGGCGCGCTGAACTGCAGGCGGACGATCTGTCCGATGCTGGCGCGCCGGCGGGTACCGCGCACCGTGGCCACCAGCGCCGGCTGGTTCTCCCGGTGCAGCGAGATGGTCAGATCAAGCTTCTGGTCCGGCCGCGGCGCCCGGACCAGGTAGTAGCCGTCGACTCCGGTGAACGGCGACACGTAGAAGTTCTTCATCACCATCACCGGCGAATCCTGATCGGGCGGAAGAACATACGCGTGTCGCTCGCCGTTCAGGTTCTGGGCTTGGGCGATCACGCAGCGCAGCGCGCCGTCGGCGTCGTGGCACCAGAACAGGCTCAGCGGGTTGAACGCCCGGCCCAGGACCCGCGGCATCAGCAGCGCGGTGACCCGCCCGCCGGGCAGGTGAATACCGTGCTCGGCCAGCACGGCGTCCACCCGTTGCCGCAGGGAGTCCTGCGGTGCGCCGTGCAGGTGGTCGACGGCCTCGAAGCGGGCGAAGGGCCGCAGCCAGCCGGGCAGCCGCGGTAGGTCATCGACGTCGACGTACCAGCTGTAGCCCCGGTGCTCGGCGTAGTGGTGCACCGGCGACCGGCGCAGGTGGGTGATTCGGGTCCGGTACAGCGCAGGGGTCAGCATCGGACGGCCTCCACGGGTGCTCATCGGTTCCACACCCGGTATTCGGAGCACCTGACGCCGTGGATGGGTGCCGGAGCAGAATTTTCTATCGCCAGGAGTTCGCGGCCGCGATCAAGCCCGACACCAGCGCAGACGTTGCCGGAGACAGCCCGTCGTCGACGGCCGGCGGCTGGCTGCGCGGGCTGATACCCCGAACCCGGGCCGGCAGCTCGAGCTGGGCCCCGCACTGACGAACGCGGTTCACCGGATTCTCCGGGTGCAGCCCGCGCAGCTCGGCGGGAATGGCGTCGAGGTCGGTGACGATCTGGTGGCCCGGCAGATCGATGCTCGCCGCCAGGTGGGCGGCCAGCGCCCGGTTGCGTCCGCCGGCCAGCAGTTGGGTGCTGCGGCCGATCCGGCCGTACCCGTGCAGCGACACCGCCACGTCCACGTGGTCGAGGAACGCGGCGAGACGGTTCGATTCGGCGGCCAGGTAGCGCGCCGAGGGCAGGTGGTGGGGATAGTCCACCGGATGGCGCACCAGATAGAGCGACGCCCCGGCCGCCTCGGCGGCGCGTTCGGCGATGACGTCGGTCATCTTCTCGAGACCACCGCCGTGGATGGCCAGAAATCCGAACCGTGATCGCAGCCGGCTCACCTCGACGACGGCGGGATCTGCGAGCAGCTCCGAAAGGGTCTGTGGGCCTTGGTCGTTCGCGCGTGACGGTACCGGCCAACTGGCCGGATCCCAGCGGCGCAGGAATTCGATCCAGCGGTGTGGCAGGCCGTGATGCAGGGCGCCGTCGATGATGCGTTCCAGGTAACCCGGTCGGGGTGGGCCGGGTTCGGTCCGGTGATCGATGTAGACCCAGGCCGGCGAGGGCCCGTCACGGGTGTGCACGGTCAGACGGTCGCGGCGGTAGCGAACCGGCACCCCTCGGCGCTGTCGAGGGTGGCCAGGTCGTGGTCGGACAGCCACCACAACACACCGTGGACGGTGCTGCCGGTAACGGGTTCGACGGTGGCCACCCCGCGCTCGTTGATCAGCCAGTCATGGTCGGCGAGGGTGGCCGGTCGCGGGTCGACGGCCTCGGGACACCGCCGGGCCATCTGCTGCACGCACAGGTTGGACCCGTAGGCGAAATACGGGTGGCGGAGCCGCTCGGCCGGCGACAGCGGGCCCTGCATGAGTCAGTGCGCGAAGGTCAGGTAGATCAACACCACGTTGAGAAGCGTAATGACCGCGGCGACGGTCCACCCGAGAGCGGTGGTCAGCCGGGCATTGGTATCGGCGCCCATCAGGGCGGGCTTAGCCGTCAGCCGGACCAGCGGGATCAGGGCGAAGGGGATGCCGAATGACAACACCACCTGGGAGATCACCAGCGCACGACTGGGGTCGATGCCGGCGGCCAGCACCACCAGGGCGGGGATGAGCGTGACGAGCCGGCGGATCAGCAACGGAAACGATCTCCGTAGCAGGCCTTGCATGATCATCGCGCCGGCGTAGGCGCCGACCGAGGTCGACGCCAGCCCGGAGGCCAACAGCCCGATCGCGAAGAACAGCGCGACGACGGGCCCGAGGGTGTCGCGCACCGCGGCGTGGGCGCCCTCGATCGAATCGGTGTCGGCGCGACCCTGCAGGTTGGTGGCCGCGACCAGCAGCATCGACATGTTGACTGCGCCGGCGACCAGCATCGCGATGCCGACGTCCCAGCGCGTCACCCGCAGCAGTCGTGCGCGCACCGTGCCGGGCGCGGGGTGACCGTGCCTGTCGCGGGCCAAGCCGGAATGCAGATAGACCGCGTGTGGCATCACCGTGGCGCCCAGCATGGCCGTCGCCAGCAGGACGCTTTCCGGGCCGTCGAAACGGGGAACCAGCCCCGCCGCGACGGCACTGGCCGGTGGTGCGTTGACGAAGAGGCTGGCCAGGAAGCCGATCGCGATCACCAGCAGTAGGCCGGTGATGACCCGCTCGAAGACCCGTTGGCCGCGACGATCCTGAATCGCGAGCAGCACCAGGGACACCGCGCCGGTGATCACGCCGCCGAGCAGCAGCGGCAGGTCGAACAACAGGTGCAGCGCGATCGCGCCGCCGACCACCTCGGCCAGGTCGGTGGCGACCGCCACCAGTTCGGCCTGAAGCCAGTAGCAGATCCGGGTCGGTGTGCGGGTGTGGTCACGGACCGCCTCGGGCAGTGATCGGCCCGTGACCAGGCCGAGCTTGGCCGACAGATACTGCACCAGTCCGGCCATCGCGTTGGCCACCACGATCACCCACACCAGCAGGAATCCGAATTGGGCGCCGGCGCTGACGTTGGCCGCGACGTTGCCCGGATCCACGTAGGCGATGGCGGCGACGAAGGCGGGCCCGAGCAGCGCGAGGCCCGCCTTGGGGAAGCGGGTCACCAGAGCCAACCGACGGCCTTCTATCCGGGAGTACGAAGCCGAAAGTTAGGTTAACCGAAACCTAGCGTCGACCGGTACGAGGCCCACTGCACCGCGGGTGAGGTCAGAGACCGATGAAGATTCCGCCGAGCCCGATCCCGATGCCGCCGAAGCCCCATCCGGCGAGCGGGTTCTGCAGGGCGGGGTTGGGCGAGGTGGTGATCTGGGAGTGCCCGGGTGTCTGGCAGACGGTCGTGTTCGGTCCGGTGTCGGTGCATTGGGGCGCTGCCGAAGCCGGGGCGGCGAGCAGCACGCTCGTGACCGCGATCAGCAACGGGGCACCAAGAGCGATCTTGGTCCGCATGGTGGGCCTCCTTCGTGGCCGCGTGGTGACGAGCTAGCGGCCCCCGCCGTGGGCGCCGCCGCCGGCGGCGGGACCCGGACCACCGAAAATCAGTGCGGGACCGTAGAACTCGTCGCCCCAGGGATAGGCGAAATCCTCGGGAACTTCCGGGGTTGCGTTGAGCTGCACATTGCCCGGGGTGCCGCATTCGGTGGAGTTGCCACCGATCACGGAGCTGCCGCCGGTCTCGACGCAGTTGGGGACCGACGGCGCGATCAGCGTGGTATCGGCGATGGCCGAGGGCGCAAGCACGCCTGCGGTGGCGCCGGCCGCGACGACCGCCGCAAACGCATGACGGAGCATGTGCCGCATCTGCATTCCCTCCTGGCGGTTCCTCTACCCTGCAGCGTACAGCCCTTTGCCGGTGACCAGCGGCAGGTCGATGGTCGTGCAGATGCCCGGGGGAGCGGCAACCACCGCCGGGATGGCGTTGACGAGCCGCATAGCGGTGGCCACCAGGCCGGCGTGATTGTGGTCGCCGTTGGGCGAGGCCAGGCAGAGGTCCAGCGCGTAGGACGGCTCGCCGGTGATTTCGATGCGATAGTTGCCGCCGGGCTGGGCCGGCTGCGGCCACTGCGGGCACAGGTCTTCGCGCAAGCGGGTGATGTGTTCGAGGACGACCACGGGCGCCCCGCCGACCAGCCCGATGACCTCGAAGCGCAGCCCGGCGGCGGTGCCCTTGGCGATGTGCCCGGCGGCGATCTCGAAGTCCTCCGGTGCCGGCTCGCGCACGTACATTTCCTCGATGCCGTCGAGTTCCAGGCCCAAGCCGGCCGCCAGCTGACGGACCACCGAGCCCCAGGCCAGGCTCAGCACCCCGGACTGCAGCAGCATGGGGATCTCGTCGAGCGGCTTGCCGAAACCCATCACGTCGAACATCACCACGGCGCTGTCGTAGGTGGCGTAGTCGAGAATCTCCATACAGCGCACCTGCTGGATGCGCTGGCAGGTGCCGGCCAACGCGAGCGGCAACAGGTCGTTGGCAAAGCCGGGGTCGATCCCGTTGACGAAGATGCTCGAATTCCCCTGCTGCGCAGCGTCCTCCAGCGGCTCGATCATCTCGTCGGGGATCACCTGCCACGGCCACTGCAGGAACACCGGGCCGCTGCCGACGACGTTGACTCCCGCGGCCAGGATTCGCCGGTAGTCCTCGAGTGCCTCGGGTAGCCGGTTGTCGGCCATGGCGTTGTAGACGACGCATTGCGGGTCGGTGGCCAGCACGGCGTCGAGATCGGTGGTGGCGACGACGCCGGTCGCACCGGCAAGGCCGGCGAGTTCGGCGGCGTCCTTGCCGGCCTTCGCGTCCGACGAGACCCACACCCCGGTGAGTTCGAACGCGGGGTTGGTGATCAGGGCGGTCAGGGCGTGGACACCGACGTTGCCGGTGCCGATCTGTGCGACGCGGATGGCCATGGACACTCCTTACAGGTCGGGGATCGGCAGGTCGAGATTGGGAACGATGAGGCCGCCGTCGACCTCGAGCATCTTGCCGGTGAGGTAGCTCGCCGCGGGCGATGCGAGATAGACCGCAGCCGCGGCGATGTCGAGCGGATCGCCGAGGCGGCGCATGGGGGTGGCCTTCTCCATCGGATCGCGCAGGTCCTCGTTGGAGGCGACGATCTCCAGCGCGGAGGTCAGGATCGACCCCGGCGCGATGGCGTTGACCCGGATCTTGGGGCAGAGATCGAGCGAGGTGAGTCGGGTGTAGTGGGCCAGTGCGGCCTTGGCGGTGCTGTAGGCGGCGAATCCGCGCCCGGCCAACCGGCCCATGGTCGAGGTGATGTTGATGATGTTGCCGCCGCCGGAATGCTCCAGCATCAGCGGCACCGCCGCGAGGGTGAGCGCATGCGCGGTCAGCACGTTGAAGGTGAATGCGTCCTTCATGTCCTTGACGGTGGTGTTCATCAGCGCGTTGGGCATGGTGCCGCCGACATTGTTGACCACGATGTCGAGCTTGCCGAACGCCTCGACCGCGGTGCCGGCGAGCTTGGCGGTGGTGTCGGGTTGGGCGAGGTCGCCGACGACGATGTGGGCGCGCTGTCCGGCGGCCTCGATCTGGCCGGCAACGGCCTCCAATTCCGACTGGGTGCGCGAGCCGATGACGACGTCGGCGCCGACCTCGGCGAAGGCGACGGCGATCGCCGCGCCCAGGCCGCGCCCGGCGCCAGTGACTACTGCAACTTGACCGTCAAGTCTGAATTTGTCGAGGATCACGTGACTCTCTTCCGTTGTCGGCGAACACCGTAACAAGACCTCTGCGTCGGATGACGCTGATTACCGAAGGCAATTGAAACACGTTCTAATTTGGTCACGAACGGGTTTGGCGTACCTACTTCTTGGTCGCGGCCTTTTTTGCGGGAGCCTTCTTCGCGGCGGCCTTCTTGGTCGGTGCCTTCTTGGCGGCAGCCTTTTTCGCGGGCGCTTTCGTGGCGGGCGGCTCGTCGTCGGGGTCGCTGGATTCGCCGCGGCGGCGCTTGACGCTGGCTTCCAGCTTGGCCAGCAAGTCCGAGACGTCCTCGGTCTCGTCGAGTTCGGCGGGCTGGTCCTCGGTGGTGAACGCCTCGCCGCCTTCCAGCTTGGCTTCCACAAGCTCCTTGAGTTGCTCCTGATAGGTGTCACGGAACTGCTCGGGATGGAAGTCGTCGGCCATCGACTCGACCACCTGGCTCGCCATCTTCAGCTCGGCCGGCTTGATCTCCACCTCCTTGTCGAGCACCGGGAAGTCGGGGTCGCGGATCTCGTCCGGCCACAGCAGGGTGTGCACCACCATCACGTCGCGCTTGGAGAAGTCTTTGACGCGCAGCGCCGCCAATCGCGTCTTGTTACGCAACGCGAAGTGGACGATGGCGACCCGGTCGGTGTCGGCGAGTGTTTTGGCAAGCAGCACATAGGATTTCGATGACTTGCCGTCCGGTTCGAGGAAGTAGCTGCGGTCATACATCAGCGGGTCGATCTCGCTGGCCGGAACGAACTCCACCACCTCGATCTCGCGGCTGCGCTCTTCGGGAAGAGTGGCGATGTCCTCGTCGGTGATCACCACGGTCTGGCCGTCGTCGGACTCGTACGCCTTGGCGATGTCGCGGAATTCGACGACCTCGCCGCACACCTCGCAGACCCGCTTGTATCGGATGCGGCCGTTGTCCTTGGCGTGCACCTGGTGAAACTTCAGGTCGTGGTCCTCGGTGGCGCTGTACACCTTGACGGGGACGTTAACCAGACCGAAGGCGATCGAGCCTTTCCAGATGGACCGCATAGGTCCAGTATGCAGCCCCGATGGGTGAAACCGGGTCAGACTGCGGGCTGGACGCCCGGATTAACTCCGGTGGGCAGATCGGGGTTCGCGCCCGGCGCGTCGTCGGTGGTCTGCTGATTGGGTGCCGGGCGGCAGTTGTTGTTCGCCGGCGTCTGCCCGGCGGTGCAGTAGGGGACGTGATCCTCGGGATCGGCGCCCGCCTGCGGCGCACCGATCAGCGCGGGCAGCGTCATCAGGGCTGCCGCCACCATCTTGATCACTAGTCCACGGTAGCAGCGGGTAATACCGTGGGATGGTGAATGAGGTGTGGCCGCCGGGCGCGACGCGGGGACCGCGGGTTGTGCTGACCAACGCCGACAAGGTGCTCTATCCGGCCACCGGCACCACCAAATCCGACGTGTTCTCGTACTACACCACCATCGCCGAGGTGATGGTGCCGCACATCGCCGGCCGTGCGGTGACGCGCAAACGCTGGCCCAACGGAGTCGACGAGCCGTCCTTCTTCGAAAAGCAGTTGGCCAGTTCGGCGCCGGGCTGGCTGGAGCGCGCGACGGTGCAGCACCGTTCGGGCAGCACCACCTATCCGATCATCGACACCCCCACCGGGCTGGCCTGGATCGCCCAACAGGCCGCGCTGGAAGTCCATGTGCCGCAGTGGCGTTTCACGCCGGACGGAAAGCCCGGTCCGGCAACTCGTTTGGTGTTCGATCTGGACCCCGGCGACGGTGTGACGATGCCCCAACTGGGTGAGGTGGCCAACGCCGTACGCGAACTCATGGAGGACATCGGGCTGACGGTGTACCCGTTGACCAGCGGCAGCAAAGGCCTGCACCTCTATGCGCCACTGGCCGATCCGGTGAGTAGCAACGGGGCGGTGGTGCTGGCCCGGCGGGTCGCCCAGCAGCTGGAGAAAAGCATGCCCGCGCTGGTCACGGCGACGATGACCAAGAGCCTGCGGGCGGGCAAGGTGTTCCTGGACTGGAGCCAGAACAACGGATCCAAGACCACGATCGCGCCGTATTCGCTGCGAGGCCGGGAGCAGCCGACGGTCGCCGCGCCGCGCACGTGGGAGGAGATCGGCGACCCCGAACTGCGGCACCTGGAGTACCACGAAGTGCTGGCCCGGGTTGCCGAGCAGGGCGATCTCCTGGCCGGGCTGGACGACGATGTGCCGCGGTTTGACCGCCTGAGCACCTATCGCAGCATGCGCGATTCGGCCAAGACCCCGGAGCCGGTGCCTGCTGCCAAGCCCGCGGTCGGAGAGAACAACACGTTCGTCATCCAGGAGCATCACGCTCGCCGGCTGCACTACGACTTCCGGTTGGAGCGCGACGGGGTGCTGGTGTCGTGGGCGGTGCCCAAGAATCTGCCGGATACCCCGGCGGTCAACCATCTGGCCGTGCACACCGAGGACCATCCGCTGGAGTACGCGACGTTCTCCGGTGAGATCCCCAAGGGGGAGTACGGCGGCGGCAAGGTGGTCATCTGGGATTCGGGCACCTACGAGGCGGAGAAGTTCCGGGACTCCGGCGACAAGGGCGGCGAGGTGATCGTCGACCTGCACGGCCAGCGAATCTCCGGACGCTATGCGTTGATTCAGACCAAGGGCGACCAGTGGCTGGCGCACCGGATGAAGGAACAGCCCACTCCGCGTCTGCAGGACTATGCACCGATGCTGGCCACCCTGGGTTCGGTCGAGAAGCTGACCGCAGCGCAATACGCGTTCGAGGGCAAGTTCGACGGGTATCGACTGCTGGTCGAGGTCGACCACGGCCGGCTGCGGGCCCAGTCCCGCAGCGGACGCGACCTGACCGGCGACTACCCGCAACTACAGTTGCTGGCCGCCGATCTCGCCGACCACGAGGTCATTCTGGACGGCGAGGTGGTGGCGCTCGATGCCGACGGGGTGCCGAGCTTCGGGGAGATGCAGAACCGGGTGCGCGCAACTCGAATCGAGTTCTGGGCGTTCGACATTCTGCGGCTCGATGGGCGTTCACTGCTGAAGGCGAAATACCGCGACCGGCGGCGCGTGCTGGAAACCTTCGCCGAGGGAACCGATTTGATCGTGCCGCCGCTGCTCGACGGTGACGGCTCCGAAGCGCTGGCGTGCTCGCAGAAGAAGAAGTGGGAGGGCGTAGTCGCCAAGAAATGGGACTCGACCTACCAGCCGGGCCGGCGCTCGGCGGCGTGGATCAAGGACAAGAACTGGAACACCCAGGAAGTGGTCATCGGCGGCTGGCGCGAGGGCAACGGCGGACGATCCAGCGGCATCGGCGCGCTGGTGCTGGGGATACCCGATGGGGGCGGGCTGCGATTCGTCGGCCGAGTCGGCACCGGCTTCTCGGAGAAAGAACTGACCCGGCTCAAGAAGATCCTCGCACCGCTGCATACCGACGAATCCCCCTTTGCCGCAGCGCTTCCCAGGATCGACGCCAAGGGCGTCACCTATGTTCGTCCGGAGTTGGTGGGCGAGGTGCGCTACAGCGAATGGACTTCGGACGGTCGGCTGCGCCACCCGAGCTGGCGTGGCCTTCGGCCCGACAAAGTGCCGGCCGACGTGGAATGGGAATAATCGGCCCTTGATGGTCGGCGCAGCCGAGTCGAAACAACTGGGCGTTGCTGCCTGCGCAGGGCACGTGAACCACCTCATCCCGTGTGACGCGCTGACCGAAGTTCTTTCCAACGCGGCAGCCCCACATCGTGACGGGATTGCGGTGATCACCCCCGGTCGACTCCCCGGCTGATTTCGTGGCGCCGGTCGGCGCGTACGTCGACGTCCTCTTTCGTCTCCTTCCCACTTCCCCACTTCGTTTTCTTTCCCATCTAAGGGTTGACATCTCCGCTGTGGTGTGACCACGATTACAGCAGCAAGTGATAAGAACTATCACAGAATGAGAGTGAGCGGATATGAAAGCGGCGGTACTCGGTCTCGGCGAAGCGGGATCGCTCTATTCGGCGGGGTTTCTCGCCGGTGGTTGGACGGTGAGCGGCTACGACCCTGCCGACGTCTCCACTCCTGCGGGGGTTGATCGATTCGATGACATCGCCGAGGCGGTGGCCGATGCCGATCTGGTGTTGAGTCTGACCAGTTCGAAGGTCTGCGTGCGTGCAGCGCAGGACGTGGCGCCCCACCTTCGTGTCGGGGCGGTGTTCGCCGATATGAACTCGGCGTCCGCAGCGGTGAAGGCCTCGGTTTCCGAGGTTGTCTGCGTATCACCAGGTGTCGTGTTCGCCGATGTCGCGGTGGTGGGGTCGGTGCCCGCGCACGGCGCAAGGACCGCGCTGGTGATCAGCGGATCTGGATCCACACGCGCCGCCGAATTCTTCGCTTCGTTGGGCGCCCCGGTCGATGACATCGGCGGTGCCCCTGGTGACGCGGCTCGGCGCAAGCTCCTGCGGAGCAGCTTCATGAAGGGGCTCGGCGCGCTCATCGTGGAATCGACAGAGGCCGGCGCCGCCGCGGGTGCCGAACAGTGGGTACGCGACCAGATCGCCGCCGAACTCACGGACGGCTACCCGGCCCTCGACCGGCTCCACGATGGGACGGTCAAGCACGCCCGACGCCGCGCGGTCGAAGCCCGTGCGGCGGTCGAACTCCTCGACGAGATCGGTGTCGCGCCGGTCTGTGGCCGCGCCGTCGCGCAGGTGCACGAGCGGCTCGCCGATGTCGACGGTCGGTCCGCCGAAGACCTGCTCGCCGCATACGAGGGTCTGCCGGTGGCCAATATCGGCGATGCCCGCGGTCGAATGGGAATGGTCGATTCGGGCATTCACAGTCTCTGGAAAGGTGCGCGTGCGGTCGGCCGAGCCCGTACCGTGTGGACTCGCGCGGGTGATAACAAAGCCCTGCAAGACGCCCTCGCAAAGGTGCAGCCGGGGGAGGTGATCGTCATCAACGGACATGGCGACCTCAACCGCGCGCTGATGGGTGAACTGATCGCCGAACGGGCGCGTTCACGCGGATGCGTCGGCATGGTGATCGACGGCGCCGCACGAGATGTCGACGTCCTCGCCGAGATCGGCTTCGGCGTCTGGGCACGCGCGGTCAGTCCTGCCGGCCCGTATAAGGACGGCCCCGGCCACATCGACATCCCGGTCGCCATCGGTGGTGTGGTCTGCAATCCCGGCGACCTCGTGGTGGCGGACGACGATGGTGTCATCGTGGTGCCGGCCGCCGAGGCGTTCACCAGTCTTGCGGCGGCGCGGGCGGTGGAAGCCGATGAGGCTCAGCGTCGTGCGGCCATCATCGCTGCCAGGAACGCATCATGATCGCCGTGTGGGCGCTCGTGGCTTTCATCGCGGCGATCGTCATCTGGAATGCCGTACTCAAACGCAACATCGGTGAAGCCATGATCGTCGGGTTGCTGGCGGTCGCGGCGTTCGCCGGCACCCAAGCTCCAACTTATGTATGGCACGGTTTCACCGAAGCTATCCAGGAAGAGGTCACCTTTGCGGGGCTCGCCTTTATCTTCATGAGTTATATCCTCGTGAAGTCGCCCGTGCTGGACCGGCTTATCGATGTGTTGAACTCTTTCCTCGGCAGGATGCGCGGGGGACCGGTGTACACGTCGACGGTCGCAGGTGGCATGTTCGGCGCCATCGCACACGTCGGCGCGTCGGTGACCGCGGCCGTCGGCACGGTCACCGTTCCGTGGATGAAACGCTCCGGCGTCAGTCCCGAATTGTCGGCCACGGTGGTCGCGGGGTGCGCGGGGATGGGTGTCACGTTCCCGTTCAGCGCGACCATGTTCATCCTCGTCGGCTCGGCTACCGTCACCGGACTGATGGAACCGGACGAGATCGTATTGCCATTGGCACTCGCGGGTCTGTGGTGCTTGGCCTACCGCCTGGTGATGAACTTCTATCTGGTGCGCAAGAACAAGCTGCAGCCGATCGCGGCGGAGGATCGACTGCCGATCAAGACCAGTCTGCGCGCCGGGTGGCATTCGCTACTGCTGTTCATACCCATCCTGATTCCGCTGCTGCTCACGCGTGGGCCGTTGGCCGCCGAACTGTCGAAGTACACCCACCTGGTGATGTCAAAAGCCATCAGCCTGGTGACCTGGATTCCTGTCTTGATGATTGCCCTGGTGCTGTTCCTCGGCCGGCGGCATCTGCCCCGCAACGCATCTGGATGGTGGAAGGTGTTGGGCGACACTGCTCCCCAGTTCGGCGTCATCGGCGTGACCATCGTCGCGGCATTCACCGCATCCAACGTGTTGGCGGACCTTGGACTGCCCGCTCAGCTGACGGCGGCGCTCGAGCACGTGCACGCACCAGCTTGGCTGATGGCGGTCATCGTCGGTGTCATCATCGTCGTTATCGCGATCCCACTCACCGCGTCGGCGACCATGGCCGCCGTTGGTGGGGTTGCCGTGGCCGCCCTGGTCGGCGTGGGGATACCCGCGCCTGTCGCCGCCGCGGCAGTACTGGTGTTCGCCTCCACCGAGGGCGCCTCGCCGCCGTCGGGAGCACCGATTTACGTCGCCGCCGGCATAGCGCAGGTCGATCCGTCGAAGACGTTCTTGCCGCTGCTCAAGTACTACTGCATTCCGATTCTGGGCGTCGGGGTTCTGATCGCCCTCGGCCTCCTACCCATCGCCTGAACAGACAGGACCACCAGCATGATGAAAACCCTGATATCAAGCATCTTTCGGGTCAGCGTCCTGACCTTTCTCGTCGGCGGCGCCGTTGTGGTACTGCTCCAAGCGGCGGGGCTGGTGCTCGGCGACGGGGACTTCGTCGACGCTGTCAGCGACACCGTGGCGCCGTGGGCTTACGGTGCGGCTGGGGTCGCGGGGCTGCTGGCTTTCGCCCTCTCCTACTTCCCGCACGGTGATACCGAAGACGCTGGTGCGGATCAGGAGACGGCTGCCCCCGTGCCGGAACACGCGTGACGTTCGCCGAATCGGTTGCGGGTCCGCATATTTCGTATGCGGACCTGCAACGTCGCGATGACGGTGCTCCGCCGGGCTCCAGCTGGGGACTCTTCGACAACCCAGGTCGTGGTACCGCGAACTTCGCCGGGCCTGCGCAGGTGCGTCTGGCCGCCGAGTTGATCAAGCGGGGAGCGGTATTCAGTCTCGACTACGCCCTGACTGCCTTTGACCCGCCGATGTCGCGGTCGCGGTCCGCGCCCGTCCACACCATCACTTGTGCGCACGAGCAGTCGCGTGATGACAGCCTCGACGGCTTCTTCCTGCAGGCCAGCAGTCACCTGGACGGTTTACGGCACCGCCGTGCGGCCGGTTTCGGCTTCTACAACGGTGTGCCCAACGGTGATATCGCCCCGGGTACTCCAGCGCTGGGCGTGCAGGCGTGGGCTGATGACCCGATCGTCGGTCGCGGACTGGTCCTGGACGTGGCGGGGCTGCTGGCCGACGAGGGCACCCCGCTCGACCATGTGGCAGGCCCCGCCATCGATGCGAACGCGCTGGACCGTGCCGCCGCGCGGCAGGGCTGCCAGATTGCGCCCGGTGATCTGATTCTGGTGCATACCGGGTGGGCGCAGTGGTACCTCGACGCCGATCCCGGCCACCAATCTGAGGTGCGGGAACAACGCCGGGCCACCGGGTTCGCGCAGGACATCGCACTCCTGGAATGGTTGTGGGACAACAAGATCAGCCTATTCGCCACCGACACCTTCGCGGTCGAAGTCCTGCCGGTTCTCGAAACGAGCCCATTTCTGGACACGGCAGTGGACGACCGCGGCATGATGCACCAGGAACTCATCGCGAAACTTGGTGTCCCGCTTGGCGAACTGTGGAATCTCGGCCCGATCGTCGCGGACAGTCGGGCGACCGGCACGTGGGACGCCTTTCTCGTCGTCAAACCGCTCGCCCTCGTCGGCGGCGTGGGATCGCCCTGCAACGCCACCGCCATGCGATAATGGCTATCGCACAGTGATACTCTAAACGCGCTGAAGAACGACCCGACTCGTGGAGGGAGCGTGCCCGCGTGCCCGGCAGGCCCTGGCGAATCGCGCTGAGTTCGCAGGCCGCCCTGGTTCAGGCATCGTGGACGGGCGTGCGACTGATGATCGGTTACCGCGCCCTGGCGTTGGGTGCAGATCCGTTCGTGATCGGCCTGCTGGCAACGTCATTCGCACTGCCCGCTCTCCTGGGTGCGCTGCCGGCCGGCCGCTGGTCGGATCGTGCCGGAGGGCCGGTGGTTGCATTGGCCGGCGTGTTGCTCGCGGTCGGCGGTACGGTATGCGCGCTTGTGCTTCCCGGGCTCTTGCTGCTGCTGGTTTCCGCGGGCTGCGTCGGTCTCGGCCTGATCGTGGTCATGATCGGGCAGCAGACCTTCGTCGCCAATGCCAGCGCGACGGGCGACACCGATGCGGCGTTTGGCACCCTGACAACCGCCGCCTCCATCGGTCAGTTGATCGGACCACCGCTCGTCACTGTGACTGCGTCACTGCCTGTGTTTACTGGCGGGGGCGAGCTGCACACGACGGCCGGAATCATCGCGTGCGGCGTGCTGCTCGTGCTCGCCTTGCCTTGCTATCTCCCCATGCGGCGGTGGGATCGAAACCGCATTCAGGCCACGAGAACCGCCGATCCGGAACGCGTGACGCAGCTGTTGCGAACACCGCAGATGTGGCGATCGCTCATCGTGTCCGGTGCGGTGCTGGTCAGCGTCGACATGATGTATGCCTTTGTGCCGGTATGGGCAACCGACCGGGGCGTCAGTGCGACGGTCGTGGGTATGTTGCTCGCGCTAAGGGCCGCGGTCACCGTCGCCAGCCGCGTCGGACTGTCCCAGTTGGTTCGGCGGTTCGGCAGACGCATGCTGATCACGGTGTCAATCGGTTCGGCTGCAGCGGGTTTGATCGCGTTGCCCTTCGTCGGTGCGTGGGGCGCGGGCGCGGTGATGGTGGCGCTCGGAGTGGGGCTTGGTATACCGCAACCGCTCACCATGTCCTGGGTTACGTCGCTGACGCGTGCGGAGTCCCACGGAACTGCGCTCGGCATGCGACTGACATCAAACCGCGTCGCGCAGATCACCGTGCCGTTGGCGATCGGCGCCTTGGCCGGCCCTTTCGGGATCGTCGGCATCTTCTGGGCGAATGCCGTCGTGCTGATGGGTGCAATGGGAGTCATGGCCACTACCCGTCAGGCCGACCCTGGTGCGGCATGATCCATGTGAGACGACGAGGAGGACCAGGGTGACGGCACCGACGAGCAATATGCGGTCACTTGACCGCTCGTTCGACCTTCTCGACGTCCTGCAGGCGGCGAAACAGCCCATGCGGCTCGCGGAAATCGCCCGCGCCAGCCGCCTGCACATCGCCACCGCCCAGCGGATCGTCAACGTTCTCGTTGCACGAGGCTACGTGGCCAGATCGAACGATGGATACACGGCCGGTCCTGCAGCTCTCGCGGTTGCGCACGCCTATCTGGTCAGCAACCCGCTGAGCACCGTTGCTCAGCCGGTGCTGCAGCAACTGGCGACGACCACCGGATTCACCGCGTCGGTATACGTTCGCGTCGAACACAGTCGGGTACTCGTCGCGCGCATCGAGAGCGAACACCCGCTGAGTTACGTGCTTCCCGTGGGTGAACGGTTGCCCCTGCACCTCGGCGGCGCCGGCAAGATCTTCCTCGCCGAGATGTCCAACGACGAACGGACGCTGGCCCTCGCCGATGTCGCCGATGTGCGCTTCGCCGGTGGCGGGATGCTGAGCCGTGCCGAGTTCGAGCAGCAGCTGGACGAGATCCGCGAGGCTGGATTCGCCTTCTCGGTCAGTGAACGACTCGTCGGTATCGCCTCCATCACCGCCCCGGTCCGCTCCACGGACGGTTCACTGCAGGCTGTTCTTGGCGTCACCGGCCCGGCCGACAGTATCGACGAGGACACTCGAGCGTCTCTCATTGCCGAAGTGCGCCGGGCCGCCGCCGCTTTCGGTGCTCGTATACCGCTAATCAAGTAGCCGGCTCGGCCGCTGCCGACGACATTAATCCCGGCGGCCAGGATTCGCCGGTGGTCCTCGAATGCTTGACCACGACGTCATCCTGGATGGTATCGAGTTCTGGGCCTTCGATATTCTGCGGCTCGACGGGCATTCCCTGCTGAAGGCGAAGTACCGAGACCGGCGTCGCGTGCTGGAAACGTTCGCCCTCGTTGGTGTTGGGGATACCCGATGAGGGTGGCCTGCGTTTCGTGGGGCGCGTTGGCACGGTTTCACCGACGAATCCCCGTTTGCCGCAATGCTTCCCGGCTAAGCGGCCTCGCCGCCGTCGTCGTCCGCACCGTCGCGTGGTGGGTCATCACCCAATAGCCGCTCGGGGTGGTGGTAGGTGTTGATGCCGCCCCGGATCATGGGAAGGTCCGGCGGCGGGATCCACTCGGTCGCGCCGTCGGGTCGTTTCCGAGTGGTCCAGCCACCGGTCTCGACGAGTTGGTTGTCGGGCCCGCAGGCCAAGGTGAGGTCGTCGATGTCGGTGGCGCCACCGTGTTTCCAGTCGCGTGCGGCATGGTGGACCTCACTGTGATATCCGGGGGCATCGCAGCCGGGCCGGGTGCAGCCCCGATCCTTGCTGTGCAGGATGATGCGCTGATCGGCCGATGCGATGCGTTTGGTGCGGCCCAGCCACAACGCCCGGCCGTTCACCCCGTCGAACAGCGCCAGATAGTGATACGCGTGCGCCGACAGCCGGATCAGCTCGGGGATCGGAATGACGGTCCCGGCGGCGGTGACGGCGTGGCCGGTCTGGTTCTGCAAGTCTTGCAGCGTCGCCGAGACGATCACGGTGACCGGGAGCCCGTGGTGCTGGCCGAACTTCGGATCCCCCAGCGCCCCGCGCAGGAGCGCTGTCAGCGCGTCGTGCTGACGCTGGCCGTAGCTGCGCTGGTCGCCGCCGATGACCTCGTCGGTGGGCTCGCCCAGCACGGTGGGTGACTCGTCTGCGGGATTACACATACCGGGTGCGGCGTATTTGGCCATCCAGGCATCCACGGCCGCCCGCAACTCCGGATCGGCGACCAGCTTCCCGACGCTCATGCCATCGACACCCTGCCCGCCGCACCACACGAATCCCCGCTTGCGGGCGCGGTCCTCGTCGGAGAATGTCCCGTCGGGGTTGAGTAGTAGCGACAGTTGGGCGGCGACTTTCTCCAGTTGGTCGGGGCGCAGGTTCACCGGGGCTCGGCAAGCGATTTCTCGGCTTTCTCGATCTCGGCTGCGGGCACATGGTCGGGCAGGTCGCGGAAGAACTTCTCGATGACCTGGAGGTGCTCGCCATCCAACATGCCGGCGTGCCAGGCCTTGGCGGTTTCGGGCAGCAGTGGGGGCAGGGATTGGCCGGTCAGTGTGGTGCGCGGGGTGAGCTGCTTGGCGTCGCGCAGGCGGCGGTTGGCCTCACGCTTGCTGATCCGCAGGACGTCGGCGAGCGTGATCGGTAGCGGAGGGCAGCCTTCGAACCGTTCCAGGCGGGAAACCACCGCGCAGGACACCGCGACCTGGCGGCGCCGCGCGGTTTCCAGGCGTTCCAATACCGCGAACCGCTGCGGCGCGGCCAGCACATCGAGATCGACCGCGCTCAGCGCCTCGACAACCTCGTCGAGCTGCTCCAACACCGCGTCAATCGAACGCATGTGCGAAACGCTACGCCCGACCCTATGACACCGAAAGTGCCCTCACACCAACCTGGGGGCTAACCCGAGTCTGGGGATAACCTCAAATGCGGAGCCCCGAGGCGGCGAGTGCCTCCTGCAGGCCCCGGGTCGCCAACTGGTCGGCCAGCTCGTTGTCGGCGACGCCGGAATGTCCCTTCACCCAGAACCATTCGACCCGGTGCGCAGCGCAGGCGAGCTGGAGGCGCTGCCACAGGTCGACATTCTTGACCGGCTGCTTGGCCGCGGTCAGCCAGCCGTTGCGCTCCCACCCGGTCACCCATTTGGTGATCCCGTTGCGGACATAGGTGCTGTCGGTATAGAGGTGCACCGTCACCGATCGGGTGAGCGCCTCCAGCGCCATGATCGGAGCAGTCAACTCCATCCGGTTGTTGCTCGTCGCCCCGGCCTCGCCGCCGCACATCTCCCGTACGTGTTGGCGCATTCGCAATACCGCTCCCCAGCCGCCGGGCCCAGGGTTGGGGCGGCACCCACCGTCGGTGTGGATCACAACGACCTCGCCAGTCATGCGCCGAGAATAGGCAGCGAGATCATCGCCGTGCGAACCGACATGCCCAGATCGCGGTGCCGCAATGTGGTGATCCGGCGTCCGGGCTGCACGGCATCCTTCACCGGCAGCGCGCGGTCGGAGAAGAACGCCGCGGTCGCATCGATATCGGCGACGACATAGGTGACCCCCCACAGCGAAGACGGGCCGTCGTTGGCGACACCGGCCGCGCCGACCACCTCGAGAATCACCGGGCCCAGCCGGTAGAAGATCTGCCGCATCGGTTGGCCACCCAGTTCGGCGTCGCGTTCCCGGCGCGGCTCCAATCCGATGGCGGCCAACGATGCGACGGTCCGGTCCAGATCCGGGGACAGCAGCACGACGTGGTCGATCGACGTCACGCCGTTGGGGTGTTCCGCGGGGGATGCCGGCTCGGTATCGGAGCGCAACGTCGGGATGCCGTCGACGTCGCCGTCTGCGGGCAGACCCCGTAACGTCCAGCCGAGAATGCCGGTGCCGTCGCCGGCCAGCCGGACCCGGACATCGCCGACCCGGCACACGTCGTCGGAGTCCACGCTGAAGCCCGCAGCGCGCCAAGCCTGCGGCGGATCAGCGGCATGCAGCTCGTCGATGCTGACCAAACGCCTTATCCCTGCAGGATCGGCTTCAACGTCTCGAGCACCGTCGGATCCTCGATGGTCGAGGGCATCGGCTCGTCCTTGCCGTGGGCGATGCCGCGCATCGTCTTGCGCAGGATCTTGCCGGAACGCGTCTTCGGCAGGGCGGGCACGACGTCGACCAGCCGGAAGCAGGCCACCGCACCGATCTCGTCACGCACCGCGGCGACCAATTCCGCGGCCAAGCCCTCGGCTGACGCGCCGGCCTTGAGCACCACGAAGCCGCGCGGCACCTGACCCTTGATCTCGTCGGCCACTCCGATCACCGCGCACTCCGCCACCGCGGGGTGAGCAGCCAGCACGGCCTCGATCGATCCGGTGGAAAGCCGGTGTCCGGCAACGTTGATCACATCGTCGATCCGACCCATCACGAACAGGTAGCCGTCGGAGTCGATGTAGCCGCCATCTCCGGTCAAGTAGAAGCCGGGGTGCTCGCACAGGTAAGAGGCCTCGTAGCGGGCGTCGTCACCCCACAGCGTTGGCAGGGTGCCCGGCGGCAGCGGAAGGCTGATGCAGATCGCACCCTCCTCACCGGGTGCACACGGGGATCCGTCGATCTGCAGGATCTGCACGTCGTAACCCGGCATCGGCACCGTAGGCGACCCCGGCTTGAGCGGAAGTTGTTCCACACCCATCGGATTGGCGGCGATCGCCCATCCGGTCTCGGTCTGCCACCAGTGGTCGACCACTGGGACGCCCAGCCTCTCCGAGGCCCACGCATAGGTGTCGGGATCCAGGCGCTCACCGGCTTGGAACAGGTACTTCAGTGCGGAAAGGTCGTAGCGGCCGATGTGCGAACCCTGCGGGTCTTCCTTGCGGATCGCCCTGATCGCGGTCGGCGCGGTGAACAGCGCCTTGACGCCGTACTCGGCGACAACCCGCCAGAATGCACCGGGATCCGGAGTGCCGATGGGCTTTCCCTCGTAGAGCACCGTCGTCGCCCCGGCCAGCAGCGGCGCGTAGACGATGTAGGAGTGGCCGACCACCCACCCCACGTCAGAGGCGGCCCAAAACACGTCACCCGGGTCGATGTCGTAGATGTGCCGCATGCTCCACAACAGGGCGACCGCGTGGCCCCCGTTGTCTCGCACGATGCCCTTCGGTTTGCCCGTGGTGCCCGAGGTGTAGAGCACGTAGAGCGGATCCGTCGCGGCCACCGGCACCGGGTCGGCCGGTTCTGCGGTGGCCATCGCGTCGGCCCACTCGACATCGCGGCCGGCGACAAGCTCGCAGCGGTGCCGATCGCGCTGGACGATCACGCACATCCCCGGCTGGTGTGAAGCCAGTTCCAGCGCGTGGTCCAGCATCGGCTTGTACTCCACGACCCTGGTGGGCTCGATCCCGCACGACGCCGAGACGATGACCGTCGGTCGGGCATCGTCGATGCGGGTGGCCAACTCGTGCGCGGCGAATCCACCGAAGACCACGGAGTGCACCGCCCCCAGCCGGGCACAGGCCAGCATCGCGATGACCGCCTCCGGGATCATCGGCATGTAGAGCACCACCCGATCGCCCTTGTCGACCCCCATTGCTCGCAATGCGCCGGCGAAACGTGCTGTCTCGTCGTGCAATTGCCGGTAGGTGTAGGTGCGCTTGATGCCGGTGACGGGGGAGTCGTAGATCAATGCGGCCTGGTCACCGCGTTCAGGCAGGTGCCGGTCCAGGGCGTTCGCGCAGGTGTTCAGCTCCGCGTCGGGGAACCACCGATAGAACGGCGGGTTGCTGTCGTCGAGGATCTGCCGCGGCGCCCGCGTCCACGACACCGACCGGGCGGCCTGCGCCCAGAACGTCGCGGGGTCGGCCACGCTGGCGTCGAACAGCTCGCGATACTCGCCCATACCGGCTCCTTCCCGTCATTGGGTGAGAGCACGGTAGCGCGATCGAGTGGCGCAGGTCTCATCGCCGGGCGATTTGTCGGCGAACGCACCAACATCTGCGCCGAGCGGCTCACCTCAGGCCAAAGCCGCCAGATTGGTCACCGACCGCCGCACGTCCGCCTCGAGCACCCGGGCCACCAGCCGGCCGACCGGCCCGTTGAGCAGACCGCCGGACAGGTCGGCGATCAGGTGGAAACAGGTGCGCTCATAGTCGGCGATCACCTTCATGGTGATGCCGATCTTGATGCCCGGCCGGCCGGTGCCGGTCAGCTCGATCGAGTGCGGTTCGTCGTAGCCGGTGACGCACCAGCGGATGGTGTTGCGGAAGCCCTTCACCTTGACCAGAGACGAGACGCAGGTGCCTTCGGTGATCGTGTCGGGCACCGGGCCGCGCCAGCCGGCGAAGATGGTCATCCACTCGTCGAACCGCTTGAGATTCGACGCCAGCGCCCAGGCGCGCTCCGGTGTCACATCGGAGGGGACCGATACGTCGACTGTAGCCATGGGCGGCCTATACCCGGTGCCGCCGCGGCGCTAACCTGCACCCCATGTCCGCGGTGGAATTCGCAGAAATCGAAGACGGGATCGCCGGCGTCACCCTCAACCGGCCCGAGCTGCTCAATGCGATCGACGGCGCCCTGATCGACGGTGTCGATGACGCGCTGGACAAGCTGAGTTCCTGGCAGTACCGGGTGGCCGTGCTGACCGGGGCGGGCCGCGGCTTCTGCGCCGGGGCGGATCTGAGCGGCACCGGACAGCCCTGGACGAAACCAGCTGGGGCCCAGTTCAAGACCATGTACGACGCCCAGGTCAGATTGGCCGACCAGCTGACCCGCCTCTACGAGCTGCCCATCCCGGTGGTGGCCGCGGTCAATGGTGTGGCGGTGGGCGGTGGACTGGCCTATGCACTGCACTGCGACATCCGGATCGCCTCGGAGTCGGCGCGTTTCGGGTCGGTCTTCATCAAGGCGGGGTTCTCCTCGATGGATATGGGGACCAGTTACCTGCTGCCGAAGATCGTCGGTGCGGGTGTCGCGCGGGAACTGATGCTGACCGGGCGGATCATCGACGCGAGCGAGGCGTACCGCATCGGCTTGGTGCACGAGGTGGTCCCCGATGACCAGTTGACCGACGCCGCCCTGGCGATGGCGCGAACCATCGCCGCCAACAATGCTTTCGGTGTCTGGCAGACCAAGAGCGGGCTGAACGCCGCGCTGGACGCGCCGAGCCTGCGGCACGCCAAGGAGATCGAGAACCGGACCCAGATCTTGACCGGCTTCACCGACAATCCGCGCGAGGCCGCCATGGCGCACCGCGAAAAGCGCGCGCCGAAGTGGGATCCCCTGTAAGAGTTAGACTTTCGCGATCACGTTCTCGGCGAACCACTCCAGGTTGCGGATCTTGGCGTCCAGCGGCTCGGTGTCGGGGCCTTTGACGTAGGGCACCCGGAATCCGACGATCACGTCGGTGACACCCTTGTCCTCCAAGCGCTTCACGCCGTCTACGGTGAAGCCATCGGCCGAGATGACATGGATTTCAAAAGGCCGCGAAGTCCCGCCTTCTTCCTCCTCGCGATAGCGATTGAGTGTGACCAGCAGCTCGTCGAGATCCTCGTTGCCGCCGCCGTGCATCCAGCCGTCGTTACGGGCGGCCCGGCGCAACGCCGCGTCGGCGTGCCCGCCGATCAAGATCGGAATGGGCTCCGACGGTGCGGGCGTCATCTTGGTCTTGGGGATGTCGTAGAACTCGCCGTGGTACTCGAAATAGTCACCGCTGGTCAGCCCGCGGATGATGTCGATGCACTCGTCCATCCGCTTGCCGCGCTTGGCGAACGGAACACCCATCAGCTCGTAATCCTCCGGCCAGGGGCTGGTGCCGACACCGAGGCCGACCCGGTTGCCGATCAGCGCCGCCAGCGAACCGGCCTGTTTGGCCACCAGCGCCGGCGGGCGGATCGGCAGCTTGAGAACGAAGAAGTTGAACTTGAGGTTCGTGGTCACCGCGCCCAGCGCGGCGGTCAGCACGAACGTCTCGATGAAGGACTTACCTTCGAGGAACTCGCGGTTGCCGTCCGGGGTGTACGGATACTTCGAATCCGACTCGAAAGGATAGGCGACGCTGTCCGGGATCGTCATCGCGTGATAACCGGCGGCCTCGGCGGCCTGGGCCAGCGGGATATAGAACGTCGGGTCGGTCATCGCCTCGGCATACGTGAATCGCATCTGGCGATAGTAGAACGTGTTCTACCTCATGCCCTAGCGTCGGTTGTCAAGCTGGGTCGTCGACATCGCCAGGAAGCTGGTGGACGCCGAGCGGCGTCGGCGGTAGACGCGACTGTCAAAGCCACGGCTGCGTTCACCAGAAGAACGTCACACAACCGCCATGAAGAGCAGAGCGCCGGTGACCGAACCCTCCGCTGACCGGAACGCCCAACACGTCACCCGGATCCTGGTGGGCGTGCCGCGCTGATCGACGGCCTGCACCGACACCTCGCCGCCGGCAGCGTCGGCAAGGGTGTCGCCGATCAACGGCCGGATACTGCCCATCGGCAGTCCGATGTCCAACGCTGTCAGAGAAGTCCCGACGGCCTCGTCGGCCCGCACGCCCCACAGCGCCCCGCAGCCGTGGTTCCACGCCAGTACGCGCATCTCCCGGTCCACCACCACCAGGGCGCGGTCGACCGAGTCGACCAGCGATCCCAGCAGCGTCCTGGCCTTGTCGAGCTCGGCGCTGCGCTGGCGCACCGCGTCGTTGATGGTGTGCAGCTCTTCGTTGGTGGACTGCAGTTCCTCGTTGGTGGTCTCCAGTTCCTCCACCGTGGACTGGAGTTCCTCGTTGCTGGTCTCCAGTTTTTCGTTGGTGGACTGCAGTTCGCCGTAGGCGACCTCCAGCTGCCGGGCGCTGTCCACCAGTCTGTCCAGCAGGGCCCGTGTCGCGGTGACGTCGCTGTAGACGATGGATACGCCGAGCAGGCCGTTATCCGGGTCCACCAACGGGTTGACATGGACCTCGAACCAGATGACCTCGCCGCCTGGGCGTCGGTACTGCACGTCCTGGATGCGGACGGAGCGCCGCTGCATCTTCGCCTGCTCGATGTACGCCCGTAGTTCCACCGGCCGGTAGGAGATCTCCAGGTCGCGCAGTGACCGGCCGACGTCGCGTCCGGACAGCCCGAACGTCGCCTCCGCCTGCTGGTTGATCATCGCCACGGTGTCCGCACCGGTCGCCACGATCTGCGCCAGGGGCCCGGCCCGCAAGGCCAACTCTCGAATCGGAGCGAGTTCGTCGATCTCACCGGGCCGATCCGGGACCGCCGACGGCAGGTCTGCGAGGCCGCGAACGGCGCTGGAACCGTTGGCCTTACGAAAGATCCGGTTCTTGATGTCCAGCGGGCTGAACTCGTCGGTGTGGCTGTGCAGCATCTCGGCGTGCCCCAGGAACAGCGTTCCGTTGGGGGCCAACGCGAAATGCAACCGGCTCAACACATTTCGCTGGGTTTCCGAGTTCAGATACATCAGCGTGTTGGGGCACACCAGCAGGTCGACGCGGGAAATCGGGGCGTCTTTCACCAGGTCGTTTCGGCCGAAGATCATCGACCGCCGCAAGTCTTCCCGAAAGACGAAGCGCCCGTTGACCTGCTCGAAGTATTTGGCGAGCAGCTCCGGCGGCACCGATTCGACGGCCTTGGCGTCGTATGAGGCGGCGCGCGCCTGGGCCAACGCCTCCTCGTCGACGTCGGTGGCGTAGATGCTCACCCGCCGACGAAAATCGTCCTCGCCCAACGCCTCGGCCAGCAGCATCGCCAGGGTGTAGGCCTCCTGTCCGGAGGCGCAGCCGGCGCTCCACACCCGGATGGGCTCGCCAGCTGCGCGTTCGGCGAGGATCTGCGGAATCACGTGGTCGCGGATCACGTCCCACGCCTGCGGGTCCCGGAAGAACGTCGTGACGTTGATCAGGATGGTGTTGAACAGCGCGGAGAATTCGTCCGGCTGGGCTTGCAGGACGTCGAGGTAGTCCTCGAACGTCTCGCAGCCGATCTGCCCCATCCGGTGGCGGACCCGGCGCATCAGCGACGTGCGCTTGTACCCCGTGAAATCGAATCCCCCGGAGTCACGCAGGTATGCGAGCAGGCCCTCGAAAGCCTCGTCCGTGTGCTCGACCATCCCAAACCGTCCGCCGGTGACAAACTCCCGCGGACGGCAACATTACTCTCCGTCACAACCTGTTCTCCGGTCCGACGACGCACCAGACCACTTTCCCGGACGGAGTCGGACTGCACCCCCAGGTGCGGCAGACGGCGTCGACGATCTTCAAGCTGGACAACTCGTCGTTGCCCAGCGCCTTCTCCTTGAAACTGGCCGGCACCCCGCTGGCGTCCTCGACGGCCACGGTCACCTCGTCACCCTTGGATTCCAGCCGTAACGCGGTGGCGCCACCGGCATGGCGCACCGCGTTCTCGACCAGGGAGGTGACGATGATCTTCGCCACCGGGGTCAGCTCGGCACGGGACCAGGCATGCAGCCACTCGGCGACCAACCGACGGGCCATCGCCACGCTGCTGGCGTCCGGAATCAGTTCCGCCCGGATTCGCCTGCGGCCGGGGACCGGCTGCTGGGCTGCGATGTCGACGGCCTGCCGCACCCCGGCGTAGACGGGGACGTATCGGGTGATCCCATTGCGGTACAACATGTCCCGGCTCGATTCCGTGCCGCAGACCAGGAGCAGTGGGACATCGGGCCAGCGGGCGATGTGCCAGCGGGCACTGGTGAACACCGCCACCGCGCTCTCCGCGGGAACGGCGAGGTTCGTGATGTCGACGATCACCGCTCGCGGCTCGTCCAGCGCCGCCTTGACGATACTGTCCCGCAGCTTGCCGTAGCTGATGCTGTCCAGGGTTCCCTCCACGGTCAGCACCGTCGCGCCGTCGACCGCATCGGCGGTGCTGCGCAGTCGGCTATTCATAGCGGTGACCTCCTCGTGGTCGGATGTCGCCCATCGGGATGGTTCTTCGGCTCCTGCAGATCACGTTCCAATTCCGGCGCTCCGTCCAGGTTGCGTTGGGCCAACTCGGTCAACACCCGTCCGAGATCCCGTGCGGTTGCCTCGGCGTCGACGATGTCGGCCCCCAGCGCGTGGCACGGCATATCCGGGAACAACGCGTCCGACGGCTGCTGCACGATCGTCGTACCGCCGTGGGCGCGGATGGCCGCCAGCCCGAGCACTCCGTCGTCGAGGACGCCGGACAACAGGATCCCGATGGCGCGGCGTTGGTAGCTGACGGCCACCGAGCGGAACAGCGCGTTGATGGCGGGCCGATGACCGTTCTCCGCGGGCCCTCGGCAGACGACCACCCGACGCCGGCGGACGAGCAGGTGGTGATCGGGGACGGCGACATAGATCCTTCCGGGTTCGAGGACTTCGCCGTCGACGGCGGGCGCGGCCGGCAGCGGCCCCGCCCGATCGACGATGCGCGCCAGCGCGCTGGGAATCGTGGCCGGCATGTGCAGGGTGACCAACACGGCGTAGGGAAGCTGCTTGGGCAGCCCGCCGGCGAACCGGATCAGCGCCTGCACGCCGCCCGCTGACGCGCCGACCGTGACGACCCCACCCAACCTGCTGCCCTGTTCGGCCATCTCGACCATAGGGATTCGGCTACCCGCTCCGGCCGTCGATAACCAGCTAATACCTTCGAAATCTGGCGTGACCGGGGTACGCTGCACGCAGAGCTGAGAACAATGCTCGCCCGTCCGCTCGTCTGAGTGGACGTGACGATCGGGCCATTCATGCCCGGGCTGTCGGCGAGTTCTCCAGTATGTGTGCTCCGGCGGCTCGCCACCTCGATGGCTCATGTCTTCGAAGTCAGGAGCGACAATCACCGCTGTCATGGGTGTGCTCCCGCAACGCACCACGTTCTCCACCGGTGACACCGATGTCGCCGTCGCATTCATCCGCAGCTCCGTAGGGGTCCAGGGTCGCATCGGCGGCTTGGTCCCGCACCGGCCGATGACGGTCTCCGGAATGACCATTGGCAGGGCAGCTGTCGGCACGGCCGAGTTGCCCAGCGACCTGGAGTTCGACACCGAGCGCTGGCCGTGCTATGTCGTCACGCACCTGAAATCCGGGAGTGTGCAGATCGGCACGGGTGCGCGGGCAGAGAGTTGTGCCGAGGGCGACGTGGTGCTGGCGGTGCGTCCCGGCCGGCCGTGCCGTGCCCGCACCGTCGACGCCGAGCTGGCCTTCGCCTGCCTGGCGCCGGCCGCGCTGCACCAGATCACCGGTGAGCCGCAGCGAGACGGTCGTGCCGCGTTGCGGTTCATCTCGGGGCGTCCGCGTTCGGCCGCGGCTGCCGCCCAGTGGGAGACGGCGGTGGACTATGTCACCGCGACCATGCAGGGCAGTTCCGGTGCTCAGGACGCGGACTTGGTCATCGGCGCCGCGATTCGGCTGCTCGCGGCGACGCTGTTGCACGTCTTCCCCAACACCTACGCCGATGCCGAGCGCGCCGAGCGTCCCGACCCGGTGTCGTCGCCGTTGCTGCGGCGGGCGATCGATTACATTCACGCCAACTCCGCGCGCGACATCTCGATGGCCGACATCGCCAACGCCGTCAGTGTGACGCCCAGGGCGGTGCAGTACATGTTCCGCCGGCAGCTCGACACCACGCCGATGGGATACCTGCGTCGGATCCGACTCGAGCGCGCACGGCACGACCTCCTCGCCGCCGACCCGACTCGCGACACCGTGGCGGCGATCGCGTTGCGGTGGGGATTCGCCCACACCGGGCGCTTCAGCCAGATCTATCGTGGCGAGTTCGGCGAGTCGCCCAGCGCCACCCTGCGCGGCTGACCCGGGCGGGTACGGCGCCAAGACATATCCTGTGCCGGGAAGGATCATCCGTGCGCAGACAACCAGGCAGTCTCGAAGACGCCATCATCGCGGTCTTGGGCGGCAACGTCGCGATGAGCGTGGCCGAGGTGCGCGCCGAACTGGGCGGCGACCTCGCGCACACGACCGTGATGACCGCGCTGGTGCGGCTGAACGACAAGCAGTTGGTCACCCGAACCAAGCAGGGTCGCGCCTACGTCTACGCGTTGGCCGCCCCCGCCGGGGAGCTGCCCGCACTGCGGGCGGCGATCAGAATGCGCAACGAACTGCAAAGCAGGCAGGCCCCTGACCGGGCCGACGTACTGGCGAGCTTCGTCGCCGCCCTCGATCCCGACGACGAGGCAGTTCTGCGAAAACTGTTGTCCGACAATGATTCGAAAGCGTCATGACGGTCTGGCTGGTACTGGCCGCGCCGTGGGTGATCGCCGCGCTGCTGACGTTGGGCCTGCCGCGGCTCGAGGCGTTGTTCGCCCCGGACTGGTGGACCAGGGTGCTGGCCGCGACCGGGGTTTCGCTGGCTCTGGCAACGTGGACCTCGGCGTTGGCGCTGGAGACCATCCTGGGTGGCGCCGGGCCCGCCGCGGCCCGTGCGGCCGCCGTCGTGCTCGGTGGTTTCCTGCTGTGGACGCTCGTCGGCTGCCTGCGTCATGCCGTCCGGATACGGGCGAATATGCGTGCCAGCAAGGTGTTTCGCGACAGCACCGCGCGCACCGGCGACGTCTTGACAGTCGACTGTGCCACCCCGGATGCGTTCGCCGTTCCGGGGCGTCGCGGAGTCGTTGTGGTCACCACCGCCCTGACCGCGGCGCTTGATGAACAGGAACTGTGCGCAGTCGTGTCCCATGAGCGGGCGCACCTTCGGGGCCGCCATCCCATGCTGATTCAGGCCGTGCAACTCGCCGCACGTCTCAACCCGATGCTGCGGCGGTGGGGGGAGGCGGTGCGGTACGCCGCCGAACGCGCCGCCGACGAGTGCGCCGCGACCGGTGGTCGTCCGGTGGCGGTACGGGCCATCGCCAGGGCGGCGCTGCTGTGTTCGGCCGCTGCGGCGCCGGCCTGGCCCGGCGTCGGTGGTCAGCCCGGCGAGGTGCTGCGCCGGGTGACGGCTCTGCAGCATCCCGGTCCGCGACGGCAACGGGCGTGGCTGCTGCTGGCCGCCGCGGCCGTGGTGCTGGGACTGGCAGCGAACTTCCTGATGGTCGCCGACCTGGCGCAGGATCGGCTCATCCCCGAACCGGGTGAGCCGGCCGTCGAGGTGTTGGGCTGAGCCGAGGCCACCGGACCTACCTGCGGGCCGACGCCTCGGTTGGTGTCAGCGCGCGCGCCACCGCCGCCGTCCAGCCCGCCGCCTCGCGTCTGCGGATCCGAGCATCCATCCTCGGATACCACGCCGCGGCGACGTGGCGGTTGGCGCGTAGTGCGGCGACATCCGGCCAGTAGCCGACAGCCAGACCGGCTGCATACGCCGCACCCAGTGACACCGTCTCGGAGACGAAGGGACGCACCACCGGGACGTTGAGGACGTCGGCGTTGAACTGCATCAGCAGATGGTTGGAGGTCATGCCGCCGTCGACGGCGAGCCGGGCCAGTGGCACCCCGGAGTCGATCGTCATCGCGTTGACCACCTCCCAGGTCTGCCAGGCGGTGGCTTCGAGCACCGCGCGGGCCAGGTGTCCCTTGGTGACGTAGGACGTCAGCCCGACGAAGATACCTCGGGCCTCTGAATCCCAATGCGGGGCAAAGAGTCCCGAGAAGGCCGGGACGATGTAACACCCGCCGTTGTCATCGACGCTGCGGGCCAGTGTCTCTATCTGTGGGGCGGTGGCGATCACCCCCAACGAGTCGCGAAACCACTGGACCAGTGAACCCGCGACCGCGATCGGGCCCTCCAGTGCGTACATCGGTGCACTGCCGGGTGCGGCGTAACCGACCGTCGGCAGCAGGCCGTGCGGGGACTCGACAATAGAGGTGCCGACATTCATCAACAGGAACGCGCCGGTGCCGTAGGTGCATTTCGCATCACCGGGATCGAAGCACATCTGACCGAACAGCGCGGCCTGCTGATCGCCGATCGCCGCGGCGATGGGGACACCCGGCAACACGGTGGTGCAGCGGGCGTACACCTCGCTGTTCGACACGATCCGCGGCATCATGGCCTCTGGAATATCCAGTAGGCCAAGAAGTTTGGAACTCCACTGCAGCGAACGTAGATCCATGAGCAGGGTTCGGCTGGCATTGGTCACGTCGGTGACGTGGATGCCGTGCCGGGGACCGCCGGTGAGATTCCAGATCAGCCACGACTCAAGGGTCCCGAACAACGCCTCGCCGGTGCGCGCCTGGGATTCGAGTCCTCGCACATTGTCGAGCAGCCACCGCAGCCGGGGCGCGGCGAAGTATGCCGCCGGCTTGAATCCGGCGATCCGGCGGACCGCGTCCGCATCCGGGGCTATCTGGTCCACCACCGGCCCCGTCCTGGTGTCCTGCCAGGTGATCGCCGGCGCCAGCGGAAGTCCGCTGCGGCGGTCCCACACCACAGTGGTTTCGCGCTGGTTGGCGATTCCCACCGCGGCGACGTTCGACACATCCAGGCCGGCCGCCCGCAGCGCATCCGGCACGATACGGCGCACGTTGCGCCACAGTTCCAGTGCGTCCTGCTCCGCCCAGCCCGGTCGCGGGAAGGACTGCCGCTGCTCGCGCTGCGCGATCGCCACCATCCGGCCGCGGTGGTCGAACAACATGCAGCGTGCCGAGGTGGTTCCCAGATCGATCGCGGCGACCACGCGCTGTTCGGTCATCACGCCGGGGTCAGCGCGTGGATCACGGCCGCGGCAGCGTGGCGAAGTTCGGCGAGGATTTCCGGCTCCGGTGCGCCGTCGCGCCCGAGTAGTGATTCCGGCGGGCCGAGTACCGCCATCGCCGCGACGCTGGAGCGGCTGCGACCGTGCACCGGTACCGCCACATCGGCCAGCTCGGGGTCGAACTCGCCGCTGGCCACCGCCACGCCCGAGCGCCGGACGCGCTCGATCTCGTCGGCCAATCCCGGCCGGTGCACCGAGGTCCGGCTGGTGAAGCGTTCCAACGGAAGATTGCGCAGAATCCGTTCGCGGCGGGGCGAATACGCCAACACCAATTTGCCGCAAGCGGTGGCGTGCAGCGGCAAACGCTCACCGACACGCAGCGTTTGGGGGGTGTCGTCGGGCCGGAACACATGGTGGACGATGTCGGCCTCGTGGCCGTTCAGCAACGCCATCAGCACTTCGCAACCGGTCGATACGGCGAGCGTGTCGGCCCAGGCCATCGCGATCGATCGCAGGTCGTTTCCGTCCAACTCCGCCACGTCCGGTGAAGATGCCCGTGGCCCTGGCGAATAACTGCCCGTATCGGAATCCTGTTGTAGGTATTCCAGATCGACCAGGGTGCGCACGATGCCGTGCACGGTGGCCTTGGACAGTTGCAGATCCTGCGCGATGACGCGCAGTGGCAGCGGCCGGTCGCTTTGCTCGATCAAATCCATGATGGCAGCGGCGCGTTCGATCGATTGGATAGCTCCGGGCATCGGGCTCACTCCTCAACTGTCGGCGGCGCTACGCGACGAATATCACAGGCCGAGCGTGGCATCCATCCCCAGCACGCATGCCCGCCGCGAGACGTTCGACATTGTCGAACAACGCCGATTGATGTCCGTCACATTCCCGCATAACTTCGCACCATCTCACAGTGCGCCACGACCACCGAGGTGGCCGGAGCCACCCGGCTTCGCGTCGAGGCGCGGAAAACCCATCCACCACAAGGAAGTGCGCGATGACAACCCAGCCGCGGGCAAAGCATCCTCTGATCGGCGAACTGTCCGCCGAGTTCCTCGGAACAGCGATCCTCATCCTGTTCGGCTGCGGGGTGGTCGCGCAGGTGGTGGCCGGTGGATTCCCGAAGTCGCTCAGCGCCGGTGACCACAACTCGATCGCGTTCGGCTGGGGCCTCGGCGTCACGATGGCCGTGTTCGTCGCGGGCAGGCTCAGCGGTGCCCACCTCAACCCGGCAGTGACCGTGGCGTTAACGGTGTTCAAGGGGTTCGATCGGCGCAAGGTGTTCCCCTACATCGGCGCTCAGTTCGCCGGCGCCTTCGTCGGCGCGCTGATCGTCCGATTCGTCTACGCCGACCAGATCGCCGCCGTCGATCCCGGCCACACCCGCGCCACCCAGGGCATCTTCTCCACCTCCCCGGGCACCGGTGTATCGGTGCTGACCGCCTTCGCCGACCAGATCGTCGGCACCGCGATCCTGGTGATGGTCGTGCTCGCGGTGACCACGGTCGGCAACAACCCGCCGCTTGCCAACATGGCACCGCTGATCATCGGGTTTCTGGTGGTCGGGATCGGCATGGCCTGGGGCACCAACGCCGGGTACGCGATCAACCCGGCCCGCGACTTCGGTCCGCGGCTGGCGTCCTGGATCACCGGCTACAGCGACGCCATGTACTCGGCCAACGGCCCGGAGCTGTACTTCTGGGTGCCGATCGTCGCCCCGTTGATCGGCGGGCTGGTGGGGGTGCGTTGTTCGTCTTCGGAATCGAGCGTTACCTGCCCGCCGCGATCGAACTGCCGCAGGAAATCGGCGTCGCCGAACCCACCGCATTGACCAACAGCTGAATCCCACGCCCCGACCGCAGACACAGGAGACCTACGCACATGCCCGATTTCGTCGGATCCGTCGACCAGGGAACCACCAGCACACGCTTCATGGTGTTCGACCACGGTGGCAACGTCATCGCCGCACACCAGCTCGAACACGAACAGATCCTGCCCAGAGCCGGATGGGTGGAACACAATCCCGTCGAGATCTGGGAGCGCACGTCCTCGGTCATCCAGACCGCACTGGGCAAGAGCGGACTGGTGAGCAGCGACCTGGCCGCACTGGGTATCACCAACCAGCGTGAGACCACAGTGGTGTGGAACAGGCGCACCGGTCGGCCCTACTACAACGCGATCGTGTGGCAGGACACCCGAACCGACCGCATCGCCAGCGCATTGGAAGCCGACGGGCACGGCGAGACGATCAGGCACAAGGCGGGCCTGCCGCCGGCAACCTACTTCTCCGGCGGCAAGATTCAGTGGATCCTGGACAACGTCGACGGGGTTCGTGCGGCCGCCGAAAGCGGCGAGGCGCTGTTCGGCAATACCGACTCGTGGCTGCTGTGGCACCTCACCGGCGGGGTCAGCGGGGGTGCGCACGTCACCGATGTGACAAACGCCAGTCGCACCATGCTGATGAACCTGGAGACCCTGGACTGGGACGACGAACTGTTGGCGTTGTTCGGGATTCCCCGGCAGATGCTGCCCACCATCGTGCCGTCGTCTTCCCCCGAACCGTACGGTGTCACCCTGGCCGGCGGCCCACTGGGCGGTGAGGTGCCGCTGACCGGTGCGTTGGGTGATCAGCAGGCGGCCACGGTCGGACAGGTGTGCTTCGCGCCCGGGGAGGCCAAGAACACCTACGGCACCGGCAATTTCATGCTCATCAACACGGGGACCGATATCGTACGTTCCAAGTCGGGTCTACTCACCACTGTCGCCTACAAGCTGGGTGATGCCGACGCGGTCTATGCGCTCGAGGGGTCGATCGCCGTCACCGGATCGGCCGTGCAGTGGTTGCGTGACCAACTGGGAATCATCAGCGGCGCAGCGCAATCGGAGACGCTGGCCCGGCAGGTGCCGGACAACGGGGGCGTCTACTTCGTTCCCGCGTTCTCCGGTCTGTTCGCGCCGTACTGGCGTTCGGATGCCCGCGGCGCCATTGTCGGCCTGTCGCGGTTCAACAACAATGCGCACGTCGCGCGGGCCACGCTGGAGGCGATCTGTTACCAGAGCCGCGATGTGGTCGATGCGATGGAAGCCGACTCCGGTGTTCATCTGGAGGTCCTCAAGGTCGACGGCGGCATCACCGCCAACGACCTGTGCATGAAGATCCAGGCCGATGTGCTCGGTGTGGACGTCGTCAAGCCGGTGGTCGCCGAGACCACGGCACTGGGTTCGGCGTACGCGGCGGGACTGGCTGTCGGCTTCTGGAAGAACACCGACGAACTGCGCAAGAACTGGCTCGAAGACAAGCGGTGGCAACCGAGTTGGTCGGAGGAGCAGCGCGAAGCGGGTCACGCGCAATGGCGCAAGGCTGTCGAGCGCACCCTGGACTGGGTCGACGTCGGCTGACGGGCCACGTATCCGTAAGCGCCCCAACCGAAGACAGAGACGAAAGAAGAGGTGACGACATGGAGGCGGTGGCGCTTTCCCCGGCCGGCCGTGCAGCCGCACTCGCGGACATCGCGACCGATCAGCTGGACATCCTGGTCATCGGTGGTGGGGTCGTCGGCGCCGGCGCTGCCCTCGATGCGGCCACGCGCGGCTTGAAGGTCGGCGTGGTGGAGGCCCGCGATCTCGCTTCGGGCACCTCCAGCCGATCGAGCAAGCTGATTCACGGCGGCCTGCGCTATCTGGAGATGCTCGATTTCCGGTTGGTTGCCGAGGCGCTGTCGGAGCGTGGTCTCATGCTCGAGAAGCTGGCACCGCATCTGGTCAAGCCGGTGCGGTTCCTGTACCCGATCAAACACCGCGGATGGGAACGGATCTACACCGGTGCCGGGCTGACGCTCTACGACGCGATGTCGAAGGCGTCCGGGCACGGTGCGGGGATCCCGCTGCACCGGCACCTGACCCGGCGCGGAGCACTTCGTGCCGCTCCGTCACTGAGCAAGGACGCGCTCGTCGGCGCGCTGGTGTACTCCGACGCGCAGGTCGACGACGCCAGGCACACGATGACCATCGCGCGCACGGCGGCGGCCTATGGTGCCCGCGTCGTAACCCGCACCCGGGTCGTCGATCTGCTGCGGGAAGGGGAGCGGGTCACCGGTGCCCGGGTGGTCGACCTGGAGTCCAACCGCCCCTACACGGTGCGGGCCCGCCAGGTGATCAACGCCACCGGCGTGTGGACCGACGAAACCCAGGGCTGGCCAACGAGCGGGGCCAATTCCGCGTCCGCGCGAGCAAGGGGATCCACCTGGTGGTGCCGCGGGACCGGATCCGGTCCTCGACCGGGATCATCCTGCGGACGGACAAGTCCGTCCTGTTCGTCATCCCGTGGGGCCGGCACTGGATCATCGGCACCACCGACACCGATTGGGCACTGGACAAGGCCCATCCCGCCGCCAGCCAACGGGATATCCGCTACCTGCTCGACCAGGTCAACTCGGTGCTGCGGGCGCCGCTGACCGAGGCCGACGTCGAAGGTGTCTATGCCGGCCTGCGTCCGCTGTTGGCCGGCGAATCCGCGGACACGTCCACGCTGTCGCGGGAGCACGCCGTCGGTCACAGTGTGCCCGGGCTGGTGGTGATAGCGGGCGGCAAATACACCACATACCGGGTGATGGCCAAGGATGCGGTCGACGAGGCTGTGCACGGATTGGGACAGGCCTTCGACCGTCGCATCCCGAACTGCATGACACAGGACGTGCCGCTGCTGGGGGCCGACGGTTACCGGGCGTTGTGGAACGCTCGGCACCAGTTGGCCGCTGAGTCGGGTCTGAACGAGGCGCGGATCGTCCATCTGCTCAACCGGTACGGGTCCATGATCGGCGAGGTGCTGGGGCTCATCGGCGATGATCCTGCGCTGGGTCGGCCGCTACCGGCCGCCGACGACTACCTACGCGCCGAGGCCGTCTACGCCACCACCCACGAGGGTGCTTTGCATCTCGACGATGTGTTGTGCCGGCGAACGCGAATCTCGATCGAAACCTTTGACCGCGGCACCGACTCCTGCCGCGAGGTCGCCGATCTGATGGCGCCGTTGCTGGGGTGGTCGGCGGAACATCGGGCTCGCGAGATCGAGCATTATCTGGCGCGGGTCGCGGCCGAGCGGGAGAGCCAGACCATGCCCGATGACGAGACGGCCGACGGGGCGCGCAGGGGTGCGGCCGACATCATCGCCGTCGGTTCGCCCCTGAGTTGATTCCGGGCTAATCCCCGTCCCCGACGGTGCCCGACGGCACCATTGGAACGTCTGCCCAGGTGGCCTTGGCTCCGGAGTCGCCGATGCGATACACCTGCACGACGGTGGCGACACCGGCCGCTGCCACCAGCACCGCGACCGCCACCGACAGCACCGTCGACACCGACCTGCCGCGGCTCTCCCGGATGTGCAGCACCACCAGCAGGGCAGCCGCGACCAGCAGGGCTGCCGAGAAGTAGATCATCGTGTCGCCGAGCTCGGTGTGCGCGTGCAGCTGCGCTGAGGATTCCACCCGATGCTCGAGCCATTCGCCGGCCTCGGTGGTCAACGGTGTGAGCACGGCCGTGGCCAAGGCCAGCGCCGCCACCAGCCACACCAGGCGTTGGCGGGCTGCCGGCCACACCGCGCACAGGATCGCCAGCGCTGCAGTCAGCGGCGCCAGCACCACGATGAAGTGTACGAACAGCACGTGCGCCGGAAGGCCGTTGAATGTGGACACCTGGGACTCCTGCCTGACGGGTGAGCAGCGCTTCAGCCGCGAATACTACATACGCTGTAGTAGTGATGCTGAGTCACAATGACTGACATGGAGGACGCGGGCCCCAAGGCGGGCGGCGGTATCGGCGGGTACGCCCGCTGGGTGTTGCTCGCCGTGACGCTCGCCGCGCTGCTGGCGGGTGGCGTGGCGTGGTTGGTGGGCGCGCGGCACATCGCCGACGTCTGCTGGATCGCCGGGACCATCGCTGCGATCCTGCCCGCCGTCTGGTGGGTGGTCGTCGCCGTCAGATCCGGCCGGGTCGGGGTGGATGTCCTTGCGGTGCTATCCCTTTGCGGCGCGCTGGCGGTCGGGGAGTACCTGGCCGGTGCGCTGATCGGGGTGATGCTCGCGACGGGCCAAGCCCTCGATGCGGCGGCCGAGCGCCGCGCCACCAAGGATCTGCGGGCGCTGCTGGACCGGGTTCCGCGCACGGCGCGCAGGCGCACGGCCGACGGCGTGGAAGTCATCGGTGTCGACGACGTCCTGGTCGACGACGTCGTCCTGGTCGGACCGGGTGAGGTGCTGCCCGTCGACGGGGTGGTGCTCTCGGAATCGGCCGTGCTCGACGACTCGGCGCTGACCGGTGAGCCGGTGCCGGTCCGCTGCGGCCGCGGCGACCCGCTGCGCAGCGGCAGTGTGAACGCCGGCAGTGGGCTTGAGCTGCGTGCCACGGCCAGGGCCGCCGACAGCACGTATGCCGGGATCGTCCGGCTGGCCAGGCAGGCGGCGGCGGAATCGGCGCCGGTGGTGCGTATCGCCGACCGGGTCGCGGCGTGGTTCCTGCCGGTCGCGCTGACCGTCGCGGGCCTGGCCTGGATCCTCAGCGGCACAGCCGAACGAGCCGTTGCGGTTCTGGTGGTCGCCACACCGTGCCCGCTGCTGCTGGCCGCACCCGTCGCCATCGTGTCGGGGCTGTCCCGGACCTCGCGCATCGGAGTTTTGGTCCGCGGCGGTGGCGCGCTCGAAACACTGGGCCGGGCAAGCACTCTGGTCCTGGACAAGACCGGAACGCTGACTGCCGGACGGCCGCGCGGAACTGACATCGTCGTCGCGCCCGACCGGACCGTCGACGAGGTGCTGGGACTGGCCGCCGCGGCCGACCAGCTTTCGCCCCATGTGCTCGCCGCCGCCATCGTGGACGAGGCGCGGGCGCGCGGGATGGTGCTGCGGGTCCCGACCACGGTGACCGAGGAGGCCGGGACCGGGGTGACGGCCGTCATCGACGGAACACGGGTCAGCGTCGGCAATCTCGGCCTCGACGGCGATGTGCCGTCCTGGGCGGCCGCGGTGCTGTCCCGAGCCTCGCTGGACGGCGCGGTGGTGGCCTGGGTCCGGGTGGACGACGAGCTGGCCGGTGCCATCCTGCTGACCGACCCGCCGCGGCCCGACGCTCCACGCACCCTGCGCCGGTTGCGGGCCGCAGGGATCACCCGGTTGGTGATGCTCACCGGTGACCGTCCGGCGCCCGCCCAACAGATCGGCACCGTTCTCGGTCTGGATGAGGTGGCGGCTCAACAAACCCCGGCGGACAAGGTGGCGCGGGTCCGCGCCGAAAGTGAGCGTGCGGTCACAGCCATGGTCGGCGACGGGGTGAACGACGCGCCGGCCCTGGCCGCCGCCGACGTCGGCATCGCGATGGGGGCACGTGGTGCCACCGCCAGCTCGGAAGCTGCCGACATCGTGCTCACCTCGGACCGGCTGGACCGGCTGGCCGACGCGAAACTGATCGCGCGCCGGTCGCGGCGAATCGCCGTGCAGAGCGCCACGGCCGGAATGAGCCTGTCGCTGATCGCGATGGGGTTCGCGGCCGTCGGCTGGTTACCGCCCGCCGCCGGTGCGCTGCTCCAGGAGGGTATCGATCTGGCGGTGATCCTCAATGCGCTTCGGGCACTGCGCGGCGACCACACCGGGCCACCCCCGCTAAGCCCTGACGCCCAGGAGCTGGTCGCCCGGTTCTCCGCCGAGCACGACCAGATGCGCGACGACCTGTCCATCCTGCGTGACACCGCACACCAGATCGCCGCGGGCCAGCTCGACGGGGCTCTGGACACGCTGCACGCCGCCGACGCGTTCCTGCAGGAGAAGCTGCTGCCGCATGAGGACGCCGAGGACAGTGCGCTCTATCCGGCGCTGGCCCGGCCGCTGGGCAGCGCCGAGGCGACGGCGACCATGAGCCGCATGCACGCCGAAATCCATCGCCTCGCCCAGCGCCTGCACACTCACCGGGAACTGGCCGACGCGGCGGGAGCGGTGCGGCCCGAACAAAGTGACGACCTGCTGGCCTGCCTCTACGGGCTCTACGCGCTGCTGCGGCTGCATTTCGTCCAGGAGGAGGAGAACTTCTTCGTGCTCGCCCCGGCCTTCCTGAACGCGGCGGGCGAATAGTGCCGGCCTGGCTGACCCGCAATGTGCGGGTGCTCTCCGCCGTGTCGTTCCTGCAGGACGCCGCCAGTGAACTGCTCTATCCGCTCCTGCCGATCTACCTCACCGCCGTCCTGGGCGCACCGCCCTCGGTGGTCGGCGCCATCGAAGGTGCGGCCGAAGGTGCCGCCTCGCTCACCAAGATCGCGGTCGGCCCGCTCGGCGACAGGTTCGCCAAACGCCCGTTGATCGCAACCGGATACGGCATGGCGGCGCTGGGCAAGGTGATCATCGCCGTGGCCGCGGCCTGGCCCGGAGTGCTGGTCGGCCGGGTCGTCGACCGATTGGGCAAGGGCGTGCGGGGCGCCCCGCGTGATGCCCTGCTGGTCGAGGGAATCGACACGTCGTTGCGGGGCAGGGTGTTCGGCTTCCACCGGGCGATGGACACCCTGGGGGCGGTGGTCGGCCCGCTGCTCGGGCTCGCCGGATACGAACTGCTGGACCACCGGATACCGCCGCTGCTCTACATAGCGATCGTTCCCGCGGTGCTGTCGGTTCTGCTCGTCGTGCTGGTCAGGGAGCGTCCGCGAGACGGCCGCCGAACGCGACACGAGAAGCAGTCAGGCGGACTGCGGGAGCTGCCGCGACGTTTCTGGCGGGTGACCGCACTACTGGTCGGCTTCGGCGTGGTCAACTTCCCGGACGCGCTGCTGTTGTTGCGGCTCAACGAGATCGGATTCGGTGTCGTCGGGGTGATCCTCGCCTACGTCGGCTACAACCTGGTCTACGCACTGGCCAGTTTCCCTGCCGGCATGCTCGCCGACCGGCTGCCCCGACCGGTGGTGTTCGGCTTCGGGCTGGTGTTCTTCGCCGTCGGATACATCGGACTCGGACTGACCACCGACGCCGTCACCGCGTGGTTGCTGCTCGCGGCATACGGACTGTTCACCGCCTGCACCGACGGCGTCGGCAAGGCGTGGATATCCACACTGGTCGCCGCCGACCGGCAGGCCGGCGCCCAGGGCCTGTTCCAGGGCTGCAGCGGTGCGGCCGTGCTGGTCGCCGGGGTGTGGGCCGGGTTGCTGTGGGGAGCCGACGGGCATCTGCCGCTGCTGATCTCCGGGGTCGCCGGTGCCTGTTTCGCCGTCGTACTCCTGGGCCCGTGGGTGATCCGGCGCGCTCGCTAGAGTGACCGCCATGCGTTCCATCCACGTCATCGGCATCGGAGCCGGTGACCCCGACTACGTCACGTCGCAGGCGGTTCGCGCGCTCAACGACACCGATGTGTTCTTCGCGATGGACAAGGGCCAGGCCAAGGACGACCTCGTCGCGCTGCGCCGTGAGATCTGCCAACGGTTCATCGTCGAGCCCGGCTACCGATTCGTGGAACTGCCCGATCCGAAACGGGCGAGCGACGGCGACTACCCGCAGGCGGTCGCCGACTGGCACGCGGCGCGCGCACGCGTGTGGGCGCGGGCCATCGAAACCGAGCTGGGGCCCGACGGTGTCGGGGCATTCCTGGCTTGGGGCGACCCGTCGCTCTACGACAGCACCCTGCGCATCCTTGACCAGGTCCTCGACCACGTCGAGTTCACCTACGACGTCATCCCCGGCATCACCGCGGTGCAGGCGTTGACTGCGCGGCACCGCATCCCGCTCAACGACGTCGGTGAGCCCGTCCTGATCACCACCGGACGTCAGCTCCGCGGCACGGGTGTCGCGGGCTCGGCGGTGGTGATGCTTGACGGGGACTGTTCGTTTCTGACTTGCCCACCGCAGACCAGGATTTGGTGGGGTGCCTATCTGGGCACACCTGACGAACTGCTGATGTCCGGCACCGTCGGCGAGGTCGGTGAGCTGATCGCGGAACTGCGGGCCGATGCTCGGGCGCGCCACGGCTGGATCATGGACATCTATCTGCTGCGGCCTAACGCCGTGTGATCGCCAGTTCCCGGCCCTGACGTCCACGGTCATCTGTCCACGGTCATCTGAGAGGATCGCCGCATGGGACCCTTCCTTCTTCGTGCAGCGGTGACCGGACTGGCGCTGTGGGTGGTCACGCTCCTGGTGCCGGGCATCACCTTCGTCGGCGGTCAGACGGGGCTGCAGCGGGTCGGCATCGTGCTCGTGGTCGCGGTCATCTTCGGACTGGTGAACGCGATCATCAAGCCGGTCGTACAACTCTTTGCCCTGCCGCTGTACATCCTGACCCTCGGGCTCATCCATATCGTGATCAACGCGTTGATGCTGTGGATCACCGCATGGATCACCGAGCACACCACGCACTGGGGTCTACAGATCGATCACTTCTGGTGGACCGCTGTCTGGGCGGCGATCGTGCTGTCCATCGTCGGTTGGCTGCTGTCATTGGTCTCCCGCAGCGCCGAGCGTGCCGTCGGCGGCTGACCGGGATTTGCCCGAATCGGCCGTCCAGGTATGCGGCGTACGCTCGCGCCGGTGCGGCCTGAGCTGAATCGGCGGACCTTCGTCGGCGCATCATTCGCAGTCACTGGGGCGGTCGCCGCCAGTCCGCTGCTGGCGGGTTGTTCGGCGCCGGAGGATCCCGACAGCGGCCAGACCGCGCGCGTGCGCCTGCAGGTCAATGGTCAGCCCACCGACGTCACCGTCGACACTCGGACATCGCTGTTGGACATGTTGCGGGAGGACTTGAACCTCACCGGGACCAAGAAGGGCTGCGACCAAGGTGCCTGCGGGGCCTGCACTGTGCTCCTGGACGGCAAGCGCGTGGTCTCCTGCCTGACGCTGGCCGCGATGCATGACGGCGCCGAGATCCGCACCATCGAAGGCCTTGCCGACGGGGGTCGCCTGCACCCGCTGCAGCAGGCATTCATCGACACCGACGCCTTCCAGTGCGGGTATTGCACGTCAGGGCAGATCATGTCGGGGGTCGGATGCATCGCCGAGGGACACGTCGGCTCGGATGCGGAGATCCGAGAGTGGATGAGCGGCAACATCTGCCGCTGCGGTGCCTACACCAATATCGTCGCGGCCGTCTCGAAGGCTGCCAGGGGAGTCTGACGGGTGTTCCCGTTCAGTTTCACTCGGGCCGCCGACGAGCAGTCCGCGCTGGCCGCCGGACGCTCCGGAGCACGCTACATCGCCGGCGGCACCACGCTGGTCGATCTCATGCGTGAAACGGTCGAGCGGCCCGACGCGGTGGTCGACATCAACGCGCTGCCCTACCGCGACATCGACCTGCAGGCCGGGCGGCTGCGGATCGGGTCGCTGGTCCGGATGTCGGACCTGGCGGCGCATCCCGGTGTTCGACGGGAATTCCCCGTCATCGCACAGGCTTTGGAGCTCAGCGCGTCGGCCCAGTTGCGCAACATGGCCTCCATCGGCGGCAACCTGATGCAGCGGCCCCGCTGCCTGTACTTCCGTGACGTGTCGGCAGCCTGTAACCGGCGCAACCCGGGCAGCGGATGCGCCGCGGTGGGCGGCGTGAATCGCCTGCACGCGATCCTCGGCACGAGTGACCACTGTGTGGCCACGCACCCCTCCGATCTGGCCGTCGCCCTGGTTGCCCTCGACGCGGTGGTGATCACCCGCGACGGCGGCGGTGACCGGCGCATCCCGGCCGGGCAGTTCTTCCGTCAGCCCGGTACGACCCCGGATGTCGAGCACGACCTGCGGGCCGGTGAATTGATTGTGGCGGTGGAGGTTCCGGCCGGTCCCGAGATGCGCCGCTCGGGGTACCTCAAGGTTCGGGACCGCCAGTCCTATGAGTTCGCCCTCGCCTCGGCCGCGGTGGCGCTTGGCCTCACCGCGGGGACGGTGACCGCGGCGCGCGTGGCGGTCGGCGGAGTGGCCACCGTCCCGTGGCGACTGACCGCCGTGGAGCAGGCGGTGATCGGTCGACCGGTGAGCCCGGCGTTGTGGGCGACGGCCGCCGCGCACGCCGCCGACGGTGCGAAACCTCTGTCCGGCAACGGGTTCAAGGTCGAACTGGTTCGCCGGACCGTCGAGCGGCAGCTGGCGACCGTGGCGGCGATGCCATGACGAGCCCGTTGCGGACCGCAGCCGCCGTGGTGGGCCAGTCCATGCCCAGGGTGGACGGCACATTGAAGGTGACCGGCCGGGCCCGCTACGCCGCGGACAATCCGGCGCCCGGCCTGGTGCACGCGGTGCTGGTGTGCAGCACCGTCGCGACCGGCACCGTCGAGGGCATCGACACCGCGCAGGCCACCAAACATCCCGGCGTGATCCGGGTTCTCACTGACTTCGGCGGCGTCACGCTGCCGTTCGATCCGGGCAAGGTGGCGTTCTTCGGCCAGCCCGTCGCGGTGGTGGTGGCCGAGACGTTGGCCGCGGCAGCGCATGCGGCCACGCTGGTCACCGTGCGTTATGCGCAGATGCCCCAGCTTACCGACATCGATGCGGCACAAGCGGTTCCCCAACCGGGTCGCAACCAGAAGGACTACTCCCGCGGAGATCCGGACGCCGCCTTGCGCTCGGCCGCCGTCGTCACCGACGGGAGCTACACCATCGCCCGCAACCACCACAATCCGATGGAGCTGCCGTCCACCGTCGCCAGTTGGGACGGGGACCGGCTCACCGTGTGGGACAAGGTGCAGTCCATCGTCTCGGCGCAGCAAGCCCACGCCAAAGCCAACCGGGTACCCGTCGACCAGGTCAGGGTGATCTCCCCGTTCGTCGGTGGCGCCTTCGGCAGCGCCGGACAGACCTGGCCGCACCAACTGCTGGCGTCGTTCGCCGCGCGGCAGGTCCGCCGGCCGGTCAAACTCGTGCTCACCCGCAAGCAGATGTACAGCGGCATCGGATACCGGCCCACCAGCCGGCAGCGGCTGGCGCTCGGGTCTGACCGGCTCGGCACGATCGCCGTCATCATTCACGAAGGACACACGGAGACAGCGCGTTACGCCCTTTACGAGGATGGCCTGACCGCATCACCGAAATTCATGTACAGCTCGCCGAACATGCGCTCGCGCTACCGCGTGGTGCCGCTGGATGTGAACCTGCCGACCTACATGCGCGGGCCCGGCGCCGTCACCGGCACGTTCGCCCTGGAGTCGGCGATCGACGATCTGGCGCACCGCCTCGGCATGGATCCGATCGAGCTGAGGCGGCGCAACGAGCCCGACCACGACCAGACGTCCGGCCTACCGTTCTCGACCCGGCGGCTGACCGAATGCCTCAACCGCGGTGCCGCCGGGTTCGGTTGGGCGCGGCGCGATCCCGTCCCACGCGCGACCCGCGATGGTGATCAGCTGGTGGGGTTCGGTGTGGCGGCGGCCGGATACCACACCAGCCGCAGCGAAGCCGAAGTGCTCGCGCGGATCAACGCCGACGGCAGCGTCGACGTCCAGACCGCCACCAGCGACATGGGGCCGGGCACCTACACGTCGATGACGCAGATCGCCGCCGACGCGCTGGGCGTACCGGCGGACCGAATCCGGTTCGCATTGGGCGACAGCATGTTTCCCAAGGCGCCGTCGCATTCGGGTTCCCGCACCATGGCCAGCGTCGGCTCGGCGGTGGCCAACGTGTGCGTCATGCTGCGCGACAAGATGATTCGGCTGGCGGTGGTCGATCCCGGTTCGCCGCTGTCCGGTCTGCGGCCCGACGACATCACGGTGACAGACGGCCGGATGGCGGCGACCGACCCGGCGCGCGCCGAGGCCTACCGCGACCTGCTGCACCGTCGCGGATGGCCGAGCCTGGACTCCCGGCAGACCTGGACACCCGACGACGCCGACGAGCGGTTCTCCATGTACGCCTACGGCGCCGTGTTCGCCGAAGTCGGCGTCGACGAAGCGTTGGGCCTGGTTCGGGTCCGCCGGATGTACGGCTGTTACGACGCGGGGCGGGTGGTCAATCCGAAGCTGGCCCATAGCCAGGCCATTGGCGGCATGGTCGGTGGAATCGGGATGGCGCTGTTGGAAGCCACCGAGGTCGACCATCGGGACGGACGCATCGTCAACGCCAACATGAGCGACTACCTGGTACCGGTGAATGCGGACATCGTGCAGCTGGACGCCGAGTTCCTCGCCGCCGAGGACACGATCGCCGATCCGATCGGGGTCAAGGGTCTGGGGGAGATCGTGATCGTGGGGGTGCCGGCCGCGATCGCCAACGCCGTGTTCAATGCGACCGGCAAGCGAGTCACCGACCTGCCGATCACGGTGGAGAAACTCCTCTAATCTGGGAGTATGCCTGAACTGCCGGAAGTCGAGGCGCTCGCCGACCATCTGCGCCGGCATGCCGTCGGCAAGACCGTCGGTCGCGTCGACGTCGCGGCACTGTCGGTGCTGAAAACGTTCGATCCGCCGTCGACGGCGTTGCACGGGCAGACCGTGACCGGCGCGGGTCGCTGGGGTAAGTATCTCGGCATGCAGGCCGGTGGTCTGTGGCTGGTCACCCACCTGTCCCGGGCCGGCTGGCTGAAGTGGAGCGACAAGCTGTCCGCGGCCCCACTCAAACCCGGCAAGGGGCCGATCGCGTTGCGGGTGCACCTCGACGGCTGCGAGGGATTCGACCTGACCGAGGCCGGCACCCAGAAGCGGCTGGCGGTGTGGATCGTCGACGACCCCGCCAAGGTCCCCGGCATCGCGACCCTCGGGCCCGACGCGCTCGATCTCGGCCCCGAACAGCTCGCCGACATCCTCAAGCCGCACAGCGGCCGGATCAAGACGGTGATCACCGACCAGAAGGTCATCGCCGGGATCGGTAACGCCTACAGCGACGAGATCCTGCATGTCGCGAAGCTGTCCCCGTTCGCGACCGCCAACAAGCTCAGCGCTGCCCAGTTGGGCACGTTGCATGACGCGATGATCTCGGTGCTGACCGATGCCGTTCAGCGTTCGGTGGGACAGCAGGCGGCAACGCTGAAGGGGGAGAAGCGATCCGGACTGCGGGTGCACGCCAGGACCGGCTTGCCGTGCCCGGTCTGCGGGGACACCGTGCGCGAGGTGTCGTTCGTGGACAAGTCGTTTCAGTACTGCCCGACCTGTCAGACCGGCGGCAAGGTGCTGGCCGATCGGCGGATGTCGAAACTGTTGAAGTAGCGTCCCACGGGTGACCCGGCAGAGGATCCTCATCACCGGCGCCAGCTCCGGCCTTGGCGCAGGCATGGCCCGGGCGTTCGCCGCCAAAGGACGTGACCTGGCGTTGTGCGCGCGTCGCGTTGACCGTCTCGACGAACTGTCCGCAGAGCTGACCCAGCGCCACCCGAACATCACCGTCGCCGTGGCCGCCCTCGACGTCGACGATCACGACCAGGTGCCCAAGGTGTTCGCCGAACTCGCCGGCCAGCTCGGCGGCATCGACCGGATCATCGTCAACGCCGGCATCGGGAAGGGCGCGCAGCTGGGGTCGGGCAAGCTGTGGGCCAACAAGGCCACCATCGAGACCAACCTGGTCTCGGCGCTCGTGCAGATCGAAACCGCACTGGAGATGTTCAACAAGTCCGGTTCCGGACATCTGGTGCTGATCTCGAGTGTGCTGGGCAACAAGGGAGTGCCGGGCGTCAAGGCGGCGTATGCCGCCAGTAAGGCCGGGGTGTCCTCGCTCGGTGAATCCCTGCGCGGGGAGTATGCCTCTGGGCCAATCAAGGTCACCGTCATCGAGCCCGGCTACATCGAGTCGGAGATGACCGCCAAGTCGAAGACCACCATGCTGATGGTGGACAACGAGACCGGAGTGCGCCAGATGGTCAGCGCCATCGAACGCGAAACCGGGCGGGCGATCGTGCCGGCCTGGCCGTGGGTTCCGCTGGTCGCCGTGCTGAGGCTGCTACCACCGCGGTTCACCACGCTCTTCGGCTGAGCTCCCTTGCGCGAGCAGACGCAAACGGGCCGCGACACGCCGTGAGTTGGGTGCGTTTGCGTCTGCTCGCGCGGGAAAGGCCTCGCTTCGCCTGGCGGCTCAGCGAACCCGGCGCTGCTTGCCGGCCGGGCTTCGCTTCGCCTGGCGGCTCAGCGAACCCGGCCGCGTTCCTCGCGGTAGCGGCGCACCAGCTCGTCGGTCGAGCTGTCGGTCTGCTCGGCCGGCGACCCGTCGCTGGTGATCACCCCGAGCAATGCCTTGGCCTGCGTCTTGCCCAACTCGACACCCCACTGGTCGAACGAGTCGATGCCCCAGATCACGCCCTCGGTGAACACCTGATGTTCGTAGAGCGCGATCAGCTGGCCGACCACCGACGGGGTCAACCGGGTCGCGAGGATCGACGTCGAGGGTCGGTTGCCCGGCATCACCTTGTGCGGCACCACGTTCTCGGGTGTTCCTTCCCCGGCGATCTCCTCGGCCGTCTTCCCGAACGCCAGCACCTGGGTCTGGGCGAAGAAGTTGCTCATCAAGAGGTCGTGCATGCTGCCCGACCCGTCGGCGGTGGGCAGATCGTCGGTCGGCTCGGAGAACCCGATGAAATCGGCGGGCACCAGCCGGGTGCCCTGGTGCAGCAATTGGTAGAACGCGTGCTGACCGTTGGTTCCCGGCTCGCCCCAGAAGATCTCACCGGTCGGGGTGGTCACCGGGGTCCCGTCCGCCTTCACCGACTTGCCGTTGGACTCCATGGTCAGCTGCTGCAGATACGCGGCGAACCGAGACAGGTCGTTGGCGTACGGCAGCACCGCGCGGGTCTCGGCGCCGAAGAAGTCGGAGTACCACAGCCCGATCAGCCCGAGCAGCGCCGGCGCGTTCTGCTCCAGCGGCGCGGTGGCGAAGTGGCGGTCCACCAGATGGAAACCGGACAGGAAGTCGGCGAAGGCCTCCTTGCCGATCACCGCCATCACCGACAGGCCGATCGCCGAATCCACCGAATAGCGGCCACCCACCCAATCCCAGAACCCGAACATGTTGGCGGTGTTGATACCGAAGCTGTCGACCAGCTTGGCGTTGGTCGACACCGCGACGAAGTGCTTGGACACCGCGGCATCGCCGAGCGCGTCGGTGAGCCAGCGCCGTGCGGCGGTTGCGTTGGTGAGCGTCTCCAGCGTCGAGAACGTCTTGGACGCCACGATGAAAAGCGTTGTGGCGGGATCGAGTCCATCCAGCTTGGCGACCAGGTCGGCGGGGTCGACGTTGGACACGAACCGCGCAGAGATACCGGCGTCGGCGTAATGCCGCAACGCCTGGTACACCATCACCGGTCCCAGATCCGAGCCGCCGATGCCGATGTTGACGACGGTCTTGATCCGCTCACCGGTGGCTCCGGTCCACTCGCCGCTGCGCAGCCGGTCGGTGAACTCGCCCATCCGGTCCAGCACCTCGTGCACGTCGGCGACCACGTTCTGGCCGTCGACGACCAGCTCGGCGTCGCGGGGCAACCGCAGCGCGGTGTGCAGCACCGCGCGGTCCTCGGAGGTGTTGATGTGTTCACCGGACAGCATCGCGTCGCGGCGTTCCTCGAGGTGCGCCGCGCGGGCCAGATCCACCAGCAACGTCAGCGTCTCGCGGGTCACCCGGTGCTTGCTGTAGTCGATGTAGAGGTCGCCGACGCGCAATGTGAGCTCGCGGCCGCGGGCCGGGTCGTCGGCGAAGAACTCCCGGAGGTGTTTCCCGGCGATCTGGTCGTGGTGACGCTGCAGAGCGTTCCATTCAGGTGTGGCGGAAATGTCGGAGGTCATTCCTCGAACCCTAATGCGGACAAATGGCCGAAGGGGTAGATGATGGAGGGTATGAGCTCTCCAGACATTGAACGGCTGTTGGCGTCGGTTCCGACCGGACTGTGGATCGGTGGTGAGGAGCGGACCGGCTCGTCGACGTTCGAGGTGTTCGACCCGTCGAACGACAACGTCATCACCACGGTGGCCGACGCGACGGCGGCTGACGCGGTCGCCGCGCTCGACGCGGCCTGTGCGGTGCAGGCGCAGTGGGCGGCCACCCCGGCCCGCGAACGCGGCGAGATCCTGCGCTCGGTGTTCGAAACGATCATCGACAAGGCCGACGATCTCGCCACGCTGATGACCCTGGAGATGGGCAAGGTCGTCGCCGAAAGCATGGGGGAGGTCAAATACGGCGCCGAGTTCTTCCGCTGGTTCGCCGAGGAGGCGGTGCGCATCGGCGGGCGCTACGCGCCGTCGCCGGCCGGCACCGGCCGCATCATCGTCACCAAGCAGCCGGTCGGACCGTGCTATGCGATCACCCCGTGGAACTTCCCGCTGGCCATGGGCACCCGCAAGATCGGCCCCGCCTTCGCGGCGGGCTGCACGATGATCGTCAAGCCGGCGCAGGAAACACCACTGACCATGCTGCTGCTGGCCAAGCTGATGGACGACGCCGGTCTGCCCAAGGGTGTGCTCTCGGTGCTGCCGACCAGCCATCCCGGCGACGTCACCAAGGCCCTGATCGATGACGGCCGGCTGCGCAAGCTCACCTTCACCGGCTCGACCGGTGTGGGCAAGGCACTGGTGGCGCAGTCTGCGGACAAACTGCTGCGCACCTCGATGGAGCTCGGCGGCAACGCGCCGTTCGTCGTCTTCGACGACGCCGACGTGGACGCCGCGGTGGAAGGCGCGATGCTGGCCAAGATGCGCAACGGCGGCGAGGCCTGCACCGCGGCCAACCGGTTGCACGTCGCGAACGCGGTGATCGAGGAGTTCACCGACAAGTTCGTCAAGCGGATGGGCGAGGTCAACCTGGGCAACGGGCTCGACCCGTCGGCCAAGCTCGGCCCGCTGGTCAACACCAAGCAGCTGGCCAAGGTGCAGGAACTGGTCGACGACGCGGTGGAGAAGGGTGCGACGGTGGCACTCGGCGGGCAGGCGCCCGGCGGCCCGGGCAACTTCTACCCGGCCACGGTGCTGACCGATGTGCCGTCGAACGCTCGCATCCTCACCGAGGAGGTCTTCGGACCGGTCGCCCCGATCATCGGTTTCGACACCGAGGAAGAGGGTGTCGCCGCGGCCAACAACACCGAGTACGGCTTGGCGTCCTACATCTACACCGAGTCGCTGGACCGGGCGCTGCGGGTGGCCGAGGCCATCGAGTCCGGCATGGTCGGGGTGAACCGCGGGGTGATCTCCGATCCCGCCGCACCGTTCGGCGGGGTCAAGGAATCCGGCTTCGGGCGCGAAGGCGGTTACGAGGGCATCGAGGAATACCTCGACACCAAGTACATCGCGCTGACCAACTAGCTGTACTGACCATGGACGTTGGTGACGGCGTGGCGTGGTGACATGACGAAGACCTCCGAGTGAAGTGCGAGCTGTCTAGGAACGCCACTCACTCCGGAGGTCTTCGTGGTCCACCGTAATGCTCCGCTGTCTGAAACTGGCCGTCTGCGGCTGGCTCGTTGTGTCGTTGATGAGGGTTGGCCGCTGCGACGTGCTGCTGAACGGTTCCAGGTCTCGGCCACCACTGCCCGTCGCTGGGCTGGTCGTTACCGCGAGGAGGGGCACGTCGGGATGGTTGATCGCAGCTCGCGTCCGCATCGCAGTCCGAACCGCACGCCGACTCGGACCGAGCGGCGGATCATCAAGGTACGTGTGCTGCGCCGCTGGGGGCCGGCGCGGATCGCCTACCTGTTGGGCCTGAATGTCTCGACCGTGCATAACGTGCTCACCCGCTACGGGCTGGCCCGATTGCGCTGGCTGGACCGAGCGACCGGCCAGGTCGTGCGGCGGATGGAATCAGCCCAATGCGGCGATCTTGTTCATGTCGACGTCAAGAAATTGGGCAAGATCCCCACCGGGGGCGGCTGGCGCATGCTCGGACGCACGATCGGCAACCGCAACGCCCAAGCCGGTAGGAATCCCGGACAACACCGAAACCGCCGCCTGCTGCGCGGGTATCACTTCCTGCATACCGCTGTGGATGCCTACTCGCGGCTGGCTTACTCCGAACTCTTGGCTGACGAACGAAAAGAGACCGCTGCAGCGTTTTGGCTACGCGCCAACGCGTGGTTCAACGAATGTGGCTTTAGTGTTCGAAAGGTATTGACTGACAACGGGTCCTGCTACCGCTCGCACATCTTCCGTGACGCCCTTGGCGACATCGAGCACCGCTACACACGCCCGTACCGGCCACAAACCAACGGAAAAGTGGAGCGATTCCATCGCACCCTGGCCGATGAATGGGCCTACGCCCGTCTCTACCGCAGCGACGCCGAACGCTGCGAGGAATTCCCCCGCTGGCTCCACACCTACAATTACCACCGCGGCCACACCGCACTCGGCGGCCAACCACCAGCCACCCGCGTACCTAACCTCTCAGGTCAGTACAACTAGCCGGCGCAGCGGGCGGGGTTCAGCCGACCGAGCGGTCGAACCCTGCCCAGTACCTGGCCCGGAGGTCCCGTTTGAGGACTTTCCCGGCGGCCGAGAGTGGCAGCTCGTCGACCACCTCGACCGTGCGGGGGATCTTGTAGCCGCCGATCAACGACTTGCAGAACTCACGCAGCTGGTCGGCGAAATCGTCGGCGGCGACCTGGCCGGCGGTCAGCACCACCACGGCGTGCACCCGTTCGCCCCACCGCTCGTCGGGCACGCCGATCACCGCGCAGGTGGCCACCGCCGGGTGGCGGGACACGGCACTTTCCACCTCGACGGAATACACGTTCTCGCCGCCGGAGACGATCATGTCCTTGATGCGGTCGACGACGAACACGTAGCCGCGCTCGTCCATGTAGCCCGCATCGCCGGTGTGCATCCAACCGTTGCGCAACGCCGCTGCGGTCTCGTCGGGCTTGCCCCAGTAGCCGGCCATCACATGTCCACCGCGCACGACGATCTCGCCCACCTCGCCACGCGGCAGTTCGGCGTCGTCCTCGCCGACAATCCGGACCTCCGAGTGCGGCGCGGCGACACCGCCGGAGCGGCGCAGCACCGGGTCGTGATGGTCCCGCGGCGACAGCAGGGTGGCGATGGGGGAGACCTCGGTCATGCCGTAGGCCTGGACGAACGACGCCGTCGGCAGCCGCTGCGCGGCGCGTTCCAGCAGCGCCGCCGAGATCGGCGACCCGCCGTACATGACGGTGTCGACGCTGCTGGTGTCGTAGTCGGACAGCGCCGGATGATCGACCAGCATCTGCACCATGGTCGGCACGAGGAGCAGGTCACTCACCCGATGCCGCTGTACCGCCTCGAGCGTCGCGTCGGGTCTGAACGACGGGATGAACACGTGCGTCCCGCCGCGGACCACCTGCTCGAGCCAGATCGCCAGGTCGGCGAGGTGAAACATCGGGGCGGCGTGCAGCAACGGCCCGCCAGAGGTCAGGAACAGCCCGGAGGCCAGCGCCCCCATCGCCGACGTCAGCAGGTTGTCGTGGGTCAGCATGACGCCTTTGGGGTGCCCGCTGGTGCCGCCGGTGTAGAAGATGCCCGCCAGGTCGGCGCCGCTGCGGTGCGCGTCGGGCACCGGATCGCCGGTGCGCACCAGCTCCTCGTAGCCCAGCGTCCCGTCCGGTGTGGGGCCGTCGCCGCAGTGCACCACCGCGTCGAGGTCGCCGAATCGGGTGCGCAATTCGGGTAGCAGCGGCAGGAAGGTGTCGTCGATCAGCAAGACCCGGGTGCCGGAATCCTGCAGCCCATAGGCGATCTCGGCGGAGCTCCAGCGGACGTTGATCGGGTTCACCACCGCAGCGGCCCACGGCGTGGCCAGCAGATACTCCGAATAGCGATCGGAGTTGAGCGACAGGATGGCGACGCGGTCACCGGCCCGCACACCGAGCTCCCGGAAGGCACCGGCCAGCCGGGAGACCCGATCGGCGACTTCGGCGAAGGTGCGCACCCGTTCACCGCAGCTCGTCATCGTGGCGTCGGGTGTGGCCCGCAGCGACCGGTGCAGCCCCTGCGTCAGGTACATCCCGGAGGTCCCGGACATCCCGGAGATCATTGTGGGCTGAACCGGAATGGAAGCCGCTTGATTCCGTGAATGAAGTTGGTGCCCAGCAAGTCTGGCTCCTCAGTTTGGAATTCCGGTATCCGCGAGAACAACTCGCGAGTCTCCGCGCGCAGCATCGTCCTGGCCAGGTTGGCGCCCAGGCAGAAGTGTATGCCGCCGCCGCCGAAGCTCACGTGTGGATTGGGCGAACGGGACAGGTCGAACTTGCGGGGCTGATCGAAGACCGTCTCATCGAAATTGCCCGAAAGATAGATCATCACCACCTTGTCGCCGGGCATGATCTTCTGGCCGCTCAATTCGGTCTCACGCACTGCCGTGCGGCTGAAGGTGAGTAGCGGTGTGGCCCAGCGGATGAACTCCTCGACAGCCGTGCCGACGCGCGCGTCGAGATCGGCCAGCAGCCAGTCCCGTTGGTCGGGGTGAAGCGACAACGCGCGCGTCGCATGGCCCAGCGTGGTCTTGGTGGTGTCGGTGGCGGCACCAGACAGCAGGCAGAAGAACGAGGAGATCTCGAAATCGGTGAGCTTCTGCCCGTCGATCTCCGCCTCCACCAAGGAGGACATGATGTCGTCGCCGCGATGTGCGCGACGCATCTCGATGATCTCCTGGGCCACCTGGTGCAACCCGGCGATCGCCTCCAGTTGCACCTCCGCCGCCGTTCGGCCGGCCAGGAATTCCTCATCCGCCCACGACACGGCGCCGGTGATGTGGGTGACGGTCGCCTCGACCAGATGGTCGGGGACACCGAACAAATCGCAGAACATCCGCAGCGGCAGCAGACTGGCGCACCGGCCCATGAACTCGATTTCCCCGGACGGGTCGGTGGCTATGCCGTCGATGATCTCTTTGGTTGCGTGTTCGATCTTGTCGTCGATGCGCTTTATCTGGCGTGGGGTGAAGACCTTGCTGACCAGCCGTCGCAGCTTGTCGTGCCGCGGCGGGTCCATCGCAAGGAAGGACAGTGCCATCTCCAGGAACAGCGGAGGGAGTCGGTCGAACATCACCCCCTGACCGGAGACGAAGGTGTCGTTGTCGTGGCTGACCCGCTTGATGTCGGCGTGACGCACCACCGCCCAGAAACCCGGATCGTCGGGATCGGGCACGACGGCACCTTCGATGGGCCGCTGCCAGGACACCGGGTGTTCGGCGCGCAGATGCGCGAACACGTCGTCCATCTGCAGGGCGGGCTGGGCCCAGAACGACTTGCGCGAGATGTCGACATCGCAGTAGTCGGGCTTGTTTTCCGTTGTGGCGGGAAGGAATCCCTCGATCTCCATGGTGCCTCCAGTGCGCGCGCTTCGCGTCGGCCTTCAGTGTCGGTAGACCGGTGAGTGGTCGCATCCCCCGCCGAGGGTCTCTTTGCCTCCCCATCGGGTGGTGGGCGTCACGAGACCAGGCGCAACCAGAACGACACCGCCTCCGCACGATTGGCCGTTCCCAGCTTGCGGAAGATGTGCTTCACGTGGCCTTTGACCGTTCCTTCGGAGATGGTCAGCGCGCGAGCGATCTGGGCGTTGGTGGCGCCCTGGGCGACCAGCTCGAGCACCTCTGCCTCTCGACGAGTCAGCGCGTTGGCGGCGCGAACACGGTCACCGCCCGCGGTGGGGGCGGCCGCGGCGGCGGTGCCGGTGAGGATGGGACGGCGGTAGGTCTGTCCGGACCAGCGCCGCCGGAGTTCGCTGATGTGCGCCGAGATTCCGTCGACCTGCTCGTGGAGGGCGCGCAGCTCCTCGATCATGGTCAGGCGCGACATCGTGGCACCGAGGAATTCCCCGAACAACCCCAGCAGCCGGATGTCACTGTTGGCGAAGCGGCGCCTGCGGTAGAACGCGTCGGCGTGGACGAACCCGATCACGGTGCGGTGGGCCAGAATCGGGGCCGCGACATACCGTTGCCCCTTGGCGACGTCGATGATCGCCGAATAGCAGCGCGGCAGCCTGCCGACGTCGTCGACCAGGATCGGTCGCAGCCTGCGCAGCATCTCGGCCTCCGGCAGGCTTGCGTCGATGACTTCTGGATGCTGTCGTCCCGCCGCGACGATCTCCGCCGCCCAGGCGGGGTCGCGGTCGATGTGCCCGGCGGCGGGAATCCACTGGCCGTCGTTGACTGACGAGATCATCGCGCGGTCGAAGCCGAGGTTGGCCGCCGCGATCGCAGCCCGGTCGAGCAGGTGGGTGACCTCGCCGATCTGGTCGAGATCGGCGACGGCATCGCACAAGCCGGCCAGCGCGCCGTCCACCCGCTCGGCCTGGCTGGACTGGATGCAGGTGATCGCCGACTTCACCCGGGACAGCATTTCGATGTCGCGTGGGTCCGGTGAGGTGGCCGCGGCGAGCGCTTCGACGGCGGACTGCCAGACGGTGTCCAATGTCGCCAGCGCCTCGGTGCAGTCCGCCACGTCACCGGTGGCCTGGATGTGGGGGTAGCGCGCGCACGCGGTGGCGACGATGTCGCCGACCTCGTCGCGGTCCACGGCCCGCAGGCCCAACCCCTGCCGTCTGGGCGACCGGACACTGCTCACCACGGGTGCGATGGTCATGGGAACTCCTTAAGACGCCACCGCTGGTCAGTATAAGTGAATTGTCAGAACGGCATCTGTGAACACCGGCAGTGGATTTTATTAGTGAACACAGCGAATCAAGTGAAGAGGTAATAGTTAAGCTGGCGTCATGTCGTCATCGTGCGTGCTGCTCACCGAGCCGGTCGACCACGTCGCGGTCGTCACGCTCAATCGTCCCGCGGTGCTCAACGCCCTCGACGAGGCGCTGATGGACGAGCTCGATGTCGTGCTGAACCAGGTGGCCGCCGATCCGGCAATCCATGTCGCGATCCTCACCGGTGCCGGGCGTGGATTCTGTGCGGGTGCTGACATGGGGATCCTGTCCGTGCTGGCCGAGTCGGATTCGACCGTCCAGCTCATGAAGGACGTCAGCAAGCCGGTGCGGACGCTGCACCGGATGCCGCAGTTGACCATCGCCGCGGTCAACGGCCCGGCGGCCGGCGCCGGCTGGGGGTTGGTGCTGGCCTGCGATATCCGGATCGCCTCGGTGTCGGCCCGATTCGGTGCCACCTTCGCCCGGATGGGACTCGGACCGGATTACGGTCTGTCCAAGACGCTGCCGTCGGCCGTCGGGCGGGAACGTGCCCTGGAGCTGCTCGTGACGGCGAGGATCATCGACGCCCGGGAAGCCCGGGAGATCGGTGCGGTGTCGTCCGTCGTCGACGACTCCCTCGCCGAGGCCATCAGGCTGGCGGGCGAAGTGACTAAGGCTCCCGGCCGCACGATTCGCTCGGCGAAGGCCACGTTGCGGCGTGCCGCGGTGGTCGACTTCGACACGGCTGTCGAAGAGGTCGAGGCGTGCGCCCAGGCTGCGTTGTTCAACCACCCCGGCTTCATGGACGTGGCCGCGGACTGGATCTCCCAGGTCGCGGGCGGCTAGAAGTTGAATCCGCCGCCGCACACCAGGGTTTGGGCACTGATGTAATCCGATTCGGGGGTGCACAGCAGGTACACGGCACCGGCGGCTTCTGCCGGAGTGCCCGAGCGGCCCAGCGGGATCATCTGTTCCATGGCGGCCAACAGGCCCGGGTTGACCCCGACCTTGATTTCCTGTCCGCGGACATTGATGGTGCCGTCGCCGTCCGCCGGTGTTTCGGTGAGCCGGGTCTTGATCAGTCCGAAGGCGACGCTGTTGACCGTGACGTTGTAGCGGCCCCACTCTTTGGCCAGGGCCTTCGTCAATCCGATCACCCCCGCCTTGGCTGCCGCGTAATTCGCCTGGCCGGCGTTACCGCCGACACCGGCAAGGGAAGAGATGTTGACCACCTTGCGGCAGCTCACCGGGTGCCCGGATTCCTTGGCGCGCTTGACCAGTCCGCTGATCACAGGTTGTGCCGCCCGGAGGATGTGGAACGGTGCCTTGAGGTGGACGTCGAGGATGGCGTCCCACTGCTCGTCGGTCATCTTCTGGATCACCGAATCCCAGGTGTAGCCGGCGTTGTTGACGATGATGTCCAACCCGCCGAACGCGTCGATCGCAGTCTCCACGAAACGCTCGCCGAACCCCTCGTCGGTGACGCTGCCGATGCAGGCCACCGCCGTCCCGCCGGTGGACTCGATGGCGGCGACGGTCTCGGCTGCGGGGCCCTCGTCGAGGTCGTTGACGACCACCGACGCGCCTTCGGCGGCGAGTTTCACGGCGATCTCGCGACCGATGCCGCGTCCGGACCCCGAGACCACGGCGACTTTGCCTCGCAGATTTCCCATGTTTGACAGTACCTTTCAGATCGTGGCGACGACGGCTTCGCCGGTCAGTGTTACGGTGCCGTCAGCCAGGGCGACGGCGAGTTCGACGGTGGCGCGGCGCTCGCCGTCGACCTCGTCCACGGCGGTCACACGGCCGGTACACGTGGGTTGACCGTGAACCGGAGTGATCGCGGCGAATCGGACCCGGTAGGACCGGAGCCGTTCCTGCGGAACCCAGTTGGTGAGTAGTCGTCCGAGGTAGGCCATCGAGAGCATGCCGTGGGCGAAAACGTCGGGCATTCCGGCCGATCTCGCGGCGTCGGAGTCGACATGGATGGGGTTGTGGTCACCGGAGGCGCCCGCGAACAGCGCCAGGGTCAAGCGCGAGATCGGCGGCACCGAAAGTGTCGGCAATTCTGTTCCAGCGGTAAGAGATTCGGTCGCAGTCATGTGCCGGCTCCGTTTCGGATGACGATCACCGAGCGCAGGTCGGCGACCGGCGAGCCGTTGGCGCGGGTTACGGCGGTCTCCTTGGTGATGAACTCCAGGGCCCCACCCTTCTTGGCGTAGACGTCGGTGATACGCGGCATCGCCACCAGTTCGTCACCGGGATAAGCCAATTCGTGATAGGTGAAAGACTGCTCGCCGTGCAGGACGAAGCGCAGGTCGACCTCCAGTGCGGCGAGGTAGGCGAACGGATCGGGTGCCTCGAGTTCGATCGAGAACAGGAACGTCGGCGGGACGGGCAGGTCCGGGTGACCCGCACCGATAGCCGTGTCGACGTCGACGTAGATGGGGTTCGTCTCGCCAATGGCCTTGGCGAAGAAGAGCAGTCGGCCGCGGTCCACGGTGAGACGCGTCGCCGGCAGCTCGGTGCCGACCACAGCGGGATCGATCGGCACGCTCAGCTCAGCTTCTCGTAGAGGGTGACGACAGCAGCGCCACCGAGGCCGATGTTGTGCTGCAGTGCCACGCTGGCGTCCTGGACCTGACGTGCACCGGCCGCACCCCGCAGTTGCCACACCAGTTCGGCGCACTGTGCCAGGCCGGTGGCGCCCAACGGGTGGCCTTTTGACAGCAGGCCGCCCGAGGGATTGGTGACCACCCGACCGCCGTAGGTGTTGTCGCCGTCCAGGATGAACTTCTCGGCGGTGCCGACCGGTGTCAGGCCGAGGCTCTCGTAGGTGATCAGCTCGTTGGCGGTGAAACAGTCGTGCAGTTCGGCGACTCGGATGTCCTCGGGCGCCACTCCGGATGTTTCGTAGACCGTGTCGGCAGCAGCCTTGGCCATGTCGTAGCCGATGGCCTTGATCATGTCGCCGGAGAACGTCGACGGGGAGTCGGTGGTCATCGCCTGGGCCTTGATCGCCACGCCGGCCGGCAGGCCGTGCTGGTGGGCGTAGTCCGTACTGACCAAGACCGCCGCGGCCGCCCCGCAGGTGGGGGGACAGCATTGCAGCCGGGTCAATGGGCCGTAGATGTGCGGCGAGGCCAGCACCTCGTCGACGGTGACCTGGTCACGGAAGACGGCGTAGGGGTTGTTCTTCGCGTGGGCGCGGGCTTTCACCGCGATGCGGGCGAAGGTCTCGGGCTTGGTGCCGTAGGTCTGCGCGTACTGCCGGCCGGCGCCACCGAAGTACTGCGCGGCCATCGGCGCGGCGTCGTCCCAGCCCTGGGCCTGCCGGGTGACCGTGTCGAAGCGTTCGAATGGGCTGGGGCGATCAGTCCACAGCGAGGTGAGCGCGCCGCGCTGCATCTGCTCGAAACCCAATGCCAACACGCAGTCGGCGGCCCCGGTCTCGATGGCCTGACGGGCCAGCCACAGCGCGGTAGAGCCGGTCGAACAGTTGTTGTTGACGTTGACCACAGGGATGCCGGTCTGGCCCACCCCGTACAGCGCGGCCTGGCCAGATGTCGAATCGCCATACACATAGCCAACATATGCCTGCTGGATCGCGGTGTAGTCGATCCCCGCATCCACCAGGGCTGTACGCACGGATTGTTCAGCCATATCGGGATAAGGCTGGGTTCTGCTGGGGGTGGTGAAGGGGATCATCCCTATCCCGGCGACCAGGGTGCGTCGAGTCATTGTGGTCTCCATAAGCTATCGACAATTCACTTAAGCTAGACCGTAGCGGCTCGGGATGGCAAGCCCGTTCCCCGCGCCTGGCGTTAGGCTGTCTGTCATCGACTGCGGCGGACCGAAAGGGGCACGACGTGAGGGCGGTGGCCCGTCCCGAACGAGGTACCCGGCCGGCCAACCGTCGGGAGCTGATCGTCGCCGCGGCCACCGAGCTGTTCTGCACTCGCGGCTACGAACACGTGGCAATGGGGGATATCGCCGATGCCGTCGCCGTCGGCGCCTCCGCGCTGTACCGGCACTTCGCCGGAAAGCACGAATTGCTGCAGGAGGTGGTGTTCAACGGTCTGGATTCGGTGACCGCCGTGCTGGCCGCCATCGAGTTCACCGACGCCGACCGGTCCCTTGTCCGGCTCACCGAACTGGCTGTGACCAGCCGTCATATCGGAATACTGGTCGATCGCGAAGCCAGGCACCTGTCCGCGGACGCCCAGGCGCGGCTGCGGGACACCAGTCGGGACATCGCACGGCGCCTGGCGGACCTGGTCGCGATCGCGCGGCCCGATTGCGACGCTGACGGCAGGGACCTGTTCGCCTGGATGATCCTGGGCGTCGCCGTCAGCCCCTCGTTCTACCAATCGGATCTCCCGGCCAGGGAGCAGGCCGCGCTCCTGGCCGACCTCGCCGGCCGGGTTCTGGACGCACCCGCGCCGGCCGGGTTCGCGATCGGGAATCACCGCAGCCGGCCCGCCGGCATGCTGCCGCACTCACGCCGGGAAGCACTGCTGCAGCACGCGATCCGGTTGTTCGCCGAGCGGCGGTATGCCAGCGTCGGCATCGAAGACGTGGCCGCCTCTCTCGGTATCGCCGGGCCCAGTGTGTACAACCACTTCGCCAGCAAGGCCGACCTGCTGGCGACCGCGTTGTCGCGCGGCGCAGCCGTCCTCTACATGCAGGCCGCCGACGTGCTGGCGGCCTCGGACACGGCGGCCGCGGCGCTCGGCAGCCTGATCGGCTCGTATGTGGAATTCGCGCTCGGGCATCCGGCGCTGGTCGACCTGTTGATGACCGAGGTGCGCAACCTGCCCGAGCCGCATCGGCACGCCGCGTTGGCTGCGCAACGGGACTATGTCGACGAGTGGGTGAACCTGCTCGGGCTGTACCGGCCGGCCCTGCCCGAGGCCGTGGCGCGGCTCCAGGTGCAGGCCTTGCTGAGCCTGGTCAACTACGTCGTGCGGGTGCGTCACCTGCAGTCGGCCACCGGCATCGGCGAAGCCGTCGGCGCGACATGCCGGCATCTGCTCGGACTGCCCGAACAGCGTTAGCGCTAACTGTGGCACGCTTCACGCTTGCAATTGCAAGCGCTGGGTATTCTGCCGGCCATGAAGGTCAGTACCAGCACGCAACGCAAGGGCATGCCGGAATTGGTGGTCGCCCAGCTCACCGGGGCGATGGGTGGCCTGATGCTGGCGCTTGACCAGCTGCTGCCGCATGCGCCGCGCCGGTACCCGATCGTCGACAAGGATCTGACGCGCTGCTGAGAAGTTTCGATGCGGTGATCACCCGCCCCGCGCGCCCACCCGGTATTTAACGGATCTGCACCTAAACTCGCAGACCGAACGGGAGGGAGCGAGGTGGCGGCGGCTCCGGTGCGGTTGTCTGCGCGACGCCGGTGGGTCGATTCCGCACCCGGTACGGCACGGGGTAAGGCGACGCACCGTCCGACGCCTCATCGCGACGCAGGAATCCCCGCTCTCAACGGCATCCGTGGAATAGCCGTCGCGCTCGTGCTGATCGGTCACGGCGGCATCCCCGGCGTCGCTGGCGGGTTCATCGGGGTCGACGTGTTCTTCGTGCTCAGCGGCTTCCTGATCACGTCGCTACTGCTCGACGAACTGGACCGCACCGGCCGAATCAGTCTGACCGCGTTCTGGCTACGGCGCGTCCGGCGGCTGTTGCCGGCGCTGTTGCTGCTGGTGCTCGCCGTCGTGGCCGCCCGTGGGCTGTTCGCACCGGATTCGGTGACCACACTGCGCACCGACGCCGTCGCCGCCTTCGTGTGGATGTCGAACTGGGCCTTCGTCTCCCACCAGACCGACTATTTCAGTCAGGGCGCCGTACCGTCGCCGCTGCAGCACACCTGGTCCCTCGGGGTGGAAGAGCAGTACTACCTCGCGTGGCCGGTGCTGATCGTCGGCCTCGTGCTGCTGCTCGGGGTGATCGCCCGTCGCCGGCAGCGGACCCTCACCGTCCGCGCGGTGCGGGTCGGGGTGTCGGTCGTGGCGGTCGCCGCCGCCGTCGCCTCGGCGGCCGCCGCCGTCGTGATGTCCTCGGACGCCTCGCTCAACCGGGTGTACTTCGGCACCGACACCCGCGTCCAGGCACTGCTGATCGGAGCCGCCGCGGCGGTGCTCTTCGTGCGGGACTGGCCGGCGGCGATGGCCGGCTGGTCGTTGCTCCGCTCCCGGTGGGGGAGGTGGCTGGTCCGGATCCTGCCGTTGGCGGGGTTGGCGGTGCTGGCCGCAGCCACCCATCTGGCAACCGGTGGCGCCGGTGAATTCCGCCACGGACTGCTCACCGTCGTCGCGCTGGCCGCCGCCGCGGTGATCACCGCGGTGGCGCTCGACCCGCGCGGCCCGGCAGCCCGGGTGCTGGCGGTGCCGCCGCTGGTGTGGCTCGGCCTGATCTCCTACGGCGTCTACCTGTGGCACTGGCCGGTGTTCCTGCTGCTCAACGGCGAACGCACCGGCTGGTCGGGCTATTCGCTGTTCGCGGCGCGCTGCGCTGTCACCGTCGTCGTCGCAACGGTCTCCTGGTGGGCGATCGAGCAACCGGTGCGACGCTGGCGACCCGTGCACGTCCCGCAGTTGCGGCTGGCCATCGCCACCGTTGCCACCGCAGTTGTCGTCACCATGCTCGTCGTTCCGATGGGGAACCGCCTGGAACCGAGTCCGGACGTATCGCAGGCCGCGATGACGTCATCGGTGGAGCAGGTGCGGATGGCCGCGCCGGTGCAGCAGGGGCCCCGGCAGCACACCGTCTCGGTCTTCGGTGACTCGGTGGGCTGGACGATGATGCGCTACCTGCCGCCGACACCGGGGATGACGTTCCTGGACCGCACCACGATCGGCTGCGGCCTGGCCCGCGGTGGGCCGTACCGCTACACCGGGCAGACGCTGGAACAGAAGCACGAATGCGACGACTGGCCGCAGCGCTGGTCGATGCGCATCGCCCACGACCGGCCGGACGTGGTGTTGCTGGTCGTCGGTCGCTGGGAAGTGGTGGACCGCAAATGGCACGGCGAGTGGGCGCACATCGGTCAACGCGACTACGACGACTACCTCGCCGGCGAGCTACGCCGCGCACTGGACATTTTGAGTTCGACCGGCGCCCGCGTGGTCGTGACCACCGAGCCGTTCAACCGCCACGGCGAGCAGGCCGACGGCAGCCTTTACCCGGAAGACCAGCCCAGCCGGGTCAAACGCTGGAACACCATGCTGCGCACGGCCGTCACCGGTCGCTCGAACGTGACCGTGCTGGACCTCAACAAGAAGCTCGGACCGAGCGGCGGCTACACCGACAAGATCAACGGTGTGCGGGTGCGCAGCGACGGCGTGCACCCCACCAAGGACGCGGTCACCTGGCTGACACCGTGGTTGGTCGACGCGGTGCGCTGAGCGTCAGTGCCCGAGCCGGCGCTGCCTGATGGCCGGCGTCAGTGCCCGAGCCGGCCGCGGCCCATACGGAGCAGCAGCATCGCCAAATCCTTGCCGTCCTGGCCGAGCTCGCCGTAACGCTCGATGACCTTCATCTCCCGGCTGTGCACCAGTCGAGTCCCCCCGGAGGCCATCCGGGCCCGGCCGATCTCCCGCGACACCTCGGTACGGCGCTTGACCGCAGCCAGGATCTCGGCGTCGAGGCGGTCGATCTCGATGCGCAATGCGTCGATGTCAGGCATCTGTTCTGCTTCTACAGTCATGGCTTCGGTTCTCCTCGTGTGATGGTTCTGGTCTCATTCAGTCCGGGCCTCACACAAGAGACGAGCCCCGGATCCGGATGCGGACCGCGGGGCTCTCGGGTTGAGCAGCTAGACACCCACGGGCACCGCGGACCGGTACCCGTAGAAAAATCGACGCTGCGGAGAAAGCACGTTTCGAGTGTGCCACTCCGAAGCCCGGCTTCGCAAAAAAACTGTCGCCGTACAGCGGTAAGTTGGGTCAGACATGACTGTGCACGTGACGCAATACCAGCCCCCGACCCAAGCGGCCGAACTTCTCGACGGTCTCAACCCGCAGCAGCGCCAGGCGGTGCTGCACGAGGGCACCCCGTTGCTGATCGTGGCCGGCGCAGGGTCGGGCAAGACGGCGGTGCTGACCCGCCGGATCGCCTACCTGTTGGCCGCCCGCGACGTCGGCCCCGGCCAGGTCTTGGCGATCACCTTCACCAACAAGGCCGCCGCCGAGATGCGTGAGCGGGTGGTCGCGCTCGTCGGCCCGCGGGCCCGCAACATGTGGGTATCGACGTTCCACTCGACATGTGTGCGGATCCTGCGCAACCAGGCGTCGCTGCTGCCGGGGCTGAACTCCAACTTCTCGATCTACGACGCCGACGACTCGCGGCGGCTGCTGCTGATGATCGGCAAGGACATGGGCCTCGACGTGAAGCGGTACTCGCCGCGGCTGCTGGCCAACGGGATCTCCAACCTGAAGAACGAACTGATCACCCCCGAAGACGCGGTCGCCGCGCTCGAACCGGGGGCCGACGAGTTGGCCCGCACCGTCGCCACGGTGTACGCGGAATACCAGCGCAGGCTGCGCGCCGCCAATGCGCTGGACTTCGACGACCTCATCGGCGAGACCGTCGCCGTGCTGCAGAACTTCCCGCAGATCGCCCAGTACTACCGCAGGCGGTTCCGCCACATCCTGGTCGACGAGTACCAGGACACCAACCACGCCCAGTACGTCCTGGTGCGCGAATTGGTCGGGGTGGGCGCCCCGGACACCGACACGGTGCCGCCCAGCGAGCTGTGTGTCGTCGGTGACGCCGACCAGTCCATCTACGCCTTCCGCGGCGCGACGATCCGCAACATCGAGGACTTCGAGCGGGACTTCCCGAACGCCACGACGATCCTGCTCGAACAGAACTACCGGTCCACCCAGAACATCCTGTCGGCGGCGAACTCGGTGATCTCCCGCAACGCCGGGCGCAGGGAGAAGCGGTTGTGGACCGACGCCGGCGACGGCGAGCTGATCGTCGGCTACGTCGCCGACAACGAACACGACGAGGCCCGGTTCGTCGCCGGTGAGATCGACGCGCTCGCCGACCGCGGAGAGATCACCTATAACGACGTGGCGGTGTTCTACCGGACCAACAACTCCTCGCGTGCGCTGGAAGAGGTCTTCATCAGGGCGGGCATCCCCTACAAGGTCGTCGGCGGCGTTAGATTCTACGAACGCAAGGAGATTCGCGACATCGTCGCCTACCTGCGGGTGCTGGACAACCCCGGTGACGCGGTGAGCCTGCGCCGCATCCTGAACACCCCGCGTCGCGGTATCGGCGACCGTGCCGAAGCCTGCGTGGCGGTGTACGCCGAGAACACCGGCGCCACCTTCGCCGACGCGCTGGCCGCCGCAGCGGAGGGCAAGGTGCCGATGCTCAACAGCCGCTCGGAGAAGGCGATCGCGAGCTTCGTCAACCTCCTCGACGAATTGCGCGGCAGGCTCGACGACGAGCTGGGTGACCTCGTCGAAGCGGTGCTGGACCGCACCGGCTACCGCAACGAGCTGGAATCCTCCAGCGATCCGCAGGACCTGGCGCGGCTGGACAACCTCAACGAATTGGTCAGCGTCGCACACGAATTCAGCATCGACCGAGCCAACGCCGCGGCGCTGGCCGACGAGGGCACCGGCACCGACGAAGACATCCCGCAGACCGGTCTGCTCGCCGAGTTCCTGGAGCGGGTGTCATTGGTCGCCGACTCCGACGAACTGCCCGAGCACGACTCCGGTGTGGTCACGATGATGACGCTGCACACCGCCAAGGGGTTGGAGTTCCCCGTGGTGTTCGTGACCGGCTGGGAAGACGGGATGTTCCCGCACATGCGGGCGTTGGGCGATCCGGGCGAGCTCTCCGAAGAACGCCGGTTGGCTTATGTGGGCATCACCCGTGCCCGTCAGCGGCTCTACCTCACCCGGGCGAAGGTCCGCTCCTCCTGGGGGCAGCCGATGCTCAATCCCGAATCTCGTTTCCTCCGTGAGATTCCCGAGCATCTGCTCGAATGGCGGCGTACCGACCCGGCACCGTCGTACAGCGCACCGGTGAGCGGGGCGGGGCGCTTCGGCAGCCAGCGGCCCTCGCCGATGCGGTCTTCGGGGGGCGGTAAGCGGCCGCTGATCGTGCTGGAGCCCGGGGATCGGGTCAACCACGACAAGTACGGCCTGGGCCGCGTCGAGGAGGTTTCCGGTGCGGGGGAGTCGGCGATGTCGCTGATCGACTTCGGCAGCGCCGGACGGGTGAAACTCATGCACAATCACGCGCCGCTACAGAAGCTCTAGCAGCTGCCATGGGGCAGCAGCCCTACGGGCCGAGCATGGTCGGCTTCGGGATGCTCAGTGTCATTGTGCTGGCCGCGCTGCTGCTGTGGACCGGGCTGGTCATCTGGGTTGCGCGCCGGCGCGGTGTTCTCGTCGCGGCGATGGACAGGCTGCGCGAGACCGACGGTGTGGCTGCCGCGCAGTCGTGGGCGGTTCGCTATCTCAGCCGACCGGTCACAAGGCTGGCGCGATGGCTGTCGGTGGACGTGACTGCGGCGCTCGGACTGGTGTCGGGACTGGCGCTGGTCGCGTTGTTGGCGGCCGCCTTCACGGAGTTGCTCGACGATGTCCTCGAGGGCGAACTCGACGTTTACGTCGATCGGCCGGCCAGCGGATGGATTGCCGCCCATCGGGACGCCTGGCTGACCGAAACCATGAAAGTTCTTACCCACTTCGGCGATCCGTTGTCACTGGTGGTGATCGTCGTCATCGCCAGTGCGTGGATCTGCTGGCGGATCCGATCGTGGTTGCCCGCGGTGCTCGGGCTGTCCGGGTTGGTCGGAGTGGGGGTGGTGCTGGTGGTCGCGAAATGGATGGTCGGCCGCGGCCGGCCGCCCTCCTGGATCGCCGTGATCGTCGAGGACGGTTTCTCGTTTCCCTCCGGCCACGCCACCGGCGCCTTTGCCGTCTCGGTGCTGCTTGGCTGGATGTCCGGCTGGGTCATTCGCGACTGGGCGGCCCGGGTGGCGTTGTGGGGAAGTCTGCTCGCGGTCGCCGCGTTGGTCGGATTCTCCCGGGTCTATCTGGGGGTGCATTACCTCAGCGACGTCGTGGCCGGCGCCTTCCTCGGTGCGGCGTGGGCCATCGGCGTCATCATCGTGGGAGCGTGGTGGCAAAGCCGTCGGCGCCTAGCGCAGCCGGCACCACCGACGGGTGGACGGATGGAACACTAGCGCCAGACCGGCCAGTGGCAGCACCGGAATCAGGTAGACCGGCCACGGGATGCGCGCCCCGGCGACGAACACGCTGCCGAACGTCAGTAGGCCGATCACCGAACCGAAGGCGATCAGGTAACGGCCCACCGAGCGGCGCAACAGCAACAGGATCACCCCGGCGATCGTGCTGAGTGCGAACAGCAGCGTCAGGAATCCGACTGCGACGCAAAACAATCGGTCGGTGGCCCACCACCCAGTGATGAGATCGGTGGCCACCACGGCGGTGGTCCATCCACTGAGGATGCTCACGGCGCTGGCCGCGATCGCGGTGCGGCCGGTCGAGATGTCGACGGGGTGCGATCTGGCCGGCACTGCGACCGGGGCGGCGCGGCGGATCAGGCCGGTCAGGGCCTCGTCGACCGGCGGCCGCGGGATGTTGGTAGTGCGGTCGTCGGGCGGCTGAGGGATCGGCCCGGTGGGTGCGCGCCGGATGATGCCGGTGCGGGGTTCCTCGGGCTTGGGAATCGGTCCGGACGGTTGGCGCCGGATGATGCGGGTGTGCGGGTCGTTCGGTTCTGACACCAGGTCAGCCGACGTAGGGGCCCACCGACAGGCCTCGCTTGGCCAGCCACGGCACCGGATCGGTCCGGTTGGTACCACCGAGCAGGACCTCGAAGTGCAGGTGCGGACCGGTCGAATTGCCCCGGTTGCCCACGGTGGCGATCTGGTCGCCGGCGAACACGCGTTGACCGATCTGGACCGTCCAGGTGTTGACGTGGCCGTACAGCGTGACGGTTCCGTCGGAATGGCGGATCTTGACCCAGGCGCCGTAACCCGCCGTCGGCCCGGCGTCGACGACGACACCGTCGGACGCGGCAACGATCGGTGTGCCGATCGGGGCGGCGAGGTCGACACCACCGTGCAGCGCCCCCCAGCGGTAGCCGAAGCCGGAGGTGAAGACGCCCTTGGTGGGCATCACGAAAAGTGGTCGCTGCAGGCGGGCTTCCCGCTCGGCACGTTCCTGGGCGAACGCGTTGGCGTTGGCCAGCTCTTCGCCGTGCACGGCGGCGTCTGCGATCGGCTTGACCGCGACGAGCTGCACACCTCGCGGCGAGGTCACCGTGCCGTCGATGGCGGTCTTGTCTGCGGCCAGCACCGTCTGGGTGGTGGTGTCGGTGGCCGGCTTGACCGCGGTGTAGGCCGCCGCCGCGGCGGCGCCCGCCGCCATGGCGGCGATCATCACGCGGCCCTTGACCGCTCCGGTCGGCTGCCGGCGGTGCTGGGGGGTACGCGGCAGCACATCGGTGTTCTCGGTGTTGCTGTAGCGCGGAATCTCGTTGCGACGCTCGCGGGCGGCGGCGAACTCGGCTGGAACGGCCAGCCTCAGCGGCCTGAGGTCGTCGGCGTCGTGCATGTCGTCGAGTTCCGGACAGTGCGCCACCTGGGCTTCGGTGTCGAAGGCGGTGTGCTCGCGGAAGTCGGTGTCACCGAGGTCGCCGAACTCGTTGAACGGAATGATGTCGGTGACGTCGAGGCGCTCGGGATCGGTGGCCCGCGCCGATGGCGCCGGACGATCGAAATTCCTGGTCTTGGCATGCGAGGCCGGATTTTCTCCGAGGAGAGTTGCTGCCGACCGGTGCTGCGTCAAAACTCTAATGTCCCTCTAGTCGTGACCAAAGCGTTATCTCAGACCACGAAGACGGTAACGAAGATCGGAGGGGGTGGCAACCCATGCCACTATTCCGCGGAGGATTGTGAGTTGAATCACTTCCGCCCCGCGGTGAGATGGGCCACATGAGTGGTAGGCGGGGACGGCGGCTCCCGCGCCTCTAGATACAGTTCCCCCCGGAGCGACTTCCTCAACACAACGTCATCAAAAAGCAGTCAGCGCCGACCAGACAGTGAGCCCATGGATCTTTTCGAGTATCAGGCGAAGGAACTGTTCGCCAAGCACAACGTTCCCACCACTCCGGGCCGGGTCACCGACTCGCCGGAGGACGCCAAGGCCATCGCCGAGGAAATCGGCAAGCCCGTGATGGTCAAGGCTCAGGTCAAAGTGGGTGGCCGCGGAAAGGCCGGTGGCGTGAAGTACGCCGCCACCCCGGACGACGCCTTCACTCACGCCCAGAACATCCTCGGCCTGGACATCAAGGGCCATGTCGTCAAGAAGCTGCTGGTCGCGGAGGCCAGTGACATCGCGGAGGAGTACTACATCTCCTTCCTGCTCGACCGCTCCAACCGGACCTACCTGGCCATGTGCTCGGTCGAGGGCGGTATGGAGATCGAAGAGGTCGCCGCCACGAAGCCCGAGCGGCTGGCCAAGGTGCCGGTGGACGCCGTCAAAGGTGTCGACCTGGCCTTCGCACGTTCGATCGCCGAGCAGGGGCATCTGCCTGCCGAGGTGCTCGACGCCGCGGCCGTGACGATCCAGAAGCTGTGGGAGGTGTTCACCAAGGAGGACGCCACCCTGGTCGAGGTCAACCCGCTGGTGCGCACGCCGGACGATCAGATCCTGGCCCTGGACGGCAAGGTCACCCTCGACGCCAACGCGGACTTCCGCCAGCCCGGCCACGCCGAGTTCGAGGACAAGGACGCCACCGATCCCCTGGAGCTCAAGGCCAAGGAGAACGACCTCAACTACGTCAAGCTCGACGGTGAGGTCGGCATCATCGGCAACGGCGCGGGTCTGGTCATGTCGACCCTGGACGTCGTGGCCTACGCCGGCGAGAAGCACGGCGGCGTCAAGCCCGCCAACTTCCTCGACATCGGTGGTGGCGCGTCGGCCGAGGTGATGGCCAACGGTCTCGACGTGATTCTCGGCGACAGCCAGGTCAAGAGCGTGTTCGTCAACGTGTTCGGCGGCATCACCGCGTGCGACGCCGTCGCCAACGGCATCGTCAAGGCGCTGCAGATCCTCGGCGACGAGGCCAACAAGCCGCTCGTCGTCCGGCTGGACGGCAACAACGTCGAAGAGGGCCGTCGCATCCTGGCTGAGGCCAACCACCCCCTGGTCATCCAGGCCGAGACCATGGACGCCGGCGCCGACAAGGCCGCCGAGCTGGCCAACAAGTAGAAACGGAAATATGACCCATGTCCATATTCCTTAACGCAAACAGCAAGGTCATCGTCCAGGGCATCACCGGCGGCGAGGGCACCAAGCACACCGCACTGATGCTCAAGGCCGGCACCCAGGTGGTGGGCGGCGTGAACGCCCGCAAGGCGGGCACGACGGTGTCCCATGTCGATAAAGATGGCAAAGATGTCCATCTCCCGGTGTTCGCCTCGGTCGCCGAGGCGATGAAGGAGACCGGCGCCGACGTGTCGATCGCCTTTGTGCCGCCGGCATTCTCCAAGGACGCCATCATCGAGGCCATCGACGCCGAGATCCCGTTGCTGGTGGTCATCACCGAGGGAATCCCGGTGCAGGACACCGCATATGCGTGGGCCTATAACGTGGACAAGGGCGAGAAGACCCGGATCATCGGCCCGAACTGCCCCGGCATCATTACCCCGGGCGAGTCGCTGGTCGGTATCACGCCGAACAACATCACCGGCAAGGGCCCGATCGGCCTGGTGTCGAAGTCCGGCACGCTGACCTACCAGATGATGTACGAGCTGCGCGATCTCGGGTTCTCCACCGCCATCGGCATCGGCGGCGACCCGGTGATCGGCACCACCCACATCGACGCCATCGAGGCGTTCGAGAAGGATCCCGAGACCAAGCTGATCGTGATGATCGGCGAGATCGGCGGCGACGCCGAGGAGAAGGCCGGCGCCTACATCAAGGCAAACGTCACCAAGCCCGTCGTCGGCTACGTCGCCGGTTTCACCGCACCCGAGGGCAAGACCATGGGCCACGCCGGTGCCATCGTCTCCGACGGTGCGGGCACCGCGCAGGGCAAGAAGGAGGCCCTCGAGGCCGCAGGCGTCAAGGTCGGCAAAACGCCGTCGGAGACCGCCAAACTGGCCCGGGAGATCTTCGAGACGCTGTAAACCGGGTGAAGCCAGAGCCGGCGATGCCCCGGGATCAGCCGATCCCGGGGCATCGTGGTCTCAGGCCGGCGGGACGCGCCCGCCCAGGTGTTCGCCCAGGAATCGCTCGACGGCGTGGTACAGGTCAATCTGGTTGTCCGGGTTGACGAAACCGTGGCCCTCGTCGTCCTTGACGATGTACTCCACCTCGACTCCTCGATCTCGGAGTGCAGTGACGAGGTTATCGGATTCGGCTTGGACTACCCGAGAATCGTTGGCGCCCTGCACCACCAGCAGCGGGGTGCGAATCGAATCCACTCGGGTGATCGGCGAGCGGGCCAGCATGTCGGCCTCTTGTGCCGGGTCGGACGGGTCGCCGACGTACAGGTGCCAGTTGTTGGCCAGGAACGGCCGGGCGACCGTCGGCAGGGTCCGCATGAAGTTGGCCAGGCTGGAGATGCCCACGTAATCGATCGCGGCGGCGAAGACGTCCGGGGTGAACGCCGCCCCGACCAGCGCGGCGTACCCGCCGTAGGAGCCGCCGAAGATCGCCACCCGGTCGGAGTCGGCGACACCCTGGGCCACCGCCCAATTGACCGCGTCGATCAGGTCGTCGTGCATCTTGCCGGCGAATTCTCCGATGGCGGCCTTGGTGAACGCCTTGCCGTAACCGGTTGATCCGCGAAAGTTCACCTGCAACACCGCATATCCGCGATTGGCGAGCAGTTGCACGTCCGGCTGGTAGCCCCAGCAGTCGCGCGACCACGGGCCACCGTGAACCAGCAGGACCAGGGGGAGCCCGGTGGGGTCTACGCCGACCGGCAGCGTCAGATACCCGTGCAAGGTCAGGCCATCGCCCGCGGGGATGGCGACCGGTGACATCGGGGCCAGCGCCTCGGGATCCAGCTGGGGATAGGGCCGGAACAGCAGCCGGCTCTCACCACTGGAGTGGTCGTAGAAGTAGGTGGCCCACGGGTCACGGTCGTGGGTGAAATTGACGACCCACCGTTGGCCGCTGGCATCGGAGGACAACCCCGCCAGGTCGCCGTCCGACAATGCCGTGAGCCGGGTGAGGATGGCGGTGAATTCGGGGTCCAGTGCGTGGATGACCTGACGGTCCCCGTAGTAGCGGGCCCCGATCAGCTCACCGCTGCGTTCGCTGATGATCAGTGGTGACGGCAAGACCAACTGGGCGGCCAGATCGAGATCAGGATGGCTGTCCACCTCGGCTTCCGCACCGGAGGCGACGTCGACGCGGACGAGCCTGGTCCGGTCGCTGCCCTGATTGGACCCCAGCCACATGCCGCTACCGTCCGGCGTGATGGCGATGGGGTGAATGCCCAGCGGATAGTCGGCGCCGTCGTAGGTCCTGATGGAGCGCAACGAGTTCGTGGCCGGCTGCCATTGCGACAGCTCGACGTCACCGTCGGTGGTCAGCGTCGAGGTGAACAAGTCACCGGTGGTGCTGCACAGCCAGCTGACGACGTTGCCCGGATTCTGTGCGAGCAGGGTCAATTCGCCGGTCGCGATGTCGAGTTCGTAGGCATCGAACAGTTCCGGATCACGCCTGTTCAGCTGGACGACCGCCTTTCCCGGTCGGCCTTTGAGCAGCTCGAAATTGGCTCTGACACCGGGGAACGGGGTGAGGTCGACGATGTCGGCGCCGGGATCGTGGAGGTCGACGCGATAGACGTGCCAGTGTTCGTCGCCACCGTTGTCCTGCAGGTAGAGCAGCCACCGCGAGTCGTGGGTCCAGCGGTAGATGTACACACTGCGAGTGTCGTCCGCGGTCACGCAGCGGGCGGGTGTGTCCTCGTCGAGCGGCTGGATCCATACGTTGAGGCGGTTGCGCCAGGGTGCCAGGTACGCGATGCGGGTCCCGTCTGGGGATATCGTGGCCGCGGTGCGCTCGGGTGGGCTGAAGAAGTCTTCGACCGTGATCAAATCAGGTTGCACCAGAATGCCTTTCGACTGTGGAGGACGTGTTTGTTCGACGGGCCTGCTGTCCTGCCGGCTCGCGGTGTGTATTTAGTTGTCAGGGTTGGTGTTTCAGGGATCGACCGGCCCGCCGAACCGGCCGTTGGTGGCGTCGCGGACGGCTTGGTCGATCAACGCGAGCACCTCGGCCTGGCTGACCTGTTTGCCCTCCACGATCACCGTCCTGCCGACGTCCTCGTCGATGACCCGGAAGGCGCCGGTGACCGCGGCGGCGCAGAGCCGCACGGTGAGGTCGTCGACCGGCAAGTGCAGGCGTTCGGCGATCACCGGAGCCAGGCCGCGTTCCAACTCGTCGTGAACCATCAGGTACGCGGTACGTAAAGCAGGGTCTGTCGTGGTGAGCGTGCAGATCCGAAGCGCGGCCACCTCGTCCTCGATGTCCTGGGCGGACAGCGGGTGTTCGATCGCGTCGGCGGCGAGATGCTCGATCAGAGACAACTCGGCCGGCCATCGGCGTGCCGATGCCAGGAACCGCTCGGCGGTCTTGGCCAGCAGGGGTTCGACGCAGCTCTCCTTGGTGCGGAAGTAGCGCCAGATCGTCCTGGTGGAGAGCCCCGCTGCCGCGGCGATGTCGTCGCCGCTCGTCGCGGCCACCCCACGTTCCCAGAACAGGGCCGCCGCCTTCCGCGAGACGTCGAGTCGTGCGCTCGCCTGCTTGTCGGTGATGAGCACCTCCCTCCATCTGTCACTTAGTGACAGGCCCAGCGTGGCACTAAGTGACAGGATGGTCAAGACGGTGACGTCGCCGTCACCGGTTGGCGGAACGGTAACGTGTTCTATTAGCCTGTCGAACTATGGTCGATTCCCGCACCCCCGTCATCGTCGGTGTCGGTCAGTTCACCGAGCGCATCGAGGACTCCGGCTACCGCGGGATGTCATCGGTGGAGTTGGCCACCGCGGCCGCCGAGGCAGCCCTGCGGGACACCGGCACCGACGTCGGCGCCGTCGCGCGGGCCATCGATACCGTCGCCGGCATCCGGCAATTCGAGATCTCCGGCCGCACCCCCGCCCCCATGGGCAAATCGAACAACTACCCGCGGTCGGTGGCCCGGCGCATCGGTGCCGCGCCGGCGCGCGCGATTCTGGAGCCGATCGGCGGGCAGGGTCCGCAGCATCTGGTGACCGAGTTCGCCGGCGTCATCGCCGCCGGCGGCGCCGAAGTGGTGATGATCTTCGGTTCCGAAAACACCTCCAGCATCCGGTATTTCGCCGACCGAGAGAAGCCGGATCATGCCGAGGAGATCGAAGGCTCGTTGGAGGACCGCGGCTACGGCTACGAGGGTCTGTTCGACGACTACACCGTTGCGCATGGACTGATCGGCGCGCCTGCGCAGTACGGGCTGCTGGAGAACGCCCGCCGCCGCCGGCTGGGGTTGAGCGTGACCGACTACCGCCGCCAGATGGGCGAGCTGTTCGCGCCGTTCACCAAGGTCGCCGCCAAGAACCCGTTCGCGTCGTCCCCGGTCGAGCGCACGGTCGACGAGCTCATCACGGTCACCGCATCCAACCGGATGATCTGCGATCCGTATCCCCGGCTGCTGGTGGCCCGCGATCAGGTGAACATGGGCGCCGCCGCGCTGCTCATGTCGGTGGCCGCCGCACAGCGCCTCGGGGTGCCCGAGGAGCGGTGGGTCTACTTGCACGGGCACGCCGACATGGTGGACCAGCCGCTGCTGGACCGGATCGACCTGACCCACAATTCGGCCTCGGTGCTGGCCGTCCAGGAGGCGCTGTCCGGTGCCGGAGTCGGCATCGACGACATCTCCACCTTCGACCTCTACAGCTGCTTTCCGGTGCCGGTGTTCAACTTCTGCGACGGGACCGGGCTGGCCTCCGACGACCCGCGCGGCCTGACGTTGACCGGCGGCCTGCCGTACTTCGGTGGCCCCGGCAACAACTACTCCCTGCACGGCATCGCCGAGACGGTCAGTGAAATGCGGGACCGCCCAGGGCAATACGGTCTGGTGGCGGCCAACGGCGGAATCATGAGCAAGTACTCCGTCGGCGTGTACTCAACCGCGCCGGTGGACTGGAAACCCGACAACAGCGCCGCACTGCGCGCCGACGTCGCTGCCCGCCCCAAGGTGCCGGTCACCGTGCGGGCCGACGGGCCCGCCACCATCGAGACGTACACGGTGCGCTACGACTGGCCGGTGCACACCGGAATCATCATCGGGCGCCTCGACAGCGACGACAGCCGCTTCCTGGCACTGACCGAGGACACCGATCTGGTCGGGTTACTGGCCGAGGGCGAGGCCCTGGGGGCGAGCATCGCCGTGCGCTCGACCGACCAGGGCAACCGCGCCGCACTGGCCTGAGAAGCCTTACCGTGCACCGGGTCCAGCGCAGAACAGCGCCAGCGCCTGATTGCGGGCACTGACTCCGCCGGCGCCGATGCGCTCGCGCAACCGGGTCAACAGCTCCGCTCGCGGCCCCGGTTCCATCACCAGGTGATTCGACTGGGTGGCCACCATGCCCAGCCAGTCGTCGGTGCGGTAGTGGAGCTCCTCGTCGAAATCGACCCGCTTCGCGGTGAAGCCGTGTTCCTCGATCACCGCGATGACCGCGGCCTCCGCGGCCGGGTCGACCGGCGTCGACTGACCGACCGTGGAGTACGCGGCGTACACACTGTCCAGGTCGGCGCGGCTCGGCGAGACCGGCGTGATGCGGTTCCACATCAGGACCAGCGGGGCGCTGTCCGACAGCACGGATGCCACCTTCGCCAGTGCGGGCCCGGGCTGCACCCAGTGGAACGACTGCCCGAACACGACTGCGTCGAAGTGCCGGCCCGCCGGGTCCCACTGCTCGAACGTGCTGTGCTCGACCGTGATCCCCTTGGCGGCACAGATCTCGGCCATCCGCGGGTCCGGTTCAACCGCGATCACCCGGGCGCCGGCCTCGATCAATTGTGCCGAGGAGATCCCCGTACCGGCGCCCACGTCGAGGACCCGTGCCCCGGGACGGTCGACGATGCGGGTGATCAGGGCATCGGGATATCGCGGTCGGTACCGGTCATAGTCCGGTGCGACCGCACCGAAAGCCTCGGCGCGACGACGGTCGGTGTAGACAGGGGTGGGTTCGGCCATGCCTCCAGCATGCCCGCCGAAGCTTAGAGGTCCAGGGCGCTGAGCTTGCCGGCAAGCCGTTCGACATACCCGGCAACCTCGTCGGCGGATTTGTCCGGCAGGCCGAAAAGCACCTCGGTGACCCCGATTTCACGCCAGTGCGCCAGCTTCTCCGGGACCGGCTTGAAGTCCAGCGCCACGATCTGGGGCGCTCCGTCACGGCCGGCGGCCGTCCAGGTGTCCTGCAGCAACTTCACCGGTTCGTCGATGTCGAAGTCGCGCGGTGTGGTGATCCAGCCGTCGGCGGTGCGGGCGATCCACTTGAAGTTCTTCTCGGTACCGGCCGCGCCGACGAGCACCGGGATGTGCGGCTGGATCGGCTTGGGCCACGCCCAGCTGGGGCCGAATTTGACGAACTCGCCGTCGAAGGCGGCTTCCTCCTTGGTCCACAGCTCACGCATGGCCTCGATGTACTCGCGCAACATCGTGCGCCGGCGGCCCGGTGGCACGTTGTGGTCGGTCAGTTCGTCGGTGTTCCAGCCGAAGCCGACGCCGAGACTGACCCGGCCACCGGAGAGGTGGTCGAGGGTGGCGATCGACTTCGCCAGCGTGATCGGATCGTGCTCGACGGGCAACGCCACCGCAGTGGACAGCCGCACCCGCGAGGTCACCGCGCACGCGGTGCCCAGGCTCACCCACGGATCCAAGGTGCGCATGTAGCGGTCGTCGGGTAGGGATTCGTCACCGGTGGTGGGGTGGGCGGCCTCGCGCTTGACCGGGATGTGGGTGTGTTCGGGCACGTAGAACGTGGTGAATCCGTGGTCGTCGGCGAGTTTGGCCGCCGCGGCCGGGGTGATGCCGCGGTCACTGGTGAACAGAACGAGCCCGTAATCCATGCGCTGGATTAGAACGGGTCGGGTCGGCCCGGCAAAGTCGCGGTTTCAGTCGTCGGGACTGCAGTTGTTGGCGCCCGCACTCGCCGATTCGGGTCCAACACATGCACTCTCGCCGAATTTAAGGGGTGACCTGCACACGGACCGTCGTCACGATGCACAGCATGACCACCGAACACATCGCAGATCACGTGAAATTCGCCTACTGGGTCCCCAACGTCAGTGGCGGCCTGGTCACCAGCACCATCGAGCAGCGCACCGACTGGAATTACGACTACAACGTCAAACTCGCGCAGACCGCCGAGAACAACGGGTTCGAGTACGCGCTGAGCCAGGTCCGCTACGAGGCGAGCTACGGCGCGGAATTCCAGCACGAGTCGACCAGCTTCTCGCTGGCGCTGCTGTTGGCCACGCAGCGGCTCAAGCTCATCGCCGCCGTGCACCCAGGACTCTGGCAGCCGGCGGTGCTGGCCAAGCTGGGTGCCACTGCCGACCAACTCTCCGGCGGCCGGTTCGCCGTCAACGTCGTGTCCGGCTGGTTCAAAGACGAGTTCACCCACCTGGGTGAGCCGTGGCTCGAGCATGACGAGCGTTATCGGCGCAGCGCCGAGTTCCTGCAGGTGCTGCGCAAAATCTGGACCGAGGACAGCGTGGATTTCCGTGGCGACTTCTACCGGATCCACGACTTCACCCTCAAGCCGAAACCACTCAACACCGCCGAGCGTCCCAACCCGGAACTCTTCCAGGGCGGCAATTCGACAGCGGCGCGGCGCAACGGCGGCCGCTACGCCGACTGGTACTTCTCCAACGGGAAGGACTTCGACGGCGTCACCGAGCAGCTCGTCGACGTCCGAGACCACGCCCGGGAGGCAGGCCGGGAAGTCAAGTTCGGCCTCAACGGGTTCATCATCGCCAGGGACACAGAAAAAGAAGCGAGGGAAGTCCTTCGCGAGATCGTCGCCAAGGCCAACCGGCCCGCCGTGGAAGGATTCCACGCCGCTGTCCAGCAGGCCGGCAGCTCGACCGCCGACAAGCGCGGTATGTGGGCGGACTCCAGCTTCGAGGACCTGGTCCAGTACAACGACGGGTTCCGCACCCAGCTCATCGGGACACCCGAGCAGATCGCCGAGCGTATCGCCGCCTACCGCAAACGCGGTGTCGACCTCATCCTCGGCGGCTTCCTGCATTTCCAGGAGGAAATCGAGTACTTCGGCGCCAGGGTGCTGCCGTTGGTGCGTGAAATCGAAGCAGCCGAAAGCGGATCGATCGGCGCTCCACTGCTGGCTTCCGTCTGAGCCGTGGCCGGCGGTCGCCAACCGCTTGTGTGACACGCCGATGGTCGTGGTCCCTGCGGCGCTGTGCGCTAGCGTGGTGGACGAACCGGGCCTGCGGGTCCGTTCGCGAGCCACAACCGACGCAGCGCCGCGGATGCGCGGCGTGACAAGGCTAAGGAGAGGCCATGACCTACCCGCCCACCAACCCGGGCTACCCACAATCGCAGCCGCCGGGCTCCTACGGTGCTCCCGCGCCGTCGTACGCGCCGGCCGAGGCCGGACCGAGCAAGCTGCCGTTCTACCTGACGGTGGCGGTGGTGGTGCTGGGACTGGCGGCCTATCTGGCCAGTTTCGGACCGGTGTTCACGGTCAGCGCCGAGATCGGACCCTTCGGTGGCGCTGAACTCACCGGAAGCGGCGGCGGCTACCCGGTCATCGCCGCACTCATCGCGGCGCTGCTGGCAGGGGTCAGCCTGCTGCCCAAGGCCAAGAATTACGACGGCGTCGTCGCCACGGCAGCGGTCCTCGCGGTACTGCTGGTCATCGCCCAGGTGGTGAGCAAGCCGACCGGCTTCTCGATCGGCTGGGCGTTGTGGCTGGTGCTCGCCTTCACGCTGCTGCAGGCCGTCGCCTCGGTCGCGGCCCTGCTCCTGGAGGCCGGCGTCATCACCGCCCCGGCGCCCCGGCCCCGCTACGAACAGTTCGGCCAGTACGGCCCGCCGCCCGGCGGCTACTACGGCCAGCCCGGCCCGCAGGGGCCGCCGCAAGGACCGCCGCAGCGGCCGGGATATCCCTCCCAGTACGGCGGCTACTCGTCGGGTCCCTCCGCCGGCGGTTTCGGCGGCCATGGCGCCCAGAGCGGTCCGCCGACCCCACCCACCGGGTTCCCGAGCTTCAGCCCGCCGCCCTCGGTCGGATCCCAGCAGCCACCGTCGGGGCAGTCCGAACCGCAGGCGCCGTCATCGTCGCCGTCCTCTGGTCCCACCCCGTCCTAGTCGGACGCTCTTCGCGCAACCCGCCTGACTGGCGCGTCGAGTGATACGGATGGAAGACAAGCGGCCAGTCGGCGCCCGGCAGGCGCGTGACCTGGTCCGGGTCGCATTCGGCCCGTCGCTGGTGGCGTTGTTGGTGATCGCCGCGGTGACGCTGCTGCAGCTGGTCATCGCCAACAGCGACATGACCGGAACCCTCGGCGCCGTCGCCAGCATGTGGCTGGCCGTGCATCAGGTGCCGATCTCGATCGCCGGCCATCAACTGGCGGTGCTGCCGTTGCTGCCGGTCTTGCTGATGGTGTGGGGCACCGCCCGCACCACGGCGCAGGCCACCGCACCGCACGCATCCTGGTTCGTCACCCGCTGGATCGTCGCCTCGGCGCTGGGCGGACCGCTGCTGATGGCGGCTATCGCGCTGGCGGTGATCCACGACGCCTCGTCGGTCATCACCGAGCTGCAGACCCCTAGCGCCCTGCGGGCGTTCTCCGGCGTGCTGGCTGTGCACGCCATCGGCGCATTGATCGGGGTGGGCTCCCGGGTCGGGTGGCGGACGCTGCGCGGACTGGGCTTGCCGCTCTGGTTGGGCGACACCGTGCGCGCGGCGACGGCCGGCGTCCTGGCGCTGCTGGGGCTCTCCGGGGCGGTGACCGCCGCGTCGCTCGTGGTGCATTGGGGCACGATGCACGAGCTCTACGCGGTCACCGATTCGTTGTTCGGTCAGTTCAGCCTGACCGTGTTGTCGGGGCTGTACGTGCCCAACGTGATCGTCGGAACCTCGGCGGTCGCGGTCGGGTCCAGCGCGCACATCGGGTTCGCCACCTTCAGTTCGTTCACCGTGTTCGGGGGTGACATCCCGGCGCTGCCGATACTGGCGGCGGTGCCCACCCCGCCGCTCGGTCCGGTGTGGGTGGCGTTGCTGATCGTCGGCGCCGCGTCGGGCGTCGCCGTCGGCCAGCAGTGTGCCCGCCGACCGCTGCCGTGGCCGGCCGCGATCGCCAAGCTTGCGGTGGCATCCCTGCTTTCCGCTGTCGTGATGGCTCTGCTGGGATACGCGGGCGGCGGCAAGCTGGGCAACTTCGGCGAGGTCGGGGTGGATCAGGCGACCTTTGGTCCGGCGGTCTTCTTCTGGTTCTTCGTCATCGGCGCGGTGACGGTGGTGATGACCGGCGGCGTCCTGCGACGCCCGAGACGCCCCAAGCCGGTGCCGCCGGTGATCAGCGAGGAGCCCGAACTCGATGCCGACGAGGACGCGCTGACCACACCCCTGCCCGACTTCGAAGAGGCCGCCGCCCAGCCCGCGCCGCAGGTGCTACCCGAGTCTGAGCCCGAGCCCGAGCCCGAGCCCGAGCCCGAGCCCGAGCCGCCGGCCGCGCCGCCACGACCGGTCCGGCCCGCTCCCGACCTCGAAGATGTCGAGGACCTGATGGTTGTCGACGACGACGACATCGAGCCCGGCCGCGGCTAACCTCCGGCGGGTACCGGGTAGCGGTCGTTGACGTCGGCGTTGCTGGACTTGCGCGCGCAGTGGGCGCAGCAGAAGATCGCGTCCTCGGTCTCCACACCGTGGCCCAGAATCCGGCAGCCGCAGTGCGCACACTGCGGAGCCAACTCGACCGCGGCGCATTCGATGCTGTCGAACGTCGCCGTGCGACCGTCCGGCCAGGTCACCGTGAATGCCTTGTCGTAGTGATTGCCGCATGTGCTGCAGATCGACATTGTCGCTGCTCCTCATAACTCGACGGTGAAACGTCGGATGCCCGGCGACCGGTGCCGACAAACCCCGATAGGCTCATCGCCGTGCAGCGTCCCCTCCACGTCCCGCCGAGTGCGCCGGCCCGGCTCGTCGTCCTGGCCTCGGGGACCGGTTCGCTGCTGCAGTCGCTGCTGGCGGCTGCGGTCGGGGACTACCCGGCCCGCGTCGTCGCCGTCGGGGTCGACCGCGACTGCCGGGCCGTGGACATCGCCCAGGCCGCGTCGATTCCGACGTTCTGTGTGCGGCTGGGGGACTTCGGTGACCGCGCCGGATGGGACGCCGCGATCGCCGATGCCACCGAGGAACACCGGCCGGACCTCATCGTGTCGGCCGGCTTCATGAAAATACTTGGCCCGGAGTTCCTCTCGCGCTTCCTCGGCCGCGTGGTCAACACCCATCCGGCGCTGCTGCCATCGTTCCCCGGTGCGCATGCGGTGCCCGACGCGCTGGCCTACGGAGTCAAGGTCACCGGGTGCACCGTGCACCTGGTCGACGCCGGGATGGACACCGGACCGATCCTGGCCCAGGAGGCCGTCGAGATTCTCGATAACGACGACGAAGAGACATTGCACGAACGCATCAAGGTCGTCGAACGACGGCTGCTGGTGGATGTGCTGGCCGCGCTGGCGACGCGCGGTGTGACCTGGAGTGGCAGAAAGGCGACCATAGGATGACCGCGGGGACATTGATCGGGAAGAGGCCGATCCGGCGTGCGCTGATCAGCGTGTACGACAAGAGTGGCCTGATTCCGCTCGCGCAGGGTCTGCACGAGGCGGGTGTGGACATCGTCTCCACCGGATCGACCGCCAGAACGATTGCAGACAAAGGCATTCCGGTGACACCGGTGGAGTTCGTGACCGGCTTCCCGGAAGTCCTCGACGGGCGGGTCAAGACCCTGCACCCGCACATTCACGCCGGCCTGCTGGCTGACACCCGCAATCCCGAACACCTGCAGGCGCTGGCGAAGCTCAAGATCGAGCCGTTCGACCTGGTGGTGGTCAACCTCTACCCGTTCAGCGAGACCGTCGACTCCGGCGCCGACGTCGAGGAATGCGTCGAGCAGATCGACATCGGCGGTCCATCGATGGTTCGGGCCTCGGCCAAGAACCACGCCAGCGTCGCGGTGGTGGTGGACCCGCTGGGCTACGACGGCGTGCTCGCCGCGGTGCGCTCCGGCGGTTTCACCCTGGCCGAGCGGCAGAAGCTGGCGGCACTGGCGTTCCGGCACACCGCCGAGTACGACGTCGCCGTCGCCACCTGGATGGGGTCGGTGCTGGCGCCCGCGGAAGGAGATCTGGAGTTCCTGCCGCCCTGGTCCGGTCGGACCTGGCGGCGCACCTCGCAGCTGCGCTACGGCGAGAACCCGCATCAGCAGGCCGCGCTCTACAGCGATGACGCCGCCTGGCCCGGCTTGGCGCAAGCCGAGCAGCTGCACGGAAAAGAGATGTCCTACAACAACTTCACCGATGCCGATGCGGCATGGCGAGCGGCGTTCGACCACCAGCAGATCTGCGTGGCGATCATCAAGCACGCCAACCCCTGCGGCATCGCGATCTCGTCGACCTCGGTGGCCGACGCGCATCGCAAGGCCCACGAATGTGATCCGCTGAGCGCCTTCGGCGGGGTGATCGCGGCCAACACCGAAGTGACGGTGGAGATGGCCGAGTTCGTCTCCGAGATCTTCACCGAGGTCATCATCGCACCGGCCTACGAACCTGGTGCCGTCGAGATCCTGGCCCGTAAGAAGAACATTCGCGTCCTGGTTGCCGCCGAGCCGCCCATCGACGGCGTGGAATTCCGTCAGATCAGCGGCGGCCTGCTGGTTCAGCAGCGCGATGCCCTCGACGCACCGGGCGACGATCCGGCCAACTGGACACTGGCCACCGGCACCCCGGCTGACGCGGCGACCCTCGCCGACCTCCAGTTCGCCTGGCGTGCCTGCCGTGCGGTGAAGTCCAACGCGATCGTCGTCGCCGCCGACGGCGCCACGGTCGGGGTGGGCATGGGCCAGGTGAACCGCGTCGACGCCGCGCGGCTGGCGGTCGAGCGCGGGGGAGAGCGGGTGCGCGGCGCGGTCGCCGCCAGCGACGCCTTCTTTCCGTTCCCCGACGGGCTGGAGACGCTGATGGCCGCCGGGGTCAGAGCCGTTGTGCACCCGGGTGGATCGGTACGCGACGATCTGGTCACCGAAGCCGCCGCAAAGGCGGGGGTGACGCTGTACCTCACCGGAGCGCGCCACTTCGCGCACTGACGCTCGCCCACCGGGGTACGGCCCGCAGATATGACCCCGCAGATATGACGTTGCGCTGACCGCGTAATGCCACCGCAGCAGAGCAGTCGTAGCGTGGAGTGGTGACTTCACCTGACAACCTCCCCCGCACGCTCGGCGAACTGCGTGCCTCGGGCCATCGTGAGCGCAGTGTCAAGCAGGAGATTCGAGAGAACCTGCTCGCGGCGCTGGCCGAGGGCGACGACGTGTGGCCGGGGATCTTCGGCTTCGAGGACACCGTGCTGCCGCAGCTGGAGCGGGCCTTGATCGCCGGTCACGACTTCGTCCTGCTCGGCGAGCGCGGACAGGGCAAGACCCGGCTGCTGCGCTCGCTGCAGAATCTGCTCGACGAGTGGACCCCGGTGATCGCCGGCTCAGAACTGGGCGAGCATCCGTATTCGCCGATCACCCCCGAGTCGATCCGCCGAGCTCAGGACTCCGGTGAGGATCTGCCCATCGCATGGCGGCACCGCAGTGAGCGCTACACCGAGAAGCTCGCCACCCCCGATACCAGCGTCGCGGACCTGGTCGGCGACATCGACCCGATCAAGGTCGCCGAAGGTCGCAGCCTGGGAGACCCGGAGACCATCGCCTACGGCCTGATCCCGCGGGCGCACCGCGGCATCGTGGCCGTCAACGAGTTGCCCGACCTCGCCGAGCGCATCCAGGTGTCGATGCTCAACGTCATGGAGGAACGCGACATCCAGGTGCGCGGGTACACGCTGCGACTGCCCCTGGATGTGCTCGTGGTGGCCAGCGCCAACCCGGAGGACTACACCAACCGCGGCCGGATCATCACGCCGCTGAAGGACCGGTTCGGCGCGGAGATCCGCACGCACTACCCGCGGGAACTCGACGCCGAGGTCGGCGTGATCGGCCAGGAGGCACACCTGTCGGCCGAGGTCCCGATCTACCTGATGCAGATCATCGCCCGCTTCGCCCGCTACCTGCGCGAGTCGAACTCCGTCGACCAGCGCTCAGGGGTGTCGGCGCGGTTCGCCATCGCGGCGGCGGAGACGGTCGCGGCCTCCGCCCGGCATCGCGGCGCGGTGCTCGGTGAAGACGATCCGGTGGCGCGGGTCGTCGACTTGGGAACCGTGATCGACGTGCTGCGCGGCAAGCTCGAATTCGAGTCCGGTGAGGAGGGCCGGGAACAGGCCGTCCTCGAGCACCTGCTGCGCCGGGCCACCGCCGACACCGCACAGCGGGTCCTCGGCGGCATCGACGTCGGACCGTTGGTCGCGGCGGTCGAGGGCGGCTCGGCGGTGACCACGGGCGAGCAGATCTCCGCCAAGGATGTGCTGGCCGCGCTGCCCGATCTACCGGTCATCGACGCGATCGCCAAGCGGGTCGATGCCGAGACCGACGGGGAACGGGCCGCCGCGCTGGAACTGGCCCTGGAGGCGCTGTATCTGGCCAAGCGGATCGACAAGGTGACCGGAGAAGGCGAAACCGTCTATGGCTGACCGCGGCACGACGATCGAGCGGCGAGGGACGAGCCGCGATGAGGAGTGCGGCCATGGTTGAGCGCGGCACGACGATCGAGCGGCGAGGGACGAGCCGCGGTGAGGAGTGCGGCCATGGTTGAGCGCGGCACGACGATCGAGCGGCGAGGGACGAGCCGCGGTGAGGAGTGCGGCCATGGTTGAGCGGCACGCGCACGACTCCCGGTACTCCGCCTACACCGGGGGACCCGATCCGCTGGCGCCGCCGGTGGATTTGCGGGACGCGCTGCAGCAGATCGGGCAGGACGTCATGGAGGGCACCTCGCCGCGCCGTGCACTGGCCGAGTTGCTTCGCCGGGGCACCAAGGACATGAAGGGCGCCGATCGTCTTGCCGCCGAGGTGAACAGGCGACGCCGAGAATTGTTGAACCGCAACAATCTTGACGGCACGTTGCAGGAGATCAAGAAGCTGCTAGACGAGGCCGTGCTCACCGAGCGCAAGGAGTTGGCGCGCGCACTCGACGACGACGCGCGTTTCCAGGAATTGCAGATCGAGGCGTTGTCGCCGTCGCCGGCCAAGGCCGTCCAGGAGCTCTCCGAATACCAGTGGCGCAGTCCGGAAGCCGCGCAGAAGTATGAGCAAATCAAGGATCTGCTCGGGCGTGAGATGCTCGATCAGCGCTTCGACGGGATGAAACAGGCGCTGGAGAACGCCACCGACGAGGATCGTCAGGCCGTCAACGAGATGCTCAACGACCTCAACGACCTGCTGGACAAGCATTCTCGCGGTGAGGACACGCAGCAGGACTTCGACGACTTCATGGCCAAGCACGGCCAGTACTTCCCGGAGAACCCGAAAGACGTCGATGAGTTGCTCGACTCCCTGGCCAAGCGCGCCGCGGCCGCCCAGCGGTTCCGCAACAGCCTGAGCCCCGAGCAGCGAGCTGAGCTGGATGCCCTGGCGCAGCAGGCATTCGGTTCGCCCGAATTGATGAACGCGCTCAGCCGGCTGGACGGCCACCTGCAGGCCGCCCGGCCGGGGGAGGATTGGACCGGTTCGGCGGAATTCTCCGGTGACAATCCACTCGGCATGGGGCAGGGCGCCCAGGCCCTGGCCGACATCGCCGAGCTGGAACAGCTGGCCGACCAGCTGTCGCAGAGCTATGCCGGGGCGACGATGGACGACGTCGACCTCGATGCGCTGGCCCGCCAGCTCGGGGACCAAGCCGCGGTCGACGCCCGAACCCTGGCCGAACTGGAGCGCGCCCTGGTGAACCAGGGCTTCCTGGACCGCGGGTCCGACGGCCGGTGGCGGTTGTCGCCGAAGGCGATGCGCCAATTGGGACGCGCTGCGCTTCGTGATGTGGCCCAACAACTTTCCGGACGGCACGGTGAACGCGACACCCGCCGCGCCGGTGCTGCCGGAGAACTCACGGGCGCGACGCGGCCGTGGGCGTTCGGCGACACCGAGCCGTGGAATGTGACCCGGACCCTGACCAACGCCGTGTTGCGCCGGGCCGGCGGCCCAGCCGATGCCGACGGGCCACTGCGGATCAGCGTCGACGACGTGGAAGTATCGGAGACCGAGACCCGTACCCAGGCCGCGGTTGCCCTGCTGGTGGACACCTCGTTCTCGATGGTGATGGAGAATCGGTGGCTGCCGATGAAGCAGACCGCGCTGGCCCTCAATCACCTGGTGAGCACCCGGTTCCGTTCTGACGCACTGCAGATCGTCGCTTTCGGTCGCTACGCGCGTACGGTGACTGCTGCGGAGTTGACCGGACTCGAAGGCGTCTACGAGCAGGGCACCAACCTGCACCACGCGCTGGCGCTCGCGGTGCGGCATCTGCGTCGTCATCCGAACGCGCAGCCGGTCGTGCTGGTCGTCACCGACGGTGAGCCGACCGCGCACCTGGAGGATGTCGACGGTCAGGGTTCGTCGGTCTTTTTTGACTACCCCCGCATCCGCGAACCATCGCTCACACGGTGCGTGGGTTCGACGAGGTCGCCCGGCTCGGTGCTCAGGTGACCATCTTCCGGCTGGGGAACGATCCCGGGCTGGCCCGGTTCATCGATCAGGTTGCGCGGCGGGTGGAAGGCAGGGTCGTCGTCCCTGATCTGGACGGCCTCGGAGCGGCCGTGGTCGGCGATTATTTGCGATCCCGTCGACGTCGCCGCTGAAGAATTCGGTATCAGGCGACTAGCAAACCATCGCCAGAGTTAACGCCGCCCAAGGGGTGAGCCGGCGGCTACACCCTTAGTTAGGCTCCTCGGTGTAATCGACGTCACTGGTGCCCGGCGTGCTGTCTGCGCGGACTCATGGTAGGCAGCGGGAATGCCGAAGACCCGCCATCCTGGTGCGCTGGTCAAAGGCGCAGTGCCCGGGCAACCCTGCGAATGTCGATAGTCGTCAATTTCACACGTTCCGCTTGCCCAGGGGCAAACAGCCACTTAGTATCTATCAGGATCTTCTAAGATTCGCATCAGCAAAGCATCGAGTTCGTCACGATCCGGGCGAACCAGCACCAGCAAGGGGATTTAGCAATGGCGTATCGGACTCGGCCCTTCCTCGTGACCGGCATGGCGATGGCGGGCGCTGCTGCGATCGTCGCGGCGACCCCGTCGGTGCTCTCGGCCCCGGCGGAGTATGCGCCGTCGCCCACCAAGCTCTCCTCGGCAAAGTATGAGCTCACGGCGCTGTCGGATATCACCATCGACGGCATTCAGAACGCGTACTTCAACGGCTACGGCAACGTGGTCAGCAACGTCAGCCAGACCGGAATCCCCGGGGTTTCGTACTACATCATCGAGAACCTGATCGACGGATTCTCGCCCCAGCCCAACCTGGTCAACGTCTACTACGAACTCGGACTGCCCACCGTGGTGTCGGTCGTGGCCCAGCAGATCGGGCCCCCGGTGAGCAACATCGTTGACACCATTCAGAACTGGCCTGCGAATCTGGCCGCCAAGGCTGTCGCCTTCACCGCGCCCATCCCGCAGATCGGGTTCCTGACCAACGCCTACTTCAACGGGTACGGCAACAGCCCGGTCGGGGTGCCCAGCGACCTCAACTACATCACCGCGGATATCGCGCTGCGGCTGTCCGTCCCCAACGTGAACCTGTCCAACCCGATCCGGTTCTTCGTCGGCAACGGCACCGCTGACAACCCCAACGCTGGTCTGCTGTGGGGTACCGGCTACAGCTACGACGCCGCAAGCTGCACGGGTCTGTGCAACGGTGGCAACGGCGGCTTCTTCTACGGCAACGGCGGCAACGGCTGGGGCGGCGGCTCCGGCGGCAACGCCGGCTTCTTCTTCGGCGACGGCGGCAACGGCAGCACCGGTGTTGGCACCTATGTCGATGACAACGGCAACGTGGTCGGCAACGCCGGTGGCGACGGTGGCGCCGGCGGTCTGCTGGGCGGCAACGGCGGTTCGGGCGGTGCCGGCGCCTCGGTCACTCAGGCCACCGGCAACGTCATCGGCGGTGCCGGCGGGTGGGGCGGTGTCGGCGGGTTCCTCACCGGCAGCGGCGGCATCGGCGGCGACGGCGGCAGCGCCACCTCCGGAACCGGCAAGGCGACCGGCGGCACCGGCGGCGACGGCGGATGGAGCGGCTTCAACGGCAACGGCGGAGCGGGCGGCGACGGCGGTAACGCCGAGGCCGGCTCCGGCAGCGCCAACGGCGGCGACGCCGGATACGGTGGTAACTCGTTCTCCGGGACCGCAGGTTCGGGCGGCGCCGGCGGCAGCGGCACCGGGCACGGCAAGGCGGCCGGCAACGGCGGTTACGGTGGCGACGGCGGCGTGTCGGCCATCGGCACCGGCGGCGCGGGCGGTGCCGGTGGCGCCGGCAAGGCCGAAGAGGGCGAGTCGGTCGGCGCTGCCGGCGGCAACGGCGGCAACACCTGGACCGGTTTCGGCGGCAAGGGCGGCGACGGCGGCGGCAGCACCCGCACCGGTGCGACCGAGAACACCAACCTCGGTGGTGACGGCGGTTCCGGTGGCTCCCTCATCACCAGCGGTAAGGGTGGCAACGGCGGCAACGGCGGCAACGCCACGGGCAAGGGCTCGAGCGATCCGGCCAACTACCACGGTGGCGCTGGCGGTGCCGGCGGCTCGGGTGGCACCTTCGGTGCACCGGGCGCGGACGGCACCAACGGCACGCCGGCCGCATCCAGCAGCGCCTCGGCGTCGAAGAAGGCGTCTTCGGCGGCCGGTTCCAGCGGCAGCTCGAGCCGCAAGGCTGCGAAGGCATCCGCTGACTAGAGCGGCATGATCTGAACACCTTTGGCCCCTTCCGATGGAAGGGGCCAAAGGTCGTTTTGCGACGAGATCGCCTGGGACCGGCGAGCGTTCGGTGCGGGCGTCCGGCGTTCTACGGCTGGTCGGGACCGGTCGACTTACGGTCCTTGCGCTTGATGCCGACGCCCCCCCACAGCGAGAAGCCGCGGACAACGACCTTCGGTGCGCCGGGTGTGCCGTGGCCATCGATGTCGTGGTCGAAGCCGCCCATGACGCCGATGCCGTGGACTTCGACGTTGACTTCCGGCGGCACCAGAATGGTCTGGCCGCCCATGATCGAGTACGCGTGAATTTCGACGTTCGCGGAGGTGAAGTCGGCGTAGCGCAGGTCGACGACGCCGCCACCGAAGAGGGTGAACGTCGTCATCCGGCCCGGCACGTTCCACCGCCCGCGCCGCTCGAACCCGCTGAGGATGGCCAGCAGCAGAGTTTTGGGCGCCGGTTTGGATGCCCCGCGCCGGTGCGAGGTGTCAGTGGCCTCAGGCAGATCCTCGGTGAGCCGGTCCAGCTCCTCGTAGGTTTGCGAGGCGTAGGCCTTGGCGAGCCGGCGCTCGTACTCGTCGAGCTGCAGACGCCCCTTGGCAGCGGCCTCGGTAAGCAACTGGGCGACCTGGATGCGGTCGGTGTCAGCGGCCCGGGTCGATGCGTCCCGCGGCGTCGAATTGCTCATCGCCTACGAGGGTACGACTCTGATTCCCAACCGCAAGGCCGTTCGCTGAACTGTCATGCGAGTGTCCTACTGCAGCCAGCTCGGTTGACGCTTCTGCAGGAACGCCGACATTCCTTCCCGAGCTTCGTCGGAGACGAACAGGCGGGCCGAATCCACCGCCAGGCGTTCGGCGTCGCGATCGAAGCCGGCCAGAATGTGGGCGGTGGTCAGGGCTTTTGATGCCGCCAAACCCTGCGGTGAGCCACGGCCGAGATCGGCGGTGATCCCGGCGACCGCCGCCTCGACGTCTTCGGCGGCCACCGTGACCAAACCGATCTCGGCGGCCGTCGCCGCGGTGAACGTCTCACCCGTCAGGTAGTAGCGGGCCGCTGCCCGCGCCGACAATTTGGGCAGCAGCGTCAGCGAGATGATCGCCGGCGCCACACCGATGCGGGCCTCCGTCAGCGCGAACGTGCTTGCGGGACCGGCCACCACGATGTCGCAGGCGCCGACCAATCCGAGACCACCGGCTCGGACATGGCCGTCGATGGCCGCCACCACCGGCAACGGCGACTCGACGATCCCGCGCAACACGGAGGCGAGTTCCCGGGCCCGGTCCGCGGTGGTCTCGAACGGGTCACCGCCGGCGGCCTCACTGAGGTCGGCACCCGCGCAGAACGTCCCACCGGTGTGGCTCAGCACCACCACGCGTACCGCCGGGTCGGTGTCGGCCGCGCGCAATCCGGCGCGCAGCTGGTCGACCAGCCGTGCGGACAGCGCATTGCGGTTGTGCGGTGAATCCAGTGTGAGCCGGGCGATATGCCGGTCGACTGTGTAGGAGACCAGGGTGTCGGTGTCCATGGCGTCAGTACGACCGCGGCAGTCCGAGCGAGGTCTGCGCAACGAAGTTGAGCACCATCTCGCGGCTGACCGGCGCGATACGCGACAGCCGGGAGGCGGTGAGCATCGACGCGACGCCGTACTCCTTGGTCAGCCCGTTGCCGCCGAGCGACTGGACGGCTTGATCGACCGCACGGGTGGACGCCTCGCCGGCGGCGTATTTGGCCATGTTGGCAGCCTCCGCGGCGCCGAAGTCGTCGCCACTGTCATACAGTGCGGCCGCCTTCTGCATCATCAGCTTGGCGAGCTCCACCTCGATGTGGTTCTGCGCCAACGGGTGTGCAAGGCCCTGATGGGCGCCGATCGGCGTCTTCCACACCTGCCGAGTCTTGACGTACTCGACGGCTTTCCCGATCGCGAAGCGACCCATGCCGACCGCGCTTGCGGCGCCCATGATCCGTTCGGGGTTCAGGCCGGCGAACAGCTGCGCTATCGCCGCGTCCTCCGAGCCCACCAGGGCGTCGGCCGGCAACCGGACGTCGTCGATGAACACCTGGAATTGATTCTCCGGGCTGACGATCTCCATGTCGATCTTGGTGAAGCTGAACCCCGGTGCGTCAGTGGGCACGATGAACAGGGCCGGTCGCAGGTTGCCCGTCTTTCCCTCTTCCGTTCGACCCACCACCAGCACGGCCTGTGCCTGATCGACGCCGGAGATGTAGACCTTCTGGCCGGACAGAATCCAGTCGCTGCCGTCGCGGCGAGCGGTGGTGGTGATGCGGTGCGAGTTCGAACCGGCATCGGGTTCGGTGATGGCGAACGCCATGGTGATGGAGCCATCGGCGATTCCGGGCAACCAGCGCTTCTTCTGGTCGTGGGTACCGAACTTGCTGATGATCGTGCCGTTGATCGCCGGTGAGACCACCATCATCAGCGGCGTACAGCCGGCGGCGGCCATCTCCTCCATCACCAGCGACAGCTCGTACATGCCGGCGCCGCCGCCACCGTACTCCTCGGGCAGATTGACGCCCAGGAAGCCGAGTTTGCCCGCCTCGTACCACAATTCGTCGGTATGTTGACCGGCGCGGGCCTTGCCCAGGTAATAGTCGACGCCGTAGTTGGCGGCCATCCCCGCGACGGCCTTGCGCAATTCCTGACGCTCGGGGCTCTCGATGAAACCGGTGTCTGTCACTTCTCTCCTTCACCGGCACCGGGGTCTTCTACCCGGGCCAGGATCGTTCCGACGTCGACCTGTTGGCCGACAGCGACGTTGAGCGCAGTCAGCACACCGTCGACCGGGGCCGTGACGGTGTGCTCCATCTTCATGGCTTCCAGCCACACCAAAGGTTGACCGGCGCCGACCGTGTCACCCTGCGCGGCGCCGAGACGGATCACCGCCCCGGGCATGGGCGCCAGCAGTGAACCCTTCTCGACAGCCGAGCCCGGCTCGGGGAAGCGGGGCGCCGCGGTCAGGGCGACCGAACCCAGGGGGGAGTCGACGAAGACCTCGGCCCCGTAGCGGCTCACGGCGAAGGCTGTGGCGACACCGTTGCCGTCGCTGAGCACCACCTGATCGGGGGCCGCCGAGACCAGTGTGACGGCGTCGTCGTCGGGCAGCAGCAAGCCGTCGCGGGTGAACCGATAGGCGACTCGAAGCTCGGTGCCGGCGGCATCGAGGAACGTCTTGTGTTGATTGCCCGACACGAGATTGCGCCATCCGCTGGGAATCTCGGCCAGCACCGAGGCAGTCGCGCGGTTGGCGGCGGCTTCGGACAGTGCGGCCGCGACAGCGGACAACCGGAGGGTGCGGCCATCGGCGAGCGGGCTGGCCAATTCGCTCAGGCCGTGCGTGTCGAAGAACGCGGTGTCGGTGGCACCGGCCAGGAATGCCTGGTGCCGCAGGACATTGACCAGCAGGTCGCGATTGGTGGTGACGCCGTGCAGGCGGGTACGGGCCAACGCATCGGCCAGCACCTGCGCGGCGCGTCGCCGAGTCGGGGCATACGAGATGACCTTGGCCAGCATCGGGTCGTAGTGGATCGACACCGTCGAGCCGTCGACGATGCCCGAATCCAGTCGTACTCCGGTGCCATGGAAGAGCCCGAATTGCTTGGTGACACCTGCGACGTCGAACCGGTGCACGGGGCCGGCCTGCGGTTGCCAGTTGCGGGCCGGGTCCTCGGCGTAGATCCGCGCCTCGATGGAATGCCCGCGTGCGGCTGGGGGTTCGGGATCGAGCGGTTCACCGTCGGCCACCGACAGCTGCAGTTCGACCAGGTCGACGCCCGTGGTGAGCTCGGTGACCGGGTGTTCGACCTGCAGGCGGGTGTTCATCTCGAGGAAGTAGAACTCGCCGTCATCATCGGCGAGGAATTCCACGGTGCCCGCACCGGTGTAACCGATGGCTCCGGCTGCCAGCCGGGCGGCCTCGAACAGCCGCTCCCGCATCCCCGCAACGCGTTCGACCAGCGGGGACGGCGCCTCCTCGATGATCTTCTGATGCCGGCGTTGAATCGAGCATTCGCGCTCACCGAGTGCCCACACTGTGCCGTGCTGGTCGGCGAGTACCTGCACCTCGACATGGTGCCCGGTGGGCAGGTATCGCTCACAGAACACGGTGGGATCGCCGAACGCGGACTGGGCCTCCCGGCGTGCGGCCTGCACCGCGTCGGGCAACTCGGCGAGGCTGGTCACCACCCGCATGCCGCGGCCGCCACCGCCCGCCGACGCCTTCACCAAGACCGGCAGCTGGGCCTCACCGACGGTGTCCGGGTCGAGTTCGTCGAGAACTGGGACGCCGGCGGCGGCCATCATCTTCTTGGCCTCGATCTTGGAGCCCATCGCCTGCACCGCGGCGACCGGCGGGCCGATCCAGGTCAACCCCGCGTCGATCACCGCCGTGGCGAAATCGGCGTTCTCCGAGAGGAATCCGTAGCCCGGGTGGATGGCGTCGGCGTTCGCCGCACGTGCGGCGGCGATGACCTGTGCGGCATCGAGATACGCCGACGTGCCTGCCAGGCGCACTCGGGCGTCGGCCTCGGCGACGTGTGGTGAGCCGGCGTCGGGGTCGGTGTAGACGGCCACCGTGGCGATGCCGAGTCGACGGCACGTCGCGAAGACGCGTCGGGCGATCTCTGCGCGGTTGGCAACCAGAACTCGTGTGATCACTGTTCACTCACATCCGGAAGACGCCGAAGTTCGACGTCCCCTCGATCGGTGCATTGGCGATGGCGGACAGGCACATTCCGAGCACGGTGCGGGTGTCCCGGGGATCGATAACACCGTCGTCGTAGATGCGGCCGGACAGGAACATCGGTAGTGACTCGGCTTCGATCTGGGCTTCGACGGCGGCGCGTAGTGCGGAATCGGCTGCCTCGTCGACGGTCCCGCCGCGCGCCTCGGTCGCGGCCCGGTTGACGATCGAGAGAACGCCTGCGAGCTGCGCCCCGCCCATGACCGCGGATTTGGCGCTGGGCCAGGCGAACAGGAACCGGGGGTCGTAAGCGCGGCCGCACATGCCGTAGTGGCCGGCGCCGTACGACGCGCCGACGAGCAGTGAGATGTGCGGGACGCGGGAGTTCGACACGGCGTTGATCATCATCGAGCCGTGTTTGATCATCCCGCCTTCCTCGTAGGCCTTGCCGACCATGTATCCGGTCGTGTTGTGCAGGAACAACAATGGAGTGTTGGACCGGTTGGCCAGCTGGATGAACTGCGTCGCCTTCTGTGACTCCTCGCTGAACAGCACGCCGCGGGCGTTGGCCAGGATGCCCAGCGGGTAGCCGTGCAGGGTCGCCCAGCCGGTGACCAGAGACGAGCCGTACATCGGTTTGAACTCGTCGAAGTCCGAACCGTCGACGATGCGGGCGATGATCTCGCGCGGGTCGAACGGGATGCGCAGATCGGCCGACACGATGCCGAGCAGCTCGTTGGGGTCGGCCAGCGGGGGCACCACCGGCCGTGGCCGGGGGCCCTGTTTGACCCAGTTGAGACGGGACACGATGCGGCGCCCGATGCGGATGGCGTCCAGTTCGTCGACGGCGAAGTAGTCGGCCAAACCCGAGACGCGGGCGTGCATTTCGGCCCCGCCGAGGGACTCGTCGTCGGCCTCCTCCCCAGTGGCCATCTTCACCAGCGGCGGACCGGCCAGGAACACCTTCGAGCGTTCCTTGATCATCACGACGTGATCGGACATGCCCGGGATGTAGGCGCCGCCGGCCGTCGAGTTGCCGAACACCAGGGCGATCGTCGGGATGCCCGCCGCCGACAGGCGGGTCAGGTCGCGGAACATCTGTCCACCGGGGATGAAGATCTCTTTCTGGGTGGGCAGATCGGCTCCGCCGGACTCCACCAGAGAAATCACCGGCAGCCGATTCTGATACGCGATCTCGTTGGCCCGCAGGATCTTCTTCAGCGTCCACGGGTTACTGGTGCCGCCCTTGACGGTGGGATCGTTGGCTACCAGCAGGCATTCGACGCCCTCCACCACACCGATTCCGGTGACCAGGCTGGCGCCGACCTGAAAGTCGCTGCCGTAGGCGGCCGACGGGCACAGCTCCAGAAACGGGGAGTCCGGGTCCACCAAGAGTTCGATGCGTTCGCGGGCGGTCAGTTTGCCCCGAGCGTGGTGCCGGTCGACGTACTTGGGGCCGCCGCCGGACAACGCCTTGGCCAGTTCGGCGTCGATTTCGGCGAGCTTGGCTGCCATCGCCTCGGCCGCGTCGAGATAGGCGGGGGAGTTGGCGTCGACGGTGCTGTGCAGAACGGTCATGACTGATAACCCCGTACTTTCGCGGCCAGGCTGGTGAGGATCTCGGTGGTTCCCCCGCCGATGCCGAGAATCCGCATGTCCCGATACTGACGTTCGATCTCGCACTCGGCCATGTAGCCCATACCTCCGAACAGTTGGACGGCCTGGTGGGCCACCCACTCGCCCGCTTCCACCGCGGTGTTCTTGGCGAAGCACACCTCGGCGATCAGGTTGGTATCACCCGCGAGCTGCCGCTCGACGACATGGCGGGAATACACCCGCGCCACGTCGATGCGCCGGGCCATCTCGGCCAGGGTGTTCTGCACCGACTGCCGGGAGATCAGCGGGCGGCCGAACGTCTCGCGGTCCCGGCACCATTGCACGGTCAGCTCCAGACAGCGCTGCGCCGACGAATATGCCTGCGCGGCAAGCCCGATGCGCTCGGAGACGAAGGCCTGGGCGATTTGGGCGAAGCCGCTGTTCTCCGCGCCGACGAGGTTGGCCACCGGAACCCGGGCGTCGGTGTAGGACAACTCGGCGGTGTCCGAAGACCGCCACCCCATCTTGTCCAGTCTGCGGGTCACCGCAAATCCCGGCGTTCCCTTCTCCACGACGAGCAGCGACACCCCGGCGGCCCCGGACAGGTCAGCGCCGCCGGTCCGCACGGCGGTGACGACGAAATCGGCCCGCACACCGGAGGTGATGTAGGTCTTGGCGCCGTTGACGATGTAGTGGTCGCCTTCCGGACCGGAGCAGCGCACCGCGGAGGTGCGCAGATGGCCGACGTCGGATCCGCCACCGGGCTCGGTGATGGCCAGCGATCCGATCAGCTCGCCACGCAGGGTGGGGCGGACGAACTTCTCGATCAGTCGTTCGTCCCCGGAGGCCGCCATGTGCGGCACCGCGATGCCGCAGGTGAACAGCGAGGCGAAGACACCGCCGGGGTACCGGCTTCGTGCAGCTCTTCGCAGACGATCAACGCGTCCGCAGCGTCCCCGCCGCCGCCGCCGACCGTCTCCGGCAGCTCGGCGCCGAGCAGGCCCGCGTCGGCGGCGCGGCGGTGCAGATCGCGCGGGAGCTCACCGGCGCGCTCCCACTGCTCGACGTGGGGCAGGATCTCCCGCTCGGCGAAGGCGCGCACCGTCTTGCGTAGCTGCAGGCGTTCCGGCGTGGTCCAGATGCTCATCGCAGGATCGCCTCCGGGATGTCGATGTGACGACTTCTCAGCCACTCACCGAGGCCCTTGGCCTGGGGGTCGAACCGGGCCTGGTAGGCCACGCCCTGGCCGAGTATGCCCTCGATGACGAAGTTCATCGCGCGCAGTCTCGGCAGCAGATGCCGGGTGATCGGCAGATCCTCTGTCTCCGGGAGCAATTCGCGCAGTACATCGGTGGTCAGGGTATGCGCAAGCCAGCGCCACTGGTCCTCGGTGCGCACCCAGACCCCGATGTTGGCGGCGCCGCCCTTGTCTCCGCTGCGTGCGCCGGCGACGGCGCCCAGAGCGGCCCGTCGAGTCGGCCCCGGGGTGAGCGGCTCGGGTAACGCAGGCGCGTCCACCTCGGTCAGCTCGAGGGTTTCGGTGGCGGCCGGTATGGCGGCGCGGCTGCCGTCGGGCCGTACCGCGAGGTGGGTGACCTCGTCGGCCGGCACGTAACCGGCGGTGAATACGCCGTACACCTGTCCTTCGCCCGGCGGCGCCGTCGAGGTGAAGCCCGGATAGGAGGCCAGCGCGAGTTCGACTGCGGCTGAGGAGAACTGGCGGCCAACCACCTTGGGGTCGGGATCGCGCACGACACAGCTCAGCAGCGCACTGGCAGTCTGTTCGGTGTCGGCGTCGACATGGTCGGTGCGCGCAAGCGTCCAGCCCAGCTCGGTGGGCTTGGCGGTGAGCGCCGACTCGAGCTGCCGGCGCACCAGGTCGGCCTTGGCTTCGATGTCCAGCCCGGTGAGGATGAACGTCGCCGAGTTGCGGAACCCGCCGATGCTGTTCAGCGACACCTTGAGCGACGGCGGCGGCGGCTCGCCCCGGACCCCGCTGATGCGTACGCGGTCGGGTCCTTCGTCGGTCAGGTCGATGGTGTCGAACCGGGCTGTGGCATCGGGGTTGGCGTAGCGCGCACCGCTGATCTCGTAGAGCAGCTGGGCGGTCACCGTTCCGGTGCTGACCTGTCCGCCGGTGCCGGGGTGCTTGGTGATCACCGAGGAGCCGTCCTCGTACACCTCGGCCAGGGGGAACCCGGCGTGGCCCAGGTCGGCGATCTCGGTGAAGAACGCGTAGTTGCCGCCGGTGGCCTGGGCGCCGCATTCGATGACATGGCCGGCCACCACCGCGCCGGCCAACCGGTCGTAGTCGTGCCGTTCCCAGCCGAAGTGGGCGGCGGCGGGCCCCACGACCACCGAGGCGTCGGTGACCCGGCCGGTGACCACGACGTCGGCACCCGACCGCAGACAGTCCACGATGCCCCAGGCGCCCAGATAGGCGTTGGCGGTCAACGGTGTGCCCAGGCCGAGTTCACCGGCTCGGGGCAGCAGGTCGTCCCCCTCGACGTGGGCCACCGTGGCGGGGATTCCCAGCCTGGTGGCCAGCGCCCGCACCGCGTCGGCCAGGCCGGCCGGGTTGAGGCCGCCGGCGTTGGTGACGATCCGCACGCCGCGCTCGTGCGCCAGGCCAAGGCATTCCTCGAGCTGGGTCAGGAAGGTCTTGGCATAGCCCCGATCCGGACTCTTCATCTTGTCGCGGCCCAGGATCAGCATGGTGAGCTCGGCCAGGTAGTCCCCGGTGAGATAGTCGAGGTCGCCCCCGGTGAGCATCTCGCGCATCGCGGCGCTTCGATCGCCGTAGAACCCGAGCAGTTGCCGATCCGCACCGCATTCGCCACGCGCGCTGTCCCCTCATTGACGGCCAACCAACCGGTAGGTTACTTCCCGGCGCCAGTGCCCAGTCAAGGGGTCGCCTCCCATTCGGCTCCTGACCGGGCCGCCGATCGGGGCGTTTTGGAGCCGACCCAGGTGAGCGGCTATCCTGAAACGCAACTGTTGGCCGCCGGCACTGTTTCGTCCTGTGCGGCTGCACCCCTGATCAAGGAGATGTACGTCATGGCTGTGCCCAAGCGCAGAATGTCGCGCTCGAACACCCGCAGTCGGCGCGCGCAGTGGAAGGCTGAGGCCACCGGTCTGGTCAACGTGTCCGTCGCGGGTCGCCAGCACAAGGTGCCCCGTCGGTTGCTCAAGGCCGCCCGCCTCGGCCTGATCGATCTCGACAAGCGCTGACGCCGTTCGCCGGCCGCGAATTGCCTGTTCGCGCGGCGTGCCTCTCAGGCCAATCTCAGGCGTTGGGTTGACACTATGGCCGTGCGAATTCTTGTCGTCGATGATGATCGCGCCGTGCGCGAGTCGTTGCGCCGGTCCCTGTCGTTCAACGGCTACTCGGTCGATCTGGCGCAGGACGGTGTCGAAGCTCTCGACGCTATCGCCAACGAACGTCCCGATGCGGTGGTGCTGGACGTCATGATGCCGCGGCTGGACGGCCTCGAGGTCTGCCGCCAGCTACGCAGCACCGGCGACGATCTGCCCATCCTGGTGTTGACCGCCCGCGACTCGGTCTCCGAGCGGGTGGCCGGCCTCGATGCCGGCGCCGACGACTACCTGCCCAAGCCGTTCGCCCTGGAGGAATTGCTGGCCAGGATGCGGGCGCTGCTGCGGCGTACCTCGCCCGACGAGCAGTCCGATTCCGCGGTGATGACGTTCTCCGACCTGACGTTGGACCCGGTCACCCGGGAAGTGCACCGCGGCAAGCGCGCGATCAGCCTCACCCGCACCGAGTTCGCGCTGTTGGAGATGCTGATTGCCAATCCTCGCCGGGTGCTGACGCGCAGCCGGATCTTGGAGGAGGTCTGGGGTTTCGATTTCCCGACCTCGGGCAATGCGCTGGAGGTGTACGTCGGCTATTTGCGCCGCAAGACCGAAGCAGAAGGAGAGCCGCGGCTGATCCATACCGTTCGAGGTGTGGGTTACGTGCTGCGTGAGACACCGCCCTGATGTCGCCGCTGAGGTGGCGCGCGCGCCGTGCACGGGCGCCCGAACAACCGACCACATCGCTGTCGCTGCGATGGCGGGTGATGTTGTTGGCCATGTCGATGGTGGCGATGGTCGTGGTGTTGATGGCCGTCGCGGTGTATGCGGTGGTGTCGGCGGCGCTCTACACCGATATCGACAACCAACTGCAGAGCCGTGCGCAGCTGCTGATCGCCAGCGGATCGCTGGCCGCCGATCCGGGCAAGGCCATCGAGGGCACGGCGTATTCAGACGTCAACGCGATGCTGGTCAACCCGGGCCGCTCGATCTATACCGCGAACCAGCAAGGTCAGACGCTGCCGGTCGGCCAGCCCGAGAAGGCGGTGATCCGCGGCGAACTGTTCATGTCGCGCCGTACCGTGTCCAACCAGCGGGTGCTGGCGGTCCATCTGCCCAACGGCAGTTCACTGCTGATCTCCAAGAGCCTGGCGCCCACCAACGCCGTGATGACCAAGCTGAAATGGGTGCTGCTGGCCGTCGGTGGCATCGGCGTGGTGATCGCCGCGATCGCCGGTGGGATGGTGGCGCGGACCGGGTTGAGACCGGTGGCCCGGCTCACCGAGGCGGCCGAACGAGTGGCCCGTACCGACGACCTCCGCCCCATCCCGGTGTTCGGCAGCGACGAGCTGGCGCGGTTGACCGAAACGTTCAACACCATGCTGCGGGCACTGACGGAGTCCCGTGAGCGGCAGGCGCGGCTGGTCGCCGACGCCGGGCACGAGCTACGGACGCCGCTGACCTCGCTGCGCACCAACGTCGAACTGCTGATGGCCTCGATGCAGCCCGGCGCTCCGCTGTTGCCGGAGAACGAGATGGCTGATCTGCGTACCGATGTCATCGCTCAAATCGAAGAACTCTCCACGCTGGTGGGCGACTTGGTCGACCTCACTCGCGAGGACGCCGGTGGTGTGGTGAACGAGTCGGTCGACATGAGCGACATCATCGATCGCAGCCTGGAGCGGGCCCGTCGTCGCCGCAACGACGTGCAGTTCGACGTCGACGTGATTGGTTGGGAGGTCTACGGCGATCCCGCCGGGCTGTCCCGCGCGGTGCTCAACCTGCTCGACAATGCCGCGAAGTGGAGCCCCTCGGGTGCCCATGTCGGAGTGCTGCTGCGGCAACTCGACGCCGCGCACGCCGAGCTGGTGGTGTCCGACTATGGCCCCGGAATCCCGCCCCAGGAGCGAGGTCTGGTGTTCGAGCGCTTCTACCGGTCGGCTTCGGCGCGGGCGATGCCCGGCTCTGGCCTGGGCCTGGCGATCGTGAAACAGGTTGTGGTCAAACACGGCGGCATGATTCGGATCGGTGACACGGTTCCTGGCGGCCAGCCGCCGGGCACGTCCTTCTTCGTTCTGCTGCCAGGCCGGCCCATCACCGAGAACTACTCGCACGATTCCACTGAGAGCGAAATCACTGCAACGATGCCCGTGGTGAACGGCCGGCAGCACAATGGCCGCAACGGGGTGGAAAAACCATCGACCGCGCCGAGTGTTGTCTCAGACGATTCTCAGTAGCGCAAGGCAAGCTGGAGCCGAGAGTTTTCCCCCAGCTCGTGGACAGAGAGAGCGACCCGACGACATGACCGAGCACCCGAGGTACTCGCAGCCGCAGCAACCCGGCCATCCAGGGCCGAATCAGCATGCGGCACCGGGGTATTCCCAAGCGCCACGTCAGGCCGGCTATCAGCAGCACTACGACTGGCGTTACGCCACGCAGCAGCAGCAACCGCAGTTCAGCGCTCCCTATGACCCGTATCACTCTGCGCGGCAGGCAAATCCGCCGACCGCGCCGGTCTTGCCGGTGATGCCTCCGCGGCGACGTGCACGGGCCGGTGCCCTGATGGCCGGCGCGCTGGCGATCGCGGTCGTCTCGGCGGGCATCGGCGGCACGGTGGTCCTGCTCGCGCACCCGGACCGGCAGCCGGTCGCGTCGGTCAATCCCGCCACCCCGAACGGCCCCGCCAACGTCCCGGCCGCGAATCTGCCGGTCGGCTCGGTCGAGCAGGTCGCCGCCAAAGTGGTGCCGAGCGTGGTGAAACTGGAGACCGAGTTCGGCCGGCAGTCCGAGGAGGGGTCGGGCATCATCCTGTCCTCCGACGGGCTGATCCTGACCAATAACCACGTCGTCGCGGCGGCCAAGGGCGACGGTGGGCCTGCTCAGGCGGCTCCGCCGACGATCCCGGGCCTACCTAGCGGGCCGCTGGGGCCGGGCGGCACCTCGAGCGCACCGGGTGGTCCGGCAGCCGGCGGGGCGCCGACGACCACGGTCACCTTCGCCGACGGACGCACGGCGTCGTTCACCGTGATCGGCACCGATCCGGCCAGTGACATCGCTGTTGTCCGCGCGCAGGGCATCTCCGGACTCACCCCGATCACCCTCGGTTCGTCGGCGAACCTGCGGGTCGGCCAGGACGTGGTGGCCGTCGGGTCGCCGTTGGGGCTGGAGGGCACCGTCACAACTGGCATCGTGAGCGCGCTGAATCGCCCGGTGGCTACCGGCGGTGACGTCAGCAATCAGAACACCGTGTTGGACGCGATCCAGACCGATGCCGCGATCAACCCGGGTAACTCCGGGGGTGCGTTGGTCAACATGAGTGGGGAACTCGTCGGGGTGAACTCCGCGATCGCCACGCTCGGCGGTGATTCCCCAGATGCGCAGAGCGGCTCGATCGGGCTGGGCTTCGCCATTCCGGTGGATCAGGCCAAACGGATCGCCGACGAACTGATCAGTACCGGGACCGCGTCGCACGCCTCGCTGGGCGTGCAGGTCAGTAATGACACGACCACGCACGGCGCCAAGATCGTCGACGTGACCAAGGGCGGCGCGGCCGCGGCCGCCGGCCTGCCCAATGGGGTCGTGGTCACGAAGGTCGACGACCGTGTGATCGCCAGCGCTGATGCCCTGGTCGCCGCGGTGCGCTCGCGAGCGCCGGGGGACAAGGTGACGCTGACCTATACCGATCCGTCCGGATCGGCGCAGACCGTGCAGGTCACCCTCGGAAAGGCGGCTCAGTGATGCGGGTTGTGGGTGAACATCCAATGACGCTGACCAGCACGACTGCCAGGATGTCGGCGCGCGGATATACGGTGACATCCATGGAACAGCCAGGGGAGCTGGTGGGGCGCGCACTCGTCGTCGTCGTCGACGACCGCACGGCCCACGGCGATGAGGAGGACCACAGCGGACCGTTGGTCACCGAACTACTCGCCGAGGCGGGTTTCGTGGTGGACGGCGTTGTCGTGGTTTCCGCTGATGAGGTCGAGATCCGCAACGCGCTGAACACCGCCGTCATCGGTGGCGTCGACCTGGTCGTATCGGTGGGGGGCACCGGGGTCACCCCGCGCGACGTCACACCCGAGGCGACCAGGACCATCCTCGACCGGGAACTGCTCGGCATCTCCGAGGCGCTGCGCGCGTCGGGGTTGTCGGCCGGGATCACCGATGCCGGCCTGTCGCGCGGACTGGCCGGCGTCTCCGGCAGCACGCTGGTGGTCAACATCGCCGGCTCGCGCTATGCGGTCCGTGATGGCATGGCCACGCTCAACCCGCTCGCTGCCCACGTCATCAGCGAGCTCTCCAGCCTCGAAATCTGAGTACGCCCCAAACAGGCACGTCCGGTAGTCGCTTCGCGCGGCGTACCGTCGGTTAAGGGCGCCAGAATCATGGCTGGAGGCGCTGTGTTAATAGTCTGTGAACAGGACAAACATCAAGATTGTGATCTTTGTCACAAAACTGGGGCGTTGTGATGGGAACTGCACGTTACGACCGAAACGCAGTTAACAAGCTGTTCGGTTCTGAGTTGCCGCAGGCGTCGTCCGACGAACGGGATCCGGACGGCGACCGGGAGGCTGCCGACCGCGACGAGTGGATGAGGGCTAACGTTCCGCCCCACCACCATTGATCTTTTGCAGGTGGTCGCCAGGGGGTCGCCTCGAATCGGCGGTCTGTGAGGGGCTGTCGGAGGCTGGCGCGCGGTCGCTTCTTGTGACCGGCGAGGCCGCATCGACTACGGATTCCTGAGCAGTGTGACTGCCATCCCAGCAAACTTCCCCCCGCAAAGACGGCCTCGCCGCACCGTGTCCCTATGCGTTGCCGCCCGGATGCCGTCCCGTTATGTTTCCTCGTGTCAACGATGAGCAAAGCGTAAGAGCAGGATGTGAGGACTCTCATCGACCTGCCTAACGCCGTGAACGGTGTCAGCATGTTGGGACCCCGAGCACGAACCACACACTCGGTGCGCCCCGGGGTCGCCGACGACACAGCTAGGGAGAACATGAAGGTTATCGGTCGGGTACTGGTGGCGATGATCGCTGCCGTCGCGGCGTTGTTCGTCGGGACAGGTACCTCGCACGCAGGTTTGGACAATGAGCTGAGTCTGGTCGACGGCGGTGGCCGCACGATGACGATTCAGCAGTGGGACACCTTCCTCAACGGCGTGTTCCCCCTGGACCGCAACCGGCTGACCCGCGAGTGGTTCCACTCCGGCAAGGCCGTCTACAGCGTCGTGGGCCCGGGTGCCGACGACTTCGCGGGCACCTTGGAGCTGGGCTACCAGGTCGGCTTCCCGTGGTCGCTGGGTGTGGGCATCAACTTCAGCTACACCACCCCCAACATCCTGCTCGACGACGCTGACATCTCCCCGACGGGCTTCAACCCGCTGGGCTCGGTGATCACCCCGAACCTGTTCCCGGGTGTCTCCATCAGCGCTGACCTGGGCAACGGCCCCGGCATCCAGGAAGTCGCCACCTTCTCGGTGGACGTCTCGGGCCCGAACGGGTCGGTGGCCGTGGCCAACGCCCACGGCACCGTCACCGGTGCGGCCGGCGGTGTGCTGCTGCGTCCGTTCGCCCGGCTGATCTCCAAGGCCGGTGACAGCGTCACCACCTACGGCGAACCCTGGAACATGAACTGACTCTCTGAGCTGGTCAACAAAATGGCCCCCGGCACCAGCCGGGGGCCATTTTGTATGTCCGACGCGGTTCTCAGTCCCGGTCGGCGCTCGTCGTCTCGGCGGTATCCGGGCTGGGACCCGTTCCGGGCCCGGTGACCTGCTTGGGTGTGCCACTCGCATCGGCCAGCAGATCGCGGATCTCGGTCAGCAGGCTCAACTGCGTATCGCCGGCCTGCTCGACCTCGCCCTGTTTGCGCAGCCGGTTGTAGGGCACCACGACCAGGAAATACACCACGGCGGCAACCAGGACGAAGTTGATGGCTGCCGAGACCAGGATGTTCAGGTCGATCGTCTGCCCGCCGCCGATCCCGATCCGCAGGATGCCGTAGTCGGTGTTCTTGCCCGCGCCGATGCGGTTGATCAGCGGCTGAATGATGGCGTCGGTGAACTTGGTGACCAGCCCGGTGAACGCGGTACCGATGACCACCGCGACCGACAGGTCGACGATGTTGCCGCGGGAGAGAAACTCCTTGAAGCCCTTCAACACGGTTGTGTCCTTTCTCTTGTCGCGAGAACTCGAACGTTAGTACGGGCAGCGGGCCTACCGAGGAGCTGTTAGCTTGGCCGGAGAAGTTCCGTGGAAGGGATGCGCGCATGCGGAGTCGGCCGTACCTGGTCGGGCTGGCGGTCACTCTGGCCGGGGCGGCGGCCTCGGTCATCCTCGCCTTGTCCGGTGGCACCGCTGCCGCCGGACCGACCCCCACTCCGACGCCCGGCCCGTCGACCGGTTCCTCCTCGGACGAAATCGCCGACATGGTGATGGACGCTATCCAGCAGTCGGCTGCGCCCCCCACCACACCGGTGACCGCCCCGCCGAGCTAGTCAGTGGATCGTCAGGGTGACGGTCTGCACCAGCGTGGCACCGGCCAAGGCGTTGGCGGTCGCCGCAGGCAGTGCCACCAACACCACCCGCTGGTCACCGGCGCCGACGGTCTTCTGCTGGGCTGAGACGAGGACCACGATCGCGTTGTTCGCGAGCACCTTCGGCTCAGCGTCGGTGATGGACGCGGAGGCGCCAAGCACATCGACGACGTCACCGGGACGGATGAGATCGAGGATCGCGGCGTCCGCGAGGTGCAACGGCACCACGCGCGCGTCCGGGCCCGCGGCGAGTCCGGCGAGCCTCGAGCCCAGGATCCTGGCATCGGTCAGCACTTCTCCGCGGCGGGCAGGCCCGGCCAGGGTGGCGCCGATGACGGCATCGAGCGCACGGTGGGCGCCATCGGGAAGGGTTGCAGCAGAACGGGTTTCCATTCTCACGTCGGAGGCGGTCAGTGCGACGCCGGGGCTCAGGTCGCGTATCGCCACAACCACTGCGCTACGTTCGTCGGCCGGGTCGGGTCGGAGTGCGGCGACGCCGGCAAGCACCACCAACCCGCCGGCCGCCACCCGACGCGCCAACATCGTGCGTGTGAAATCGGGACGCAGCAAGCGCCGAAACCGGCTCGCCAGAGTGGGATTGAGTGACTCGGCCATGCGGCAACCGTATGGTGTCCGGCCACCTCGGGCTCTCGCGCTGAACCGTGGGCTGTTGATAACCGTTGAAAAGAACGAAACCCTGACCGCCTTCGGTTTTGGCTGTTCGGATGTTCGACGATGGGTTTGGCTGTAGGTTCTGGGCACTGTCGGTTACGGCGCCGAGCTGGATGTGAGAAGGAGTCGCAGCTGTGAATGCTGACGAGCTTCTCGCGCACGACTTGTCGAAGGCGCTGGGCGTGGGCCGGATCGAGCCGTTCTTCCAGCCCATCGTGTCGTTGGACGATGGCCACGTGCTGGGCTTCGAAGTGCTCGCCCGATGGTATGACCCGGTCCGCGGGCACGTCAGCCCGGACCGCTTCATACCGGTTGCCGACGAGTTCGGCCTCCTCGACCGGCTGCTCGACAGTCTGATGCGCAGCGCATTCGTGGCCGCGGGGCAGTGGCCGCACAACATCTTCCTCGGGTTCAACGTATCGCCCACCCAACTGCGCGATTCGGACCTGGCGACCAGGATCGCCAAGGCCGCCGGAGATTCGTCATTTCCGTTGAGCCGGGTGCACATTGAGGTCACCGAGTCCGGCTTCATCGAGGATCTGACCCAGCCGCGGCGGACACTCGAGCGGTTGATGAATCTCGGGTGCATGATCGCGATGGACGACTTCGGCACCGGCTATTCGAGCCTCACCTGGCTGAGCACCCTGCCGTTCTCGAAGATCAAGATCGATGCCAGCTTCGTGATGGCGATGGCCCACCACCGCCAGAGCCGCAAGATCGTCGCGGCCGTGGTCGGCCTGGGACACAGCCTGGGGCTGGCCGTGGTCGCCGAGGGCGTGGAGAGCCCGGCGCAAGTTGACCTGCTCAGGGGGATGGGGTGCAAGCTGGCCCAGGGCTACCTGTTCGGCCGGCCGACCCCGGCCAGTCGGGTGCCGGAGTTCCTGTCCAGCCCGGCCTCGATCGAGGACGTCGATTCCTCGGCGGCGATGTCAGTGGAACTGCGAGCCCACCGGCTCACAGAGGCCTACGACTCGGACGCCGCCATCGCCTTCATCGATCCGGCCGGCACCGTCGTCGCATCGAGCGTCGCCTTCGACCGAACGATGGAGGTCGAGCGCGGCAAGGCGACGGGTCGGCACATCTGGGAATTGACCGGGCTCACGCCGGAGGCCTTCGCGGAGATACGGGCGACCGACTTGCTCGGCCAACCGTTTTCGGTGTTCGACGAACCGACCGGCAACGGTGCTGCGACTCGACTGGTGATCCGTCCGGTCAAGGACTGGAGCAGTGAACTCCTGGGCTACTCAATCGAGTTCAGCGATCCCGCCGACGTGCCGGGCTAGCTGGACGCTGCGGCGGCCGGTGCGGCCGAACTCGAGGTCGACGAACCCGAGGAGCTGGACGCGGAATCGCTCGAACTCGTGGCAGACGACGACTTCTCCGAGGTCGACGACGAGGTCGAGTCCGACTTGCCGGAGCTCTTGGCGGAGTCGCGGCTGTCGGTGCGGTAGAACCCGCTGCCCTTGAACACCACGCCAACCGAGTTGAACAGCTTGCGCAGGCGCCCGGAGCACTGGGGGCACGTGGTCAGCGCGTCGTCACTGAACGCCTGCACCGCGTCAAAGCGGTTGTCGCACTCGGTGCACGCGTAGCTGTAGGTCGGCACATGAACCTCCGGAACGAAACTGAGTCTCTTAGCACTCTACCGTGCCAAGTGCTAGAACCGCCATGTGGTGCGTATCATTCCCTCAACGCTGCGGGCGGGGGGATGGCACGGCAATATGCCGCAAAAGGACTTCGAGGGGGATGCTCGGGTGCATGGTAAGCCGGTGTCCCTAACCCGTGTTGGCCTACCCGCCGGCCAGCGCGATCAAGCCGTGACCGGGGGTCAGGGCGTGGGTCATGCGCACGTCATGTGGCTCGCTGGGCAGCTCGCCGACGATCTCGGCGTCGCGCACCACCGCCACCAGTCGGGTGCCTGGCCTGCACAACGGCAACGACCTGTCGTAAAACCCGCCGCCGCGGCCCAGGCGCACCCCCTGGCGGTCGACCGCCAGGGCGGGGACCAAGACCACGTCGGCCCCGGCCACCGCATCGCTGGCCAGCCACGGTCCTGCCGGCTCGAGCAGCCCGAATCGTCCGGCGACCAGGGCGCCGGGCACGTATTGACCCCACAGCAGGGCCAGCGGCCGGCCGTCGTCGTCAGAGTGGGTCACCGGCAGCAGCACCCGCGCGCACAGCTCGTTGAGCCGGTCCACCATGGCCGGCGAGCCCGGTTCCACGCCGACCGGTACGTAGGCGCAGGCGGTTTCGGCGGCCGACACCACGTCGGCGAGGTGCCCGCACAGCGCCGTGGCCTCGGCCGAACGGACCGAGTCGGCCAGCGCGCGGCGTGCGGTCAGCAGAACTTTCCGGTGTTGAGCTTTCGTTCCGACGAGCACGCCGTCCACCATGTCAGCGCGCATATCTATGCGCCAGAGTGAAAGACCGAGATGTTGTCGATAGGCTGTGAACGATGACGCCACAGGTACCGATCCCGCGCACCGCGATCGTGCCTGCGGCCGGGTTGGGAACGCGTTTCCTGCCCGCCACGAAGACCGTGCCCAAGGAACTGTTGCCCGTCGTGGACACCCCGGGCATCGAGCTGGTCGCCGAGGAGGCCGCTGAGGCCGGCGCCGAGCGACTGGTGATCGTCACCTCGGAGGGCAAGGACGGGGTGGTGGCCCACTTTGTCGAGGACCTGGTGCTCGAGGGCACGCTGGAAGCCCGCGGCAAGAAGGCCATGCTCGAGAAGGTGCGCCGAGCTCCGGCGCTGATCAAGGTCGAGTCGGTGGTGCAGGCCCAGCCGCTGGGCCTGGGCCACGCGGTCAGCTGCGTCGAGTCGGTGCTCTCGCCGGACGAGGATGCGGTGTCGGTGTTGCTGCCCGACGATCTGGTGTTGCCCACCGGTGTGCTCGAGACGATGGCCAAGGTCCGGGCCAAGCGGGGCGGCACGGTGCTCTGCGCCATCGAGGTCTCACCCGATGAGGTCAGTGCCTACGGAGTTTTCGACGTCGAGACGGTTCCCGACGCGGTCAACCCGAACGTCCTCAAGGTCAAGGGCATGGTGGAGAAGCCGAAGGTTGAGGATGCGCCCTCGAACTTCGCCGCCGCCGGACGTTATCTGCTTGACCGGGCAATTTTCGACGCCTTGCGCAAGGTCGATCGGGGAGTGGGCGGCGAGATCCAGCTCACCGATGCCGTCGAGTTGCTGATCAAGGAAGGCCATCCGGTGCATGTGGTGGTGCATCGCGGCTCTCGACACGACTTGGGAAATCCCGGCGGCTACCTGAAGGCTGCGGTTGACTTTGCGTTGGATCGTGACGACTATGGCCCGGACTTGCGGCGATGGTTGGTGGCGCGTCTAGGCCTGGCCGAACAGACCGGACAGTAGGAGCTGCGGCGGGCCCGCGCGACCGGGGCTCGAGGCAGAAAGGCGCGCGGTGCGTTCGGTAGAGGAACAGCAGGCCAGGGTGGCGGCTGCCGCGGTGGCGCCACGACCGGTACGAGTACCGATCGCTGAGGCTCAGGGCTTGATGTGCGCCGAGGAAGTGATCACCGAGCATCCGCTGCCCGGGTTCGACCAGGCCGCGATCGATGGATATGCGGTGCGCAGTGTGGACGTCCAGGCGGTCGGCGATGCCGACGATCCGGGCGGTGAGATCAGCCTGCCGGTGATGGGTGTGATCGAGGCGGGCGCGCGCACTCCGAGCCGGCTGCAGCCCAAACAGGCCGCCCGGGTGCAGACCGGCGCGCCGATGCCGACGCTGGCCGACGCGGTCTTGCCGCTGCGCTGGACCGACGGGGGCCAGGCCCGGGTGCGGGTGCTGCGCGGGGTGCGCTCAGGTGCCTACGTCCGCCACGCCGGCGACGACGTCCAGCCCGGTGACGTCGCGGTGCGGGCCGGAGCGATCATCGGCGCCGCGCAGGTGGGCCTGCTGGCCGCAGTCGGTCGGGAGCGGGTCCTGGTGCATCCTCGCCCGCGGCTGACCGTGATGAGTGTCGGCGGCGAACTGGTGGACATCTCCCGCACTCCCGGTAACGGCCAGGTCTACGACGTCAACTCGTATGCGATCGCCGCCGCGGCACGCGATGCCGGCGCCGAGGTCAATCGGGTGGGCATCGTCAGCACCGACCCGAAAGAGCTCCGGGAGGCGGTCGAGGGCCAACTCAACCGCGCCGAGCTCGTGGTGATCGCCGGAGCGGTCGGCGGTGCCGCCGCCGAGAGTGTGCGAACGGTGCTGTCCCAGCTCGGCGAGATGGAGGTCGCACGGATCGCCATGCATCCCGGCTCGGTGCAGGGCTTCGGTCAGCTCGGCCGCGAAGGCGTTCCGACGTTCCTGCTGCCGGCCAATCCGGTCAGCGCCCTGGTGGTGTTCGAGGTCATGGTGCGTCCCCTGATCCGGCTCTCGCTGGGTAAGCGCCAGCCCATGCGGCGTGTCGTGCAAGCCCGGGCGTTGTCCCCGATCTCGTCGGTGCCGGGCCGAAAAGGTTTCCTGCGGGGACAGCTGATGCGCGATCAGGACACTGGTGAGTATCTGGTGCAGGCGCTCGGCGGCGCACCCGGTGCCTCCTCGCATCTCCTGGCCACACTGGCCGAGGCGAACTGCCTCGTCGTGGTGCCCAGCGAAGTCGGCGAGGTTCGCACCGGCGAGGTCGTCGACGTCGCCTTCCTGGCTCAGCGCGGCTGAACCAGGAACCGGCATGGTGAACCTGTGGCGCAGCAGTTCCCTGCATCCGGGGTGGCCGACCGCGGTCGGTCCGCTCCGGGTCGGCGCCGGCGTCATCAGGTTGCGCCCGGTGCGGATGCGCGACGCGGCGATGTGGAGTCGCATCCGACTGGCCGACCGCAGGTATCTGGAACCGTGGGAGCCGACGGCCGAGGTGGATTGGGCTGTGCGCCACGCTGTTTCGTCGTGGCCAGCGGTATGTTCGGGCCTGCGGGGCGAGGCGCGCAAGGGGCGGATGCTGCCCTATGTGATCGAGCTCGACGGGCAGTTCTGCGGTCAGCTCACCATCGGCAACGTGACTCACGGTGCGTTGCGTTCGGCGTGGATCGGCTATTGGGTGTCGAGTGCGGTGACTGGCAGGGGAGTGGCCACCGGGGCGCTGGCGCTGGGGCTGGACCACTGTTTCGGGCCGGTGACCCTGCATCGGGTGGAGGCGACGGTTCGGCCGGAGAATGCGGCCAGCCGAGCGGTGCTGGCAAAGGTCGGCTTCCGTGAGGAAGGGCTGTTGAAGCGCTACCTCGACGTCGACGGTGGGTGGCGCGATCACCTCCTGGTCGCGATGACGGTGGAGGAGTTGGAAGGCTCGGCGGCCGGTCGACTGGTGCACCGCGGTCTGGCCCAGTGGGCCTGATCCGCAAAGCGCTCCTGTTACCAATGTGACACTTGGGGCTGTTGGTGCTTGTAATGAGCAAATTACAAGTGTGTAATTGGGTCCGGCGCGCCGTCACGGTTTGCGTAGGTCACGGACCTAGCCTGGACGGGAAAGGAGCAGGCCACCATGCCAAGCATCCCCCAGTCGTTGCTCTGGATCTCCCTCGTGGTGCTGTGGTTGTTCGTGTTGGTCCCGATGCTCATCAGCAAGCGTGAGAACGTCCGTCGCACCAGCGACGTCGCGCTGGCCACCCGGGTGCTCAACGGCGGCGCAGCCAAGTCACGGCGGTTCCGGCGCAGCGCCCCAGCTGCCGGCCATCGGCACGACCCCGACTGGCAGCCTGAAGAGGACCAGTTCGACGACCTCGACGAGGATGACGAAGCCGCACCGGTGCGAACCCGATCGGTGGTCGTGGTGGCTGCTGTCGCCGAGACGATCGAACCGGACTACCTCGATGTCGACGTCGTCGACGAGGACTCCGGAGCCCTGCCGGTGGGCGGCGGCGCGGCTCGCGCCGCCGAGCCCCAGCCGACGCTGTTCGACGAGACCGTCGAACCGGTAGCCCCAGCCGCACCCGAGGCTGAGGCCGAGTCTGAGGTGGAAGACCTCGATGAAGAGGAGCGGACCGCCGAGGGCGAGGCCACCGACCAATTCGAGGCCATCGCCGACGACACACCGCAGGACGGGACCGGCGACGAATACGAGTACGTCGAGGACACATCGGGCTTGGAGGCCGAGGAGGAGCCGGCGACGGTCGCCGCACCGCGCGCCAGCCGGCCGCGACGGACCGAATCGGCGACGGCCGCGGCGGTCAGCGCTCGCAAGTACCGTTTCCGCAAGCGCATGCTGATGGCGATGGCCGCGGTCATGGTGCTCACGGCGGTGTTGTCCTTCACTGTCAGCGCCGACCTGTGGTGGGCCTGCGGCTCGGCCGCCGGCGTCATGGTGCTGTATCTGGCCTACCTGCGTCGCCAGACCCGCATCGAAGAGCAGGTGCGGCGGCGTCGCCAGCAGCGGATGGCGCGGTCGCGGCTGGGTGTGGAGAACACCGAGGACCGTGACTTTGACGTGGTGCCGTCCCGGCTGCGCCGCCCCGGCGCCGCCGTCTTGGACATCGACGACGAGGACCCGATCTTCGAGCACCTCGACGAGGTGGCCTTCGCCCGGCACTTCGACCTGCCGCGCGCGGCGGGCCAGTAGACGCCGGTTTCGGTCTGACGGTCGGTGGCTGGTAACCTGCTAGCGACCAAGGGGCTATAGCGCAGTTGGTAGCGCGTCTCGTTCGCATCGAGAAGGTCAGGGGTTCGATTCCCCTTAGCTCCACAGAGTTTGAGCAGTTCAGCGGGTATTTCCCTAGAGGCCGTCGCTCATCTGGACCTCGTCGCTGACCGCAGCAGGCTGATTCGCTCCTGGAAACAGCTGGACGACTTTCCGACCCCGGACCAGGAGACCCGACAGCGCAGCCCATATTTTCTGAAAACGTGTCCGCACTTCGATGAGTCCAGATCGCGGTCGCTGAAGCGTTTGCGGCGGAGGTTTCGCCCACCCCTTCCCCTCGTGAATCGCCCACCATGTCCCTGGTGTCCTCTAGCATCCGCGAGGGTGGGGTCATTCACCGAGCTGTTTAGCCAGCTAGACACAGATGGCCGTGTCAGGGGCAGACAGTTCGAGCACATCTGCAAGTGGTTCCTGACCAACGACCCCGTCTATAAGCACGAGCTTCGCCGGGTCTGGCTGTGGGATGAGTGGCCTGGCCGCTGGGGAATCGATGCCGGCATTGACTTGGTCGCTGAGGACAGCAACGGCCAATTATGGGCGATCCAAGCCAAGGCGTACGACCCGAAGTATCGCGTCACGAAGAAGGACGTGAACAAGTTCCTGGCCGAGTCGGGGCGGCCAGTCTTCTCGTACCGCATGTTGATCGCCACCACCAACCTCATCGACGGCATTGGTGAGCGCACCATCCAAGACCAAGAGAAGAGGGTCACCTTCTTCCGGCTCAACGATCTTGCGGTGGCCGATGTCAATTGGCCTCGCTCCCCGAAAGACCTTCGCCAGGCTCGACCGCGTAAGCCTGCCCGCCCGCGCAAGCATCAACGGGATGCAATCAGGAAGGTGGTTAATGGTTTCGAGGCAGCGGATCGCGGGCAACTCATCATGGCTTGCGGCACCGGTAAGACGCTGACCGCGCTGTTCGTTGCAGAGGAGCTTGAGGCGAAGCGGACCCTTGTACTGGTGCCGTCGTTGTCCCTGCTGAAGCAAACGTTGAATGTGTGGCGAGCCAACTGCATCACCGAGTTCGCATCCCTTCCTGTCTGCTCGGATGACACGGTGGCGAAGTCCGATGACGATGTGGCGTTATCCCACACCAGCGACCTCGGGGTCCCAGTCACAACCGACGCTGAGGAGATCGCGGCCTTCTTGCGGCAGCGGTCTGGTTCCCGAGTGGTGCTCGCCACCTACCAATCCTCTCCGCAGATCGCCGAGGCATTCACATTGGGTCGGGTGCCCGGCTTCGATTTGGTGATCGCTGACGAAGCCCACCGCTGCGCAGGACGGGTGTCGTCGGACTTCGCGACGATCCTCGATCCAGCGGCGATCAGGGCAAAGCGGCGGCTGTTCATGACCGCAACACCGCGTTACTTCACCGGACGGGTACTCAAAGCCGCCGAAGACGCTGACTTCGAAATCGCCTCGATGGACGACGAAGCCAAGTTCGGCAACGTCTTTCACAAACTGAGCTTCGGGGAAGCAATCCAACGTGGCTTACTGACTGACTACCAAGTGGTGGTTGTCGGTGTTGATGACGCGACGTATCGAGAGTGGGCAGACAACGGCATTCTGGTGACCCGCGACGGAGTCGAGGTCGCCAATGCCCGAACCCTTGCTGGACAGATCGGACTGGCGAAAGCCATGAAGAAGTACAACCTGCACCGGGTTATCTCATTTCATTCAAGGGTCGAGCGGGCACGGGACTTTGCCAACTCCATGTCGGACGTGATCTCGTGGATGCCGGCCCGCCAGCGCCCGAAGGGCACATTGTGGTCGCATCACGCATCGGGCGAGATGCCTGCTGGGGACCGGTACGTGCTGCTTCAACACCTAGCCTATTTGGATGACGCCGAGCGTGGCCTACTCACTAACGCAAGATGTTTGGCCGAAGGAGTCGATGTACCGACGCTCGACGGCATTGCGTTCATCGACCCGCGCCGATCCGAAGTCGACATCGTCCAGGCGGTTGGGCGGGCGATCCGCAAGTCCGAGGACAAGAGCGTCGGGACCATCGTCATCCCGGTGTTCATCGACAACGACACCAACACAGAGACCGCGCTGAACAATTCAGCATTCAAGCCGGTCTGGGATGTCATCAAAGCCCTTCGCGCTCATGACGAGGAACTTGGCGAGCAGCTGGACGAACTGCGCCGCGAGATGGGCAGGAGAGGTGGACGACCACGCCTTCCCGACAAGATTTATATCGATGTGCCCGAGCGGGTCGATTCCGCCTTCGTCCGAGCATTCGAGGTGCGCCTGGTCGAACAAACCACCCTCCAGCTCATCTTCAAGGGGTTAAGTGTCGGCACGTGGGCCAGCAACCAGCGTTCCCTCGCGAAGAGGGGGGAACTGCCACCGGATCGGGCCCGAAGGCTGGAGACCCTGTCGGGTTGGCGCTGGGAACGGGACCTTAAGGCAGAGAAATGGGAAGACGGATTCCGGCACCTGGAGGAATACATCGGGCAGAACGGTGACAGCCGTGTGCCGGACGGCTACCAGCGGGATGGTTACAACCTCGGTACCTGGGTTCAAAAACAGCGTTCCATCTATCAGCGGGGGAGTCTCAGCCCTGTTTACGCACGTCGCCTTGAGGCGTTGCCCGGATGGCTATGGGAATCCGTTCGAGATGAGCGGTGGGAGTGTGGATTCCAACATCTCGAGCAGTTCGTGAAAGAACACGGCCACGCCAGGATTCCGGCCAAGTGCATTCTGAAGGGATACGGGCTTGGAACGTGGGTCAATTCTCAGCGCACTCGCTACGTCGCAGGGACCCTGGAGCCCGAGCGTGTCCAGCGCCTAGAGGGCGTGCCTGAATGGGTGTGGGATGCGCGCTCCGACCTCTGGGAGGAGGGCTTCCAATACCTCCTCGACTACGTCACCGAATACGGTAACGCCCAAGTTCCGAGTTCCTACACCAATGACTGTTACCGCCTTGGGCAGTGGGTCAGCGTCCAGCGGTCGAACAACAACAAGGGAAATCTTGCCTCGGAGCGGAGACGCCGCCTGGAGGAGCTACCGGGCTGGAGTTGGGACGTTAAGACCGCCGCCTGGGAGGACAGCTTCCGCAAGCTGCTTGAGTTCGTCGATGAGTACGGGACCTCTCGTGTACCGCAGTCTTACTCGAAGGACGGGTTTCGGCTCGGCTCATGGGTCAACACGCAGCGACAGGCGTACGTCAAGGCGACTCTCGACCCAGCGCTGATAAGGCGACTGGAGTCGTTGGACCAGTGGAGTTGGAATCCGCGTGATGATGCGTGGGAGGAGGGCTTCCGAAGGCTGACGGACTACATCCAGAACCATCCTGAGTGTCCACTACCGCAACAGAGCTATATCGAACCGGATGCCTACAAGCTCGGTTCATGGGTCGTGGTCCAGAGGACTGCCTACGACAAGGCGACCCTCAGCGAGGAGCGCCAGCGGCGGCTGGAGTCATTGCCTGGATGGTCATGGGACCCCCTTGCCGACGCATGGGAGGAGCGGTATAGCCAACTGCTTGAGTATGTAAAGGAATACGGGACATCGCGCGTCCCACAGACCCATACGGTAAGCGGATTCCGCCTCGGGGCCTGGGTGCAGAAGCAAAGAAGCTCGTACGCCAAGGGCGTTCTCAGCCAGCCCCGCCAGCGCCGCCTAGAGGAACTGCCGGGATGGCGCTGGAGCAGATATGACCTCTAGCGCCCGAGCGACTGACTGACTGATTGGGGCGCGTTCGGTCTGGCCATTGCGTAACGCCAGACGGGCCGATCCGTCGGCTCCGTATCGAGTCGCAAATCGAATGCTTCGCGATTCTCGAAAAGCACTCCAAATTTCACGCCTACAGAAACCGTTACGCGCCGGAGCCTTCCGCCTTGTAATCGGAATCTCGGGATCGCAAAGCCACTGTCGGCCACGAACGCTGGGTCCACAATTGATGAAGGTTCGACTTGACCGACTCTGCTCCTCGCGGAAGCTCGATCCGTTCGACCGAGCTGTATACGCGCTCCATACAATTCCGTACCGTGGCACGTGCTCGTCGCGTCCCCATTCCCCAGGATGCGGCTTCGGCAACCAAGTCGTCGATATTGATGTTGTTGATGCTCGTCTTGCCGTTGATTACGTGACCTGTGCCGTTGAAGGCCGGGTCGAGGTACCTCACGGGGGCTGCGTCGTAGATCGGTGCCAGGGACACGCTCCCGTCGCGACTGATCATCACTGAGTAGTTTTTGGAATGGGCGTCAGCGTTACCAATCACCACGTTGAACGCCACAGCTTCCAGCAATGCCAACCGAAACCCGTCGGGGTCTAGAGCCCTTGGTGCCGCCGCGCGCGCTACGCGTCGCAGCCTCGACCCCAGACGCGTTGCTTCGCCGGTGCTCTCATACTTGGCGTCGGGGTCGAGACCTAGCGCCTGACAGAAATCCTCTTGATGCAGCCGGTTCCCATCAGGGCCTCGGTCATATCTGGCAACGATAATGGCCTGGCGTTCTTGAAACCGCTCCAGGCGCGACTCTGCAGCATTCATGCTTGCCTCGCGCGCGACCCGCAACGCCCAATCTTCAGTCTGAATCAGATGTTTCACGGGGCCACCATGTGGCTCCGGCTTGATGATGTGAGTTGAAGCTGCACCGGCTTCGGGCCAGCCCCAACTTCCATCGGGAAATGCGACGAGTAGTACCTTGTCTTGAATACCGGCTAATGATGCCTGCGGGGTAGTGCCCTCTGGCAAGTGATAGGTCGGCAGATCCGTTATGAGACTGTCGACTTCCTGTTTAGTGAGCGGTCGGACATGGCCAGCATCGGGCTTTGTACCGTCGGCGAGAATCTGGACAGCCCCGGCACATTCTGCGCCAACCCGTTCCAATAGCGTCATCGTGTCGTTGACTGGTACGCCGGCCTCAGTCGCGATGTGACGGCGCAGGTTTCCTTCGGGTAGAAGGCCCTCAATGAATGCTGATACCTGGCGCGCGCCGTTCTTATCTTGAATGGGCTTTGGCGAAATAGGCAACGCCAAAGACAGGACTCGACTCCCCTCGCCGAAGGTGTCGAGCGCATCCTCGGTGAAGTCCAGGCGTAGGCGAAATCGGCGTGGCTCACTCAGCCTTGCGACGTGGACGCCGTACAACCAAACGTCGAGTGCCTTAGGTGCCATCGGTCATCGTCACTCGGGAAAACTTTGGCACTAGTGCGAGCGCGATGCCGCACTCCGATAAAGCGCGCAGTGCAATGTCGACGCTGACGGATTCCCCCCGCTCAAGGCGCGAGATAGTCATTCGGGTCACTCCGATACGGTTAGCAAGCTCATCCTGATGGAAGCCTCTCGCCTGACGCGCGCGCCGCACGTGTTCGCCAAGCTCGATGGTGTCGTACACCAGGGGTAAGGGATGATGCATATTTCGATCATACGGCCAACACGGCTGGATGATCAATATTTCGATCATGAGAGCTCGCGGTCCGGATGATCAATATTTCGAGCATCTTGGCCTGGATCTACTCATGATCAAAATATGTAGCATCCCCGTCAATGTGAATCCGGTCTCAGAACTAAAGAATTGAGACGGTGCTTGCGTGATGCGATGCGTGACAGAACTTGCCAGGTCACGTTGTCTCAGAAGTTGGATCAAAACCGATGTCTCATATTGACATATTGTGAGACTTTTGAGATGCTAGCTGCATGACGCTCGCGACCGCGCCCGCCCCGACCGGAACCGTCCTCGGGTACGCCCGTGTCAGCACGGGGCATCAGTCGCTTGACCAACAGGTGGATGCGCTTGTCACCGCCGGTGTGGACGGGGCGCGGGTCTACAGCGACAAGCTGTCGGGCACGTCGACGCGGGAGCAGCGACCTGGCCTGGCGTCGCTTCTGGACTACGCGCGTGAAGGCGATGCCATCGTCGTCGTTGGCATTGACCGCTTGGGGCGCAACGCCGCTGAGGTGATGGCGACCATTCGCGAGCTTGGCCACCGGGGCATCGTGCTGCGGTCTCTGCGGGAAGGTATTGACACCTCGAATGCGGCAGGCCGCATGGTCGCCGGAGTCCTGGCAAGTTTGGCTGAACTTGAGTTGGAGCTAGGTCGGGAACGCCGCTCAGCAGCACGTGAGGCCCGACGCGCACGGGGCCAGGCCATTGGAAGGCCCAAAGCATTGGATGCCCAGAAAGCCGCTCTCGCGCAGCGGATGCACGCCAGCGGGGAATCGGCTACCACCATTGCCGCCGCGCTCGGTGTAAGCAGGGCGACCGTGTATCGCGTGCTCGCAGGCGGTCTTTCGCAATAGCGGCCTCGCTGGTTAGCTATCGAAATGGACTGGCACGAGCACATCGTCTACGAGACTCCAGAGCGCGACCACTTAGTTCAACGCAGGTTCTATCTCGACGACACACGGTGGAGCTGGGTGGTGATTGGTAACGAGCGCACGATGCTTCTCACCGACAACATCGGCGATGTTCGAGTCCGTTCGGCACATCTCGGAAGAAAGCGCACTTTGGCCGAGGCTGAGAAGGGGCCGAACCGTACCGACCCCTGGACAGTCAGTTTTCCTCCTGAGTCAGGTCGCCAGTCTCGTGTCGCGGGCCGCGTCCATCTCGCTATCGGATGGATGGCCACAGCCTTGCACTGGGACCCGCTGGCTGATGACGGCAGCAGAGAGTTTTACGCACCGGAAGCCGTAGCTAACCGCCTCGGAATGCCTTGGCCCAACAACCGCTCTGAATATCGAACCGACGCAGAGTATCAAGATGCGCAAGAACAACATCGAGCGAAAGTGGCAGAGGCATCGGAACTGATGTCACGAGCTTTTGGTTTCGACGAGATTCTCGACCTGATGCGCCAGCGATCCTCAGATTCTCAGCAGGTTGATTAGGGCGGGCGGCCTCTTGGCCGAGCCCGCGGCGCGTGCTTGCGCGCGCGATTTCGCACGATGGGGGTGGGGGGGTCCTCTTGGCTAGGCTTGGCCACTACCTCGTACGGCCAGCGGCCCCTCTCTCTCCGCAAGAAAAGGCCGATTGGAGTTCCATGGGGCGAGGCACCTGCAATCGCTCGTTGAATCAAGCTGCCCGTCGCCTTGCGGAGTTTCTCGACAATTTCCTCAAATCGGGCGAGTCATGCCACGCTTATTTTCTGGTCAGCGAAAAGCAGCGACGGTAACGCGTCACCTTGAGCAAGTAACCACTCACCAACGTTTACAAGATTCGGTTGGCGGTCTGTAACCAGCCTTACCTGACGCTTATCGAGTGCTTTTCCGTATTTCAGCGCGACTAAAAGAGCTCGGAGCACGTCTGGATCGTGTTCGAGCGCTAAGCGCGCTTTAATCCATGCAATGTCGCGAGGGATCCGTTTTTTCGCTAGTACGCAACCAGCTACAGACCGGAGAAATGGCGGGAGATTCAAGTCCATTGCATCGGATCGTGCGATCTCGGCCCATCGATCCGGTATTTCGCGAGCTTCTAACATCGCCGCATAAACCCAGGTTCGCAAATGGTATGAATAGGAACGCTGACCATCGCTCATGAATGCATCTATTTTTTGTTGCACGATACGTCGTGTTATGAAAGGCCGAAGATATGCAGAAACCACGGATGCAAAAGGAGCGAGATGTTCCAAATGTTTGAAAATTAGACTGATTACGGCGGCGTCCCTGACTCGGGCTAATCGCCAAATTGAGAACCGAACGCGGGTGGCATCGACACCCTGGGCGGATAGCGCCTGCTTAAGTATCTTGCGCAGCTTGGGGGATGCATCAGCGCTCTCAGTGTCGAACGCGTAAGCCGCCGCGTCCAGCTCTGCGGTATCCGAACCGGTTAAGTACTCTTCGGCGGATAAGACTTTCGTCTTGTTGGGCGAACAACTCAAGCCACGTTCACGACAGAACCGCTCGAAATCTCGAACGGCTTCTACAGCCTGAGATTTTGAATCAGCGAGTATGCGGATGTCGTCCATGTAACGTCGATATACGTAACCTCTTGCTTCCATTGATTCATCGACTGCCGCAAGGTAGAAGTTGCCGAGAAGTCGTGAGGCATTCGGACCTTGTGGTAACCCAATTCCTTCAACTGTGCACCACTTAGATAACATGACTCTCAGTGCGCGCAAGGGGTCTCCCGATATTCCAAGTGCCGACAATTCCTCAAATAAAATGTTGTGGTGGATGTGCTCAAAATAACCAGTAATGTCAGTTTGGGCGACCCACATAGATTTTTCTGGTCCAATATTAGACCTGACAGATTCGGTGAATTTTGTCCATGCCTTAGACGCGCGATTGAAGAAATAATTCTTGCCCGAGGATATTCTCGACGAGTATACGTTTGGAGAAATGGCGGCGTCGAGCGTGGACGCAAAGCTGCCAACCACAGCTTGGTAGGCGACGCGGTCAGCCATATCGAGCATGACGCCTGGACGGTTGGAGGCAACCGTTTTCGGTACGTCGATCCCTAACGGGGGCATGAATCGCAGGTCAGAAAGTCGGCTCGCAGCCTCGACCAGAACCCCTTGGGGCCGATCTGCGAAGTCGCGGCAACGCACCACATCCGGAACCCACAGCTCTGATACGTCCGTGCCCCGAATGTGCCGCCATGCCTGCTCTAGGTCATACGGGGCAGCGGTCTTCGGTGTCGCTCGTCGGGAGCGAGGCCGCACACCTGCGAGCGATTTCGGTTCAATCAGCCATTGCTTGCCGACTTTGACTGCGTCAACTTTCTGGCTGGTGCACCACCGACGAACTGTCGCCACGGACACGGAGAGCTGCTCCGCAGCTTCTTCCACGGTGATCCGGGGGATTGATTGCACACGATCACACTAGTGAGCGATATCGCTCACTTCAAGGGCGGTATGCGCAGTTCGACTGGATTCCCGGCAGGTTCCACCGCGGGTCAACTGCATCAGAGGGCTGCCCAATGCGCCGCGGCGCAGGTCTCGTTGTCCCGGCGGCTCTCATAAGTCATGTCGGACTGTCACGTACATACCCCCACGTATCGACTTCACAAGCTGGTGACGCTGCCCCTCCCGCGTCAGCGCCGCGTCCGCAGCGCGTCCGCAGTAGCTTCGACGACGCCCCCAACTAGCCAACGCCGGAAGTCTCACGACCTGCGAGTTCTTAACGTTCCCAACAGGGTAAACGGTGACAAACGCGCAAGTCGTCTCGTTCGCATCGAGAAGGTCAGGGGTTCGATTCCCCTTAGCTCCACTTTGTTTGAGCAGTTCAGGGCGTATTTCTCTTCGCTGAGCTGCAGAGGGCTTCCTCAGTCGGGCGGATTGCCGGGTGAAGGCGTCCGAGACTTCACCCGGCCCCTCGTCGAAGAGCTCTGCCGGACGGCTTACCCCGTCTGCAATGGGTGTCGATTGCCAGGCTGGGCACTGTTCCCAGATCGTGCTCAGCGGGACGCCCTGCGGGTGTCCGGTCCGCTGCGGGGTGCAAACCGACGCGACGGCAGGTGACTGGCATCGACGCGGCCCAGGTGGTCCGCCAGGCCGGGAGCTGAGCCTCCGTGACGGTGACGGAAGCCAATATCGAACGCCGGAATGCCGGTGATGTGTGTGAGGCGTTCCATGTCACCACCAGCCGGCCTTTGCTCACGGTGGCGACCGGCCGATGAAGAGACTGCGGCTCACCCGTCCACCTGTGCGGCGGGCTAGCGGGTTCACCGCCGCGGTCGCGGTGGTGCCCTTCCGCAGGAGTCGTGCTGGACGCGAATGCCATTGCCACTCATCGTGACGCGCAGCCCACCCCGGTGGGTGACTACATTCGCCTTCTCGTTCTCGATGTCGCCTTCTGGGGCCCCATAGCGCTTCTCGCCATCTGGCAGATCTCCGTGCCGAGACCCTGTGTTTGGGCCTGTTCGCAGCCTCGCTGCACCGCGCTCCGGGAAACGAACGCGCTCATGCGATTTCGTGCGCCGCTGCGTAGCGCAGATCATTTCGCGTGGGCCACGGCAACCTGGTTGGCCTGGTTTTGTGGGTGCTGCGGCGAGCAGACGACGTTGGGGGATTTGGCCGCGCCTGGTTCTTGACCGGGGTGCTGATCACCGCAGCGCTGTCGGCATTGCTCTCCGGGATGCTTTGGTGCACAACGTCCTCGCGGATTCGCGGTGTCGGCCTCAGCGTGGCGTGCTCTGCAGCGGTCCTTGTGGTCGTGGGGACTGTCGTCGCGTTCCTGCTGTACTCATGATTCAGGTGGTGGAGATCTCGATGAACCAGTCGGTGCCGCGTCACGGTCCTGTCGGCCTCGCTGCGGCCACTGGAAACGTGTTGGTCGGCACGCTCGCGGCGTGGGTGCTGGTGGCACAGGCGGGACGGGGAATGCTCATCGGGTTGCCGTCGGTACCGCTGGCGCCGGCAGCGCTGTGGGTTTTCTATCTCGCATCTGCCTCATAGTGCTGGAGCAATGACACGCCGACGCCCACTGGATAGCCTTTCGGTGGGGGTGGTTGCGATGCTCGAGAAGCTGTTCGCTCTGATGGTCGCCGGCGTGGTCGCCGGTGGTGCCGCGGTCGCGACCGCGGCGTGTTCCGCGGACCGCCCGTCGCCCGCCGCGACCGCATCGACGACGTCCGCGGCTGCCCACCACTCCTTCGTCATGCCCGACCTGCGCGGCATGTACTGGACCGATGCCGAGCCCCGGCTTCGCGCCGACGGCTGGGTGGGCGTGTTGTCGAAAGGCCCCGACATCGCGAACTCGCCCTACCCACTGCATTCCATTGCCGCGCAGCAACCCACGCCGGGTCAGCCCGTCCAGACCGACGGGGAGATCGAGGTGCAATTCGCCGTCTGATCGTCTCGGGCATGATCGGCGGCCATACTCTCTTGGCATCAGCCCGTTGTCAGCCCGTTGTCGTGGATGGAGACGCTTGTGATGCGCAGTGCCGATGGCTGCACGGATTCACCGTGGTCGCCGCGGGAGTGCGAGTTGCTCGCGGTGACGCTGCAGCTGCTTCAGGAGCACGGCTATGACCGGCTGACCGTGGACGCGGTGGCCGCCACCGCGCGGGCCAGCAAGGCCACCATTTACCGGCGTTGGCCGACCAAGGCCGAGCTGGTGTTCGCCGCGTTCGTCGAGGGCACCCGGCAGGCCGCCGTGGACCCCGACACCGGCGCACTGCGCGACGATCTGCTGCGCCTCGGCGAGAACATCGCGGCCCATGTCGGCACCCACGCCGGCACCATCCGGGCGGTCCTGGTGGAGATGTCCCGCAGCGCCGAATTCGGTGCCATGATGCAGGAACAGTTCCTCGACCAGCGCAAGGCGCTGATCCAGCGCATCCTCACCAGGGCTGTTGCCCGCGGAGAGATCGCGGCGGCCGCCATCACCGAGGACCTCTGGGACGTGCTGCCCGGCTACCTGATTTTCCGTTCGGTCCTGACCGGTCGGTCGCCGTCGCATCAGACCGTGCACGACCTCGTCGACAACGTGCTCATGCCCGGCCTGACCCGCGGCAGCACCTGAGATAGCGGTTGTGCGGTCCGGTCCGGTACCGTACCGTCAACCTGGTTGACATCCGCTGGGGAACGGATCCGCGGCCCATGCGCGGTTCCACTGGTCGAAAGGGTCACGGATGCAGCGCTTGTCGCTCACCGGTCTGCTGAGCCGACGGTGGATGTACCTGGTGGCGGTCGTCGTGGTCGCCGTCGCGGGGTTCGCCGTGTACCGGCTGCATGGCATCTTCGGTTCCCACGACGTGACATCCACGCCCAGCGGCGCGGCCAATGAGATCGTTCCGTTCAACCCCAAACATGTGGTCATGGAGGTCTTCGGCCCACCCGGCACCACGGCCACCATCACCTACCTGGACGTCAACGCCCAGCCCCAACGGGTCGACAACGCGACCCTGCCATGGGCCTACGACACCACCACCACCCAGCCCGCCGTCTTCGTCAACGTCGCCGCACAGGGCGACAGTGACTCCATCGGTTGCCGCATCAAGATCGACGACGTCGTCAAGGACGAGAGAACGGTCAACACGTTGAACGCCTACACCTATTGCCTGGACAAGTCGGGATGAGCACTCACGTCGCCGAACGCCGGACCGCCACCGACAGGATGGCGTTGTGGATCCGTCGGCTCTGTGTGCCGATCGTGCTGTTCTGGGTGGCTGTCGCCGCACTCACCAACGTGCTGGTGCCGCAGTTGGAAGCCGTGGGTGAAGAACACAATGTCGCGCTGAGCTCACCGGATTCCCCGTCCCTGCAGGCGTTTCAACGTATCGGCAAGGTATTCGGCGAGTTCGACTCCGACAGTGCGGCCATGGTGGTGCTCGAAGGCGACCAGCCCCTGGGCGCCGAGGCGCACCGCTACTACGACGACCTGATCAAACGCATCGAGGCCGACACCAAGCACGTGCAACACGTGCAGGACTTCTGGGGTGACCCACTGACCGCCGCCGGCTCGCAGAGCCCCGATGGCAAAGCCGCCTACGTCCAGGTGTTCCTGGCCGGAAACCAGGGCGAGGCACTGTCGTTGGAGTCGGTCGACGCGCTGCGCAACATCGTCGCGAAAACCCCTGCCCCGCCAGGCATCCACGCGTACGTCGCCGGTTCGGCACCACAGATCGCCGACCAGTTCGAGGTCGGCAACGAAAGCACCGTCACGGTCACCTTGCTGACCGTCGGGGTGATCGCGATCATGCTGCTGATCGTCTACCGGTCGGTCATCACCATGGTCCTGGGGCTGCTCACGGTGCTCATCGAGATGTCGGCGGCCCGCGGCGTGGTGGCGTTCCTCGCCGACACCGGCGTGATCGGTCTGTCGACGTATTCGACGAACATCCTCACCCTGCTGGTCATCGCCGCCGGCACCGACTATGTGATCTTCCTGCTCGGCCGCTACCACGAACGCCGCAACGAGGACCTGGATCGAGAAGCCGCGTACTACGACATGTACCGGGGGACGTCGCATGTGATCCTCGGTTCGGGCCTGACCATCGCCGGCGCCGTGTACTGCCTGTCCTTCACCCGCCTGCCGTACTTCCAGAGCCTGGGCATCCCGGCCGCGATCGGGGTGGTCATCGCCCTGGTCGCCTCCCTGACCCTGGCCCCCGCGGTGGTGGTGATCGGTGGCCGCTTCGGCCTGCTGGATCCCAAACGCAGGACGGCCAAACGGGGTTGGCGCCGGATCGGCACGGCGATCGTCCGTTGGCCCGCCCCATCCTGGTTGCTTCGCTGGCCCTGGCCATCCTCGGCCTTACCGCGCTGCCCGGCTACAAGACCAGCTACGACGTCAGCAACTACATGCCGGCCAGCGCCCCGTCCAACGTGGGCTACGCGGCCGCCGAGCGGCACTTCTCCAAGGCGCGGCTGAACCCCGAACTGCTGATGATCGAGACCGACCACGACTTGCGCAACCCCACCGACATGATCCTGCTGGAGCGGGTGGCCAAGGCGGTGTTCCACACCGACGGCATCGCGCAGGTGCAGTCGATCACCCGGCCGCTGGGCACGCCGCTGGACCACACGTCGATCCCGTTCCAGATCAGCACCCAGAGCGCGGCCCAGATCAACAACCTGCCCTTCCAGCAGGACCGCGCCGCCGACCTGACCCGCCAGGTCGCCGTCATCGACGACACCATCAACGTGCTGCGCCAGCAGTACGCGCTGCAGCAGCAGTCCAGCGACATCACGCATGAGCAGAGTGAGGCGTTCAAGCAGACCGTCGCCACCGCCAAGGACCTGCGTGACAAGATCGCCAACTTCGACGACCAGTTCCGCCCGTTGCGCAACTACTTCTACTGGGAGCCACACTGTTTCGACATCCCGATGTGCGCGGCGCTGCGTTCGGTGTTCGACTCCCTCGACGGTATCGACGCGCTGACCGACCAGCTTGCCAACGTGTCGTCGAGCATCGCCAAACTCGATGAGTTGCAGCCCAAACTGCTGGCGCTGATCCCCCGCAGATTCAGAACCAGCAGACCAACCGCGACCTGACCATGACCAACTACGCCACCACGGCGGGGATCTACGACCAGACCGCCGCCGCGCTGCAGAACTCGACCGCGCTGGGGCAGGCGTTCGATGCCTCGAAGACCGACGACTCGTTCTATCTGCCGCCAGAAGCGTTCAGCAATCCGGAGTTCCTGCGCGGGCTCAAGTTGTTCCTGTCGCCGGACGGCAAGGCCGCCAGGATGATCATCACCCACGATGTGGATCCCGCGACGCCCGAAGGTATCTCGCACATCGACGCGATGCGGCACGCCGCGCAGGAAGCGATCAAGGGCACGCCGCTGGCCGGGTCCAAGATCTACATCGGTGGAACGGCGTCCACCTACAAAGACATCGGTGAAATGGCGCACTACGACCTGATCATCGCGGCCATCGCCTCGCTCAGCCTCATCCTGCTGATCATGATGTTCGTGACGCGCAGCATCGTTGCCGCGCTGGTGATCGTCGGGACGGTGGCATTGTCGCTGGGGGCGTCGTTCGGCCTGTCGTTGCTGGTGTGGCAGTACCTGTTCGGCATCCCGCTGTACTGGGTGATCCTGCCGTTGGCCGTCATCCTGCTGTTGGCGGTGGGCTCGGACTACAACCTGCTGCTGGTCTCGCGTTTCAAGGAGGAGATCCACGCCGGGATCAACACCGGCATCATCCGGTCCATGGCGGGCAGCGGTTCGGTGGTGACCGCCGCCGGACTGGTCTTCGCGTTCACCATGGCCTCGTTCATCTTCAGCGATCTGCGGGTGCTCGGCCAGATCGGGACGACGATCGCACTGGGTCTGCTCTTCGACACCCTGATCGTCCGGTCGTTCATGACACCGTCGATCGCCGCGCTGCTCGGACGCTGGTTCTGGTGGCCGGTCCGGGTGCGGAATCGACCGGTCCCGCAGAAGTTCGGTGACAGAGACACCCAACAGCTTTCGCTGTTCTAGCCTGCGGAGGTGATCGAGGTCCGGGAAGCGACCGCCGCCGACACGATGGCGGTCGCCGAAGTGCACGTTCGCTCCTGGCAGCAGGGCTACCACGGGTTGATCGCGCAGGACTACCTCGACGGACTGCGCGCGCAGGACAGGGCCACGCGCTACCGCTTCGACAGCATGGACCTCGCCGGCCCCTACACCCTGGTCGCCGTGGACCACGGCATGGTGCACGGCCACATCAGCATCGGCCGGTCACGCGACGACGACCTGACCGATGCCGGCGAGGTCTGGGCGCTCTACGTCGACCCGCCGCACTGGGGTGCCGGGGTTGGTGACGCACTCATCGCCACGGGTTGCGACCGGTTGCGCCGAGCCGGCTACAGGCGGGCCTCGCTGTGGGTGCTCGCCGACAACCTGCGAGCCCGGCGGTTCTACGAACGCAGTGGATGGCGAACCGATGGAGTGCAGCGCACCGATGTCATCGGCGCCACTGAGGTCCACGAGGTCAGATACGCGACAGAGCTAGGGCGCCAGACGTAGCACACCACAGCGAACCAACGGTGCGACGAGTGCGACCTTCTCCTCGTCGGTGAGGCCGCCCGGCAACTCCCGCACGTAGAAGCTGTCGGTCTGTGCGATGAATTCGACTGCTGCACAAGCTAATTCGTTGACCGCCAGGATCGTGGTTCCCACCGTGTCACTGAGGATGACAGTGTGGTCGTCGGTGCGCACAGTCAAGGGCGCGGCGTTGTCGTTGATCAGTCGCCGGGCCGGGGTGAGGCTGGTGTCGTCGTACCAGACCGCAGGCAGTGGCTGCCCGAACAGCTCCTCGTATCGGCGGCGGAAATCGTCGAACGAGGCGACGTCGTCGCGGTCGGCGGTGGTGCCGGCCGGGCCGTGGCCGGCCGGCGCGTGGTGCAGATAGTCGCCGAAGAACCGATGGCCGTACCCGGTGTACTCGCCGGTGAACAGGATGAAGGTGTGCCAGGCCTCGTCGACCATTGCCGAATGCATGCCGAACGACAGCTCAGGGGTGGCCGCGCACAGCACGAGATACCGCTTGGCTTCGGTGAAGAGCTCCTCGGCCTCGGCGACAGTGGCAGCGACCCGATCCCGGAGGAGTCGATCGATCACGAATGGCGCCTCGAAGGCCAGGGCTTCGTCCAGCCGACCGTCCAGCGCCGTCACGAGTCAGCCGATCCGCCGGAAGCAGAGCGCCGCGTTCGCTGCTGCCTTGAAGCAGAGCGCTTCGGCGCTGCGATCGGCCGAGCTGGTGATCGTGAGCCGGCCGACGGTGACGGTGGTGTTCTTCGCGCTGCTCATGGTCGTGATCCTTCGGAGTTGTCGGGTGCTCTGCCGCGGCCCGTTGGTAGATCCACTGTCGCCCATTTCACGTCCGGACCATATCCGCCAGTCAGACGGTATGTCGGCGGAATGCCGCGTCCACCGATCGGACGACGGGGGCTGATCACCGAACGCGCGCCGACGGACCGTGGCACCGCCTAGGGTCGGGTGCACCGTCGACATTCAGGGGGCAGTGATGAGCCGGTGGATGGTGAGCCATATCCCACCCGGGTTGCTGCTCGTCGGCCTGATTGTCGTGGTCGCAGGCGGCGCGATGCTGGTGGTGCGGGGCGTCCGGCGGCGCTTCCCCGTGCTCACCGGCGACGAGCACAATGACGTCACCAAGTTCACCTACGGCTTCATCGGGTTCATCTACGCCTTCTTCATCGGATTCGTCGTCTCGTCGATGTGGGGCCAGATCAACACCGCCGATGCCAACGCACGAGCCGAGGGAGCGGCTGCCATTGAAATGGCCAGGGATGCCGCGATTTTCGACAAGACCGACGGAGAGCGCATCAGGCGGGCGCTACTCGACTACGAGCAGACGGCGATCGCCGAGTGGGGCGGTGACGGAACCCGCTCACCGCAGGCCGACGAGGCGTTGGCGCGCTTGTCGGCTGCCTACGGACAGCTCACCGTGGCCACCGACGCCCAGAAGACCGTGTTGGCGTCGTCCTACGCCAACCTGGACAAGATCAGTCAGGCCCGCACCGTGCGGCTGCTGACCGCGCGGGAGGACTCCGGGCCGCCGTGGCCGCTGTGGGCCGTGATCTTCCTGACCAGTGCCATGGTGGTGGGCACCGTGGTGATCTACGGAGTCGAGAAGACCGCGATGCACTACCCGATGGTGGCGATCGTCGGCCTGATCGTCGCGGCGAACCTGTTCCTCATTCTCGAGTTGTCGCACCCCTACGTGGGCGGGATAGCGACGACGTCGGATCCGCTGCACGAGGCCGTGGCGGTGCTGAGGCAGCCGGTCGGATAGCCGGGAATCCGTACCCGGTGATCGTCAGGGGTCAACGGCTGCTACCGCCGACCTCCGCGGGCAGCGGCGGAGGCAACGGGGTGGTGGACGTCGGGGTGGTGGACGTCGGTGTCGCGGTGGTCGGCGTGGTGGTCGGCGCGGCGGTGGAGCTGCTCCCCGAACTCGCCGTCTGGGGTCCGTGGAAGTCCACCCACGACTCGGTGCGCACGGTGCTGCGGCCCGAACTGATCACCAACGAGCTGGGGCTGACGGTATAGGTGATGCCGTCGTTCTGGGCGTCATAGGAGCCATCACCATTGCTGGCGGTCGATAACACCAGCTTGGCTCCGTCGCGTACCCGCACCCCGCGGTATTGATATTTCCCGCCGGAGGTCTTGCAGATCGCCACCCGGGCCGTGTCGGTGCTGCCGAAGAGCACGGCGGTGTCCGGCGCGGAACAGCGTGCGGTCGAGTCGAGGTAGCCCTGGGAGTCGAACTCCGGCGCGGCGCCGGCATGCGGAAGTGCGGTGAACGCCAATGCCGAGCATGCCGCAGCCGCCGCAACGCGGGCGGCACGGATCGCAATAGAGGACATTTCATCCACGACACCACGGCCGGTGCCGCGGTGCGACCGTCGATGCCGAGAATCAACGAGATCGTTAGTCCGCCGACACCAAGCGGGGTGTTTGTAGACAGATTTCAGATTGTGTAGTGTGACCGAGCGCACAGCAGCTGGTGGCTGTGTGGCAAACCACAGTCGGGGGACGGACGGAGTTGGGATGCGGGATCACACACGGGTTGGGCTGCGGCCACGCCGAATACTGACGGGCTGTGCGACCGTCCTCGCGACGATCGGACTCTTCCTGATGTCGGCGTTGCCGGCCTGGGCCGCCGACACGATCACCCTCACCTGGGTGCGGCACGGGGAGTCCTACGGCAACATCGCCGGAGCCGGCATCGACACCACGGTGCCCGGGCCCGAGCTGACCGAACTGGGCGAACAACAGGCGGCCGCGGTCGCCACCCAGCTCGCCGCCGGCGGTTACGACAGCATCTACGTCTCCACCATGATCCGCACCCAGCAGACCGCCGCTCCGCTGGAAGCCCTCAAGCCGCAGCTTCCGGTGTACCAAGAAGCCGGATTCCGCGAGATCGGCGCCGGCATCTTCGAGGGGTCGCCCGTCGACAGCGGCTTGGGCCGGATCGGCTACTTCCTGATCCCGGTCGCGTGGACCCTCGGATTGCGTTCCGTGCCGATCCCGCTGGGGGAGAACGGCAACGAGTTCGACGCGCGGGTCAACGATTCGATCGCGAGCGTCGTCGCCAACGGCGACACCAATCCGGTGGTCTTCTCGCACGGCGCCACCATCATGATGTGGACGATGATGAACGTCGACAACCCCGATCTCGGGCTCCTGCTGACGCACCCCTTGGGCAATACCGCCGTCGTGGTGGTGACCGGTACCCCCGAGGCCGGATGGACGTTGCAGAGCTGGGACGGTATCGCGGTCAGCCCCAATCCCTCGCTCGGCACGCAGCTGTTCGTCAACGCCCGTGACCTGGTCGTGGCACCCCAGACCGCGCTCTACAACGTGGTGCAGGCCATCAAAACCGGTGATCTGACCAAGGTGGTGGCCGCTGTCCGAGAGGGTGTCGTCTCCGTCGCCCGGGCCGGCGTGACCTTCGTGAAGAACACTGTCACCGACGTCGCGCAGGCCATCGTGGGGGCCCTGCCGGCTCCACCGGCCGCGACGGTCGACACCACCTCGACGACAGTCAGGTCGGCCAGCGCAGTCGCGACCGGGTCGGCCGACACCGTCGACTCCAGGAGCAGCTCGTCGAACAGCGCGACCGATCTGACGGACGGCAACAAGGCCGAACCGGCGAAGTCAGCCAGCCATCCCACCCGGCGGGACAGTTCGGTACGGACAGTGGGCGATGCGTCCGTCGCCGGCGCGACCGGCAACTCGGCGGCACAGGCCAAGAAGGGTGCCGCCGCCAGCAGGCGGGCCCACCGGGCCGCAGCCTGACACACGGCATCGGTGCCCTCCGCATCCCGCGGAGGGCACCGATTCAGCCCCGGTATTCCGATTCCAGCACCAGGTCGGGCACCAACGTCTGGTACTCCATATGGGTGCGGTGCTCCACGGTCTGCCAGTCCTTACCCTGCTGCTCGCGCATATAGGCCCGGTATCGCGGCGACCCGGGGAACCCGACGTTGTCGGCCACGACGATCGAGCCGGCATGCAGCCAGCCGCGCTCGACAATGCTGCGCAGATCGGCCAGGTAGGCGTTCTTGTCGTGGTCGATGAAGAGTAAATCCAGTGTGCCCGAAGCCAATTGGTGATCGTCGCGCAGAACGTCGAGGGTGTGTCCACCGTCGCCGATTGTGCCCACCACGCATGTGATGCGGTCGTCGACGCCGGCGTGAGTCCAGATCCGCCGCGCCACTTCGGCGTTCGACTGAGCCAGCTCAACAGACAACACCCGCGCCGCCGGGGCGGCACGCGCGATCCGCAAGGCGCCGTAGCCGCAGTAAGTGCCCAGTTCCATCGCCACCCGCGGCGCCGCGCGACGCACGGCGGCGTCGAGCAGCCGGCCCTTCTCGTCTCCGATGTTGACCAGAAACGACTTCGCGTAGGCATATTCGTCGAGCCTCGCCAGCACATCGTCGATGTCGCCGCGGCGGGCATGGGCCTCGACATAGTCCGCCGCCGCAGCCTCCCGGCCGTCGCCGATCTGACCGGTCCGGTTGAAGTTGCGGATACCGATACCGGTTCGCAGCACCGACCACCGCAACAACAGCGGCAATTTCCGGCGAAGACTCATGCCGTCACGCTACGTTGTGCGCGGGGGAGCCACCGGAGGTTGGTTGCGTGCGGGCATCGATACCGGCATCAGGTCCGCGACATCGCCGCGGTCGGGCGATCGTGGCGATCGGCTACGGCATCGTCTGCCATACCGCGTTCATCCTGGGGGTCGCCACCATGATGGTCGCGATGTTCTTCGGCATGAGCCGTTCGTTGGGCTCTCTGGTGACGCCCTGGAGTTGGATCGCCAACGCGGCGCTGCTGCTTCAGTTCCCCGCCGGTCACTCGCTGTTGCTCACCGATCGGGGCCGGGCGGTGTTGGCCCGGCTGGCCCCGCCGGGGACGGGAGCCACCCTGGCACCCACCACGTTCGCCACCATCGCCGCGCTCGCGGTGCTGGCGCTGTTCGCCCTGTGGTCACCGTCCGGGACGATCTGGTGGCGGGCGGGCGGTATCACCGAGGCTGTCCTCGTGGCCGCCTATGCCGGCTCCTGGCTACTGCTGGCCAGGTCGATGTACGACGCCGGCCTTTCGCTGCAGACCGGCGCTCTGGGCTGGGTCGCCCTGCTTCGCGGCCGCACGCCGCGCTTTCCGCCGATGCCCACCACCGGCCTGTTCCGGCTGACCCGCCAACCGATCTACGTCGCCTTCACCCTGACCGTGTGGACGGTGCCGACCTGGACGCCCGACCAGCTCGTCGTCGCCCTCACACTGACGGCATATTGCCTGGTGGGGCCGCTGTTCAAAGAGTCGCGCTATCGGCGCGTGTACGGGTCGGCGTTCGCCGATTACGCCCGCCGGGTGCCGTACTGGTTACCGTGGTCGTATCGGCAAGTACAGCCGGGTAAGCGTTGTCAACGATCTGCCGATGGTGTACCTATCACCAAAACGCAGGGCTGAAAAACCAGAGGACAGAGCATTGTTGCGAGGAATCGCCCGGCGAATCATCTCCGCGCCGCGGCGGGTGCTCGCCATCGTGGCGCTGGCCATGGTGGCCATCGGCATCTTCGGCGTTCCGGTCGCCAAGAGTCTGTCCCCGAGCGGATTCAACGATCCCGGCGCACAGTCGTCACAGGCCGCGCAGTTGCTCACCGACAAATTCGGGCAGGGTGACGTCCAGCTGCTCGTCGTCGTCACCGCGCCGGACCGCTACGACAGCCCGGCCGGGCGGGCCGCCGCCCTCGATGTCATCGATCAATTGAAGCGATCCGGACACGTCGCCGGGATCAGCTCGGCGTGGACCTCCCCGGCCAAGGCCGCGGCCGCCCTGGTCAGTCGCGACCACAAGTCCGGGCTCATCGTCGCCGGCATCACCGGTGACGACAGCAGCCAGCAGACCTACACCAAGGACCTCTCCGACCGGATCACCCGCGACCGGGACGGCATCGTGATCCGCACCGGCGGAACGGCCATGGTCAATCTGCAGGTCACCGAACAATCGCAACACGATCTGCTGCTGATGGAATCGATCGCCGTGCCACTGAGTTTCCTGGTGCTGGTGTGGGTGTTCGGCGGGCTGTTCGCCGCCGCGCTACCGGTCGCCGTCGGCCTCACGGCGATCCTGGGCGCCCTGGCCGTCCTTCGGGTGACCACGTTCTTCACCGACGTCTCGATCTTCGCGCTGAACCTCACCACCGCGATGGGTCTGGCCCTGGCCATCGACTACACGCTGCTGATGATCAGCCGCTACCGCGACGAACTCGCCGGCGGCTCGGATCACGACGAGGCACTGGTGCGGACCATGGAGTCGGCCGGTCGCACGGTGTTGTTCTCCGCGACCACCGTCGCCCTGTCGATGGGGGCGATGGCCCTGTTCCCCATGCACTTCCTCAAGTCGTTCGCCTACGCCGGCGTGGCCACCGTCGCGTTCGCCGCCCTCGCCGCGATCGTCATCACCCCGGCGGCGATCACACTGCTGGGAGACCGACTGGATTCGCTCGACGTCCGTCGCCTCGCCCGTCGCGCGTTCGGCCGTCCCGACCCCGTTGCGCGTCCGGTCGACCAACAATTCTGGTACCGCTCAACCAAATTCGTGATGAAACGCGCGGTGCCGATCGGGCTGGCCGGGGTGGTGGTGCTGCTGATCCTCGGAGCCCCGTTCCTCGGCGTGCGGCCCGGCTTCCCCGATGATCGGGTGCTGCCCGCGTCGGCGTCTGCCCATCAGGTCGGTGATCAGCTGCGCAGCGATTTCGCCAACAACTTCGAGACGGCCATTCCGGTACTGATCCCCGACGCCGCCGGGCTGTCCGACGGTCAGATCGCCCGATACGCGGCCGACCTGTCGCGGGTGCCCGAGGTGTCGGCGGTCTCAGCGCCGATGGGGGAGTTCGCCGCCGGCGACCTCGTCGGGCCGCCGGCGGCGGCGACCGGGCTGGCATCCGGCAGTGCGCTGCTGACCGTGGAGAGTACGGCGCCGCTGTTCTCCGACGAGTCCGAGGACCAACTCGACCGGCTGCACGCCGTGGGCACCCCCGGTGACCGGGCCGTCCAATTCGCCGGGACCGCTCAGACCAACCGGGACAGCGTGCAGGCGATCACCTCGCGGCTGCCGCTGGTGCTGGGCCTGATCGCGGTGATCATGCTGGTGCTGCTCTTCCTGCTGACCGGCAGCGTGATCCTGCCCGCCAAAGCGTTGGTGCTCAACGTCCTGTCGCTGACCGCGGCGTTCGGTGCACTGGTGTGGATCTTCCAGGACGGCAACCTCAATGCGCTGGGCACCACCTCCACCGGGACGTTGGTGGCCAACATGCCAGTCCTGTTGTTCTGCATCGCGTTCGGGCTGTCCATGGACTATGAGGTGTTCCTGGTGTCGCGGATCCGGGAGTTCTGGCTGGCCTCCCCGCAGACTGCCGCCGACAACGACGAGAGCGTCGCGCTCGGGGTCGGCCACACCGGGCGGGTGATCACCGCTGCCGCGCTGATCATGGCCATCTCGTTCGCCGCGCTGATCGCCGCGCACGTGTCGTTCATGCGGATGTTCGGGCTCGGGCTGGCATTGGCGGTGCTCGCCGATGCCACCCTGGTGCGCCTGGTCCTGGTGCCCGCATTCATGCATGTGCTGGGCCGGTGGAACTGGTGGGCGCCGAAACCGCTGGTCAAGGTGCATCAGAGGCTAGGCATTTCGGAAGCCCCCGCGGCCCGGCATACTCATTGACGTGTCAAGCAACGGGCTGGATCGTGAGGGTGGTGAACCGATACCTGCCGGTGGTCGTGTTCATGGCATGCGTCCGATCAGTGTGATCGCGGGTGTGCGGGGCGAACTGCCCCCACTCCGCTTCAGTCAGGCAGAGATCACCGAGGCCTTCATCAAGATTCCGGGCTACGACGAACACGAAGAGGTCGTCCGCAGCCTGCACCGCAGCGCCAAGGTGAACAACCGCCACTTCATCCTGCCGTTGGAGAAGTACCCCGACCTGACGGATTTCGGCGCAGCCAACGACCTGTTCATCGAGAACGCCGTCGAACTCGGCTCCGCGGCGGTTGCGGGCGCGCTCGAGGAGGCCGGTCTGCGCCCGGCCGACGTCGACCTCATCGTCTCGACGACGGTCACCGGCATCGCGGTGCCCTCCCTGGACGCGCGGATCGCCGGCCGACTCGGTATGCGGCCCGACGTCCGCCGGGTCCCGCTGTTCGGGCTCGGCTGTGTTGCCGGCGCGGCTGGAGTGGCCCGCCTGCACGATTATCTGCGTGGCGCTCCCGATGGGGTCGCTGTGCTGGTGTCGGTGGAACTGTGCTCGCTGACCTACCCGGGCGCCAAGCCCGACATGGCCAGCCTGGTGGGCAGCGCGCTGTTCGCCGACGGCGCCGCGGCCGTGGTCGCGGTCGGGGAGCGGCGGGCCGAACAGATCGGCGCCACCGGACCCGACGTGCTCGATTCCCGCAGCCATCTGTACCCGGACTCGCTGCGCACCATGGGTTGGGACGTCGGCGCGTCCGGTCTGCGCCTCGTGCTTTCGGCGGACCTGCCCGACGTCATCGAACGGTATCTGCGCGCCGACGTCACCGGGTTCCTGGGCGAGCACGGCCTGGACCTCGACGACATCGCCACCTGGGTCAGCCACCCCGGCGGACCCAAGATCATCGAAGCCATCATGGCCAGCCTCGAATTGCCCGATGACGCACTGGAACTCACCTGGCGTTCGCTGGCCGACATCGGCAACATCTCGTCCTCGTCGGTGCTGCACGTGCTGCGCGACACCATCGCCAAGTCACCGCCGCCCGGACCCGGCGTGCTGATGGCGATGGGACCCGGGTTCTGCTCGGAACTCGTTCTGCTGCGCTGGCATTGATGACCTGGTACGTACTACTGATCGCCGCGGTCGCGCTCGAGCGGCTGGTCGAGCTGGTCGTCGCGCAGCGCAACCTCGCCTGGAGCCGAGCCCGCGGTGGTGTCGAATTCGGGGCCGCCCACTACCCGGTGATGGTGGTCCTGCACACCGGGCTGCTGCTGGGTTGTCTGGCCGAGGTGATCGGGTTGCACCGCCCGTTCCTGCCTGCCCTCGGCTGGCCGATGCTCGCGATCGTGGTTGCCGCCCAAGGCCTGCGCTGGTGGTGCATCACCACCCTGGGACACCAGTGGAACACCCGCGTCGTCGTCGTTCCCGGTGCGGCGCGGGTGACCGGCGGGCCGTACCGATTCTTCAGCCACCCCAACTACGTCGCCGTCGTCTCCGAGGGCATCGCGTTGCCGCTGGTGCACAGCGGATGGATCACCGCCGTGGTGTTCACCGCGCTCAACGCCGTGCTGCTGCGAACCCGGATCCGTACCGAGAACGCCGCTCTGGCCAGTTTGACGTGATCGACCTCCTCGTCGCGGGTGGTGGACCGGCTGGCCTGGTCACCGCGCTGCATGCGGCGCGAGCCGGTATGACGGTGACCGTCATCGAGAGGCGACGAGGACCGATCGACAAGGCCTGCGGCGAAGGCTTGATGCCGCACACCGTGCGGCATCTGGACGATCTCGGGATACGCCCACCGGGCAAGCCTTTTCGCGGAATCACGTATCTGGATTCGGCACATCGCATCGAGGCCGCGTTCCGGTCCGGCACCGGCCTGGGGGTGCGCCGGACCGCATTGCACGCGGCGCTGAGCGCCGCGGTGCAGGCGGCTGGGGTCGAGGTGGTCCACCGCGACGTCGGCGCGGTCAGCCAAGACGCGAACTCGGTTCAGTGCGCCGGCTTTCGGGCCCGCTACCTGGCCGCGGCCGACGGCCTGCATTCACCGATCAGACGCTCCGCCGGCTTGGACCGCCCGGGCCGCGGAGCGCGCCGGTGGGGGATACGGCGTCACGTCCACACCGCACCGTGGAGCGACACGGTCGAGGTGTACTGGGGTGACGGGGCCGAGGCCTATGTGACGCCGGTGGCCGACGACTGTGTGGGGGTGGCGATCCTGACCTCCCGGCAGGGTTCGTTCCAGAGCAGGCTGGCCGAATTCCCGGCGCTGCAAGCCCGGGTGGATGGGCATCCGCACGGACCGCAACGGGCCGCCGGGCCGCTGCGCCAGCGCGTGTCGAGCCGCACCGCCGGGCGGGTGCTGTTGGTGGGTGACGCGGCCGGCTATGTGGATGCCCTGACCGGTGAAGGCCTGGGCATCGCCTTCGCAGGTGCGCAGCTGCTGGTGGAATCGGTTCTGGCCGAACGGCCCGGCGACTACGACCGGCGCTGGCGGCGGATGTCGCGACGCTACCGGCTGCTGACGGCGGGACTCTTGCATGCCGTCGAATCCGCGCCGCTGCGGACCCGGATCGTGCCCGCGGCGGCCGCTTTTCCCGCCGCATTCGGCGGAATTGTGAACCTGCTGGCCTACTGACGCGCGTAGGCTGCGCCGCTATGGGCAACGGCGCGAGCGGCATCCCGGCCATCGCCGACTGGAATCGCTTGCTGGACGGGCGTGTTGCGGTGGTGACCGGCGGTGGTGACGGAATCGGGGGTGCGGTGTCGGCGCTGTTCGCCGCACACGGTGCCCGGGTGGAAGTGGCCGAGATCGACCCCGATCGGGCCGAGCGCGTCCGCCGGGATGTCACCGCAGCCCGCGGGATCATCCGCAGCCACGTCGTCGATGTCACGGTCGACGACGACGTCACGCGGCTGGCCGAGGCGGTGCTCGCCGAGCATGGCCGCGTCGACGTGCTGGTCAACAACGTCGGGGACTACCGCCCGCTGGTGGCATTCGAGGAATCGTCTGCGCAGAGCTGGCAGCGGATGTACGACATCAACCTGCGTCATGTCTTCGCCGTGACCCGCGCGTTCCTGCCCGCCATGATCGAGGCCGGCCGCGGCAGCATCGTGAACGTGCACTCCGTCGAGGGGATGCGAGGGTTCCCGCGGGATCCGGTCTACGGGGCGATGAAGGCCGCCGCTGCACATTTCACCACCTGCCTGGCGGTGGACGTGGGCCGGCACGGCATTCGCGTCAACGGCATCGGCACCGACCTCACTCAGACCCCGCAGGTCGACTACCTCACCGGTTACGAAGATGTCGAGCACCTGTGGCAGTCATGGGCTCCGGTCGGCCGGGTCGGGTGGCCAGAGGATCAGGCGCGGGTGGCGCTGTTCCTGGCATCGGACCAGTCCGCGTTCGTCACCGGGCACAACATTCCAGTCGATGGCGGGACGAAAGCTGGTGGTGGATGGCTTTTTTCACCGCGTGCGGGCCGCTTCGTCAACCGCTCGAAGCATCTGTGAACCTACCGGACGTGCCCGCGAGCCGAGGTGCCGGTCGCGCCGCGGTGCCCGGATGCCGGTGAGTTCGCGCGTTGTGCACGGTCATGCGCGACGTTCTGGCGGTGAACGGCGCGGGCGGAGACCGGTGTGCGAGGCGGCTGCCGGCCGGCGGTGGCGGTCCGCCGTGGGGTGGGTGCCGGGTCCGATGCGGCTGAGGCTGTCGATGCCGCGGCGGCGTCCGATTCGGGTGCTTCGGTGGCCCGCGCATCCGCGGCGACCGCTCGAGCGGCGGGCGCCGGCCTGAGATTGGCCATGACGGAGTCCAGACCGGAGGCAATCGCCTTGCCGACCGCGTCGATGACGCCGCGAACCAGTTGCACAACCAGTCGCGGGATGACCAGGGCCTGATTGATCAGTTGCCGGACGAACACCTGCACGGCCTGCAGGAAAGGGTTCGCCGGCAGATAGGGCGTGACGTCGAAGGGTTCGGCGGTGCCGTCGGCGAGGTCGGCGATCAACGCCGCGACGGTCTGCGCCGCCGGCTTCTTGGTCCAGTCCGTGGTGAAGATGCCGAAGTTGGCTTCGTCGTCGAAGGCTCCCGTCGCGGTGTCGCGGGTGGTGTAGACGAACATCGGCCCGGCGCCGTCGACCTGTTGCCACGCCACCGCGAAATCGTGGAGATAGGCGGCCTGCTGGGTCTGGGACACCTGGCTGGTGGGCAGACCGTACTCGGTGGCCCACAGCTTGCGGCCGCTGTCGCCGTTGGCCAACATCAATGCCCGGATGGCCGCGACCTGTTCGATCGGCGATCCGGCGCCCTCGCCCCGCGAGAACGGTGTCACGTAGTCGTAGGGGTGAAACGACAGCGCGTCGAAGGAGCCGTGCGCTCCGGCGGCGTACATCTGCTCGACGAAGCTCGCGGCGCTGGTCGAGAATCCGGGGAAGGTGCTGACCGCGCCGAGGACTCCGCCGATGACGGTGGCGTGCGGGTCGGCCGCCTTGATCGCCGGGTAGGCGGCCTTGAGCAGGTCGGTGTAGGCCTGCGCGCTGACCGGTGACCAGAACGTGACTCCGTTGGGTTCGTTCCAGATCTCGTAGGCGGAGATCTTGCCCTGGTAGCGCGTCGCGACCGCGGACGCGAACTCGGCGTAGCTATCGGGGCTGGGATGCCCGTTGACGGGGAAACCGGCCCAGGCGGGGGTTCCGCTGATCACACCGAGCACGCCCATGTCCCGCTCGGCGGCCGCGTCAACCACCATATCGAGTCTGGACCAGTCGTAGGCCTCGGAGTTGTTGGGCTGCACGAAGATCCACGGGACTGCGATGCGGATGTCCTTGACACCCAGTGCCTGGAGTTCGTCGAGGGTTTTGTCGACATCAGCCTCTGAGAGCGTGTACAGCGTCGAGTCGGCGATGCCCAGCGTCGTCGGGGATTCGTCGATCGCGGCGGTCAGGACGACCGGCAGGTGCACCGCTGCGGGCGGGGCCGGCGACCGGCTCGCGGCATTCGACGTGGGCGTCACCGTGGCCGAGATCACGACCACCGCCGTCGCGGCGGCCGCGACACCCGCGGTCACCCCGAAGTGGCCGAATTGCCAGCCGAATTGTCTAGGCATACGCACCCCCGACGTTGCGCCCTGTGGGGCAACATTAACGGCTCCTCGGCGGGCCGGGGCGACTTCACCGAACCGGGGGTAGCCTGTGCGCCGAATCGGTTCGACGGCACCTGGCCCATCGGTAACCTCGATGTGGATGACTACGGAGGTCGCATGACGGCGGAGGGCGGCGAGGGCGGCCTGGCGTCGGCACTGGGCGCAACGCCGGAATTGGTCGCTGTGCGCGCCGACGGACTCGCGCGCATGGACGTGTTCGACGGGTGCCCGCCGGACGTGTTGCGCCCGCTGGCGCAACGGTTGCAGCCGTTGCAGGCGCCGGTTGGCCAGGTCCTCATGCGCCAGGGTGAGCAGGCGGTCTCCTTCCTGCTGATCCAGTCCGGACGAGCCGAGGTACGCCATATCGGCGATGACGGCGAGGTGATCCTCGACGAGGTTTCCGCCGGCGTGATCGTCGGCGAGATCGCCCTGCTGCGCGACAAGCCCCGCACGGCCACCGTCACCACCACCGAGCCGCTGACCGGATACATCGGCGACTGCGTCGCCTTCGGGATCATGGCCGAACTGCCTGGGATCAGCGAGCGGCTGGTTCGCACCGCGCGGCAAAGGCTGGCCGCCTTCGTCACCCCGATCCCGGTGGTGCTCAAGGACGGAACCGAGTTGATGTTGCGTCCGGTGCTGCCGGGGGACAGCGCCCGCACGTCGAACGGTCCGGTCGAGTTCTCCACCGAGACGCTCTACCGCCGGTTCATGTCGATGCGGGCGCCGAGCATGGCGCTGATGAATTACCTCTTCCAGGTCGACTACGTCGATCATTTCGTCTGGGTCCTGGTCGACGGCGCGGATGGTCCGGTGGTCGCCGACGTGCGATTCGTCCGGGACCTGTCGGACCCCTCGGTCGCCGAGATCGCCTTCATCGTCGGCGATGCCTACCAGGGCCGGGGGATCGGCAACTTCCTGATGGACGCCCTGATCGTCGCCGCGCGGGTCGGCGGCGTGCGCCGCTTCACGGCTCGGGTACTCATCGACAATCTGCCCATGCGCACGATCCTCGACCGATTCGGTGCGCACTGGGAGCGCGACGAGCCGGGAGTGGTGGTCACCGAGTTCGACGTGCCGGAAGACGTTGCGCTGCATATCGATCCGGTGTTGGCCGCCGAGATCCGGGACAGTGCGCGCCAAGTGATCAAGGCGGTCGGCTGATGGCCAGGCCCGCACTGAACAAGGACACCCGGATGTGCATCTCGCTGGCCGGCCGGCCGAGCAACATCGGCACCCGGTTCCACAACTACCTCTATGAGCAGATCGGCCTGGATTTCATCTACAAGGCCTGCACCACAACCGATATCGCCGCCGCGATCGGTGGGGTGCGAGCCTTGGGCATCCGCGGCTGCTCGGTGTCGATGCCGTTCAAGCAAGATGTGCTGGCGCTGGTGGATCATGTCGAGGACTCGGCCCGCGCGATCCATGCCGTCAACACGATCGTCAACGACGACGGGGTGCTCACGGCGTCGAACACCGATTACACCGCCGTGCAGCGGCTGATCGCAGACAACGGGCTCGATCCCAACGGCACGGTGCTGATCCGCGGTAGCGGCGGAATGGCCAGCGCGGTGGCCACGGCGTTCCGGGACAGCGGCTTCGGTAGCGGCATCATCATCGCGCGGAATCCCGATACCGGCACCGAACTGGCTGACCGACTGGGCTACCAGTGGCGCGCCGAGGTCGGCCCCGCCCGCGCGCAGGTGATCGTGAACGTCACGCCGATCGGGATGGCCGGTGATCCGCACGAGCACGAACCCGCCTACCCCGATGACGTGATCGCGGCAGCGGAAACGGTGTTCGACGTGGTGGCGGTGCCCGCCGAGACACCGCTGATCGCCGCCGCCCGGCAGGCGGGCAAGCGGGTGATCACCGGCGCGGAAGTGATCGCCCTGCAGGCCGCGGAACAGTTCGAGCGCTACACCGGGGTGCGGCCCACCCCCGAGCAGGTGGCCGAGGCGTCGGCGTTCTCGCGAGGCTGACCCCGCGGCCTCACCGGGCGTTGACCACCTCGCGCCTGGCGTGCATCGCCGCACGTGAACCCGACCCGAACAGAGCGGCGACAACCAGCAGCTGAACCACTCCGAGGGCCACCAGCGGCCAGGCCATCGCCGCCACGGCGATGGCGAGTCCGCGCACAGCTGAACGTCCGCCGACGTGGTCGGCCAGCCAGTCGGCGGCTGCCATCGCACCCGCCGCCATCAGCAGCGCACCGGAAAAATAGACTGTCCACATCGCAATCGATGCTTCCCCGTCGGGCATCGCCGCATCAACAGTTCTTCTCACCGTGAGCTGAACAGCGGCGAGATATGCGCCGGACCCGGGTCGCGCGCCCGGACCACCGCAGCGATCAGGGGGTGATCGTCGTCTTCTCGTCGATGAAGCCGGTGGCGTCGATCAGCGGACCTTCCTGGCCGTCGAGAGCGTCGGCGTTCATCTGCAGGACGTAGAGGCCGTCCTTACCCGGGATCGCCACCGTCTTCTGGGCGATGATCCGCTTCTTGCCGTCTTTCATGTAATTGCCGCCCAACTGCACGGCATCGAAACCGCTCAGTGCGGTGTCGTTCGGCTCGCCGAGCGGCTCGAAACCGGGCAGGTTCTGCAGTTCACCCGGTGCGAACTCCAGGATCTTCTTCGGATCGACATTGCCGGTCAGCTTGGAGACGATCGCGATGATGCTCGGTGGGTCGTTCGGGACTTCGGGGGTGTCGAAGACGATCGCGCCGTAGGCCCAGTCCGGGGTCTGCGCTCCGGCGTCCGACCAGCCGGGTGGCATCGCCAGATCGATGTTGGGGGCGCCCGGATCACCACGCTTGACCGGTGCCTCGGTGATCTGGTTCTCCTTGAGGTAGTCCTGAATGGTCTTGCTGTGGGCGGCTGCCGCGGTCGGGCTGGGCGAAGCCTCGGTAGTGGTCGACGTGCTCGTCGACGTGGATGTCGATGTCGATGTCGTCGCCGTGGTTTCCGACTTGTCGCTCGACCCGCAGCCGACCAGGGCGACGCTCAACGAAACGGCGGCCAGACCGGTGGCCATGGCTGTCAACTTGTTCATCGGACGCGCTCTCCTCTTGTTGTGGCCAGCTGCAGCCAGCGACCGAGTTCGATTGAGCAGCTTAATGCTCCTGCCGGCGGAATTCCGGTGAATCTTCGGCGGCCGGCCACCAGCCGGGGCTGGTCGCCCACCGCCGTTTGCGCTGCGCTGCGGGCCAGGTTCTGACGGCGTTGTGACGGCGCGTGACGAGCGGGTTTCGCCGCCGAACGCCCGGGTAAATTAGCGCCCATGCGGACAATCGTCGGAACGGCCGTGGCTACCGCCGCGGCAGCCGTGGCAGGCAGTGTCGCCAGCCGTCAGGGCGTCGAAACCTGGTACCCGAAGCTGCGCAAGCCGCGCTATGTCCCACCGAACGCGGTGTTCCCGGTCGCCTGGACCTCGCTCTACGCAGATATCGCGGTGACCTCGGCTGCGACGATCGACCGGTTCCGCGCTGACGGGCAGGATGGCAAGTCGCGCGCTTTCGTCGCCGCCCTGGGGGCCAACCTGGCACTCAACGCCAGCTGGAGCTGGCTGTTCTTCAAGCTGCACAAGCTCGGCCCTTCGGTGGCCGTGGCGGGTGCCCTGGCGGTCAGCAGCGCGGATCTGGCGCGGCGCGCCGCCGATGCCGACCCCAAATTGGGTGTCGCGCTGGCGCCTTACCCGCTGTGGTGCTCGTTCGCCACCCTGCTGTCCACTGATATCTGGCGACTCAACCGCTGAGTGGAAAGCCCCGGCGGACAAGCGGTTTGGATTAACGCCCGCGAGGCGCGCGCTTTCGGCCCGGATCGGTGATATCAAGGCCCCGTGCGGCAGCTCACCGTCTGCCTGGTCGCGGCGCTCTGGCTGGTTGCCTGTGCGACGCAACCCCCGAGTGCCCCGCCACCGTCGTCGACGGCCGTTGCGGTCCCCGCAGCGGGCCCCGTCGACCCCGGCAACATCAAACGGGTTCGTCCGCTGTTGCCGGCCGGCTACGAGATCGCCGACGTCCGCGGGCCGGTGAGCGCCGCGGGTCTGTGGGGCTTCGGGCCCGGCTGGACGGCGCAGCCCGCGACGTGTGGGGCGCTCGCCGACCCTGCTCCCGAGGACCCCGGCGCGCGTGGCTTCTCGGCTTCCGGGCCGGGTGGAATCGTCTACGTCGTCGTCGCGTCGGTGGGTCCGGGCGCCCCGATCCCGAGTCGATCGGCCAGTGCGCGCAGTGGACCATGACGTTCGCGCACACCACCGGGGCCGCGCGACTGATCGATGCGCCCGGCATCGACGGCGCCCAGACCGTCGCGATGAGCGTCGACACCCGCACGGTCGTCGAATCGGGAACCGAAACCGATGGGCAGGCGTCCACCGCCATGGCCTACCTCGCAGACCAGGTCGTGTTCGTGACACTGGTCACCGATCCCGGCTCGCCGCACCCGCCGCTGAGCTCGCAGATCACCGGGGACCTGCTGGTCGGGGCGGTGTCGGCCCTACGCGGCTGAGCCGCGCCCGGTTGGGTACATTGGCCACGATGTTCAACCCCCGGGCGGTCCTCGCGATCCCGTGCGCCGGCCTGCTCGCCGCGTGTGGATCGACCGGACCCAACCAGCCGAGCGCCGATATCGCGAAGGTGTCGACGGTGAAGTCCAGCTTCGGACCCGAGTTCAAGGTCACCGAGGTCGCCCCCACCGGGATCGACCCCAAGTTGTTGACCGCCCAGAAGCTGCCCGACGGGGTGAAGTTCGATCCGGCCGGCTGCGCCAAATTCGTCACCGGTCAACTGGTGCCGCCGGGCACCGAGGGCAACATGGCGGCGGTCTCCGCCGAAGGCGACGGCAACCGCTTCATCGTCATCGCGGTGCAGACCAACACCCCGGTGCCGGTCAGCGAGCCAGGCCCCGAGTGTCAGAAGGTCGCGTTCAGCGGCGGCGCGGTCCGCGGCCTCGCCGAGACGATCGAGACCCCCAAGATCGACGGCACGCAGACGCTGGGCGTGCACCGCGTCCTGCAGACGGTGATCAACAACGCGCCCCGCACCGGCGAGATCTACAACTATTCCGCGCACTTCGGCGACTACCAGGTGATCGTCACCGCCAATCCGCTGGTGGCGCCCGACAAACCGGTGGTGCCGGTGAATACCGCGCGGGCCCGCGACCTGCTGGTCGCCGCCGTCAACGCGGTCCGCAGCTGAATTCAGCGCACATCGCGCGGGCGGAACTGGATGCTGATCCGCGGCCCTTTCGGCCGCGCCGTCTTGGGCACCGCATGTTCCCAGGTGCGCTGGCACGATCCACCCATCACCAGCAGGTCGCCGTGCCGTTGAGGCAGTCGCAGCGACGGGCCACCGCCGCGGGGGCGCAACGCGAACACCCGGGTCGCGCCGAGACTGACGATCGCCACCATGGTGTCTTCGGTGCTGCTGCGGCCGATGGTGTCGCCGTGCCAGGCGACGCTGTCCGAGCCGTCGCGGTACAGACACAGCCCGGCGCTGGTGAACGGCTCGCCCAGCTCGGCGCCGTAGATGTCGTTGAGCCGACGACGCAGTCTGCCGATCACCGGATGCGGCGCCGGTCCGGTGGCCAGGTCGTGGAAGCTGACCAGCCGCGGGACGTCGAGCACCCGGTCGTACATCTGGCGCCGTTCGGCGCGCCACGGGACGCGCTCGAGCAGGCCCTCGAACAACGCGTCGGCGTCCTCGGCCCAGGCCGAACGCAGATCGATCCATGCTCCGGCGCCGAGGTGGCGGCGCTCACTGTGCTCGAACAGCGCGCCCTGAACCGCGACAGACACATCCCGAGCTTATCGCACGGGTGTTCGATTGTTCAGAGTCTGGCGGCGCCGGGTCCCTGGGCGGCCAGCACGTCGGCCGGATTGGACAGCGCGCAGCTGCGCAGGCTCAGACAGCCGCAGCCGATGCAGTCGGCGAGGTTGTCGCGCAAGCGCTGCAGGTGCCCGATCCGCTCGTCGAGATCCGCGCGCCAGCCGGCGGACAGCCGGGCCCAGTCCCGGCTGGTCGGAACCCGGTCGGCCGGCAGCGATGCCAGTGCCTCACGGACCCGGGCCAGCGGGATGCCCAGCCGCTGGGACATCCGGATGAACGCCACCCGGCGCAGGGTTTCGCGGGCATAGCGCCGCTGATTACCCGACGTCCGGCGGCTGCTGATCAGCCCTTCGCGCTCGTAGAAATGCAGAGCCGAGATCGCCACCCCCGCGCGGTGTGCGAGCTCGCCGGGGGTCAGTTCCTGCTCGGTCACACCTCAACGATAGTTGAGGTGAGCGGCTGAGTTGTTACGGTGCTATCTGTGACTTCCACCGTGCTGGGCTCCAACTCAGAGGTCGGGACGCTGCGGGTGGTCATCCTGCACCGGCCCGGCGCCGAACTGCAGAGACTGACCCCGCGCAACAACGACAAACTGCTCTTCGACGGCCTGCCTTGGGTTTCGCGGGCCCAGCAAGAACACGACGCGTTCGCCGATCTGCTGCGCTCGCGCGGGGTGGAAGTGCTGCTGATGGCGGATCTGCTGACCGAAGCACTGGGCAGTGGTGCCGCTCGGATGCAGGGCATCGCCGCCGCGGTCGACGCCCGTCGGCTCGGACTGCCACTGGCGCAAGAACTCTCGGCCTACCTACGCAGCCTGGAGCCGGCCGTGCTGGCCCATGTGCTGACCGCGGGCATGACGTTCACCGAGCTGCCGTCGGGCACCAAGGCGGACACCTCGCTGGTGCGGCGGATGCATCACGGCGCTGACTTCGTCATCGAACCCCTGCCCAATCTGCTGTTCACCCGGGACTCGTCGTTCTGGATCGGGCCACGGGTGGCCATCACGTCGCTGGCGTTGCCGGCCCGGTCTCGCGAAACGTCGCTGACCGACCTGATTTACGCCCACCATCCACGCTTCCTCGGCGTACGGCGGGCCTACGAGTCGCACACCGCGCCGGTGGAGGGCGGTGATGTGCTGCTGCTCGCGCCGGGTGTGGTGGCGGTCGGGGTGGGGGAGCGCACCACGCCCGCCGGTGCGGAAGCGTTGGCGCGCAGCCTTTTCGACGACGAACTGGCGCACACCGTGCTCGCCGTGCCGATCGCCCAGGAACGTGCCCAGATGCATTTGGACACCGTCTGCACCATGGTCGACGTGGACGCCGTGGTGATGTACCCCGCGATCAGCGACTCGCTGTCGGCGTTCACCATCAAGCGCACCTCCGACGGGGTGGAGATCCTCGACGAGGCGCCGTTCGTTCGGGCCGCCGCCGACGCGATGGGTATCGACCGGTTGCGGGTCATCGACACCGGGCTGGACCCGGTGACCGCCGAGCGCGAACAGTGGGACGACGGAAACAACACCCTGGCGCTGGCGCCGGGCGTGGTGGTGGCCTACGAGCGCAACACCGAAACGAATGCCCGCCTGCAGGACTCGGGTATCGAGGTGCTGCCCATCGCCGCCTCAGAGCTGGGCACCGGGCGGGGTGGCCCGCGGTGCATGTCGTGTCCGGTGGCCCGGGACCCGCTGTGACCGAGCTGCTCGTCGGCGGCCGGGTTATTCCACAATTCGCTCAGAGTGAAACGGGGCGCGCGCCCCGCTTCGGCGCGTTACGTTGACTCCCGTGGCAATCAAACTTGGACTTCAGATCCCCAACTTCTCCTACGGAACCGGCGTGGCTGAGTTGTTCCCGACGGTGATCGCACAGGCCCGTGAAGCCGAGGCGGCCGGATTCGACTCGGTGTTCGTGATGGACCACTTCTATCAACTGCCCGGCCTCGGTGCCCCCGAGGAGCCGATGCTCGAGGCATACACCGCATTGGGCGCACTGGCCGCGGCGACGCAGAATGTGCAGCTCGGCACGTTGGTAACCGGCAACACCTACCGCAACCCGACCCTGCTGACCAAGGCCATCACCACGCTGGACGTGATCAGCCAGGGACGTGCCATCCTCGGCATCGGCACCGGCTGGTTCGAACTCGAGCACGATTCGCTGGGCTACGAATTCGGCACCTTCACCGACCGGTTCAACAAACTCGACGAGGCGCTGCAGATCATCCTGCCGATGCTGCGCGGGGAGCGAGTCAGCGTGGACGGCAAGTACTACAAGACCCAGGAGGCGTTCGCCAACCCGCGCTTCCGCGACCACATCCCGCTCATGATCGGTGGCAGCGGGGAGAAGAAGACCATTCCGTTGGCGGCCCGCTACTTCGACCACCTCAACATCATCGCCGGTTTCGACGAGCTGGCGCGCAAGGTGGGAGTGGTCCGGGACCGCTGCGAGGACATCGGCCGCGACCCGGCCACGCTGGAAACCAGCGTGCTGGCCATCGCGATCATCGACGAGAACATCACGCCCGATTTCATCCCGAAGAGTTCCGGCAGCAGGCGGTCTACGGCAGCCCGGAGCAGATCGCCGACCAGGTCAAGACCAAGATCCTCGACGCCGGCGTCGACGGCGTCATCCTCAGCCCGGTCACCAGCATCGACGGCTACCACCCCGGGCGGGTCACCGCCCTCGCCGACGCACTCAAGCCGGCCCTCGGCCTGTGACGTGATCTGGCTGCCCGGCTTGGTCAGCGCCAACTGGGCAGCCAGATCTCCATGTTCCACGTCGCCTGCGAGATCGGGATGCCGGTCAAGACCGGGTAGAGCCAGGCGAAGTTCGTGATCACCAGCGCCAGGTAGCAGGACACCACGATCAGCCCGAGCGTCCGTCGTTCGGCGTTCTGGTTGGGCGCGTGCAGAATGTCGCCCAGGATCAGGGCCAGCGCCATCACCAGGAACGGCGCCATCGGCACCGCGTAGAAGAAGTACATCTGGCGGTCGATGTCGGCGAACCAGGGCAGGAAACCCGCCCCGTAGCCGGTGAGCACCACCGCGTAGCGCCAGTCCCGGCGCACGAACGCACGCCACATCGTGTAGACGAGCACCGGCACCGCCACCCACCACATCGCCGGCGTCCCGACCATCATGACCGCCTTGACGCAGGACGCCGCGCCACAGCCGGGGACGTTCTGGTTGTCGATCGCGTACAGCACGGGCCGCAGCGACATCGGCCACGTCCACGGTTTGGATTCCCACGGGTGGTGGTTGCCGTTCGCGTTCGTCAGGGTCGAGTGGAAGTGATACGCCTTGTAGGTGTAGTGCCACAGCGAGCGGATCGCGTCCGGCGGCTGGAACCATTGGCGTTCGCCGATCGACTGCCCGACCTCGTAGCGGTTCACCGCGGTCTCCGAGGAGAACCAGAATGCATACGAGCCCAGATAGAGCCCGAACGGGATGAGCCCAAACACGTAGGCGGTGGGGCCGAGGTCGCGCCGGATGACCCCGAACCACGGCCGGGGCACCCGGTAGGCCCGCCGCGCCGCGACGTCGAACGCCAGCGACATCAGCCCGAAGAACACGATGTAGTACAGGCCGGACCACTTCGTGGCGACCGCCAGCCCGAGCAGCACGCCGGCACCGAACCGCCACCACCGCACACCCAGGCGCGGACCCCATGGCGTCTCGGCGATCCGGCCCTCCAGCAGGGCGTTGTGCATCCGTTCGCGCACCTGGTCACGGTCGACGATCAGCGCGCCGAACGCCGCCACCGCGAAGAACGTCAAGAAGATGTCCAGCAGCGCGGTCCGCGCCGCCACGAAGCTGACGCCGTCGGCGATCAGCAGCAGCCCGGCGATCGCACCGACCAAGGTCGAGCGGCTGATCCGCCGCACGATGCGCACCACCAGGGCCACCATGACCACGCCCAACACCGCGCCGGTGAACCGCCAGCCCACGCCGTTGTATCCGAACAGCGCCTCACCGATCGCGATCAACTGCTTGCCGACCGGGGGATGGACCACCAGCCCGAAACCCGGGTTGTCCTCGACACCGAAGTTGTGCAGCAGCTGCCAGGCCTGCGGCGCGTAGTGCTTCTCGTCGAAGATGGGCGTGCCCGCGTCGGTCGGCGAGCCGAGATTCATCAACCGGGTCAGCGCGGCGAGCGCGGTGACGATGGCGGTCGCGACCCAGCCCTCGATGCGGTCGAGCGGACCGAAGTCGGCCACCGGCACCAGCGGTCCCGGACTGATGACGGGGGCCGTGCGCGGGTGCGCGTCGGCATCAGCGGTGGTGGTCATCGGAGTCGATCGTAGGCTCTACTCGTGTGTTTCCCCGACTGGCTACGCTCCTGCCCGCCCGAATGACCACAGGTCGACTCCTCCTTGGTGCCACGCCGCTCGGCCAACCGGGCGACGCGTCGAAACGGCTGGTCGACGCGTTGTCGACGGCAGATGTGGTGGCCGCCGAGGACACCCGGCGGGTGCGGACGCTGGCCCAGGCGCTGGGTGTGCGGATCACCGGGCGCGTGGTCAGCCTGTTCGACCAGAACGAAGCGGCGCGGGCCCCGGCGCTGGTCGACGACATCCTGGGTGGCGCCACCGTGCTGGTGGTCAGCGACGCGGGCATGCCGCTGATCAACGACCCCGGCTACCGGATGGTGGCCGCCTGTATTGAGCAGGGGCTGCCGGTGAGTTGCCTGCCCGGACCGTCGGCGGTCACCACCGCGCTGGCCGTCTCCGGCCTGCCGTCGGACCGGTTCTGCTTCGAGGGCTTCGCACCCCGCAAGCAGTCCGCGCGCCGGGCCTGGCTGGCCGCGCTGGCCGCTGAGCGGCGAACCGCGGTGTTCTTCGAGTCACCGCGGCGGCTGGCCGAAACCCTGCGCGACGCCGTCGAGGAACTCGGTCCGGACCGCCGGGCGGTGGTGTGCCGCGAGCTGACGAAGGTGCACGAGGAGATCCGGCGCGCAACGCTGGCCGAGCTCGCGGCGTGGGCCGACGACAAGGTGCTCGGCGAGATCACCGTGGTGCTCGCCGGCGCGACGCCGCGGGTCGACCTGGCCACCCTGGTGGCCGAGGTCGACGCGCTCGTCGGTGACGGCATGCGGGTCAAGGACGCGTGTGCGCGGGTGGTCGACGCCCATCCCGGCGCGCCGCCGCGGCGCGAACTCTACGAGGCGGTGCTGCGTTCGCGCGACGCGTAGCCGGCGGCCGTCCGCACGATGGGCGCAGCCTTGTCCAGGCATTCCTGCCACTCGGCTCGCGGGTCGGAGTCCGCGGTGATGCCACCGCCGACGCCGAGCACGGCCCCGCCGTCCGCATCGAACTCGACGGTGCGGATCGCGACGTTCAGTTCGGTGCCGGCGACCGGGGAGGCCATCCCGACGGTGCCGCAGTACACTCCGCGGCGACGCGGTTCCCATTGCGAAAGCAGTTGTCGGGCACGTTGTTTCGGGGTTCCGGTCACCGATGCCGGCGGGAACGTCGCCGTCAGCAGCTGGGCGGTGGTGACCTGCGGGCGTAGCTGGGCGGCGACGGTCGACACCAGGTGCCACACGCCGGGCGCGGCTCGCACGGTCAGTAGTTCGGGGACGGTGACAGTGCCGGTGTCGGCCACTCGGCCCAGGTCGTTGCGCACCAGGTCGACGATCATGATGTTCTCGGCAACGTCCTTGACCGACGTCAGCAGCGCGGCGGGATCGCAATACAGCGGCAGCGTCCCCTTGATCGGGCTGGAGGCCACGCGGTCGCCGACGCGGCGCAGGAACAGTTCGGGCGACAGTGACGCCACCGCACCCCAACCGCCGGCCAGATACGCCGCCCGAGCCGGCGTGGTTCGAGTGATCGCGTCGGCGAAGAACTCCAGCGGGGACCCCCGCAACCGGCCGGTGAACTGCGTGCAGACGCAGGCCTGGTAGACCTCGCCGGCGCGGATCGCGTCCAGGCAGGCCGCGACGCCGGCCTGATGTCGCTCGAAATCAGGTTCCGCCCAATCGATTTCGCATTCCTGGTCGATCGGCGAAGCCGTCAGCGCGTCACCCACCCAGCTCGGCGGCGGCGTTTCGGACAGGGTTTCCTGCCACCAGCAGCCGTCGCGATCGAGCCGCAGGACGTTGTCGGTCCAGCCACCGGCCGCCTCCGGGATCCGCGCACCGGCGCCGTCGGCGGCGGCGTCGGGATACGACAGGTAACCGATCCATCCGCCGCCGACCACATCACCTCCCGGGCCGGGCCGGATGGCGAACACGGTCGCGGGATCGACCGGCACGATTGCCACGCTCGGGGCGATCACCGCCGCCGAGCCGAACCAGTCACCGGTCAACGCCGCCGGCGGTGGCAGACCCCGCCTGCTGGTAGCCGCGCCGAGCACGCGCAGCACATCGGCGGCGGTACCGAGATCGCCCAGCCGCTCGATGCCCATCGCCCTAGCTTGCTGCCTGGGGTGATCGCACGCAAAAACTAGCGGCTGATCACCCTGCGCACGGTCACCGCGCCGAGCTTCTCCGGGTTGCGCATCGCATAGAAATTGGTGATCCTGCCGTCGATCACCTCGATCAGGAACACGCTGTCGGGTCGTTCGTCGCGGTACACGATCACCGCGGGCGCGCTGTTGTAGCTGGCGATCTCCACCCGGTATTCCGAACCGGCCCGGCTCATCAGGCCGATCAACAGCCTGGCGACTTTGTCCGCGCCCAGCACCGGGCGCCGGGCGGCGCTGACCTTGCCCGCGCTGTCGGAGGTGAACACCACGTCGGGGGCCAGCATCGCCAGCAGTCCCTGCAGATCGCCGGTGGCGGCGGCGGTGAGGAACTGGACGGTGATCTGTTGGGACTGCTGCGGATCCACCGGTTCGAACCTGCGTCGCCGGGCGTGCACGTGTTCGCGGGCGCGGTGCGCCATCTGGCGCACCGCGGCCGCGGATTTGCCCACCGCGGAGGCGATCTCGTCATGGCTGAACCCGAAGACCTCGCGCAGCACGAACACTGCGCGCTCGTCGGGGGTCAGCGTCTCCAGCACCACCAACATGGCCATCGACACCGATTCGGCCAGCACCACGTCCTCGGCGGCGTCGGTGTCGTCGAGCAGCAGCGGCTCGGGTAGCCACGGCCCGACGTAGTCCTCCCGGCGGCGGGCCTGGCTACGCAGGGTGTTGAGCGCCTGCCGGGTGACGAGCTGGGCAAGGTAGGCCTTGGTGTCACGCACCTGCGCCAGATCCACCGCGGCCCAGCGCAGGTAGCCGTCCTGCAGGACGTCATCCGCTTCGGTGGCCGAACCGAGGATCTCGTAGGCGATGGTGAACAGCAGCGGCCGCAGATGGGTGAACCGCTCGGCGTGCTCGTCGGCCGCGGTCACGGGGCGTCCACCGCCTGCGGCTCCGGCCGCTTGCCGCCCTTGAGCCAGAAATAGGAGCCGGGCTTGCGGGCCTCCCGGCGCAGGAAGCTCACCGTCCCCTTGCAGACTGCCTCCTTGATCGTCGCCGCTGCCCGTCCTCCGACGTACAGCGGCAGCGGGGTGTCGTCGGTGCGGGCGATCTGGACGGTTGCACCGCCGCGGCCCAGGCTGATGCACTGTCCGGTGAAGGCCTGGTTGATCACCGCCGGAGTGGTGCCGGCGATACGGGCCAGCACCGTGTTCGCGGCCTGCGCGCCCAATGGGATGGCCGCCTGGCAGCTCATCCGCAGTGGGTCACCCGACGGCGCCGCCGCGTCTCCGGCAGCCACGATCCGGTCGTCGTCGACGCTGGTCAGTGTCTCGTCGGTGAGCAGTCGGCCGATGGCGTCGGTGCGCAGGCCGGACCTGGCCGCCAGGTCGGGCACCCCGAATCCGGCGGTCCAGATCGTCACGGCACTGGGCAGCTGCCGCCCGTCCTGCAAGGTCACCGCGTCGGCGGACACCGCGCTCACCATGGCTCCCGGTCCGTCGACGATCTCGACGCCGAGCTTGCGCAGCCGCTTGGCCACCGACCGTCGTCCCGGTGTGGACAGATAGGGGCCCAGGACGGCGCCGCAGACCAGCGTCACGGTGCGGCCCTGCTCGGCGAGCTCGGCGGCGGTCTCGATGCCGGTCGGGCCGGCACCGACGACGCATACCGGCGCGCCGTGGTGCACCTGGTCCAGTGCGCCGGCCAGCCGGCGTGCTTCCTCCAGGTCGGCGATTGGATAGGCAAACTCGTCGGCACCGACAGCGGTCGGGTGGGCCGACCCGCTGCCGACCGCATAGATCAGGTAGTCGTAGGGCAGGGCTTCACCATCGGGAGAACCGTTGAACAGCTCCACCTTCCGCGCCTGGGTGTCGATCCGGGTGACGGCGTCCACGACCAGCCGGATGCCCTCGCCGAGGATGTCGGTGTAGGCGACCACCGCGTCGTCGGAGCCGGTGACCAGTTGGTGCAACCGGATCCGTTCGACGAATTCCGGGCGTGGGTTGACCAGGGTGATCTGCACATCGGGTCGCAGCCGCAGGTGATTCGCGGCGATCACGCCGGCGTATCCGCCGCCGACCACCACGACCCGGGTCCGTTGCTCGGTCATCACATCTCTCCTTTGAGGTCGGTTGAGCCTGTCGACCTCAAGACACCGGCGGTGCTACGACTGTGACGTTACGTGAGGCGGGTCACTCGCGGAGTCTCCGCGAGCAGACGCGAACACGCCCGAAACTCGGCGTGTCGAGGGGGTTTCACGTCTGCTCGGCGGACTGGTATCGCGGGAAGACGCCGCTGGGCGCGGGCAGCGCCGTGCCCGGCGCGATGCGGGTTCCCGCCGCGCTGAACTCGCGCTGCGATTCGGGCTGTCCGAGCAGGTCGAGCAGTGTGGCCGCCGAGGTCGGCATCACCGGCTGCACCAGCAGCGCCGCGATCCGTACCACCTCCAGCGTCACGTAGAGGACCGTGCGGAACCGCTCCTGGTCAGCGGCCGCATCGGACTTGCGCAGCACCCACGGCTCCTGGGCGGAGAAGTAGCGGTTGGCCGCGCCGAGCATCGCCCAGATCGTCTCCAGCGCCAGATGCATGGCCGGGACGTCGAAATGCGCCCGCACCTTGGGCAGCAGGTCGTCGGCGAGGGTCAGCAGTTCGCGGTCGGCGTCGGTGAAGGCGCCCGGCTCCGGCACCAGCCCATCGAGATTCTTGTTCACCATCGACAGCGAGCGCTGCGCCAGATTGCCGAACTCGTTGGCCAGATCGGCGTTGATGCGGCCGATGATGGCGTCCTCGTTGTAGCTGCCGTCCTGCCCGAACGGCACCTCGCGCAGCAGGAAGTAGCGCACCTGGTCGAGCCCGAACGCGTCGATCAACGCGAACGGGTCCACGACGTTGCCCACCGACTTGCTCATCTTCTCGCCGCTGTTGAGCAGAAAGCCGTGCACGAAGACCCGCCGCGGCAGCTCGATTCCCGCCGACATCAGAAACGCCGGCCAGTACACGGTGTGGAACCGGATGATGTCCTTGCCGATCATGTGCAGGTCGGCGGGCCAGTACTTGCGGAACGACTCGGAGTCGGTGTCGGGGAAGCCCGCACCGGTGAGGTAGTTGGTCAGCGCGTCGACCCACACGTACATGACGTGGTCGGGGTGGCCGGGAACGGGCACACCCCAGTCGAAGGTGGTCCGCGAGATCGACAGGTCGCGTAGCCCGCCCGAGACGAAGCTGACCACCTCGTTGCGGCGGACATCGGGACCGATGAACTCGGGGTGGGCCTGGTAGTGGGCCAGCAGCCGCTCGGCGTAGGCCGACAGCCGGAAGAAGTAGGTCTGCTCCTCGGTCCACGTCACCGGGGTTCCGGTCTCGATGGAGTACTTGTTGCCGTCGGCGCGAGTCTCGAGTTCGTCCTCGGTGTAGAAGCGTTCGTCACGCACCGAGTACCAGCCGGAGTACGAGTCCAGGTAGATGTCACCCGCGGCGTCCATCCGCTTCCAGATCTCGATCGAGGCGTCGATGTGGTCGGCGTCGGTGGTCCGGATGAACCGGTCGAACGAGGCGCCGAGCTTCTCCTGCATCGCCTGGAACGCGTCGGAGTTGCGCCGCGCCAGATCGGCGGTGGGGATGCCCTCGGCGGCGGCGGTCTGCGCCATCTTGAGCCCGTGCTCGTCGGTTCCGGTGAGGTAGCGCACGTCGAAGCCGTCGAGCCGCTTGAAGCGGGCGATCGCGTCGGTGGCGATGTACTCGTAGGCGTGCCCGATGTGCGGCGCACCGTTCGGGTACGCGATCGCGGTGGTGATGTAGAACGGCGTGCGGCCCGGGGTGCGCGCCCCCGCGCCGGGGGATGGAGTGCTCATGTCAGCACTCACCTTATGGTGTTGCGGTGGCTTCCAAGCGTTCGGCGCCGCCGCTCCCAGAGCCGTTGTCCCCGCTGATCGACGCGCACACCCACCTCGATGCGTGCGGCGCCCGCGACGCCGCCGACGTTCGTGCCCTCCTGGACCGCGCCGGTGCGGCCGGAGTGGAAGCGGTGGTGACGATCGCCGACGACCTCGGGGCGGCCCGCTGGGCGGCCGAGGCCGCCACCTGGGACCCGCGGGTGTACGCCGCGGTAGCCCTGCATCCGACCCGCGCCGACACGCTGACCGAGTCCGCGCGCGCCGAGCTGGAAGGGCTGGCCGCACAGCCGCGGGTGGTTGCCATCGGCGAGACCGGGATGGACCTGTACTGGCCGGGCAAACTCGACGGGTGTGCCGACCCGTCGGCTCAACGGGAATCTTTCGCCTGGCACATCGACCTGGCCAAGCGCACCGGCAAGCCACTGATGATCCACAACCGCGATGCCGATGCCGAGGTGCTCGACGTACTGCATGCCGAGGGGCCGCCGCAGACGGTGATCTTCCACTGCTTTTCGTCGGGCCCGGCGATGGCCCGCGTCTGCATCGACGCGGGCTGGGTGCTCAGCCTGTCGGGCACGGTCAGCTTCAAGAATGCTCGTGAGCTGCGGGAAGCGGCCGCTCTGATTCCTCCCGAACAACTGCTGGTGGAAACCGATGCGCCGTTCCTGACGCCGCATCCGTACCGCGGAGCGCCCAACGAGCCGTACTGCCTGCCCTACACCGTTCGGGCCCTGGCCGACGTGGTGAACCGGCCGGCGGAGCTGGTGGCCGAGCAGTCCGCCGCGACCGCCCGGCGCGTCTACGGTCTCTAAGGGCTTGTTGAGAGCCGACGCCCCGGGTTGCCGGCCCACAGTCGTGTTCGTTACCGTCTTGTGATCAAAGGGGGCTCCCGAGAATCTCAGGGCCCCTGTTGTTGTTTAGTGCTGAGGCAGGACCCGACACTCTTGAATGCGTTGACCAAGCTCCACCAGTCGCCATCACCGATCCTCCGTCTGGTCGTCGCCGCCCTGCTGCTGACGCTGGCGGGCGCGGGGGCGGTGGCGGTGATCTCGCAGAAGACCGTGACGCTGAACATCGACGGTACCCAGCTCAAGGTCACCACGATGAAATCGCGGGTGATCGACGTCGTCCAGGAGAACGGCTACTCCGTCGGAGACCGGGACGATCTGTTCCCGGGTGCCGACCAGTCTGTGCACGA